>NZ_CP092104.1:1200000-2400000 GCF_016918765.2 Flagellatimonas centrodinii
TATGGGCCGGCGGGGAGATTTTCCGGGCCGCTCCGCCCATGCCGGAGCGCGTCGTCGACGCCCAGGATAGCGAAGTCTTCACGCGCAGCGACATCGAGCGTGGTCGACAGGTCTGGCAGTCCTTCGGCGGCATGCAGCTCGGCTCGATCTGGGGGCACGGTGCTTACGTGGCGCCCGACTGGAGCGCGGACTGGCTGAACCGGGAGGCGCGCGCCGTACTCGACATCTGGGCGTCTCGCATTCACGACTCGAGCTATGCGCAATTAGCCGGCGACGAGCAGGCCGCGCTGCGAGGACGGCTCCAGGAGATGATGCGGCGCAATACCTATGATGCGTCGACGCAGACCATCACTCTGACCGCGGACCGCGTCGCTGCCATCGGCATCGTGCAGGCACACTACGAAAGCCTGTTCGGATCGGATCCCGACACCGCCGAACTGCGCGAACACTATGCGATGCGCAACGACACCGTGGGCACGGCCGAGAACCGCCGCGCGCTGACGGCGTTCTTCTGGTGGACGGCATGGGCAGCGACGACGGAGCGCCAGCAGGCCGTTGAACTGGTCCCGACGCAAAGCGGCGTCACCCCCAAGAAGGTCACCTACACCAACAACTGGCCATCGGAACCGCTGGTAGGCAACACCCCGCCGCCGCCGCTGTGGGTCTGGTCGGCTTTCAGCGTGCTGTTCCTGTTGGCCGGCATCGCGCTACTGGGCTGGCATTACGCAGTCACGCATGGCCCGGCAACGGAATCGTCGCCGAAGCCCGCTTCCGATCCGTTCGCGTTGTTGCGTATCACACCCTCGATGCGAGCGACCGCCAAGTACTTCTGGATCGTGCTGGCCCTGTTCCTCGTGCAGATCCTGTTTGGCGCGGTCACCGCACATTTCCAGGTGGAAGGACAGGACGCGTACGGATTCCCGCTGTCGGAGTACCTTCCCTACTCACTGGCGCGAACCTGGCACACACAACTCGCCGTGCTCTGGATCGCGACCGCCTGGCTTGGCACGGGGCTCTATATCGCACCGGCGCTATCGGGGCACGAGCCCAGGTTCCAGCGATTCGGTGTCAACTTCTTGTTCGTCTCTCTGCTGATCATCGTCGTCGGCTCGTTCGCGGGTCAGTGGATGGCGGTGATGCAGAAGCTAGGGCTCGAACGGAACTTCTGGTTCGGTCATCAGGGCTGGGAATACGCCGACATGGGCCGGTTCTGGCAGTGGTATCTGTTCATCGGACTGCTGCTGTGGCTGGTGCTGGTCGCGCGTGCGCTCTGGCCGGTGCTCCGCAATCCGGCCGCGGAAACGCGTTCCATCACCGCGCTACTGTTCCTGTCGACGGTCGCGATCGGCCTGTTCTTCGGCGCGGCGTTGATGTGGGGCGAGCACACGCATATCTCCGAGGTCGAATACTGGCGATGGTGGCTGGTGCATCTGTGGGTGGAAGGCTTCTTCGAGGTCTTCGCCGCCGCGGTGATGGCGCTGATCTTCACGCGGCTCGGCCTTGTGCGCGTCGATACTGCAACCGTCGCAGTCTTGTTCGCGACGATCATCTTCATGGCGGGCGGCGTGCTCGGCACGTTGCACCATCTCTACTTCGTCGGGACACCGATTGGGGTCGTGGCGCTCGGTGCCAGCTTCAGCGCCCTGGAAGTCGTGCCGCTGGCCTACATCGGCTTTGAGGCCTACCAGACCTACAAGTACGGCGAGGCGGCGCCGTGGATGGTCCGCTACCGCTGGCCGGTGATGTTCTTCCTTGCCGTTTCGTTCTGGAACCTGGTCGGGGCTGGGCTGTTCGGTTTTCTGATCAATCCGCCGCTTTCGCTGTACTACATGCAGGGTCTGAACCTGACGCCGCTTCATGGCCATACGGCACTGTTCGGCGTCTACGGCATGCTCGGCATTGCGCTCGTTCTGTTCTGCCTGCGCGGACTGCGCGGGCAGATGCACTGGAACACCAAGCTGCTGGGCATAGCCTTCTGGGCGCTCAACATCGGTCTGGCGCTGATGGCGCTGCTGACCCTGCTGCCGCTGGGCACGCTGCAGTTACTCGCCGCGATCGAACACGGCTATGCCTACGCGCGCTCTGCCGAGTTCATGGGCAAGCCGATCGTCGAACTGCTCGTGTGGCTGCGCGTACCCGGCGACGTGGTGTTCAGCATCGGCGCCGTCGCACTGGCCTGGTTTGTGGTTCGTCTGTGGATCGCGCCCAAGCCGGAAGCGGTAGAAGACGCAGAAGCCGGCAAGTCGGTGTTGTAGGCCGGAGACGATGAGCGACCAGGAGCGGAACCCCGTCTCCTTGCAGCAACTCGGTGCGGCGCCGCATCGACTGCTGTTCTTTGTCGGTGCAAGCAACGTTCTGCTCGCGATGGTGTGGTGGACGGCGTGGCTTGCGTCGCAGACCTTCGGCTGGGCGCTGCCGCAACCGGGCGTCTATGCAGGTTGGCTGCACGCATTCGTCATGCAGTACCAGATGCTGCCGAGTTTCATCTTCGGATTCTTGCTGACGGTCTTCCCGCGCTGGATGCAGCTTCCGGAGCTGCCCCGCGCGCGCTATCTGCCGGTTGGCATTGGCCTGTTCGGCGGACAACTGCTGACGCTCGTGGGCGCACTCGGATGGAAATCCGGCATCGCCGCCGGCTGGGCGCTGACCTGCCTGGGCTGGCTGGCCGGACTCCACGCGCTGATTCCGCATCTGTGGCGCGAGCCCGGCAGGACCTGGCATGCGCGCTCCTGCGCCCTGGCGCTGTGCTTAGGCGTCGCCGGACTTGCCGCGTTCGGCGGCTTCCTCGGCGGAGCTCCGCCCATCTGGATGCAGGCGAGCGCCCAGATCGGCACCTTCGGGTTGCTGACGCCGATCTACCTCACCGTCGCGCACCGTATGTTTCCGTTCTTCGCCGGCAATGTGGTGGCCGGATACATTCCCTGGCGCCCGTTCTGGGTGCTCGGGGCGATGTGGGTGTTGTGCCTTGGTCACCTGGCCATCGCGCTGATATCCGGGTACCGATGGCTCTGGCTCGTCGACATCCCCTTGCTTGGACTCACGGCGCTGCTTGTGTGGCGCTGGTGGCCGCGCGCGAAGGACGGCGCGCAGGTTCCGGCGCTACTGCGCGTGCTGTTCATCGGCTTGTTGTGGCTGCCGGTGACTTTCACGCTCTACGCCATTCAGAGCGTCGGCTACTACATGGATGGCGTGGTTCTGCTTGGACGGGCCCCGGCGCACGCGCTGTTCGTCGGTTTCTTCGGCAGTGTGCTGGTTGCGATGGTCACCCGTGTCACCCAAGGGCATTCCGGGCGGCCTCTGGTGCTGCCCCGCATTGCGACCTTCGCCTTCGTGTCGATACAAGGCGTCGCGCTGCTTCGCATCGCCGCCGAGTTTCATGCCGGCTACGCGATGCAGGCCCTCGCGGGCCTGGGCTGGGTATTGGCACTGGCCCCGTGGGCCGTCTGGGCGGGACGTACCTATCTCGCGCCGCGTGCCGACGGAAAACCCGGCTGAATGATTGAGTTCTACGCGCAGATCAAGCTGGTCCACATCGGCGCGGTGCTGATCAGCGGCAGCCTCTTCCTCGTCCGCGGCGGGTTGGTCATGGCCGACAGGCAGGTGTGGGCGCTTGCCGCGCCGATGCGCTACAGCAGCTATGCGATCGACACGATCCTGCTGACGGCCGCCCTGATGCTGGTGTCCATCCTGCCGAGCGCCATGTTCGCCAATGGATGGCTCGCGATGAAACTTGCGTTGCTGGTGCCTTACGTGCTCGCCGGCACCATTGCGCTGCGCCGCGGCCGGACCCCGAAGGTTCGCTGGATTTCTTATACGCTCGCCCTGGCTTCGTTCGCGATGATGTACTCCGTCGCGCGAAGCCACGATCCGTGGGGAGCCCTCCGGATACTTCTGTAACACTGAGCGTCCGCTTTTGACCCGCCAATGCCTCAAGCTCGATGACCACTTCGGGCTGAAGTGAGTCCATCAGGATCTGGCGCCGACCGTCCGGTCCCGAGCGGCCCGCCGCTCGCCCCCCACAATACCGGCCTCACAATGGCCCTCACCCTAACCCTGTGCGAAGCTCGCGCCATGACAGTGCTCAGATGTACCGCGAAGCTTCTCAAGGCGATGAGGACTCCGTGGCGCGCCGGCGCCGCAGCTGAGGAGACGGTCACGCGGCTTGGCGACTGGACTGCCAATCTGATTCAGGCAGGCCGGAAAAAAGTGATACTGGTCATGAACGACCAGACACGCCACTTGGTAGTGATTGATGCCGCGCCCTTCGCAACCGTTCCGCAGCGCTTCTTGCTCTCGCTGCATAAGTCGCTAGTCACACTCGGAGTGCCCGCCGACCTTGCTGCCGACGAGATAGCCGGGATGAAGCCAGTGCTCATCGAGCCTGCGAAATCCAGGTCGGTTCTGAGCGCCATCAGTCAAGTCGCCTGGCGCCTCGAACTGGAGGTCCGCGATGGCATGCGTTCGGCAGAACAGCTGACCAATTACCTTTCCGACAACATCACGACGATCAACGGCAAGCTCGATTTTCCGATTGATCACGTCCGGAAAGCCTTTGGCCTCGAAAAGGGGCCGCGGGCGAAGGGGATGCCCGGCGTCACTCTGCAGTAGCCCGAAGTCGTTCCAAGTAGAGTCGAGATGTGGCGCGGCGGCGGTAGGTTCGGGTTGTCTGTTGCCGCCCCTTTCGTCTGACGGTGCCCAAGTACCTTCACCGTAACTCCGTTTCCACATCCCGCTCATCGAACCGGACGTGCGGATTTCCCGCATCCGGCTCTCGGACAAGGACTCATGCGTTCGCCCACGGACGGTTGCGCGGCTTGGTTCTCAGGCTGATCAGACCCAGCGTCTCGTACTGGTAGTCGAACGAGTAGCGCATGGTCGCCTTTGGAACCTTGTGTTTGTCGCACAGCCACCAGCGAAGCCGCAGCGCGGTGTGCCGGTCAATGGCTCGGTATGCTTTGCCAACGGGGCCGATGCAGAAATAGTTGGCCCAGCCGACGAGCATCCGATTCAACCGCCCCACGATGTATTCCGTCTCAAGCAAGGCCCGGTTGATGTGGGCCTCGGCGCTGATGGCTTGCATCAGACGCCGGATGCTCTTCTTCGACGGCCGCGTGCCCAGATAGGAACGGCCGGTCACCTCCGAATAGCACCGCTCGAACGTATATCCCAGAAAGTCGAAGCGACCTTGCGGCAGCCGACAGATGTGCGTCTTGTCCTCGTTCACCCTCAATTTCAGTCGTCCGACCAGTTGCCGCAACGCATTCAACGCCTCATCGGCGTCGCGTGCGCAGCAGATGACCATGTCGTCGGCGTAGTTGACGATGCGAGCGGCGTACCGCCGCTCGAGGCCTAACCGCTTCCACGCGAGAATCAGCCGCCTCATGTAGAGGTTGCTGAGCAGTGGTGAAATCGGCGCGCCTTGAGGCGTCCCCCGGCTGCTGTCGCGATTGACGGTCGTCCGCTGCGTACGTCCCCGCCTGCCGGTCTCTTCGACCGGCGCATCGAGCCACATCTGGATCAGATGCAGCACGTGCCGGTCGACTACCCGGCGCGCGACCGATCGCATGAGCTCGGCATGCGGGATGCTGTCAAAGTAGCCGGAGAGATCGGCGTCGATGACCTGCGTGTGACCTCGCGTCAGCCAGCCGTGCACCTGCTGGACGGCGCTGAGCGCGCTGTGCCCCCTTCGATACGCGTGCTGCTCGGGTGGCAGGTCGGCCTCGGAGATGGTATCCAGCACCATCATCAAAGCGGTCTGCACCACGCGGTCACGGATCGTCGGGATACCCAGCGGCCTTTGCTTGCCGTCCGGCTTGGGGATGTACACCCGCCGGGTTCTACCCCGATAGCACGGACACTTTCGAGAAGGCCGACAATGGCCAAAAGGAGTGTTCATGTCGAAGCGAAGGAAGTTCAGCCCGGAGTTCAAGCGCGGGGCTGTTGAGCAGTGCCGCCAGCCGGGTGTGAGTTGCGCGCAGGTCGCCCGGGAGTTGGGCATCCGGGACAGCCTGCTAACCCGCTGGAAGCGCGAGATTGAGGGCCAAGGGCAAGTCGCCTTTGGTGGCACGGGCACCGCCCGCGATGAGGAGCTGGCGCGGCTCAAACGCGAGCTTGCCCGGGTGAAGAAGGAGCGGGATTTTTTACGCGAAGCGGCGACGTTCTTTGCCAAGGGGTCGTCCTGAGATATCAGGCGATCGAGCGTTGCCGCGATGATTTCCCTGTTCGCCTGATGTGCCGCTGCCTGCGGGTGTCGCCGAGCGGTTATTACGGCTGGAGTACGCGCCAGCCCAGCGCACGTCAGGTCGACAACGATCGACTGCTTGCACGCATCCGTGAGCTTCACGAAGACAGCCGTGGCGTTCTGGGTGCGCCTCGCATGCAGGAGGATCTTGCCGAAGAAGGTGAGACTGCCAGCGTCAATCGCGTGGCTCGCCTGATGGCGCTGCACGGCGTGCAGGGCTGGCCGCGCAGGAAACGGCGCGGCCCGCGCGGTCAGCCGGGGCTGCCGCCACCTGGCGTGCGCAATCTGCTGGAGCGGGATTTCAATGCTTTGGAGCCCGAGACCAAGTGGGTGACCGACATCACCGAGATCAAAACCGACGAGGGCAAGCTGTATCTATGCGTCGTCCTCGACCTGTTCAGCAAGCTCGTGATCGGGTGGTCGATGCATCACCGGCAGGACCGTCAGATGGTGATCCGGGCCGTCGAAATGGCGATCTGGCAACGTCAGGGCGGATGGTCAGTGATCCTACATTCGGATCGCGGCAGCCAATTCCGCAGCAGTGACTATCAACGCTATCTGACCAGGAACACGCTGCTGTGCTCAATGAGTGCCGTTGGCCATTGCGGAGACAACGCTGCCTGCGAGGGCTTCTTCGGCATGCTCAAGCGGGAGCGCACGCACCGTGTGAAGTATCCGACGCTCGATGTCGCCAAGGCGGATGTGTTCGACTACATCGAGCGATTCCACAACCCGAGAATGCGGCGTAGAGTCGCCAAGCAGGATCAGAAGTTTTCAGCTCTTTCCAAACCGTCCGTGGTTACGGGGTAGAACCCGTGATGACCTCGGCAGGGCCGCAGGCGCAACGCTACGACTTTCCCGGCACCGCCGACTGTGCCACCTGCCACAACGCCACCGCGGGCTTCGTGCTCGGGCTGGAAACCGGGCAGATGAACCGTGCGCTGGCGTATCCGCTGGCGGTCGACAACCAGCTGCGGACACTGGATCACATCGGGCTGTTCGATTCGCCGCTGGAGGGCGCGGATCGCTACCCGCGCTGGCCCGATCCGACCGATGCCGTGGCACCGTTGGACGCCCGCGCCCGCGCCTATCTCGCGGCCAACTGCGCCCAGTGTCACAACCCCGACAATACCCTGCCGGTCACCTTGAACCTGCGCTACAGCGACGACCCGGCGGACCTGGAGGCCCTCGGCAGGGCACCCCTGGCCGGCGATCTCGGCGTGGCAGACGCCCGCATCATCGCCCCCGGTGATCGCCATCGCAGCACCCTGTGGCTGCGCATGAACCGCCGCGGCGAGGGGCAGATGCCGCCGCTGGCCACCCACGTGGTGGATGCCGCGGCGGTGGATCTGATCGGCGACTGGATCGACAGCCTTACGCCGTGACCGTCGGCGCCACCGGCTGGCGTGCGAGGTCGCGCGCGGCCAGATAACCGAAGGTCATCGCCGGGCCCAGCGTGGAACCTGCGCCCGCGTAGGTCTTGCCCATCACTGCGGCCGAGGTGTTGCCGGTGGCGTAGAGCCCCTCGATGACGCCGCCATCCTCCCGCAGCACCCGCGCATGCTCATCCGTGAGCAGGCCGCCCTTGGTGCCGATCTCGCCGGGGTCGAGCCGGATGGCGTAGAACGGACCGTCGGTGAGCGGTCCCAGACAGGGGTTGGGCTGGTTCTGCGGATCGCTGTAGTAGCGATCGATGGCGGTGGTGCCCTTGTGGAAATCAGGGTCTTCGCCTTTCACCGCATGGGCATTGAAGCGTTCGATGGTGGCGGCCAGCCCCTGGGCGTCGACACCGATCTTGGCCGCCAGCGCCGCCAGGCTGTCGGCGCGGTAGTAGACCTTGTCGAGCCAGTCCTTGGGCAGCGCCGAGTCCGGCTGCATCTGGCCGGGCAGGAACAGGCCGGCTGGGTATTTCTTGCGGAACTGGGCGTCGAAGATGAACCAGGCCGGCACCGCGCCGTTGCCTTTGGCATCGTCGGCATACATGGCGGTTACCACGTCCGGATAGGCCGCCGCTTCATTGACGAAACGCTGGCCCTTGCGGTTGACGATGACGCAGCGGGGCATCGCCCTTTCGACAAAAAGGGTGGTCTGCGAACTGGCGCCCGGTACGTGCACGGTGGGCGAGCCCCACACCAGGTTCATGAACCCGAGGCCGGCGCCCAGGGCCTGTCCGGCACGGATGCCGTCGCCATGATTGATCGGCGGCGCACCGGTCCACGCCACTTGGGTCGGATGCGGCAGGTACTGCTCACGCATCTGCTGGTTGGACTCGAAACCGCCGCTGGCGAGAATCACGCCGCGGCGGGCCCGCAGGCGAATGGCACGCCCCCCGCGCTGCGCCACGACGCCGGTCACGCGGCCATTGTCGTGCACCAGGTCGGTCAAGCCGGTCTCCAGCCACAGGGGCACCTGTTGCTGCTGCAGCGCATACCGCAGCTGACCGACCAGCGCCTGGCCCAGCGTCATGCGGCGGTCGCGTTTGGTCTTGAAGCGCCACCCCAGATCCAACCAGTAGCGCAGCATCATCTTCATGATGAGGCCGATCCAGCCCTTGCCCTTGGTGAACAGGGTGTGGGCCTCGACCTGGTTCATCGACAGGCGGCCCATCACCTGGGTGCCCTTGAACGGCGGTCGTTGGCGGTCGAATTCCTCGCCCAACAGGGCTGCGTTGAACTCCACCGGCTCCATCGAGCGGTGACCGTCGAGGCCACCCGGCTTGTCCGGATAGTAGTCCGGATAGAGCGGCACGCTGCGAAAGCGCACGCCAAACTGGCGGGCGAGGTGGCGCACCATCTCCGGGGCGTTCTGCAGGTAGGCGGCAATACGCGACTCGGGGACTTCCCCTTCGGTCAGCAACTTCACGTAACCCAGCGCGGCCTCGTAGGAATCGCGGCCACCGTTCTTCTCGATGTCGTCGTTGCAGGGAATCCAGATGCCGCCGCCGGACACCGCCGAGGTGCCGCCGTAGAACTCGGATTTCTCGATGACCAGCGCCTTGAGACCCTCACCGGCGGCGCACAGTGCCGCGGTCATGCCGCCGGCCCCGGAGCCGACCACCACCACGTCAAATTCCTCGTCCCAGATCTGCGTGGGTTCGTTCATGCCCATGGTCCCCTCCCGAAAAAACAAACCCCTCCCGGGTGACCCGGAGAGGGGTGGTACGCGACCATCGTCGCGATCAGATGAAAAAGTCGGTGTTCTCGCGGCCGAGCAGTGCACCGCCGAAGTTGCGCCCAAACACGTCCGGGTTGTTGGCATAGTGCGCGCGTGCCGAGAGAATGTCGGTGAAGAAGCGCACCAGCGGGAAGTCGGTGAAGATGCCGCGGCCACCGCAGGCGGAATGCAGCTTGTAGGCGTGCTCGCAGCAGCGGTCCACCACCTGCGCCGCCTGGTAGCGGAAGTGCAGGCGACGTTCGACACTCACCGGCTCGCCCTTGACGGCCGCGGCCTTGAGTTCGGTGAAGTTGCGGTCCAGTGCCAGGCGCATTTCATCGGCGGCGACGCTGGCATTGGCCACCGCCATCTGCGCCGGCACCTGTTCGGAGGTCTTGGCGCCCATGTTGCCGGTCCAGTTGCCGCCGAATTCCTTGAAGCACTCGATCATGCCCTCCAGCCCGCCGATGGCGGCGGTGGACACGGCGCGAACAAAGATCTGGCCGAACGGCAACTGGTACAGCGGCGCGGTGAAGGTGTCACGGCCCGGGTTGGTGCCCATGAAGCCATCGCTGGCCTTGTGGGTCCGGTACTCGGGGACGAATACGTCTTCGACCACGATGTCGTTGGAGCCGGTGGCCTTGAGCCCCATGGTGTGCCAGGTGTCGACCACCTTGAAATCCGACTTCGGCAGCAGGAAGGTCCGGTATTCCGGCGGCTGGCCCTCATTGAAGATGAGCCCTCCGAGAAACACCCAGTCGCAATGTTCGATACCGCTGGAGAAACCCCAGCGCCCGCTGAAGCGGAATCCGCCCTCGACCGGTGTCACCTGACCCTTGGGCATGTAGGTGGAGGCGATCAGGACGGAATGGTCACCGCCACCCCAGACATCCTCGGCCGCCTTGGGGTCGAACAGGGCGATCTGCCAGTTGTGCACGCCGACCACCCCGTAGACCCAGGCGGTGGACATACACCCCTTGGCCAGTTCCATTTGGACGTCGTAGAACACCTGCGGGTCCATCTCGTAGCCGCCATAGCGCTTGGGCTTGAGCACCTCGAAAAAGCCCGCTTCCTGCATGTCGGCGATGGTTTCTTTCGGGATCGCCCGCGCCGCGTTGGCGGCCTCGGCACGCTCGGCCAGCTTCGGTGCGAGTTGCCGCGCCCGCTGAACCAGGACATCGGGGGTGATCGGAACGGCTTTCGCGCTGGAGGCCTGCATGGTGAAATCCTCGACAACAGGGCGGCCACAGCAGAGGGGCGCCCAAGAATGGAGTGGAGCTGCATTTCCGCAGGAAACCGCAGATTGAACATCGTCCGAAATGAGTACCAGCCAGAACCTGTACAAATCGGGCAAAAACCGACGCCACCGCTGACGTCGCGGTCACTCAAACGGGTGATGCAGACGCCCCGGACGGCCACCGACACTGCGCGCAGCTGGAGCGGCCCTGAACACCCGCTGCCGACGATTTCTTTCATGCAACCCGCCACGAGCGCGAAGCGCGGCGGCACCGGAGTCCCTCACATGGCAACGTCCCGCGAGTACGGCCTTGGCGAATTCACCTTCCCCCGTGGCTGGTTCATGGTCGCCGAGAGCGCGAAGGTCACCGACAAGCCCATGGGCGTGAAGTATTTCGGCCAGGAGTTCGCGCTATATCGCGGCAAGGAAAGCGGCCGCGTCATTCTGCTCGATGCCTACTGCCCGCACATGGGGACCCACCTCGCACGCAATAGCACCAGCTATGTCGCCCAGGATGGCCCGGTGGAGGGCGACTCCATCCGCTGCCCGTACCACGCCTGGCGCTTCGGCCCCGATGGCAAGTGCAATCACATCCCCTACTCCAACGGCCCCATCCCGCCCGCCGCCAAGGTGCGCTCGTGGCCGGTCAAGGAGCATCTGGGCGCCGTGTTCGTCTGGCACGACCCCGAAGGCGGTGAGCCCGACTACGAGTTGCCGGTCATTCCCGAGTGCAGCGACCCCAGCTGGGTCCCCCTGGCCTTCGACGATCTCGGGGTGGTGGAGAGCCACACCCAGGAAATTGTCGACAACATCACCGATGTCGCCCATTTCGGGCCGGTGCACGGGTCGATCACCCAATACTTTGAAAACGAGTTCAAGGGGCATATTGCGGTGCAGCGCATGGGCGGCGGTCACCGCACCCTGACCACTGCTGGAGGGCCGATGCTGGAGACCGAAGCGGTGTACCACGGCCCCAGCCTGCTGATCACCAAGATGAGCGGCACCCACGATTCCTACATCTACATCGCCCATACACCGGTGGAAGACGGCTCGGCCTATGTGTGGCACGGCCTGATGGTGAAATCGCCCACCGGCCAACCGCAGTACACCGCGGAAGACACCGAGATCGCCCGTCAGTACCAGGCGATGGCGCTGGCCGCCTTCGCGCAGGACTTCGAGGTGTGGCGGCACAAGCGCCCCTGCATCAAGGGGCTGTTCGTGCAGGGCGATGGTGCCTTCCTCAAGCAGCGCGCCTGGTACAAGCAGTTCTACAACCCGCGGGCGATGAAACGCGAACTGCTGCAAGCGGTCGAGGGTGTGCACCGGGCGCGCGGCATGGACGGCGCCCCACCGGAAGCTGTCAAGCCGGTGCCGGTGGCAGCAGAAGAAGTGGTGAGCTGACCCCTGATGGCGGCCCGCGGGCCGCCATCGCCGTTCCGTGCAGCCGCTAGGGTGCGGCGGCTGGCGCCAGGGCCGGCAGCGTCGCCATCACCCGCCGGTCGTGCGCCGGCACCAGCGTCAGTTCGGGCATCTGCTGTGCCAGCCGGTGCAGTTGGACGATGCGCTCGCTCACCACGCCGGCGCGCACATCCACCAGCCGGCGGGTCATCCACGGCCGCTCGGCCGGCAAGGTGATGCCCTCCGCCTGCCACACCAGATCGCCAACGAAGCCATAGCGCTGCCCCTCGGGGAGGCTGACGAAGACGATCACGCTCCCCGGCGTGTGGCCGCCCGACGGCACCAGCACCACCGAGCCGTCATCGAAGACGTCGAGACTGCGGTCAAATCCGAGGAAAGGACCGTCGTCAAAGGCGTATATCTGCCACTCGATGCTGCCCGCCAGGTTGCGGGCCAGGGCCGTCGCCGGGTCGCCGGTGTGGATGAAATCGTGCTCGGCCTGCGGCACCCAGACCGGAACCCCCGGCAGATCCGCCAGACCGCTGACATGATCCCAGTGGGCATGGGTAAGGATCACCCCCAGAAGATCGCCCGGGTCGCGGCCCGCCGCGCGCAGTTGTTGCGCCACGGGAATCTCCTCCTCGTAACGCGACACCTTCTGCATCAGCATCGGTGTGGTGGCGAAATGCGCCGCCACGTCCTCGCCGAAGCCGCTGTCGATCAACAGGCTGCCTTGCGGATGTTCGATCAACACCGCATCCATGCCGAAGATGCGCTCATCGTTGAAAGCGCCGCTGCGATAGGCCATCGCGGCGGCCGAGAACATGCGGCCGGCATGCAGCACCGACAGCCGCACCGGCGGCGGGGCGGGCGGTGGCGCGACGGCCACCTCGGCGCCTTCGGGTACCGGCAGCGTGACGGCGCGGAAGGTCGACGCCAGCGCTACCGCGCCGACAAATAGCAGCACCAGAATACCCACCGTCCACTTTTTCACTGACTGTTCTCCCCCGTTATCAACGCGCATCCTACTCGTCGGGCCTCGACGCCATCGTGGGCGCTACGCCGGGTCAAGCAGCAACGCGCCAGCCTGTACCCATCCGGATCGCTCGTGCAGGCGAACGTACCACCAGGCCCCCTCGCGGTTGAGCACTCGCGCCTGCAGGGTGACCTCGGCGGCACCCGGCACGGAGCCGTCGGCGGCGGCCGCCACCATTCGCGGTTGATCCCGCAGCAGCACGCCGACCTTCAGCGTGGCGGATGAGGACACCACCGGCGTTTGCGCGGCCCCGATCGTCGGCGCTTCACAGTCCGCCGCCGCCCACGACGGCAACCCCCAGCCCAGCACCAGAAGCAGCCCCGCCCCCCGTGAAATGATCGACATTGCTGCAGCTCCGTTCCATGGATTGAGTCCGGATTTAACGCCGCCCGCGGTCGCGCGGCAAGCTCGGGGGCGTTCGGTAGCGGTACGTATTTGACGCTTTCCTGACGCCTTCAGCGCCCATCAGCCGCCAATCGCCGCCTTCATCCAGGACGGCACGTTGAAGTCGTAGCTCTTTTCTTCCGAACGCCGACTGATCCGCCAGCCCGCCGCGGTGCGGCGGTAATCGTCGACGTACCAGAGCCCGAGGAACAGGGTGTCGTGCCCACCCTCGGGCAGCGGCACCACCATCGGGTTGAAGCAGGCGACCCGACCGCGGGCCGTTTCGCCATCAATCGTGAACGCTGCATTGCCGGTCAGGTGCATGTATCCCGGGAAATGCCCCAAGGCTTCCGGCAACCAGGCCTTGATGGTCGGATAGGGGCCGTCAATGCCTCCCATGGCCCGATAATCAATGTAGGCATCAGCGGTGAAAACATGGTCAAGTGCATCGAAATCACGCCGATCAATCGCGTTCGCGTAGGCAATGACGAGGTCCTGCAGCGCCAACCGATCGGCCAGCGCCTGCAGTTCCGGGCTCACGGGGTCATCACCATGTCGGACTTGCCCCAGAAGGCGCGCATCGAGGCGAATTTGCCGTCTTCGGTGAAGGTCATGACGTCAATCACCTGAATGTGGGCTTTGCCTTCGGGCATGTTCAACCGGACATTGAACGCCATCGCTGCCGAATCGCCGTGGGAAGCGCGAATCGGTGCCGCCAGCTCCAGCCGCGCCCCGGTGGCGACCGCCATCTTGTAGAACGCCGCGATTTCCGTCTTGCCGTGCTTCACCGGGCTGCCAACCGGATCTTCCACCGTGGCATCGTCCGCGTACAGGTCGGCGATGGCGGCCGCATCGGCCTGGTTGAAGCGGTCGATATACGCCTGCATGGCGTCTTTCATGGTCTTTTCGTCGGGCATGGGTCCGGGCTTCGGGGAAATGAGCCTGCATCTTCGGCCAGGGCCCGCCGACGGGGACTCATCCATCCGGATGAACCATGGCCCGCGAGGCCGGCCTATGCTGCTGGTGAAGGTGACTCACCAAAACCTACCCCCTTGGTATGGTTTTTTTGACCCTTCATCGATTTTGTCCTTGACGCCAGGTCTGTCGCAGCCGTATTCCTAACGCTCTGCTGACGACGCTCCGCCAGAGAGCCGCGGCACCTGCCCTATCAAGGCGTGGCAATGAGGAGAGTTGTCGATGGCCGTTTCTGCAATTTCAAGTGCCCGCAAGGCGGGCCGGTCTAGCGCCGTGCGCGCCCTTCCCCCCGAGGCCGTGCTGACGCTGGAACGCGTCGATCCACTGCTGACGGCGATCTACGAGGGCGCCACGGAGTCCCCGCCCTGGCGCACGGCCATGGAGTTGCTGCGCGACGAGCTGAAGGCTGCGCATGTGACGCTGATCCTGCGCCCGCCGTCCTCCGACAGCACCGGCATCATGATCAACACCGGCGAAATCACTCGCCAGGGCGTCGAGAGCTATGAAAGCCACTTCTTCGCGATGGACCCGTTTGTTCGCCTCAACGAAGGCGATGTTGTTACGGCCGAAGAGCTGATCGGCCATGCCTGGCTGCAGAGCGCGGTCTATCAGGAGTACCTGAAGCCGCTGGACATCCGCCACCTGCTGGGGGCCGATATCTACACCCGCGAAGGCATCGAATGCCGCCTGCGGGTGACCCGCTCGCACGACGCCGAGCCGTTCTCGGACGCTGACAAGGCCCTGTGCCGCTATCTGCTGCCGCATCTCAAACGTTCGATCCAGACGCATGCCCGTTTCGATTTTCTCGAGTGCGAGCGCAAGCTGTTCGCCGGTACCGTCAACCGCATGCTGGTCGGCATGGTCAGTTATGCCCAGGACGGCAGCATCATTGAAACCAGCCAGGAGGCGCGCCGTATCCTCGCCGAAAAAGACGGCATCTGGCTCACCGGTGACACCCTGTGCGTCGACAGCAGCCAGGAGAGTCGCGAGCTGCAGCGGATGATCCGCCAGGCCCTGTCGGGCACCGAGAGCGTCGCCAGCGATGAGAACGATGGCCCCGGCGTGGTGGAGGCGATGTCGGTCAGCCGCCCCTCCGGCCGGTCGAAGCTCGGGGTGCTGGTTCGCACCATTCCCATGGGCGAGTACTCCGAGAGCCGCCAGCGCCCCGCTGTCGTGGTGTTCCTGCGGGACCCGGAATCCAACGCCGCGCAGCCCTCGCAGGAACTGGTCCGACGCCTGTTCGGCCTCACCCGCATGGAAGCCCAGTTGGCGATGCTGCTGGCCGACGGCCTGACCCTCGACGAAGCGGCCGAGCAGATGAACGTTCGTCGCAACACCGCACGTACCCACCTGCGGTCAATCTTCTGCAAGACCGGCGTCACCCGGCAGACCATGCTGGTCCGCCTGATGCTCAACAGCGTGCTGAGCCTGGGCTGATCCCCACGTTCAGCCGTTGTACGCCAAGGCCCGCTACCCTGCGGGCCTTTTTCATGGAGCGTGATCTGTGCCGATGATTGCCCGCTGGCGCGCCGCCCTGGTGCCGCTGGCCCTGATGCTCTACCTGCTGATCCTGGCAATCGGCAACTGGCAGGGGCTGGGTCGGACGCTGGCCCCGGACACCTCCGACAAGACCCTGCACCTGATCGCCTATGGCGGCCTGGCGGCCCTGATGTTTCTCGGCCTGCAGCAGCCGCCGCTGAAGCGCAGCCTGATCGTGCTCATGCTGACAGCCCTGCTCGGTGCGGTCGACGAGACGATCCAGTCGTTCGTGCCCTACCGCGATGCGGACGCCCTGGACTGGCTGGCCGACATGGCCGGCGCAGCGCTGGTGTGCGGTGTCCTCAGCCTGCTGCGGGCGCTTATCCCGCCGCGCTGGCGGGGGTGCTGATGGACGTTTCCGCCTGCGGCGGCCGCGAGATCAACAGCGTCAACACGCCCGACAGCACGACGAATCCCGACAGCACGGTAAACGGCATGGCATAACTGCCGCTGGTATCGAAGGCGCCACCGACAAAGCCGATCGCCAACAGTCCGATCACCGTGTTGACCGGACTCATCAGTCCCATCGCCGTGCCGAACGACACCTGGCCGAAGCGCTCACCGACCAGTGCGGCCCACACCGGCAGCTCGCCGCCGATGGCAAAGCCGGCGAGACCACAGATCACCAACAACACCGGAAAGCTCGGCTCGCTGACCAGGGTCACCAGCTGCAGCAGGGTGCAGGCCACCGGGACCAGCAGCAGACGTCGCTTGTCGTAGCGGTCGGCGACCGCGCCGAACAACAGCTTGCCGAGAATCGAACATACCGACAGCGCCGACACCAGCAGGGTGGCCTGCGCCAGGCCGATGCCGGCATCGGTGGCATAGGGCACCAGTGATGCGAGCACCGACTGGTTGATGCCGAAGATAAGCCCCACCGAGAAGGCGATGAACCAGAAGTCGCGGGTACGCACCAGTTCGCCGACCGTCCACTGTCGCGACTGCACGGCACTGACGGTGCCGGCATCGGCCGGTGGGGTCAGCCCCAGATCCTGCGGCCGGCTGCGGATGCGCCACAGGACCAGCGCACCGACCACCACCAGAATGATGGCGCCCTGCAACACCAACGCCATGCGCCAACCGAAGCGGTCGAGGTTCCAGGCCATCAGGGGCACCACCGCCACCCCGCCCAGCGAGGTGGCGACCGCCGCCAGCCCAAGCGCCTTGCCGCGGTGCCGGATGAACCAACGCGTCACCAGGGTGTTGGCGGCCAGTGGACCAATGGCGGCCGCGCCCGGGCCGATCAACAACAGAATGCAGAGGGCGCTGAGCTGCAGGGTCGGGGCCAGCCCGACGCCGACAAAACCGGCTGCCATCGCCAGGGTGCCGACCCCCATCACCCACCGCGCCGGGTAGCGGTCCAGCAGGCGACCGATGAATGGCGCCGACAGGCCCATGCCGAGCAGGAACAGGATCAGGCCGGTATTGAGGGTGCCGCGGCTGGCCCCATAGGCCTCGCCCGCCGGGACCACGAACAAGCCGAAGGCGTAGGAGGTGCTGCCGATGGCGAACATCTCGCCGACGAACACCGCCGCCAGCACCCACCAGCCGAAGTACAACCGCGTTGATCCTGCACTCATGTCGATGTGTCCTTGCCGTTGTGGGCGAGCAGCGCGTCGCCGAGTAGCGTCCGGCCATCCAGCGCATGTACCGGGGCCTGGGCCTGGTGCAACAGCGTGCGGCTGACGGCCACCTGCCCGCTGAGGGGGCCGGCCATCAGCCAGGTGGCGGCCTCGGCCATCACCTCGACCGGCTCGATCCAGTCCGGGTGTCGCTCGGCCGACTGCGCGACCACGGCGGCAGCCGCCGCCGTTGCCACGATCTTGTACGGCAGCAGCACGTTGGCGGTGATGCCGCTCCCATGCAGCTCTGCCGCCAGCGCTTCGGTGTAACGGTGCAGGGCCGCCTTGCTGACCCCGTAATAGCCGAGGCTGTGGACGAAGCGGGCAGGGCCGGGATACGGCACCGGCGGTTGCCGTGCCATCTCGCTGCCGATATTGAGGATGCGCCCCCAGCCACGCGTCCGCATGGCCGGCAGCGCCTGTTGGATGAGATCCACCGGCGCATCGAGATTCAATGCCAGCATGCGACGCCGCGCCGGCAGATCGATGCTGCCCGGCGAGGCATAGGCACTGATGCCGGCGGCATTGTTGACCAGCAACTCGACCGCGCCGAACGCCGCGGCAACCCGATCCATCAGGCCTTCGCGGGCTGCGTCTTCCGCAAGGTCGGCGACCACCGCCCGGGCACGGCCACCGCTGGCCACGATATCGGCCATCACCGCCTCCAGCGCGGTCGCCGAGCGCGGCGAGGCCAGCCCCACCACCTGCGCGCCCTCCGCCGCCAACCGTCGGGCAATGGCCGCGCCGATGCCGCGCGAGGCGCCGGTGACCAGGGCCACCCGGCCGTCGAATCGGGGATGCACGGCGCGCTGCGCTATTGCGCAGGCAGCTTCATGCCGGTTTTCGCCAGCAGGTGCGCGGTGATGTTCGGGGTCTCGGTGAAGGGGGTGACGATCTCGAAGATGCGCGAATAGGTAGCGCGCTGGATCAACCACCGGCCGTCACGCTTCACGTAGGTATCGCGGTACAGCGACGATCCGTCGGTGATGATCTTGTTGCGCAGGTCCAGGAACCAGTCCTTGAGGTACCAGGTGCCGGTCGCCTCGGTGGCGGAGGTCACGGTGATCTCCGGATGATTGACGTGGTGCAGGGCAATGGCCTCGCTGTGGAAGGCGTAGCGCAGCGCTTCCATGATCTTGTCGCGACCCTGGGCTTCGAACAGGTAGCTTCCGCCTTCGTAGCGGACACTGGCATCTTCGGTGAACAGGGTTTCCAGCTCGTCGAAACCGGCGGTATCGATACAGCGGCAGTACGCGTACTTGAGCTGACGGATCAGCTCGATGTCTTCCAGGGGCAGCGCCATCCCGGGTTCTCCTCGTGGTGGTGATTGTGGGGGTGTCGGGGTCAGATGCCGAAGCCGCCGGAGACGTTGATCTGCTGCCCGGTGACATAGCCGTTGGTGGCCAGAAACACCGCCGCCTGACCGACTTCTTCCGGTTGGCCCCAGCGCTTCAGGCACAGCAGCTTCTGGGTTTCGTCGACCCAGGCCTGGGTGAACACCCCGCGCTTGGTGAGCTCCAGGAACATGCCGGCTTCGATCACGCCGACCAGCACCGAGTTGGCGCGGATGTTGTGGCGTCCCTCTTCCTTGGCGATGCCCTTGACCAGCGCCTCGTTGGCCGCCTTCGGCGCCACCGACAGACCATCCTTGGCCGGCCACCAGACGTGACCGGCGGAGCCGAGATGGACGTACGATCCGCCACCGCTGTCCCGCAGGTGCGGCAGGGTGGCCTGCACGGCGTTGAAGAAGCCATGCACTTCGATGTCGATCGACTGCCGCCACAGTTCCGGCGTGGTGTCGGCGATGTGCACCTGCTCGACGACCGGCCCGGCGGCCCAAACAACGGTGTGGATACGACCGTGGGCCGCAATGGCGGCGGCCACCGCTGCCTTCACCG
This sequence comes from Flagellatimonas centrodinii, assembly GCF_016918765.2. Classification (GTDB taxonomy): domain Bacteria; phylum Pseudomonadota; class Gammaproteobacteria; order Nevskiales; family Nevskiaceae; genus Polycyclovorans; species Polycyclovorans centrodinii. Next base: position 1,219,484 of record NZ_CP092104.1, read on the forward strand.
CATCCGGCTCGCGGACATCGGCGGCGTGGGCGCTGGCGGTACGGCCGAGGGCCTGGATGTCGGCAACGACCTGCTCGGCCACCTCACGCTTGCGTCGATAGATCACGGCGACATCGGCCCCCGCGCGCGCAAAGCTGCGCGCCACCTCCTGGCCAATCCCGCCGCTGCCGCCGAACACCAATACTGCACCGTCGGTGAACGCTGTCTGCGTCATCCCGCTCTCCCTGTTGTCGTTCAGGGAATCTTTGCCCGCAGCGGCCGGCGCAACCTCACCCGCACAGACGAGAGGCGTTACGGCGCGCGGTAAAAGGCCTCCGGGCTGAACAGCGCGGCCGAGAGATCGGCATCGGTCTGCACCCCGACACTGCGAAATTCGGTGACGCGGCCATCGCGGAGATCTTCCATGGTGGCGGCTGACAGGTAGGCGTGGCCTTTGTCCTCGCGCAGCGCCGTAACCGGCGCCTGCAGGCGCTTGCGCAAGCGATCCCCTTCGTAGAACTCGGCCCGCAGCGGCAGGCACGTCTCGCGGTCGACCCAGGTGCGAACGTGCGTGTAGTCGGTGCGGTCATCGCCACTGGGCGTGAACGACATCAGCCGCACCGCACGGCCGTCAATCTCGTCGTGGCCCTCGATCCGCATCTCCGCGCCACCGAAGGCGCCGGTGAGCTGCTTGAAATCGAAATAGCTGAAGCTGGTGCCGAGCAAGGCGCCGTCGGCGAAGGTGCCGGTCACCTGCCGCACCCTTCGCACCGACGGCAGATACACGTACACGCCATCGCGCAGGAAGTCGGTCGACTGCACCACCAGATAGGCGGCGCCAACCAGATATTCAGGACCCTGGACCTGCAGCGTGGCACGGGTTCTCAGACCCTCGTCGGTTTCGGCGCGGCGGGCGTAAAGGGTGCCCTTGAGCAGCTCGCGCACCTCGCCATTGGCGGAACGGGTTTCCAGCTCGACCTGCTGCGCCCGCAGCGTCGTCGGCACCGTGGCCTGCATGCAGGCCAGCAGCTCGTCTACCGGGCTGGCGGCCTGCGCCACCCCGACCACCAGCATCAGAACACCCAGCATCCAACCTTTCATCGCCCTTCTCCAGCGTCGTGATCCACCTTCGGCAGATCGAATGTTGCAGTGCAGCATAATACGCCTTGGCGACCTCCGCGAACAGCGGCCACGCCAAAATCGAGACAAGACCTCACCACAGCACCGTGGCCCGTTCGAGGCACCAGTACACCGCCAGCCCCCCCATCAGGTGAACCGGCAGTGCCCGCGCCGCGCCGGCAAACGGCGGCAGCCGCCGCTGTCGCCACAGGGCCATCAGCGCCCACAACGGCAACACCAGCGCCAGTTGTCCGAGTTCGATCCCCAGGTTGAAGGCGAGCAGGGCCGGCAACAGCGCGTCTTGCGGCAGGCCGATATCGCCCAGGACGCTGGCAAACCCCAGCCCGTGAAACAGGCCGAAGCCCAACGCCATGAGGTAGGGCCGTCGGCTGAACAATCGTGGCGGCGCAGCGGTGTCGCGGCGGGCCACTTCCAGTGCCAGCACCAGCAGGCTCACCGCAATCACGAACTCGGTGAGCCCGGAATTGACCTGTATCCGGCCCAGCGCCGCCAGACAGAGGGTAATGCTGTGGCCCAGCGTGAAGGCGGTGATGGTCGCCAGCAGCACGCCGGGCTGGCGCACCAGCAAGACCAGGCCGAGTACGAACAGCACATGGTCGAGGCCCAGCAACAGGTGCGAGACGCCGAGCCCGAGATAGCGGGCAAACACCGGCATGGGGGTGCCGGCGGCCGGCACCGTGGCCTGCGGGCGGGCGACATCCAGCAGCTGGGTCACCGCTACACCGCCGGCGGGCACCCAGCGCAACACGACATTGATCCGGGCACGATCAAGGCCGTCGACCTGCAGGGTGCGGCCGACCAGGCCGGGAGGCGGGCAGTGGAGGCTGCCCCGCCGCAGCCGCACCGTCGGATCCGCCGTCGATACCTGATCAAAGCCGCGCACCGTGCAGCCGGGCGGCCAGACCGGGGTCACCGTCCGGTCGCCACGCTGGGCCGAGCTGCGCCATTCGATGTCGGCCACGCCAGGTGCGGTTTCGCGCAACTCCAGCAGTATCGGCGCCAGCGGATGTGCCGCCGCCATGCCGGTGACGAGCAGACCGAGCGCCAGCACCAGCGCCCTCACCAGGGCACCGCCAGTTGCGGGTCCAGCTGCAGTGGGTAGTGTTGCCGCAGCGGGGCCATCGCCGCCCGCAGCGCCTCCGGTTGCCGCGCCGCCAACCAGGCATAGGCCGCCTGCCGCCGGACCGGCGCCAGCGCCGGCGGCTGTGGCGGCCGGTGGTCGATCACCCGCAGCAGATGCCAGCCATAGGCCGATGCCACCGGACCCTGCCAGCGCCCGGGTGCCGCCCCCAGCACGCGCTCGGCGAAGGCCTCACCAAACCGCTGTCGCAGTTGCGCCGGCGACACCGCCGTCAGCTGCGTACCCAACAGAAACGGCTGGCCCAGCCCGGCCGGTGCCGGCTGATCATCGAGCACCCGACGCCGGGCCTGGGCCGCCGCCTCCACGGTCTCGAAGTAGTGCTGCTCGATGTCGTACCGGGCGCTTCGCGCATACCGATCGGCATGGGCCTCGACATAGGTTTCCAGGGCCGCGCGGGGCACCACGGGCGTCTCGACCAGGCGGTCGGCCATGCGCTGGACCAGCCGTCTGCGAACCACCGGATCATGCTGGCTCATGCCCAGCGCACGGGCCTCGCGCAGCAGGTCATCGTCGCTTCGACGGCTGTCCGGGAAGGCGAACCGCATGTTGCGGATCAGGTGCTGACGCACCACCGGATCACCACGGTCGAGCCCGGCTGCCAGCGCCGCCCGCAACAGGCGCTCCTCATCGACCGCCGCTTCAACGGCGGCGCGCAGCTCGACGGCGGAGGGCGCACTGCCCGCCACCGCCCGCCAGTCGGCCTGCACCCGTGCCAGCCAGGCCGCATCGACGGTGATCGGCTCGGGTGCGGCCGCCGGGGTCAGCGCCCGTTGCGCCACAAACAGCACGCCGCCGATCAGCGCAAAGCGCAGGATCGGATGGAGGGCGGCGAATCGCTTCAACATGGCCGCTAGGGTCGGTACCACACCGGGGAGGTCCACGCCCGCTCCTGCACCGTCTTGGGGTAGTCGGCATTGCAGCAGTCAGCGAAGGCGTCGGGCACGCTGTCGGGGTCGGTGCAGTCGACGGCGGCCGCCAGACACTGGCGGGTGGACCAGCGACAACTCGGGTTTTCCACCACACGGGCGTAGTAGAACGCCGACTGCGCAGGATCGAACCCAGGGTCCTGCCAGACCGTACACAGCTGCGGGAACCCGGGACCCGTGGTCTCACAGGTATCGAGGTCGACCGTCGCACCGTTGGCCGGGTTGCCTGCCACATCGAAGACCTGCTCATGGGACTCGCCTGCGGCATCGACCCAGCCCTTGATGATCTGGATCCGCTGCAGCGGCTCCGCGGTCAGCGCCGGATCACGCAGCGCCGACACCGCGAAACGCGGCGCGCCGGCGCCGGCGGGCGGCGGCGGCAGGTCGCTGCCCATCGGCACCCCGACGGCATCGGTGGTGGCGACGAAATCCGCTGCGGCGCAGGCATCTGCGGGCAGATCCCAGCCCCCGAAGAAGCGAACCACCGGCCGATTGCCGCTGGTGGCATAGGCCTCGCGCCGCCGCATCGCGGCGAACAGCGCCGGCCGGGTGTTCTGCTCGGCCCACAGCACCGCCAGTCCGCCCGGGCTGTTCTCGATCAGGTCAGTCAGGCCTTCCGGCACGCTGTCGGTGGCCGCCAGGCCGGCGCCGCCGTGGCCCGGATAGTCGGCTTCCGCCGCCAGGCCGGGGGTGCCGAGATGGGTGTCGGTGCTGCCGATGAAGCCGTACTTGAAGGGGTTTTCGCCCAGCAGCCGTTCCTGCTGCAGCCCCGCCTTCAGGGCCTCGCGGAGAAAGTCCTGCTCCACCGGGGGGCCGGTATTGGCGCCACCAAAACGGTCACCGGTGAGGTTGTTGTAAGGCAGCACCTCGAACCCGCAGAGCTCGTCCTGCATGCCGGCGCCGACCGTGTTGAGGCACTCTGACTGCCCCTTGTGCTGGTAGATCTCGGCCAGCGGCTCATTGCGCTGGCGGGTGGCGGCAAAGGCGGCATCGTAAGGGCGGCCGCTGCGATCCGCCGTTTCGAACATGGTGCCGGCGCTGAGATTGGAGTTGTGCGGAATGCTCAACCACTGACAGCCCTGCTCGGCGCGGCATTGGTCGTCGAGTGCGGTCCACAACTGCTCCGGCGACGGGTGCTCCTGATAGGCCGGCGGAACCTCCGGCACCACCTCGCTGGCAAAGATGACGTTGCGGTGCAGGTTGTTGGACAGCGGCGCGCCGGTCCACTCATAGCCGACGAAGGTGGTGAAGCGACAGTCATCGCTGCGATCGTAATGGGCGTCGGCCGCCTGCTGGGTGTCGCGCCAGGGGGTCTTGGCCGCCTCCAGGCAACGGCGCCCACCCAATCCGCAGTAGGGCAGACGCGGGATGGTGCCCTCACTGCCGATCACCGGCAGGTCGGACACCAGCGGAATCCCCGGCGGCACCGGAAACTGCGGCAGTTCCGGCAGGCCTACGGCGATCAGGTTGAAGATGATGAAGGATTGCGCCGGCGCCGCCCGGTAGAGCAGGCATTCCGGCGAGAAATAGCCGGTGGCGCCGGGGTCGGTGCAGATGGCCACCTCGCCGAACAGCTCGGCGTGATCGGTGACGGCGGCGAAATCCAGCGGCCGCGCCAACTGGCTGAACCGCAGCGGCTCACCTTCCGGGGTGTAGGGTTGAATGCCGAGCCGCTCACCGCGGGCGAAGCGGTAGGCCTCATCGGGAGTGATCACGGTGCCCTGGGTGTTGGCATCCAGCGAATACACGGTGTGAACGTGCAGATCACCGAAGTACGGGTTGCGCAGCGGGTTGGCGTCGACACAGCTACGCTGCTCCGCCCGCGGCGGCCCGAGATCCACCGGCACCGCGTCGCCGCCGCAAGCGGTCAGCCCTGTCAGGGCCCACAGACCCACCGTCATTGCCCGCATCACCGGCCTCCCGCGGACCTCGTGGGGCCCGCTATTGATCTTTGTTGACCGCCGCCGCGTCGAGAAACGCCGGGCGCTCGCCTCCCCCGTGCACCACCAGATTGGTTCCGCTGGCGTAGCCGGCCGCCGGGCTGCTGAGCCAGGCACAGGCCTCGCCAATATCGACCGGCGTCGCCATGCGCTGCAGCGGCACCGTCGCCGACACTGCCTGGATGCCAGCCTCGTCGCCGTAGTGCAGATGGGACTGCTCGGTCCGCACCAGGCCCGGCGACACCGCCACCACCCGCACCTTCGGCGCCCATTCCACCGCCAGCGACTGCGTCAGGCTGAGAATGCCGGCCTTGGCCGCGCCATAGGCCGCCGTACCCGGTGAGGGCCGCAGTGCCGAAATGCTGGCGACGAACACCACCACCCCGCCACCCGCCTGCTGCTGCATCAACCGATTGGCCGCCTGCGCCAACCGCAGGGGCGCCAACAGGTTGAGCGCGATGATCTTTTCGTGAAAGCGCGGCGAAGCCGCAGCGGCGAGGGCGAAGGGGGCCCCGCCGGCATTGTTGACGAGGACATCGAGGCGGCCGTAGCGGCGGTCGATCTCGTCGAACAGGGCGGCAACGGCCTCACTGTCGCGGACGTCGCACGGCAGGAACACGGCTTCGCGGCCGTCGACGGCAGGCAGGGTCTCCGGCGCCGAGCGACCGCAGATCACCACCTGCGCGCCCTGCCGCAGAAACACCTCGCTGATGCCGCGGCCGACGCCCTTGCCACCGCCGGTTACCAGCACCACCCGCGCCTCGCTGCTCACGTCCGTCCTCCCCGGGAACATCCCAGAACTGCGGTGGATGCTAGGCCATCCATGGGGTGGAGCATCGTCTGAACAGGTGAAGCCCGCGCGCAGGCGAGGCGCAACCATGCGCGCCATGAACCATCGACCCGTGCCCGAAGGCCGCTACGCCCGTCTGGCGAACGGCCACCGCATCCACTATCACGACCTGGGTGAAGGCCCGGCGCTGTTGTTCCTGCACGGCTCCGGCAATGGCGCCTGTGGCCATTCAAACTTCAACGGTAACTTGCCGGCACTGGTGGCGGCGGGCTATCGCTGCATCGTCCCCGACCTGCCGGGTTTCGGCTATTCCGACAAGCCCGACCTCGATTACCACCTCGACGTCTTTGTCGAGCACATGCTGCAGCTGCTCGATGCCCTGGACATCGACCGCTGCACACCGGTGGGCAACTCCCTTGGTGGCGCGGTGGCCCTCGGCCTCGCCTTGGCGCATCCACAGCGCGTCGAGCGGCTGGTGCTGATGGCACCGGGCGGTCTCGACGACCTGCCGGCCTATCTTGCGATGCCCGGCATGCAGGCCATGTTCGCCCTCTACGGCAGCGGCAAACCGGTGGGTGAGCCAGAGCTCAAAGCCTTCTTCCAGTCCGCCTTCGTTGTCGATCCGGCCGTTGTCAGCGACCAACTGGTGCGCGAGCGTGCGGCGCTGGCCGTCACCCAGAACCCGAGGGTGATTCAGACCCTCAAGGTGCCCAATGTCAGCGATCGCCTCGGCGACATCCGTTGCCCCACGCTGAGCTTGTGGGGTCTCAATGAAAAGATGATGCCGGACAGCGGCATCATGAAGCTGGCCAAGGGGCTCAAGAACGGTCGCATGGTGCTGGTCCCCAACTGCGGCCACTGGGTGATGATCGAGCACCGCGAACTTTTCAATCGCACGGTCATCGACTTCCTGGAGCACGGCTGATGTCACTGAATTCGGACCGCATCGCCGCGCTCGGCGACGAGCTGTTCGCCGCTTTGCGCACACGCAGCATGCTGTCACCGCTGACCGAACGCGAACCCGCGATCGACATTGACGATGCCTACCGCATCTCGCTGCGCTTTCTCGAACGCCGCATGACCGACGGCGAGCATGTCATCGGCAAGAAGATCGGCGTCACCAGCAAGCCGGTGCAGGACATGCTCGGCGTACACCAACCGGACTTCGGGTTTCTCACCGACCGCATGCGGGTGGGCAACGGCACGGTGGTGAGCATTGCAGGCAGCGGGCTGATCCAGCCACGGGCCGAGGGCGAGATCGCCTTCGTGCTGAAGAAGGACCTGCGTGGCCCCGGCATCACTGAAGATCAGGTGCTGGACGCCACCGATTATGTGCTGCCCTGCTTCGAGATCGTCGACTCCCGCATCCGCGACTGGAAGATCAAGATCCAGGACACCGTCGCCGACAACGCCTCCTGTGGCATTTTTGTCGTGGGTGACGACCGGGTCTCGCCACAGGCGTTGGACCTCGCCGCCGTGACCATGGCCATCACCAAGAACGGCGCCCATGCCGCCAGTGGGCTGGGGTCGGCGGTACAGGGACATCCAGCCACCGCGGTGGCGTGGCTGGCCAACACCCTGGGTCGCTACGACATCCCCTTCCTGAAGGGCGAAATCATTCTCTCCGGCTCGCTGGCACCGCTGCTGCCCGCGGCGCCCGGTGACCGCTTCCACATGACGCTGGCCGGCATCGGCGAGGCGTCGATCGGCTTCGAGGAATAGGGCTGTGAACAAGATCAAGTGCGCCATCATCGGTCCCGGCAACATCGGCACCGACCTGCTCTACAAGCTCAAGCGCTCCACTGTGCTGGAACCGGTATGGATGGTCGGCGTCGACCCCACATCCGAAGGCCTGGCGCGTGCCCGTGAGCACGGGCTGAAGACCACCGACCAGGGGGTCGACGGCATGCTCGAACATGTCCGCGCCGACGGCGTGCAGATCGCCTTTGATGCCACCAGCGCCTACGTGCACAAGGCCAATTCGGACAAGCTCAACGCCCTCGGCGTGATGATGATCGACCTGACCCCGGCGGCCATCGGCCCGTATTGCGTGCCGCCGATCAATCTCAAGGGGGCGATTCTTGGGAATGGGGCCGGCAAGCGCGTGATGAACGTCAACATGGTGACCTGCGGCGGGCAGGCCACCATTCCCATGGTGTACGCCGTGTCACGAGTGCAGAAGGTGCGCTACGCCGAGATCATCGCCACCGTCGCCAGCAAGTCGGTCGGCCCCGGCACCCGCAAGAACATCGACGAGTTCACCCGCACCACCGCCGGTGCAGTGGCGAAGATCGGTGGCGCCGATCAGGGCAAGGCCATCATTGTCATCAACCCGGCCGAACCGCCGATGATCATGCGCGACACCATCCACTGCCTCACCGTCGACGCGCCGAAGCAGAAGGAAATCGAAGCCTCGGTGCGCGACATGGTGGCGGAGGTGCAGAAATATGTGCCTGGCTATCGCCTGGTGAACGGCCCGGTGTTCGACGGCGACCGCGTCACCAGCTACATGCAGGTCGAAGGCCTGGGCGACTTCCTGCCCAAGTACGCCGGCAACCTCGACATCATGACCGCCTCGGCCACCCGCACCGCCGAAATGTTTGCCGAGGAAATCCTCGCCGGACGCCTGACCCTGGCCGCCTGAGGCCCCGCTTTCCGAGAATCCGCCATGAGTACATCCCTGAAAGGCATCAAGATCAAGGTGCATGACATGTCGCTGCGCGACGGCATGCACCCGAAGCGCCACCAGATCACCATCGAGCAGATGCAGTCGATCTCCCGCGGGCTCGACGAAGCGGGCTGCCCGCTGATCGAGGTCACCCATGGTGACGGCCTCGGCGGTGCCTCGGTGAACTACGGCTTTCCCGCCGCCAGCGACGAGGAATACCTGCGCGCCGTCATTCCCGGCCTGAAGCAGGCCCAGGTCTCGGCCCTGCTGTTGCCCGGTATCGGCACCGTCGACCACCTGCGCATGGCGGCCGATTGCGGGGTCAAGACCATCCGCGTCGCCACCCACTGCACCGAAGCCGATGTATCCGAACAGCACATCAACCTCGGCCGCGAGATGGGCCTGGACACGGTGGGCTTCCTGATGATGGCGCACATGATCGCGCCCGAGCAGCTGCTGGAGCAGGCGCTGCTGATGGAGTCCTACGGCGCCAATTGCATCTACGCCACTGACTCCGCCGGCTACATGCTGCCCGACGATGTGACCGCCCGTATCGCACTGTTGCGTGACCGGCTCAAGCCGGAAACCGAAATCGGCTTCCACGGCCATCACAACCTGTCGATGGGCGTCGCCAACTCCATCGCCGCGGTGGCGGCCGGCGCCCGTCGTATCGACTGCGCCTGCGGTGGCATGGGCGCCGGTGCCGGCAACACGCCGATGGAAGTCTTCATTGCCGTGTGCAACCGCATGGGCATCGAAACCGGGGTCGACGTCTTCAAGATCTCCGATGTCGCCGAAGATCTGGTCACCCCGATCATGGACTTCCCGGTGCGCATCGACCGGAATTCGCTGACCCTGGGCTATGCCGGCGTGTACTCCTCGTTCCTGCTGTTCGCCAAACGCGCCGAGGCCAAGTACGGCATTCCCGCCCGCGAACTGCTGCTGGAACTCGGGCGGCAGAAAATGGTGGGCGGCCAGGAAGACATGATCGAGGATCTGGCGCTCACCCTGGCACGCGAGCGCGGCCTGCTCGACACCGCCACTGCCTGAGCCGGTGGGCGCCCATGAGCGGCTGCGGCGCTGGATCGCCCGGCCGGTGTTCGCGCCGGCGGTGGACCTGCGGGGTCGCCGTATCATCGTCACCGGTTGCACCCCCGGCTCGCTGGGCTTCGAGACCGCCCGCACCCTGCTGAGCTGGGGCGCCGACGTCACCGTCACCACCCGCACCGCACCGGAGCGAACCGCAGCAGACCTGCAGGCGGCGGTGGCCACCATCGGCGGCCACGGTGCGGTGGAGGCCGACACCCTGGATCTCGCCGATGCCGGGTCGGTGGGGCGCTTCACCGAGGCCTTCCGCAACCGGCACGCCGGCAAACTCGACGTGCTGGTCAACAACGCCGGCATTCATCTTGATCTGCTGTCGCAGGCCACCGAACCCCTGCGCGCGCCCGACGGCCACGAAATCCACTGGCGGACCAACTATCTCGGCACCCTGCATCTGACCCTGCGCCTGCTGCCACTGCTGCTGGCCAACGGCCGTGACAGTGGTGACGCGCGCGTGGTCAACGTGTCATCGCGGCTGCACAACCGGGGCCGCAATGCCGGCCTGTTCACGCCGCCGGAAAAGCACAATTCCTGGGTCGCCTATGGCCTGTCGAAGCTGGCGCTCAACCACGCCACCTTCGAGCTGCATCGCCGATATGGCGGCAGCGCCGGCCCGCTGCGGGCCTACTGCCTGCATCCCGGCGCGGTCTACACCCACATTGCCGGCAAGGGGCTCGCGGGCAGCCCCCGCGTGGCCCGCGCGCGGACGACGCTGGCGCCGGTGGAGACCCTGTTCCTGCGGACCCCCAGTGAAGGGGCGCAGACGCAGATCTACTGCGCCAGTCACCCAACGGCGGCAGGCGGGCACTACTACCGCAGTTGCGCGGTGGCGCAGCCGACGGCCGACTGCGCCGACACTGGGGTGGCGTCACGGCTCTACGACCAAACGGTCGCCTGGGTCGACCGCCTCGGCTGAGCGGGATCAGCCGTTTCGGAAGTTGCGCTGCGCCTTGCGCCGAGTTTCCCGCAGCCAGGTGGCGTAATCGTCGAGGTCGCCGTCGAACACCGTGCACTCGCCGGCCGACACCCGCCACAGCGTGTCGCAGACGTTCTGCACCAGATGGCGATCATGGCTGACCAACAGCACGGCACCGGGATAGTCGTTCAGCGCCATCTCCAGCGCCTGGCGCATTTCCAGGTCCAGGTGGTTGGTCGGCTCGTCCAGCAGCAGCAGGTTGGGGCGCTGATACGCCACCATCGCCAGCGCCAGCCGCGCCTTTTCGCCGCCGGAGAACGGGGCGATGGGCTCCATCTGCCGCTCGCCGGGGAACGAGAACCGCCCCAGGTAATCGCGCAGACTCTGTTCGCTGGCCCGCATGTCGAGCCGCCGCAGGTGCATGTAGGCACTGGCGGTCGGGTCGAGCTGTTCCAGTTGGTGCTGGGCGTAGTAGCCGACCCGCAGGTCGGGCGAGCGGATGATGTCGCCGCCGAGAAACGGCTGTTGCCCGGCCAGGCTCTTCATCAGGGTCGACTTGCCGGCGCCGTTGGCGCCCAGCAGGGCCACCCGCTCGCCCGGTTGCAGGGACAGCCGCAGGCCGCTGAGCAGAGCGGTATCCCCATACCCCACCTTGCCGTCACTGATGTGGACCAGCGGACTCGGCACCTTTTCCGGGCGACGGAAGCGAAACTCGAACTCGCTCTCCGCCAGGACCGGCGCCACCATCTCCATCCGTTCCAGCGCCTTGATCCGGCTCTGCGCCTGCCGCGCCTTGCTGGCGTGGGTCTTGAAGCGCTGGATGAAGGACTGCAGGTGCGCCACCTTCTCCTGCTGCTTGCTGTGCATCTGCGCCTGCTGGGTCAGGCGCTCGGCGCGCTGCCGCTCGAACTGCGAATAGTTGCCGGCGTACAGGGTGGCGCGCTCGCGTTCCAGGTGCAGGGTGTGGGTGCAGACCGCGTCCAGAAATTCGCGGTCGTGCGAAATCAGGATCAGCGTGCCCGAGTGCACCGCCAGGGTTTCCTGCAGCCACAGCGCCGCGTCCATGTCGAGGTGGTTGGTGGGCTCATCGAGCAGCAGCAGATCGGAGCGCCGCAGCAGCGCCCGCGCCAGATTGAGGCGCATGCGCCAACCACCGGAGAAGCTGGCGACCGGGTTTTCCTGCTGGTCGGGCACAAAGCCCAGGCCATGCAGCAACTGGGCAGCACGGGCGCGAGCGCCATAGCCGTCGATGGTGGTCAGCCGGTCATGCGCCTCCACCAGCGCGTTGACGTCGGCCTCGGTGGCGTGCTGCTCGATGCGCTGCTCCAGATCGCGCAGCCGGGCCTCGATCTGCCGCAGCTCGGTGTCGCCGTCCAGTGCGTAGTCCAGCGCCGGCTGATCCAGCGCCGGTGTGTCCTGCGACACATTGGCGAGAATCACGTTCTTCGACAGATCGATCCGCCCCAGCTCCGGCAACAGCTCACCACGGATGGCCGCGAACAGCGAGGACTTGCCAACGCCGTTCTTGCCGATCACCCCAACCCGTTGACCGGCGTAGATGGTGCAGGTCGCCCCTTCGATCAGGGTACGGGTGTGACGGCGCAGGGTGAGGTTCTGGAGGGCGAGCATGGGGCGCGGAGTGTACGCGCTTGGCGCGCCGGCTTCGTAACCCGGCGGTGGCGGTGCGTCCTCACCCCACCGGCGGCTGCCACTGCTTGAGCAGCTTGAACACCCGATCCGGCCTTGGCGCCATCATCGCGGCGGTGGTCATCACACCCCCCATCAGCGCGCCGCCGACCCCGGCGGTGACCACGTCCTGGCCGGTGGTGTAGAGCCCCTTCACCGGGGTGACCGGGTGCAGCCAGCGTTGTTCGAAGCGCTTCGGGTCGTGGTCGAGCCCGTAGATCTCACCGCGGTCATAGACGCCGAACCACTCGGTGGACAGCGGTGTCGACAGCTCGCAGTAGTCCAGCTTGTCGCGTAGTTGCGGCATCTGCCGGTACAGCCCTTCCAGCAGGCGCTCGGTGAACTGCGCCTTGAGCGCATCGTAGTCCTCACCCCGCTGGTTCCAGGTCTTGTCGGCCCAGGCCTCGAACCATTCGTACTTGCCGAGGGTGATCACCTCCACCGTGCTGCGGTCCGGGTAGTGGCTGACCCACTCCGGGTCCTTCGCCGAGGGGAAGGAGATGTAGAGCATCGGCAGGGTCTTGATCGGGTCGGCCAGAAACCGCTGCACATTGCCTTCGTGGTCGGCATCCGGGTAGACCCAGAGATTGGTTTTCGGCAACCCCAGTTCGGCCGCCGTGCCCTTGAAACCGGCGTACAGGCACAGGTGGCCGGAGGACGGGCGCACCGATTTCATCTTCTCGGGGTAGCCGTGGCGCTGCCGCACGTCGGCATCGAGCAATTTCTCGAAGGTGATACGGGCGCCGGCACCGCTGACCACGGCATCGCCGCGGATCACGCTGCCGTCGGCCATCTCGACGCCGGTGGCGCGGTTGCCTTCGACCACAATGCGCGCCACCCGGGCATAGGTGAACACTTCACCGCCGCCGGCACGGATGACCGGCGCGATGGTGTCGGCCATCTTCCACGAGCCACCCACCGGGTAGTTGCCGCCGGCAAAGTAGTGCTTGGTGACGGCGGCGTGCATCAGGAATGAGGCCTCGGCCGGCGGCAGGCCGTAGTCGCCCCATTGGCCGGTGAGCACGGCGATCAGTTGCTGGTTGCCGGTGAGGCCCTCCAGCACCGCGCGGGTGGACATGAAGCATTCCTTCGGCACCCGCAGCGGTCGAAGGGTGTCGTAGACCCGCGCCAGGGTGGGCGGCATCGCCTTGCCGGCGAAGAAGGTCTGCATGCTGCGGCTGACCTCGGTGACGACGCGGAAATAGGCGTCGATGGCCGCCGATTCGTCCGGGAAATGGCGCTTCAGCTCGGCGGCCAGATTGTCGCGACCGGCGACGAAGTCGTAGTGCTGGTCGCCGATGATGATGCGGTCGTAGACGTCATCCATCGGCGCCCACTGCAACTGGCCGTCAGAGATGACATCGAAGATGCGACGCAGCGGCGCATGCGGTTTGTGCACCTCGCCGATGTAGTGAACGCCGACATCCCACTCGTAGCCTTCGCGCTCGTAGCTGTGGGTGAACCCGCCCGCGGTGTAGTGCTGTTCCAGCACGCAGACCCGCTTGCCCAGCCGGCTCAGCAGCGCCGCGCAGCAGAGGCTGCCGATGCCGGAACCGATCACCACCACGTCGTAGTGTTCTGCCGCGCGGCCGGGCCGGTAGCGTTTGCCGATACGTTTCATGTGGGTCCCTGCTCCCTGTTTGGTTCTAGCTGCAGCCTTCAACGTAGTACACCCCTGGCGGCACACCCACCCGCCAGCGGCTGACCTGCCCTTGGGCGTCGATCTCGAAAATCAGCCGCGCGGTGCCGCCATCCGGTGGGGTCACCACCCACTCGGCCCCGCCATCCACGTACTTGTGCGGCTGCACCTCGATGCGCCCTTCATGCAGGATGCGCAGGGTCGCCGTGTCATCGCCCACCACACCGCCGCCCGGCGCGGTGTAGCGCGGGGTGTCGATGTCATAACGGGCAAACCGCCCGTCCACCAGCATGAAGGCGATGCCCGGGGGCGCCTGGCGCGGCTCGGGCAGCAGATAGGCGCAGTGGTCCGGTTCGCTGCCGGATTTTTCCAGCGGCCGGCCCCATGAGATGCGTACCGCCTCTTCGTCATCGCCGAAACGGGCCGGGCCGAAGCCGTGATAGCCGATCACCGGCAGTGCCTCGGACCTGGAGGCCATCGGTGCCGGCGCCGACATCAATGCCTGGGGGACCCGCGCCTCCACCTCGGCGCCGGGGCCGGCGCGCTGTTCGGCATCCGCCCGCTCGCGCTTCTGCGACAACGCCATGCGGGTCCGATCGTCGCCGGTCTTGGCGGCGGGCGGTGGAGCGGCGGGTGCAGCCCTATCGGCGACCACGCCTGCCTCGGCCATCGCATCGGCCTGTGCGGGCGCGGCTGGCGGCGCGGTAAACGCCACCTGTGCCTCCGGGGTTTGCCACAGCTGCCAGCCCAACGGCAGGCCGATCACCAGGGTGGCGGCCAGCCCCAGCGGCACCGCCCAGCGACGGCGGGCGCGGCGGCGCGGTGCAGCCGCACGGGCCTGCGCCAGAATCGCGTCGTCCAAGGCTGGTGGCGGGGTTTCACCGCTCTCGGCGCGATAGCGCGCGCGCAGCGGATGATCGCCGTCGAGATAGGTTTGCAGTTCGCGGTCGTCAGGGTCCGTCACCGAGCACCTCCCGCAGTTTGGCCAGCGCGTAGCGCAACCGGCTCTTGACCGTTTCGCGGCCCACGCCCTGGATCGCCGCAATCTGCTCCAGGGTGAGATCCTGCTCTTCGCGCAGCACGATGATCTCGCGCTGTTCCGGCGGCAGGGTCGCCAGCGCCACCAGCAACCGGCCCGCCTGCTGCTGTTGCAGGGCGGCGGTGTCCGGCGCGGCGCTGTCCGGCGCCGCGAGCGTGTCGGGCACGGCTTCGGTGGGCCGGCGGCTGCGATAGTGGTCCATCAGTCGATGATGCGCCAGGGTATAGAGCCACGCCGCAAACGGTGCGTCCGGCCGATAGCGGTCGCGGGCCTGGATCACCTTCTGCCACACATCCTGAAAGGCTTCGCCAGCAAGGTCGGGCGGGCTGATGTGGCGGACAAAGTAGCGGTACAGCGCATCCTTGTGGCGGCGATACAGGCGCTCGAAAGCGCCGGCATCGCCCGCCACCCAGGCCAGCATCAAGGCGCTATCCGCATCGCTCGTCAGAACCGCACTCCCCCTGTTGGCCCGCATCGGCGCGGGTCGGCGTCAGGCTCGCTGCCAACTGCACCAACTGCACGAACTCACCGCGCCAGCCATCGGCATCGTCACCACGCGCGCCGCGCGCCAGTGCCAGCACCGCCCCGGTATCGAAGGCGCCAGTGTAGCGCCCGCCGCGGAGCTGCTGGCCGAAGGCGGCGACAGCAGCGGCGAAGCGGAAGGATTCGCTGGCTGCAGCGAGACTCGATTGCACCTGCTGCCGCGCAATCGGCGTCTCGATCAACCGGCTGTGGGTCTCCCCCGGCTGCTTGTAGCGCAGCCGCAGATGCCCCAGCTCACGATCACCACCGACCACGGCGGGGCGCCCGTAGCGCAGCGGTGCGATCCGCTCGCCGCCGCTGCCGACCAGCGCGATCTCATAAAGGGCGGTGACATTGTGGCCGGCGCCGATGTCGCCGGCATCGACCCGGTCGTTGGCGAAGTCTTCACGATTGAGCGCGCGATTCTCGTAGCCGACGAGGCGGTACTCGGCCACCACCGCCGGGTTGAACTCGACCTGGATCTTCACATCCCGGGCGATGGTGTACAGCGTGCTGGCGCGGCTTGCCACCAGCGCCCGGCGTGCTTCCGCCAGACCGTCAATGTAGTGATAGCTGCCGTTGCCGCGGTCGGCGAGTTGTTCCATCAACTGGTCGTTGTAGTTGCCGGTGCCGAAGCCCAGGGTCGACAGGCCGACCCCGCCTTCTCGCTCGCGCGCCACCAGGTCGGTGAGCTGCTCGAAGTTGACGGTGCCGACATTGAAATCACCGTCGGTAGCCAGCAGCACCCGGTTGATGCCGTCCTTGACGAAGCCCTGACGCGCCATCGCGTAGGCCAGCTCGATACCGGAGGCGCCGTTGGTGCCGCCGCCCGCCTGCAGGCGGTCGAGCGCGGCGTTGAGGGTGGCGGTTTGATCGCCCGCGGTGGGTTCCAGCACCACCCCGGCGTTGCCGGCATAGGTGACCAGACTGATACGGTCGTCCGGCCCCAGTTGCTGCACCAGCAACTTCAGCGACGACACCACCAGCGGCAGCTTGTCGCGGCTGTGCATGGAGCCCGACACATCCACCAGAAACACCAGATTGGCCGGCGGCAGTGCCCCCGACGGCTGCCAGCCCTGCAGCCCGACACGCAGCAGGTGGGTGTCGTCATTCCACGGCGTCGGCGCCACCTCGGTATGCACGCTGAACGGCGTCTCGCGGTCCCGCGGCGGCGCATAGCCGTAGTCGAAGTAGTTGATCAGCTCTTCCACCCGCACCGCATCCTGCGGCGGCAGGCGGCCCTCACGGAGAAAGCGGCGCAGGTTGGAATAGGCACCGGTGTCGACATCGATACTGAAGGTCGACACCGGGGATTCGGCCACCCGCAGCACGCCACCATCGTCGAAGTGCGCGTAGCGCTCGCGATCCGTCGATAACGGCGGTGCCGGCATCGACAACGGCATGCCGTAGGCCATGCGGTCGGCCACCGCGCCTGCAGACTGCAGCCGCTCGACCTTGGACAGCGCCATCGGCGCACGTGACCGGACCTCGGCCTCCGACGCGGGAGCGGGGGCTTGGGCATCCGAGGTCCGGGGCGGTGCCGTGGGTGCCGTCACCGATGCGTCCTGCCGTGCCGTCTGTGCGCAGGCCGTCACCACCAGCAGGGCCGCGCCGGCCCAGATCCATTGTTGCGTCTTCATCGTGCTGCTCCGTTGAGGGGGTTCCCTCTCTACAACGGGGCAGCCAACCGGCTGGGGTTAACGGTGTGCGGCGATGCAGCTCAAGACCCGGTGAAAACCAGCGACACCGTCACCGGCACGCCGCTGCCGATGGCCTGCAGCCCGGCTGCCTGACGCAGGGCATCGATGCCATTGATCAGGCCGAAGCGGGTGGCGTCGACCACCAGCGGCTGCTCACTGGTCACCAGCCAGGTGGTGTCATCCAGCCGCGTCACCCGCAGAACGGCGGGAATGCGATTACTGATGCCGTGCAGGTCCAGCGCCACCTCGGTGGTCAGCCGTTGATGGTCGCCCTGGGCCAGGCGACGCAGCGCCGCGGGGTCCACCGACAGGCGGGCGGTGGCCTGCGCGAACTGACTCGTGTCGAACAGCATGTCGCGCATCCGCTGGTCGCGGATCCCGATGCCGGTGTCCACCGAGTCCAGCATGATCTGCAGGGTGCCCTGACCCTCGGCATCGACCTGCCCCGACAGCTCGCGGAACCGGTGCACCTCGGTGACCGCATTGTTCTTGATCGAGACGAAGCTGAGATGCGATTCGGCGGCGTCGAGACGCCATTCGCCTTCGGACACCGCAGTCGCGGTGGTCGGGGTTGCGGCGGGTGTATCGGCGGAACCCGACGGTGCCGATGGCGAACAACCGACCAGCAGGACAGCGAACAGCAGGGATGCGATGGGGGCGCGGATCATCATGATGCGGATCTCTCCATTCGGGCCGCTCACGGCGGCGGCAGGGTGGAACAGTTGTCGTGCAGGGGAATTCGACCGAAGGGATCGGCGAACCGTTCATCACAGATGAAGCCCCAATCGGTAAGGCTGTCGAGGAAAGCCAGAAGGTCGGAGAGTTCGTTCTCGCTGAGGGTGAAGCCCACCATCAGCGCATCGCGGTAGGGACTGGCGGCGCCATCGCCGGCAAAGGGGCCGGTCTCGATCTTGCGACCACCCGGCGCGTAGTGATCGACGATCACCTCACGCAAGGTGGCGATGCTGCCATCGTGCATGTAGGGGGCGGTCAGCGCGATGTTGCGCAGGGTGGGCGCACGGAACCGGCCCATGTCCGACGGCACGCCGGTGAATTCGTAGAGCCCCAGGTTGTCGGGCGGATAGTTGCCACTGGGCAACGGGTAACCATTGCCCGGGCCGGGAATGTTGTAGAGCCCGGTATTGCGATATTCGATCCCGTCGATCACCGCGCCGTCATGCGTCACCGACTGCGCGAAGTTGAAGCCGCCATGGCAATGAAAACATTCCAGCCGCTCGGAGAAGAACAGCGTTTCCCCGCGCAGGGCGCTCGGCGACATCGCCTCGCGGTCGGGATTGACCAGATGGTAGTAGCGGTCCCGCGGAGCGTTGCCCGACAGCAAGGTCGCGGTGAATGCTGCCAGTGCATTGGCCACATTACCCACCGTGAAGGGATCGGCATCGTCGGGAAACGCCGCTGCGAAGGCGGTCTGCGTCTCGGGATCGTCGCGCAGCCGCGCCAGGATCTCGGCCTCGCGACCCGCCCAGCCCAGCTCCACCGGCGACTCCGCGAACAGCACCGCCAGCGCCTGCTGCCGCAGGTCGCGCAACTGCGGATTCGCCCAGTTCTGGCGGGCGTTGTACACCGCGTTGGCGAGACTCATGGCGTTGCGCGGATGCACGTCGCCGGTGGCGCCGATCGACGTCGTACGACCGTCGGTAAAGGCTTTGCGTTGCTCGTGGCAGCTGCCACAGGACCCCTGGCCGTTGACCGACATGCGCGTGTCGTAGAACAGCCGTCGCCCGAGGGCCACGGTTTCCGTCGTCACTGGAATATCGCCGACCACCCGCGGCTCGGGGAAGCCCGGCGGGGTGTCGAAATCGAAAGCCACCGGCGGTGCCGTCGGCGTGGGCGCGGCCGATCCGCCGCTGCCGCCACACGCCGACAGCACCAGCACTGCGGCCCCGACAAGCACCGCGTTCAGGGGAGAGGTCGACGCCATCGCCATCAGTGCCCCACGCTGAACAGCGCCTGCGGCTGCGCCGGCAGCAGGCTGCCGTTGTACTCGAAGTCCAGCCCCAGCTTCGGCATCACGGTCTGGCATTCAGGATCTGAATTGCCCGACATGCAGCCCGGTGCCGTCATCGGCGTGTTGCTGGCGATGTCGACGTCCGCGAGTACCGCCGCCGGGTCCACCACGATGGCGTGGCCGCTGGCGATATCGGCCAGATCCAGACAGACCTCCGCCACGTGCGGCTGCGCACAGGCCTGGCTCGGCGGCGCCGAGCCGCCCTGACCACCGTTGTCGCACTGGGTACTGCCAACGTGCAGGTTGAAGGGGGTACGTGCGTCATCGGCATCCCCGAGGCCATCGATCTTGAGGAATTTGCGCCCCCCCAACCACGACCAGTTCATCGCCGTCACGTTCAGCGGTGACGGCGCGGTGGCGATGTCGAGGTGATTCAGCGCAAATGGCAGCCCTAAGCTGAAACACATGCGGTCGTAGGTGCCGGCATCGGCCACGCCGTGCAACACCCGTGACACCCGGCGCGCCTCGACGGTTGCATCACAGCCGTTCACCTGACCCAGCAGGGCCACCGTATGGTCATCGTCCTGGTAGACGCTACCGCTGCCGGTGTCGGCCAGGCGTATCCGGGTGCTGCCGCTGGGACCTTCCAGCCGCGGGTCTGCCATGTAGAAGCGATAGTCGCGCAGTTCATAGTCCTGCTGCGCGCCGTTGCCGACGCCCGGGTAGACCGAACCACACAGCGCGGGCTCGCCGTTGACGCGGTAGTCGAACGCCATCGACAGCGTCTGCTCGGCATCGGTGCGCACCTGCAGCGAGGCCAGCATGTTCTGCAGCAGGCGGTCCTGCTGCAACGTGTCGGCCGACAGTGTTGCCATGTTGACTTCGTCGAACCAGCGCTCGTACTGGGCGGTGACGGTGAGCTCGCTGAGGTCGTCCGGGGTTTCGATCACCACCGGGGCGCTGAACGGCAGGGTCACCGTGCGGGTCGCGCCCCGTGCCTCGGCTTCCACGCAGCTGTGCTCGGACGCCGCCAGCGCGGCGGTGTCGTCCAGCCCGAGGGTGGTGGGGTAGTAGCAGGGCGCCACACCGCCGAGCGCACCGTCCACCGGCGACACCGCCACCTGCAGGCCGCAGTAACGGCCGGGCGTCACCCGCAGACTGCCGAGCGAGACCGCCTCACCCCCCACCACGGTGAGCGCACCGTCGGGGGCTTCGCCGCCGTGTCCGCCGTGGGCGAGGGCGCTGCCCAGCGGATTGAACGGTGCCAGCCGCGCCGCCAGCGGCAGGTCGCACGTTTCCAGCGCCACCGGCAGCAGGTTGAGGTAGCCCAGCTGCAGATCGATGCGCATGCCGTCGCTGCGACGGAATTGCACAAAGCTGGCGCCGGTTGGCGTGGATTTGGCCGTGCTGTCCTGATGGTCATGTCTCGGCGTGCCCAAGGGCTGCGCCTTAATGCCGACTTCGATGCCGCCCGTGTTCGAACCGGTCTGGCCGCAAGCGACGAGGCCGGTCATCAACAACGCGGCGGTGACGACCGCCAAAGGATGCTTGAAAAGATTCATGTCGTTATCTCGGAATTCAGAGGTCGTAGGCGAAGCCGAAGCGGACCACGGGATCCTCCTCCTGCACGCCGTTGAGCCGGTCCAGCAGCGGCAGCTGCACCCCAGCGTTGAGGATCAGTTCATCGAATAGGCGCACCGCGGCGCCCGCGAACACCATGGCGAGCGTGCCGCCGGAATCGGGGTCGACCACGCCGGAAAAGCGGTTGCGCTGCGCATAGCGCGCATCGAGCCCAGCCTGAAGTGCCACCGTCTGGGTCACCCCGTACTGGCCGTGGACGCTGGCCACCAAGGCATTTCCGGGGTCGAAGCCCTGCCGGCCGTTGGCAAACTGCAGCCAGGTCACGGTGGCGTTGACGTTCCAGGGAAACCGGTAATAGCCGTACCAGGCACCGACGTTCGGGGCCCAGGCGCCGGCATCCGGCTGCACGTCGATGTCGAGTCGCGCACCACTGCTGTCCCGTACCTGCTCGCTGGTGGGTAGCCGTACACCTGCGCGCACGCCAGCAAGATGTCGTCCGCTAACGGCCCCCTGGCGATAGAGCACCCAGCGGGCGACCAGGTCGGCGTCGCCGAAGCCTTCGGCCTCCTGTCGCGCCAGCGTGTTGTCTTCCAGCGTCTTGCGGACGAAGGGCAGCTGCAACGCCACGGTGACATCCTCGTTGAGGCTGTAGGCGAGCCCCAGCAGCAACCGGGTTTCCTCGGTCTCGCGGGCGTTCACGGTGGGGTCGCCTTGGGACTCCGAGCGGATCAACAGATCGGCACCCACGCGAAAGCGCTGCTCGAACGGCTTTTCGGCACCGAACAGGTTGATGGTGTAGTCACCACATTTGCAGGTGGAACACGCCAAAGCGGCAGAGCTGGCGCCCAGTAGCGCCAGCGAGGTGGCACCGGCCGCCAGGGCCCGGCGCAGGGAAGGGTTCAACATGGAAACTCCCGGACGGCATCGGCCGTCGACTGATCGAAATGCCCCATTCGGGGCGCGAGGTCAGCTCAGGGAGTCGAGGGGCGGGCCACGGGCCTCGAAGGCGTAGCGGGCTGCCAGGGTCGGGGCAGTAACGGAAGCCGGAATGGCCCAGCGCGTAACCGGCCAGGCGGCCTGGTCCAGGGCCGGAATATCACCACCCAGCGCCGGGGCACCATGAACGGCGGCGCACAGATCACAGCCCAGAGCCGCCTGCAGGTCCGCACCCTCCGTCGCCAGCTCGGCCAGCAGCTCGGGCGGCGCGTTCTCGCGCAGCTGCTTCATCAGCGCCGGCGCGGTGGTGCCGCAGAAGGCGAACAGCAACGGGTCGCCCCCCTGCCGCGCCCAGGCACTGGCGTGCGCAGTGGGCATCACCAACTGGGCCAGCAGCGCGAAAACGCTGAGCCAGGTCCAGAACGATGGGCGGGTGCGTGCGGTCACGGGGAATCGGGAGCAAGAAGCGCGCCGAAGTGTATCACCGGCGGCGCCGGCCGCTACGAGACTTGGACGCGACATCCGCTGCCGGCGCCGGTGTTGCCAGCCAGCGGTCGATGCGCTCCGAGGCCGCGCCTGCGCGCACCGCACAACCCGGTTCGTTGCCATGGCTGCAGTTGGCGAACCGGCACCCGTCGGCCAGCGCGACGAGGTCAGCGAAGTCCTCACGTTGTGGCACGGTCGGCATGCGGTGCACCGCCCGCAACCCGGGGGTGTCAACCAGGCAGGCACCCCCTGGCAGCAGACGCAGGCTGCGGGCGGTGGTGGTGTGGCGGCCGAGATCGTCCAGCGCCTGGGTCGCGCCCGTGCGCTGTACTTCGGTCCCCATCAGGGTGTTGGTGAGCGTGGACTTGCCGACGCCGGAAGAACCGAACAGCGCCACCGTCTGGCCGGCCCCCAGCCAGGGCGCCAACAACGACACCGTATCGGGTGCCCGCGCGTTGACGCTGACCACCGGCACGCCACCGCCGAACGCTGCCGTCACCGCCCGGACCTGCGCGTCGGCATCGGGGGCGCGATCCCGTTTGGTCAACACCGCCACCGCCGCGACATCGGCGGCATCCGCCATCTGCCGATAGGGCAGCAGGCCCTCGGCCGAAAAATCGCCATCCAGGCCCATGACCATGAACACGGTGTCGACATTGGCGACCAGGCGTTGCAGACGGCCGTCCTCGCGGTGCCGGCACAGCAGGTTGTGGCGCGGCAGGGCGGCCACCAGCCAGCCGCCATCGTCATCAAACAGGGCCCAGTCGCCCACGGCCAGGCCGTCAGAGGCGGCGCCGAGTTGCTTCAGCAGCGCCGGATGGATGCGCGCGGTACAGGCTGCGACACCGTCGTGCACCCGGTACTCACTGCGATGCTGTTCGATGATCCGCACGGGACGTCCCACCGGTGGGACCCGTGCTGGCCCCCGGTCACCGCGCCAGCCGAGTCGGTCGAGGCCGGGCGACACCCTGTCTTCAGCCGCCACGCGACATCGGCCGGGTGCACCACCACACCAGGTAGAGCAGCCCCACCTGCAGCACCAGCCGCAGCGTCAGCGCCCACTCGGGGACCTGGGGGAACAGCTGCGGGTTCTGCCACATGTGGATATTGGCCAGCGAAACCGCACAGATCAGCAGCATCAGCAGAATCCCGACCGTCGGCCGCCAACGGGGCCGCCACAGCGCGGCAGCGAGTATCAGCTCGATGACACCACTGACCCACACCACTTCCCGGGGGAAGGGGATGTAAGGCGGCACGATCGCGACGAAGAAGTCGACCGCCACGAAATGGCCGATGCCGCCGACCACGAAGAACAGGGTGACGAACGCCAGGCCCACGGTTTTGCCGGTCATCGGATCACATCGCTGCTAGGGAGGCCCCATTGTAGACACCGGCGAGTCGTCGTCACCGCTGGCACAATCCCCCCTCTGCTTTCCGCCGAAGAGTTGCCATGCCCCGCGCCCCTGCCAAACGTACTGCCAAACCGGCTGCCAAGTCCCCCGCGTCCGCCGGGAAGGCGCCCGCCGCACCGAAGGCGCCCCGCAAGGCAGCGCCACGCACCGCCACGACGGCCAAGGCTGCGGCACCGAAGCCCAAGCGGGCTGCCACCCGGCCGGCCAGGAAGGTATCCGCGAAAGCCACCGCCACCGCGCCACTGCCGAACCAGGTGCCGGAGCCAGCCGTGTTCTTCGACAAACCGACCCGCTACCGCGAGCCGAAGCCGCCGAAAATTGATGTCGAGGCTTTCCGGCAGACCGTGATCACCCGCCGTTCGGTGCGCAAGTTCACCGACAAGCCGATACCCAAGGCTGTTCTCGATGACTGTCTCGACATGGCGATGCTGGCGCCGAATTCCTCGAACCTGCAGCCGTGGGATTTCTACGTCATTCGCACACCGTCGGTGCGCAAACAGATGGTCGCCGCCTGCATGGGCCAGAACGCTGCCGGCACCGCGCAGGAACTGATCGCGGTGGTCGCCCGCACCGGCACTTACCTCGATCACGCGCGCCTGAATGTGCAGCAGTGGCCGGGCGGCCAGGCGGCACCCAAAGTGTGGAAGGACTACTACCAGAAGCTGGTGCCGGTGCTCTACACGCAGGGGCCGCTGAACAGTCTGGGGCTGCTGAAGAAGGGCGTGGCGTCGGTTTATGGGCGCTTCCGCCCGGCGCCGCGCGGCCCGTTCAGCCATGCGGAGATGAAGGTGTGGGCGGTCAAGAGTGCCGCGCTGGCGGCGGAAAACCTGATGCTCGCGTTCCGCGCCCATGGTTTCGACACCTGCCCGATGGAAGGCTTTGACGAAGCGCGCGTCAACAAGCTACTGAAGCTGCCGGCCGACGGCACGGTGATCATGATCATCGGCGCCGGCGAGCGCGCCGAAGACGGCATCTACTACCCGCAGATGCGCTTTGATCGCCGCCGCTTCATCCACGAGGTATGAGCGTGGCCGAGACCGTCGCGTCGATGGCTCCGTTTTTGACGGCCGGCCCCACAGTCGACGCGGATCATCCGGCAGTCGTCGATTTTGCCCGCGAGGCGGCGGGCGAAGGGGATCCGCAGGCGCAGGCGGTGGCACTCTACTACGCCGTGCGCGACGGCTTTCGCTACGACCCCTATGCCATCGACCTCAGCGTCGAGGGCCTGCGTGCCAGCACCGTACTGGCCAAGGGCCACGGCTGGTGCGTCAGCAAGGCCGCCCTGCTGGCAGCCGCCTGTCGTGCAGTCGGCATTCCGGCCCGGCTGGGTTTTGCTGATGTCCGCAACCACCTGTCGACAGCGCGCCTGCGCGAAACGCTGAAGACCGACATCTTCTACTGGCACGGCTACACCGCCATCCTGCTGCACGGCCAGTGGGTGAAGGCCACCCCGGCGTTCAACATCGAGCTGACCGAACGCTTCCGGCTCAAGCCGCTGGAGTTCGACGGCCGCGAGGACTCGATCTATCACCCCTTCGATCTCGACGGCCGGGCGCACATGGAGTACCTGCATTTCCGGGGTGAGTTCGCCGAGATTCCGGTGGCCGAGATGCGCGCCGACTTCGCCCGCCTCTACCCCGACATGGCCCTGGCCGGGGCAGCCGACTTCGACGCCGACGTGCGCGCTGAAACGACTGCGAATACCCGCGCGGGGCCTTAGGGCGGGGACGGCGAAGGCGTCACCAGCTCGATCACCACGTAGGGTCGCTCGGGCGGCGGCGGCACCTGCGCCCGCAGCCAGCGGATGCCCGCGTACAGCCCCCAGGCCAGCAACAGGTGCAACAGCAATGCCACGACCAGGTGGCGGCGCAACCACGGCAACGGCTGGCGGAAGGCGGATTTCGACACGGGTATCGGCGCGTTCGGACGTGCGGGCCTGGCATGGTACGGCGGTCGCCGCAGCCGCGTGCGGCGGGGCCGGCGCTGCGCCTGGCACGATTCTGGCTGGGACTGTCGTGAGCGGGCGTTGCACAGTCCCTGGCTTATGAGACACAGTGTCACCAATGGTTGACTAGGGTTCCGGTCCGCGGCATGCGGATGGCTGGACCGAGAGTCGGCGACCTCCGGCAACGGGGGTTACACGGCGGGATAAAAGCCCGGGAGATCACAGGTTCTGTTGCTGTGAGTCGTCCGCCGCCGTTTGCCGCTCCCGCCTGATCAATGAGGTCAACCATCATGTTCTCCCAATCCCGTCTTGCCGCATCCGCCGCCGCCCTGCTGGCGATCGCCGCCGTTGTCGGCTGCACCAAAAAGGACGAGGCCGCCGCACCCGAACCGGTCGCTGCCGTTGCCAAACCCGAATTCAAGGTCTGCTGGACCATCTACGCCGGCTGGATGCCATGGGAATACGGCGGCACCCAGGGCATCGTCAGCAAATGGGCCGACAAGTACGGCATCGACATCGACGTGGTGCAGATCAACGACTACGTCGAGTCCATCAACCAGTACACCGCCGGCGCCTTCGACGGCTGCACCATGACCAACATGGATGCCCTCACCATTCCCGCCGCTGGCGGCGTCGACAGCACCGCGCTGGTGGTGGGTGACTTCTCCAACGGCAACGACGGCATCGTGCTCAAGGGCAGCGGCAAGTCGCTGGCCGATCTCAAGGGCCTGCCGGTGAATCTGGTGGAACTCTCGGTGTCGCACTACCTGCTGGCGCGCGGGCTGGAAACCGTCGGCCTGGCCGAGCGTGACCTGCAAGTGGTGAACACGTCCGATGCCGACATCGTCGCCGCGTTCGCGACGCCGGACGTCAAGGCCGCGGTCACCTGGAACCCGCTGCTGGCCGAAATCACCGCCATGTCGGACACCACCCAAGTGTTCGACTCCAGCCAGATTCCCGGCGAGATCATCGACCTGATGGTGGTCAACACCGCCACCCTGGCAGCGCACCCCGAGCTGGGCAAGGCGCTCACCGGGGCCTGGTACGAGATCATGTCGATCATGTCGGCCGACAGCGACGCCGGCGTCGCCGCACGCACCCATATGGCACAGGCCTCCGGCACCGACCTTGCCGGCTACGAAGCGCAGCTGGCCGCCACCCGCATGTTCTACCAGCCCGCCGACGCACTGGCCTTCGTCACCAGTGCTGAACTGCCGGCAACGATGGAGAAGGTGGCCGCGTTCTCCTTCACCCACGGCCTGCTCGGCGAAGGTGCTGCGGATGCCGGCGCGGTCGGCATGGCCTACCCCGGCGACATCACCACCGGCAACGCCGAGAACATCAAGCTGCGCTACACCGACACCTTCCTCAAGCTGGCTGTCGACGGCGCGTTGTAAGCCCGCACCATGCGGCTGATCAACCAGATTCCGGCCCGGGGGGCGCGGCTGTCGCTGGCCGCGCTGCCCTTCCTGTTGCTGCTGCTGGCCTATGCCTTCGGCTCCAGTCAGCGGCTGGCGGACAACCCCGACGACAAGCTGCTGCCCAGCGCCGGGCAGATGGCCGATGCGGTCGGTCGCATGGCTTTCGCCGAAGACCCCCGCAGCGGCGACGTGCTGTGGTGGAAGGACACCGGCGCCAGCCTGCAACGGCTGGCACTGGGCCTGAGCATCAGTGCGGTGCTGGGTCTGGTGCTGGGCGTGGCTGCCGGCGCGGTGCCGCTGCTGGGCGCGCCACTGACGCCGGTGGTGACGGTGGTGTCGATGATCCCGCCGCTGGCGGTGCTGCCGATCCTGTTCATCGTGTTCGGGCTCGGCGAGCTGGCCAAGGTGATGCTCATCATCGTCGGGGTGGCGCCCTGCATCGCACGGGACATCGAAGGCCACGCCCGACAGATTCCCCGCGAGATGCTGATCAAGGCACAAACGCTCGGCGCCAATACCTGGACGGTGATTCTGCGGGTGGTGCTACCGCAGCTGATGCCCCGGCTGCTGATCTCGCTGCGGCTGTTGCTCGGCTCGGCCTGGTTGTTCCTGATCTCGGCCGAGGCCATCGCCTCGACCGACGGGCTCGGCTACCGCATCTTTCTGATGCGCCGCTATCTGGCGATGGACGTGATTCTGCCTTACGTGGCCTGGATCACCCTGCTCGCCTGGCTGATGGATCTCGGGCTGCGCAGAACGTCGCTGCTGCTGTTCCCCTGGTTCGACGACGGGCGTCGCGCATGAGCTTTTTGCAGATCGACCATGTGTGGCAGACCTACGGCGACACCACCGTGCTCGAAGACCTGTCGCTGTCGATCACCGAGGGCGAGTTCTGCTCGCTGGTCGGCGCCTCCGGTTGCGGCAAGTCGACCTTCCTGCGGCTGCTGCTGGGGCAGGAACGCGCCAGCCGGGGTCGCATCCTGCTCGACGGCACACCGATTCCGCCCGAGCCCGACGCCAGTCGCGGTGTGGTGTTTCAGCGCTATTCGGTATTTCCGCATCTGAGCGTGCGCGACAACGTGCTGGCCGCCTTCGAACTGCGGGCGGCCCCGTTCACGGGGCGGCTGTTCGGGGGCACGCGGCGCGCCGCACGTGAGGAGGCCGATGCCATGCTCGAGGCAGTCGGGCTCGGAGCCGCGCGCGATCGCTATCCGGCGGCGCTGTCCGGCGGCATGCAACAGCGCCTGGCCATTGCCCAGGCACTGGTGATGAAGCCCCGGGTACTGCTGCTCGACGAACCCTTTGGCGCGCTGGACCCGGGCATCCGCAAGGACATGCATGCCCTGTTGCTCGCTCTCTGGCGCCAGACCGGGCTCACCGTATTCATGGTCACCCACGACCTCAGCGAGGGCTTCACCCTGGGGACGCGTCTGCTGGTGTTCGACAAGCTGCGTCACGACCCGCAGCACCCCAGCGCCTATGGCGCACGCATCACCTACGACATCCCGCTCAATGCCGATCGTGCCGCAGCGCGCAGCACGCTACCCGACATCGCCGAGATCATCCGACCGTCACCGCTCACCGAGGACGCCGTTGCATGAGACTGCTGTATGACGAAATCCTTCCCGGCGGCGGGCACTGGTCCGCCATCCTCCGCCGAGGACGCTGCCTGCGGGTCACCGATCCGGAAGGGGGCGCCAATGTCGCCTTGCTGGCGTTCAATGCGGCGGAAAAAAGTGAGCGGCTGAACCTGCCGGACTCGCTCAAATGCCAACACACCGCTCGCTTCACCGCCGGTCACTGTCTGTACTCGGACATGGGCCATGTGCTGCTCTGTGTGACCGCCGACAGCGCCGGCTGGCATGACCCGATTGGCGGCATCAGCACTGCCGACGAGGTCCGGACGCGTTATGGCGAGGGCAACTACCAAACCCTGCGCAACGGCTTTCACCGCAATGGCCGCGACAATCTGCTGGTAGAACTGGGCAAGTGGGGGCTGGGCCCGGCCGACCTGGTGATGAACCTCAACCTGTTCAGTCGCCTCGATGCCGGCGCCGATGGCGAGCTGCGCTGGCAGCCGCAACTTTCGCCCGCCGGCGCGCATGTCGACCTGTTCGCACCGATGGACACGCTGGTGGTCCTGACCGCCCTGCAGCATCCGATGGATCCGGCCACCACCTACGCGCCGAAGCCGGTGCAGCTTGGCGTGTACGCCGTTGACGACACCACCGCCGCCACTGCGGCCTGTCGCAGCGCCCGGCCGGAAAACGGTCGCGGCCTGATGCTCACCGAACGGTTGTACCTCTGATGCCCACCCACGTTCTCACCGAGAGTCCGCGCCGTGTCGCCGACGCCGTCCACCGCCAAGTGGTCGCTGCTGGCGATGCCTGGATGGGCACCCTGAAGGCCGGACAGACCTTCCGCATCCTCGACCTCGAAGGCAACCAGGCCGTCGATACCCTCTTCTTCAATGCCGACGATCCCGGCGAGCGCTATGACCCCCAGCGCACGCTGCGCCAGCAGGGCCGGGTCTATCTCAGTACCGGGTCGGTGCTGATGTCGAATCTCGGCCGTCCGCTACTGGAGATCACTGCCGACACCTGTGGTCGTCATGACACCCTCGGCGGCGCCTGCGCCCAGGAAAGCAACATGGTGCGCTATGCCCTCGATACCCGGCACATGCATTCCTGCCGCGACAGTTTCCTGCGCGCCATCGCCAATGACGGCCGCCTCGGCAAACGCGACCTCGGCGCCAACATCAACTTCTTCATGAACGTCCCCGTCACCGCCGACGGCGGACTGTGCTTCGCCGACGGTGTTTCGGCGCCGGGCAAGTACGTGGAGATGGTGGCGGCGATGAACATTCTGGTGCTGATCTCGAACTGCCCGCAGCTGAACAATCCCTGCAATGCCTACAACCCGACGCCGGTTGAACTGTTGGTGTGGGACTAGGGGGGTGGTAAATGACGTTGTCGAAACGTGTTATTCACATGCCAGCAATGGTTTCGCCCCGCTGGGCGAGGCACCTTTCTTTGCTTGTGCAAAGAAACGTCCCCCAAAGAAAGCACACCCCAAGGCGTGGACTGCGGATACATCGTGGTGCTGGCCATCCTGGCGAGCCGTCGGTGCACGAGCCAACCCCAGCCCGTCAGCGAGCGATGCTCGCAAAGCGACGGGGTTCACCCTGCGCTGCTCACGTGCTCGGGGTCGGTCTGAGACGACATCCCTGTCGTCGCATCCCTCAGCCGGACATCGTGTCCGGCTGCCCCCTGTGCGCGCTGCGCTGCTCGGTCCACGCCAAGGGGCCCCAGAAGCGAAAAGCGTCCCGGTCCGGTCGTTGTGGCTTTTCGTCCCGTTAGAGGGCGCCGGACGGTCTGACGAGCGCAGGGGAGCGCGGGACACGATGTCCCGCTCAGGGCCATCGCGGCAGGAGCCGCTTTGGCCCGGCCCCGAGCACGGCAGAGCGGCCGGGGACCGGCGCAGCCGGCGCCCTCTCCGGGTGCCCTTTCTTTTCGCCTCTTTTCTTTGGGCACGCAAAGAAAAGGGGCTCGCCCAGCAGGGCGAAACCACTGCAACCGAAATACGTAAGCGTGTCGACGGAGTCCCGCGCTGTGAGTCGACGCCGTTGCTTAGTTGTACCGCCAAGGCACCTTGGTACTGCCCATCGTGGCGACCTCTCCTCGCGAATCCCTTACGGCCACGGCCCCGATGCCGGCGCGCCGCCGCTCGTAAGCAGCGCTCGCCGAGCAGCGAAGCTCACTCAATAGCCCGGTCTCCATGTTCTCCACCGTCCTGATCGCCAACCGCGGTGCCATCGCCACCCGCATCCTCCGCAGCCTTGAAGCCCTCGGCATCAACGGGATCGCGGTGTATCACGAGGCCGATCTGGCCAGCCTGCATGTGGCCCGCGCCCAGCAGGCGGTCAGCCTCGGTGAGGGCACCGCGGCCGACACCTATCTCGACGCCGACCGCCTGCTGGCCGTGGCGCAGCAGACCGGCGCGCAGGCGATCCACCCCGGCTACGGGTTCCTGTCCGAAAACGCTGACTTCGCCGAGGCCTGCGAGGCGGCCGGCATCGGCTTCCTCGGGCCGACACCCCAACAGATGCGGCAGTTCGGCCTCAAGCACACGGCGCGGGCGCTGGCCGAAGCGGCCGGCCTGCCGCTGCTACCGGGGACCGGTCTGCTCGACACGATCGCACAGGCCCAGGCCGCAGCGGCGACGATCGGCTATCCGGTGATGCTCAAGAGCACCGCTGGCGGTGGCGGTATCGGCATGCGGGTCTGTGTGGATGCCGAAGACCTGGCGCGCCAGTTCGACGCCGTGCGACAACTGGGGCAGAAACAGTTCCGCGACGACGGCGTGTTTCTGGAGAAGTACATCGCCCGAGCACGTCATCTGGAAGTGCAGATCTTTGGCGACGGCGACGGCGGGGTAATCGCTCTCGGCGAGCGCGACTGCTCGGTGCAGCGCCGCAACCAGAAAGTGATCGAGGAAGCCCCGGCGCCCAACCTGGACCCCACCATCCGCGCTGCGCTGCACACCGCCGCCGTGCGCCTCGCCCAATCCGTCAATTACCGTTCTGCCGGCACGGTCGAGTTCGTCTACGACTGTGACGCCGGGCAGTTCTATTTTCTCGAGGTCAACACCCGGTTGCAGGTCGAACACGGTGTCACCGAACAGGTGTACGGCGTCGATCTGGTGCGCTGGATGATCGAACTGGGGGCCGGCACGCTACCGTCGTTGGATGCACTGGCAGCGACGCTGCGGCCCGAGGGACATGCGATCCAGGCGCGGCTCTACGCGGAGGATCCCGGCAAGGATTTCCAGCCCAGCCCCGGCCTGCTCACCGAGGTGGTCTTGCCGCCGTCCGACGGTCGTGCGCTGCGGGTCGACACCTGGGTGCAGGCGGGGGTCGAGGTGCCGCCGCTGTTCGACCCGATGATCGCCAAGCTGATCGCCTGGGCGCCGGACCGTGACGGAGCCCGCGTCCGGCTGGATGCTGCGCTGACGCAGACCCGGCTTTACGGCGTGGAAACCAATCGCCTCTATCTGCAGCAGATTCTCGGCTACGCCGCCTTCGCCGAGGGCCGCGCCTGGACCCGCTGCCTGCAGGATCTGCCCTACCGTGCGCCCACCGTCGACGTGGTCCGCGCCGGCACCCAGACCACGGTGCAGGACCTGCCCGGCCGTCTCGGCTATTGGGCCGTGGGCATTCCGCCTTCGGGGCCGATGGACAGCCGCAGCCTGCGCGACGGCAACCGCCTGCTTGGCAACCCGGAGACGGCACCGGCGCTGGAGATCACGCTGGCCGGCCCGGCCCTGCGGTTCAATGCCGCCACCACCGTGGTGGTGACCGGCGCCACCCTGCCGCTGCTGCGCGACGGTGATCCGGTGCCGATGTACACGCCGGTCACCATCGCGGCCGGTGCCACGCTCGACATCGGCGCCGTCGCCGGTGCCGGGGCCCGCGCCTACCTCTGCGTGCAGGGCGGCTTCGCGGTTCCCCACTATCTCGGTTCGGCGAGCACCTTCACCCTCGGTCAGTTCGGCGGCCACGCCGGGCGGGCGCTGCGGGTGGGCGATGTATTGCATCTGGCCGACGCCCGTGCGACGACAGCGCCCGCATCCACCGGGTCTCCGGTGGCGGCACTTGAGCTGCCGCCGGTGCGGCAATTGCGGGTGATGATCGGCCCGCATGCCGCGCCCGACTTCCTCACGCCCGCTGGCCTCGACACCTTTCTCGCCAGCGAGTGGACGGTGCACTTCAATTCGTCGCGCACCGGCATCCGCCTGATCGGACCGAAGCCGGACTGGGCCCGCGCGCATGGCGGCGAAGCCGGGCTGCACCCTTCAAACATCCACGACAATGCCTACGCCATTGGCGCCGTCGATTTCACCGGCGACATGCCGGTGATTCTCGGGCCCGATGGCCCCAGCCTGGGGGGCTTCGTCTGCCCGGTGACGGTGATCGAAGCCGATCTCTGGCAGCTCGGGCAGCTCAAGGCGGGTGACCGTCTGCGCTTCCTGCCGGTGGCTATGGCCGAAGCCCGCGCCATCATCACCGGCACCCGCACCGACGCTCCGACCCCGATGGGCGCTGACGCTGCGGTGGTGCTCGACGTGGGCACTGGCGCCACCCGCCTGGTCGCGCGCCTGGCGGGCGATACCCATCTGCTGCTGGAGTTCGGCCCCCCGGAGATCGACCTTGCCACCCGATTCCGCGGCGATGCCCTGATGACCGCGCTGGAGGCGGCGGCACTACCAGGCATCATCGATCTCACCCCCGGCATCCGCAGTCTGCAGCTGCACCGTCGCCCCGAAGCGATGCCGCTGGCGGCGCTGCTGGACACGGTGAAAGCCGAGTGGTTGCGCGTCTGTGCCGCCGACACGCTGCGCCTGCCCTCGCGTATCGTGCACCTGCCGCTGTCATGGGACGACCCCAGCACCCGGCTGGCGATCGAGAAGTACCAGACCACCGTGCGCCCGGGCGCGCCCTGGTGCCCCAGCAATCTCGAGTTCATCCGCCGCATCAACGGTCTCGACAGCATCGAAGCGGTGAAGCGCATCGTCTTCGATGCCCACTATCTGGTCATGGGCCTCGGCGACGTCTATCTCGGCGCACCGGTGGCCACGCCGCTGGACCCGCGGCATCGGCTGGTCACCACCAAGTACAACCCGGCGCGCACCTGGACCCCGGAAAACGCGGTCGGCATCGGCGGCGCCTATCTTTGCGTCTACGGGATGGAAGGTCCGGGCGGCTACCAGTTCGTCGGCCGCACCCTGCAGATGTGGAACCGTCACCAGGCCATCCCGGCATTCCACGGTCAGCCGTATCTGTTGCGCTTCTTCGATCAGATCCGTTTCTTCGAGGTCAGCGCCGACGAGCTGACGCAGATCCGTCGCGCGTTTCCGCTGGGGCGCTATCCGCTGCGGATCGAGGAGACCACCCTCGATCTCGCCGACTATCAGCAGTTCCTGACGACCGAAGCCGCCAGCATCGCGGCATTTCGTCAGTGCCAGCAGGCTGCCTTCGAAGCCGAGCGCGCCGATTGGGCCGCCAATGGCCACGACCGCTTCGAGCTGCCCGCGGAAACGCCGGCACCCGCGGACGGTGATGAGGTGGTGGCGGTCGGTGACACCGGCGTCTACAGCCCGGTCGCCGGCAATCTCTGGCAGATGCGCGTTGCGCCGGGCGAGACCGTCGCTGCGGGGCAGGTGCTGGCGGTGATCGAGGCCATGAAAATGGAAATTCAGGTCACCGCCGCCGCCGCCGGCACTGTGTCACGTACCTGGACACAGCCCGGGCGAGCGGTGAGGACCGGCCAGCTGCTGGTCAGCCTCAGCGCCGGCTGAGCATCACCGTCAGCGATTGCGCCCATAGCGGTCGTGGCTGGTCACCCAGTCACCGGCAATCACGGCGCAGCTCAGCGAAATATCGCCGGCCAGCACCACGCCGCCACAGATCTCGGCGAACTTGTGGGACTTGTCACGCCCGTGGCAGCCGAGCATCTCCAGGCCCTCGCGCTGGGTGGCGAGGCCGGTGCCACCGCCGTGCGTGGCCACGATCAAGGAGGTCAGGGTCACCGACCAGTAGTAGTCGCCGTTGTCGAGCAACTGGCAGTAGGTGGTGGCGGCATGGGATTCCGACACGTTGGCCACGTCCTGGCCGGTGGCGATGAACAGCGCGGTGAGGCCGTTGGCGGCATGCGCGCCGTTGTTGGCCGAACCGGCGATGAAGGCACCGGCCTGGGAGATCTGCCGCACCCGGAACAGTTCCGCCGTGGTGGTCCCCATGATGCGCTCCACCGCCTCGGCCTTGAGCGTGCATTCCGCCACCACCCGTTTGCCACGGGTCAGCAGCGTGTTGATCTGGGAGTGCTTCTTGTCGGTGTCGATGTTGCCGGAGAGCACGAATGCCGGATGGTCGGGATGCTGATCGCGAATCCATTCACAGGCGGCCAGGGTGGCCTTGCTGACCATGTTCTGGCCGGCGGCGTCCCCGGTGGTGAAGTTGAAGCGCAGATAACGCAGCGGGCCGATCGCGAACTGCATGATGTCGCGTAGCCGGCCGGAACGGGTGGTGGCCTCGGCCGCCGCCCGGATGCCGTCCATGTTGTCGACCACCCAGCGTCCGAACTGGCGGGCGGCCAGGGCGTCGGGGAAGGTGAACACCGGCGAGCGCTGCATGGCCTCGTCGACCACCGTCGCGCGCACGCCGCCGCATTCCGCCAGCAGGCGCATGCCGCGGTTGTAGCTGGCCACCAGGGTGCCTTCGGTGGTGGCCATGGGCACATAGAAGTCGCCCTGCGCATGCTCGCCGATCATCCGCAACGGCCCGGCCAGGCCCACGGGCACCTGTGCCACGCCGGTGAAATGCTCGATGTTGCCGGGTAGCTGGTCGGTCGCCTGCGAAAACTGCCCCATGTGATGAAGTTCGACACCGGTCTGCTCGCGCACGAAGTCGCGCCGGCGGGCGGCGGCCTCCGGGCTGTAGTCGTTGTCGGTATCGCGGGGAATCCGGCGGCGGGGTTCGGTGGGGGTCATCGGCATCCTCCAGGGTTTTCGGCAGTGTAACGGCCCGCGAACCGCCCTCGTTTGGCGCTAAGCTGCGGCCTTCGCATCGGGGGAGCTTTCCCATGGCACGCTGGAGCATCGACGACATTCCTGATCAGAGCGGCCGCGTCGCGCTCATCACCGGCGCCAACAGCGGGCTCGGCCTGCACTCGGCGACAGCCCTGGCACGCAAGGGCGCCACCGTGGTGATGGCCTGCCGCTCGCTTGACCGCGCCGAGGCGGCACGCCGGCAGGTACTCGATGCCGCACCCGAGGCCACCGTGGAACTGCTGCAGGCCGACATGAGCGATCTCGCCTCGGTGGCAGCGATGGCGGATGCCTTCAGCCAGGGCCACGCGCGCCTCGACATCCTGATGCACAACGCCGGCGTCGCCGCGCCACCGCTGACCCGCACTGCGGCCGGCCACGAGCTGCAGTTCGCCACCAACACCCTGGCGCCCTTCGCCCTCACCGGCCACCTGTTGCCGCGGCTGCAGGCCACGGCGGGCAGCCGCGTGGTCAACGTCGCCAGCCTCGCCCACACCTTTGGCGACCTGGATATCGACGATCTCGACTGGCAGCGCCGTCGGTACAAGGAATGGCCCGCCTATGGCGCCACCAAGCTGGCACTGCTGCTGTTCACCTATGAACTGCAGCGGCGGCTGGTGGCCGCCGGGCTGCCGACGGCCAGCGTCGCCGCGCATCCGGGGTACGCCATTACCAACCTGCCGGCCAGCGGTGGCATGAAGCTCACCCGCACCTGGTTGGGGCGCAAGGCTTTGGCCCTGGGGGATCTGCTGTTGGCGCAGCCGGGCGAACAGGGCGCCCTGTGTCAGCTCTATGCCGCCACCGCCACCGACGTCCAGGGCGGCGACTACATCGGCCCCGACGGCTTCAAGGAGCTCAAGGGCTTTCCGCGCAAGGTGACGTCACGGCCGGCCACCCACAACCGCGCGCTGGCGCGGCAGCTGTGGGAACGGCTCGGCACGCTGTCCGGCGTCCACTACCTGGAAGGCTGACCCCGCCGGCGCGCGGTCGCCGTCACGCCGACGTCAGTGCGCGACCTTGTGTCGGGCGTTGGCGGTGGCCTGCTGCATCAACCGATCGGTCCAGGCAATGCCGAGCGCCGAGATGATGAAGATCATGTGGATGATGGTCTGCCACATGACGCCGGCTTCGGTGGTGTTGGTGCACTTCACCCCGGCCGCCACTTCGGCACACAGCGGCAGCGCGCCCAACGCACCCGCCTCGATGAAGGTCTTCAGCAGGTGGATCGAGGAAATACCGATGATCGCCATCGCCAGCTTCACCTTCAGCACCGAGGCGTTGACGTGGCTCAGCCATTCCGGCTGGTCCGGGTGGTTTTCCAGCCGCAGCCGCGAGACGAAGGTTTCATAGCCGCCGACGATCACCATCACCAGCAGATTGGAGATCATCACCACGTCGATCAGTGCCAGCACAATGAGCATGACCTCCTGCTCACCCAGCTCGAAGGCGCCGTGGATGAGGTGCCACAGCTCCTTGACGAACAGCACCACGTACACGCACTGGGCCAGGATCAGCCCCAGATACAGCGGCAACTGCAGCCAGCGTGAGGAAAAGATCAGGGCGGGCAGCGGCCCCAGGGCCTTGGGTGCATCAATCGACATGAATAAACCTTCCACGGTGCGGAGCGCCGCGGATTATAGGCCCAGACCATGACCGTCAGCTGCCGCCGTAGCCTTTCGCCACCAGCGTGATCAACAGCGCGATCAGGCTGATCAGGGTGAGCTGGATATGGACCCAGGGTGCGGTCTTGCGGATGGCAGCGGCATCCGGCAACACATCGTGCTGCGTCAGCGCCCGAGACCAGCGGCGGAATCGCAGGGTGGGCACCAGCGACACCGCGAAGGCGATGACGAAGGCGGTGATGACGCCGTGCATCAACCCGTTGCTCCAGTAGTAATCCGGCCCCTTGCCGCCGTGGTACATGCGCAGCAGCCCGGTCACCAGTACCGCAACGGCGGCGATGCCGTAGAACAGGTCCACCCGCGGCAACAACCGCACGCTGTCACGGCTCACCGGCAGCCGCAGCACGTACAGCTCGGCGACCGCGCCGCCGGCCATCATCAACATGGCGATGTAGTGCAGCCAGGGCAGAAACACGGTGCTGAGCATGGCGGACCTCCTCGTGGGCGTTGGCCGCAGTGTACTGTCCCCGACCGCCACCGCTGTAGTACGGTGAAGTGCGTCTGGATCAGGAGTGAACCCACATGGACCGTGCCCGGCGGCGACTGCCCCACCTTCTTGTCAGTCTGCTACTGGTGTTGCTGTTGCCGGCAGCACGGGCCGACCCGCCGGCACTGACCCGCGCATCGGTCTATGACGACCATGCCCGACTGCCGATCGATCAGTACTGGGTCAGCGAAAAATATGATGGCGTCCGCGGCTACTGGGACGGACAACGCCTCTACACCCGCCAGGGGTACCCCATCGACACGCCACCATGGTTCACCGCCGGCTGGCCCGACGACCTGCCGCTGGACGGCGAACTGTGGATTGGCCGCGGCCGCTTCGCCGAGGTCAGCGGCATTGTCCGCACCCATCCACCGACGGATGATGACTGGCGCCGGGTGCAGTACCGCGTGTTCGATCTGCCCGACACCGCCGGCCCGTTCGATACCCGGCTGCAGGTCCTGCAACAGCGGTTGGCCGCACTGGCGATTCCCTGGTTACAGCCGGTCCCGCAGTTCCGGGTCGCCGACGAGGTCATGCTGATGGCGCGACTGGAAGCCGTGGTCGACGCTGGCGGCGAGGGGCTGATGCTGCATCATCAGGCAGCGACCTATCACACCGTGCGCAACCACGATCTGATCAAGCTTAAACCCTATCGCGATGCCGAGGCCCGGGTGGTCGCGCACCATGGTGGTGAAGGCCGGCTGCGCGGCCTGATGGGCGCCATGACGGTGGAAACCCCGGAGGGCCGCCGGTTCCGGATCGGCTCCGGCTTCAGCGATGCCGAGCGGGCCGACCCCCCCGCCATCGGCAGTTGGATCACCTATCGCTACAGCGGCCTCACCGCCACCGGGCTACCGCGGTTTGCCCGCTTCCTTCGGATACGGCCCGAAGGACCGCCACCGGCGCCGTCAGCGGATCGGTCGGCGCCAGCAGGGCCTCAAGCGCCCGCCGCAACTGTGGACAAGCGGTGCGGTCGCGAATGCGCCATAGCGGACTGACGTCGCCCGTCTCCGGCCACGCCGCCAGCGCCTCGGTTCCGATCGGTGTCAGCGCCGAACCGATGGCGGCCGCTGGCGCCGTGATGGCGGTATACCGGTGATGATGCAGGTCAAGATCGATACAGGCCTGTGCCAGCGCCTGCTGTCGCAGATAGGCTTTTGCCGTGATGGCCTGTGCACCATGGAACGCCCGCATGGGCACGCGTAACAGCCGCGCCGCCACCCGCGATTGCGGCGGCGGCAACAGGGTGTAGACCTCGGCCGCGTAGTCGTCGTCGCTGGCCGAGAAGGTGGTGGTGGTGACAACCATGGCCGACCAGCGGTCACGCAGCCGCGAAGCGCCAAAGCACTGATAGGGAAGTGTCTCCATGACACGGATGCTCCGGTGGGCACGAGGGTGACAACAGGCCCCGAAACGGGCAGCCCAGAAAGGCGATGACGGCGGGCGAGTACCCGCCGCCATCACAGTGCCGGTTCGGAGGGGGAAACTACCCTTGCCGGCGCGGAGGAGAGGATCCGCAATCCCGAAACATCACTTAATAAGACGCATTAGCAGCCAAATTCCGCACCCTTTTGTCGTTTTTATTTGCATGCAGACCGGCAAGCCCGCGATATCGGGCACAAAAAAGGGCACCCGCAGGCGCCCAACGAACCGCCGTCGCCACCCTCGCGGGTGACGCCGGCGGGTCTGCTCCGTGAACGTCTCAGGAACGCTTCACGGGCACCGTCTGGGTGCAGGTCTGCCGCAGGGTTTCGAGGTCACCACGGGCGAAGGTATTGCTCATGCCGTCAGGGTCGGTGACGGTGACATCGCCGTTGGCTTCGAACATCAGGGTGGCGGTGAGGGGGACTTCATCCTCACCCACCGTCTCGGTCTCGCCATTGGTGAGGGTGATGCTGCCGGCGACGATGTTGTCGGCGTTCAGTTCCAGGGCGTCGGTGGTTTCCAGATGGATGCCGCCGCCGAGGCAGCTCTCGTCAGCACTGGAGGCGGAGCGCAACGGCCCATCGAGGAAGAACAGCGGCTCGCCGGTGACATCGCGACGGACGAAGCGGACCGGGGGGATGTCGTCCCCGTTGCCCGTCCGACCGTAGCGAATGGCGAAGACGCTTTCCTCGGCGGCTTCGCCCTCAACCTGGGTGGCCATGGCGTTGATGATGATCAGGTTCTGGGCGACGCCGCGGGTCTCGAAGCTGTTGCCGCCGATGTCCACCGGATCGGCCGGGCCAGCGAAGTGCAGGCCATCGATCTCGACCCGATCAGTACGGGTGGTGGTGTCGTCCACCATCGACCGATAACGCACCCGGTAGGGGTAGCCATGGAATTGGTCGCCATAGAGGTCATAGGCGCCGTCGCAGGTGCCATCGCCGCAAGGCACATCAAAGCGCGCGGTGTCGAAGCCGCTGATGGTTTGCAGCGTAACCGACGCGTCGTCCGGGTCTGGCGTGGTACAGCCATAGGCGTAGTTGTTGACCACCGTGGCAACAACGCCATCCTCACCGAAGAACGGATAGGTGATGGTCTGGTTGGGCTTGCCCAGGTAGTACACGCGACCGCCGTCGTCGCACTCCACCACCGCCGGGCTGGTCGGCACCGGGCGATCGATCTGATCGTAGGCACGGCCTTCCAGCGTCACGTCGTAGATCAGGGCCGCCTGGTAGGCGAGGTCATCCGCCGCCAGCGACGCCGGGGCATTGAAGGCATCGGCGATTGCCGCCGTTGGAATCGCCGCCCAATTGGGAATGTCGAACTCATCCAGATTGTCCGAACTCGACGAACAGGCCGCCAGTGCGAGCGCACTGGCCAGGGTGCCGGCGAGGTACAGCGAGTGTGTGTTCCGCATCGTCATTGTCTTGCATCCATTGTCGTGTTCCCCACGGTTCCGTTGCGGTCTTCGCCGCGCTTGTAGAGGGAAGGACGACCGGAACGCGTGGATGGTTCCCTCCGCCGCCACCGATCGGGCTACGATGCGGTTCCCCGGTATTGCCCGCAGGAGTCCCGCATGAAAGTCGCCGCGGTTCAGATCCGCACCCGCATGGGTCAGCTCGACGACAACCTGGCACACGTGGCGCAACTGGCCGCCGAGGCCGTGGCCGGCGGCGCCCGGCTGGTGGCGCTGCCGGAGTTCTTTACCGGCGCGCTGGCGCCTGCCGTCGAGGCCTATCGGGTGGCGCTACCGGCAGCCGACAACCCCGCCATCCGCTTCCTGCGCGATACCGCCCGACAGCACACCTGCCACATCGGCGGGTCCATGCTGGTGGCCGATGGCGGCGAGCTGTACAACCGCTACTACCTGGCCACGCCTGACGGCGCCCTGCACCAACACGACAAAGACCTGCCCACCATGTGGGAAAACTGCTTCTACATCGGCGGCCAAGACGACGGCGTGTTCGAGACTGCGCTGGGCGGCATCGGTGCCGCGGTGTGCTGGGAATTGATCCGCACCCAGACACTGAAGCGGATGCGCGGCCGCGTCTCCCTGGTGATGACCGGCACCCACTGGTGGCACATGCCCGACAACTGGCCCGGCGCCGCCACCCTGCTCAAGCGCATCGCGCCCCTGAACCGGCAGATGAGTGAACAGGCGCCGGTAGAGTTCGCC
The DNA here is from genome assembly GCF_016918765.2 of Flagellatimonas centrodinii. Taxonomy (GTDB): domain Bacteria; phylum Pseudomonadota; class Gammaproteobacteria; order Nevskiales; family Nevskiaceae; genus Polycyclovorans; species Polycyclovorans centrodinii. The sequence goes on from NZ_CP092104.1 coordinate 1,260,798, forward strand.
CGCCGCATCGGCGCACCGGTGCTGCAGGCCAGCCACTGCGGCGCGCTGCGCGGCGACTTCTACCTCAGCCCCTACACCGACACCTGCGTGCCGTACGCCACCGAATTCGTCGGCGCCACCCAGATCGTCGATGCCGAGGGTCAGGTACTGGCGCGTCGCGTCACCACCGAGGGGCCCGGCGTCGTGTTTGGCGAGATCACGCCCGGCGCCCGGGCGGCCCCCGTCGCCCCGACACGCGACCAGTTCTGGATCCCCGACCTGCCGCTGTTCCACCGCATGTACTGGGACCAGCAGAATGCCGCCTGCAAAGCGGTCTATCGGCGCCATGGCCGACAGCGCGGTCTTGATGCCGCCCACGCCAACACCTGAACCCGGACGCTCGCATGGATGCCCAGCCCGACGACCGCCGCCACCTCGGTGATAACACCACCTTCGCCCGCGCCTTCGAGGCGGCCTGGGCTGACGCCAGCCCGGCGCGGCTGGTCGCACTGCTGCATCCGGAGGTCACGCTCTACCAGCCCACCGTGCCACCGCTGCGCGGACGCAATGCGGCACTGCGCGACTTCACCGCCCTGTTCCGCTGGTTGCCCGGCACCCGCGCCACGGTGGATCACAGCATGACGCTGGGCGACACCTGCTACATCGCCTTCCGTCTGCAGTTCCCCATCGGCGATGGCAGGCTGGAGGTGCGCGCCGTCGACCACTTCGTGCTCAAGGACGGCAAGGCCTACAGCCGCCGCGCCCATTTCGACCCGATGCCCCTCGTCGTCGCCGTCGCCGTGCGGCCGTGGCTGTGGTGGGGGTTTCTGCGGTACCGCTTCCAGCTTTGAACGGGGGCCCTAGGGCGCAGCCGACATCAAACTGCCCAGCGGCGTCATGTCGCTGTTCACGCCCTGGCCGCGATGTGGCATGCGCACGAACTCGTTCTGGGCGACGGCGTTCTCGCGCCTGAGCTGCTTCATCAGCTTCTCGCAGTCCTTGCGCCGTGCCTCGCACAAGGCATCCATGTTGATCTGCTTGCCGGCGCCACTGCCGCTCACCGTACGCCGGATCACCGACGGATAGGCCACGTGATCTTCCGGCACGAACGACCACAGCACATTGCGTGTGCGGTCCTCCAACTGCAGCCAGCCGTCATCGTTGGTGCTGCGCCGCAGGCCGTCGCGCTGCAGCAGCTTCTCGTGCGCTTCTTCCACCGTGTAGAACCCCACCGGCGAAGTGGGGCCAATGTGCATCTCCAGCGTGGCCTGCTCAACCTGCGCCGACACCGCACAAGGCAGCAGCAATAGCCCGGCAGCCACGCCCTGAATAAGCGACGGGTGGGAACGAAAACATATTGGGGAATACCGATGCGAAGCCATGGTCACCTCCAGACGGGGGCGCCCGGGCGGGCGCGGGAATGGCGCGTCTATTCTTTAAGACGACTTTTAGCGAAAAAGCCGCACATGGGGTGTGGGTATGGCGGGCGGGGCCCTCCGATCACCACCCTGCTTTACCGCTCGCGAAGACGGCTTTGCAGGGTGCCGACGCTGCCGCCGTCTGAACCCGGCATGGAGAAGGCGGCGGGACAATCCCGCCGCCTTGTTGCCCCACGGGCTCAACCGCCGAAGCCGATCCCCAGTTTCAGGGTCGGACCCTCGATCGTGCGGTCGTAGGTCTTGCGTTCTTCCACACCGCCATCAATGGCGTCGATGTAACGCTCCCAGCGGTAACCCGCCGACAGGCTCAGGCTGTTCACCCGATAGCTCAGCCCCAGCGTCGCGCCCACCATCGGCACCGTCTCCGAGGTGCTGCGGCGGGTGCCGGGCACAGTGCGTTCGGTAATGGTGGTCGGCGTTTGCGGCGGTTGTTGGAAGCCGCTAGCCTGCGTCGCCGTCCAGGCGTAGTACCACTCACTCTCCTCGCTGTCGGCAATGTCGGTGGTCTGACGACCGAACAGGGCCCCACCGCTCAACGACCAGTCCAGTTCCACCACACCCGACTGCGGGTTGCCGAACAATGGCGAGGCGGCACTCCAGGTCAGCAGCGGGCCGGTGCCGTCGAAGCCGCGCCGGGCATCAAAGTCGGCCTGATACACGGTGTGGGTCACCGGCCGCTGGCCGACAAAGAAGACGTCGACATTCTCGGGAATCATCCAGTCCGGCACCCCTTCCAGCGCCGCCTGGGTCTGCGAGATCAAGCGCGCCCGCCGCACTGCCAGCTCGACACTGGACCGCGAGAAGGTGCTCAGCTCCAGATCCCGGCGGATCGCCACATCAAACAGACGATAGCTTTCGGAGGCCCGCATCTCGGCCGCCACCCGGTTGGTACGAGAATAACTCTGCAGATCGATCCAAATCGGCGCCGGAATAGGATTGGTGCACTGTGCCTCGAAGGAGCCGCCTACCAACGGGCAGAAGGGCTCGGTCTCCCAGGATGCGCCGCCCGCCACCGAGTGGCGCAGATTCCCCTGACGATAGCCCACCGACAGTGTCCACGGCCCCGCATCGGGCCGCCAGCCGAGCTTGATCTCGCGGGTCTGGCCCCAGCCCAGGTCGGCGCTCTGCACACCCTCAGCGATATCCAGCGGTCCGGAGAAGGCGTCATAGAAGGTCGGCAGCGCCGCCGTATTGTCAGCATCCACCCGTTGCACCTGCCCGCCCACTTCCAATTGCAGCGGCCAGCGATGACCCGCATCAAACCGCCGCCCGAAGTTCCCCAGGGTCGACCCACCGCCCCAGTTCTTGGTCACCCGCAGGCCGAACAGTCGCGGCTCGGTGAGGAAGATGTTGGTGGTCAGGCCGGTGTCGTCGGAATTGAGGAAGGCGCCGGAGATGGCGGTTTCATCAAACACGTTCTTCACATAGGCCATCACGTTCCAGCCCGAGGCTTCGTTCATGAAGATCGCCGCCACGTTGGCCGTGTAGTAGTCGTCCAGTCGACTGAACTCATGGTCGTTGAAGATGCGCCACCAGGATTCCGACTGCCAGTGCAGATCGGCATGCAGGGTCATCAGCCAGGCATTGCCCAGCGGCAGGATGTAGTCGCCGGTCAGGGTCAGGGTGTAGTTGGGCGCATTCGGCAGTTCGTTGCCGGACAGGTCCTTCTCGAAGCCTTCACCGTTGTTGGGGGCGGTGGCGGGATCCCAGCCGGGATAGTTGGGGTGGAACTGCAGAGTCCCTGCCCCGCTGTCCTGTTCGGTCGGATCCGCCACGTAGGGCAGGTTGGTGACCGGGTCATTGCCGTTCAGATAGGCAATTTCGCAGCCGCCCGCTCTCCCCCCTCCAACGCCACCCAGGCCTGCGGGGCCCGGAACCCCATCTGTGGCCGGGTACTTGAGCCCGTCAAACAGCCACTCCGGAAGAATGCAACTGGAGGCATAGGTGGGGAACGGCCGCACCACCACCCAATCCTCGTTGCCGGCGGTGCGGTCCATCAGGTCGATGGCCTTCTCACCATCGCCGATACGGGTCTTCTGGTAGCCGCCCTTGAAGCCCAGCCGCAGGTTGTCCAGCGCATACCAGTCGGTCTCGAGTTCGAAGCCCCAGATTTCGGCATCAAAGTTCCGGTTGAAAGCGGAGCGATCGACGATCTCGGAGATCTGGTAGTCGTGGTAGTTGTAGTAGAACGCCGCCATGTTGACCGTCAGACGGCCATCCAGGAGGGTGTTCTTGGTACCAATTTCGTAGGCGTTGATGAACTCGGGCTCAAAGGTTCGCGGCCGCGTCGCCGAGACCGCGCCAAGTCCCTGTGCCTGGATCGGGTCGCCGTAGTAGGTGTAGACAAACCCCGGTGGGTTGGCCCCCCCCGCCTTGTAGCCACGGCTGAATGACCCGTACACCAGGGTCTCGTCAGTGAAGCCGAGATCGGGCTTCCAGTCGAGCACGATGCGGCCGGTGGGCTCGCGCCAGGTTTGCGAAATGACTTCGGCGGTCGGGTAGCCGACCGTCAGAGACGCCAGGGTCCAGCTGGGGATGCGCGGGGCATCCTTTTCATCCTCCGACCAGCGCGCGCCCACCGTCAGCTTCAGGTCGGGCGTGATGTTGTAGTAGGCCTCGCCGAATATCGCCTGCGAGTGCAGGGTGTAGGGGTTGCGACTGAGGAAGTAGTTATGGCCCTTGTCATTGAGACTGCCGATGGGGTTGGGATCAATGTAGACACACTGGATCACACCATAGACCTCCGCCGGATCGCCCGGCGCATAGCCATTGGGCAGGCAGACGCCGTTGTCGCTCACCCCTGCGACATACGGCAGACGTGTTGGGCCCGAAGTGCCACTACCCAAGGCCGCAATCAAGCTGATGGAGTTGAAGAAAACGTAGTACTTGTCCTCCGTGGTATAGCGCAGATAGTTGGCGCCCAGACTGAAGTTGAACGGCCCGTCAAAGTCGGAGGCAATGCGCAGTTCCTGGCTGAATTGGCGCGATTCAGCGGTGGAGATATCCACCGCCACCAGACGATCGGAGCAGCCGAGTTGTGGGTCGCAGAAGATGCCGCCGTTCTCACCCTCCAGCAAAACACCCTCGCGAAAATTTACGCCCGGCGTAGAAGGGTTCTGCCAAGCCCCTGGTGCCGTATTGAAGCGGTTGAAGTCTTGTAGCGAGTAGACGAAATCATCGCTGTAGGACGTCTCCGAGCTCAAGGTCAATGCATCGGTCAACGCGACGTTGATCTGCAGTTCACCAACATCGGCCTTGGCGCGATACTCGGGATTGATGGTCGATTCAATCGTCCGCAAATCGAGCTGCTGTGACGTACTGAGATAGGGATCATCCAAGGCAACCGGCAGGCTGATACCCGCGAGCGGGGCATAGTAGGGCAACATCAAACCATTCGGCGTCTGGAATGATTCATTGGCATACAGTGAACCGCGCTTGCACCCTTGGCTCAGCGTGGCCTGCACACCTGAGAAGAGACTTGTTGGCTGTCCAGCCCCCGACAGGCGATCAAAGTAGTCAACATCAAAGCCGGCCACATTGGTGACAACATCCTTGTCACACAACTGCTTACCCGAACGCAGACGGTCGTCGTCTTCCTCGAAGTGCTCCCAGATCAGGTTGGCTTCAATGATGTCGTTGGGCTTGAACCGCAGCGAGGTGCGGGTGGACCACAGGTCCCGCCCGTCGATGGGGCTGTCGGTGATGGCGTTGTCGGCGTAGCCGTCACGCTTGGTCCAGGCGCCGGCAAAGCGTAGGGCCACGGTGTCTTCCACCAGCGGCAGGTTGATCATCTGCTCGATGCGGTGGCTGTTGTAGTTGCCCATGTCCACCGACGCGCGCGCTTCTGCGTAAAAACTCGGCTTGGCGGTGATCAGGTTCACCACCCCGGCGGTGGCATTGCGGCCATAGAGGGTGCCCTGCGGTCCGCGCAGTACCTCGATGCGCTCGAGATCGTAGAACTCCTGCTCGAAGAAACGGTTGCGGACAAACGGGGTGTTGTTCATCGCCACCGCCACCGCCGGATCGGTCGTCGCCGAGATGGCCTGGGTGCCAATCCCGCGGATCTGGATCGAATAGCCCGAGAAGTTGGTCTTGGTGAACGTCATGTTCGGGACCTGGGTGATCAGGTCCGGCCCGCCTGCGATCTGACTTTTGGTCAGGTCTTCCATGCTGAAGGCACTGATGGCGATCGGCACGTCCTGCAGCCGCTCCGACTTCTTCTGTCCGGTGACAATGATCTCTTCCACCCCGGCGCGGCGGGCGATATCGACCTGACTGGTGCCGCCGGGTTCAGCGGTGGTGTCGACACGGGGATCAAACAGCTCACCGTTGGCGTTCGGATCGCTCGCCGCTTCTGTCGAGGCACTCGGGGCGGTGGTGTTGTCCGTAGCGATGACAAAAGGGCGTTCGGTGAGTTCACCCTGTTCCACCACGAAGGCATTGGGCGCCACACTCTTGTAGGTGAGGCCGGTGCCTTTGAGCATCTGGAACAGGGCTTCGGTGGCTTCGTATTCGCCGTTGAGCGCGTTGCTCTCGAAACCTTGGGCGGCTTCTTCCGGCACCAGAATTTCAAAGTCGGCCTGTAGCGCCAGCGTCTTGATGGCGCTAGCGGCGGGCTGCGACGGAATGTCGAACCGCTGCGTGCCTTGTGCGCTGGCCATTGCGGGCAGTAGGGCAGCGCAGAGCAGAGCAATGCGGAATGGCGCCTTGCGGCAGGCACGGAGCATCGTGCCCCAGTGTTGATTGATCATGTGTCCCCTCCAGGTACGGGTACGCCTGCTGGGTGGCGTACCTGTTATCTGTAACGCGGGCGCGGCGGAAACCCCTCAGGTTGGCGCCTTTGGCGCCAGGGAATGGAGAATTGGGAGTTTGTAGCGGGTGCGCGGTCAGAAGCGCCAGTGACGCTTCTGAGCCTGCGGAAAACGGGCGGCAGCCCCGAGGAATCGTAGAAGCAACAGCAGCCTTAGCCGCGAGCAACGAGCAAGGGGATGCTGCCCCTCGCGGTGTCAGCACTCGAACGGGTTGACGACGGGCGTCGGCAGGTCGTCGAAGTGGCGGAGGTTGCGGGTGGCCAGGGTGGCGCGGCGGGCGATGGCGATGCCGGCAATCTGGGTGTCCCGTATATCGACCGGACGGCCATCGCCGCGGCGGCGTGCGGCAAGCCGGGTGGCGGCGAGGGCAGCGGCTTCGTCGAAGGCGACAATGCGGCCTTGCAGGTCGTCCGCCAGCACCTGGTTGAAGCGCTGTTCCAAGGCTTTGCGGCGGCGGCCCGCTGGCAACAACTCCAGGCCCATCTGCGCTTCGAACAGGGTGATGCTGGTGAGCCAGATCCTGGCGGCATCCTGCTGATTCAACCACGCGACGACGGCGGCCTCGCCGGCCATCAGGCCTGACAGGACGTTGGTATCGAGCAGAATCACGGCCCGAATGATGCGGGTTCGGCTTCCTCGCCTCGCAGCTCGGGCAGGCCCTCAGTGAAATTCAGACCTTTGAAGCGGGCGGCAATGCGATCGCCCAACGGCGATTCCGGCACATCGCCGCGACTGACTGCGGTGCGCAGAATGTGCCGGACCTCGGCCTCCATGCTGCGGCCATGGTGGGCGGCCCGGCGTTTGAGTTCCCGCTTGATATCGTCATCAAGGTTGCGGACGGTGAACTGGGCCATGGGGTGCTCCGGCAACTAAGTGATATCACGATATCACTCGGCTTGCGTCCCGCCAACCCTGCGGTCAATGCACTCGCTCGCCCAAGTCCACGGCGCTGGGGAAGCCCTCGGCGGTGAGGGTGCCGCCGTCGAGGGTGGTGACGGCCGGCACCAGCAACAGGCTGCGCTCGGCGGCGAGGGTTTTCACCGGGAACGAGCTGCGCAGGGCGTCGACAAAGGTTTCGGCGCGGCCAGCGCGGAACACGCCGGTGATGCGGACCGCGGCCAGGGTGGGGTCGAGCACCACCAACTGCACCGGCGAGTAGCGGTTGACCTCGCGGATGACATCGGCGAGGCGTTCGTTTTCGAACACCAGGCGGCCGTTGAGCCAGGCAGTGGCGCGCTCGAGGTTGGCGGTATGGCGTTCGCTGATGCCCGTGGGGGTGATGTTCAGTTGCTGGCCCGGGGTCAGGACGTGAGGGGTGCGGGGTGAGGGGTGAGGGGAGACGCCTTCGGCGTCGGGAATCGGGAATCGGGAATCGGGAATCGTGGCGGCGCGGTTGGCGACCGCGGGCGGTGCTGCGGAGGTGAGGGCGGCGACTTCGACTTTGCCTTCGATGAGGGTGACCTGCACGTCGTCACCCTTGCGGTAGACATCGAAGGCGGTGCCGAGGGCGCGGATGAGGCCGTTGCCGGCTTCCACTTCAAACGGGCGCAACACGGCGTGTGCCACCTTGAAGTGTGCCTGGCCGCGTTCCAGCACCACCCGCCGGGTGCGCAGGCCGTACTCGACGCGGATGGCGGTGTCGGTGTTGAGGGTGACGCTGCTGCCATCGGCCAGCGAGATGGTGTGACGGTCGCCAGGGTCGGTGCGGTACACCCGGTGCTGCAGTGGCATCAGGGTGAAGGTAAGGGCCACCGCCAGCGCGGCGGCAACGCCGGCGGCCAGCCCGGCACGACGGCGACGCACGCGCCGCCGCCCGCGGGTGCTGGCGGCCTCGCGAGAGGCATCGACGGCGGCACGGCGTTCAGCCGCCACTGGCGGCAGGTCGGCGACATGGTCGAGTTGTTGCCAGAGGGCCAGCAGATCCTGCCAGGCCTTTTCGTGGCGCGGGTCTTCGGCCAGCCAGCGTTGGTGCGCGGCGCGGTCGCGGTCGCTGCAGCGGTCGGATTGCAGGCGCGCAAACCAGGTGGCGGCCTGTTCATCGGCGGCGCTCAGACGCGGGTCGACGTGGGTCTGCGTGTTCATGGCGTGGGTGGCCACTGGGCCCGCAGGTGTTTGAGGGCGTGAATCATGTGCTTTTCTATGGCGCTCACCGACACGCCGAAACGCTGGGCAATTTCGGAATAGCTCAGGCCTTCATATTTGTTGAGCAGCAATACGGCGCGGCATTTGGGGGTGAGGCCGCTCATCATCTGCATCACCTGGGCCAGGGCTTCGCGTTGCTCGTAAGCGGCTTCGAGGCTTTCCGGGTCTTCCAGCCGCTCGGCTTCGTCGTCGAGATTGACGTGCTGCGTCTGGTGGCGCACGGCGTTGCGGCGGATCTGGTCCTTGAGCACATTCGCCGCTACCCGGAAGACGAAGCCCTGCGGTTCCCACAGTTCGGCGCTGGTGTCGCGGCGGCTGATCTTGATGAAGACATCCTGGGTGAGGTCTTCGGCATCGGAACCGGTGAAGCCGCGGCGTTCGAAATAGCGCACGAGCGCCGGCCGAAAGCGCTGATAGAGCGCCTCCACCTCTGCATCCGCCAGTCCCAACCGCCGCTTGCCGTCGCGGTGATGGGGTGCCATGTCGGCCATCGTTTCTCCACCCGGACGGTGTCGCCCGTGTCACCTGCCTGCCGTGCGTCTGCTGATCTTGCGGCGCGCACTCACCATCAGGATATAACGCACGCGGGTGGAAAACCCCTCAGGGAACCTCTGCACAGCTACTGCGCTCGGCATCTTGAGCGCCGGCGGTGCTCGGAATGCTCATGTATTGCCCCATACACTCCGCTTCCTGCGCTCCGGCGGCGCTCACCGTTCCGTCGGGAACGAAAGCGGCGCGTAGCCCCGAAGGGGTCAGGCACACGGATGTGCCTGACAACCTGCCTTCGCTCGCGACGTTGTGCAGAGGTTCCCTGGGGTGGGCTACACCTGGATGTTCTCGGCGGTCAGCAGTTTCTTCAGTGCGGTCTCGAGCGTGTGCCGCGCCTTGGCGCTGGCCTGATTGAGCATCTTGTGGATGCTCAGGTCATCCGGGGAGCGCACCTCGCACTCGGAACTGTAGCGCTCGAAGGCGGCGAGGCTGGCGATCTGCATCGCGAGATGCTGCGGGCATTCACACTGCACGCTGCTGTTGAGGGCGCCGAGCTTCTGCAGCTGGGTGTCGGTGAAGTGCCGCGGGGGCACGACGGCGTCATCGGCGTCATCCCGCGGCCGCACGGGGGCCCCGGCGTCGCCACCGCAGGCCTGCGCCAGCCGGCACAGCCGCAACAGTTGCGGGATGTCGGCCGGCGCCCGCACGCAGAGCACATCCATCAGGTCGAGCCGCCGCAGCAGTTTCCGGTTGGTGAAGGCGTAGACAACGATGTTGAGCCGGGCGCCGGTCTGGCGGATCAGGTCCAGCACCGCTTCGAGATCATCGGCGTGGAAGGTGGGCAGCTCGAGGATCAGCGCGTCGAGCCCGGCGTCGGCCAGTTCGCCCGCTTCACTGATGTCGTCGAACTGGGCGACCAGCTCGACGGTCGGGTCGGCCACCTCGGAACTGAGCATCAGCGCCGGCAAGGCCGGGCCGATCACCGCAATCCGCGAGGGTGCGCTGCCGGCGCGATCACCCAGGCCGCCGCGAATACGCTCCTGCAGTTGGGCATCCGTGAGGGTGACGACCGAGCCGATCTGATGCCCAGCCTGAACGGCGGCGTGCAACAGGGCCAGCCGTGCCACTTGCTCGCGCCGATAAATGCGGCCCCCGGCGGGGGTGCGCAACGGGGTCACCACCTTGTAGCGGCGCTCCCACATCCGCAGCGTGGGGAGGGCGATGCCGGTCATGCGTGAGACGGCGCCAATGCGGTAGCCGTCTTCGGGGGGGTTGCGGGTCATGGGGTCGGTCTCAGGCGGGTTCGGGCGTGGGGCGGCGATAGGCCGGGGCCGCGGCCAGCTCTGCCGGGGTCCAGTCAAGCAACACCGGGAACGCGCGCATCCACGGCTTGCTGCCGGCGCGCGGCGCACGTCGCACCAGATGCCAGCCCAGCCATTCAAGGCCGTGCTCGGTCTCGATCAGATACTGGGTGATGGCGCCCTGGAACTGCTCGCCGTCATTGGGTTGCGGCAGCTGGAAGCGTTTGCCCTGCAATGACAGGCGCCCGAGATGTGGCATGACCGGGGCGCAGGCCGCTTCGATAGCGCTGCGGGGGCGGGCGACGGCGCGAATGCAGCCGGGACCGCGACCATGGGCAATAACTTCGTCGCCGACTTGATAACGTTCCATGATTGTTCACCTTTGCCTGCACAATGGATGAACACGTTGCCACAGAATTTGAGCGCTGTCCACACAAATATGAACAAAAGATGTCGTCTTGACGCCGAACGGCTTGGCATGGGCGGCGTGACCCCCGTCCTGTCCGGCTTTAGTTCAAGTTTTGCCGGCGGCATACCATTCGCGAATCCGGTCTTCACGCTCGAAGCTGTCGAGAAACGCGGGCACGGCCAGCGACGGCATGGCGGCGCTGATCAGCCAGCCCTGCAACTCGTGCACGCCCTGGTCGCAGGCGAACCGCAGCGCGCGGGGCGAGTCGATGCCCTCGGCGCAAGCGCGCAGCCCGAACTTGCGTGCCACCACCATGCACGACTGGAAAATGATGCGGGCCTCTGCGTTGTCGGCTACATGGCGGGTAAACGACTGGTCAATCTTCAACTGGGTGAACGGCGCCCGCGAAAGCTGCTCGCCGGAGGAGTGCCCGGTGCCGAAGTCGTCGATCGCCAGCTGGAACCCGGCCGCCCGCAGCCGCACGAGGCTTTCCAGCCCTTCCGACAGGGCAGCCAGCGGGGTCGATTCGGTGATCTCCAAGACCACCCGCTCCGGCGACACCTCGTGCGCCCGCGTCACCGCCAACAGGCCGGCGGCCACCCGGGGCTGCACCAACGACTCGGCCGACACGTTCAGGGCGATCCCCAGCGTCGGCCGCAACCGGAGCCAGCCGCGCAGGGCGGTGAGGGCCCGGTCGAGCAGTTGCAGGCTGAGATCGTCGATCTGCCGCAGCGCTTCAAGCCGCGGGACGAACAAAGCCGGCGGGACCATGCTGCCGTCCTCCAGTACCAGGCGGGCGAGCACTTCAAATCCGGCAACCCGTCCGGTTTCGACGCTGACCTTGGGCTCGAAGTAAGGCTCGAAGCGACGCTCCTTGAGCGCCTGCAACAACACCTCGTCGTCGGGCAGGGGGCCGGCAGGGGGCGGCATGGGGGCTCTCGAGGCGGCCAAATAATGAAGAATGAACACTGTACCGCAGGCGCCGGCTGGCGGCGCCTGTACAGCGTTGGCCTTTGGTCGAGTTCTGTGCCCACTTCGACGGTGCCAGGACGACCGGCCGTGGACGCGGGGAGAACGGCTGACGTGACAGGGGTGATCGTCGTGCACGGCATGACGGCGCCGTCCTACGCCGGCTGACGCTTTCGGCGGAGGGCGCTTAATTGAACGGGCGGTCAGACTGCCGCCTCCCTCAATTTGCCCCAGGATTTCTACGATGCGGACTTTCAACCCGGTCGCACCGACGCGTGCTGCGCTGCTCGCTCTTGTGCTGCTCACCGGCTGCAGTGGCGACGATGTCGCCGGCCCCCCGAACGAGGCCGAAGTTGGCGAACTCGCCTGCAACCAGTACACCCTGCCCGGCGCAACGGTGACGGCCACCCGCAGTGGCCTGCTGTGCACACTGCTCGGCGGACTTGCCTGTGCGGTGAACGACGGCATCAATGCCATCGATGGCAAGCCGTTCACGGCCGCCGAGGTGGTCTATCGCGCCGGCCTGCTCGACCCGCTGCTGATGGGCAGCTCCGGCCTCAAGGTGACCCTGCCGCAAGTGGTGCCGGCCGGCCGTTTGGCCAGCTTCGATGTGGCCGTCAATACCGGTCTGCTGGCGGCCACGGTGGGGCGCAACATTACCGTCAGTACCTCGCTCAACGGTACGCCGGCTGAAAGCCGCGGCACCGGCACCTTGCTGGCACTGGAAGTGTTCAACCTGCGCCGCGTGCTCGGAATCGAACTTGACGCAGACGTGCAGCGCGGCCTGGTCGGCTTCATCAACACGATGCCGTACAACGAAATCGAACTGCGGGTGAGTTCGGCCATCCTCACGGTGGACCTGACACCCGCGCTCAAGGTGTACGACACCTGCCTGAACGGCGCCACCGCGCCCTGAGGCGGCTGGACGCTCGGGGCAGACCGGCTGCGGCCTGCAGGCAACATGGCGACATCGTGAGACACTCTCCTCCAGCACGCGTAGACGTGTTGCCGCCCTTAGGAGACCCCCATGACTGCCGCCCGCTGGCACCTTGCACTGTTGCTGTGTCTGCCCCTCCCCGCTGTCGCCGCGGATGACAGCGAAGCCGCCACCCCGCTTTCAACCGTGGAGGTGCGGAGCCCGCGCCTGACCACCCCGTGGCGGGAGATGCCCGCCAGCATCGGCGTGGTCGAGGCCGGTCAGCTTGCGGGCGCACCGGGCCTGGCCCTGGATGAGTCGCTGAACCGCATTCCCGGCGTCTACGCGCAGAACCGCTACAACCTCAATCAGGGGCTGCGGGTGTCGATCCGCGGCTTCGGCAGCCGCGCCAGTTTCGGCACCCGGGGTATCCGGGTAATGGTGGACGACATTCCGTTGACCAACCCCGACGGCCAGACCGACCTCGATGCGCTCGACCTGGCGCTGGTCGAACAGGTCGAAGTGCTGCGCGGGCCGGCCTCGGCGCTCTATGGCAACGGCGCTGGCGGCGTCCTCTTCATCACCACTCGCGCATTGCCGGAGGCCGGCCTGGGCCGGCTTGATGTCGTCGCCGGTGAACTGGGCGAGCGGCGTATCCGCGGCGAGATTGGCGGTCAATTCGGCGATATCGGCGGGCTGCTGTCACTGGCGCATCGCGAAGTCGACGGCCACCGCGAAAACATGGCGGCCGACAGCCTGATCGGCAGCGGCCGGCTGGCCTGGCAGGTGGGCGGTGGGACCCTGCGCGCGGTGGTACAGACCCTGGAGATCGACGCTCAGGACCCGGGCGGGCTCAACCTCAACGAGCTGCAGGCGACTCCCGGGGCGGCCAACCCCAACGCGCTGCGCTTTGCCACCGCCGAAGCCATCGAGCAACAGCGGCTGGGCCTGAGTTATGTCGCCGGCCTCGGCGCGCGCACCGACTACCGGCTTCGCAGTTGGGTGGGTGAACGCGACTTTGCCAACAGCCTGCCTTTCGCCGGGGGTGGACAGTCGGCCTTCGAGCGCAGCCTGGGCGGACTCGGCGCGCAACTCGACCATCGCCTGCAGGCCCTGGGCGGCCTGCATCGGCTCAGCGTCGGCATCGATTTCGAAACCCAGACCGATACCCGCAGCCGGTTCAACAACGGAGACGGCGGCGTACGCGGCGAGCAAACGCTGCTGCAGGACGAAAAGGCCGAGAGCCTGGGGCTGTTCGTCAGCGACCAGGTGGCCCTGGGCGAGGCCTGGGTGCTGGCGGCGGGCCTGCGCTACGACGACCTCACACTGTCGGTCGACGATGCCTTTCTCGCCGACGGCGATGACAGCGGGCGCCGACGCTTCGACAAGACCAGCTACAACCTGGGTCTGGGCTACCGGCCCGACCCGCAACGGCTGATTTTCGTGCGTTATGGCTCGGGCTTTGAAAGCCCGGCCAACAACGAGCTGGCCAACCCGGACGGCGGCGGCTTCAACCCCGCCCTGCAACCGGCCGAGGCCGACAATCTGGAACTGGGCCTCAAGCACGAAAGCCCACAATTGCGGGCAGAGCTGGTGCTGTATGCGATCCGCAACGAGGGCGAGCTGGTGCGCTTCGAGCTCGACAACCAGCCCGGCCGCAGCTTCTACCGCAACGCCGGCGCCAGCGACCGCCAGGGGGTGGAACTCAGTGCCATCTGGCAGGTGGCCGACCCGTTGACGCTCAGCCTCAGCTACAGCGTCAACGACTACCGGTTCCGGCAGTACCAGGTCGACGGCAATGACTTCGGCGGCAACGTGCTGCCGGGCACCCCGCGCCAGCAGCTGTTTGCTGAAGCGGCCTGGCAGCCGCGCCCGGGCTGGACCGCACGACTGCAGGGCGTGGCGCTGGACCGGGTGCTGGCTGACGATGCCAACACGGTGCGAGTCGCCGGCTACGTGGTGGCCAACGCACGCCTGGCCTGGTCGGGCGTGGTGGGCGGCCTGCAGCTGTCGCCCTGGCTGGCAGCAAACAACCTGTTCGATATCGACTACATCGAAAACCTGCGGGTCAACGCCGGGTTTGGTCGTTACTACGAGCCAGCGGCCGGGCGGACGGTGGTCGGCGGCCTCAGCCTGCGCTTCTGAGTCGCCCACAAAAAAGGGCCGGCATGGCCGGCCCTGTTGCGACCTTCGGCGATCAGACGCCCAGGCTTTCGAGAATACCCTCGGCCGCCTGGCGCCCTTCATAGACCGCGGTGACCACCAGGTCGGAGCCGCGCACCATGTCGCCGCCGGCGAAGATCTTCGGGTTGGCGGTCTGGAACGCGGCTTCGGCGCCGGCGTCCTGGTGGACGCGGATGCGGCCGTCGTCATGCAGGGTCACGCCGAAGTCACCGAGCCACGCGGCCGGGCTGGGGCGGAAGCCGAAGGCAATGACCACGCGGTCGGCGGGGATGATCTGCTCGGACCCGGGCACCACCTCGGGGCGGCGCCGGCCGCGGGCATCAGGGGCGCCCAGACGGGTCTCGACCACCTTCACACCTTCGACCTTGCCATTGCCGACGATTTCCACCGGGGCACGGTTGAACATGAACTTGACGCCCTCTTCCTTGGCGTTGGCGACTTCGCGCTTGGAGCCGGGCATGTTCGCCTCGTCGCGACGATAGACGCAGCTGACGCTGGCCGCCTGCTGGCGGATGGAGGTGCGGTTGCAGTCCATGGCGGTGTCGCCACCGCCCAGCACCACCACCCGCTGGCCGGCCATGTCGATGAAGTCGGCCGGATCCTTCTCGATGCCCATCACGCGGTTGATGTTGGAGATCAGGAAGGGCAGTGCCGACACCACGCCCGGCAGATCCTCACCGGGGAAGCCGCCGGTCATGGCGGTGTAGGTGCCCATGCCGAGGAACACGGCGTCGTATTCGGCGAGCAGCTGCGCCATGGTCACGTCGGTGCCGACATCAGTGTTGAGGCGGAACTCGACGCCCATGTATTCCTGGATGTTGCGCCGGTTCTTGACGACGTCCTTTTCCAGCTTGAACGGCGGGATACCGAAGGTGAGCAGGCCCCCGATCTCGGCCTGGCGATCGAACACGACCGGCTTCACGCCATTGCGGGCGAGGATGTCGGCGCAGCCCAGCCCGGCGGGGCCGGCGCCAATGATGGCCACCTTCTTGCCGGTGGCAACGACGCCCGTCATGTCCGGTCGCCAGCCCTGCTTGAAGGCCTCGTCGGAGATGTACTTCTCGATCGAGCCGATGGTGACCGCGCCGAAGCCGTCATTGAGGGTGCAGGCGCCTTCGCAGAGCCGGTCCTGCGGGCACACGCGGCCGCAGATTTCCGGCAGCGAGTTGGTCTTGTGCGACAGCTCGGCAGCGGCGAACAGATTGCCTTCCTCGACCAGCTTGAGCCAGTTGGGGATGTAGTTGTGCACCGGGCACTTCCACTCGCAGTAGGGGTTGCCGCAATCGAGGCAACGCCCGGCCTGGGTGGCCGCGTTGTCGGCCGGGAACTGGCCGTAGATTTCGCGCCAGTCGTGCATGCGCACTTCCACCGCGACCTTCTTCGGGTCCTGTCGGGAAACTTCTAGAAACTGCAGGTGATTCTTTGCCATGTCTGGGTCCTTACGCCGCGGCCTTGACGGCGTGGATCAGCGAATTGATTTCAGCGGCCTTCGGCTTGACCAGCCAGAAGCGCCCGACGAAATCGCGGAAATCATCGAGGATGTGCTGGCCCCATTCGCTGCCGGTGGCCGCCACGTAGTTGCGGATCAGCCCGCGCAGGAAGTGCTGATGGCCTTCCATGCTTTCGGCTACGACCCGATGAATGTCGATGAGTTCATGGTTGTAGCGGTCGACGAAGCCACGGCTCTCGTCGAGGACATAAGCAAACCCGCCGGTCATGCCGGCACCGAAGTTGACGCCGACATCCCCCAGTACCACGACCACGCCGCCGGTCATGTATTCGCAGCCGTGGTCGCCCACGCCTTCAACCACCGCCGTAGCGCCGGAGTTGCGTACGGCGAAGCGTTCGCCAGCGGTGCCGGCGGCGAACAGGGTACCGCCGGTGGCGCCATACAGGCAGGTATTGCCGATGATGGCGGCCTCGGTGGTCTTGAACCGCGAACCCTGCGGCGGCTTGATGACGATGCGACCGCCGGCCATGCCCTTGCCGACATAGTCATTGGCTTCGCCTTCCAGCTCCAGATGCAGACCGCCGGCATTCCAGACACCGAAGCTCTGGCCGGCGGTGCCGTTCAGCCTGAGCGTGATGGGCGAATCGCTCATGCCGAGGTTGCCGTGGCGCTTGGCGATCTCGCCGGACAGGCGCGCGCCGATCGACCGATCGCGATTGGTCACGGTGTAGCTGAACACGCCACCGGTCTTCTGTTCGATGGCGGTGAGCGCGTCGCGCACCATGGTCTCGGCCAGCTCGGCCTTGTCGAACGGATGATTGGGACCGGTACAGAAGTGGCCGGATGGCAACACCATGCCGGCCGACGCGAGGATCGGCGACAGGTCGAGTGCACGCTGCTTGTCGGTGGTGCCCGGCTGGATCGCCAGCAGCTCGGATCGCCCGATCAGCTCGGCCAGCGTGCGTACGCCCAACTGCGCCATCAGCTGGCGGGTTTCCTCGGCGACGAAGCGGAAATAGTTCATCACCATTTCCGGCAGGCCGATGAAGTGCTTGAGACGCAGCACCTTGTTCTGGGTGGCGACGCCGGTGGCGCAGTTGTTGAGGTGGCAGATGCGCAGGTACTTGCAGCCCAGGGCCACCATGGGCGCGGTGCCGAAGCCGAAGCTCTCGGCGCCGAGGATGGCGGCCTTGATGACATCAAGCCCGGTCTTGAGCCCGCCGTCGGTCTGCACCCGCACCTTTTCCCGCAGGCCGTTCATGCGCAGCGTCTGGTGGGTTTCGGAGAGCCCGAGCTCCCACGGCGTGCCGGCGTACTTCACCGAGGTGATGGGGCTGGCACCGGTACCACCGTCATAGCCGGAGATGGTGATGAGGTCGGCATAGGCCTTGGCCACGCCGGCGGCAATGGTGCCGACACCCGGGCCGGACACCAGCTTCACCGACACCAACGCGGCCGGATTGACCTGCTTGAGGTCGAAGATCAGCTGCGCCAGATCCTCGATCGAGTAGATATCGTGATGCGGCGGCGGCGAGATCAGCGCCACGCCGGGCTTGGCGTAGCGCAGGGTGGCGATCATCTCGTTGACCTTGTCGCCCGGCAGCTGGCCACCCTCACCGGGCTTGGCGCCCTGGGCCACCTTGATCTGCAGCACCTCGGCGCTGGCCAGATACGCCGGAGTCACGCCGAAACGGCCGGAGGCCACCTGCTTGATCTTGGAGGTGCGCTCGGTGCCGTAACGCACCGGGTCTTCGCCGCCTTCGCCGGAATTGGAGCGGCCGCCGAGCCGGTTCATGGCGATCGCCAGCGCCTCGTGGGCTTCCGGCGACAACGCGCCCAGCGACATGCCGGCCGAATCGAAGCGCTTGAGGATCGATTCGATCGGTTCGACTTCCTCCAGCGGGATCGGCGTCGCGTCCTTCAGCGTGAACAGGTCGCGGAACGCGGTAACCGGCCGGTGATTGACCAGCGCGGCAAACTTCTCGTAGTCGCTGTACTCGCCACTCTGCACGGCATCGTGGAGGGTGCGGATGACATCCGGGTTGTAGGCGTGATATTCGCCGTCGTAGACGAACTTCATCAGGCCGCCCTGGTCGGCGCTACGACGGGGGTTCCACGCCGCCTTGGCGAGCAGTGCCTGTTCGGCTTCGAGGTCCTGGAAGCGGGCACCCTGGATACGGTTGACGGTGCCGGCGAAGCACAGCTCCACCACCTCGCTGTGCAGCCCGACCGCTTCAAACAACTGCGAGCCACGGTAGCTGGAGATGGTGGAGATCCCCATCTTCGAGATGATCTTGTAGAGGCCCTTGTTGATGCCCTTGCGGTAGGACTGCCCGAGCGCCGCCTCGTCCTTCTCGACACTGATCTCGCCGCGCGCGCGCATGTCGTAAAGCGTGGCGTAGGCGAGATAGGGATAGATCACGCTGGCGCCGTAGCCGATGAGGCAGGCGAACTGGTGCGGGTCGCGGGCGGTGGCGGTTTCCACCACGATGTTGCAGTCGCAGCGCACGCCTTCGGCGATCAGTCGGCTGTGCACCGCGCCGGTGGCCAGCAGCGCATGGATCGGCAATCGACCCTTCGTCAGCTGGCGGTCGGACAGCACCAGGATGACCGCACCGCGATCCCGTACGGCAGCGACCGCGAGGTCACCCAGCGCGCGGATGGCGGCATCGAGGCCAAGGCTGGGGTCATAGTGCAGATCCAGCACTTCGTGGCCGTAGATGGGGTCGGCCAGCAGCGAGCGGAACTTGCTCTCGGACAGCACCGGCGAGTCCACCAGCAGGCGCGCGGCGCGCTCGGGGGTTTCCTCGAACATGCCCGACTCGGCGCCGAGCGAGCACTCCAGGCTCATCACGATCTGTTCGCGCAGCGGGTCGATCGGCGGGTTGGTGACCTGCGCGAAGACCTGGCGGAAGTAGTCGTAGGGCGAGCGGATCTGCCGCGACAGGGCGGCAAAGGGGGTGTCGTCGCCCATGCTGCCGATCGTCTCCTGACCGCTTTCGGCCAGCACCCGCACCACTTCGGTCCGCTCCTCGTTGGTGAGGGCAAACATCTTCTGATAGACGGCGATATCGGCCGGCTGCAGGCGGTCGAGCGAGTTCGGGTCGTCCGACAGGCTGGATTCCAGCCGCCGCAGCTTCTTCTTCAGCCACTGCTTGTAGGGATGCCGCGAGGCGAGCATGCCGTCGATGTCGGCCGGCCGCAGCAGTTCGCCGGAGTCGGTGTCGATGGCGAGCATCTGGCCGGGGCGCAGACGCCCCTTCTCGACCACATCTTCGGGTGCGTAATCGGACACGCCGATCTCGGAGGCCAGCACGATGGTGCGGTCACGGGTGATGACATAGCGCGCCGGGCGCAGGCCGTTGCGGTCGGTGGCGCAGACAGCGTAGCGCCCGTCGGTGATCACCACGCCAGCGGGGCCATCCCAGGGCTCCATCTGCAACGAGTTGTATTCGAAGAAGGCGCGGACATCAGGGTCGAGGTTTTCGACGTTCTGCCAGGCGGGCGGGATCAGCGCTCGCATCGCGGCGAACAGGTCCATGCCGCCGGCGAGCAGCACTTCCAGCATGTTGTCGAGGCTCTGCGAGTCGGACCCGCGCATGTTGACCAGCGGCGCGATCTCGCTGATATCGGGCAGGTCCTTGCACTCGTACTTGCGGGCACGGGCCTGCGCCCACTGCCGGTTGCCGGAGATGGTGTTGATCTCGCCGTTGTGCGCCAGGTAGCGGAACGGGTGGCAGAGGTGCCACTTCGGCAGCGTGTTGGTGGAGAAACGCTGGTGGAACACGCAGATGGCGGTTGCCAGGTCTTCGGCCTGCAGGTCGCGGTAGAAGGTCGGCAGATACTCGGGCATCACCAGGCCCTTGTAGACCAGCACCCGGCAGGACAGCGAAGTGATGTAGAAGGCATCGTCGCCTTCGGCTTCCAGACGCTTCTCGGCGGCACGACGGGCCTTGAACAGCTTCAGCTCAAACACCAGCTTGGGCAGCTGCGCCGGCGAGGTGATGAACACCTGCTCGAAACGCGGGATGTTGCGCAGGGCTTCTTCCCCCAGCGCGCTGTTGTCGGTCGGCAGCACGCGCCAACCCTGCAGGGTGAGCCCCTGCACGGCCAGGGCTTCGGCCAGCACGGCGCGCGCGCGCGCCGCCGTCTTCTCGTCCTGCGACAGGAAGATGTTGCCGGCGCAGTAGGGCAGGTTGCCGAGCGTGATGCCGGCCTCGCCCGCCACCCGCCGCAAAAAGGCGTCGGGTTTCTTCATCAACAGGCCGCAGCCGTCACCGGTCTTGCCGTCGGCCGCAATGGCGCCACGGTGGGTCATGCGCTGCAGCGCGGTGATCGCGGACTGCACCAAGGCATGACTCGCCTGGTCATCCATTTGCGCGATCAGCCCGAAACCGCAGCTGTCACGTTCAAATTCCGGCCGATAGAGGCCCTGTTCGGTCACCATTTACCATCACCTCACGTAAAAAAGGGCGGCGATCACCCCCGACCGCGCTCTCGTGAGAGGGCGGCCGCTGACTCACTCTTGGGAGGGGAGGCGCGGGGGACGTCGCTGCGGTGCAACATTAGAATTATAAGGACGCACCCCCCGGCGTCAATGTCGTACAGGTGCCAAGGGGGCCGCCGCACCCGGATTCTGATCGAGCGGCTATGCTCCGGCCGTCTCCCACCACCGGACACACGATGCGTACTGCCTCCGCGTTCAGCCTGCTGCGCCAGCGCCGCTTCGGCTTCTTTTTCTGGACGCAGACCCTCGGTGCGTTCAACGACAACGTGTTCAAGAATGCGGTGGTGATCCTCATCACCTTCGGTATCGCCGGCGTCGGCGCCGACCAGGCCAACCTCTACGTCAATCTTGCTGCCGGGCTGTTCATCCTGCCGTTCTTCCTGTTCTCCGCCACCGCCGGCCAGGTGGCTGAAAAATATGAGAAAGCGCGCCTGATCCGGGGCATCAAGGCACTTGAGATCGGCATCATGCTGCTGGGCGCGCTGGCGCTGTGGCAACAGAGTCTGCCGCTGCTGCTGGGTGTGCTGTTCCTGATGGGCAGCCAGTCGGCGCTGTTCGGGCCGGTGAAGTACGCGATCCTGCCGCAACACCTGGACGAGGCCGAACTGATCGGCGGCAACGCCTGGGTCGAGGCCGCCACGTTTCTGTCGATCCTGATCGGCACCCTGGTCGGCGGATGGCTGATCGCCCAGCAGGGTGGCGGCACCTGGGTGGCATTGGTGCTGGTGACGGTCGCGGCGCTCGGCTACCTCACCGCCCGCGGTATTCCGCGCGCCCTGCCCACCGCACCGGACCTGCGCATCAACTGGAACCCGCTGACCGAGACGGTCCGCAACCTGGCTTTCCTGCGGCGGGAGCGCACCGTATTCCTGTCGGTGCTGGGCATTTCCTGGTTCTGGTTCTTCGGCGCCCTGTTCCTGTCACAGCTGCCGAACTACACCAAGCTGCACCTGGGCGGCGACGAGACCGTGGTGACGCTGCTGCTGGCGGTGTTCTCGCTGGGTATCGGCGCCGGCTCGCTGCTGTGCGAGCGGCTGTCCGGGCGCCAGGTGGAGATCGGCCTGGTGCCGCTGGGCTCGATCGGACTGACGGTGTTCGGCATCGACCTGTTTCTGGCCGCGCCCGGCCTTGCCGCCGCACAGGGGCTGGATGCCACAGCGTTTCTGGGCCAGGCGGCGAACCACCGGGTGCTGTGGGACCTCGGCCTGATGGGCCTGTCGGGCGGCCTGTTCATCGTGCCGCTCTACGCGCTGGTGCAGACCCGCGCAGCGCCCGCCCATCGCTCTCGCGTCATCGCCGGCAACAACATCCTCAACGCGCTGTTCATGGTGGCGGCGGCGCTGACCGCGGTGGTGTTGCTGCAGGCCGGGCTCAGCATCCCGCAGCTATTCCTGGTGGCCACGCTGATGAATGCCGCGGTGGCGGTGTTCATCTACAGCCTGGTGCCCGAGTTCCTGATGCGGTTCCTGGTGTGGATGCTGATCAACAGCCTCTACCGGATTCGCCGCCAGGGCCTGGCGCACATCCCCGACACCGGGCCGGCGCTGATCGTCTGCAACCATGTCAGCTTTGTCGACGCGCTGATCCTCGGCGGCAACATCCGGCGGCCGGTACGCTTCGTGATGTACCACAAGATCTTTCGCATTCCGGTGCTCAACTTCATCTTCTGCACCGCCCGCGCCATTCCCATCGCGCCCGCCAAGGAGGACCCCGAGCTGATGGAGCGCGCCTTCGGCGAGATCGCAGCGGCGCTGGCCGCCGGCGATGTGGTGGGGATCTTTCCGGAGGGCGCGCTGACCGCCGATGGCGACATCGCCACCTTCCGTAGCGGGGTTGAACGGATCATCACCGCCAGCCCGGTGCCGGTGATCCCGATGGCTCTGCAGGGGCTGTGGGGCAGCCTGTTCAGCCGTCGTGACAGTTTCCTCGGCCGCTCGCGACTGCCGCGGCGCTTCTGGTCCCGCATCGGCATGGTGGCGGCGCCGCCGGTGCCGCCGGAACAGGTCAGCGCCGCCGGTCTGGAGGCGCAGGTGCGGGCGCTCCGCGGCGACTGGGCGTAGCGGGGGCGCGAGAAGTGCGTCACCGCCGCCCGGCGAGACCTTAACGCGGACGCGGGGTGCGGCGGTTCGGGGCCGTCGCTGGACACGACGTCCAGCGTCGAGCGATCCATGGATGGACTTGAGCGCGTCCCGAAGCGCTGTGCCGCGTGGCCGCCGGCACGGCGTTCGTTGCTCGTTGGTCGTTGCTCGAATGGTGCGGGGTGAACGACCGGACATGGATGACCGGGCCGGAGTGGATTCGCGAAGTGACGCGTCGCCAGGATGGCCAGTGCCAAGGTTCATTCGCGGCACAACCCAACAGCGGCGTCGGTGCCGAGGGCTGTACTCCGTCGACACGCCTTCGTATTTCGGCTGCAGCGGTTTCGCCCTGCTGGGCGAGCCTCTTTTCTTTGCGTGCCCAAAGAAAAGAGGCGAAAAGAAAGGGCACCCGGAGAGGGCGCCGGCTTCGCCGGTCCCCGGCCGCTCTGCCGTGCTCGGGGCCGGTCCTCGCGCTTTTGCTTCTAACGAATCACCGGGCACCAGTCACATATCACGACGCCGCAGGCACCTCAGCGCAATCGACGGAGGTCAAAGATCCGTTCGTGCTCATCCAAGGCATAGCGGTCGGTCATCCCCGCAATGTAGTCCGCCACCACCCGCGCCCGGTCCGCGTCGTCGCCCGCCTGCTGGGCATGGGCATGAAACTGCGGTGGCAACAGCCGGATATCGCCCATGAAGGCATCGAACAGCGCGCGGATCACCCGCTGGGCCTTGTGCATCATCCGGTAGACCTGCGGATGACGGTACAGGTGATCCATCAGAAAACGCTTCAATATCCGGTTATCTTCGGCGATTTCCGCCGAAAAAGAGATTAACGGTTTGTTCTGCGCGCGAACCGCATCAGCCGAATCAATGCCCTCGAGCCGCGCCGCCGAGTGGGCGGTGAGATCGACCACCAGGGTGTTGACGATGCGGCGGATGGTTTCGTGGCGTTCCTGCCGCGGGGTCAGCGTCGGGTACCGCGCCAGCACCGCATCGTGATGCCGGCGGAACAGGGGCACATCGCGCAGCTGCGGCAAGGTCAGCAGGCCGGCGCGGACACCGTCATCCATGTCGTGGTTGTGATACGCGATCTCGTCGGCCAGGTTGGCCAGTTGCGCCTCACAGCCGGGTTGGGTGCGGGCGAGAAAGCGTTCGCCGACATCCCCGAGCGTGCGGGCCCGTGCGGCGGAGCAATGCTTGAGGATGCCCTCGCGGGTCTCGAAGGTGAGATTCAGGCCCTGAAATTCGGCGTACTTGTCTTCCAGCACGTCGACCACCCGCAGACTCTGGGCGTTGTGCTCGAAACCGCCAAAGTCCCGCATACAGGCGTTGAGCGCGTCCTGACCGGCGTGGCCGAACGGCGTGTGCCCGAGGTCATGGGCCAGTGAGATGGCCTCGCAGAGGTCTTCGTTGAGGCTCAGCGTGCGCGCCAGGGTCCGGGCGATCTGCGCCACTTCGAGTGAATGTGTGAGGCGGGTGCGAAACAGGTCGCCCTCGTGATTGACGAAGACCTGGGTCTTGTACTCCAGACGCCGGAAAGCGGAGGAGTGGATGATCCGATCCCGGTCTCGCTGGTATTCGGTGCGCGGGGTGGCGGGCGGCTCGGAATGTCGGCGGCCGCGACTGGCCTGCGGCCGCGCGGCATAGGCGGCCAGTTCCATCATGTGGTGAAGGCCGCCAGGGTCTCGTGTAGCCGCTCGGTGGCGAAATCAGCGGTCAGCGTGGCCATACCCATGGACCGCAGCAGCACCAACCGCAACTGTCCGCCCGCCACCTTTTTGTCATGACCCATGAGGTCGACGAAATCGGCCGGGGTCATGCCCGGCGGGGGCCGCACCGGCAGCCCGGCACGCGCAATCAGGGCGCGTGCCCGCTCGGCATCGACGGCGGGCAGCCAACCCTGTCGGGCTGACAGGTCGGCCGCCATCACCATACCGGTGGCAACCGCTTCGCCATGCAGCCATTCGGTGTAGCCGGTGTAGGTTTCGATGGCATGGCCAAAGGTGTGCCCGAGATTGAGCAGGGCGCGCACCCCGCCCCCAACCGCTTCCCGTTCGTCCTCAACCACGATTCGGGCCTTCATCGCACAACAGTGCTCGATGGTATGCGCGGTGGTCTCCGGGTCAAGCGCCAACAGCGCGTCGAGATGATGCTCCAGCCAGCTGAAGAAGGCGGCATCGCCGAGCAGGCCGTACTTGATCACCTCGGCCATGCCCGCCAACAACTCGCGCCGCGGCAGCGTCTTCAGGGTGTCGGTATCGGCCACCACAGCCTGCGGCTGGTGAAAGGCACCAATCATGTTCTTGCCGCGTGAATGATTCACTGCGGTCTTGCCACCGACCGAAGAGTCGACCTGCGCCAACAGCGTGGTGGGAATCTGCAGAAAGTCGATGCCCCGCTGGTAGACCGCCGCACAGAAGCCCGCGAGGTCTCCGACCACCCCACCACCGAGCGCGATCAGCACCCCGTCGCGGGGCACTCGGCGCGCCAGCATCAGGTCCAGCAGGCGCTCGGCATTGTCCCAGCTCTTCGCGGCTTCGCCCGGCGGCAGAACCAGCAGCGCATCATCGGCGACCGGCAACGCGGCCCGCAGCGGTGCGAGATACAGCCCGGCCACTGTCTCGTCGGTCAGCAGAAAGCGGGGACGGTCCTTGATCGCGCGGTAACTGTCGACGTCGCCCAATTGTCCGGGGCCGATCCGTATCGGGTAGCGGCGCTCCGCCAACTCCACCATCAATTCTCGTTTCATGTCGTTTCCGCGGCCACCAGTGACCGTTCGATTTCGCGAACCAGCGATCGGGCGTTGCGGCCATCGGTGGCCACCACGACGTGGGCGATCTCGCGATACAGCGGATCGCGTTGCTGGAACAGGCGCGACAGTATGGCGCGTGGCGGCTCGCCCGTGCGCAGCAGCGGCCGGTTGTCACTCCGTGAGGTGCGATGCAGTTGCTGCCCGACCGACGCATGCAGGTAGATGACGCAGCCGCGCTCGTGCAGCGCCCGGCGGTTGTCGGGGTCGAGCACGGCGCCGCCGCCGGTGGCCAGAACGATGCCGTCGAGTTGGGTCAACTCGTCGATGATCTGCGCTTCGCGCTGGCGGAATCCGGCCTCCCCTTCGCGCTCGAAGATATACGGGATATCGACGCCAGTGCGCTGCTGGATTTCATGATCGGAGTCGATGAACCGCAGCCCCCGCAGATCGGCCAGACGGCGACCGACCGTCGTCTTGCCCGCCCCCATGGGGCCGACCAGAAACAGGCGCGTGGGGGTGGGTACCGGCGGGTTCATTCGCCCGAAAATCAGTTTACCCGCAGCCCTTCCTGGATCATCTTCGGGGTCACGAAGATCAGCAATTCGCGCTTGGTATTGGAGCGGCTGTTGTTGCGGAACAGGTGCCCGAGAATGGGAATGTCGCCGAGCAACGGGACCTTTGAGGCGTCCGTGCTGCTGGACTGCTCGAAGATGCCACCAAGCACGATGGTATCCCCCGTACGCACCAGCACCTGCGTCGACAGACGCCGGGTGTCGATGCTGGGCTGCGAGCCGCCGTTGCCGGAGGGCACGATCTGGCCAACGGTGTCGTTGGTGACGTCGAGATCCATCAGGATGCGGTTGTCAGGGGTGATCTGTGGGGTCACGGTCAGGCTCAACACCGCCTTCTTGAAGGAGGTGGTGGACGCCTGATTGCCGCCCGCCGAGGTCTGGAAGGGGATTTCGGTACCCTGCTCGATGGTGGCCTGTTTGCCGTTGGCGGTGATCACTCGCGGCGTTGAAATCACTTCGCCCTTGCCCTCGGTCTGCAGGGCCGACAGCTCCAGGTCGATCAGGAAATCGGAGCCGAGAATGGCGAACGCGATTGACCCGGCGGTGCCACCCGAGGGTGCTGCCGGCAGGTTGACGTTGTAGCGGTTGAGCGATGACCCCGGCGGCGTCACCGGGAAACCGACCGGCGGCGTGAGGAAGTCGTTGACGATGGGATCGGTGCCGAGCGCATTGGTACCGCTGGTGGTGACCAGGCCGTTGCTGCCGCTCTCGGCAGCGGCGGTCACGCCGAAACGGGAACCGATATCGCGGCGGAAGTCGTCACGCGCAACCACGATGCGGGACTCGATCAAGACCTGCCGAACGGGGACGTCGAGGCGCTCGATCAGGGCGCGTACTTCCGATAGCTTCTCTCGAGTGTCGAGCACGATCAGGGTGTTGGTGCGGTCGTCGACGGTGACCCGTCCGCGCTCTGACAGCAGCGAGGTTTCACCCGCACGCAACAGGTTGGCGATATCGGAGGCCTTGGCATAGTTGACCTGGATCAGCTCCGACCGCAGCGGCGCCAGCTGTACTTTCTGGGCGGCAGCCTCCATCTCGGCCTTTTCACGGGCGGCGATCTCGTCCATCGGCGCCACCAGCATGACGTTGCCCTGCTGGCGCATGGCCAGACCCTTGGTGCGCATGATGATGTCGAGTGCCTGGTCCCACGGCACATTCTGCAGGCGCATCGCCACTTCACCCGAGACCGCGTCGCTGATCACCATGTTGGTGCCGGCAACGTCGGCGATGATCTGCAGCAAGGAGCGCAGATCAATGCTCTGGAACGACAACGAGATGCGCTCGCCGGTGTACTGCGGTTGCGCGGCACGGCGGGCTTCGAGCTGGCTTTCGGTCAGCGGCTGCAACTCGAGGGTAAACAGTTCGTCGGACTGATATGCCAGCTGCTCGAAGTCGGCGTTTTCGACCGGGGTGATCCGCACCTCGACATTGATCCCGACCTGCCGGGCATCGACATATTTGGCCGGGGTGGCGAAATCGATCACATCCAGGCGCCGGGCCAGTGCGTCGGGCAACTGCACACTCTTGAACCGGGCCACGATCTGACCGTTCTCTTCGGTCACCTCCACCGGGGTGGCGACATCGCCAAGCCGCACCTGGACCCGTGCCTCGCCCTTCTCGCCGCGGCGGAAATCAATGTCGTTGATCATCGACGCGGCCGGCGCGAGACGCGACGGCGTTGCGGCGGCGGCACTGCTGCTGCTGCCGGTGGCAGATGCCATCGATGGCGCGCCTTCTGGCGACAGCTTGATGAAAATGCGGTTGCCCTCGGTGCGAATGCTGTGCGGCACCAGCTCGGTCATCTCGACGACCACCCGTGTGCGTCCCTGGGCTTCGGCTGCTGCTACCGTCTGCACGCGTCCCTGGTTGATGCGGCGAAAGCGCTCGGCGAGCGCCAGACGGGTGTTGGGCAGGTCGACCGACAGTCGCGCCGGCTTCTCGATGGTAAAGCTGCTCGGCTCCGGGGCCGGACCGGACAGGCTGAGGGTGATCAGCACCTGTTCACGCGCCAGCGGCACCGCGTCCATCGACACCAGTGCGGGACGGCTGGTGTCTGCAGCCGGCACGCCCTGCGCCCCGGCCACCACCAGCCATGCAAGACCGAACACGCCCAGCAGGGCGACGGTCAGTTTCCGGGGAAAGTTCCAATTCATGTCTGCCACTCCAGGGTTCGGCCTCGGTTCACTCGGACAGCGCCAGCACGGCCGGGCGTTTCACCCAGCCGCCGAAGCCATCGGGCACGATCTCGCTGAGCTGGACCTGATTTTCGTCAATTGCGACGATCTCGCCGTAGTTCTGGCCCATGTGGTTGCCTCGCGTGACGCGGTGAATGATGCCGTCGGGCGCGCGGATCAGTGCGGAAACGCGGCCCTCGTAAAGAATGGTGCCCAGCATCCGCATGCCGTCCAGCGGAAACTCCTCCAGCGGCTCCTTGTTGCGGTTGATGTTGGGCTTCAGGCCGGCGTCGGCGAGAAAGCCGTCGTCGCCCTGTTCCGGCTCGACTGGCAGGAACGGGTCCGGCCGGTCGCCGGCGACATAGGTGAAGCTCTCGAACTGCTTGACCTGCGGGATCGGTTCGATCTGGCGGCTCTTGCGACTCTTCACCTCGGCGACGTAAGCCTCGAGGTCGTCCATGCTGCGGCTGCAGCCCCCGAGCCCAAGGCTGGCGACGAGCAGCGCGCCGATCAATGGCAGTGACAGGTGACGGCTCATCAGCGACGCCCCCGCTTGGCCGGCCGTTTGGCCGCTTCCTGCTCGGCAATTTCCTCGTCGTCGAGATACCGATAGGTCTTGGCGATCGCCTGCATCCGCAGGTTGCCGGAGGTAATGCTGGCGCCGCGACGTCCGGCGTCGGCCGGCTTGATGTCGACGTTTTCAATGGTGACGATGCGGGGCAGCGCGGCGATGCCGCTGACGAACTCGCCCATCTCATGGTACGAGCCGATCACCACGATCTGATTCGGCAGCTCCGCATAGAAGTCCTTCGGCACTTCGCCAGCCGGCCGGAACAGCTCCTCCTCCAGACTGGAGGCGACGCGTGTCTGCGAAATGTCGTTCAGCAGGTTGGCCACCTCTGTCTTGCTGGGCAGCTGCCGCAGCATGGAGCCAAAGGAGCGCTCCATTTCGGCCAACTGGTCCTTGTAAGCGTCGAGGTTGGCGACCTTGCGCTGCTTGGTTTCAAATTCGGTGCGCAGCTTTGCCTCGGTAGCCTGCTCGACCTTCAACTGTTCGAGCTGCGGCTTCACCAGGAAAAACCAACTGGCGGTGATGATGGCGGCGGCGAGAATGACGATGGCACCGATCCGCGCATACAGCGGCCAGGCGCCGGGATTCTGCGGGTCGAGGGACTGCAGTTCCTCGAAGATGTCTTGCGCGCTCTTCATTCCGCGCCCTCCTCGTCGGCCGTGTTCGCCGCCTTGGTCAGGCTCTTCACCTGCAGGGTGAACTGGCTCGCCCGGCTGCTGCGCCCTCCTTCACCGGTCTTGATCACCACCAATCGCGGATCGGCGAACCACGGCGACGCATCGAGATTCTTCATGTAGGCGGATACCCGCCCGTTGGATTCTGCGACCCCGTCGATGGTCACCTGCGTGCCCTGCTGGCGCAGCCCGGTCAGGGTGATGCCCTCGGGCAGGGTATTCACCACCTCGTCGAAGAAATGGACGGTCGCAGAGCGACTGGATTGCAGTGACTCGATCACCCGCATCCGGGCCAGCAGGTTTTCCTTGGTGCGCTCGAGATCCTGGATCTCCTTGATCTTCTGATCGATCTCGGTGATCTGCTGTTTGAGGTAGTTGTTGCGCGCTTTCTGGTGGTCGACCGCACCACTGGAGATGAAGTAGCCGGCCGCGCCGACTGCAGCCGCGGCAAATGCACCGAGAGCCAACAGGGTGAGGAACTGCTGCTTGCGCTGGGCGCGCCGTTCAGCGCGCCAGTCGAGCAGGTTGATCCGTGTTGCCACGCCTCAGCCCTCCTCGTCGTCGAAGGCCCGCAACGCCAGGCCACAGGCGAGCAGCAGGGAAGATTCGTCGCGGCCCAGCAGGTTGGGCTTGGCACGCGAGGTCACCGACAGCGTGTTGAACGGCTTGGCCACCACGGTCGGAATGCGCAACCGCCCTTCGATAAAGCGGTCAACCTCGGGGATCTGGGCGCAGCCTCCGGCCAGGATCAGCTGGTCGACGCTGGTGTACTGCGACGCGGCCGAAAAGAAAAACTGCAGACCACGGTCAATCTGCTGCGTCATGTCGGCCAGAAACGGTTCGAGCACGTCGGCAGCGTAGTTGTCGGGCAGGCTGCTGGTGCGCTTGGCACGCCCGGCCTCCTCGTAGGACATGCCGAAGGTCCGCATGATGTCTTCGGTCAACTGCTTGCCACCGAAGGCGGTGTCGCGGGCATAGACCGTCTTGAGGTCATGCAACATGAGCATGGAGGTGCTGCTGGCGCCCATGTCGATCACCGCGATGGTCTGTTCACGGCCGCCATTGGGCATCTGGTGGGTCAGCAGGCGGCAGGCGCTTTCCAGCGCGTAACTCTCGATGTCGACCACCCGCGGCCGCAAGCCGCCCATCTGCACGGCGGAACAGCGGCTTTCCACCTGCTCTTTGCGGCAGGCGGCCAGCAATACGTCGACCAGCTCACCGCCACTGGCGCTCGGGGCCACCACCTGGAAATCGATGGCCACTTCTTCAATCGGGTAGGGGATGTACTGGTCGGCTTCTGCACGGATCTGCTGTTCCATGTCGTCATCCTTCAGGAAGGACGACATCTGCACGACCTTGGTGATCACCGCCGGACCGGCCACCGCGACCGCGGCGGCGCGGGTTCGGGTCCCAGCCTTGGCGACAGCACGCTGGATGGCTTCGCCGACAATCTGTGGCTCGGCCACTTGTTTGTCGATGACAGCATTGGGCGGCAGCGCTTCGACCGCATAGGCCAGCACTTCGAAACCTGACCCCTTGCGGCCGAGTTCGAGCAGCTTTACCGAGCTGGAACTGATGTCCAACCCGACCAGTGCTTCGCTTCCCCCGCCGAACAGCTTCTGCTTGATGGACATAACGCCCCTCGCGCACCCTTTCGCTGAGACCGTGCGCGCCCCAAGTGGCGTTTGACACGGCGACCCGTAATATAGCCGAACGGCTTTCCAATGCAACTCGAAGTTTGTTTCGCAAATACCTGATGCCACAACATAAGATTCGATTTCTCCCCCGCTGTCCGGTGCGCGCGTCGTGAGCGGTGGCTTTCGGCTGACCCGCGGCTGGGGGCTGTTGGTGTCGCTGTTGGCGGGGCTGACGCTGATCGTGCTGGCCACCGCCGGCGTCGTCGTACAGCAGGTCCGGGCGGGCTTGCCGCCTGTCGACAGCCTTCGCGAGCTGCAGCTTTCGGAGCCGCTGCGGGTCTATGCCCGCGATGGTCAGCTGATCGGTGAATTCGGCTCGGAGCGCCGAGCCCTGCTGCGCTTCGATCAATTGCCGCGGCAGCTGATCGGAGCCTTCGTGGCCGCCGAGGACCAGCGCTTTTTTGCGCATGGCGGAATCGATCTGATGGGCCTGGCGCGAGCCGCCGTCAACCTGATCATGACGGGCGAAAAGGCGCAGGGTGGCAGCACCATCACCATGCAACTTGCGCGAAACGTGTTTCTCAGCAGCGAGAAAACCTATACCCGCAAGTTCCGCGAAATTCTCCTCGCCCAGGCGATCGAGGCCGAGCTCGACAAGTCCGAGATCCTCGAGCTCTATCTGAACAAAATCTACCTTGGCGAGCGCGCCTATGGCGTCGGTGCGGCCGCAAGGGTCTACTTCAATGCCGACGTGGAGGCCCTGAGCCTGTCTCAGGCGGCAACGCTGGCCGGTCTGCCCAAGGCGCCCTCCCGCGACAACCCCATCGCCAATCCGGAACGGGCCCGCGACCGCCGCGATTACGTTCTCGGACGGATGCATGACGCCGGCTTCATCGACGCGGCCACGCTGGCCGCGGCGCGCGCCGAACCGATGGTGGTCAGCCCGTATCGGCCGACGCTCGATGTCGACGCCCACTACGCCGTCGAGATGGTGCGGGCGCTGGTGGTGGAACGCTTCGGCGAGGCGGCCTATACCGATGGGCTGCGCGTCATCACCACGCTGGACGGTCGCGAACAGGCGGCGGCCGTGATGGCAGTGCGTGACGGCTTGATGGCATACGAGGAACGCCATGGTTGGCGGGGGCCCGAGCAGCGGCTCGATACCGGTGACCCGGCGCAATGGGACGCTGCGCTGACGGCAGGGCCACGCTGGGCAGAATTGGTCCCGGCGGTGGTGACTGCCATTGGTCCCGAGGAAGCGACCCTGCATACCCTGGAGGGCGAGCAACGCCTTCCGGCCGCTGGCTGGGCCTGGGCGAAGCTGGACGCCAAGCGCGCACTGCAGCGCGGCGATCTGATTCGCATCCGCCGCAGCGGCGACCGTTGGCGGCTGGCGCAGGTGCCGGAGGCACAGGCGGCCTTCGTGGCGCTGGATCCCGCCAACGGCGAGGTCCGCGCCCTGGTGGGCGGTTACGATTTCTTTGCCGCCAAGTTCAACCGGGTGGTTCAGGCGCGCCGGCAGGCCGGGTCCAGCTTCAAGCCGTTTCTCTACGCCGCTGCCCTGCAAGCCGGCTTTACCCCCGCCTCGGTGGTGCTGGATGCGCCGGTGGTGTTCGATGATCCGGCGCTGGAATCGACCTGGCGCCCGCAGAACTACAGTGGCAAGTTCTACGGCCCCACCCGACTACGCGAGGCCCTGGTGCACTCGCGCAACCTGGTGTCGATCCGCCTGTTGCAGGCGGTCGGCTTCGACCAGGCCCGGCAGACCGCAGCGGCCTTCGGCTTGCCGATCGAAAGGCTGCCACGTGACCTGACGATGGCACTCGGCAGCGCGGTATTTACCCCGATGGAGATGGCTCAGGCCTTCGGATCGCTCGCCAATGGTGGCTATGAAGTGGTCCCGCGGCTGATTCTTCGGGTCGAGACCCTGTCCGGCGAAGTGCTGTGGTCGCCCCCGCGGGTTGAGGTCTGCACCGCCTGTGACGACCCCGAGGCCCGCGCTGCGCTGCCGCCGGACCTGCGCGCCGCGGCGCAGCGGGTACCGGCGCCGGTCGCCTGGCTGGTAGCCGACATGCTGCGCGACGTGACCCGCCGCGGCACCGGGGCCAAGGTTCGCGAGCTTGGCCGCGACGACCTGGGCGGCAAGACCGGCACCACCAACGACGAAACCGATGCCTGGTTCGCCGGCTTCAACACCGCCCGCGTCGGCGTGGCCTGGGTCGGCTTCGACCAACCGCGACCGCTGGGTCGGGGTGAAGTGGGTGGGCGGGCAGCACTGCCGATCTGGATGGACTACATGCGGGTCGCGCTGAAGGATGTTCCTGAACGGATCCCGCCACCGCCCGCGGATGTGGTGAGCGTTCGCATTGATCCCGAAACCGGCCTGCTGGCGCGTCCCGGTGATCCCGATGCACGCTTCGAGTACGTCCAGCGCGACCACCTGCCCGATGCCAGCCCGACGCAGGCCCCCGCCTCGGCGCCCGGCGGTCCGGGAGACGGTGTCGGCGACCTGTTCTGACCCCCGGAGGCGATGGCGGCATGGATACCGAGCTGGTCGATACCGCCGCCCGCATCTATTGCGAGCACCAGCTGACCGATTACCGGTTGGCCAAGCTGCGGGCCTTCGAGGCGCTGGGCTGCCGGCCGGGCACGCCGCTACCTGACAATGCCGCGATTCAGGCCGCCATCATTGACTACCAGCGGCTGTTCGGCGGCGAACCCTACCGCCAACACCTGCAAGCGATGCGGCGCACTGCCGTCGAGGCGATGAAGCTGCTCACCGATTTCAGCCCGCGCCTGGTCGGCGGCGCAGTCAGTGGCGCGGTCACGCCACAGCATCGCGTGCAGCTACACGCCTTCGCCGACCCGCAAGAGCTGGTTGACCTGTTCCTGTTCGACCGCGGCATTCCCTTCGTCGACGGTGGCCGTCGCTACCGCGACCGCAATGGCCGGGTACTCGACATTCCCCTGGTGCAGCTCGAAGCCGATCAGGTCGGCGTCGATATCGCGGTGTTTCCCCTCGATGGCCTGCGCCAGGCGCCGATCTCGCCACTCGACAACCGGCCGTTCCGACGGTTGACGCGGGAACAGGTCGAGGCGCTGTTGTCAGGGCCCCCGGCATGACAAAGGCCCGCCAGAAGGCGGGCCTTTGGGTCACCGCTGGCGCTTCCTCAGCGCTGGGCGATCGGTGACACGTCCCGCAGCGGCGCGCCGGTGTAGACCTGCCGCGGACGGGCGATACGCATCGTCGGGTCGGAGATCATCTCGATCCAGTGGGCCACCCAGCCAACCGTGCGGGCAATGGCGAACATCGGCGTGAACATGTTCACCGGAATGCCCAGCGCCTTGTAGATGATGCCCGAGTAGAAATCGACGTTCGGGTAGAGCTTGCGCTCGCGGAAGTAGTCGTCCGACAGGGCGATCTCCTCGAGCTTCATCGCCAGTTCCAGTTGCGGATCGTTTTCCTTTCCGAGGTGCTTGAGCACCTTGTGGCAATGCTCGCGGATGATGGTCGCGCGCGGGTCGAAATTCTTGTAAACGCGGTGGCCGAAGCCCATCAGTCTCACGCCGCTGTTCTTGTCCTTCACCTTGTCCATGAAGCCCTGGACCTGGCTGACATCGCCGATCTCACCCAGCATCTTCAGCACCGCTTCGTTGGCGCCGCCGTGCGCCGGGCCCCACAGCGCGGCGATGCCGGAAGCGATGGCGGCGTAGGGGTTGCAGCCGGTGGACCCGGCCATGCGGACGGTGGAAGTGGAGGCATTCTGTTCATGGTCGGCGTGCAGGATGAACAGCACGTCGAGCGCCTTGGCTGCCACCGGATCAACGTGATACGGCTCGGCCGGCACCGCAAACATCATATGCAGCAGGTTGGAACAGTAGTCCAGGTGATTCTGCGGGTACATGAACGGCTGCCCGACGTACCGCTTGTAGGCCGCAGCGGCGATGGTCGGAATCTTGGCGATCATGCGGTGCGCGAAGATCTCGCGGTGCCGCGGGTCCTTGTTGTTGGTGGTGTCGTGGTAGAAGGCTGAGAGCGAACCCACCACCCCGGTCAACATCGCCATCGGGTGCGCGTCGTAGCGGAACCCACCGAAGAACCCCTTGAGGGATTCGTTGATCATGGTGTGGCGACGGATGTTCTGGTCGAAATCCTCCAGCTGGGCAGCATTGGGGAGCTCGCCGTGGAGAATCAGGTAGGCCACTTCGACAAACGAGCAGTGCTGCGCGAGCTGGTCGACCGGGTGACCGCGGTACAGCAGCACGCCTTCATCCCCGTCGATGTAGGTGATCGAGGATTGCGTCGAACAGGTCGAGCTGAACCCGGGATCGTAGGTGAACACACCCGACTTGCCATACACCTTGCCGACATCGAGGCCGACCGGGCCGAGGGTGCCCGAGACGGCCGGGAGCTCGATCTTTTCCCCGGTAGCGTCGTTGACCAGGCTGTAGTTGGGCGTACTCATCTCAGGTAATCCTCTTGTCATTCGTAAAAGGCGCGGGATGTCGGGACACCCGACGCGGCGCACGCGGAATTTCGCCGACGGCCGCAGCCATCGTGATGCTGATTCAGGGGTCCAGCGTGCGCGGAAGGCCGCTTTTCCGCCCGCAAGGATAGCGAGTTTTACCCACCCGCTGCCAGCACCCCCGGGCCCGATCCATCATTCTTTGCCGGTTTTCGGGTGTTACCGACCTGCAAGGGCCATGCCCGATCGCCGCGGCCGCCCATAAAAAAACCGAGCCTGAGGCTCGGTTCTTGATGTCCGCAGGGCGATCAGCCGCCGTAACGCTTGCGGAACTTGTCGATACGACCACCGGTATCCGACACCGTGCGCTTGCCGGTATAGAACGGGTGCGACTTCGACGAGGTATCGAGCGTCACCAGCGGATACTCCTTGCCGTCTTCCCAGGTGATGCGTTCCTTGCTCTTCAGGGTCGAGCGCACGCGGAAGGTGAAGTCCGCGGAAGCGTCCTTGAACACCACGTAATCATACTGGGGGTGAATACCGTCTTTCATGGGAATCGTCGCTGGTCGACACAACAGGGGCGCGGAGATTACAGCAGCCCACGGATCGCTGCAAGCCGTCAGTCCGGCCTGTGGATAAGCCAACACGGCGGGCGTACACTTCGGCGCCGGGTTTCTGCCCGGGTGCTCGTTTACACCACACCCGACCCGATCCCCATGTCCAACGAGGAACTCTGGCGCCGCTGTATCGCCTGGCTAGAAGCCGAACTCCCGGATCGCGACCTCAGCACCTGGATCCGGCCGCTGCAGCCGGTGGTCACCAGCGACCGTCTGCTGCTGCTGGCGCCCAACCGTATCGTTCTGGATCGGGTCCGGACCGAATACCTGTCGTCCATCAATCGCGCGCTGCGGGCCTCCAGCCCTGATAGCCCGTTGACGGTCGAGCTGGCCGTCGGCGCAGCCGGCCGACCCGAATCGGCGCCGACGCCGACACCCGTCAGCGATGAGGCCAACGCGAACAGCCCGATGATCGCGCCCGCTGAAGATGACACCCCGGCCGGCTATGTCGCCCGACTGGATGCGCGCTACACCTTCGCGTCCTTTATTGAAGGCAAGTCCAATTCGCAGGCTCGAGCGGCCGCCCAGCACGTCGTGGAAACCCCGGGGACCGCCTACAACCCACTTCTCATCTATGGTGAATCCGGTCTCGGCAAGACGCACCTGATGCACGCCGTCGGCAACACCATCCTGACGGCCAACCCACAAGCGAGGATCGCCTACCTGGGCGCCGAGCAATGGCTCAACCAGATGGTGGCCGCGATTCGCCACGGCAAGCAGGACGCTTTCAAGCTCTACTACCGTTCGGTGGACGCCCTGTTGATCGACGACATCCACTTCTTTGCCCACAAGGAGCGGACCCAGGAGGAGTTCTTTCACACCTTCAACGCGCTGATCGACGGTCGTCGTCAGATCGTGCTGACCTGTGATCGCTACCCCAAAGATGTCGACGGCATCGACGATCGGCTGAAATCCCGCTTCACCTGGGGCCTGGCCGTGGCAGTGGAACCACCGGACCTCGAGACCCGCGTCGCCATTCTGCTGTCAAAGTCGGAACAGGTCCGCATGCGCCTGCCGGAGGACGTCGCGTTTTTCGTCGCGCAACGGATCCGTTCCAACGTGCGCGAGCTGGAGGGCGCATTGCATCGGCTTTCGGCGAGTGCGCGGCTGCGCGGCGAACCGCTGACCGTCGACTTCGCCCGCGCCACCTTGCGCGACATGCTGGCCGCTTACGAACGCTTGGTGACGATGGACAACATCAAACGTACGGTCGCCGGCTACTACAACATTCGGGTCACCGATCTGTCGTCGCCGCGCCGGACGCGGTCGCTGGCCAGGCCGCGGCAGATCGCCATGGCATTGTCGAAAGAGCTGACACAGCATAGTCTCCCCGAGATCGGTGAAGCCTTCGGCAAGGATCACACGACGGTGTTGCATGCCTGCCGCAAAGTGGCTGAACTCCGAAACGAGGATGCGAAAATTCGCGAGGACTACGAAATTCTGCATCGGCAGTTGGGATTTGCATAAGGTGTGGATGGCAGCAGGGACAAGTACGTGAACAATTCGGTGATCAACCTGTGGATAAAGTTGTTCCACGGGTTGTCCACAGGTCGTCGGCGGTCTTACCCGCAGGCTGAGGTCTATTGAAAGTTAAAGTAAGTTCTTGAATTAAATAAATAAATTTAAGTTACCCACAGAAGTGACGCTTGCCTACTACTAACAAGTAGAAGCTTCTTACAACATCATTATTCAGTGATCGCCATGAAACTAAATGTCGGGAGAAACGAACTGCTCGGGGCCCTGTCGGCCGTCATCGGCGTGGTCGAAAGACGACAAACCTTGCCGATCCTGTCCAACTTCCTGCTTGAATTGCAGGAGGATCAGCTCGTCGTGTCGGGCACCGATCTCGAAATCGAACTGCAGGCCCGGGCCCAGGTGGAGAATCTGACCCCCGGTCGAGCAACGGTGCCCGCTCGCAAGCTGTACGACATCTGCCGCGGCTTACCGGAAGGAGCCGATCTGACCCTGGAGGTCAGCGGTGACAAAGCCACGCTGCGGTCGGGCCGCAGTCGCTATTCGCTGGCATGCCTGAAGCCGGATGAATTTCCGGCCATGGGGTCATTGACCGACGACATCGCCCTGACCGTGCCGCAACACGGCCTCAAGATTCTGATCGAGCGCACCCAGTTCGCGATGGCGCAGCAGGACGTTCGGTATTACCTGAACGGAACCCTGTTCGAAGTCAGCGCTGAACGTCTGCGTGCGGTCGCCACCGATGGCCACCGCCTGGCGCTGAGTGATCTCGCGGCAGACACCGGCGTGGCCGAAACCCAGCAGATCATCGTGCCGCGCAAGGCGGTTCTTGAGTTGCAGCGGTTGCTCGACAATACCGAAGAGCCGGTGACACTGAAGATCGGCGGTGGTCAGCTACAGGTGGATCTCGACGTCATCCGGCTCACCACCAAACTGATCGATGGCCGCTTCCCGGATTACGAACGTGTGGTGCCGGACAACGGTGACAAGCGTCTGGAAGCGCCGCGCGAAACGGTACGGCGAGCGCTGGCCCGAACCGCCATTCTCTCCAACGAGAAATTCCGCGGCGTCCGGCTTACGCTGTCGACCAACAAACTGGTTCTGCAAACGCACAACCCGGAGCATGAAGAAGCCGAAGAAGAGCTGGAGGTGCAGTACGACGGCACGCCGCTCGAGATTGGCTTCAACGTCAATTACTTGTTGGATGCCCTGGGCGCCTTGGTCAGTGATGCCTTCGTGATGGATCTCCGAAATCCGGACGCCAGCGGCCTGATCCAGGCCCCGGAAGATGGCAGCAGCCGCTATGTCGTGATGCCCATGCGGCTGTGAGCTGCGACGCTCGCGCATGAGAGTCACCCAACTCAGGTTGGGGCAGTTCCGAATCTTTGCGCAGTTGACGTGGCAACCCGCGCCGGGCCTCAACCTGATCTACGGCGATAACGCCGCCGGCAAGACCACCCTGCTCGAGGCGATGGCCGTGCTGTCGCGAGGGCGATCATTTCGGACACCGCAACTGGCGGAACTGTCCCGGCACGGAACGGACAGCGCCTGGCAGGTGAGCGCCGAACTACAACCGACCGCGGCGGCGCCAGACGCTTGGCGGGGCCGCTACGAGCAGCGCCGCCTCGCGCTGAGTTGCAATCGTCAGCCTGTCACCCTCGTGGATGCGGCGCGAGCACTTCCCATCCTTACGGTGGTGCCTGGCTTGCACCGGGTCATCGATGAGGGCCCCGGCGTGCGGCGTGGGCTCATCGATTGGGGATTGTTCCACGTGGAACCTTCCTTCCTGACCGAGTGGCGGCAATACCAGCGGGTGCTGCGTCAACGCAATGCGCTGCTTAAGCAGCAGGCCGGCCTTGAACGGTTGGAGCCGTGGACCCAAATGTTGGCGACGCACGGTGAGCGGCTCGCCGCGGTCCGCCAGCTGTATGTCGACCGGTTGGCGCCCGCCTTTGCCGCGACGGCCCAGCGGTTACTCCCCGGGATTCATCCCCGGTTGCGTTTGTTGCCCGGTTGGCCGGCCCGGCAGTTGTCGCTCGCAGAAGCGCTCGCGCAGAACGGTGAAACCGATCGTCAGCTCGGCTTCACGCGGGTGGGCCCGCATCGGGCTGAGCTCAGGATTCTGGCCGATGACCATGCCGCCCGGGCGACGCTCAGCCGCGGTCAACAGAAATTGTTGGTGCTGTCGTTCGTTTTGGCGCAGGCGCAAGGCGTTGCCGAGGCGACCCAGGTATGGTGCCCGCTGTTGATTGACGACTGGGCGGCAGAGCTGTCACCGGCGTCAGCTGACCGGGTTTGGGCGGTGCTGCAGGACTATCCCGGGCAACGGTGGTTGACAGATTTCACGCCGCCCGCGGGGCGTTCACTCGCGGCGGACGGGGCCGTGTTCCACGTGGAACAGGGGGGGCTCCGCGAATGCTAAAATCAGGCTTCAACTGGCGGATATTAAAATGACGACGCAACCCGATCCGAAAGCCCTGTACGACTCCAGTTCCATCCGAGTCCTCAAGGGTCTCGAAGCCGTACGGCAGCGGCCCGGCATGTACATCGGTGATACCGACGATGGCACCGGTCTTCACCACATGGTCTTCGAAGTGGTCGACAACTCGATCGACGAAGCGCTGGCCGGCTATTGCACCGAAGTTCGGGTGATGCTGCATGCCGACGGCAGCGTCGAGGTACACGACAATGGTCGCGGCATTCCGGTCGACATTCATGCCGAGGAGGGGCGTTCTGCCGCTGAGGTCATCATGACCATCCTTCATGCCGGCGGAAAGTTCGGTGGCAGCGGCTACAAGGTCTCGGGAGGCTTGCACGGTGTGGGGGTGTCGGTGGTCAACGCCCTGTCGGATCGTCTCGATCTCGATATCTACCGCGACGGCTATCACTACCATCAGGTCTATCGCATGGGGGTGCCCGAAGCGCCCCTGGCGCAAATGGAAACCACTGATCGCAAGGGCACCAGCATCCGGTTCCATCCCAGCGCGACGATTTTTACCAATCTGGAATTTCACTACGACATCCTCGCAAAGCGGTTGCGCGAGCTGTCGTTCCTGAACTCTGGCGTCCGTATCGTGCTGCGTGATGAACAGAGCGGTCGTGAAGACTGCTTTGAGTACAAGGGCGGCATCCACGCCTTTGTCCAGTACCTGAACAAGAACAAGTCGTCGGTGCACGACACCATTTTGCACCTGCAGGCCGAGCAATCGG
Organism: Flagellatimonas centrodinii; assembly: GCF_016918765.2. Lineage (GTDB taxonomy): Bacteria > Pseudomonadota > Gammaproteobacteria > Nevskiales > Nevskiaceae > Polycyclovorans > Polycyclovorans centrodinii. The sequence goes on from NZ_CP092104.1 coordinate 1,301,621, forward strand.
ACGTCATCGTCGAAGCGGCGCTGCAGTGGAACGACGCCTATACCGAAAACGTCTTTTGCTTCACCAACAATATTCCGCAAAAGGATGGTGGCTCCCACCTTACGGGGTTCCGCAACGCCCTGACCCGTGTGATCGGTGACTACCTTGAAACCGAGGGCATCCTGAAGCGCGAAAAGGTATCGCTGCTCGGCGATGACACCCGTGAAGGCCTGACGGCGGTCCTCAGCGTCAAGATCCGTGATCCGAAATTCTCCAGCCAGACCAAGGAAAAGCTGGTGTCCTCCGAAGTGACACCGGTGGTGTCGTCGGTAATCGGCGAAACCCTCAAGGACTTCCTGCTGGAGAACCCACGCGAAGCCAAACTGATCGCCGCCAAAGTGGTGGAAGCCGCGCGCGCGCGCGAAGCAGCCCGGAAAGCGAAAGAACTCAATCGTCGTAAAAGCGTGCTTGATATTGCCGGGCTCCCCGGCAAGTTGGCGGATTGTCAGGAGAAGGACCCGGCGAAATCCGAGATCTTCCTGGTCGAGGGTGACTCCGCCGGCGGCTCCGCCAAACAGGGCCGCGACCGCCATTTCCAGGCGATCCTGCCGCTCAAGGGCAAGATTCTCAACGTCGAAAAGGCCCGCATCGAGAAGATGCTGTCGTCGGCCGAAGTCGCGACCCTGATCACCGCCCTCGGCTGCGGCATCGGCAAGGACGAGTTCAAGCCGGAAAAACTGCGCTACCACCGCATCATCATCATGACCGATGCCGATGTTGACGGCGCCCACATCCGCACGCTGCTGCTCACCTTCTTCTATCGGCACATGTACACGCTGGTGGAACGCGGGCACGTCTACATCGCACAGCCACCGCTGTACAAGCTGAAATCGGGCAAGCACGAGACCTACGTCAAGGACGACCACGAGCTCAACGAATGGCTGATCCAGTCCGCCATCGACGAAGCGCGGTTCGTTCCGGCCCCCGGTGCCGAAGCGGTCACGGACGATCAGCTGCGTCAGTGGATGCGGGACTACGGCCTGATCAATCTGGGCCTGGAGCGTTGGGCGCGACGGTATGACGCCCATACCCTGAGCGTGCTGGCGCAGTCAGCGCCGTTGCCCGATCAGGCTGGCTTGGAAGCCTGGAATATTGAATTTAATCATCAGCTTAATAAGGATGCTGCGGATGCCCACTATGAGGCGACGCTGCGTTTCGACAACGATCAGCCGCAGCTGACCCTGCACCGCCGCCGTCACGGGGTATCGCAGGAATGGCAGTTGGGCAACGATTTCTTCCAGGGTGGCGATTGGCGGCGGATCACCCAGTTGCGCACCCAGCTGCGCGATCAGGTTCGTGCGCCGGCCACGGTCGGCCGCGGCGAGCGCGAGCACAACGTGCCGGATTTCGACACCGCCTACCGCTGGTTGCTGGGCGAAGCCCGGCGCGGCCTGCATGTCCAGCGCTACAAGGGACTGGGTGAGATGAACCCCTCACAGCTCTGGGAAACCACCCTGGATCCGACGGTCCGGCGCCTGGTGCGGGTCAATATCGAAGATGTCGTGGCCGCCGACCAGATCTTCACCACGCTGATGGGTGAGCACGTCGAACCGCGTCGCGAATTTATTGAGCAGAACGCGCTCCTGGTCGGCAACCTCGACCTCTAGCGACGTCTAACACTCATGGCTGAGGTTCCGGCCCTCCGCGTGGGGGTGGTGGTGGATGCGTCTTGCGATCTGCCACCCGACACCCTGCGGGATGCGGGGCTCAACGTATTGCCCATTGAGCTGGTGCTGGCTGAAGGCATCCGCCGCGACACGCGCGACCCCGAGGCGACCCAGCGCTTCTATGCCCGCGACCTGGAGGCCAAGGGATCGCAGGCGGAAGCGCGGGCGCTGTCTGCCGAGGTTATCCGCGCTTGGTTCGGTGAACACATCGCAGAACGCTACGACTACGTCTTCTGCCTCACCCTGATGCAGACCCGCGGTACCCTCTTCGAGAACGCCAGCAAGGCGTCGTTTGCCATACTCAACGACGTCAATACGCAACGAAAACAAAGCGATAAACCACCATTCGCGCTGCGGGTCGTGGACAGCCGCACGCTCTCGGCCGGCCTTGGCGTGCTGGCGCTGGAAGCGGCCGACATGGTGGCAGCGGGGCGCAGCCCGAACGATATCCGCCGCCGGCTGGACACCCTGCGTGACCATATCTGCGCCTATTTCGTCCCCGGTGACCTCTACTACCTGCGGACCCGCGCTGTCAGCCGTGGCGAACGCAGCGTCAACTTCTTCACCTATGCCCTGGGGTCGACGCTGTCGGTCAAGCCGGTGATCCTCTGCTACCGCGGCGAAACCCAGACCCTGACCAAGGTGCGTGGCTACGACCGCGCCGTCGAGCGCGTCCTCCTCCATCTTGCGACCCAGCTGCGCTTGGGCGTACTCTCGAAGCACGTCTGTATCAGCTTCGGCGGTGACCCCGCACGAATCCGCACGCTACCGGGTTATCAGGCCCTGGCCGAAACGGTGAGATCGCTGGATATGACCTTGCATGAGACCTTCATGTCGGCCGCCACGGCCATCAATGCCGGCCCTTCGGTGCTGTCGGTCGCCTATGCGGGTGATCTGAGGCCCTTCGGCGATCGCGCCACGCCCTGATGAAAACCCTGGCGCTGTACCAGCTCAAAGGCGGCGTCGGCAAGACCAGCAGTGCCGTCAACCTGGCCGCCTTCGCGGCTGCCCAGGGCTACCAGACCCTGTTGTGGGACCTCGATCCCCAGGGGGCGGCAACCTGGTATTTCGAGGGTCGGGCCGACGAAGACATCGCGCCCAAACGTTGGCTCAATGGCCAGACCCCGATCGGGCGGCTGGTGCAACGGACCGGCTACGACCGTCTCGACCTGCTGCCGGCGACCCTGTCCAACCGCTTTCTCGATGTACTGCTGCGCAAGGTGGAACCGCCGCGGCAGGCGCTGAGCCGCCTGCTCAAGCCGTTTTCCGAGCACTATCAACTGGTGGTGCTGGACGCGCCGCCCGGGTTGTCGCACCTGGCCGACAACATCATGGAAGCCGCCGATCTGGTGTTGATGCCGGTGGTGCCCGGCTTTCTGTCATCGCGCGCGGCCGATCAGGTGCTGCACTACGCTGCCGCTGAAGGCCTGCCGAAGAAGCGCTTGCTGGGTTTTCACAGCCTGGTGGATCGCCGCCGCACGCTGCACCGCCAGCAGGCCGACGAAGGCGCCGAGGCCGCCACGCTGCCGTTCAGTGCCGTCAGCGTGCCCTATGCCAGCAGTGTTGAACGGATGGGCGAGCACCGGGCGCCGCTGTCCGCCTTCGCGCCCACCGACGATCCGGCGCTGCAGGCCTACGCCGAGCTGTGGCTGGATGTGAAGCGTCGCCTGTCCCTGTAGGCGCCGCTCAGCCCCGGCTGGCGGCCTCGACCTGCGCGGCTGCAGTCTCCAGCGTCGCCGCCAGCGCCGCCGGTGTGTCGGCGCAGAGATTCAGGTGGCCGATCTTGCGGCCTTCACGCGCGGACTTGCCGTAGAGGTGCAGCCGCGCCCCCGGTAGCGCCAGCAACGCTGCCGTCGCCGGCGCATCGCCAATCAGGTTGAGCATGCTGCAGGGGCCGCGCAGGCCGGTGTCGCCCAACGGCCACCCGAGGATCGCCCGCAAGTGGTTCTCGAACTGCGAGGTGTGGGCACCATCCTGCGTCCAGTGGCCGGAGTTGTGCACCCGCGGCGCAATCTCGTTGGCCAGCAGGCGATCGCCGCTGACGAAGAACTCGAAGGCCATCACGCCGACATAGTCCAGCGCCGCCATCACCTTGTGCGTGTGTTGCTCGGCCAGCGTCTGCAGCGGATCGTCTACCGCCGGCGTGGACTGCCGCAGGATGCCGGCACGATGCACATTGGTGGCGATGGGATAAAAGCGGCAGTCGCCGTCGCGTCCACGAACGCCGATGCACGACACCTCGCGGTCGAACGGCACCCACTGCTCAACGATCAGCGGGACGCCACCGAGGTGCGCCCAGGCGGTCTCGATGTCGGCCTCGTTGCGCACCACCCGCTGTCCCTTGCCGTCGTAGCCCATGCGGCGGGTCTTCACCACCGCCGGCAGGCCGGTCTTGGCCACGGCAGCGCGCAGCGCCTCAAGGCTGTCAGCGCAGGCGTTGCGGGGGACGGGAATGCCCAGTTTCTCGAACAGGGCCTTCTCGGCGGCGCGGTCCTGCGCCGTTGCCAAGGCCTTCGGCCCCGGAAACAACGGGCGATGCTCCGCCACATAGGCGGCGGCGGCGGCCGGCACGTTCTCGAACTCGTAGGTCACCACGTCGACGGCGCCACACAGCCGCCCGAGGGCATCGGTGTCGTCATAGGCGGCGTGAATCTGCGTGCCCACCGGCGCCGCACAGGCGCCCTCCGCCGGGTCGAGAAACACGAACGACAGGCCCAGCGGGTGGCCCGCCAGCGCCAGCATCCGGCCCAATTGGCCGGCGCCCAGCACGCCGATCTTCATGCGTCGGGCGTTTCGAGCTGCGCGCTGTCGAGCACGCGGTCGGTCTGCGCCTGGCGGTAGGAATCGAGCCGCGCCGCCAGCGCTGCATCATCGTTGGCCAGCATCGCCGCCGCCAGCAAGCCGGCATTGGTGGCGCCGGCCTTGCCGATGGCCAGGGTCGCCACCGGAATACCCGCCGGCATCTGCACGATCGAAAGCAGGGAATCGACCCCGTTCAACACCCGGCTCTGCACCGGCACGCCCAGCACGGGCAGTCGCGTTTTGGCCGCACACATGCCCGGCAGGTGAGCGGCACCGCCGGCACCGGCAATGATCAGTTTCAGGCCGCGCGGGACCGCCTGCTCGGCATAGGCAAACAAGCGGTCAGGCGTGCGGTGCGCCGACACCACCTCGGCTTCGTAGGGGATCTCGAGCGCCCGCAGCACCTCGCAGGCGTGCTGCATCGTGTCCCAATCGGAACGGGACCCCATGATGACGCCAACCACGGCCTGCTGAGGGTTCGCCACGCGTGCGTACTCCAGATCGCAAACGGCGAATTATGGCAGCCCTTCCCGGTCACCGCGAGCGCCCGGTGTTGCCACCGTCATGCGGCTCGCCAAGCCAAACCATTGTCATCGCGACCCGCCAAGCCAAACCAATGTCATCGCGAGCCGCGAAGCGGCGTGGCGATCTCATCGCTGCCAAGCCGCCACCCGCCGGGCGAAATTGCCGCGCCCGCCATGCGGGCTCGCAATGACATCAATGTCCTTACCGCGGCAGCAGCTCGAACTCCACCTGCACCTGCGCCGTGAACGGGATCTCCCCGGCATTCAGGCCCAGGGTGACGTTGCCGCTTTCCATGCTGCTGTCGGCCGCCATCGCTGCCATCCGGTACATCGGCTGCGGCGGCTGCGACCGCATCGGCTGGGCATTCACCTGGCGCGCCGGGCCCAACGTGTCGCCCAGTGCGGCGCTGACGGTTTCCGCCTGCAGGCGCGCGGCCTCGGTGGCGCGGGTCAGCGCTTGCAGGTGCAGGCTGGCGGCCTTCGACGAACCCATCACCGGCGGGTTGATGTGGTTGATACCAGCCTCGGTGGCGGCCACCAGCACGTCGCCCAGCTTGGCGAGGTCGGTCACCCGGATGTTGATGTCGCGGCGCACCCGGTAGCCCACCAGCTCATTGCGGCGGGTCTTCTCGTTCCACACCATTTCCGGCTGGATCTGCACGCCGGTGGTGCTGATCGCCTTGGTGTCGATCTTCAGCCCGGCCAGCGCCGCGAGATACTGCCGCACCACGCCGTTGACCTCGGTCTCGGCCAGCTTCAGTTCCTTGTTCATGGCGTCGACCGCCAGTGACAGCTGGGCCTGGTCCGGGGTGGCGCGCACCTCGCCTTCGCCGGTGACGGTGATCACCCGCGGGGCCGGGGCCTCGGTGGACGGGGCGGCCGCCGCCAGGGCGGGCGCGGACAGCAGGGATATCAGCAGCAATGACGCCAGTGAGCGGTTCATGGAGCGTTCCTTGTTCGGGGTTCGTAATCTGCAGGGGAATAGGGCTTGCTTTAACCTAAGCGCCCCACGCTGAATTCGCCATGAATACCGACACCGCCACCCCCCTGACACTGACCCGCGACGTCGTGGGTGTCCTGATTCCCCAGGGGACCCGCGTCGAGCTGCCCGAAGGCGCCCAGGCGCGCCTCACCCAGGCGCTGGGGGGCAGTTTTACCGTGCAGGTGGAAGGGCATCTGTTCCGCATCGACGGCAAGGATGCCGACAGCCTTGGCCTGCCGCCGCCGGAGCGTCCCGAGATACCGGAGAACGCCACCGACAAGGAAATCGAAACCGCCGCCTGGGCGCAGATGCGCACCTGCTTCGACCCCGAGATTCCGGTCAACATCGTCGACCTCGGGCTGATCTACGAATGCCGCATCGAGCCGCTGGATGACGGTGGCCGCCGCGCTGTGGTCAAGATGACGCTCACCGCCCCCGGTTGCGGCATGGGCGACATTCTCGTCAACGACGTCAAGACCAAGGTGAGCCAGCTGCCCACCGTCAACGAGACCGATGTCGAACTGGTGTTCGATCCGCCCTGGACCCAGGACATGATGAGCGAAGAGGCACGTCTGCAAACCGGCATGTTCTGAGTACCCCCATGAGCGACTGCACCACCCGCAACATCCGCGTGCAGGTTCGCCCGCGCTACCTGCCGGAAGCCTCGCGCCCCGCAGCGCAGCAATGGATGTTTGCCTACGAGATCGAGATTACCAACACCGGCCCCGAAACCGTGCAGTTGCTGCACCGCCACTGGATCATCACCGACGGCGAAGGCCGCACCCAGGAAGTCCGTGGCCCCGGCGTGGTGGGCCAGCAGCCGGTGCTCGGTCCCGGTGCCGTCTACCAGTACGCCAGTGGCTGCCCGCTGGGCACGCCGGTGGGCACCATGCACGGCAGCTACCAGATGCGGGTGCTCGATGACGGCCCCAGCTTCGACGTCAAGATCGCCCCATTCCGCCTGGCGGTGCCCAGCGTCCTGAACTGAGCGGGGTCCAGATCCCGCCAAACCCCCTCTCACACAGAAGACCCTGAAAACCTGTGAGAGCCTCGCAATGGACATGCGCGCCGCGCCCGCGCGGATCGACGACGACACCCCCGACGCCCTCGGCCCCGGCGAGGACACGGCCGCCGATGCCGCCCTTGGCCGGGCCGAACAGGCGCTGATCGAACGCGCGTACCGCGCCCACTACCCCGCCGTGCTGCACCTGCTGCAGCGCCGCCTGGGCAACCCGGATGATGCTGCCGAGCTGGCGCAGGAAGCCTTTCTGCGCCTGATGCGCTACCGCCACTGCAGCGAACATTCGCTGCGCTACTTGCTGTTCCGCGTGGCGCTCAACCTGGCCGCCAGCCAGGGCCGTGCGCGGGCGCTGCGCCCCAGCGTTGACCTCGACGAAAACGAACTGGTCAGCGAGCTGCCGCAGCCGGATGAATGGCTGGAACACCAGCAGGGCCAACAGCAACTGGCCGCTGCCGTCGCCGCCCTGCCGCCGCGCTGCCGCCAGATGATCCAGCTGTCGCGCCTGCAAGGCCTGCGGACCCGCGACGTGGCGGCCCGTGCCGGCCTGTCCACCCGCATGGTGGAACGCCACCTGCAAACCGCCCAGGGCCTGCTGCGTGCCCGCCTGGTGGACCAGTGAACACCCATCCACAGCCGCCACCCCGGTGGCCGCCGAAGCTGCCCGGGGCCATACTGCGGCCTCGCCCGGCTTCGTGAGCCTGCCGCGCCCGCGCCATGTCTGCCCGTCCGACACCGCCGCACGTCACCGCGTGGTTCCACCAGTACCACGACCAGTTGCTGCGCTTTCTCACCCGCAGCCTGGGCGAGCGGGCCGAAGCCCAGGACCTGGCGCAGGAAGTGTTTCTGCGCATTCTCCGCATCGACGAACCCGACCTCATCCAGCACCCGCGCGCCTACCTCTACCGCGTGGCCATCAATGTCATTCAGGAATGGCGCATGCGTAACCAGCGCTTCCCCCTGCAGGACGACCAGGACCTCGACCAGATCCCCGACCTGCACGAACCCGCCGCCGATCTCGAAGCCGATGAACAGGCCGCCCGCGTCAACGCCGCCGTGGCACGCCTGCCGGCGCTCTACCGCGCCGTGCTGAAACTGCGTGTCACCCAGGGCATGACGCACAATGAAGTCGCCGCCCAACTGGGCCTGAGCCCGCGCATGGTGAAGCGCTACGTCATCAAGGCCTACGCCCGCCTGCGCGAACTGTTGGGCGAACCGCCCGTCGACGGGGGCCCGACATGACCCTCGACTTCCACCCCCGCGAACCCGCCATGACCGTCACCGAACACGCCGCCGAATGGCTGGATGCCTTCGAAGACGGGCCGCTGGACGAGACCCAGCGCCGCGCCTTCGTCGCCTGGCTGAAACGCGCGCCCACCCATATCGAAGCCTTTCTCGAACTCAGCCTGCTGCACGAACAGTTGGGTGGCAGCCCCGCCCTGCAGGTGGACCTCGACGCCCTGCTCGCCGAGGCCGACGCCACCCGCACGCCCCTGGACGGCCAACCCCTGCCCAGCGTCGCGCCGCCCGCAACCGCAACCACACCTCATGTCGCCACGCCCCGGCGTCGCCGCAGGCCCTGGGCCATCGCCGCCAGCGTGTTGGTGCTGGTCACCGGCAGCCTCATCGGCGGCCTGCTGTGGATGGACCGCGCCGAGCGCAGCTACCGCACCGGTTTCGGCGAGCAGCGCTCCATCCCCCTGGCCGATGGCACCGTCGTCACCCTCAACACCGAATCGCACCTGCGTGTGCGGCTGGACGAACACGGCCGCCATGCCGACCTGCTGGCCGGCGAAGTGATGTTCGACGTTGCCAAGGACAAGGCCCGCCCCTTCACCGTCACCGCCGGGCCGGTGGACGTGCGCGTGGTCGGCACCCGCTTCAACCTCTACCGCCAGCCGGACGCCACCACCGTCACCGTCATCGAAGGCATCGTCGACGTCACGCCCCATCGGGCGCCCTCGCCCCCACGGGGAGAGGGCCAGGGTGAGGGGGCCAACACATCGCCGCACCCCGCACCCCACACCCCTCACCCTGCAAAAGCCCGCCTCACCGCCGGCCAGAAACTCGACATCGCCGCGGCCGCCCCGGTACCGCCGCAATTGGCCCTGGCCCCGCAGCCCGCCCGCGTCGACCAGGCCACCGCCTGGACCACCCGCCGCGTCATCTTCGAAAACGAGCGGCTCGACGACGTCCTGCTGCAGTTCAACCGCTACAACCCCCGCCCCCTGGTCGTCACCGACGCCGACCTCGCGGCCCGGCAGATCAGCGGCGTCTTCAAGGTGGACGACATCGACCTGCTGCTGGCCTTCCTCAAACGCCAGCACGACATCCGCGTCATCCCCACCGAAACCGAACTGCAGATCGAGCGGGCGCGCTGAGGCGGAACCCCACTCGCAACGTGCTAGTCTTTTGCGTGTCCCTGACCAACGTGAGTCAAACCATGGATCAGAGCAATCGCATTACGGTTGAACCGGGCAAACGCAGCGGCCAGCCCAGTATCCGCGGCCTGCGAACCACCGTTGCCGATGTCCTCGGCTGGCTGGCGGACGGCCAAAGCCACGCCCAGATACTGGAAGACTTTCCAGAGTTGGAAGAAGCCGACATCATGGCCTGCCTGGCCTACGCCGCCAGCCGCGAAGGGCACACACGGGTGGTACTCGCCCAGTGAAGTTGTTGCTGGACGAGAACCTGTCGCGAAGACGGGTTCCATTTCTCCAGGACGATTATCCCGATACCTCCCAGGTGGCATTGCTGGGCCTTGAGCAGGCGAGCGACCGAGAGATCTGGCAGTTCGCCAGAACACATGGCTACGTGCTCGTCACCCAAGACAGCGACTTCCGCGATCTCGCAGAGTTATTCGGGTCGCCACCACAGGTACTTCTGCTGAAAATTGGCAACTCCAGCAAAGTTCAAGTGCTCAGCCTGCTGCAAGAACGCAAGGCGCAGATTGAGGCCGAACTCGCTGACGGCACGATACGCTGCCTTCAGTTGACCGACTGAGGGCGGATCGGTCGTCACCTTTGCCGCCGACACCCAAGCCCTCGTCATGCCCGACTTGATCGGGCATCCAGCGCCCCGCACCATGCCCAATCAACGCTAAGAACTCGGCACTCAACACTCGCCACTCAGCACTCAGCTTCAAAAGGGGGGGTCCACTTTCTCCCAACCCCCCTCTCAACCAACAGCGGGCGAATCGCACCCACACGCGATCGCCGGATGAGAGCCAACAAGGGGCCGGCGCAAAGCCAGGCCAGGGAGAAGACTGATGCCGTATACAAGGTGGTTGTTCGCACTGCTGCTGGCCGTGGCCGCACTGGCGCCCATCGCCAACGCCCACGCCCAAGCCAACCGCAGCTTCACCCTGGAGCTACCCGCCCAGCCATTGGGTGACAGCCTCACCCAGTTGGCCACCCAAACCGGCGTTCAGATCGTCTTCTTCAGCGAAGTCACCCAAGGCCTGCAGGCGCCACCACTGGACGGCAGCTACACCCCGGGTGACGCCGTACAACAACTGCTCGCCGGCACCGACCTCATCGCCGTGCCCATGGACGACAACGGCAGCATCGCCGTGCAACGCAAACCGCCTGCGATGGCCGATGAGTTCGACTTCAACATCCCCGCCCAAAGCATGGCCGGCGCCGTCGAAGCCTTCGAACGCACCACCGGCCTGCCCATCACCTACAGCACCGGCCTACTCGATGGCCTTACCGCCAAAGCCGTGCAGGGCAGCATGAGTGTGGCCGCCGCATTGGCCACCTTGTTCGACGGCACCGGGGTGGAATACGCCCCCAACGCCAATGGCGGCGTCACCCTCAACCTCGTCAGCGCCAACGTGGACTTTGGCACGGGGGGCAGCGGCACCGCGAGCGTCGAAATCGCGAGGCGCGGTGGTGTCGAGGAGATCATCGTCACCGGGCAGAAGAAAGCCGAGCGCCTGCAGGACGTGCCCATTGCCATCAGTGCATTCGACATGGAGAGTCTGGATGCGCAGAAGATAGAAGGTGGTTTTGACCTGTTGAAGGCGGTGCCCAACGTTACCTTCAGCAAGACCAACTTCACGGGCTACAACTTCCAGATTCGTGGCATCGGAACGCAAGCGGTATCGGCCACGACGGATCCTGGCGTGGCAGTGTCGTTCAACAACACCACCCTCATCGTGAATCGTCTATTCGAGCAGGAGTACCTCGACATTGAGCGTGTCGAAGTACTACGCGGACCCCAAGGAACGCTCTACGGGCGCAATGCCACGGCGGGGGTCATCAATGTCATCTCGGCCAAGCCGAAATTGGATGTTTTCGAGGGCGAGGTAAAGATCGAAACGGGCAATTTTGATGCGCGACGGCTGCGTGCGCACTATAACTTTCCCTTGAATGCCAGCGGAACAGTCGCCGGGCGTGTTGCCTACTCGAGTACGGTCCGCGACGGATACGGCATCAACGAATTTGATGGATCAGATGTCGATGACCGTGATCTGTGGACTGGACGTTTGTCACTATTGTGGCAGCCAACCGATCGACTCAAAACGACCGTGCTGTGGGAGCGATTCAGTGAATCGGATCGCCGCGTTCGATCTGTAAAGCAGCTCTGCCATCGAGATCCAGGGCGCGACGAGCTACAGGGCTTCGACATCGCAGCGCTTGACAACGCACATGGTGGAACAGGGCTTCCAATGAGCAGGATCTATCGGGACCAGCTCACACAGGGATGCCTTCCCGGATCACTCTACGATGAAGGGGCCTTCGGCACCCCGAACGGACTGGCACTACCGTTTGTTGCCGCCGGTCGCCTGAGTGGGATCGCGGGCACCTACGGGTATAACCCGTACAGCCGCCCCGAGTTTTCCGCTGACGCGCCGTGTGACCTCTACCGTACGACTGCGGTTTTCAGCATCGGTTTTGTCAACCTTTGCAACGATGACCCTTATGGAGCCCTAACCCAGTCACGTGATCTGCGGACGATCACATCTGAAATCAAACCACTCTACAAAGCGGATGCAGATCTTATCGAGCTCGCGATTGATTTCGAGCTTTCCGATGAACTCCTGATCTCATCGCAAACCGTATACGTCGACGATAGCGTTCGCTCGACACAGGACTTGAACCGTTTTAAGACAGCCCCCGGGTTCTTTAACGATAGCGCGGCTGCGTGCGGCGGATTCATCAGCTGCGAGCCCGGAGGCTATATGAACGGGCTCCTCGCTGAGATGTCGCCCGGAGGGGTTCTGTGCGATCCCCAATTGGGTTGTTCGAACCGCTTCCGCTCGATGGACCTATCACGTTCTGTCAGTACCCAGTTCAACCAGGAAGTACGTCTGGTCTCCAGCTTTGATGGCGATCTTAACTATAGCTTTGGTGCCAATTTCACTCGATTCGAAACACTGAACGACTACTTCGTGTTCTCGAATACCCTGACCGCGCTGGCGAACCTCCCGCCCTTTAGAGGCACTCAACCAGAAGCGATCATTGTTTGCCGTCCGCCGGGGCTCGATTGGTTTGGTGGGGATGTCCTGACCTGCATCCACACGGATGACCAATCGCTGGATGATCTCGTCGATGGTGCAGAGCCGACTGGTCATAACTACTTCCTCAGCCGAAACCCTTACGAGTTGCAGTCCATGGCCGCTTTCGGCGAGCTGTATTGGGAAGCCGCAGCCAATTTGAAGGTCACGGGTGGACTTCGTATCACGTTTGACCAAAAGACCTTCACGCCAGTGCCATCACAAGCACTACTGATGGATTATCGCGAAGGCGTCAGCTTCAATGAGCATCCTTCACTGTGTTACGGATACAGCCCGACCAACTTCTGTGGCCGCATGGGAACTGGCCTGCGGGGGGCTGGATATCCAGCGGATCCGGATATCGTTCAGACTTGGGTCGAGCCAACGGGTCGCTTGGGGGTCGATTGGAAGCCAGCGCTGGGGGCGTCCTGGATTGATGAGAGCCTGGTCTACGCGTTCTATACGCGCGGATACAAGGCGGGTGGCGCAAACCCCTCTGGCATCGCCGATCCGGCGGGCGCGTTCATCGAGGAATCACAGGGCGCGGAATCTCCCCGTCTATTCAAAGCAGAGTATGTCAACGCATTCGAGATTGGCACCAAGAACCGGCTCTTCGACGGCGCTCTGACAGTCAATGCAAATGCCTTCTACTACGACTATCGAGACTACCAAGTCAGCAAGATTGTCAATCGATCAGCTGCCAATGAGAACTTCGACGCCACGATCTGGGGTACTGAACTTGAGGTTCTGTTTGCGCCCACGACAACCACCGTACTGAATGCCACCGTCGGTTATCTCAAAACGCGAATTGGCCAAGGTGAAAAGAGCATCGACCTGATGGATCGAACTCAAGGTGGGGGAGAGATGTTTGTCACCGGGCAGATCAACCCGGCCTTCGATCCTCAGCTGCCACCACGCGCAGTCGAAGATTACGTAGCGGGGCTGGATGCGCCTGCGGACCAGGAGTTCTTGGCGTACGACGACTGGGTGGTCGTGAAGCCATCGGTGGTGCAGACCTCGAACTGTGTCCTTCCTGCCGATCTACTGGTAGCCCTGATGGGCGACCAGGGCAGCAAGGGGCTCGGAACCGCGGCCCATTTCTCGCTCTTCTGCCCTGGTGGATCATTCAGCGGCTACTCTTATGTTGAAGAACCCATACCGGGCACCGACAATCTTTACTTCAATCCCATCACAGATGCTCCGAACGCAACGGCCGGATTCTTCGCTGATCTCAGTGGCCGCGAGCTCCCGAACGCGCCGAATCTCACCGTTTCGTTAGGAGCTCAGAAGACGTTCCTGCTCCCCCGGGGATGGGAAGCAACCGCGCGAGCCGATTGGTACTGGCAGGGGGAATCGTTTGCGCGCGTTTACAACACCCGCTACGACCGCTTGAGGGCTTGGGACAACACCAACATCTCGGCCTGGGTGGCGAACGCGTCGAGCGGGCTGAAAATCGAGGCCTACGTCAAGAACCTCTTCGACGAAACGCCGATAACCGGTGCGTTTCTCGGTTCAGACGATACCGGGCTTACGACAAACGTCTTCACATTAGATCCTCGTCTGATCGGCGTGTCGATCAGCAAGCAGTTCTGAGAGCGGGCTATGAACAAAACATCAAAGCGATTGATTGTCTCGATCTACGGCGCCCTGTTGACCTTAGGGCACGTTCTGACACCGGCGTACGCGCTCGATGAGTGCGGCCAAGGACCTCAGGTTACCTGTTCGGGAAATTACTCGGCATCAGGCGTGACATATAACTTTGACACGGACTTTGTCTTTCGCACACCGTCGGTGCCACCGTTAATTACGGGTGTTGGGGGGCTGACGTTGGTTGGCTCGAATGGAGCCAATCTCGACTTCGAATCACTCGGTGCCATCATCGCGCCCGGCGGCGTACATATCGAGATGGACGCAGGCGATATCAATATGCGATTTCGAGGGCTGATGCCAAGCGGACAGCTGACGATTCGCACGGCAGGAACTGCAACGATCGATCTGGCGCCTCTGAATCCCTCTGGGATGATCAATGGCGTTCGGATCGGCGACACCATCGCGGTTGCGGGCGGCCAGTCAAGCCTCAATATCGGCGCGGGACGTCTGGTCGGCTTTGTCAGCCTAGAGTCACAACCTGGGGGATCGTGGACAGTTGTAAATGGTGGCTACATTGGAAGTGGGCTCGTGACCCCGATACAGGATGCCGTCGCATTTGCAAGCGCCGGGCAAGGGTCGTTGCGGATCGATAACTCGCTACGGCGAGGTCGGATCGTTGGCACACTCGACCTGAGCGCGAATGATGGCGACGTGTTGTTGATCAATGACTACAGTGCTGTGAAAGAATCGGGAGGCGGCTGGACGTCGTGGGGAACCAGCCACTTCGGAGGTGGGCGGGTCGAGATCATGAATGGACCAAGGGGCGTCATCAGCACGATCGGTTCCAGCACTTTTGACTTCAGCCAAGGCCTTGACAGTGAAATTGTGAATGAAGGGGTCATTCGGATCGGTTCTCCGGCCCAGGCAGCCCCGGTTGAAAGTGATCTGAGGCTCCAGGGCCTCAGGAGCTTCCGAAACTCTGGCCGAATCCTGATGGGTGTAGGTGGTGAAGCGATTCTGCAATCGAATCGACGGCTCGATGCTCGGTTGATATTCGAAGGAACGGATTACATCGGAGAGCCCGGAGCCCAGATCGAGATGGACACAGGTCTTTCGGATGCGACGCAGGCGGACTGTGGTTCGGTGGTGGCCTCGGACTGTGTCCTCTTCGACGGCGGAAGTACAAGCGGCGTAACCACGCTGCTGGTTCGTGATCGATATCCGAGCATCGAGAATGCGTCCTTCAATGAGGGCATCGTACTTATAGAAGGGGCCTCGGGTGCTGACCACTTCGAACTTGATCCGGCATCACAGTATTTCGTGCAACACAGTTCAGCCGGTGCCTCGCTTCAGAAGGGGCTCATCGCCTACAGATTGGCGTATGACCCTCTCGAGCAACACCACAAGTTGGTCGGAACGCTTGCCGATGAGGCCTTCCAATCATCCATCTATGTGACCACGCTGCAAAACATATGGCGAGTGACCACAGAGAGCTGGTTTGATCGTGAGCATACCCCTCGTGCAGGGCTGGATAATGGGCTCACGGCGGGAGGTATTTGGGGTGGCCTAACGGTAAGCAGGGGTTCGCGCGAGCTACAAGGTAGGGTTAACGTCAGCAGTGGCGATGTCGGCTTCAACGCGGATTACGACGAGCAGGTTACCCATTTGGCAATTGGCGTTGACGTTCTGCGTGGCGAGACAGAAGCTTCGGTCTGGAATATTGGTCTTACTGGCGGGTACGTTCATTCTGAGACGAGCTTTGATGCGACGCAGCAGAAGAGCTCACTGGCGGGTTTCGCTGGCGGAGTTTATGGGGAGATTCAGACCGGCGATCTTTCGGTTAACGCGATGGTCAATCTCAACGTTCTCACTCAGAGCATCGAGGCTGCCAATCTTGGTCTGGGCGAGCACTATCAGCTGCGGACGACCGCCGAAGCGTTGGGCGTACGCGTTGACTCGGGTTGGAAGATAACGCTGAGTCCGACGATCTGGGTACAGCCGATCGTGAGCCTCTCATTCGTAAGCTCAACACTCGATGATATTGAGTTGGATCGGGGCGGACACTCGCTAGCGTTTGGTCATGACGCAAGCACACGCGCCGGTGCGGGTCTACGTTCTGTGATGGATACAGATTTGGCAGGCTCCAAGGCGCGGTTTACGCTCACCGGGCGGTGGTGGAACGAGTTTTCTGCCGAGAACACGTCGAGCGTACGCATCGCGGCAGCTGATGATCAGGTGGCGCTCGAAGATGACTTTGGTGGGCGATTCCTTGAAGTTGGCTCAACTCTTGAAGTCACCGATGATTCTGGCGCGCTGAGCGGAGAGCTGATGCTTCAGGGCACGTTCGGTGACGATTACTACACGATGACGGGTGGACTTGGAGTGACCTATCGCTGGTAACGAAGCATCGCCGAGGCTCCTCCCGGCGGATGCCGTACGGCAGCACGGCTCTCCCTTCTGCCGTTTTCTTTGAACAATCAGGGACAGACCACGATAACGAGCAGTTGGGGTGGCTTCAGTTTTAACCGCGGCCGCACTTGAGGCGCACCCGTTCCGTCGTGTGAGCCCTTCAAGACACCTCGCATACCCTTGTGACTGCAGTCGTTCGGTCAGCCACACCTTGATACCGATTGCCGGGTGACGCCCATGCGGGAAAGTCGACGCTGCTGCCGTCGTCAATAGAGCGATCAAACGGTTTGGCTTTTATGTGCGTGGGGACCGGCGTCACAGCGCGAAGCGCTCTCGCAGCATCTGGTTGACGCGGGTTTGCCAGCCGGGGCCGGTGGCGCGCAGGACAGCCAGCACATCGGGGTCCAGGCGCAGTTTTACAGCTTGCTTCACCGCCGGCTTGGGCGGCCGACCCCTGCGGACGGTGGGCGCTGCGGCTTTCCATTGCGCATCGGTCAGTGGCTTTGCATCGGGATCGCGGTGCGCTGCGGCGGTGATGGCCTTGTCGTCCGCCACGGTGGGAATGACAGTTCCAGACTTAAGTTTTGGCATAGCGTTTGACGCGGTTCGCCTTGTCCTTGGCAGAGTCGAACTCGACTTCCATGCAAATTAACGTACACCCAATAAATACGTTGGTCAATGCTGATAATCGGCCTAAGATCTACGAGCACCCCTGATGTGATGGGTCTCTAGGGCTTGTCCGATCTGCACCAGTACCCCTGGACCTGGGCCGACCTCCTCCTGCAGGTGGTGCCGCAGTTGGGGTTGTGGGGAGGGTTCGGGGCAGACCACGATGGCGACAGCGGTGCTGGGCCTGGATGCCCGATCAAGTCGGGCATGACGGCAACCCGTGTCATTGGGGCTCGCCGCACTGCAGACCGTCGATTTCGAGCCCCGGCGTTCGACGTGTTACCAAACCCCCGTACCCGATCCGGAGCCCCCCATGTCCCTCGCCCTCTACGGCCACCCGTTTTCGTCCTACACCCAGAAGGTGCTGATCGCGCTCTACGAGAACGGCACGCCCTTCGAATTCCGTTGCATCGGGCCTGACACGCCGCAGCACGCGGCGGAGTGGCTGCGGCGCTGGCCGTTGCGGAAGTTCCCGATGCTGCTGGATGGCGACCGGCAGGTGGTGGAGAGCAGCGTCATCATCGAATACCTGCAGGTAGCGCATCCGGGACCGGTGGTGATGGTGCCGGCGGAACCGATGGCGGCGCTGCAGGTGCGGTTTCTCGACCGCTATTTCGACCTGCATGTGATGGATGCCATGCAGGTGGCGGTGGACACCGCGCTGGGCCGCTATCCGATGCAGCGGGACGAAGGTGTGGCCATTGCCCGCGAACGCCTTGAGCGTGCCTACGCCTGGCTGGACGGCCACCTGGCAGGCCGTACCTGGGCTGCGGACGACGGCTTCACCCTGGCGGACTGTGCGGCCGCGCCGTCGCTGTTCTATGCCGACTGGATCTACCGGATCCCGGACCACTACCCCGCGCTGCGCGCCTACCGCAGCCGCCTGTTGGCACGGCCCAGTTTTGCCCGCGCCGTCGACGAGGCCCGCCCGTTCCGCCCGCTGTTCCCATTGGGTGCGCCGGACCGGGATTAAGGACGCCGGCGCGTGCCGGCGCCTAATGCCAACTAATCGGCGTGTTTTGCCAAGTCGGCCGCGGTGACAACCGCCCATGCTGTCCTCCAGCCCGGCATTGCACGCAGATGCAATCCGGGCAGCTCACCAATCCTGGAGGATTCGCATGACCGCTTCCGCCTTGCCGATCGGGCCGTTGACGCCCGACACCGTGCCCCCGCACCTGGTGGTCGACTTTGACGTCTACCGCCCGGCGACCGACGCCGAGTCGTTTCATCAGGCCTATATCGACTTCCAGGCTGCGACGCCGCATCCGCTGGTGTGGACGCATCGCAATGGCGGCCACTGGATTGCCGTGCGGGGCGAAGACGTTTACGCCCTGTACGCCGACCACGAGCGCTTCAGCTCGCGCCACTATTTCGTGCCGGCCACGCCGGACCAGGGGGCGCTGGGAGCGTTCACGCTGGACCCGCCCCAGCATGCGCCGTTCCGCGCCTTTCTCAACGAGGGGCTGTCGGCCAAGGTGGTGGGAGCGAAGCTGCCGCGGGTGCGGCAACTGGCGGTCGACCTTGCGGATGATCTGGCCGGACGGCAGGGCTGCAACTTCACCACCGACTTCGCCGATGCCCTGGCGTTGACGATGTTCCTGGACATGGTCGATCTGCCGTTCTCCGACCGCGAACATCTCAGCGCATTGGTGGAAATCGCGGCGCGCGATCCGGATGCCAGCCAGCGCATCGCCGGCCTGCACCAGATCGCCGACTATCTGTTGCCGCACATCCATCAGCGGCGCGCCGAGCCGGGGGACGACCTGCTCAGCCGTGCCGTCAATGCCGATATTGACGGCCGTCCGATCACGCTGGAGGAATCGCTGGGTGCGGCCATTCACCTGTTGGGCGCCGGACTCGACACGGTGTCGTCATTGTTCAGCTTTTCAATGTTGTATCTGGCGCGCGATCCGGCGTTGCGCCGCGCTCTGGTGGACCATCCGGACCGGATTCCGGCAGCCGCCACCGAGTTGATCCGCCGCTTTCCGGTGGTGGTGATGGCGCGTCAGGTGCGAGCGGACATGGACTACCTCGGGGTGCCGTTGCGGCAGGGTGAAATGGTGGCGATCCCCACCGCCTTCTACAACCTCGACGCCACCGTGTACGACCGGCCGCTGGTGCTGGACTGGGACCGCCGCGCCGGCAAGGTGCTGAGTTTCGGCAACGGCCCGCATCGGTGTCCGGGCTCCACGCTGGGGCGACAGGAACTGATCATTGGCCTGCAGGAATGGTTGAAACGCATCCCCGACTTTTCGGTGGCGCCGGGGGCCCGCATCGAGGTGGCCGGCGGCACCGTCGCCAAGGTACTGGGCCTGCCGCTGGTGTGGGGCCGGAGCGCGTCATGAATGCCATTCCGAAATCCGACGCCAGCGCCATCCAGCGGCTCGATGCCCGGATCGTCACCCAGAAAGCGGCCTTTCTGCGGAACCCCTACCCATCGGCCGCGCAGCGGCGCGAGCACCTCGGCGCGCTGGCGGCCATGATGCTGCGATACCGCCCCCGTATCGTCGATGCGCTCGACGCGGACTTCGGCAGCCACCCGAAGGCGGCCGGCGAGTTGATCGAGGTGCTCGGCGTGGCCGGCCGCGCGGCCTTTGTCGCCGAGCATCTGGCGGCCTGGATGCAAGCGGAGCCGCGTGCCACCGACCCCGGCCTGTTCGGCAGTGGTCGTGCCTGCATGCTGCCGCAGCCGAAGGGGGTGATCGGCAACATGGTGCCGTGGAACTTCCCGTTCGAAATTGCCCTCGGGCCTCTGACCGAAATGCTGGCGGCCGGCAACCGGGTCATCCTCAAACCTTCCGAATACACGCCGGTGAGTGCGGCGCTGCTGCAGGAGATGATCACGGTCACGTTTGATCCGGATCTGGTCGATGTGGCGGTGGGCGGCCTGGAACTGTCGAAGGCATTCCCGATGCGACGCTGGGATCA
The DNA here is from genome assembly GCF_016918765.2 of Flagellatimonas centrodinii. Lineage (GTDB taxonomy): Bacteria > Pseudomonadota > Gammaproteobacteria > Nevskiales > Nevskiaceae > Polycyclovorans > Polycyclovorans centrodinii. The sequence goes on from NZ_CP092104.1 coordinate 1,321,749, forward strand.
CCTGTTGTTCACCGGCAGCCCGCAGGTGGGGCGCAGCGTCGCGCTGGCCGCGGCCGAGCAGCTGGTGCCGGTGACACTGGAGTTGGGAGGCAAGTGCCCGGCGATCCTCGCCGATGACGCGGTGAACGCGAAGAACGTCGGCCACATTCTCGGGATCAAGCTGATCAAGAGCGGCCAGGTCTGCATTTCGGTGGATTACTGCTTGGTGCCGCGGGCAAGGATGGACGCCTTCATCGACCTCGCCCGTGCCCATGCCGAGGCCCATCTGGGGAACTACAGCCAGGGCCCCAGTTGCACCGGGGTGCTGCCGCGCAGCCTCGACCGCCTGCGCAGCGGGCTCGACGAGGCACGCGACCGCGGCTGCCAAGTCATCCGGCTGGAGACGAGGGTCGATACCGATCCGGCCTGTCGACGCTGGCCGCTGCATCTGGTGATCGACCCGCCCGCAGATCTGCTGTTGATGCGGGAGGAAATCTTCGGCCCGATCCTGCTGGTGCGGCCCTACGACACGCTGGATGAGGTGATCACGGAGATCAACCGCGGCGAGCGGCCCCTGGCCATCTACGTCTTCAGTGAGGACCCGGCGGTGGCCGATCGCGTTCTCCACGAAACCGTTTCTGGCGGCTTCTGTCACAACGCCGCGGCGGTACACGGCGCCATCCCCACTTTGGGCTTCGGCGGTATCGGTCGCAGCGGTAGCGGTCGTCATCACGGCATCGAAGGGTTCCGCGAGTTTTCCAACCTGAAGGGCGTGTTCGTGCGTGGCGAGGGCGACCATCTCGATGCCCTGGCGCCGCCCTACGGCGAGCTGGCCGCCGGCATCGTTGCCGCTGCCACGGCGGGCTAACCCGGGCGATCCGGCATGTGCTGGCGTTGGCAGGCCACGCCGGATTGCGGCGAGAATGCATCAACACTCCTCGAGGGCACCGCATGCCCGGCACCCTGGTCAGAAGCGTCATCCTGAGTGGCGCCGAAGCCAAGCTCCGCGAGCTTGGCCAGCGGCCGGGCGCGGTTGCCGCCGCCGCCGGTGTGCCGGTGGCCGCCCTGCGCGATCCGGACCTGCTGGTCACCGGCCGGGCGGTGATGCAGTTCTTCGACCTCGCCGCGCAGATGTGTGCGCACCGCAACTTCGGCCTGGAGTTGTCGGTGGGCAACCGGTTGGCGGCCATCATCGGCCCCCTTTGGGTGCTGCTGCGGCATGCCCGCACGGTGGGTGAACGCTGTGACGAACTGGCGCGCAACTACGACCTCTACAGCAGCGCGGCGTTGATGCACTTCGAGCGCACCGACGACGTGGGCATCCTCAGTTGGTCGGCCGCCAGCGGACAGGCCGACAGTGAAGTGCAGATTGCCGAGTTTGCCCTCGGCATCTTCGTCAGCGAGATTCGCGTGCACGCACCCCGTGACTGGGCGCCGGTGGAGGTGTGGTTCCGTCATCAACCACCACGCGATCTGCGACTGCATCGACGCCTGTTCGGCTCGCGGCTGCGGTTCAATGCCGACCACAATGCGCTGCTGCTGGATGACGCCGTGATGGCGCGCCCGTTGAACGACAGCGTGCCCGGCAACAAGGCCTTGGTGCGGATGATCGTGCGGCACGGTGAAGACCTGCCGACGACGGCAGTTTCGCCGCAGGTCGAGGGCATCATCCGCGCCCTGCTGCCGTTCGCCCCCTGCGGTATCGACGATGTCGCCAATGCCATGGGGGTGTCGGTGCGCACCCTGCAGAAGCAGCTTGAAGTGACCGGCGAAGGATTTCGCGCCATCAAGGACGCGGTGCGCTCTGACCTGGCCGGCAAGTACCTTCGGCATTCGCAGATGAGCGCCACCGATATCGCCGCGCTGCTCGGCTACGCCGACCTCACCTCCTTCAGCCGTGCTTACCGCCGCTGGACCGATCGCAGCATCCGCGCGTCGCGGCCGCGGCTGGGGTGAGGCGCTACGGAAACGCCAACATCGGCGCCCCGTGGTGGGCCAGCAGGTGCTGCATCCGCCCGGCGCGGATCAGCGTTTGCGATATTCCCCGGGCGACTGACCAAACCAGCGGCGGAATGCGCGGGTAAAGCTGGGGGTGTCGCCATAACCCAGTTGCAGGGCCATTTCGTCCAGCTTCATCTCCGTGCCTTCCAGCAGTTGTTGCGCGAGCTGCCGCCGCTCGGCTTCCACCAGGTCACGAAAACGGGTGCCCTCGGCGTCCAACCGACGGCGCAGGCTGCGCGGTGCCATGGCGAGCTGCTGCGCCACATCCTCCAGCGTCGCCACCAGGCCCAGGGGGCCGAGCAACAACTGCCGGACTTGACCGGTGACGCCGCCAACCTGTCGGCGCTCGAGCTGGCTGCGGCACTGGTCCTCCAGCAGTCGCACCAGGTGGGCGTCATACATGGGAAGGGGAATCTCGGCGTCCTCGCGCCGCAGCACCACGGCATTGCGCGCGCTGCCGTACTGCGGCGTGATGCCGCACAGCGCCTGGATGCGGTCGGCATGCTCGGGCGCGCGGCCCTGGTATTCCAGCCGTTTGAGCCGCACCCCGGCGAGGCTCAGTTCCTTCAACAGGTTGATGGCGGTGCCGGTGTCGCGTTCCAGCAGGAACTGGCGCAGGTGCCGGGGAATCGGATCGGGGTCGGCAATCACGCTGAACTCGTCGTCATCGCTGGCCACCGACAGCGTGCAGTAGGCGGTGCTCAACGGGATGTAGCGCATGGCCATCAGGCAGGCCTCGCGCAGGGTGCGGCTGATGCGCAGGGCGAAGCCCCAGATGCCGAAGGTGGCGATGTTGTACTGCAGGCCCAGTTCGAATCCGAGGGCGGGCACGTCGGGCAGCGCCAGGATCAGGTTCTCGATCAGCCGCATCTCCTGCTCGCGGTCGATCAGGGTGTCGCCGTTGCGGAGCTCGGCCATGGTCATGCGGGTGCCGAGCAGGCAGGTGTCGGCATCGACGCCGTAGCCGGCTGCGAAGTTCACCATCACCTGGGTGATGGCCGCGGGATGCTGGACAGGGCGGTCCATCGTCACGACTGCCCGGGTGCCGGCACTGGCCGCAAATGCTGGCAAGCGGGCCGGCAAGGCCCTCCCCGGCGATGATGGTCATCGCTAAGGTATGGGCACAAGCACAACAGTGCGCGGGAGAAAACCATGCAGCAGGATCTGAGTACCTTGAACCGGCAAGCCATCGATATGGCCCGAGAATACACCGGTGCGGTGGCGTGGCCGACCGTACTGCTGACGGCGGCGGTGATTGCCGGTGTGGTGCTGACCCTCGGCGCCTTCGCCAGCGGGGCCCTTTCGCTGTGGCTTGCGATACCGCTGTATGCGGCGCTGACCTACATGTCCTACACGCCGCTGCATGAGGCGGCCCACGGCAACATCCATGGCGGACAGGACCGCCTGCAGTGGCTCAACGACCTTTGCGGCTATCTGGTGGCGCCGCTGATCATGGTGCCGTACTCCACCCACAAGGTGGAGCATTTCACCCATCACCGGTACACCAATCAGCCGGAGAAGGACCCGGACTACGTGGTCAGCAACATGCGCCACGGCTTCGTCTCGTTTCTCATCTACGGCTTCCGCTTCCTGTGGGTGCAGAACACCTTCCTGTTCCGCGACTACTGGGCGACGGCGCCGCGGCGGGAGCGGCTGGCCTATTTCGCCGAAGTGGGGTTCGCCATCGGCTGGCGGGTGGCGTTCGTGGTGCTGGTGGGCCAGACATCGGCACTGGTGCTGCTGGTCGCCGGCTATTTCGTCGGCGCCTTTTTCACCGCCTACTGGTTTGCCTACCGGCCGCACCTGCCCTATGACGAATCCGCCCGGTATCGCAACACCAACAGCCTCTTCATGCCGCGTTGGATGAAGCCGCTGGAATGGTTCTGGCTGGGGCAGAACCTGCATTCGGTACATCACCTGTTCCCGCGGGTCCCGTTCTACCGCTATCACGCCCTGCATCGTCGCATCGAGCCGGCAATGCGGGCACACGGTACGCCGATGATCGGTATTTTCAGCCGGCAGCCCGAGGGCTGACGGGGGTCATCCGCGCGCGGCTTTTCGCGCGTTCTTCACCTCGTACATGGCGGCGTCCGCACGGGCCATAAGGCTGGCGACGGTGTCGTCGGCGTCGGCGCGCACCACCCCGGCACTGGCGCCGCCAAAGGTGATGGTTTCACCCTCCCAATGCAGCTCGCGGCTGACCAGACGCTGCAGGCGCACGGCAAGCTCGGCAGGGTCGCGTCCGTTGGCGATGACGACGAATTCGTCGCCGCCATAGCGGCCCACCACATCACCGGTGCGCATGCCCTGCGACAGTTCGCGCGCCACCTGACACAGCAGGGCGTCGCCGGCATCGTGACCATGGACGTCGTTCACGGTCTTGAAGCCGTTGAGGTCGAGGAAGGCCAGCAACAGGTCGTTGCCGTCACGCTGGCGGCGGGCCAGCGTGCGCCCGAGCTCTACCAGCAGCGCGCGGCGGTTGGCGATGCCGGTGAGCGCATCCACCAGTGCATGGGCGCTGAGTTCGGCGTTCGAGCTGCGCAGGCGGTCTACCAATTGTTCGCGCTCAATCTGCTGGGCGATGAGCTGGGCGAACAGGCCGAATATCCGGAGGGTTTGGGGCGGAATTTCATGGCGTGCGCCGCTGGCGGCACAGAGGGTGCCGAACAACGCGCCGTCCGGCGCCCGCACCGGCTGGCTCAGATAGGTCTTGATCCCCAGCGCCCGCGCCGCCTCGGAGTCACCCCAGCGGGTCGCGACATCGTTGACGAAGGGGATGTCCTCTTCCAGCGAGCGGCGACACAAGGTGTCTTCCCACGGCACGCTCAAGCCTTCGGGGATGGTCATGTCCCCGGTATTGCGGGCATAGAGAATGTGCTGCAGCGTGCGTGTCGGCTCGATCGAGGTGAGGTAGGTCGACTCCATGCCGGTCACCGTCTCCAGCAGCTCCAACAGCGGCCGGGTGAGGGTTTCGAGATCTTCGGCGCCAGAAACCGATTGCGCCAGTTGGTTCAGCAGAGCATCCATGGGGTTGTCAGTCGGTTTCGCGGCGGCAGACGGGACCCGAAGGCTAGCACCGCCCGTGTCCCCGATTTCGGGGACAGGCCGTCGGGAGGCGGTGGGGTCGGTGGTTGTACAGGTCTGGCTGCGACGAACCCCGTCGCGGCAGCTTGGGCGTTCAGGGTTTGTTGAACTGTCCGCTGTCCACCAGCTGCTGGAAGAAGTCGTTCATCGACGCGGCCAGGGGGCGATAGGTGATCCCCAGATCCTCGCGGCTGCGGCGGTTGTCGGCGCGCCAGGGCAGGTTCATGTTGCGCGTCACCATCTTGCGGGTCAGCGCCTTGTTGACCAGCGGTCCGCTGAGCCAGACCAGCCACTTCGGCAGGGTGCGGCGCGGCAGCGGAAAGCGGTCGCCGAAGCGCGGGCGCAGGGCGTCGGCGAGGTCGAGCAGGCTGGCATCCTGGCCCGACAGAATGTAGCGACCGGACGCCGACGGCGTGAAGGCAGCGCGGACATGGGCGTCGGCCACCTCGCGCACGTCCACCACCCCGATCCGCAGGTCGGGCACGCCGGGCTTCATCGAGCCGTCGCCCAGCTGGCGCACCAGGGCGAAGCTTTCGGAGGTGGCAAAGGGATTGATCCCCGGCCCCACCACCAGTGCCGGGTTAATGGTGACCAGGTCCCAGTGCTGCTGTCCGTCATGGATCTTCCAGGCTTCGCGCTCGGCCAGTGTCTTGGAATAGGAGTAGGGCTGATGGGTGGTCGAGGAACTGGTGTTCCACACGGTTTCGTCGAACACCCCGCGCGGGGTGGTGGCGAGGTCGGCGCTGTCGCCAAAGATCGCCGCGCAACTGCTGGTGAGCACCACGCGCCGCACGCTGGCGGTGGCGTTGACGGTGTCGAGCACGTTGCGAGTGCCGAGCTGCGCCGGTTCGATCAGCTCTTTCTGCACATCCCGAACGTGGGTCTTGAACGGCGAGGCGGTGTGGAACACCACCTGGCAGCCGGCCATCGCCTCGGCATAGGCACCCGGCGTCAGCAGATCGGCCTTGAAGTAGCGGATGCTGCCGGGCAGTTCGGCGGCCAGCGCATCCAGGTACTGCCGTTTGCTGGTGTCGTCCGGGTCACGGATCGGTGCATGCACGGTGAGGCCCTGTTCGAGCAGCCGTTTGACCACCCAGCCGGCGACATAGCCGGTGGCGCCGGTGATCATCACGGGAAGGCGGGTGTCGATCTGCATGCGAAGCTCCGGTGGGGATCAGCGTGCGCGCCAGACGCGGAAGGCGGTCTTGTACTCGTCCCACAGGTACGCGAAGAACGCCTTCAGCACGCCACGACCGAGGTCCGGTGCCTGGCCATGGCCGAGCCGGGCGATCTGCTGGTAGTACCAACCCTGTTGCCCCAGTACGTTGAGAATCTTGAACAGGAAGATCGGGCTGGCGCCGCTGAGCCAGCGGGCGTTCCCCAGCTTCAGCGTCTTCTCGTAGGCTGGCATCACCGGCAGTTCGCCGCGCAGGGCGCGGGCCGGGGCATCGGTATCGGTGCACAGCGGCCGGCCGAGGCCGATGACATCACAGTGGCCTTCCTGCAGCGCCGCCTCCATGCCCGCCGTGGTGCGGAAGCCGCCGGTCACCATCATCGGCATCTTCGCCACCTTGCGGATGCCCTCCGCGTAATCAAGGAAGTAGGCCTCGCGGGCGCGGGTACTGGCGCGCTGCGGGGCGGCGCTGTCGGCCTTGCCGGAAAAGCCCAGCAGCTGCGGCTGCTCGTAGGTGCCGCCGGAAATCTCCAGCAGGTCCACGCGTTCGCTGTTGAGCCACTCCACCACCTGCAGGCAGTCTTCGTTTGAAAAGCCGCCCTTGCGGAAGTCATCGGAGTTCAGCTTGAGCGCCACCGGGAAGTCGTCGCCCACCGCCTTGCGGACCGCACGCAGGGTTTCCAGCAGGAAACGGGCGCGATTCTCCAGGCTACCGCCCCAGGCATCGGTGCGGCGGTTGGTGACCGGTGACAGGAACGACGACAGCAGATAGCCGTGCGCCGAGTGCACCTGCACCCCGGTAAAGCCGGTGTCGCGGGCGGTGACCGCCACCCGTGCAAAGCGCTGGATGAAGTCGAGAATCTCGTCCTCGGTGAGGGCACGCGGTTTGGCGTAGTTGCCCAGCATGTCGAGCTGGACCGCCGAGGGCCCCAGTGGACGCCCGGTCACATACCGCGGGGACTGCCGCCCGGCGTGCGAAATCTGCATCCACAGATGATTGCCGTTGACGGTGCCGGCCTTGGCCCAGGCGCGCAGTGCGGCTTCGCCCCCGTTGTTGTCGATGGCCACATTGCCGGGGCGCTCCAGCACCCGGCGGTCGATCTGCACATTGCCGGTCAGCAACAGCCCGGCGCCGCCTTCCGACCAGCGGCGGTAGAGCGTCTCCAGTTCCGGCGTCGCCTGCAGTTGCGGGTTGGCGAGGCCCTCGGTCATCGCCGCCTTGCACAGGCGGTTGGGCAGGGTGGCGCCACAGGGCAGGGTCAGCGGGCTGGACAGCAGGGCAGTCATCGACGGGGCTCCACGGTTGAACATACCGCAGGGTATGTGACGGATTGGTCCAGAGCAAACGTGAGGCTGGCGCCCGCAATGGGGAAAGGCAACAGCGACCGGACCGAGTGTGGTTGATTCCAACGAATCACCAATCACGGGGCAAGTCTCAGCATTAACTGCACGGTTGAATTTAGGGTAATCCCCCCACAGGATAGCGGCAGCCGGGAGTGGAATTTTCTCGTAACCTGAGTCGAGGAGGTTCCCATGCGGAAATCACGATTTACCGACAGCCAGATCATGGCGGTGTTGAAGCAGGCAGAAGGTGGCGCGCCCGTGCCTGAGCTGTGCCGGGAGCACGGCATCAGCTCGGCGACGTTCTACAAGTGGCGGTCGAAGTTCGGCGGCTTGGACGTCTCGCAGCTCACCCGGATGAAGGAGCTGGAGGACGAGAACCGGCGGCTGAAGAAGATGTACGCCGAGTCCCAGATGAGCGCGGAGCTGCTGAAGGAAGCGCTGTCAAAAAAATGGTGAGGCCATCTCAGCGCCGAGAGATGGCCCGATGGGCGGTAACTTCCAAGGCGATCAGCATCCGGCAGGCCTGTGTGACCTTTCAGGTCAGCGAGACCTGCTACCGGTACCAAGCCAAAGCCGAGCCTGAAAACGTGCGCATTGCCGATTGGCTGGTGCGGCTCACCAGTACCTACCGCAACTGGGGCTTTGGGCTGTGCTTCCTGTACCTGCGCAACGTCAAGGGGTTCGGGTGGAACCACAAGCGCGTCTACCGGATATATCGCGAACTGGAGCTCAATCTCCGCATCAAACCGAAGAAGCGGCTGCTGCGACAGCTGCCGCGGCCCCTGACAGTACCGCTGGCATGTAACGAGGTCTGGTCGATGGACTTCATGCACGACCAGCTCAGTGACGGCCGCAGCTTTCGGTTGTTCAACGTGCTGGATGACTACAACCGGGAAGGGCTCGGGATCGAAGTGGATCTATCGCTGCCATCGACACGGGTTATCCGCAGCCTGGAGCAGATCATCGAATGGCGCGGCACACCGCGGGTCCTGAGGTGCGACAACGGCCCGGAACTGATCAGTGGCGCGCTCATGACCTGGGCCAGGGAGAAAGGCATCCGCATCGAATACATCCAGCCGGGAAAGCCGCAGCAAAATGCCTATGTCGAGCGCTACAACCGAACCGTACGCTACGACTGGCTGAGTCAACACCTGTTTCACAGCATCGAGCAGGTGCAGCAATCCGCCACCGACTGGCTCTGGTCGTACAATCACGAAAGGCCAAATATGGCACTTGGTGGCATTACCCCCATGCAGCGGCTTGCTGCCGCTGCGTAGCTCCACTTCTGAATGCCGTTAAAAATGGGGGGATTACCGCACCTTGTCGAAAAGCCACTTTGATTTGATCGCACGGGTTTCGCCCTGCTGGGTGAGCTCCGCCGTTTAGCGAGCACTGCTCGCTGGCGGGGCTCACGACCCGGCATGGAAGCCGGGGCCGGAGTGGATTAGCGAGGTGATGTGTCGCCAGGATGGCCAATGCCAAGGTGCATTCGCGGCAAACCCCAAAAGCGGCGTCGGCTCTGAGGATGGAACTTCGTCGACACGCTTTCCTATTTCGGTTGCAACGGTTCCGCCCTGCTGGGCGGGTCTCTTTTCTTTGCTTGCCCAAAAGAAAAGAGACGAAAAGAAAGGGCACCCGGAGAGGGCGCCGGCTGCGCACTTCGGACACACCTCGCGCCGGTCATCCTGACGACACGTCATCTCTCGCACCGACCCCGGCCCGGACATCCATGTCCGGGCGTTCGCCCCGCCAGCGAGCTGTGCTCGCTAAACGGCAAGGCTCACCGTGCTCGGGGCCGGGCCAAAGCGGCTCCTGCCGCGATGGCCCTGAGCGGGACATCGTGTCCCGCGCTCCCCTGCGCTCGTCAGACCGTCCGGCGCCCTCTAACGGGACGAAAAGCCACAGCGACCGGACCAGGACGCTTTTCGCTTCTGGGGCCCCTTGGCGTGGACCGAGCAGCGCAGCGCGCACAGGGGTCAGCCGGACACGATGTCCGGCTGAGGGATGCGACGACAGGATGTCGTCTCAGACCGACCCCGAGCACGTGAGCAGCGCAGAGCACCGGCGACAGCCGGGACACGCCTCGGGGTGTGCTTTCTTTTGGTTACTTTTCTTTGCACAAGCAAAGAAAAGTGACTCGCCCAGTAGGGCGAAACCGTTGCTGGCGAGTGAAGAACAGGTGTCGACGCAGTGGCTTACCGTCGGTTGGACTTACGCCAAGTGAAAGCGCATGTGCAGGAATCGCTGAGACTTGCCCAATCACCTGTCACGGCGCCAAAGGCGCCTCACCGCTGACAGCGCGGGCAGTAGCAGCTGGCGCGCTGACCGATGCGGGACAGCCGGATCGGGGTGCCGCAGGTGCGGCAGGGGGCGCCGCCGCGGCCGTAGACGAACAGGTCCTGCTGAAAGTAGCCCGACTCGCCGTGGGCGCCGGCGAAGTCGCGCAGGGTGGTACCGCCCTGGATGACAGCGGCCTCCAGCACCGCCTTCACCGCTTCAGCCAGTGCGTGGTATTCGCGACGGGTCACCTTGCCGGCCGCGCGGCTGGGGCGGATACCGGCCCGGAACAGCGACTCTGCGGCGTAGATGTTGCCGGCGCCCACCACCGTCTCGCCGTCCATCAGGAAACTTTTGACCGGGCCGCTGCGCCGGCGTGAGCGCTGGAACAGGTAGTCGCCATTGAACGCCGGATCGAACGGTTCGGGGCCGAGATGATCGAGCAGCACATGGCCGGCGGCATCGCCCGGCCATAGCAGCACGGCACCGAAGCGGCGCGGGTCGTGCAGGCGCAGCAGCACGTTGCCGGACAGTTGCAGGTCGACATGGTCGTGCTTGCGTAGCGGGACCTCCGGCGTCAGCACGAACAGCCGGCCGGACATGCCCAGGTGCACCATCAGCCGGTCGCCGGAATCCAGCAACAGCAGCAGATACTTGCCGCGGCGGTCGGTGCCGGTAATGGTCTGGCCGGTCAGCCGCTGCTCCAACCCGGGCTCGACCGGCCAGCGCAGCCGCCGGTCGCGCACGGTGACGGATTCGATCCGCTGCCCGGTCACATGGGGGGTGACACCCCGCCGAACCGTCTCGACCTCGGGCAGTTCCGGCATGGCGGACGGTCAGCCGGCGCTGGCGTCGTCGGCCGGCGCTGCTTCGGCCGGCAACTGCAACAGCGTGTCGACCAGGGCCCGCGACAGGGTATGCCGCACCCGACGTTCGAGGTCCACCAGTTCGAACTGCGGTTCGCGGCGGGCGATGCCGTACCGCTGCTGGCGGCCATCGGCGAAGCGCAGCGTGACGAATTCGGTGGGGGCTTCGGCATCGTCTTCGAGCGCGCCGTTCCACATCGCCTGCGCCTCGCGCCAGCCATTGACCACCGCCATCATGCGGTCGGCACTGGCCTGCGGGTGCTGGTCGGCCTGCCAGATGCCGTCGGTTTCGGTGAGGGTCAGGTCGGGCGTTTCGATGGCCACGAGCGTGGCCTCGGGGGCCACCAGTTGCTTGCTGACAAGGTCACTGTAGTCGGCATCCAGCGCGGCGCTGGGCGGGTCGTCGACCAGCACCACGCGATCGCCGGTGTCGACATAGCGCTGGAACGCCAGCGGCTCCATGCCGCCAAAGGCGAGGGACCGGTCATTGAGCGTCACCGTGTACTGCGGCGGCGCCAGGCCGACCACGGCGCGATCGACGCTGGCATCGACCGCGCGTTTCACCGGCAGGCTGGCGACACTGAGGATGCCGTTCACCTCCAGGTTGTCGGCGCGGGCCTGCACCGGGGCCACCAATTGCCAGGGGCCCTCGCCTTCGCGTTCAAGCCGGATCGCCGGCTTGCCGGTGTGGGCAACCTCGAGACGGGTGATCGCCGCTTCGGTGAGCGGCGTCAGCGGTTCAACCGGCTCGACCTGCTCGCGGCTGAACCACACCGCGGCGCCGAGCCCGGCCACCGCCAGCAACAGCAGGCCATTGAGATGGGTACGTTTCATGGTTGACCTCAGCGACGCCGGCGCACCAGCCAGCGGCTGACGCCGAAGCCGAGCAGCAACAGCGGCAGCACGCCGACGAAGCCGGCCACGATGACCTTCGAGCCGATGGCGCCAAGGGTGATGACGGTATCGGGCGCGGCGGGCACGTCGATGTTGAGCTGGGCATCACGGGAGGCCAGCCATTGCAGCAGGTTGAGCGCCAGCGCCTGGTTGCCGAGCTCCACCAGATGGGCGTTGCTGAGGAAGTCAGCGTCGCCGATCAACGCCACCCGCTGGGTGCGGGCGTCATCGCCCTCGCCGAGGGAGCGGGTCAGGGTGGCACCGATGGTCAGCGGGCCGGGGATATCCAGGTCATCCAGCGCCACCGTGCCGCCGCTGATATCGCCGGTCTCCAGCCAGGCGGCCTCACTGGTCACCAGCAGGGCCTGCTGCTGCCAACCCTCGGGTGGTGTCAGTGCCAGGGCCCGCGCCAGTGGGAACAGGGTGACCTGGTCCATGCCGCGGGTGACCGGGTTTTCTGGGTAGCTGATGGCGGCAAAGAAGCCGGGGTGGCCGGTGCCCAGCAACTGGTATTCGGGGAAGATGGCGTAGCCGTCGAGCCAGCGCAGGCCCAGATCGTCGGCCAGCGGCGCCAGACCGGTTGGCGTATCGGGATCGGCCAGCCACAGCAGATTGCCGCCGTCAGCGACGTACTGGCGGATCAGCTCGATTTCGCCGGGCAGGTAGTCCTTCTCCGGGCTGGCCAGCACCAGCACGCTGGTGTTCTCGGGAATCTGCGGCGTCTGCACCAGATTCAGGCCCTGCACCTTGAGGCCCTTGTCGCGCAGTACGGCGGCGAGACCGGACAGCGCCAACTGGTTGTCGTCCCCTTCCAGCGGCCGCTCGCCATGGCCACCGACGAACACGGCCCATTGCTCGCCACCGTAGGCGAGGCGTTGCAGCGCGGTGGTGACCAGCGGTTCGGTGGTGCCGGTGATGGTCTCGCGGCGGCCCTGATACTCGACCACGATCTGGCCGGGCTGGCGGATCTCGAATTCGCGCACCGCCTGCGGGTTGGTGCTGGGGTCGATGAAGCTCAACTCGATGTCCGGCTTGGCGCGGGTGTAGCGCTCGAGATCGGCGGTGACGCTCTGCCGGATCGGATCGCCGGAGTAGGCGAAGACACGGAAGATGATCGGTTCGGGCATGGACGCCAGCTGCGCCTCGCTGGCGGCGGTCAGGCTATTGCGACCGCCGGCAGTCCAGTCCATCGCGGTGCTGAAGCGGACCGACAGCCAGCCGAGCAGCACGATCACGGCGACGAACAGGCCGATCCCGGTGAGTTTCTGCAATCCTTGGGTTTTCATCGGCGCGTTCCTTTATTGCCGTTCGAGGTCGAGCCGTTGCACGGTCAACCCCAGGAACAGGGCGGTGAAGAGCAGGTAGTAGGCGACGTCGGCGGTATCGAAAACGCCGCGCCGCAGGCTTTCGTAATGGTCGATCAGCGACAGGTAGGCGAACACCTCGGCGAACGGCATGCCGTCGTTGAAGCTGAGGATGTTGATCAGCCACACCAGCAGCAGCAGACCGAAGCTGCCGACGGCCGCAATGGTGGGTTCACGCGTCAACGAGGAGACGAACAGCCCGGCGGCGGCAAACGCCATCATCAGCAGCAACAGGCCCAACAGGCCGGCCGCAACCCGGCCGAGGTCAAGATTGGTGGCGTGCATCAGTGACAGCGGCATCAGCGCCGCCAGCCCGACCAGCGCCAGCACGAAGCCCATCACCCCGAGAAACTTGCCGAGCACGATCTCGCTGAGCGAGACCGGCGCCGACAGCAGCAGGGTGAGGGTGCCGGATTTCCGTTCCTCGGCGAACAGCCGCATGGTCATCAGCGGCATGATCAGCAGCACCAGGATGGTGGCAAAGCCGAACACCTGGCCGGCCACCACATCGGAGACACCGAACTGTTCGCCGGGAAACGGGTTGGTGATGTACTCGAACAGCACGTTGACGAAGACGAAGCCCAGCAGCAGCTGGACCACCGCGAGCACGGCCCAGGCCAGGGGAGAGAGAAAGATGCGCCGCAATTCGGCGCGGGCGATGGTCAGGGTGTTCATGCGGCCAGCCTCGGCGTATCGCTGGAGGTGAGGGAAACAAAGATGTCTTCGAGGGTGCGGGTCTGGGCGTGCAGCTCGTAGAGCCCCCAGTCACGTTCGGCGGCAGCAGCGGCCAGCGCCTCCCGCGGGTCCTCGCCGTCGTTGCAGCGCAGCTGGAAGCTGCCCTCGCCGGTTGCGGCGACCCCGGCAATGCCCGGCAAACCGGCCAGCACCTCGGCCGGTGGCGGGCGCCGCAGCCGCAACTGCAGCGTTTCCAACCGGTCGGCGCCCTCCGGCCGCACCGGTTCGTCGTAGACCGCTCGGCCACGGGCGATGATCATCACCCGCGAACACACCGCCTGGATCTCCGGCAGGATGTGGCTGGACAGGATCACCGAATGGTTGCGCCCGAGATCGGCAATGAGGGCGCGGATCTCGCGAATCTGGATCGGGTCGAGCCCGACGGTGGGTTCGTCGAGGATGATCACCGGCGGCCGGTGGATGATGGCCTGCGCCAGCCCCACCCGCTGTTGGTAGCCCTTCGACAGGTTGCTGATGAGCCGCCGACTCACGTCGGTGAGGCCGCAGTCTTGCTTGGCGGAGGCTACCGCCTCGCGCCGCGGGGCGCCGCGCAGGCCGTGCAGGCCGGCGGCGAAATCGAGGTATTCGTCGACCGTCAGCTCGCCATAGACCGGCGGCTGTTCGGGCAGGTAGCCGAGGGCCTGTTTGGCCTTCTTCGGGTCGTCGGCGAGGGCGACCCCCTTGATGGCGACGGTGCCGGCGCTGGGGGCCAGGGTGCCGGTCAGCATCTTCATGGTGGTGGACTTGCCGGCGCCGTTGGGGCCCAGCAGGCCGAGCACCTCGCCCTTGCGCAAGGTCAGGGAGAGGTCTTCAACGGCGGTCTGCGGGCCATAGCGACGGGTCAGGCCGCGTGCTTCGATGAGGATTTCGTGATCCATGCCGATATTCTTCGTTCTGGGTGGATGACGCGGTGATAGACGCGTCGGCGCGGCGGGAGTTCCCGCCCCGGGGTGTCGATGATGCGGATTCCGCCGCAGGCTTCAAGCCCTTGCGGCGGGGCCGGCGGGGCGTGCCGCCGACCCTCGCGGGTCATGCATCCCGGGCGTTCAGATAGGCATGCTCGCTGATGCGGGTGGTCTGCATCACCTGCTGGCGGAAGGCATCGTAGGAAGCAAACACCCGGCCGGTGAACGCATCCGCTTCGGCCGCCTCGCGGATCACCGTTTCCGAGGTCTCGCGCAACGCGGCCAACACATCGTCGGGGAAGGCCAGCACGGTCACCCCGTGTTCCTCGACCAGGGTCTTGAGCGCCGCCTGGTTGCGGGCAGTCATCTCCGCCAGCATGGTGTGCGAGGTGGATTCGCAGGCGGTGGCGACGATGCTCTTCAGGTCATCCGGCAGCGCGGCCCAGGCATCGGCGTTGACGATGGCTTCGAGGCAGGCGCCGGGCTCATGCCAGCCCGGGTAGTAATAGTAGGGCGCCGCCTTGTGGAGACCGAAGGCGAGATCGTTGTAGGGCCCCACCCACTCGGTGGCGTCGATGGTGCCGTTCGACAACGCCGTGAACAGTTCGCCGCCGGGAATGTTGACCGTGGTGACCCCCAGGCGGTCGAGGACTTCACCGCCCATCCCTGGCATGCGCATCTTCAGGTTCTTGAGGTCGGCGACAGACTCGATCCGCTTGCGGAACCAGCCGCCCATCTGGGTGCCGGTGTTGCCGGCATCGAAGGGCACCAGATTGAAGGGCGCGTAGAGTTCGCGCCACAACTCCATACCGCCGCCGTAATAGAGCCAGGCATTCATTTCCTGTGCGGTGAAGCCGAACGGCACGCTGCAGAAGAAGGGGGCGGCGGGGGCCTTGCCCTTCCAGTAGTAGGCGCCGCCATGGCCCATCTGCGCGCTGCCCCGCGAGACCGCATCGAACACTTCCAGCGCTGGCACCCGCTCGCCGGCACCATAGACGGTGACGGTGAGGCGCCCGCCCGACATCTGGGTGATGCGCTCTGCCAGCCGGTTGGCGCCGGTGCCCAGGCCGGGGAAGTTCTTCGGCCAGGTGGTATACATGCGCCAGTCGATTCGTTGCGCCTTGTCGCTGGCGGCGGCGGTCGCGCAGTCGCTCTGGGCGGAGGGCTTGCACCCGGCCAGCGCGGCGCCTCCGGCGGCCAGTCCCAGCAGCATGTCTCGGCGTTTCATGGAATCGCGTCTCCCCTCGGCTTTAGGTCTTGTCGGCATTCATGCCGCGCAAAGGGTACACCGGCGGTGGGGCCGATCGTCCAGACATAAAGAAGGCCCGGTCGCTGACCGGGCCAAAGGGAGGAAGTAAAACCATGTGCCGGAACCGAAGCGGCCATTGGCCAATCGTTCAATTCTGGCCGGTCGAGTGTAGCGACCGGCCTGCGTGCGGGATGTGGCCGGAGGCGATGGCCGGTGTAGGAGATTGCCGATGATCGGCCTGATCCAGCGGGTGCGGTCGGCTGCGGTCGAGGTCGCGGGCGAGACGGTGGGGGCCATCGACCAGGGCCTGTTGGTGCTGGTGGGCGTGCAGCCGGCCGACGACGCCGGGCGGGCGGCGCGGCTGCTCGAACGGCTGCTGAGCTATCGCGTCTTCGAAGATGCGGCCGGACGCATGAACCTGGCGTTGCGCGACATCGGCGGCGGGCTGCTGCTGGTGCCACAGTTCACACTGGCGGCCGACACCCGGCGCGGGACCCGGCCCGGCTTTTCCACCGCCGCGCCGCCGGCGCTGGCCCGGCATCTGTTCGGCGAACTGCTGGATCGGGCCCGGGCGCAACACCCGGTGGTGGCAGCGGGCCGGTTCGGGGCCGACATGCAGGTGAACCTGGTCAACGACGGACCGGTCACCTTCTGGCTGGAAGCCTGAACAGCACCGGCCGGCGCCCCGGAGCCACCGGCAAACGTTCGCCCGGCTTGCGTTTGAAGGCCTGCGGAGTATCCTACGCGGCTTCCTGACAGCCCCCGGGCCCATGTCCGCTCGTATCGCCAGTCTCAGCCGCAACACGCTGGAAACCCGCATCGAGGTTGAAATCAACCTCGATGGCAGCGGTGCTGCCCGTCTGGATACCGGGATCCCGTTCCTAGACCACATGCTGGATCAGGTGGCCCGGCACGGGCTGGTCGACCTGACGGTGACAGCCAAGGGCGACCGTCACATCGACGACCATCACACGGTCGAGGACATCGGCATCACCCTCGGCCAGGCGTTTGCGCAGGCCATCGGCGACAAGAAAGGTCTGGTGCGCTATGGCCACGCTTATGTGCCCCTCGACGAAGCACTGTCCCGCGTGGTGCTCGACCTTTCGGGCCGCCCCGGTCTGGAGTGGTTCGTCGACTTCACCCGTGCACGCATCGGTAATTTCGATGTCGACCTGTTCCGCGAGTTCTTCCAGGGCTTCGTCAACCACGCGCAGGTGACCCTGCACGTCGATGCCCTGCGCGGTCGCAACAGCCATCACATCGCCGAGACGGTGTTCAAGGCGTTCGGCCGTGCCCTGCGCATGGCGGCCGCGCCCGACCCGCGCGCCGGCGGCGCGATGCCGTCCACCAAGGGCGTGCTGTAAGCCGCTCGGATCGGGTTTCCCCAGGATTCATCTTATGGCGGCCATTGGCGTCATCGACTACGGCATGGGCAACCTGCACTCGCTTGGCAAGGCGCTGGAGCGGGTCTGCAGTGCGACCCGGGTGGAGGTGTCATACGACCCCGAGGTCCTGCTCAAGTGCGACCGGCTGGTGCTCCCCGGCGTCGGGGGCGTGCGCAGCTGCATGAACGAGCTGCGGCGGCTGGAACTCAATGATCTGGTGCTGGAGGCGGCGGCCACCAAGCCGTTGCTGGGCATTTGCCTCGGCATGCAGGTGATGATGGACCGCAGCGAGGAGAACGGCGGGGTCGACGCCCTCGGATTGTTCCCGGGCGAGGTGGTGCGCTTCCCCGACCCGCCCGCCGACACCGCGTATGAACGCCTGAAGGTGCCGCACATGGGCTGGAACCGGGTGCGCCAGACGCAACCGCATCCGATCTGGGACGGCGTTCCCGATGACAGCTGGTTCTACTTCGTCCACAGCTACCACGCGCGGTTGAAGAACCCGGCGCATGCGCTGGGCACCACCGACTACATCCATGAATTTCCGTCGGCGCTGGCGCGCGACAATATTGTCGCCTTCCAGTTTCACCCCGAGAAGAGTCAGGCGATGGGCATGGCATTGCTGTCGAACTTCGTGACCTGGTCGCCATGACCTGCCACGACCGGCTTGCGCTGGCCTGCTCGCTGGGGCACGCTTGCGTCTCGTCAGGCCCTGACCGCTGACTCCTGCACCGACGACCGAAACGGGCGTTTGAGAACGCCCCCGAACCGCCTCCCCATTTCTCACCCGACTGCTGCCTGCTCAGCTCATGCTGCTCATCCCTGCGATTGACCTCAAAAATGGCCAGTGCGTCCGCCTGCGCCAAGGCCGGATGGACGATGTCACTGTCTTTTCCGATGACCCCGTGAGCATGGCCCAGCGCTGGGTCGACGAGGGGGCCGAACGTCTTCATGTCGTCGACCTCGACGGTGCGCTCAAGGGGCAGCCGCTCAACCTCAAGGTGGTGGAGGCGATCACCTCCGCGATCAACATTCCAGTGCAGGTCGGCGGCGGCATCCGCGATGAGGAAACCGTGCAGCGGTACCTCGACGCCGGGGTGCAGTACGTCATCATCGGCACCAAGGCGGTCAACGCGCCGCACTTCCTGCACGACCTCTGCATCGAGTACCCGCGGCACATCATCGTCAGCCTCGATGCCAAGGACGGACGTGTGGCCCTCAACGGCTGGACCAAGATCACCGGTCACGACGTGGTGGAGACCGCTCAGCACTGCGAGCGCGACGGCGTCGAGGCGATCATCTACACCGACATCGGCCGCGACGGCATGATGGGCGGTTTCAACGACGAAGCTACCGGGCACCTTGCCCGCAGCCTCAATACCCCGGTCTTCGCCAGCGGCGGCGTGTCGTCGCTGGACGACATCCGCCGGCTCACCACGCTGGAAGGTGACGGTGTCGCCGGGGCGGTGATCGGGCGGGCGCTCTACGAAGGCGGCTTTACGCTGTCCGAGGCGATCAAGGTCGTTCAGGAAAGCGCCTGAGTGCCGACGCTGTTCGGCACCCCCCACGGGCTCTGATATCCCATGCTTGCCAAACGCATCATTCCCTGTCTCGACATTGACCGCGGCCGCGTGGTCAAGGGCGTCAAGTTCGAGGACATTCGCGACGCCGGTGACCCGGTCGAAGTGGCGCACCGCTATGACCAGCAGGGGGCCGACGAGCTGGTGTTTCTCGACATCACCGCCAGCTCACAGGATCGCCCCACCCTGTTCCAGACGGTCGAAGCGGTCGCCCGCGAGATCTACATCCCGCTGACCGTGGGCGGCGGCGTGCGCACTTGTGCCGATGTCCGCGCCCTGCTGTCGGCCGGTGCCGACAAGGTCAGCATCAACACCGCTGCCGTCGAGCGGCCGGAGTTCGTCACCGAGGCCAGTGACCGCTACGGTGTGCAGTGCATCGTGGTGGCGATCGACGCCAAGCGCGTGAACAAGAAGAAGGAGCCGCCGCGCTGGGAGATCTTCACCCACGGCGGCCGCAAGCCGACCGGGCTGGACGCGGTCGACTGGGCCGCGCGGATGGTGCGCTACGGCGCCGGCGAGCTGCTGGTGACCAGCATGGACCGCGATGGCACCAAGGCCGGCTATGACCATGAGCTGTTGCGCGCGATCAGCGATGCCGTGACCGTCCCGCTCATCGCCAGCGGCGGCGTTGGCGCGCTGGAGCATCTCTACGAGGGGCTGACCTATGGCGGCGCCGACGCGGTGCTGGCGGCCAGCATCTTCCACCATGGCACCCACACCGTGGGTGAAGCCAAGGCGTATCTGGCCGGCAAGGGTGTCCGCATCCGCCAGTAATCCGTACGGGTTCAGCTGCGGTGGCAGGTGTAAGCTGTCGCCGGACCGTCACCGAGAGGGCATACACTGATGAATCCGGGAGAGGTCCTGAGCGCACTGCAAGGCGTGCTGGAGGACCGCAAGCACGCGCAGGCGGACGACTCCTACGTGGCCAGCCTGTACCGCCGCGGCGAGGATGTGATTCTCAAGAAGGTCGGCGAAGAGGCGGCAGAGACCCTGATCGCCGCCAAGAACCCCGACACGGGTCTGCTGGTCCATGAAGTGGCGGACCTGTGGTTCCACACCCTGGTGCTGCTGGCCCACAAGGGGCTGCGGGTTGAACAGGTGACCGACGAGCTGGCGCGTCGGTTCGGTATTTCAGGCCATGCGGAAAAAGCCGCACGGCCGCAGGAGGAGGTGTGAGATGGGTACTTTCAGTGTCTGGCACTGGTTGATCGTTCTGGCCATCGTGCTGGTGGTCTTCGGCACCAAGAAGCTGCGCAATGCCGGTGGAGACCTCGGTGCTGCCGTGAAGAATTTCAAGGATTCGGTGAAGGAAGGCGAGGCCGACGCACCGAAAACGGCCGAGCAGCTGGCGCGCAATCAGACCGACGAGCCCGCCAACGAGGCACAGAAGCACAAGCAGAACAGCTGAGCCTGATCTCCGGCCCCGACCATGCTCGACATCAGCTTCACCGAACTGACGATCTGTCTGGTCATCGCGCTGATCGTGCTCGGGCCGGAAAAGTTGCCGGCGGTGGCGCGTGCGGTGGGCCGTTGGACCGGTCAGGCCCGCGGCTACCTGCGCAACCTGTCGGCCGAGCTGGATCGCGAGACCCGGGCCAGCGATCTGCGCAAGCAGCTTGAAGACGCCAAAAAGCTGCTCAACGAGCAGGAGCGGTCCACTCGGGATGCCGTCAACAAGGTGATGACCGACGTCAAACCGCCGCCTGCAGACAAGCCATGAGCGGCGAAACCACCGGGACCGAACAACCGCTGATCGCGCATCTGCTGGAACTGCGCGACCGCTTGCTCAAAATCGTCTGGGGCGTGCTGCTGATATTTCTGCCGCTCACCTTCTTCGCCAAGGACCTCTACACCCTGGTGGCGACCCCGCTGATCGCGCTGATGCCCGAGGGCACCAGCATGATTGCCACCGAGGTCGCATCGCCCTTCTTCGCGCCGATCAAGCTGGCGGGGGTGGCGGCGTTCCTGCTGTCGATGCCCTGGACCTTGTGGCAGATCTGGTCGTTTGTTGCCCCCGGGCTGTACAAGACCGAGCAGCGGCTGGTCGCGCCGCTGATGCTGTCATCGACCCTGCTGTTCTATTCCGGGGTGGCCTTCGCCTACTTTCTGGTACTGCCGACGGTGTTCGGGTTCCTCATCGGCATGGCGCCGGAGGGCGTGTCGGTGATGACCGACATCAGCCAGTACCTGAGCTTCGTGCTGACCCTGTTCATCGCCTTCGGGTTCGCCTTCGAAACCCCGGTGGCGATCGTGCTGCTGGTGCGGACCGGCTTCGTCACGCCGGCCAAACTCAAGAGCGTGCGCGAGTACGTTCTGGTCGGGGCTTTCGTGCTCGGCGCCATTTTCACGCCACCGGACGTCATCTCGCAGCTGATGCTGGCGGTGCCGGTGTACCTGTTGTACGAGGTCGGTATTTTCGCCTCGCGCTGGTTCACTCCGGGCATTGCCGAAGTGGAAGCGCAGCAGCGCGAAAACGGCAGTATCTAGCGGCGGTCGGCCGACCCCCAGGCGGCGCGCAGACCCGCGGTCGGCGGGCGAATGCCGTGCCAGCGTTCGAAGCTCTCTGCCGCCTGTTCGATGAGCATCCCCAGGCCGTCATGCACCCGGCGCGCGCCGGCCGCCACCGCCCAGTCGGCAAACGGCGCATGGGCAACGCCGTAGCTGAGATCGTAGGCTTCGGCCCCGGTCGCCAGCAGGCCGTCGGGCAGCCGGGGAATGCCGCCGCCGTGACCGGCCGAGGTGGCGTTGATGACCAGGTCGTACTGATCGCCCTTGAGTGCCAGGTGGGTGCGAGGCACCAGCGGCCCCACCGAACGGAAGGCGTCCGCCAGCGCCTCCGGCTTCCAGGGGTTGCGATTGGAGACCACCAGTTCAGCGGGGCCGGCCTGCAACAGCGGACCGAGGATGCCGCGCGCGGCACCGCCCGCACCCAAAACCAGGACCCGACGATCGCGGACGATGATGCCCAGAACCTCGAGGTCGGTGAGCAGCCCGGCGCCGTCGGTATTGTCGCCGGTCCAGCCGGCGGGCCCCCGGATCAGCGTGTTCACCGCGCCAGCGAGCGCTGCGCGAGGCGTCACCTCGGTACAGAGCGCTGCGACCGCCGCCTTGTGTGGCAGGGTGACATTGAAGCCGTCCCAGCCCGCGGCAAACAGCGTCGGCACCTGTTCCGCCAGCGCCTCGGGCGCGATATCGAGGGTGCCGTACTGCAGGGCCAGTCCGGTGTCCTCGGCGAACCGGGCATGGATCAGCGGCGAGCGACTGTGGGCCACGGGATGGCCGATGACCGCAAAGCGCTTCATGCCGGTGTGTCCTGCAGCCAGCGTGCGGCGCGCTCGGCGTAGTAGGAGAAAATGATGTCGCTGCCGGCGCGGTGCAGGCAGGTCAGGGCTTCAAGCAGCACCGCTTTCTCGTCGAGCATGTCGCGGGCAATGGCGGCATGCAGCATGCTGTATTCGCCACTGACCTGGTAGGCCGCCACCGGTACCGCAAAGCGGTCTTTTACCCGGCGGATGATGTCGAGATAGGGCATGCCCGGCTTCACCATGACGATGTCGGCGCCTTCGTCGAGGTCCAGCGCGACCTCGCGCAGGGCTTCGTCGGTGTTGGCGGGGTCCATCTGGTAGGTCTGCTTGCCGCCCTTGCCCAAGTTGGGGGCGGAGCCCACCGCGTCGCGGAACGGCCCGTAGAAGGCGCTCGCATATTTGGCGGCGTACGACAGGATCATGGTCCGGTGCAGGCCGTCGCGTTCCAGCACGCGGCGGATCTCGCCGATGCGGCCGTCCATCATGTCGGAGGGCGCCACCATGTCGGCGCCGGCACGGGCATACAGCAACGCCTGTTTGCGCAGCACTTCAACGGTGGCATCGTTCTCGATGTACCCCGCCGCATCGAGCAGTCCGTCATGACCGTGAGTCGTGTAGGGATCGAGCGCGATGTCGACGATCACCCCCAGCGTCGGCGCCGCCTGCTTGACCGCGGCGATCGCGCGGGGCACCAGGCCGTCCGGGTTGAGCGCTTCCTCGCCACGGTCGCTCTTGCGCGCCTGCGGGATCACCGGGAACAGCGCGATGGCGGGAATCCCCAGGGCCTGCAGGCGCTGGGCGGTGGTCGCCAGTCCTTCCAACGTCAGCCGTTCGCAGCCGGGCATGCTGTCGATCGGCCCGGCGAGCGCGCCCTCGGCGACGAACAGCGGCTGCACCAGGTGGGCGGCGGTCAGTCGGGTCTCACGCACCATCGCGCGAATGAAGGGCGCCTGCCGCAGCCGGCGCGGGCGGGTCAGGGGATACGCGCCGGACATGGGAGCACTCCTGCAGGTCGGGGTTGGGGAATCGGGTCGGGGTTCATCATGATAGCGAGGTACGGGCAGGTGCCGGACCGCTGCGATGTTGGGCTATAGTGCCAGCCATGCAATTCACCCCACCCGCGACCGAGGAGACGGAGCGGCTGGTCGCGCTGCTGCGTGCGACCGCCGAACGTGACGTTCTGGCGTTCCGCCGCCTGTACGAGGCAACCTCATCGCATCTGTTCGGTCTGCTCGTCCGTATGTTACGGCAGCGTGATTGGGCGGAGGAAGCCTTGCAGGATTGCTATCTCAAGATCTGGAACCGAGCGGAGTCGTATGCACCTGACAAGGGCACGCCTCTGGCCTGGATGATGACCATCGCACGGTACCGTGCCTTGGATCTTCTGCGTGCCCGACGCGAACATCTCTCGCTGGACGACGACAGCGGCCGCCCGGAGCCCATCGATCTGGAGCCTGGTCCGGCCGACGACGCCGAGACCCAGGAGCAGCTGCATCGGCTGGAAGACTGCCTGACCGAACTCCCCGATGAGCAGCGGCGATCAGTGCTGTTGGCCTACTACGAGGGCTACACCCACTCCGAGCTGGCATCACAGCTCAGCAGTCCCCTGGGGACCGTCAAGAGCTGGGTTCGCCGGGGGCTGTCACGCCTGCGGGAGTGTCTCGACCCATGAGCTCACTTAGCCTCAATGCCCGCCGGCAGCTCGCCGGTGCCTACGTGCTCGGTACCCTGCGAGGCCTGGCGCGTCGCGGTTTCAGCCGTCGGATGCAACGGGACCCGGCGCTGGCGGCTGAAGTGCAGTGGTGGGAACGGCAGTTCCACCGGCTGCACCGCGGCTTCGCCGAACAGACCCCACCGGCACACATCTGGCCGGCCATCGCCCGGCAGTTGGTGCAGGTGGTTCCAGCGGCCCCCGCCGCAGCGACCGCCGACGGTCGGATCGCGCCGGTGCTCACGGCGCGCCGTCCGGGGCCGCCGCCACCGGCTGGCGTCAGCCGCGGCTGGCGTGTTCTGGCGTTGGCAGCCTCGCTGGTGGCCATGGTGCTGGGCGGCGTGCTGGTACGCGAGGTCCAACAGGTGCCGCCGGCACCGACCCTCACCGCAGCGGCACAACCGCACTACATCGGCGCGCTCGAAGGAGACGGCGGCCGCTGGCTGGTCTCGGTCCCATTGCAGGGCGGGCTGATGAAAGTGCGAGTTGAAGGGACACCGGCCCTGGCGCAGAACCAGGCGGCCGAGCTGTGGTGGATTGGTGCGGACGGAACCCCGCGGTCGCTGGGCGTGCTGCCGTCCGGTGGCGAACTGCAGCGAGTGGTCGAGGCGCTGCCGCCGGCGCCCAGTCCGGTACTGGCGGTCAGTCTCGAGCCGCTGGGCGGGTCTCCCACCGGCCAGCCCACCGGGCCGGTGGTTGCCCAGTTCGCGGCCGTCCGCAGCTTATAGGCCGCATGCGTCCGGTCGCTTGGCATCCGGTCCACATGCCCGTAACGTCGGCCTCTCATTCATTGCAGAGGCAACCGGACCATGACGGCATTGGTGGCGATCGACCAGGGCACGACCAGCACACGGACCATCGTCTTCGCCCGTGACGGCGGCAGCCTCGGCAGTCATCAGGTCGAGCTGCCGCAGCACTACCCGCAGTCCGGTTGGGTCGAGCACGATGCCGCCGAGATCTGGCAGCACACCCAGCGGTGCCTGCGCGCCGCCATTGCCGATGCCGGAATGACGGCGGCCGACATCACGGCGATCGGTATCACCAACCAGCGGGAAACCACGGTGGTCTGGGACCGCGCCAGCGGCCAGCCGATTCACCGCGCGATCGTCTGGCAGGACCGTCGCACCAGCGGCTGGTGTGCCGAGCGTGCCGATCGCAGCGATTGGCTGGCGGCGCGGACCGGTCTATTGCTCGACCCCTATTTTTCCGCCACCAAGATCGCGTGGATTCTTGATCACGTCGACGGCGCCCGCGCCCGCGCCGAGGCCGGCGAGCTGGCCTTCGGCACCATCGACAGCTGGTTGATCTGGAACCTCACCGGCGGACGTGTGCACGTCACCGACGCCACCAATGCCTGTCGCACCGCCCTGTTCAACCTCGACACCCAGGACTGGGATGACGAACTGTTGGAGTTCTTCGGCGTGCCACGCGCCCTGCTGCCGACGGTCTGCGACAGCGCCAGCGAATTCGGGGTGACGGCCGATGGGGTGCTTGACCATCCGGTCCCGATCCGCGGCGTCGCCGGTGACCAGCAGGCCGCCACCATCGGCCAGGCCTGCTTTCAGCCGGGCATGGTGAAGTCGACCTATGGCACGGGCTGTTTCATGGTGCTCAACACCGGCTCGGAGCGGGTGGCGTCGCAGAACCGCTTGCTGACCACCGTCGCCTATCGGCTCAACGGCCAGCCCACCTTCGCGCTGGAGGGCAGCATCTTCGTCGCCGGGGCGGCGGTGCAGTGGCTGCGCGATGCCGTCCACCTGATCCAGAACGCCGGCGAGACCGAGCGACTGGCGGCGTCGGTGGACAGCACCAACGGGGTGTATCTGGTGCCTGCCTTCACCGGCCTTGGTGCCCCTTACTGGGATCCCGAGGCGCGCGGCGCCATTCTCGGCCTGACCCGCGATTCCGGCATTGCCCACATCGTGCGTGCGGCGCTGGAATCGGTGGGGTATCAGACCCGCGACCTGATGAACGCCATGCGCGAGGACGCGCTGATGCCGGTGGAGCTTCGGGTCGACGGCGGCATGGTGGTCAACGACTGGCTCACCCAATGCCTGGCCGATGTGCTGCAGCTGCCGGTGGTGCGGCCGCGGGTGGTGGAGACCACCGCGCTGGGCGCTGCATTTCTCGCGGGTCTGCAGTCGGGCGTGTACGCCTCGCTGGACGAAATCGCCGAGCAGTGGGCGGAGGACCGGCGCTTCACGCCGGCACTGGCAGCCGACCGGGCCGATGGACTCTACAACGGCTGGCTGGCGGCGGTGGCACGGGTGAAGACGGCAGCGAGTGCGACCACTCAGACGGCGTAAACCCCCTCCACTTCCACCGTCAGGTCGGCGCGGCAGATATCCCCGACGTGCAGCCCCCAGGGCACCCCCGGCGACCAGGCGCGGCATTGCCGCAGCAGCGGAATTGCGGTTCGCGGTGAGCGGGCGTAGAGCCGCATGGTCTGCGGCCGCAAGCGAACTCCGAAGCGCTGCATTGCGTCGTTGACCAGACAGTCAAGGTTGACGCGGGTTTCCGCCAACTGGGCGTCGGCATCAAAGGCGTGTGCGGTGAGGTGGCCGACCACGCTGCTGGTCCCCGACACCAGCAGCTGGCGCGCCTCGGGCAACCACAACGCACGCGTGAATCCCGGGCTCTGCGGGCCATAGGTGCGGGGGTACTGCCAGGCAGGCACCTGCCGCGGATTTTCCACCGGCACCCCCGGGGTGCGCCCGGCCAGCACCCACAGCCACAGCCCGGGGCGGGCGCTGCCGATCACGGTCGCGGCAGGAAAGCGGTCATCGCCCTTCAGGCCCTCGGCCCGCCCGATGCAGAACTGGCGATAGCGCTCACCGTCGCCGTCGCCCTCATTGATGCGATCGAAGTAGGTCCAGGTTCGCAGCAGTTGCGGATAGCCGCGCGCCAGCAGCCGGGTGATCACGGTGGTGTAGGCGGTGCGAGCGGCCGCTCGGATATCCTCGGCGTCATCGACCTGCCAGGCCTCGACGGCATAGTCGGCGGCTGGTCCGCACCAGTGGTCCGGCGCCACCCCTGGCGTCGCCAGCGGGTGGTCGTTGCCGAACAGGCTGAACAGGGCGTCGGCCGGCGCGGGGTCGCCGAAGTGGACGGTGAGCGCCATCAGGGAGTGCGGAGGAGCATGGGGGGTAAATGATACGGGGCGTTGGGAATTTCCGACGGTTTGTCGGGTCGGCGGTGGTGTCCTCGCGACCAATCGATGCACGCGGCGTCGTGCGCCCCACTGCCTCCCAAAGCGAAAAGCCCGCCGAGAGGCGGGCTTTTCACGGGCATCGTGAAAGGCAGAGCCCGACTACTTGAGCAGCTCTTCGATGGCTGCCCGTTCCTCGCGCAGTTCCTGCTCGGTGGCGTTGATGCGGGTCCGCACGCTATCCGGCACGTCCAGCCCCTGGACGATTTCGTACTGGCCGTTGGCGCAGGTCACCGGGTAGCCGAACTGGATGCCGGGGGCGATGCCGTAGCTGCCATCCGAAGGAATGCCCATGGTCACCCACTGGCCATGGGTGCCCAGCGCCCAGTCACGCATGTGGTCGACTGCGGCGGAGGCGGCAGAGGCGGCGGACGAGGCACCGCGCGCCTTGATGATGGCGGCGCCACGCTGCTGCACGGTGGGGATGAAGTCGCCGGTCAGCCAGCTTTCGTCCACCAGTCCGGTGGCGGCCTTGCCGCCGACGGTGGCGTGGGTGATGTCCGGCACCTGGGTGGCGGAGTGGTTGCCCCAGACGATCAACTTTTCGACATCGCCGGAATGCGCACCGGTCTTGGCGGCAAGCTGGCTCATGGCGCGGTTGTGGTCGAGCCGCATCATTGCGGTGAACTGCTTGGGATCGAGGCTCTTGGCGTTGCTGGCGGCGATCAGCGAGTTGGTGTTGGCGGGGTTGCCCACCACCAGCACGCGGACATCACGGCTGGCCTTGGCGTCGAGTGCCTTGCCCTGCACCGAGAAGATGGCGGCGTTGGCGGTCAGCAGGTCCTTGCGTTCCATGCCAGGTCCACGCGGACGGGCACCCACCAGCAGCGCGTAGTCGGTGCCGTCGAAGGCTTCCATCGGGTCGGCAGTGGCGACGATTTCCTTCACCAGCGGGAAGGCACAGTCGTCCACTTCCATCACTGTGCCCTTGAGCTTCTCAAGGCCCTCGGGGATGTCGAGCAGCTGCAGAATGACCGGTTGGTCCTTGCCGAGCATGTCGCCGGAAGCGACGCGGAAAATCAGCGAGTAGGCAATCTGACCAGCTGCGCCGGTGATGGCGACGCGGACGGGCTTCTTCATCAGGGACACTCCCAAATCTGGATCGATGAGTGGAAAGGGGCCGGATTTTACCCCGGAAGCACCATCCCCGCCTGCCGCGGGTCGCCCGTGACCGCAGAGGCTTGCGGCTTCAGGCGTTGCGCGATGCCCGGACCCTCAGCTTTCGTTGCAAGGTCCTGTCTCACGCAACTCCACCGTGGCAAACGCCACGGCCGGGCAATCGCGGGCAATCGCGAGGGCCTGCTCGCGGTCGACGTTCTGCAACAGGAAAAAGCCGCCGACCATTTCTCGGGCCTCGGCGAACGGGCCGTCGGTCAGTCGGACGTTCCCACCCTCGGCCTTGAGGCGAACCCCCTGTTCGTCACTCTTCAGTGACTGGCTGAGCACCAGCACGCCGCGTTGCTTCAGGGCATCGGTGTAGGCCTGCATGGCCTCGTAGCGCGCGTCGGCCACTTCGGGTGCGCGGGCACCCCGGTCCCCGGTGGGTTCCATGATCAACATCACGTAGGCCATGTCGGCTCCTCCTGGAAAAGACGGCAGCATAGCGCTGGCGGATGACCGTTTCAGGGATCACAGCCGGCGGCGCGTGCCAGCATCAGGTCCTGCTCCCGCCGGTTGCGGGTGAGTGCGGCGGCATCGAGGAAAGCCTGTCGCGCCGCCGCCCGCTGTCCCAGCCGAAACAGCAGGTCGCCGCGCACGGCCGGCAGCAGGTGGTAGTGACGCAGGGCCGGTTCGTCGCGCAGCGCGTCGGTCAGTGCCAACCCTGCTTCGGGGCCAAAGGCCATCGCCACTGCCACCGCCCGGTTGAGCGCCACCACCGGCGTCGGCGCCACCGTCATCAGGGCGTCGTAGAGCGCGGTGATACGGGCCCAGTCGGTGTCTTCGGCGCGGCGGGCGCGCGCGTGGCAGGCGGCGATGGCGGCCTGGAGTGCGTAGGGCCCCAGCGCACCCCCGAGGCGTTCGGCGCGCGCCAGCGCCTGTAGCCCGAGCCGGATCAGCAAGGGATCCCAGCGGCCGCGATCCTGATCCGGCAACAACACCGGTTGTCCGTCGGCGGTGGTGCGGGCGCGGGTGCGGGAGGCCTGCAGCTCCATCAGGGCGAGCAGGCCAAGGACTTCGCTTTCGTCTGGTGCCAGCCCCGCCAGCACCCGGCCCAGCCGTTGCGCCTCGGCGCACAGGTCGGGACGCATCCAGTCATCACCCGAGGTGGCGGCGTAGCCCTCGTTGAAGAGCAGGTAGATCACTTCCAGCACCGAGGCCAGCCGCTGTTCGCGCTGCGCGCCCTGCGGCACCTCGAAGGGCACCTGCGCAGCCGTGAGCGTGCGTTTTGCGCGGACGATGCGCTGGGCGATGGTGGGCTCCGGCAACAGAAAGGCACGGGCGATCTCGTCGGTGCTGAGCCCGCCCAGCAGCTTGAGTGTGAGCGCCAGGCGGGCATCGGTGGACAGCACCGGGTGACAGGCGATGAAGATCAATCGCAGCAGGTCATCGCCGATGTCGTCCTCCACCGCGGCGTCGAAGTCCGGCATGGTGCTGACCTCCTCGATCAGGTCATGGCCCAGCATGGCGTGTTTGCGCGCCTGCATCTGCTCATGGCGGATGCGGTCGATGCCGCGGCGTTTGGCGGTGGTCACCCACCAGGCCGCCGGCCGGTCCGGCACGCCCTCGGCCGGCCATTGTTCCAGCGCTGCCACTAGGGCATCCTGCGCCAGTTCCTCGGCCAGCCCGACATCGCGCACCAGCCGGGTGAGCGTGGCGATGACCTTGGCCGATTCGATGCGCCAGATTGCCTCGATCGCGCGGTGGGTGGCGCGGGGATCACTCATTGGCGGCGCTGCATCTCCTCGAAGCCGGCGGCGGCCCGCTGTACGTCCTCGGGGAAGTCCTCCATGGCCTGCACCTGTCGCACCTCGATGATCTCGTTGTCGCCGGCCGGGCAGCGTGTGGCCCATTCAATGGCCTCCTCACGCGACGCCACTTCAATCATCCAATAGCCGCCCAGCACCTCCTTGGCTTCGGGAAACGGGCCATCGGTGACGGTCGCCCGGCCCGCGCTGAAGCGCACGCGCGCACCGGCGGCGGGCGGGTGGAGACCGTCCAGTGCCAGCAAGACGCCCGCCTCCTGCAGTGCGGTGTTGTATCGCATCATCGCCTCCACCGCCCTGGCATCCGGTACGGCATCGGCAGGGGCGGATTCGTAGCCGCCGGGAATCATCAGCATCATGAATCGCATGGTCGTTCTCCTGGCGGGTCAGGCGGTGGCGGGCGCGGTGACGTTGATCATCCAGCCCAGGCCAAAACGGTCGGTGAGCATGCCGAATCGCGGCGACCAGAAAGTAGGCGCCAGCGGCATGATGATTTCTGCCCCGTCGGACAACGCCGCGAAGCACGCGTCGGCTTCCGTCTCGGTGGCGAGGTTGAGCGACAACGAGAAGCCGCCCCCCGGTCGTGACTGGCCGTGACAGGGGTTGTCCGAGGCCAGCAGGGTGCTGCTGCCGATGGTGAATTCGGCGTGCATCACCTTGTCTTCGTAGCCAGGGCTGACCTGCTCGGGGGGTGGCGGTTCCGGGGCATCGCGATAGCGCATCAACATGCCGACGGTGGCACCGACCGCGCGCTGGTAGAACATCAGGGCATCGGCGCAGTGGCCGTCGAAGATCAGGTAGGGCTGGACAAATGGGGGCGTGGACATGGTCGGCGACTCCAACTTCGGTGACGGGGAGGATCGCAGGGCAACGAGTGACATCGACATCGTGATCGGCTTGGTGTTGAGGCAGAACCCGTGGACCGGCGAAGCCCGGATCGTCCGGACTCGTCTCCACGTCGAAACATCACGACGAGATTCGACACGGCGGTTGCACGGGTGCCGCTTCTGTTCGCCAGGCACCTGATTTCACGGAGAATATCGTTGCGACCTCAGGCCACCAGTTGTAACCGCGCCAGTCGTGCGTAAAGCCCGCCCTGCTGCAACAGCGTCTGCGGCGGGCCCTGCTCGACAATACGTCCCTGTTCCAGCACCACGATGCGGTCGGCCCGCTGCACGGTGGACAGCCGGTGGGCAATCACCAAGGTGGTGCGTCCGCGCATGGCCGCACTCAGCCCCTGCTGAACCATCACTTCGCTCTCGGCATCGAGCGCGCTGGTGGCCTCGTCGAGCAGCAGCAGCGGCGGGTTGCGGAGAATGGCGCGGGCAATCGCAATGCGTTGCCGCTGGCCGCCGGAAAGGCGCAGGCCGCGTTCGCCGAGGAAAGTCCGATAACCGTCCGGCAGGGCGCGGATGAAACCGTCCGCCAGTGCGGCGCGGGCGGCGGCCATCACTGCATCGTCATCGGCGGTGGCGTTGCCGTAGCGGATATTGTCGAGGGCATCGGCGCTGAAGATCACCGGGTCCTGCGGCACGATGCCGATGTGCGCGCGCAGGTCAGCCGGATCGAGGTCGCGCAGGTCGATGCCATTGAAGCGGATCGATCCGGCATCGACATCGTGAAACCGCAGCAGCAGTTGGAACAGCGTCGTCTTGCCGGCACCGCTGGGGCCCACCAGCGCGACCGTTTCGCCTTCGGCGATGTCGAGGGTCAGGCCGTCGAGCGCTGGGGTCAGTGGACGTGAGGGGTAGCGGAACTGCACCGCATGCAACTGCAGGTGCGCCTGCCGGGTGGCCGGCAGCCGGGCCGGCGCGACCGGCGCAACGATGGCCGGTTCTGCGGCCAGCAGCTCCATCAGTCGTTCGGTGGCACCGGCGGCGCGCATCACTTCCCCCCACACTTCGGCGATGACCCCGAGGCCCCCCGCGGTGAACAGCGCGTAGAGCACGAAGGCGGCCAGCTCGCCGGCCGACATGGTGCCGGCGATCACCGCCTGTGCGCCCAGCCACAGCACGAAGACGATGGCCCCGAAGGCCCCCGCGATCACCCCGGCGGTGAGCCCGGCGCGCACCCGGGTGCGGCGCATGGCGGTGGTGAAACTGCGCTCCACCGCCGAGCCGAAACGGGCGGCTTCGTTGGGCTCCTGGGTATTGGCCTGCACCGTGGGGATGGCGTTGAGAATCTCGCCCGCCAGTGCCGAGGTGTCGGCAATGCGGTCCTGCGATGCCCGCGACAGCGAGCGCACCGCCCGTCCGGCGAGGATCACCGGCACGATCAACAGCAGCAGCAGCCCCACCGTGATGATGAACAGCTTGAAGCTGGTGACGGCCAACATCACCAGGCCGCCCGCCGACTGGAAGGCACTGCGCAGGCCCATGGAGATCGACGAGCCCACCACGGTCTGCACCAGCGTTGTATCGGTGGTGAGGCGTGACAGCACCTCGCCGGTACGGGTGGTCTCGAAGTAGCCAGGGGGTTGCGCCAACATGCGTCGGTAGATGGCGTTGCGGAGGTCGGCGGTGATGCGCTCGCCAATCCAGCTCACCGTGTAATAGCGCCCGGCCACCAGCAGGGCACTCAGCAGGGCCAGCAGGAACAGGGCGATGAAGTGCCGGTGCACCCCGCTGCCGCCAGCGAAGCCATGATCGATCAGGTCGGCGATGGCCGCGGGCACCGCCAGCGTTGCCGCGGCCGCCAGGCACAGCAGCAGGAAGGCCAGCGCCACCATCCGACGATAGGGGAACAGGAAAGGCCACAGGCCACGCAGTGACGCCAGGCGCTTGGTCGCCGGGGGCGTATCAGAGGGTTCGGTCATGGTGCCGGCGACGATAACAGGACCGGCCTGGCGTCACTCGTTCTCGGCGCGGACGTCGACCGTGAACTGTTCGCCGTCGTCGGCCACCCGCAGCATCACCAGGATCGGTCGGCAACAGACCTGGCAGTCCTCGGTGTAGGTGGCCGTGCCGCCCGAGAGGTCGAGGTCGATCTCGATCGATTCCCAGCAGCACGGGCAGGTGATCAGTGCGGTTTCGAGCATGGGCGAAGGATGCGCGGCGGCGCTGGGAACGGCAAGTTGCCGCGACTGCAGCGCGACACCCGGCTGCCGTAAGGTAGGGCTCCCCTGCTGCCGGACCCCGCCCGTGTCGATTCTGCTCACCCCGTTTGCCCGTCGCCGCCTGTTTCCCACCGTCAGTCGCCGCAACACCGTCCAGGGCTGCACCCCGGAGGCGTTCGAGCGACACCTGAACACCCAGCCCCCGGACCGCGTGCTCGACGGCTATGCGCCGTTCTGCAAGCTTCACGTCCACGCCAATTGGACCCAGACCCGCTGCCTCACCATTCCGGTGACCGACGACAATCGACACCTGCTGCGAAGCGGTTATGAGGCGCGCAGCGACGATGAGCTGCCGGTTCTGGTGCGCTGGTTCGAAGGGTTGCAGGCACCCGTGGCGGACTGGCTGGTGGTGATCCTCTACAGCCGTGAACAGATGGCCCGCGAAGGGAGCCCGGTGGACGCCGACTGGGGGGTCGTGGGCTGTCTGGCCACCGCCACGCCGGAGGAGATCCCGATGGCGCCGATCACCATGATGCGCAACGCGCTGGGGGTGGACGAAGGCGGTTCCGGGGTGCCGCTTGACCGTGACGCCTATCGTCGGAGTGTGGCGTTCTGGTCGCGGAACGCCAACTGGCGGGGGTAGCCGCGGCGTTGCCCCTCAGGTGAGAAACAAACCCACCAGCCGATTGAGATAGCGATAGCCGCGTTTGCTGGCCCGGACCCGTTCGGGGTCGTCGGCGAGCAGGCCTTGCGCGCGCGCGCGCTCCAGCCCCGACATCAGCACCGTAAACGACAGACCGGTGGCGCGCTCGAAATCTTCTGGCGCAAAGCCGTCGACCCGGCGCAGGGCATTGAGCATGAACTCGAACGGAAGGTCGGCGGTCGGCACCCGTCGATCTTCCTGCAGGGCCTCGGCCGATCCGGCATGCCGGAGGTAGGTTTTCGGCAGCTTGTGGCGGGCGCGCCGGATCACCCCGTCCGCCGTTGTCAGCTTGCCGTGCGCGCCGGCACCGATGCCGAGATAGTCGCCAAAGGTCCAGTAGGTCTCGTTGTGGCGGCTGCGGCGGCCGTCCCGGGCATAGGCGGACACCTCATATTGCTGGAAGCCGGCAGCCGCCAGTGTCGCCTGGCCCTGCAGCTGCATGTCCGCCACCGTGTCGTCATCCGGCAGCGTCGGCGGCGCCGCCGCGAAGGCGGTGTTGGGCTCCAGCGTCAGCTGGTAGTAGCTGAGGTGCTGCGGTGCCAGTGCCAGGGCGCGCGCCAGGTCGGCCTCGGCCTCGGCGGGGGTCTGCGCCGGCAGGCCGAACATCAGGTCGAGGTTGAAGTTGTCGAAGCCGGCGTTGCCGGCAGTCTCCACCGCGCGCTCGGCATCGGCGCCGCTGTGGATGCGGCCGAGCCGGGTCAGGTGAGCCGGGTTGAAGCTCTGCACGCCGATCGACAGCCGGTTGATGCCGGCGCGGCGGTAGTCGCGGAAATGCGCCTCATCGATGGTGCCGGGGTTGGCCTCCAGGGTGATCTCAGCGTCGGCGACCCAGGGGCGTAGCTGATGAATCCCGGCCAGCAGCCGCTGCATGGCGGTACCCGAAAACAGACTGGGGGTGCCGCCGCCGAGAAACAGGCTGGTGAAGGCGCGGGCCGGGGCATCGCGAAGTTCCAACGCGAGGTCACGCAGCAGGGCGTCGACATAGGCCTGTTCGGGGATGGCATCGGTCCGCGCGTGCGAGTTGAAGTCGCAGTAGGGACATTTGCGCACACACCAGGGGAAGTGAACGTAGAGGGCCAGCGCCTCAGGCATGGTCCGCGGTCCACTGCGCCAACAACTGGCGGAGCGCCCGGCCGCGGTGGCTGACGCGACCTTTCTCGTCCGCGGTCAGTTCGGCGGCACACCGGCCCAGCTGCGGGTCGAAGAACAGCGGGTCGTAGCCGAAGCCGGCCGTCCCGCGGGGTGCCGTCAGAATTTCGCCGGGCCAGGCGCCCAGCGCCAGCCAGGGCACCGGATCATCGGCATGCCGAAGGCACACCAGGGCGCAGACGAAGCGGGCCTGCCGCTGGCCGAGCGGGATGTCGGCGAGCGCCTCAAGCAGCTTGCGGTTGTTGGCGTCATCGTCGGCAGCCTCGCCGGCGTAGCGTGCCGACCGCACGCCCGGGGCGCCACCCAGTGCCGCCACCTCCAGCCCGGAGTCATCGGCCAGCGCCGGCAGCCCACTGACCCGCGCGGCATGACGGGCCTTGATCAGGGCATTCTCGATGAACGTCGGGGCATTCTCTTCAGGGGCCACATCGGTGAACGCCGACAGCGGTACCACCTGGCTCCCCAGGGGCGCCAACAGCGCACTCAGCTCCGCGGCCTTTTTCGGATTCTGCGAGGCCAGCACCAGTCGCGGCGGGATGCTGTTCATGGGGGCGCCTCCGCCAGCAGGTAGTTGAGGGTGCTGCGGACGGTTTCCCGGCCCCAGCCCTGGGTGATGAAGACGAGGCGGGTCCGCTGGTCGGCACCGGGCCAGCGATCATGTTGCACGGGCGGGTGGAACGCGCTCTGCACGCCGTGCAGCTCCAGCGGCCCGGATTGGCCTTCGACGTTCACCAGACCCTTGACGCGCAGCAGGTCGGGACCGGACAGGCTGCGCAGGAACGACAGCCAGCCGAACAGGCGCCATTCCGGCAGCGGGGTCTCGACCACCACGCTGAAGCTGTCGATGGCATCCGCCGCGGGCGCACGGACATCGTCGGACACCGGCGCAAAGGTCACCGGCGCGGCCGCCTCGAACCAGCGCTGCAGGCTCGGAGCTGGCGCAGTCGGGCGGGTTTCGAACAGATGTTCGGGTCGGGCGCTGCCGCGGCGCAGCGTGGTGATCGGGGCGTCGGGATTGAGCCTGCGCAGGTGGGTTTCCAGGGTCGGCAGGTCGGCGGCCTCGAGCAGATCGGCCTTGCTGATCAGCAGCTGGTCGGCGCCGGCAACCTGAGCGCGGGCGATCGCCTGGCGATCGAGAGTCGCTGCCAGTTCGGCGGCGGCGACCACGGTGGTCACGCCCGACAGCCGGAACGCGGTCGTCAATTCCGGCGCGCCGGTCAGTTCGCGGACGATGGGCCCCGGTTCGGCCAGCCCGGTAGTTTCGATGATGACCCGCCGAATGGCGGGCAGCTCGCCGTTGCGGCTGCGGACCTGCAGTTGATCCAGCGCGCCGGCGAGGCGGCCGCGGACGGTGCAGCACAGGCAGCCGCCCTCGATCAGCTCGACATGTTCGGGCGCGGTCTGCACCAGATGATGATCGAGACCGACATCGCCGTATTCGTTGATGACCACCGCGGTGCCGGTCATCTGCGGATGCCGCAGCAGAAAATTGAGCAGGGTGGTCTTGCCGGCACCGAGAAAGCCGGTGAGCACGGCGACCGGCAGCGGCCCGGCAGCGGTCATGTGCCCGCCAGAGCCTCGCGCTGAAGCGCCACCAGGCGACCGATGCCGGCGCCGGCCAAGTCCAGCAGGCGGTCAAGCTCCTCACGCCGGAAGGCATGGCCTTCGGCGGTGCCCTGCACTTCGATGAAATGCCCGGCGTCGTTCATCACCACATTCATGTCGCACTCGCAGTCCGAGTCTTCAAGATAGTCGAGATCGAGCACCGGCTCGCCGCGGTAGACGCCGACGCTGACCGCCGCCACCTGACCGAGAATGGGGTCGCGCTTGAGCTTGCCCTTCTTGCGGGCTGCGGCCACGGCATCCACCAGGGCGACATAGGCGCCGGTGATGCTGGCACAGCGGGTGCCGCCATCGGCCTGCAGCACGTCGCAGTCGAGGGTGATGGTCTGGCTGCCGAGTGCTTCGAGATCGACACAGGCCCGCAGCGATCGGCCGATCAGCCGCTGAATCTCCTGGGTGCGTCCGCTTTGCTTGCCCTGGGCGGCCTCCCGGCGCCCACGGGTATGGGTGGCGCGCGGCAGCATGCCGTACTCGGCAGTGACCCAGCCGCCATCCTTTTTCCAGGCCGGACCCCGCTCTTCGACGCTGGCCGTACACAGCACGCGGGTCTCGCCGAAGGTCACCAGCACCGAGCCTTCGGCATGGCGGGTGAAGCCCCGTTCGATTGAAACCTGGCGAAGCTGGTCGGCGCTGCGGCCGCTGGGGCGGTGGGTCATGCTGGACCTCCATCGTTGAGGGCCGCGGAGTATACGGAAAGCCCCCGGCGCGACACAGGATATCCGTGCATGACGGGCGGTTGCCGGCGCACGCCGTAAAATGGCGGCATGAGCCTACAAGACATCGCTGACACCTTCGACATGCTCGGGGACTGGGAGGAGCGGTATCGCTACCTGCTCGATCTCGGCAAGCAGCTGGAACCGTTCCCCGAGCCCGAAAAGACCGACGACAGCATCGTGCGCGGGTGCATGAGCCAGGTGTGGATGGATCATCGGGTCGAGAATGGCCGGCTGCACTTTCGCGGCGATTCCGATGCGCACATCGTCCGTGGGCTGATCGCGTTGTTGTTCGCGCTGGTGCAGGACCGTCGCCCGCAAGAGATTCTCGACACCGACATCCGCAAGGCATTTGCCGATCTCGGCCTGGAAAACCACATCTCGATGAACCGACGCAATGGCTTCTACGCCATGAGCGAGCGCATCCGGGCGGCGGCTCAGGCGGCTGCGGCAGGCTGAATGTCGATGATCATCTGATGGTGTTGATCGGCGTCGAGCCGCTCGGTGATCTGCACGCCGTCGCCGTAGTGGGCGGCCAGACCGTGAATGATGCCGCGGGCAGTGGCCGACAAGTTCCGCGGTGACCGATAGTTGAGCTGCAGGCGCTGTGGGCCGGTCTGCAGGATCTCCAGCCGCGGCGGTTCGGCGCGTGGATCGCGTTGCCGGACAGCGCCATGGATCAGCGTTTCGGTATGCAGCAACAGATCCAGGGTGCGCCACTGCGGCTGGATCAGATCGGTGTGCAGCTGCAGCAGCTGAGGCGCGAGGAAGACCCCGAAGGCCTCCTGGATGTCCTCGGCCGGTTGGTCCAGCAGTGCTGCCGCCGCATTCACCAGCTGATGCATCTCGGCATCCTCGTAGACCGCGTCCGGACGATAGTGCTGGCCGGGCAGCCCGGCCCGGCCCAGCAGCACGGTCCATGTCGGGCGGCCATGGCGAGCGACAACAAAGCGTTCAAGCTGGCAGAACAGGAGGCCGTGCATGGAGATGCGGAGCTGTGAGCATCCGCTACGGTGCCGGTCTGCCCGGCCGGGTGCAACCGTCTCCGTCGGCTGGATGCCGACGCCCGTCAGCTGCTGGGGGTTTCCTCGCGGAAGATCTTCCATTCGCCCGCGGCATCCTGGCGCCAGAACTGCTGCTTGATGCTTTCCGACTGGAAGTTGTTGGAGCGGTAGCGCATGCGGAATCGCGCCATCACGGTCGGCGTGTCGGTGCCGGGGTAGTGGAAGATGTCCGGCGCTTCCATTTCGATGTCGATGAAGGTCTTGCTGGCATTGACCCGACGCTTGTGGTCGGCAAATGCATCCCGGTCCAGGCCAGGGGCGGTGAAGTCCGGGTGATAGAAGGCGAGGTAGCCTTCGGTGTCGACGGCCGACCAGCGCTCGCGCCAGCGTCCCAGGCGCGCCAGCCAGGCGTCGCGCTCCGCTGCCTGCTCGCTGACAGAGCGCCACGACAGCTCGTCGCTGAACACCACCGGGGTTTCCCCCAGCTGGACGCGCGGTCGCAGCGCCCGCAGGTCGTCGTTGGCCATGGTCACGCAGCCCTCCGATGACCGTGGGGCGCGGGTGTAGGTGTCACGCGGCACACCGTGCAGCCAGATGCCGTGGCCGGTGCGTCCATGAAAGCGGTCCCAGGGGTTGGGATAACTCACCGGCAGTGCGCCGGCGCCGTAGAGCTCGGGCAGCACGCGGTCATCGATCCAGTCAGTGATGCGATAGATCCCCACCGGCGTCCGCAGGTCGCCCTCGGATTCCTTGCGGGTGCCGTTGCGGCCGATGGCGGCGTAGTGGTGGTACCGCAGCTCGAGGCTGTCCCCGGACTGTTCCAGCAGGTAGAGCCGGGCGCGCGTGAGGTCGACCGTGACCAGGTGACGATGTGCGGGGTTGAGCGCGATCACAGCGTTGGGCACGGTATCCGCGCCGGGCGCGTTGGCCTCCGCCGACAGCCGCAACTGGACCTCTTCCGCCAGCGCCTGCAGCGTGCTGTCGTCGCCGTCACGCAGGGGCACCGTGATGTCGCGCCCGGCGCGTGCCGCCAACAGGTCGCCGTACAGCAGCTGGGCAATGCGGAACGTGGGTTCACGCACGGTCAAGGCCTGCAGCTGTGCCAACGCATCCTGCTGCTGGCCGGCCCGTAAGGCCTGCACCACGCCGGTCAGTGCCTGCTCGGGCGTCGGGGTGACCGCCGGCACCTCGGCGCCGGCCGTGCCGATACCGAGGATCATCGTCAGCGCGAAGCGGGCCCGACGGGCCAGTCGACCCCGGGTTTCAGCGCGGCAGCGGTGGCGGGCAGCGCCCTGTTGCCGGATGTGGGCAACCGGGCCGAAAGGCCAGCGCATTCGGATCAGCGACTGAACTCGCGCACGATCTTCCAGCCATCGCCTTCACGGATCAGGTCCAGCACCTTGGTGACCGTGTCGGAGAAGTTGTCGGAACGGTAGCCCTGGGTGAAGGTGGCACGGGCGCCACTGTCGGTCGCCTCAACGCGCAGGTTGTCGATCTCGACGCCGATGTCCTCCGGCCGCGAGATCCGATCCCGGCGCTGGTCTTCCCAGGCTGCGCGGGTGAGACCGCCTTCGGGGGTGAAGCGGTTGCGGGAGTAGGCGGCGAAATAGGCATCGAGGTCCTGTCCGGCCCAGGCCGTGGCCCAGGCCGAGACGGCGGCTTCGACCGCACCGGCATCGATCTCGGCCGGTGCCGGTGTCGCCGTTGTGGCGGGGGCCGTCGTCGCGGCGACCGGCGCTGTCGCGGCCGCTGCCGACGTCGCTGCCGGGCCGGGGCGGCTCGGGGTGGGGGCCGGGCGCGCACTGGCGATGGCGCCACCGTCGAGCTGGCCGATCAGCGACAGCTTGTTGCGGATGGTCTGGTTGTTCTGGTCCAGCTGCAGCGCCCGGTTGTAGGCAGCCCCGGCAAGCGCGGCGTAGATGTCGCCGAGGTTCTCATGGGCCGTGGCATAGCTGGGATGGGTGGCCAGTGCCGCCTCCAGCGCATCGCGGGCCTGTTCGTAGTCGCCCTGCTGGGCATAGAGCACGGCCAGGTTGTTGTAGGGCTCCGGCAGTTGCGGGTAGTCGCGGGTGAGGTCGGCGAAGGCGCTGATGGCGTCGTCGACGCGGCCAAGGCGCACCAGCACCAGGCCGCGGCTGAACCGCGCTTCGGCATCCTGCGGATTGGCGTCCAGCTGGTCCTCAAGAACCGCCAGGGCGCCAGCGAAGTCACCGCGGTCCATCAGGGCCTGGGGCGTTTCGGCGGCAAAACTCGTCAGCGGCAACAGGGCCAGGCAGGCGATGCCGGCAATGCGGCGAATGGGATGGGTAGGCACGCGCGAACCTCGGTCAGGCAGGCTGAATGAATTTGAACTATATCAACAACCCCCGCCGGGGCGGTCAGCGGTAGGGGTCCGGCATGCCCGGCGGGCGCGCCTTGAACCGCTTGTGGACCCAGAAGTACTCCGGCACCGAGCGTCGCGCTGCCGCTTCGATCACGGCGTTGATGCGGCCAGCGTCGGTGGCGTCGTCGCCGCTGGGGAAGTCCGCCAGCGCCGGCAGGATCTCGACCACATAGCGGCCCCGTTCAAGGCGGGTAAAGAAGGGCACCACCCGGGCCCGCCCCATCTGCGCCAGACGCGCAGTGGCGGTGATGGTGTGGACCGGTTGGCCGAACATCGGCAGGAACAGGCCGGTCTGGCTGCCCAGGGTCTGGTCAGGCGCGTACCACACGCGGCGGCCTTGCCGCAGGGCACGGACCAGCGCCTTCAGATCCTGTTTCGGCAGCGGCGGCAGGCCGGCGCGCTGTTCCCGCCAGCGATACATGTAGTGGTCGATCAGCGGGTTGTTGACCCGCCGATACATGGCATGAAACCGCCGTTGCGTGGCGAGCACGCGGGCGCCCAGTTCGAGCGTGGTGAAGTGCCCCGTCAGCATCAGCGCCCCGTGACCGTCCGCCTGCGCCGCATCAAGGTGCTCGACACCTTCCAGCCGGGCCAGGCGGAGAATCCGTTGATCACTGGCAAACCAGGCGAACGCGGTCTCGAAGATGCCGGCACCGACCGCGGCGAAATGGCGGTTGACCAGCCGGGCGCGGGCGTGGGCATCGAGTTCGGGGAGGCACTTCTCGAGGTTGACCCGCACCACCGTGCGGCGCTCCCGCATGACATGTCCCAGGGTCCAGCCCAAGCCACGGCCGAAGGTCCGCAACCACGGAAGTGGCAACAGCACCACCAGTTGCAGCAGGCCGAGGCCGATCCAGGTCGGCCAGAAGCGGGGCGCGAAATAGGCACGACGGAAGGGCGACGTTGTCATGATCCGAAAATCGTAGCACCCCCGGCCGCCCGCCGGCACAGCGAGTCGACCGATCGGTATCACTGACGGGATGTCGCACAAGGGCAGTATCCTTGCGTCATGCGTGTGATCTATATCTGTCTGCTCTACGCGATCGGGCCCTTCCTGTGGCTGTCGCTGTGGTGGCGCGGCCAACGGCTACCCGCCTATCGCCACCGTCGGTTCGAGCGTTTTGGTCATGTCCGGGTGGCGCCGGTCGGTGTGGCGGTCTGGGTGCACGCCGTCAGCGTCGGCGAAACCATGGCGGCACTGCCGCTGATCCGGGCGTTGGTGGCGCGGCACGGCCACGGCCGGGTCTTCGTCACCAGTGGCACACCCACCGGCAGCGAACGGGTGCAGGTGGCGCTGGGCGACCAGGTGCAGCACAGCTACGCGCCCTACGACCTGCCGCATGTCGTGCAGCGGTTTCTCGACCGACTGCAGCCACAGCAGGTGGTGGTGATGGAAACCGAGCTGTGGCCGTGCCTGTTTCGGCAGCTGCGGCGGCGCGGTATTCCGCTGGTGATCGCCAATGCCCGGCTGTCGCCCCGGTCGGTCCGGGGGTACGGCCGGGTCCGCGGCTTTGCCGCCTCGGTGCTCGGCGACATCACCCTGGTGGCCGCCCAGAGCGATGCCGATGCCGATCGCTTCCGTCAGTTGGGCGCCTCGCGGGTAGCGACCCTGGGCAACCTCAAATTTGACGTCGAGCCGGATGCCACGCAGGTCGCCGCCGGCCGTGCCGACCGTGCCCGCTGGGGTGACGTGCCGGTATGGGTGGCGGCCAGTACCCACGAGGGGGAAGACGCGAAAGTGCTCGCCGCCCATCGCCACCTTCGTGCGCAGCTGCCGGGCGCGGTGCTGATCCTGGTGCCCCGCCACCCGCAGCGGTTCCAGCGGGTGGCCGAACGGATCGCCGCGCAGGGTTGGCAGCTGCAGACCCGCAGCGCCGGGGGGCCGACCGCGCAAGTGCCGGAGGTGCTGCTCGGCGACAGCATGGGGGAGATGTGGCATTACCTGGCGATGGCGGACGTGGCCTTCGTCGCCGGCTCATTTGCGCCCATCGGTGGCCACAATGTGCTGGAACCGGCGGTGCTCGGCCTGCCGGTGCTGTTTGGGCCGCACATGCACAATTTTCGCCCCGCAGCTGACCTGCTGACGGCAGCCGGCGGTGGCATCGAGGTGGCCGACGAAACGGCACTTGCGGCACGTCTGGTCGAGCTGTTGCCGGATGCGGGGCGCCGCCAGCAGGCCGGCGCAGCGGCGCTGGCCGCGCTCCAGCCCAGTCGCGGTGCGCTTGCCGCCCATCTCAGGGCGCTCTGCCCGCCTGCCCCGGAGCCCGCCCATGGTTGACCACCCAGCGCTCACCGTCGTCTGCATGAAATGGGGAACGCTGTATGGCCCCGAGTATGTCAACCGCCTCTATCACGGCGTGCGCCGGCACCTGCCGCGGCCCTTCCGCTTCGTCTGCTTTACCGACGTTGCCACCGGGCTGGAGGCTGCCGTCGACATCCAGCCGCTGCCGGAGACCGGCAGCCCGGTGACCGCCGATACGCGCTGGCGCAAGCTGGCGCTGTTCCGGTCCGGCCTGGCCGGGATCGAAGGCGAGGTGCTGTTTCTCGATCTCGACGTGGTGATCGTTGATGATCTCAGCCGCTTCCTCGAGCATCCCGGGCGGTTCTGCGTCATCCGCGATGCCGAGCTGTTCCGGCCGCGCTGGACCCGCCGGTGGTTCCGCCCGGGGCGCGAAGCGTTCTACCAGCGCGTCGGCAACACCTCGGTGTTCCGGTTTACCGCTGGCGCCCACGACGACCTGCTGCAACGGTTCAACCGCGAACATGACGCAGTCGTCGCCGGTTATCGCAATGAGCAGGAGTACCTGTCGGATCACCTGTATCAGCAAGGGCATCTGTGCTTCTGGCCGGCCGGCTGGTGCGCCAGCTTCAAGCACGATGCGGTGCCGCGGGGGCCGGCCAGCTTCTGGCGCGATCCGCAGCCGCCCGAGGGCGCGGCGATCGTGGTCTTCGCCGGTCGCCCCAAGATGAGCGACGTGCTGGCCGGGCGTGGCGGGCGCTGGTATCGCCGGATCGGGCCAGCGCCATGGCTGGTGGCCGCCTGGACCGGGGAGGCTGGGGATGACTGATGCCTTGACGGCGGGCTACGCCGCCGAGGACATCGTCTTCGTCACGCCGACCTGGCGCGGGGATTACGCACGCTTTCAGCTGTTGCGGGCGTCGATGGAGGCCGTTGGCCTGGGGGCCGTGCCCCATCTGGCGGTCGTGCAGACAGAGGATCTTGATCGGTTCCGCGGCGGGGCGGCAGGCGTCACCTACCGGTCGACGGCGGAGGTGCTGCCGACGGAAGTGGAGCAGCGCCGGGTCCGGTTTCTGCAGCGGGCCCCCGGGCGGCGCAGCCAGACCGTGCTGCGCAGTCTCTACAAGCGCTTCGGGTGGTTTTCCGATGCCAACTACTATGGCTGGCACACCCAGCAGCTGGTCAAGCTGGGCTTGGCGCGGCAGCTCCCCAACCGGGTGCTGATCACCCTGGATTCGGATGTCATTTTCACCCGCCCGGTGCCCGCCAGCGTCTATGCCCGCGATGGCAAGGTGGTGCTCTACGAACGCACCCAGGTGCTGCAACGAAAGCTGCGCCGCCCCGGCTGGTACGAGACGGCCTGCCAGCTGCTCGACCGGCCCTGGTCGGCGGCCGCGGGGACATCGTTCCAGAACTATGTCACCCATCCGTTCGTGTTTGATGCCGGCATGCTGCGCCGGCTGCTCGATCACCTGGAGCGGCGCTATGCCACCGACTGGTGGCGGGCCCTGCTGGCCCAGCCGCTGGGCAGCTGGTCGGAGTTCATGACCTATGGGGTGTTCGTCCAGCAGCTTCAGGGTGGCGACGGGGTGTTTGTCGAGCCGGGCGACCAGGCCTGCCGATGGCTGGAGACAGCGGCGGATCGCGCCCGCGCCCGCGACTTCATTCGCGAAGCCTTCGACGACCCGGCGATCCGCTATCTGACGATCCAGGCGGATCATCATCAGCGGTTCACGGTTGAGG
The DNA here is from genome assembly GCF_016918765.2 of Flagellatimonas centrodinii. Classification (GTDB taxonomy): domain Bacteria; phylum Pseudomonadota; class Gammaproteobacteria; order Nevskiales; family Nevskiaceae; genus Polycyclovorans; species Polycyclovorans centrodinii. The sequence goes on from NZ_CP092104.1 coordinate 1,366,346, forward strand.
ATTACGCCCCCTTGATACGGTCAGAACTATCGCGTCGGGCGGCGTCGTAGGCCCACAGATATTTCAGGAAGACGCCGTAGGCATCCGCGGCGGCCAGCGCGAAGCCGCGCCAGCCATCGATCACCCCGCCCTTGAACAGCCAGCCGCGCAGGAACCGCCAGCCACCCCGCAGCATGGCCTTGAGTGGGCCGCCGGGCTTGAGCCCGGCACGCAGGTCGGGGCGTGCATAGAACCACCGCTTCTGGAACAGATGACCAACATCGGCATAGGGATCGTGTTCCACCGCCCCGGGCAGGGCCGCGACCGGCGGCCACTGGTCGTCCATCAACAGCAGTCGCTCGTGCACCGCGCCGACGAAGTGGATGTGATCGCGGTGGTAGACCCGCCGTATCCACTCCCGCCCCAGCGCACTGCGCAGGCGCCGGCCGGCAAACCAGTTGATCCGCCAGAAGGCGTGGACATGGCGGGCGGACGCCGGCCGGAAGGACTGCAGTGCAGCGACGAGCGGTGGCGACAGCCACTCGTCGGTATCCAGGGGGCAGATCCAGGGATGTCGCGCCATGGCTGCCGCGCGATTGCGGGCGTCCGAGAAGTTGACGAACGGACCCTCGACAACCCGCAGGTGCGAGTACCGGCGCGCTATCGTCAGGGTGTCATCGGCAGAGCCCGTATCCATCAGCAGCACGTCATCGAAGCCCTGCGTGCTGTCGAGGCAGCGCGCCAGCGTGCGTGAGGCATCGCGTGCAATCAGCACGATGCTCACCGGGGTGCTGTCGGAGGGGGTGGTCATGGCGCCGCCGAGTTCTGGGACAATCGCCGCATTATCCATGGGGACGTGACCACATGCCGTCTGCTGACGATCTCGCTCTTGCCACGGTGACCTGGCGCGGCGATCTCGACCATTTTCGCTGGCTGCGCCGCAGCCTGCGACATTTCGGCCTGGGCGCGTTACCGCACGTGGTGGTGGTGCATACCGAGGATGCCGCACTGTTCGCCGACGAGATACGTGACGGGGTGCAGCTGCTGACCACCGCCGAGGTGTTGCCCGCGGACGTTGAGCGCGCGCGCGTGCGGGCATTGCGCTTCCGTGCCCGCTTCGGTCGGCGCGCGGCGCGCTTGCTGCTGAGCCTCAGCAAACGGCTGGGCTGGCCCGATTTCATCCGCTGTGAAGGATGGCAGGTGCAGCAGCTCAGCAAGCTGGCGCTGGCCTCGCATCTGCGCGTGCGCCGCTATGTGGTGATCGACTCCGATGTGGTGATCTGCGGCGCGCCGGATCTCGCCCTGTTCGGCCAGGGTGCGGTCACCAGCGTGTTCGAACAGTGGCTGGCGCCGGAGGCGGCGACCAAGCAGCAGCGCCGCTGGTATGCCACCGCGGTCGCCCTGTTCGGGGCCGATGCGGTGCCGCAGGTGAACGGCTATGTCGGCACCCCGTTCGTGTTCGAGCGGGAGACGGTGCTGGCCTTGCAGGCGGCGCTGGCGCGGATCAGTGGCCGCCACTGGACCCGGGGCCTGCTCGACCAGCGGCCGGGGCGCTGGTCGGAGTTCGCCAGCTATAGTCAGTTCGCCCGCCACCATGCTGACCCGGCGCGGCTGCGGTTCCGCGACATTCCGCACCACCGGCGTATCGGTGAGCCGGAGGAACGGGCGCAGACCGCGGCACTGATCGACCGCGCCTTCGATGATCCCCAGGCCTGGTTCCTGACCATCGAGTCGGACCAGCGGCTTGCCGGTCGGCATGGGGTGTCCGGCTATGCGGACGCCCTGGCCCGCCACCTCGGCTGAAGCTTGTCGGGTGCGGTCTGTATCATGCGGGGCACGCCAGCGCGATGGCGTTGCCCGCTTGTCCCGAGGGGCCGGCACAACCAGGAAAGTCGCATGTCATCACCGCCGCCGCTGACGGTCAGCGTTGTCGTCTCCAGCTACAACTACGCGCCCTATGTCGAGGAGGCGATCCGCTCGGTGCTGGGGCAGACGCGGGTGCCGGACGAGATCATCGTGGTCGACGACGGCTCCAGCGACGGCTCGCCGGAACTGATTCGTCAGCGCTTTGCCGATGAGCCCCGGGTGCGTCTGATCGAACAGACCAATGGTGGACAGCTGGCTGCGTGGATGACCGGCTTTGCGGCATCGTCCGGGGACCTCATCCTGTTGCTGGACTCCGATGATCGCTGGTCGCCCGACTATGTCGGGCGGGTCCATGAGGTCTATCAGACGCAGCCCTCGGTAGATTTCGTCTACACCAACATGCGCTTGTTCGGAGCGGTGGAGCGGCCGATGCTGCGCGACCGCCGAGACCGCGACCTGGGGCTGTCGGTGCTGCTCGGTGCCTACGTGCACCGCTGGCAGGGCACGGCCACTTCAGCGCTGTCGCTGCGGCGGACGCTAATGGCGCGCATCCTCGCCCTGCCACCGGAGATGGCGCGGGAGTGGGTATCGCGCCCGGACGATTGCCTGATCTTCGGCGGTGAAATTCTCGGTGCCCACAAGTACTTCATCGCGGCGCCGCTGGTCGAGCATCGCGAACACGCGCGCAATGCCCTGGCCAGCTACCAGCGCTCCACGCTCAACAAGGCGCGCTATGTGTTCCGCAGTGAACGGATGTTGCAGCACTATCGCGATGTTGCCGGCATCACGCCACGCTGGCTGCGGCTGGCGAAGATGGAATTTCGAACCAAGCCGCACCCCACCTTCGCCGAACTGCGCTGCTACTGGCGCCTGCTGGGCGAGGCGCCGATGCCCTGGTTGCGGCGCCTGGAGCACCGGTTGGCGCTGGTCGGCCATTACTGCAAAGGGGTGAGTCGATGACACAGCAGTTCATCTGCGCCAAGTGGGGCCTGAAGTACCCCGCCGACGAGGTCAATCGTCTGTACCGCGCCCTGCTGCGGGTACAGCCGGGCCCGTTCCGTCTGATCTGCGTCACCGACAATCCGGACGGGATCGTGCCCGAGGTGACCGTGGTGCCCATCCCCGACCTGCCGGTGATCGGCAATCAGGTGATGAACCGCGGCTGGCGCAAGCTGACCCTGTTCGCTCCGGAACTGCGGGAGGTCATTCAAGGGCCGACGGTCTACCTCGATCTCGACGTGGTGCTGCTGAAGCCGATGGACGACTTCTTCACCTTCGACCCCGGCTTCGCCGTCATCCGCGATTACAAGCGGTTCCGCTACCGTAACGCCTGGACCGGCAACACCTCGACCTTTTTCTACGACGCCAGTCGCGACTACGGGGTCTACCCGCGGCTGATCGAACTGGGCGATGCAGTGCGCCGCCGCTACCGGAATGAACAGGAGTTCCTCTGCGACGTGATGCGCGCCCAGGGCCTGCTGCGCTACTGGCCGCGCGCCTGGTGCGCCAGTTACAAGTACGACTGCGTGCCGGCATTCCCGCGATCGTTGTTCGAGGTGCCGGCACCACCGGCCGAGGCGCGGGTGGTGGTCTTCCACGGCCGGCCCAAGCCGGAGGAGGCGGTCGCCGGCATTGGCGCCAAGTGGTATCGACCGATGAAGCCGGCACCCTGGCTCAAACCCTATGTCGAAGGGTGAACGCGGCCGTGCCCGTGAACGAGTGCACGCAGCGGATCGGTCATCAGCATCTGCTGTTTGATCCGGCGTTGTGGCCGGATGTGAGTGCCGACCAGCTGACGGTAGAACACTGGCGCGCGCAAGGCGCACATGCTGCCGCCGCCGGCCGGGGCAATGCCTGGTTTCTCGCCCGACCTGACGGCGAACACTGGGTGCTGCGCCACTATCAACGCGGCGGTCTGATCCGCAAGCTGTCACCGGACCGGTACATCTGGCTGGGCGCGGCCCGTTCGCGGGCCTGGCGCGAGTTCCGGCTGTTGCAGGCGCTGACGGCGGCAGGCCTGCCGGTGCCGCGGCCGGTGGCCGCCGGGGTGACGGTGGCGGCGCTGCGCTACCGGCAGGTGCTGGTCACCCAACGTATTGCTGATGCCGTGCCACTCAGCGCGCGGCTGGCGGAGGCGGCGCTCGATGCCGGGGAGTGGCGCACGCTCGGTCGGGTGCTGGCGCAGTTTCGCGATGCCGGCGTTGGCCATGCGGATCTCAACGCTGCCAACATCCTGTGGCGCGCGCCGGATCGCTTCTTCCTCATCGACTTCGACCGGGGGCGGCAACCGGCGTCGGCCGCGGTTCAGGCGCGGTCGATCCGCCGCCTGCGGCATTCGCTGGACAAATTCTGCCGCCGACAGCCCGGCTTCCACTTCAGCGAAGCCGACTGGCAGGCACTGTTGCAGGGGTACGGTCCCTAGATGCCTTCGGCTTCCGGTGCCGCCACGGCCAGCGGCCGGCGTCGGCGCCACAGCCCGTCGAGGGCATAGATCGCCAGCGCCCCCCAGATCAGCCCGAAGCCGATGCCCTGCACGTAGGTAAAGGGCTCGCCGAACAGCCACACGCCGATCCCCAGCTGCAGGCTGGGCCCCAGATACTGGATCAGCCCGATGGTCGCCAGCGGCACCCGCCGCACGCCAAACGCGAACAGCATCAGGGGCACGGCGGTGAACAGGCCACTGGCCACCAGCAGACCATCAATGGCTGCGCCGTGGGCGCCGAAGGCACCGGCCTCCCCCAGCCATAGCAGATAGCCGAGTGCCAGCGGCGCCAGCAACAGGGTCTCCACCGACAGGCCGGTGATGGCGTCGACCACAACATGTTTCCGCACCAGTCCGTAGAAAGCGAAGCTGATGGCCAGCACCATGGCGATCCACGGTAACCGCCCCACCTGCAGGGTGAGCCAGACGACCCCGAGGGTGGCGATGGTCACCGCTACCCACTGCGGCCGATTGAGCCGTTCGCGCAGCACCACCACGCCAAGCAACACGCTCACCAGGGGGTTGATGAAGTAGCCGAGGCTGGCCTCCACCACGTGCCGGGCCGAGACCGCCCAGACGTAGACCAGCCAGTTGATCGAGATCAGCAGCGCGCTCAGCAGCAGCAGCGCCGCCGGGCCGGGCTGGCGAAGAATCGCGCCGATGCGGCCGAGCTGGCCTTTCAACAACAGAATGACCAGGGTCAGTGCGCAGCACCAGAGCAGGCGGTGCACCATGATCTCCGCCGGGGGTACCGCATCGAGCGCGCGCATGTAGAGCGGCAACAGTCCCCAGATGAGAAAGGCGGCGGTGGCGGCGGCGAGCCCGCGCGAGGTGTCAGTGGTGGTGGACATGGGGATCGGGACCAGGTCGGGCGCGCAGTCTACGCCTCCCCATTCCGGCGGGCAGCCCGGGGCCTCCGCATAATGGGTAGGTTCACTCCGCCCGCCGACCCGCCGCCTTCCGATGACCGCCAGCCCCCTGCACCGCCGCGCCGACTATCACGCCCCCGCCTACCGCATTGATCGGGTTCATCTCGACGTCAACGTCGACACCACCACCCGTGTCCACGCGCGGCTGACGGTTGTGCGCGACGCCGCAACCGCTTCTGACACGCCGCTGGTGCTGGACGCCCGTGGCCTGACGCTCGACCGAATTCAGATCAACGGCGAGGCGGTTGCGCCCGAGGCCTATCGGCTGAGTGACAGCACGCTGACCCTGAATCGGGTGCCGGCGCAGTTCACGCTGGACACCGTGTGCACACTCCAGCCCGAAGCCAATAGTGCCCTCGAAGGGTTCTACCAGAGCGGTCCGATGTACTGCACCCAGTGCGAGGCCCACGGGTTCTCCCGGATCACCCCGTATCTCGACCGCCCCGATGTGCTGGCGCGCTTCAGCGTGCGGCTGGAGGCCGATGCCACCCGGTTCCCGGTGCTGCTGGCCAACGGCAATCGCGTCGATGCCGGGGCGCTTGAGGGCGGCCGCCACTATGCGGTGTGGGATGACCCGTATGCCAAGCCCTGCTACCTGTTCGCCATGGTCGCGGGTGATCTGGCCTGTGTCGCCGACACCTTCGCCGCCGCCGACGGCCGCCCGCGGCGGCTGGAGTTCTATGTCGACCCTGGCAACGAAGGACTGGTCGAGCACGCCATGCAATCGCTGAAGGATGCGATGCGGTGGGATGAAGACACCTTCGGGCTGGTCTACGACCTTGACCTCTACATGGTGGTGGCGGCACGGGCCTTCAACATGGGGGCGATGGAGAACAAGGGCCTCAACATCTTCAACGCGGCCTACGTGCTCGCCAGCCCCGAGACCGCCACCGATGACAGCTATCACGCCATCAGTGCGGTGATCGCCCATGAATACTTCCACAACTACACCGGCAACCGCGTCACCTGCCGGGACTGGTTCCAGCTGTCGCTGAAAGAAGGCCTTACCGTGTTCCGCGACCAGCGCTTCAGCGAGGACCACCACGATGCCGACTGCGAGCGCATCGATCAGGTGCGCAACCTGAGGGCGATGCAGTTCCCCGAAGATGCCGGCCCCACCGCGCATCCGGTGCGGCCCGATGCCTACCAGGAGGTCAACAACTTCTATACCGCCACCGTCTATGAAAAAGGGGCCGAGATCGTCCGCATGCTGCACACCCGGATCGGCCCCGCTGCCTTCCGCGAAGGCCTGCGACGGTACCTCCACGAGCACGACGGCACCGCCGCCACCCTCGAGGACTTCATTGCGGCACTGTCGGCCGAATCGGAAGTCGACCTGTCACCCTTCCTCGCCTGGTACGCCCAGGCCGGCACCCCCCGGGTCCGCCTGCGCCGGCACTGGGACGCCGCGCGTGGCGTGTTGCAACTGACCCTGCAGCAGCACACCGCCCCGACTCCCGGACAACCGCAGAAGCAACCGTTGCCGATCCCGTTCCGTCTGCGCCTGCACGATGCCGGTGGGCGGGCGGTGCCATTGCCCGAGCATCCGGCGCGGCTCGCTGATGATCTGCTGTGGTTCGACGGTGAAACACTGACGCTGGAAGTGCCCCACCACGTGCCGGCCCTGCCGACTTGCCTGCAGGGCTTCTCGGCACCCGTGCGGCTCGACGCCGACTACAGCGATCACGAACTGCGGCGTATTGCCACCCGTGACGAGGAGGACGCTTTTGTTCGCTGGGATGCCCTGCAGACGTTGCAGGCGCGGGCACACGCCGGGTTGATGCGGGACGACCGGGCGCCATTGACACACCTGCTGCAGGCGCTACAGAACGTGGCCGCGCAACCGCCTTCGCCGGCGTTGACGGCGCGCCTGCTGGCGATGCCCCCTGCCGCCGTGCTGTGGGACGGCTGCGATGCCATCAACCCGACCGCCTTCGTGACCGCACTCGATCAACAGCACCACGCCATTGCGGAGGCGCTGCTGGGGCCCTGCTCGGTGTGGGCGGCCTGGGCGCCGCACCAGCTGTCGCGTTGGGGTGAACGGGCGCTGGGCAACCTGGCCCTGAGCTACCTTGCACGGCTTGGCACGCCGGTGGTGGCCCGCCTCGCCAGCGAGCGGGTGCAGGGCCCCAACATGACGTTGGCCGCCGGCGCGCTGCAGGCGCTATGCCGGGATGGCGGTGCCGCCTGCGAAGCCGCGCTGTCGCTGTTCTACAGCCGCTGGTGCGAGCAGCCCTTGGTGCTCGACCGCTGGTTCGCGCTGCAGGCCGGGCGGCGGCAGGCCACGGTCGCCGATGTGCAGCAGCTGCTGGCGCATGAACAGTTCGACTGGGGCAACCCCAACCGCGTGCGGGCGGTGCTGGGCGCCTTTGCCCGCGACAATCTGGCCGCATTCCACACCGCCGAGGGTTATGCCTGCTACGCCGAGGCACTGGCCCGGCTCGATGCCCGCAATCCGCAGACGGCGGCCCGGCTGTCGCGCCCGCTGCTGGGCTTCCGCCGGCTGGCAGAACCGTGGCAGACGCTGCAGCGCGATACCGTGGCCAGCCTGCGAGGCCGGGTGGTTTCCACCGATCTGATGGAAATGCTGGACGCCGCATTGGCCTGAGCCGGGGCATACAGCGAGGGGGGTTCCGTGGTACACGGAGAACCCTGGACACCAACGGGCCCCAATGACCCGCTCACTGACATGGATGTTGTCGCGCACGCCGCTGGGTGTTGCGCATGGCCTCTGCTGGACCCTCGCCTGGCTGTGGTACACGGTGGTGCCGATCCGGCGCCGCGTTGCCGTCGACGGTTTTCGCGCCGCTTTTCCCGACCGCGCCCCGGGTCCGGACCTGCGCCGCATGTTGCGCGGCCTGCTGCTCGGCTACTTCGAACTGTTCCGCGAGATGCGGCGCCCCGGCAGCATCCAGGTCGAGTACCGCGGTGCGGAAGACCTGCAGGCACAGATCGCCAGCGGCAAGGGCGGGTTTCTGCTGGCCGGCCATTTCGGTTCCTGGGACCTGCTGGGGCCGATGACCAACCGTGACCTGAAACTGCCGGCCAGCACCATCGTCAAGGTGCCCAAGCAGAAGGCAGCGGCCGAGCTGATCGAACAGATCCGTCGCGCCATGACCATGGAACTGCTGCCGGCGCGCGGCTGCATGCAGGCGGTCTACGACCAGAGTGCCGCCGGCAGAATCCTGGTGATGCTGCTGGACCAGCGCCACAACAGCGGCATCGACGTCGACTTCTTCGGCCGCCCGGCGCTGACCAGCCCGGCACTCGCGGTGGCCGCACAGAAGTCCGGGTTGCCGGTGTTTCCCCTGTACTTCTACCGCAGCGGGGTCGGCCGCCATGTGGTGGAGCTGGGGCCGGCCCTTGCACTGGGTGGTGATGTTGCGGCCGACACCGCGCATTTCCAACAGGTCTACGAAGATCTGATCCGGCAGCGCCCGCACAACTGGCTGTGGATGCACGACCGCTGGCGCCAGCCGGGCGGCTGAGGCGGCGGGTTGTCTGCGACGAACCCGGACGGGATGTGCGCCGTCGCGATCGGCGCTAGCCTCGACGAGATTCCCGAGGACACCTTGTCATGCAGATCCTGATCACCGGCGGTACCGGCTTCATCGGCAGCGCCCTGCTGCCGGCGCTGCTGGCGCAGGGGCACCGCCTGACCGTGCTCACCCGCAACCCGGCACGGGCTGCCTTGCCTGCCGGGGTGCGGGCAATCGCGGATGCCGCCGACTGCGCCGCCGAGCCGCCGCAAGCGGTGATCAATCTCGCCGGTGAGAATCTCGGTGCCGGTCGCTGGAGCGATGCCCGCCGCCAGGTGTTCATCGACAGCCGGGTCGGCACCACCGAACGGCTGCTCACGGCCAGCGCCCGCTGGCCACGGCCGCCCGCGGTATGGATCAATGGCTCCGCCATTGGCTGGTACGGCGCTCGCGGCGATCAGGTTCTGACCGAGGACAGTACGCCCGGCAGTGGCTTTTCCGCCGAGCTCTGTGCGCGCTGGGAGGCCGCGGCCACGCCGGTGGCCGCACGGGGCACCCGGCTGACTGTGATCCGCATCGGCATCGTGCTGGGTCTGCCGGGCGGTGCGCTGGGACAGATGCTGCCGCCGTTCCGCTTCGGCCTGGGCGGACCGCTGGGCCACGGTCGCCAGTGGATGAGCTGGATTCACCGCGACGATCTGGTGGCGATGATGCAGTGGCTGCTCGACACGCCCGATGCCGACGGGGCCTTCAACGGCACCGCACCGGTGCCGGTGCGCAATGTCGATTTCAGCCGCACGCTGGGCCGCGTGTTGCAGCGTCCGGCGGTGTTGCCGATGCCGGCACCGGCGCTGCGGCTGCTGGTGGGGCCGATGGCGGACGAATTGCTGCTGAGTGGCCAGCAGGTGCTGCCGCAGCGTGCGATGCAAGCGGGCTTCCGTCACCGTTATCCCACCCTGGAAGGGGCGCTACGGCAGATCCTCGCGCAGTGAGGCGGCCTGTGCCCGCAGCGCCGACAGGGCGGGTTCGTCGAGGCGGTCGAGATTGCGGATCTGCATCTTCAGCCGCGGGTGACCGGCAAAGCGCTCGCGGTGGCGGTCGAGAAAGTCCCAGTACAGGGTGGTGAACGGGCAGGCGCGCGGGCCGGTGCGCAGAGCCGGGTCGAATCGGCAGCCCTGGCAGTAGTTGCTCATCCGCTGGATGTACTTGCCCGACGCCACGTAGGGCTTGCTGGCCATCACCCCGCCATCGGCGAACTGGCTCATGCCCAGGGTGTTGGGCAGTTCCACCCATTCCACGGCATCGACGTAGACCGCCAGGTACCACTGATGCACCGCGCGCGGTCGCACCCCCAGCAGCAAGGCGAACAGACCCGTGACCATCAGCCGCTGGATATGGTGGGCGTAGCCATGTTCCAAGGTGTCACCGACGGTCTCTGACAGGCAGCGCATCGCGGTATCGCCGGTCCAATACAGCGCCGGTAGCGGCTGGTCGGCGCCCAGCGCGTTGTCGTCGAGATAGCCCGGCATGCGATGGAAATAGAGGCCGCGGACGTACTCGCGCCATCCCAGGATCTGCCGTACAAAACCCTCCACCGCGGCCAGCGGCGCTTCGCCATCGCGCCAGGCGCGTAGCGCCGCCTCACAGACCTCGCGCGGGTTGAGCAGCTTGAGATTGAGCGCTGCCGACAGTCGTGCGTGGTAGAGCCAGGGCTGGCCGGTCCACATGGCATCCTGGTACTGCCCGAACTGCGGCAGGCGGGTGGTCACGAAGTCGTCCAGCGCCTCCAGTGCCTCGTCGCGGGTTACCGGCCAGTCGAAGGCGGCGAGACCTCCGGGGTGGTCGCCGTAGTGGTGTTCCACGACTGCCATCACCTCGCGCGTGAGCGCATCCGGCGGGAACCGCAGCGGCGCCGGTACCGGCCTGGGACCGTCACGGCCGAAGCTGTCGCGGTTGTCGTGGTCGAAGTTCCACTGGCCGCCCTCGGGTTCAGTGCCCCGCATCAGCCAGCCAGTGTGCTGGCGCATGCGGCGGTAGAAGTGTTCCATGCGGGGTTGTTTGCGGCCGTCCATCCATGCCGCGAACATCGGCAACGGGCACAGAAAGTGCCGATCTTCCCGCTGCGTATAGGCCACGCCGGCTGCCGCGCAGGTGTCGCGGAGCGCATGCCACAGGCGCCATTCACCCGGTTCCACCGCGATCACCCCCTGCGGTTTGAACTGTGTCAGATCCGCCGCCAGGGCGCCGGCCAGATCCGCGTGCGGATGCGCGCCGGTGGCGCGGTACTGCACGGTCCAGCCGCGGGCGCGCAGCGTCTCGGCAAAATGGCGCATGGCGCTGAGGAAGATCACCAGCCGCGCCTTGTGGCTCCAGGCATAGGTGGCCTCGGCCGGCACCTCCGCCATCCACACGGCGTCGACCGCCGGGTCGAAACCGTCGAAGGCGGCGCTATCGAGGTCGAGCTGGTCCCCGAGCAGGACGATCAGGTGGCGCATGGGTCTCCACGGTGGCGCGGCGTGAGCGGCAGGCATCGGAGCAATACTTCACGTCATCCCAGACCCGCGCCCACTTTTTGCGCCAGGTGAAGGGCCGGCTGCAAACCGGACAGGTTTTCGTGGGCAAATTCGGTTTGTGGTGGGCCAAGGGGCTGTCCTTCCGCTACAATCGCGCCCTGATGCGCCCGTAGCTCAGCTGGATAGAGTACTGCCCTCCGAAGGCAGGGGTCAGAGGTTCGAATCCTCTCGGGCGCACCAAATCAAGGATTCACGGCACCCCGCGACGGCCCTCTGCCGTCTTCCCCGGAAATGCACGCCTCGGCGGTTGACGGCGTTGTTGACCGCTCCCCGCCCGCAAACGGTACGCGATGTTCAACAATCGAAACCGGATGCAGCCCGGCTGCATGAATGACACCGCGCCGCAGTATCGGCTGTTCGCCGCTTGGGCCGAGGCGCCGCTCGCGTTTACCTGCTTGTGCCTCGCCGTCGTCACGGTGATCTGGAAGACCGTCGGGCTTGCGTTCCTGCCCGGCTGGGAGGAGATATTCGGCGGCCTTGGATCGCAGTACCCTCGACGTGTCGAATCGGTGTCACCTGCGTGGAAGCTCGGCTACTTCCTGATGTACGGCGTGCTCGGGACGGTGGCGACAGCCGCGAGCGTACTCGTGACATGCCGCCGAGGATCCTTGTCGTCGCCAGCGGGGCTTGCAGTCAGCACCTGGGCAAGGGTGCTGGGGGGCTTTCATGTCCTCATCGGCATCCACCACACGCTGTGGGCCGCAACGCGAGGTGCATGGGGCCACCTGACGCTTGAGCAGTTCGATGTGCCGGGCTTGTATGTCATCGGCGGCATTGCCGGATGTGCAACCGGACTGCATGGGCTGCGGCTGCTTCGCAGTCAGAGCGCGGATCCCACTTATCGCATCGTCCGATCCAAGATCGCGGTCGATGGCGCGTCCTTGCTGACCTTCATTTCCGTCCTCATCTTCTTCCCCATGAATGCCTTGGGGCTGCCGCGGAATGCACTCCTGGAGCAGGTCGCCTGGTCACTGGTATTTGTTGGACCTGCGGTCTGGCTCCTCCTCGACGCGGTCATCTCCCGCACGCCACGCAGCGGGTCCCTGCCATCGAGGGATGCAGGCCAGCGTTGATGGCTTGGGTGCCCACGCGGGCACTGGCGAGGAGCCGCCAGGGACGAAACGGCGGGCGGGGCGCCGCGGGTGGGGATGATCCTGCGATCACCCCTCCGCTTTCGCACTCGCCGAAACCGCCTCGCACACGAGGGCTCGCCTGGCCCCGCTCAAGGCTTCGCGGTGCGGATCGGCGTACCGGCCCGCATCGTTGTCGAAGTAGCGGCCGGATCGCACCGCAGCCGGTTCCAGCGCCAGCTTGCTCAGGAAGCGCACGCCAATGCCGATGTCATGGCCCTGCCTGCCGAAACCCTCGCGCACCATCTTGCTCGCCAGAAACGAACCCGGATTGACCGCGACCATGCACTGCGCGCCTGCCAGTCCCAGCCGCGCCTGTTCCATCGACCACATCGTCGACGCCAGTTTGCTCTGGGTATAGGCGCCCGTAGCTCAGCTCGATAGGGTACTGCCCTCCGAAGGCAGGGGTCAGAGGTTCGAATCCTCTCGGGCGCACCATTGTAGTTTTCTACAGTAACCCGTCACCACTTCCCGTCCGCCTGAGACTCAACGTCGATTCTGATATCGGTCCAACTCGTCAGGGTCATACCCCTGATCCATCAGCACCATTTCGTCGAGATCGAAGTTGAACTTCAGGACCCGCTCCAAGGTGCGACGGGCGATGCGATCAAACCAGGTCTGGTTGCGCGACGCTTTTTTGGCTAGTGCAAAGCCGATCTTTGCCAGCACGACGCGGACAAAGTAGGGCTTCATTGCGGTGTCCCGCTCAGCTTGTTGATACGGCAGGGCAGTCCCTTCAAGTGCGGAATACCTTGTTCAAGGTCGATGAAATCGTCATCGTCCGGACACAGCATGGCGTCGGCGTAACGCAGGGCGCCGGACAGCTTGCCCAGTCCCTGCTCAGTTTCCGGCTTCCACCAACCATGGGGAATGCGAACCAGCCCATCGGGCATGTTGGGACGAACGCCGACCATGATCTCGATTTTTCCGGTGCGGGTTTCGACCTCGACCCACTCGTTTTCATCGAGGTGATACTGCCGCGCGGTGCCGGGACTGATGAACAACACCGGTTCGGGTTTGCGCGCGCGCATCTCGGGAATGTGCCTTCCTCCGGTCTGGAAATACTCGCCCTCGCGCACGCCGGTGAACATGGCCAGAGGGAAGGCCGGGTCGGCTGGCGGCTCGTCACGAAAGTACGGCAGCGGATCAAAGCCCAGGCCTTCGAGGATGGATGAGTGCAGTTCCACCTTGCCGCTGGGTGTGGCGAAGCCGGTCTTTTCGTATTTGCGGAATTCAAGCGTATCGGCGTGGACCTCGTACGTGCTGGAGAATTCTTCAAAGCCGATCTCAAGCTTGGCGATGCGGTAATCGTAAAAATCTTCCAGTGTTTCCCACGGAACGACATCGGGCATGCCGAGTGCGTTGGCGGTGAGCTTCCACAGCTCAAAGGTGCTCTTGCATTCGCCCGGTGGTTCCATCGATTTCTGCGACGGCTTGTAGATTGACAGCCAGCCGTAGCCATCAAACATCCACGGCCGCTCCAGCCATGAGTCGCCGGGCAACACGTAATCGGCTAGTTGCGCGGTCGGCGTCATGACGTGCTCCTGGACCACGATCAGGTCCTGATTGAGCATGGCCTTCATGATCAGCGGCATGTTGGCGAAGCCCATCAGCGTGTTGTTGCCGAACGAGAACAGCGCCTTCACCGGGTACGGCCCTTCGCCCGCCATGGCGCGGAACACGGCCGAGGGGTTGGCCATAAAGCACCCGGTGACCTGGTTCGCGTACTCGTGGCCCCAGACGCGCTTGCAAGGTTCGCGCAGGGCCGCCTGCCCGCGATAGGTGAACGCGGGATGTTTGTCGGAACCAAGCTGCTTGGATTTCTGCTCCTCGGACAGAACATGGTGCATCTCGATTTCCGACTCCGAGACAATCTGCGGGTGAAAGCCCATCAGGGCTTCGCCGCCTGGCACGTCGATATAGCCGCATACCGCGCGCAAGATGCTTTGCAGGCGAATGGCCGAAGTGCTGTTGCGCTGCTGGTCGGTGATGGGCGTCCATGGAATCACTGACGGCCCCAGCGTGGCGTACATGCGCGCAGCCTTGGCGATCATCTCGGCATCGCAGCCAGTGATCGCCGCCACACGCTCCAGTGGGAATTCGTCGACACGCTTTTTTAGGGCCTCGAATCCCACCGTCCAACGCTCGACAAAGGCCTTGTCGTAAAGCTCCTCGTCAAGAATCACCTTGAGCCAACCGAAGGCCATTGCCGCATCTGTACCTGCCCTGATTGGCAGCCACAAATCGGCCATTTCAGCGCATTCGCTTTTGCGTGGGTCGAGCACAATCAACGTGCCACCGCGCGCCTTCACTCGTTGTATCTGATTGTAGATAGGCACCCAGCTGTTCTTGCCGGGGTTGTGCCCGAACAGCACGATGAGATTGGTGTTGTCGTAGTCCGGCCATGGGTACCAGCCGTAGGTCAGCCGATTGATCGCGGCCGTGTTCCCGGCGCAGAGCGCGACGCCGCTGATCCAATTCGGTGAGCCGACGTGATTCATGATTCGCCGACCCAACCCATGATCGGTACCGGTGTTCCATTGGCTGGTCGAGACAGCCCACGCTTCCGGGCCGAACTCGGCGATGATCTTCTTCAGCCGTTGACCGATGTCCGCCATGGCCTCTTCCCAGCTCACCCGCTGCCACTTTCCAGATCCGCGCTCACCGACCCGCTTCTGCGGGTAAAGCACACGGTCGGGGTTGGCGAAGTTTTTCGGCGCGACGATGCCCTTGATGCAGATGTTGTCCTTGAACAGGGGATTGTCGGAGGAGCGCACACGGGTGACGCGCCCCTTCTGGATTTCGGTGACCACGCTGCACGCGATATCGCAGCTTGCACACAGGGCTTTGCGGGTTTCGACCCCCGGCCGCTGATGCGGTCTCGGAATGCTGCGGCTGCCTGCCGCACTGGGACCAACAGATGGAACTCCGGGCACTGATGCGCTCCTATGGAATGACGGCGTCATGGCAATCTCGTTCGCGGATAGCCGTCCGGTCCGAGATGACAATCGATACTAACTACGTGTATATACACTCATATGACTGCCAAGCGCTACCACCTGCCTTTTCTGGAAGAAGTTCGGAGCCAACGCCACGTATGCTTCGCAGAGCAGTTGCGCTCGGCTAATCGCGCGGTCTCGAAGCTTTACACGCAGCACCTCGGCGACTCGGACATCGGTGTCACCCAACTGTCGCTACTGATCCGTCTCTACTATTTCGGCGAGATCACCATGTCAAAACTGGCGCAGCAACTGGAAACTGACCGCACCACCCTGGCGCGAAACGTTCAGCTGCTGGAGCGCAGTGGCCACCTCTGCATCGTTAGCGCTGACGACCGCAGATCGCGGCTGGTGCGCTTGACCGACAAGGGCTTCGAATCCTTGCAACTCACAATTCCCCGCTGGCTGGACGCCCAAAACGATCTTCGCTCGCGCTTAGGGCACGACCCTTGGGGCGCACTGTTTGCCGGTCTACGAGGGCTCGTGACACTTGGGAACGAAATAGAGCAGTCGCACGGGGCTGGTCGGGCGCGCAGCATCCGAGAGAAGCCCAAGACTGGAGGCTCAACTACCCGCCAACCCGCCAAATAGACGGGGGTTGAGAGGGCTTCCAGAATCTCGGATTTGCACGACCGTGATATGCGACCAAGTGTTCTGACTTTCATCCTGTCGGGCGCACCAGGTCAATGGCTTGGCGACATGACAAGCGGTCTCGAACGCCTGGATTGTTCTCGAAACTTGGCCGGTGTTTGATCAAACCACCTCGTGCAGCTTCGGTGGAAGACGGCGAGATCCGAGTAGCCCAGGCTGTGGGCTATCCGCGCGAGCGGAATGCTTGTTTCCACGAGATATTCCTGAGCAAGCGTTTTTCGCGTTGCATCCCGAAGCGCCTCGAAACTCGTTCCAAGTGCCTTGAGTTTTCGCTGCATGGTGCGGGGGTTCAGCCGCAGCGCTGCGGCTGCGGCGGAAATGTCGACGGTACGAAAGCGCATGAGCTGAGGCAGCAGCTCTAAGAGTTGCTGATCAATCGGCAAGTCGTGCGGCGGCGCCGTGCCATGCAGGTATTGCTCAATCCTTGAGAAACGTCAGCAGGTCCCGGTTGAAGCGATCCTTGTGGGTGTCGGTCAGGCCGTGCGGCGCGCCGGGGCAGTATCTTCAAGGGGGGCGCGTACGGAGCGCACAGAAAGCGTTGCGGCGCGGGCGGCCCCTGAAGGTGATCGCCGCCGAGGTCGGATATGGCAGTGAGGCTGCGCTTTCTCGTGCCTTCAAGGCGCAATCCGGGCAATCACCGCGCGAGTGGAAGAATCAACAGCAAGCGGCGACCAATGTGTGACCTCAGCGGCCACGGTCGCGCGTGGGCAGGTCACGATCACGCAGGCAATCGATGAACGCGCGAAGCGCAGGGCGAATGTGGCGGCGGTTCGAGTAGTAGAGATACAGCCCGGGCACCGTTTGAACCCAGTCCGGCAGGACGTGCTTGAGCAGTCCGCGTTCGAGCGCTTCCGCAATTCCGTCGTCGTTGTACGCATAGAAGATGCCCAGGCCCTGCAGGGCAGCGGGAACGACGATGTCCTGGTGATTGGAGATCAGCGGCCCGTCAACTTCGGCCTCGATCCTTTGACCCTTCTTCTGAAACGGCCAGCGGGCGACCCTTCCGCTTCCCGGAAAACGCCAGCGGATGCAGACGTGCCGATGCAGGTCCGCGGGGGTTCTGGGCGCACCGAATCGGGCAAGGTAGTCCGGTGATGCCACCGCGAGCAAGCTGACGTCCGGCGTCAGACGGACCGCGACCATATCCTTCTGGAGGCGCCCGCCAACGCGAATGCCGGCGTCGAATCCGCCCGCCACGATGTCACTCAGCCCGTCGTCGACCACGATGTCGAGCACCACGTCGGGATAAGCCCTGTGAAAGCGTCCGAGTCGCGGCGCGATGAGCTGCTTCGCGGCCATGCTGGAGGTATTGATCCGCAGCGTTCCGGCCGTTCTGTTCGTCGATCCGACGGCCTGCGCAACTGCATCATCCATTTCGCGCAACATCGGAGCGACGCGTTCGTGGAGCCGTTGTCCCGGTTCCGTCGGCGCGACACTCCGGGTGGTGCGATTGAGCAGCCGAACACCCAGCCGGGTCTCCAGTTGGCGGATCGTCTGACTCAAGGCGGACCGGGACAGGCCGAGGTGATCTGCGGCCCGGGCAAAGCTCGCCCGGTCGACGACGGCCACGAAAGCCTTCAACTCGGCGTAGTCCGACCCGCGCATTGTGCACCGTTTTCTAAACAACCCAATCAGATAATAGGTGATTTTCTTATTGGTGGTATGCCGGCATCGTGGCGCCTCCTTGAGCTCGAATGGAGATCGCGATGAAAGTGCTGAACCTTCCCGACCCGATTGCGGCGTACTTCGACGCAGACAAACGGGACGGACATGCGGTGGCCCGCTGCTTCACCAGTGACGGGCGTGTTACCGATGAAGGGCAAACGCATGTGGGCCGCGCCGCCATTGAAGGCTGGAAGACGGCGGCCTCCGCCCAGTTCGCGTACCTCACCGAGCCCATCGCGCTCGAGAAGGTCGGTCGCCATTACAGGGTGACGGGTCGCGTGACCGGGACCTTTCCGGGCAGCCCCGTGGAGCTCCGGTACCAGTTCATGCTGGAGCGGGGCAGGATCGCGTCGCTGGTGATCACGCCATGAGCTTTGATCTGGGGCTTGTGGGCGCGCGCGTACTGGTCACCGGCGGCACCCGCGGTGCGGGGGAGGCTACCGTGCGGTCCTTGCGCGGGGCGGGTGCGCGAATCGTCGTGGCGGCGCGTTCGCTGCCCGCCGAAGCCCTCGGTGATGTGCACTACCTGGCCGCGAACCTGTCTACCGCCGAGGGTGCACAGGCCACCGCCGAGGCGGCGCGCAAGCAGCTTGGCGGCATCGATGTTCTGATCAATGTGGTCGGCGGGTCGTCCGCTCCTGCGGGCGGCTTTGCGGCACTCGATGATGGCGAATGGTCGAAGGAACTGGACCTGAACCTGATGTCCGCAGTCCGACTCGACAGGGCGCTGCTTCCGTCGATGATCGCGCAACGTTCGGGCGTGATCATTCATGTGACGTCGATCCAGCGTGTGCTGCCGTTGCCGGATGCGACCATCGCCTACGCCGCCGCCAAAGCGGCGCTGTCCACATACAGCAAGGCGCTGTCGAAGGAAGTCACGCCCAAAGGGGTCCGGGTGGTCCGTGTGTCGCCTGGATGGATCGAGACCGATGCCGCGGTGGCGCTCGCGGAGCGTCTGGCGCGTCAGGCGAACACCGACTACGCGGGCGGCCAGCAGATCATCATGGATGCCTTGGGCGGTATCCCACTGGGGCGTCCGGTGAAGCCACAGGAGGTCGCTGACCTCATCACGTTCCTGGCATCACCGCGCGCTGCGTCCATTTCAGGTGTCGAGTATGTGATCGATGGCGGAACCGTTCCAACCACCTGACGGGGCCTCCGTGCCTGCCCGGCGGCTCAGGGTACAGCGGGGCCGCCGAGCGGTCGGTGCCTATATGGCGAAGCCCTCCAGCACGATCTTGCCCCTGGCCTTGCCGCTTTCCAGCAGCATATGCGCGCGCCGCAGGTTGCCCGCATTGATCATGCCGTAGTGCTCGCCGAGGGTGCTGCGCAACACGCCGGCATCGACCGGCGCAGACACCTCGTTCAGACGTTCGTGCTGACCGATCATTTCGGGGTTTCGAACAGGGAACGGGTGAACATGAACGCCCAGTGCAAGGAGCCGGCCTTGCGGTGCGATGGCCTTCGGTACCGGGGCGCCTGCCGGCACGCAGAACCACCGCGCACACTGGATCCAGACGGGCACCGCCGTTCGCAGTTGTTGACACTGTTACGTTAACACTGTCAACATTCCGCATGGCCCGTAAAAAAACCACCGAAACCGTCCGCGACCGCAAGCGCGAGGAGATTGTGGATGCCGCGATGGCGGTGTTTGAGAACGGCGGCGGCATGGACGCGCTGAGCTTCCGCAAGCTCGCGGCGCAGTTGTCGCTGAGCTACTCGGCGCCCTATCGCTACTTCGCCAACAAGGAAGCGCTGATCAATGCGATGCGGGCCCGGGCCTACCGCTGGATCGAGGGGGTCATGCTCGACGCCATTGCCGATATTGACGATCCGGAGGCGCAGCTGGAGGCGCTGGCGGCGGCCTACATCGATGCGGGCATCGCCCAGCCCGATCGCTACGCCCTGATGTTCTTCCGGGTGGACGACCCCAGTGCGACCCATCGATCGCTGGAACTGCGGGCCGCCAAGCACGATGCACTCGACGTCTGTACCCGGGTGATTACGGCGGGGCAGGCGGCTGGCAGCATGCCCACCCACCTCGACCCGCTGACGGCGAGCCACCTGTTCTGGACGGCCGCGCACGGACTGGTCTCGCTGCAGGTGGCGGGACAGTTCGAGATGGGCCGCAATACCGCAGCGCTGGTGCCTGCGCTGATCGGTGTGCTGCGCGCCGGTGTGGATCACTTCCGCGCCGGCGAGCCGCAGTCTGCCGCAACCCCCGAGGAGGTGCGCCACCATGGCTGACACGACCCACGAGCCCCTGCCGATCCCGCGGCAGATCGCATTCAGCTTTCCTGACGACCTGGACCCGTGCTGGAAGCCGGGCGATCCCGAGTTCTGTGCCATGGTCAACGGCGCCTCGCTGACCATGCCGTATCTGGAGCCGTTCCTGATCCGCACCGTGCGGGAGGCGATGCCGCGGATCGCCGACCCGCGAGTGCACGAAGCCGCGCGTGCATTCAATACCCAGGAACAGTTTCACTATCAGGCGCATCGTCGTTTCAACGAGCTGATCAAGGCACGCGGCTATCCCGAACTGGCGGCGCTGGAAGCGCGCATGCAGGCCGCCTATCAGCGGCTGGGGACCAAATCGCTGCGCACGCGTCTGGCCTACACGGCGGGCTTCGAGGCGATGACCATGGGCGTGACCCGCTGGCTCATCAACCACCGGGTCCGGCTGTTCGGCGGCAGCGACAGCCGTGTCGCCTCCTTCATTCTTTGGCACTTTGTCGAAGAGGCCGAGCACAAATGCGTGGCGTACGACGTCTACCAGGATGTCTGCGGCGGCGGTGCCGGCGCGTATCTGGCGCGGGCGGTCGGTGTGTTCCACGGCGCACTCGATGTCATGTTTGCCTCCATGCGGGGCTACAAGCTCATCCTCCGGAAGGATGGACGGTGGTATCAGTGGCGGTCGCGGCTGCGCCTGTTGCGTCACCTCGCCAGTTTTGTCCGCACGGTGGCGCCGTACCTGCTGCGGGCAGCGATGCCGGGCCATACCCCGCGACGCGAACAGGAGCCGCAGTGGGTGTACGACTGGATTGCGGCGTATCAGCACGCACCACCGGGGTACGTGCCGATGGTCGATACCCACAGCAAGACGCTTCCGGTGCCGTTTGATGCGGTGCCACCGCTGTCCGGGGCGCGTCCGTGACGCCGGCAGCGGCGCTCTCGCCGATGCGGCGCCTGTTGATCGGCCATGGCGCCTTGATGATCCTGGTCGGCGGCGTCATCGGCTTCGGCTTCCTGTTCTTTCTCATGGGCGAAATCAGCCTCTGGCCCTTCCCCGGTCGCGTCGACTACCAGTTGCCCGGCAGCTACGACGCGTGGCGCATGGCGCACATGGAAGCCATCGTCAACGGTGCCATCCTCTGGATTCTCGCGGCCGTGCTGCAGCACCTGCCGTTCGGCGTGGTCGGTGTCCGGCGTGCAGTGCATGGCATGTTGGTTGTGGCCTGGTCGATTGTCGTCGCCTCCGTCTTCGATCCGTTGTTTCCGGACAGCCGCGGGCTGGCGGCCAGCGATTCGCTGACCAACAACATCGCCTTCGGCCTGTTCTACATCGGCGTTGTCGGCGTGATGATTCTGATGGGTGTGATTGCCTACAAGGCATTGTTCACGCGGGCGCCGGAGTAGCGCCATGACCGACCCTGACAGGCTGCTCGCCACCGCCCGGCAGGGGCGGCTACGATTGATTCAGCAAGGCGCCGTCATTGCCGTCATTGGCTTGCTCTCCGGCTTCGGCCTGGTGTTTTCCATCCTTGATGCCCTGCATGTCTGGCCCGTGACGCTGCCCTACGCCGGTGACATTCCCGGCAGCGAACACGGCTGGCGCGTCGCCCATGTGGCGGGGGTGATGAACGGCATGCTGATGATCATCGCCGGCCTCGCGCTGGTGCCGGTCCTCCCCGGCATCCGCGCCCAACGCTGGGTGGTGTGGGGCATGGTCTACACCGGCTGGGGCAATACGGTGTTCTTTCATTGCGCCAACCTGTCGGCCAACCGCGGCCTGTCCGCGGGCACCACCCAACTGGGCGACGCCGATGCCCTTGGCGCCATCGGCTACCTGATCGGGGCCAGCACCATTCCGTTGACGATCGTCGCGCTCGGTCTGCTGGCGTGCGCGGCCACGGTGCGGCTACGAGCCCGGAACTGATACGACGCGACCGGTTCCGGCGTCAGCGCTATGATCTGCCGGTGATCACCGAGCGCCGCCGGATGGCGGCGGCAGAAGAAGGTGTCCGGTGACTGCGCCCCGTGACCGCCGAGCCCGCGATGATGTCCGATTCCCTGTTGCCGAATGAGCCCGCGATACGGCTCACCGTGTTTGCCGGCATCTTTGTCGTGATGGCCCTGTGGGAACGGCTGGCGGCACGCCGCCCGCAGGCGGTTCCGCGGCGACGGCGCTGGCCCGCCAATCTGGGGATTGTGGTGATCGATACGCTGCTGGTGCGTGTCGCATTTCCGGTCGCAGCGATCGGGGTTGCGCAACTGGCGGAGGCCGGTGGCTGGGGGCTGTTGCCGGCGCTGGGGCTGCCGTCGTGGGCGATGATGGTGTTGGCGGTGGTGGCGCTGGATCTGGTCATCTACTTCCAGCACGTGCTGTTCCATGCGGTGCCGACGCTGTGGCGGCTGCATCGCATGCACCACGCCGACCTCGAGTTCGATGTCACGACCGGGGCCCGGTTCCATCCATTCGAAATTCTGCTGTCGATGCTGATCAAGCTCGGCGCTGTCGCGGCCCTGGGCGCACCGGTGGTCGCTGTGCTGGTTTTCGAGGTTGTCCTGAATGCCACCTCGATGTTCAATCACGGCAATGTGCGGTTGCCGCGATCGATCGATCGCGTGCTGCGCTGGGTCGTGGTGACGCCGGACATGCACCGCGTGCACCACTCGGTACTGCCCGCCGAGACCAACAGCAACTTCGGCTTCAATCTGCCGTGGTGGGATCGCCTGTTCGGCACCTACCGGGCCCAGCCACAGGCCGGCCATGCCGGCATGACCATCGGCATCGAGCAGTTCCGGGATCCGGCCGAACTGCGCCTCGACCGGATGTTGCTGCAACCGTTTCGGCGCGCGAGTGCCGCGGCCGCTCGACCACCAGCGGACCGTCGCTGAGGCATTGCCGCCCGGTGCTCAGCGCCGGCGCCAGGTATGGAACCGCGCCACCAGGCGGAGCAGCGCTTCGGGCTTGTGGGCCTGCTTCCACGCCCCGGCGGCATATTTGTTGGCCTCGGCCAGCGTCGGGTAGATGTGGATGGTGCCGAGCAGTTTGTTGAGCCCGAGGCCGTGGCGCATCGCCAGCACATATTCGGCAATCAGGTCGCCGGCATGTTCGCCGACGATGGTGACACCGAGAATGCGGTCCTTGCCGGGCACCGTCAGTACCTTGATCATGCCGTGGGCTTCGCCGTCGGCGATCGCCCGGTCGAGCTCGGCGAGGTCGAAGGTGGTGACTTCATAGGCGATGCCCTGCGCCCGGGCATCGGTTTCGTTGAGCCCGACACGCGCAACCTCCGGCTCGGTGAAGGTGGCCCAGGGAATCACCGAGTAGTCGACCTTGAACTTGCCGCCGCGCAGCGCCAATAGCGGTTCGAACAGGCCGTTGACCGCCGCATACCAGGCCATGTGCGCCGCGGTGTGGGTGAACTGGTAGGGGCCGGCGACATCGCCGACGGCGTAGATGTTGGGGAAGCGGGTCTGCAGGAAATCATTGACCTCAAGCCGGCCGGTGGTCTTGATCCCCAGCGTGTCGAGGCCGTAGCCGGTGAGCCGGGCGGCGCGGCCGACGGCGACGATGATCTGGTCGAAGGCGATGCGTACGGGCTGGCCGTCCTGGTCACAGAGCAGCACCTTTTCGCCATTGTCGACGACCACGACGGTGGCCGTGGTGCCGACGCGGACGTCGATGCCCTCGGCGACAAAGCGGCGTCGCACCGCCTCCGACACCTCCGGGTCCTCGCGCTGCAGCAGGCGCGGCTGCATCTCGACCTGGGTGACAGTCGAACCGAGGCGGGCGAATGCCTGCGCCAGCTCCGAGCCGATTGGTCCGCCGCCCAGCACCACCAGCCGTTGCGGCCGTTCACGCAGCTGCCAGAGGGTGTCCGAGGTCAGATAGCCGGCCTCGGCAAGGCCGGGGATCGGCGGCACGAAGGGTTCGGCCCCGGCGGCGATGACGATGGTGCGCGCGGTCAGCCGTTGACGGCTGCCGTCATGGAGGGCGATCTCGACGGTCCAGGGGTCGATCAGTCGTCCGGTCCCTTCGAGCACCTCCACCCCCAGCCCGGTGTAGCGCTCGACCGAGTCGTGCGGCTCGATGGCGCGGACCACGGCCTGTACCCGGTCCATCACCTTGGCGAAGTCGGGCGTGCCCGATACGGCGTCGAATCCGAACTCGTCGGCGCGGCGCAGGTGGCTGGCGAACTTGGCGGACCGGATCAGCGCCTTCGACGGTACGCAACCGGTGTTCAGGCAGTCGCCGCCCATCCGGTGCTTCTCGATCAGCGTGACCTTGGCTTTCACCGCTGCGCCGATGTAGGCGCTGACCAGACCACCACTACCGCCGCCGATGACGATCAGGTTGCGGTCGAACCGCGCCGGGCGGCGGTAGGGGGCATAGACGCGTCGCGCTTTGACGCCATCGACCAGCTTGCGCGTGATCAGCGGAAACACGCCGAGCAGCACGAAGGCGCCGATCAGGCCCGGCGACAGGATGCCGCCGAGTGAGGTCAACTGTGCCAGCTGGGTGCCGGCATTCACGTACACCAACGTGCCGGCGAGCATGCCGAGCTGACTGACCCAGAAGAAGGTCCAGACCCGCATCTGCGTCAACCCCAGCAGCAGGTTGATCAGGAAGAATGGAAACACCGGGACCAGCCGCAGGGTGAACAGGTAGAACGGACCGTCACGGGTGATGCCGGCGTTGATCGCCTTGAGGCGCTCGCCGTAGCGGCGTTCGATGCCGCCCCGGAACAGGTAGCGGGCAAACAGGAAGGCGCCGGTGGCGCCCAGCGTCGAGGCGAACGAGACCAGCACCGTGCCCCAGATCACCCCGAAGATCGCGCCAGCCGCCAGCGTCAGCACCACCGCGCCCGGAATCGACAGCGCCGTGACCAGCACATAAACCCCGAAGAACGCCGCGGTGAGCAGTAGCGGCTGTGCATCGCGATAGTCGATCAACAGGCTGCGACGATCCTGCAGCGCCTCCAGCGACAGGAAGCGGCCCAGATCAAAGGCGAAGAAAGCGGCGATGGCGCCGACGATCAACGTCAGCAGCAGAAGGCGTTTGATCATGAGGGTGTCGGCTCGCTCAGGGGCCGGCACGGGCGCGCGCGGCGGGGGGTCGGAAGGCGCATCTGCGGCCTCCGTTCAGGTGGTGGCGCCGCCGCAGGAAGACCCGGCGCCGGCGGTGCAGCCAAAGCAGTGGTTGCCGACCCGGATGTCGCGGCGCTCCAGCGCCTCCGGATCGAAATCGAAAATCGTCAGGGGTCGCGCGCCGTCGCGGATCGCCATCCCCAACTGTTGGTTGAAGTCGCAGTCGTAGAGCCTGCCGTCGGCGCCAACGCTGATCATGGTACGGCACATCACCTGGCCGGCTGCGGTCGGGTTGAAGGCCTGCACCAGCTTGTCCATGTAAGCGGCGTATTGGCCCGACTTTCGCAGGTGCAGCGCGAAGCGATTGATCGGCATGTTGGTGATCGTGAACAGCTGGTTGAAGACGATGCCGAAACGCGTCTTCAGCTCGCGTTTGTAGTCCGCTTCGAGCACGGCCTGTGCGGCGGGCAGGTAGGGCCCGGCGGGGTTGTAGACTAGCGTGAGCATCAGCCCCGAATCGTCGACACCATAGCCCAGCGCGTTGAGACGCTGCAGGCCGGCGATGCTCTTGTCGAAAACGCCATTGCCGCGCTGTTTGTCGGTGAAGAAGGCCTGGTAGTACGGCAGCGAGCAGACCACCTCGACGCGGTGCCGGGCGAAGAATTCCGGCAGATAGGCCTTGCTTTCACCGGTCTGTGGGTTGCCGTCATCGCTCACCGTCAGGTTGTGGCGGACGATGATTTTCCGCTGCAGTGCCGCCACCCGTTCGACCAAGGCGTCGAAATCCGGATGC
This sequence comes from Flagellatimonas centrodinii, assembly GCF_016918765.2. Taxonomy (GTDB): domain Bacteria; phylum Pseudomonadota; class Gammaproteobacteria; order Nevskiales; family Nevskiaceae; genus Polycyclovorans; species Polycyclovorans centrodinii. The sequence goes on from NZ_CP092104.1 coordinate 1,392,206, forward strand.
AGCTCGGGCGCACCGCCGGTCAGGTCCAGGGTGCGGATCTGCGGGTGCGCCGCCAGCAGGGCCACCACCCGCTCGATGCCGTCTCGCGACAGGGCGTCGGTGCGTGCCGGCGAGGCGTCGACATGGCAGTGGCGGCACGCCTGGTTGCACAGCGTGGTCAGGTTGACCTGCAGCGTGTCGATGGTCAGCGGCGTCAGTGCGACGTCGTGCGCGCGCAACTGGTCCGAAAAGCGATGGCGCTCGCCGGCGTCGGCCGCGTCGTCGACCACCACCGGGATCCCGGCCGGGGTCATTGGCCGCCACCACGGGTGCCGCGAGCGGCGTTCGGTATCGGCAGGCACGGTGTCATCGAAGGCGATCCTGATCGCTACATTGAGACACTGATACTAGGCTTCTACGGCTACCCGCGTGAACGTTCCAGCGTCCGCGGTTAATGCTCGAGCGTCCATCTAATGAGATATGTTCTCATTTGTGTTCGGCCTTGCCATCTTGGCCCCCGACCGGCAGCTGCAGGTCGTCGCATTCCCCGGCAGTGCCTATTCGACGCCGGAGCATGACGCGATCTTCCTGCACGGCCGCACGCCGCTGACCGAGCACCTGATCACCCCGGTGCTGGTGCGGGCCGCGGACGGCCACTTCGAAGGTCTCTGCGAGATGCCCGGGGACATGAAGGCACTGGCGCTGTCGCGACCGCTGCATTTCGGCGACTACGGCGGTCTGGGCTGTGCTCGACCTGATCATCATTGCGGTGTGGATCAGCGGCCTGAAGCGTTGGCGCCGACGGCGGCGCCGTGCCCTGCGCGACGATGCCGTGGTTGTGCCACAGGTCCCGGCTTGAGCGGCGCCGGTACGGTGAAGACCGCACCGCAGCGGCGCAGGATTATCCTCCGGGTCCCATTGTGGCTGTTCGGCCAGGCCTCCCCGGCTTGGTCGGTGCACGGGCCGTGGACGGGCCGCTTGATCTGCTGGGGGTAAGCGCCGCCGCCACCGGATTGCCGGTAATCGGCTGGGCGATCGTCAAGGCGCTTGGTCGCGCAGTCGCTGAGCGCGGGTCGATCCAGCCCATCCGGACTTGCGCCGTTTGCGGCTTTCGACATGGTGACGGACCCGACACTTCAGCTGCCAGAGCACACCCGGATAACGGAACTGAATCCAGTACACTTCTCGCCCGCCTGCAGACTACCGCAGGGGGACGAGGAGCGGCGGCGGCAACCGCGGCATGCTGGCGCGCCTCGGGCCTTCAGGGCCCGCTGATTCGCCTGACCACGGTTCCGACATGAAATCACTGCTATTCGTCCCCGCCGACAGCGAGCGCAAGCTGGCCAAGGCCGAGGGCATTGCCGCCGGGCGGCTCACCATTGACCTTGAAGACGCCGTGCTGCCGGACCGCAAGCCGGTGGGCCGCCAGATGGTGGCCGAGTACGTGCGCGGTTACCGCGGCCCCAGCGAACTGTGGGTCCGGGTGAACGACCTCGAGTCCGGCGAGATTCTCAAGGACCTGGTGGCCCTGGCCGGCCTGCCGATCGCCGGCATCATGCTGCCGAAGATCCGTGGCCCCGAAGACCTGACTCGCGTCAGCCATTATCTGGACCTGCTGGATGCCCAGCGCGAGGCCGACACCCCGCTCGGCATCCTCGCGGTCTGCACCGAAACCCCGGCAGCGGTGCTGCGCATGGGTGAGCTGCTGCACCGGCCGCATCCACGTCTGCGCGGCATGTTGTGGGGCGCCGAAGACCTCAGCGCGGCCCTCGGTGCCGGCAGCCCCCGACACGCCGATGGCGCCTGGCGCGACACCTATGTCTACGCGCGGGCGCAGTGTCTGTTGGCCTGCCACGCGCTGGAAATCGAGGCCATCGACACGGTCTACGTCGATTTCCGCGATGCCGAGGGTTGCCGCACCAACTGCCAGCAGGCGCGCCACGACGGTTTCACCGGCAAGGTGGCGATCCACCCCGACCAGGTGGCGATCATCAATGATGCCTTCACCCCCAGCGACGACGAGGTGGCCCATGCCCGGCGGGTGATCGCCGCCTTCGCCGGCGGCGCCGGTGCGGTCGCGCTGGACGGCAAGATGATCGACATCCCGCATCTCAAGAGCGCGCGCAATACGCTGCGCAGCGCCGGCCTCGAAGGAGCCTGACCCGATGAGCAACAAGGTGTACCCCGATGCGCGGACCGCGCTGGCCGGCCTGACCTTCGACGGCATGACCGTGATGTCCGGTGGCTTCGGTCTCTGTGGCATCCCCGAGCATCTGATTCTCGCCCTGCGCGATTCCGGGGCGAAAGACCTGACCGTCATCGGCAACAACGTCGGCTGCGACGAGCACGGCATGTGGTTGGTGCTGGCCAACAACCAGATCCGCAAGGTGCTGGCCAGCTACGTCGGCGAAAACAAGATTCTCGAATCGCGCTTCATGAGCGGCGAGGTGGAGATCGAGTTCAATCCGCAGGGCACGCTGGCCGAGCGCATCCGCGCCGGCGGTGCCGGCATTCCCGCCTTCTACACCCGTACTGGCTACGGCACCAAGGTGGCCGAGGGCAAGGAGACCCGCCAGTTCAACGGCGAGTGGTACGTGATGGAAACCGGCCTGGTGGCGGACCTGTCGCTGGTGAAGGCCTGGAAGGCGGACACCGAAGGCAACCTGATCTACCGTAAGACCGCCCGCAACTTCAATCCGATGATCGCCACCGCCGGCAAGGTCACCGTGGTCGAGGTGGAAGAGATCGTCCCGGTCGGCAGCTTCGACCCCGACCAGATTCACACGCCCGGCATCTTTGTCGATCGCATCGTGCAGGGCACCGACTACGTCAAACACATCGAGCGGCGCACGACGCGCCCGCGGGAGCAGTAAGCATGGCCTGGACCCGAGACCAGATGGCGGCACGCGCCGCCAAGGAATTGCGCGACGGCTTCTACGTGAACCTCGGCATCGGCATTCCCACCCTGGTGGCGAACATGATTCCCGCCGGCATGACGGTGACGCTGCAAAGCGAGAACGGCATGCTCGGCATGGGGCCTTTCCCGTATGAGGGCGAGGAGGATGCCGACCTCATCAACGCCGGCAAGCAGACCATCACCGATCTGCCGCAGACCAGCTACTTCTCCAGTGCCGACAGCTTCGGCATGATCCGCGGCGGCCACATCAACCTGTCGATTCTCGGCGGCATGGAAGTGGCCGCCAACGGGGATCTCGCCAACTGGATGGTGCCGGGCAAGATGATCAAGGGCATGGGCGGCGCCATGGACCTGGTCGCCGGGGTCAAGCGGGTGGTGGTGGTGATGGACCACTGCGACAAGAGCGGTGCCTCCAAATTCAAGGCCGAATGCAGCCTGCCGCTCACCGGCAAGGGCGTGGTCGACCTGCTGATCACCGACCTCGCCGTGTTCGAGATTGATCGCAAGGGGGGTGGGGCGCGGCTCATCGAGTTGGCTGACGGTGTCAGTCTCGGTGAAGTGAAGGGGAAGACCGAGGCGGCGTTTGAGGTAAGTCTCGCTGCTTAGTGAGCAGGGCGAAACCGTTGCAGACCCGTGCCAGATTCCGTCTCGACGAAGCATCGCCCACATCAGAACAATTGTCATTGCGAGCCGCCGCAGGCGGCGCGGCAATCTCGTTGCCATGGCAGTACCACCCGGACCAGATCGCCGCGGGGCGGTGCCCCTGATACCGACCTTGGGCCCGCGAGGGCATGGGCTGAGCCGCGACTGAACCTCAGCACGCACGCGTCGTTACTGAGCCCGCGCGCCGCTCACAACCGCGCAGCCATCTCCGTCCATGCACGCTCCAACGCCTCCCGATGCCCCGGCGCCGCAATCGCGATCAAGGCCTTCGCGCGGCCGTGCACATCCAACCCGCGCAGCGCGGCAGTGCCCTGCTCGGTCACCACGTAATCCGCACAGTGGCGCGGTAGTGCGGTCAAGCCAGGCGCGCCCAGAGTTGGCACGATGCGGGTGAAGCGGCCGTCGTCGGTGGCCGACGACAACGCAATGATCGACCGTCCGCCAGGCGACAGCAGGGCGCCGCTCACGAAGGGGGGCAGCCCGCCAACCCCGGCCAGCAGCCGACCCTTGAGGCTGTCGGCATTGACCTGGCCGAACAGGTCGACCTCCACGGCCGAATTGATGGCGCAGAAGTTGGGAATCTGGCCGATGCGCAGGGCGTTGTGGGTTTCCGCCACGGGGCGAAAGAAGAAGCTGTCATCACCGTCGATGCGGCGATAGAAGTCGGCATCGCCCAGGGCCACGCCGGCATCGACGCTGCCGCGTCCCTGCACCGCGCCCGCATCGAGCAGCCCGATCAGCGCCGGCGACACCATGCCCGACCACACCTTCAGCCCGCGGTGCCCACGCAGCGCATCGAGAATACCGGTCTGCAGCTTGCCGATGCCGAACTCCAGGGTGTCGCCATCGCGCACCAGTTCGGCCACCCGTAGCGCGTGGGCGCGCAAGCCGTCATCCGGCTGACCGGCGTCATAGGGCAGCAGGTCGGCGTCCATCTCGAAGGCGGCATCGATGTCGCCGGCCCGTACCGAGAAGCTGCCCCGGGTGCGCGGCAGGCGCGGATTGAAATGCGCCACCCGTACCTTGGCTTTGGCCCACACCGCCGGCAGGAAGTCGTACGCCAGCCCGAGGCTGCAGCTGCCGCTGGCATCGGGCGGTGTCAGCTGCGCCAACGCCAGGTCGATCTCGACGTTTTCCAGCAGGTCGCGATAGCTCGACGGGTGGTCCAGCGGCAGCAACTCGGCGCGGCCATCGGCGAGCCCGGCGCGCAGACCCTGGCTCATCACGTAGTTGCGCTGGCGGGCTTCGGGGTGCAGGCCGAGGTAGTCGTTGCGATTGATGCCGGGAAAGTGCATGCCGACGAAACGCACACCGGCCGCGGCCTCCGGCCGCGCCTTCAGCGCCTCGTAGAACGGCAGGCTCTCGCCGGAGACGCCGGGGACGTAAACGGTCATGCCCGGCTTGAGGCGGTCGAGCAGCTGGTCGAGGGTGCAGCGGGGGACGGTGTTCATGGTCGTCATCATCATGGCTGTGCCGGCGCCGTCAAGCTGCATGCGGAGGTTGTCGGGGGCGGGCTGAATTTGCCGTTGCGGCGTCATCTGGGGGCGGTAGGCTATCGGGCTGTCCCCAACGCCATCGTTCCGATGAGACGATCCGCCTTGTTGCTGTGCCTGACCCTCACCGCCTGCGGTGGCGACGGATCGACGTCGTTGTCGGTGGTGCCGACCGTCGCGCCCACACCCACCCCAACCCCAACACCAACCCCAACCTCGACGCCTGCGCCGACGCCGGACCCAACCCCAACCCCGACGCCCGTGCCCTCGGCATCACCCAGTCCGAGCCCGAGCCCGACGCCCTCCCCCAGTCCTGCCCCCACCCCCGATCCTTATGCCGAAGCCCGCCAGCTGTTCGAACGCGAACAGGCGCTGCGGGCCAAGGCGGAAGCCCTGTGAGCCCAGCCATGAAGTCTGTCCGCGTCGTCGTCACAGCCGCCCTGTTGGCTGCCTGTCTCCCCGTGCATGCCGCCGGCATGGTGGTGCACGCCTTGATGGCCGATTACGCCCGTCAGCACTTGCCGACCGCACACCCGCTCAAGCGCATTCTCGACCAGCATCGTCCGGCCCTGCTGGCAGGCGCGATGTACCCGGACGGCGGCTATGCCACCGGCGCCCTGTTCCCGGAAGACCGCGATGTGGCGGAGAACGCCCACTGGGAATACTTCGTCAACCCGCTGATGCAGCTGCTGCATGAGCGCGGCTGCGCGACCGCGGTGGGTGCGGACAATCCGCTGCCGCTGATCGGCGGTACCCTCGACTTCCTGGTCAACCTGCAACAGGTGGAGGTGCCACTGGCCGATATCCGCCGCAGTGATGATTGCGGCAGCCTGGTGGCATTTGCCATGGGGGTGGCCGCCCATGGCATGGGCGATGAGGTGTGGGATGCCCTGTTCGAGCCGGTCGTCCGGGAGCGTGGGGAACACATCGGCAACAGCCCCGCCAACCTTCTCGACAGCTTTCCGCCCGGCGCCGACACCAGCGCCGGTCAGCTGCTGCGCGGGCTGATCGGCGATGCCCCGTTCGAGGCGCTGGCGCAGGCCTTCGATCCCCTGTCGCTCAACAGCATCGAGTACGCCATGGACGTGATGGCGATCTTCGAACATGACCTGTGGCTACAGATCCCCTACCTGGAATTTCCGCCCGACTCGGTCCTGGTGGATGCCTATGCCCGAACCGGTCGCAACGACCCCGCAGTGACCGCGTTTGCCGTGCAACGCACCGCACTGGCGACTCGCACTTTGGTGCTGGCCGAGCGTGCCGGTGCCGCCATCGAGATGCCGCGGGTCAGCCAGCACATGCCCTGGGCCAGTGCCAACTACTTCACCGGGCAGGGCGGTGTGCTCCACACCAGCGACATGATCAGCGGCTACTACCTGCATCTATGGAACAAGCTGGCCAATGGTCTGGAGGCGGCCCGCGGGCCGCGGGTGGTCGGCCTCCACCCGCATCACGGCGCCGCCGATGTCCCCTTCGGGCTCACGGCCGAGCACAGCGTCATCGCTTTCCTCAGTGGTGCGGTGGACCGGGCCTCCACCGAGGCGCCCGGCGCCATCGTGGTGTTCGACGAGACCGGCGCCATCGTCCCCGGCGGCGCCAATCGCTTCGGTTATCGCGGTGATGGCGCTCACGGTCTCAGCTATGGCTTTGACCAGCCGCTCGAGCCGGACCACGAATACACGGTGGTGGTCACCACCCGGGTGCGCGACAGTCTCGGGCGGCCACTGCAGCGGCCGCGACTGTGGCGGTTCACCACCGCAGCGGCGCCGTAACCGGAGGCAGGTGCACTCTACACTGGGGGGCCGATCCCGACCGTCTTGCCGGTCCGGTGGATCTCTGTCCTAGAACGAACTGCCCGGCTGGCGCAGGAAGTGGTTCTCGGCCGGCGTCGGATCACGCCCCAAGGCCCCGTTTCGGTGGGGAAAACGGCCGAACTGGGCGACGATCTCCAGATGCCGACGGGCATAGTCGTGAAAGTCGCGAAACAGCGCCTGCTGTGCGGTCGGGACCAGGTCGATCAGCCGGGCCATCAATGCGACGCACTCCTGCTGGTCGTCCAGATGTTCGGAGTGTTCGAGCGGCAGGTAGAAGAACACGCGCTCCAGCGGCGTCAGCGACTGGTCCATGCCGAGCAGGATGCCGCCCTCGGCCCAGTCCAGCGCCAGCCGGTCATGCAGGAAGGCCCGCCGGTCATTACGGTAGAGATTGCGCGAAAACTGGTCGACCAGCAGGATCAGCGCCAGCCGTCCCAGTGGTTGGTGCGCCCAGCTGTGCAGCTCGCCCATCAGCGCCTGCTCGCGCAGCGCCCCGAAGCGTTGGCGGATGTCGGCATCGGTCTCGGTGTCGGCGCCGAACCAACGGCCCCGGTAGATTTCCGCGACCCGTCGCGGATCGGCGTCACGGTCGTCGCCGAACCAGTAGGTCAGGACGTCGTTCGCCTGTGGCGTCTTGGTGTTCATCGGTGTCCCCGGCAGCAGGCGCAGCCACCCCCTGCATACGGGTTGTGGCAGCAGGGGTCGAGGATGCGCCCGGGTGCCGGCCTTGCCTAGAGGCGACCGCCCGGTGTCACAAAAAATTCACACAAGCGCTGCGGTGTCGCGGCGGTCGCGAAAGGCGCCGGGCGAGGTGCCGGTCCACTTCTGGAACGCACGGTGGAAGGCACTGGGCTCGGCAAACCCGAGTGCCGCCGCGATATCGGGGATACCGCGCGAGGACTGGCGCAGCAGCCGAATGGCGAGGTCGCGGCGCAGACCGTCCTTGATCAATCGGAACGAGGTGCCCTCGGCGTCGAGTCGACGCCGCAGGGTCGACGGGCTCAGGGCAAGCTCGGCAGCGAAATCCTCGAACCCCAGCGCAAAGCCACGGGGACCATGCTTGAGCGCGCGGCGTACGTGGGCAGCGAGGCTGCGCGGGTTGCGATACTTGACGATGAAATTGGCCGGCGCGCCACGCAGGAACTCACGCGCCGTGCGTTCGGTCTGCACCACCGGCGCCCGCAGGTCGTCCGCGGCAAAGCGGAAGCAGGTCGGCGCCCGATTGAAAACAATGTCGCGGGCGTAGATGCGCGGGTACTCGTCGGCCCAGGCGGGGGCGGGATAGGCAAAGTGCGCGCGCAGCATCACCACCCGGCGATCCACCAGCCAGCTGATCAGGCCCTGCAGCAGGATGAACAGCGTCTCATGGGCGAACACCCGCGGTGCGACCCCCCGATCGCGGACCGTGACCTGGGCGAAATCCCCCACCACTTCGAGGCGCACCTGCACGTCGTCGAGCAGCAGGTTGAGCAGCCGACAGGCGCGGATCAGCGCGGTTTCCAGGGTGCGGGCATGAATGCAGAGGTGGCACAGTGTGGCGAAGCTGCCGACTTTCATGCGGCCGCTGTCCTGACCGAAGAACTCGTCATCGAGCGCCTCGGCCACCCCCAGCCAGAGCCGGCCGAACGCGCTTGCGCTGACCCGGCCGCCGTCGCTGGCCAGCAGCCCGGGATCGATGCCTGCGGCGCGCAGCAGGCCATCGGCATCACCCCCGCGCGCACGAACCCCCTCCAGGGCTTCTCGGACGAAGGCAACGGCAACACTGTCTCGTTCCACGGCGCGACCACCGGACAGGAGGATGGCCACAATGGCAAAATCGGTCACCCGTCACAAGCGATTCGGGCATCGGCCGGGGGCGCCGATCCGCCTAAAATTCGCGGTTGCCCCTGCGAGGGGCCCGCCCACCACCCCGGAGCCCGGCATGAACAATCCCGCCGCCATCACCAAGCCGCAGCCCTACAAGGCGAACCACAAGGTCCGTCTGGTGACCGCGACCTCGCTGTTCGATGGCCATGACGCCTCGATCAACATCATGCGGCGCATCCTCCAGGCCTCCGGAGCCGAGGTGATTCACCTCGGGCACAACCGCTCGGTGGGCGAGATCGTCAACGCTGCGCTGCAGGAGGATGCCCAGGCCATCGCCATCACCTCCTACCAGGGGGGGCATGTCGAGTTTCTCCAATACATGGTGGATTTGCTGCGCGAGAACGGCGGCGACAACATCAAGATCTACGGCGGCGGTGGCGGGGTCATCGTGCCGTCCGAGATCAAGGCGCTGATGGACTACGGCGTGACCCGGCTGTATTCGCCCGAAGACGGCGCCACATTGGGTCTGCAGGGCATGATCGACGACGTCGTGCGCGGTGCCGACTATGACATCTGCGCACTGGCGCCCAAGGCCGATCAGGCCGTCGAGGCGCTGAAATCGGGTGACCGTCGGCAGCTGGCACGGGTGATCAGTGCCATCGAGAACGGTGCGTATTCCGATGCCGAGCGGCAGGCGATCCGCGATGCCGCTGCCGATGTCGCGGTGCCCAGTCTGGGGATCACCGGCACCGGGGGCGCCGGCAAGTCGTCGTTGACCGACGAACTGGTGTTGCGCCTGCGGCTGGATCAGGCCGACAAGCCGCGGGTGGCGATCATCTCCATCGACCCCTCGCGCAAGCGCACCGGCGGCGCCCTGCTGGGCGACCGCATCCGCATGAATGCCATCGAGCACGAAAACATCTACATGCGTTCGCTGGCCACCCGCGACACCGGCAGCGAACTGTCGGCGGCGCTGCCGGACGTGATGGCAGCCTGCCGCCTGTCGGGCTTCGACCTGATCGTCGTCGAAACTTCCGGCATCGGTCAGGGCGATGCCGCCATCGTGCCGTTCGTCGATGTCTCGCTGTACGTGATGACGCCGGAATTCGGCGCCGCCAGTCAGTTGGAGAAGATCGACATGCTCGACTTCGCCGACTTCATCGCCCTCAACAAGTTCGACCGCAAGGGCGCCGAGGATGCGCTGCGCGACGTGCGCAAGCAGTACCAGCGCAACCGCGAGCGGTTCATGGAATCCCCCGAGGCGATGCCGGTGTTCGGCACCATGGCCTCACGCTTCAATGACGACGGTGTCACTGCCCTGTACCAGGCCATTCTGCCGGCGCTGGTGGCGAAGGGGTTCGATGCCGCGCCGTCGACCCTGGCGACGGTGACGGTGAAGGCCTCGACCATCCGTCGCGCGGTGGTGCCGCCTGACCGCGTTCGTTACCTCGCCGAGATTGCCGGCGAGGTGCGCGACTATCACCAGACCATCGAACAGCAGTGCCGCGTGGTGCGGGAACGTGAGGCCTTGGCCATCAGCCGCCGCCTGCTCGGGGATGACCCGGCGGGGGCAAGCCTTGAAGCCCTGGAGCAGACCAAGGACGGCGAACTGCTGCCCGGCCCGCGGCGCCTGCTCAATGACTGGCGCACGGTGGTCGACCAGTATTCGGGTGATGCCCATGTGGTGAAGATCCGCGACAAGGAAATCCGCACCGTCCTCACCACCACCTCGTTGTCGGGCAGCAAGATCCGCAAGGTGTCGCTGCCGCGTTTCGAGGATCCGGGCGAGCTGTTGCGGTTCCTGATGAAGGAGAACCTGCCGGGGTATTTCCCGTTCACCGCCGGCGTGTTCCCGTTCAAGCGTGAAGGGGAAGACCCCACCCGCATGTTCGCCGGCGAGGGCGATGCCTTCCGTACCAACCGCCGCTTCAAGCGGGTGTCCGAAGGGATGCCGGCGCACCGTCTGTCCACCGCGTTCGACTCGGTCACGCTATACGGATGGGACCCGGCGCTGCGGCCGGACATCTACGGCAAGATCGGCAACTCCGGGGTGTCGATCTGCACGCTCGATGACATGAAGGTGCTGTACTCCGGGTTCGACCTCTGTGCGCCGACCACCTCGGTGTCGATGACCATCAATGGCCCGGCGCCGATGATCCTGGCGATGTTCATGAACACCGCCATCGACCAGCAGGTCGAACAGTTCGCCGAGAAGAATGGTCGCGCCCCGGATGCCGAAGAGCATGCCCAGCTGCGCGCCTACGCGCTGTCGACGGTGCGCGGTACCGTGCAGGCCGACATTCTCAAGGAGGACCAGGGCCAGAACACCTGCATTTTCAGCACCGAGTTCGCGCTGAAGATGATGGGCGACATCCAGCAGTATTTTGTCGAACACAAGGTGCGCAACTTCTACTCGGTGTCGATCTCCGGATACCACATTGCCGAGGCCGGGGCGAACCCGATCAGCCAGCTCGCGTTCACCCTCTCCAACGGCTTCACCTATGTCGAGAGCTATCTGGCGCGCGGCATGCACATCGACGACTTCGCGCCCAACCTGAGCTTCTTCTTCAGCAACGGCATGGACCCGGAGTACTCGGTGATCGGCCGCGTCGCCCGCCGCATCTGGGCGGTGGCGATGAAGCACAAGTACGGCGGCAACGAACGCAGCCAGAAACTGAAGTACCACGTCCAGACCTCGGGCCGATCACTGCACGCGCAGGAGATGTCGTTCAACGATATCCGCACCACGCTGCAGGCCTTGCTGGCCATCTACGACAACTGCAACAGCCTGCACACCAACGCCTATGACGAGGCGATCACCACCCCTACCGAGGAATCGGTGCGGCGTGCCATGGCGATCCAGCTCATCATCAACCGCGAGTTCGGGCTGGCGAAGAACGAGAATCCCCTGCAGGGCAGCTTCATCATCGACGAGCTGACCGATCTGGTGGAGGAGGCCGTGCTCAAGGAGTTCGAGGCCATCGCCAACCGTGGCGGCGTGCTGGGCGCCATGGAGACCGGCTACCAGCGTGGCAAGATTCAGGAAGAGTCGATGCACTACGAGCACAAAAAACATGATGGTTCGCTGCCGCTGATCGGCGTCAACACCTTCCGCAACCCGAAAGGCGATGACGGGGCGTTCGAGATCGAACTGGCGCGCTCCACTGATGACGAGAAGCAGTCCCAGCTCAAGCGTCTGGGCGAGTTCCAGGCCCGCAACGCCGAGCCGGCGGAGGCCGTCCTCAGCCGCCTGCGCGACACCGTGATGAACGACGGCAACACCTTCGAGGTGTTGATGGACGCGGTGCGGCACTGCTCACTGGGGCAGATCACCCATACGCTCTATGACGTCGGCGGGCGCTATCGCCGCAACATGTGAGAACTGAAGATTCCCTTTTGACGAGGTATTGGCTATGAGCAACACACAGGAACTTTTCGTCGTCGGCGCAGCACGTACCGCCATCGGCAGTTTTGGCGGCGGTCTCAAGGATGTGCCGCTGGCCGAACTCGCCACCACCCCGATTCGCGAGGCGATGTCGCGCGCTGGCGTGACGCCCGATCAGGTGGGCCATGTCGCCATGGGCACGGTGATCCCCACCGAGCCGCGCGATGCCTACCTGGGCCGGGTGGCGGCGATGCAGGCCGGCATTCCCAAGGAAACGCCCGCCTTCAACGTCAATCGCCTGTGTGGTTCGGGTCTGCAGGCGATCGTGTCGGTCGCCCAGAGCCTGATGCTCGGGGACGCCGAGATCGGCCTGGCCGCCGGCGCCGAGTCGATGAGTCGTGGGCCCTACCTGGTGCCCTCGGCCCGCTGGGGCGCGCGCATGGGCGACAGCCAGATGCTCGACTACACCACCGGCGTGCTGCATGACCCGTTCCAGCGCATCCACATGGGTGTGACCGCGGAAAACGTCGCCGAGCGTTATGGCATTACCCGCGAGATGCAGGACGCGCTGGCGGTCGAGAGCCAGCGCCGCGCCGCACGCGCGATTGCCGAAGGGCGCTTCAAGGAGCAGATCGTGCCGGTGGAGATCACCACTCGCAAGGGTACGGTGGTGTTTGAGGTGGACGAGCACGTGCGCGGGGACGTGACCCCCGAACAGCTCGCCAAGATGAAGCCGGTGTTCAAGAAGGAAGGCCTGGTGACCGCTGGCAATGCCTCCGGCATCAACGACGGCGCCGCCGCGATGGTACTGGCCACCGCCGGTGCGGTGCAGGCAGGTGGGCTGAAGCCCATGGCCCGCGTCGTCGCCTACGCCCATGCCGGCGTGTCGCCGGAGATCATGGGCATCGGCCCGGTGCCGGCAACCCAGGCCGTGCTCAAGCGCGCCGGTCTGACCGTGGCCGATCTCGACGTGATCGAGTCCAACGAGGCCTTCGCCGCCCAGGCCTGCGCCGTCAGCAAGGAACTCGGATTCGATCCCGCCAAGGTCAACGTCAACGGCTCCGGCATTTCACTGGGTCACCCGGTGGGCGCGACCGGCGTCATCATCGCCACCAAGGCCATTTACGAACTGCACCGCACCGGGGGGCGCTACGCACTGGCCACCATGTGTATCGGCGGCGGGCAGGGGATTGCGGTGGTGTTTGAGCGGGTGTAGGGCGAAACCGCTGCAACCGAAATACGAGAGCGTGTCGACGGCGTCCCGTCGTCCACAACAAAACAAATGTCATTGCGAGCCGCCGCAGGCGGCGCGGCAATCTCGTCGCCAAAGCAGTGCCACCCGGACGAGATCGCCGCGGGGCTACGCCCCTCGCGATGACAGGGGGCTTTGGCGCGACGTAGGGTGAGCCTACTCGACGAACGGTGCTCGCAAAACGGCTGTCGTGCCGCGAATACACCTTGGCACTGGCCATCGTGGCGAACCGTCGCTCCGCTAATCCACCCCGGCCCGGACATCCATGTCCGGGCGTTCGCCACGCCAGCGAGCAGTGCTCGCAGGTGGGGTTCACCCTATGATGCCGCATCGGTGTCTGGAGCCCATCCAATGAAGAAGACCATTCCGACCGCGCGCCTGCGCGGCCTTTCCGCGCTCTTCCTGCTGACCCCCCTGCTGCTGAGCGCCTGCGGCGGCGATGGGCTTGATTTCGGGCAGGGGGGCACGTCCGGGTGGTCCGATCTGGGCACCCGCGCCAAGACCGCCCAGATGGCCCCGGCCGTGGCGGCAGACACCACGGGATGGTCCGACTATGCGCCGGAGGCGGCGTGGCCGGGCACGGTGTCGCGCCGTGAATCCATGACGATGGACGACGGTACCGAACTGGCCGTCACCGTGGTGTTGCCGGCCGACAGTGATGGCGTTGCTGCGTCCGGACCGTTACCCACCATCCTCACCCTCACCGGCTACAACAAGGCGGTGGGTGATTTCGTCCCCGCGTTGGGCGGTGGCAACCCGACCTTCCTGGCCCACGGCTATGCCCATGTCGTGGTCGACGTCCGTGGCACCGGCGCCTCCGACGGCCAGTGGGAGGCCTTCGGTGAGATCGAGCAGGGCGACTACCGGCCGATTGTCGACTGGGTGGTGTCGCAGCCCTTCTGTGACGGCAATATCGGGCTGTACGGTGTGTCGCTGCTCGGCATCACCGCCACCTTGACCGCGGCCCAGGGACATCCGGCGATCAAGGCCCTCTTTCCCATCGTGCCGTTGGCCGACGGCTACCGTGACATCGTCTTCACCGGTGGTCAGACCAACGTCGGCTTCATCCCCCTGTGGCTGGGGTTGGTCACCGGGCTCGGCGTACTCGATCCCAACCTGGTGCTGGACCCGGCGACCGGTCTGCAGCAGACACTCGACCGCCTGCTGGGCGCCGTCACCAACTTCCAGGTGCCGACCATCCTGCGTGCGGTGACCGGCGACCCCGACACCGCCTTCGATGGTGATTTCTGGCGCGTGCGCTCACCCATTGAGCAGGCTGATAGCGTCCAGGTGCCGACGTTCATCGTCGGCGGCAACATGGATATCTTCCAGCGCGGCGAGCCGTTGCTGTATGAGGCGCTCAAGACGCACACCACCGCCAAGCTGCTGATGGGCCCCTGGAACCATATCGAGGCGGCATTCGGCAGCGGCCTGCCGGCCGACGGTGTGCCGCTGCTGGACCAGGTCGCCCTGCAGTGGTTCGACCAGTATGTGAAGGGGTTGCCGGTGGGCGCCGAGGCCCTGCCCACCGTGACCCAGTACGTCTATGGGCACGACCGTTTCGTCACCGCCCCGGACTGGCCGCATCCGCAGGCCCGCGCCGAACGCCTGTATCTGCGGGGCGACCAATCATTGACGACGGACACGCCGGCCGCCGAAGAGGGCGGCAATGTGGTGTTGCAGCAGCCGGCAACCGGCATCTGCTCGGCGAGCACGGCGCAGTGGACGGCGGGGGCGGTGGGCCTGATCCCGCTGCCCTGTTTCGAGAACGACAACCTCGCCACCCTGTTGGACGCCCGCTACGACACCGCGCCGATGACGGCGTCGTACTACCTCAACGGCCCGGTGCAGGCGGATCTCTGGATCAGCACCACCGCGATGAACGCCGGCGTCAGCGTGCGCCTCAGTGATGTCGCGCCGGACGGTACCGCCAAGGCGCTCAGCAATGGCCTGCTCACCGCCAGCTTCCGTGCAATCGACGCCAGCCGCTCTCGCACGCTCGACGGCGAGATGATCCAGCCTTGGCACCCGTTCACGGCCGACAGCCGATTGCCGGTGACGCCGGGCGAGCCGATGCTGCTGCAGGTCGAGATCTTCCCCACCAGCGCGATGATTGCCGAGGGCCATCGGCTGCGCATCTCGGTGGGCCCCAGCGACATTCCCCATGGCCTGCCGCCCTTGCCCGACCTGCTCCCGGGTGTGCTGGGCGCAATGACCATCCTCAGTGATGCCGAGCACCCCTCCAGCGTGGTGTTGCCCGTGGTGCCGGCGTCGGCCTTGGCCAACTGAGCTCGCGCCCGGTCGACGTACAGTCGACCGGGCTGTCGGCCTCAGGCGGTACGCGCGCGCGCCGTCTCCAGGTGTTCGCGGCACTCGCGTACCATGCGGTCGATCAATTCGGCGCAGGTGGGGATGTCGTTGATCAGGCCAACGGTCTGACCCGCCCAGATCAGACCTTTCTGTTCATCGCCAGACTCCAGCGCCTCGCGGCCCTTGGCGCCCGATACGAGATGCTGGATGTCCTGGAACTCGCAGCCACCCGGTCGGTTCTCGATGGCGACAACCTCGTCCGACACCGCCGTTTTCAAGACGCGTCCGGTGTTGCGCAGGGTCCGGAAGATGAGGTTGGTCTCACGCTCGCTGGCGGTCACCAGCCGCTGTTTGATGGCGTCGTGGATCGGCGCTTCCACGGTGGCGCAGAAGCGGGTGCCCATGTTGACGCCCTCCATGCCGAGCGCCATGGCGGCGGCCATGGTGCGGCCGTCGGCGATGCCGCCGGACCCGATCAGCGGGATGCCCAACTTGCTCGCGGCGATGGCGAACAGGATCAGGCCGCCAATCCCGTCTTCGCCGGGGTGCCCGGCACATTCGAAGCCATCGATGCTGACCGCGTCAACACCATTGCGCTCGGCCGAAAGTGCGTGGCGGACGGCGGTGCACTTGTGGATGATCTTCACCCCCTGCGCCTTGGCTTTGGCAATGAACGCCTTGGGGTTGTTGCCCGCGGTTTCGAGAATCTTGACCCCGCTGTCGAGCACCACATCGAGATACGCCTCGTAGGGCGGCGGTTTGGCGCTCGGGAGGATGGTCAGGTTCACCCCGAATGGTTTGTCGGTCATCGTTCGGCAGCGCGCGATCTCATCGGCCAACGCTTCCGGCGTCGGTTGGGTCAAGGCGGTGAGAATGCCAAGGCCGCCAGCATTGGAGACGGCAGCAGAAAGTTCAGCGCGCCCCACCCACATCATGCCGCCCTGGATGATGGGGTATTCGATGCCGAGCATCTCGGTGATCCGTGTTTTCATGTTGGTCCTGTTCAGCACGTGTGTTGAATGCCTGGAATGGGCGGGAAGCCGGGAAGCCGCCCCGAAGGGAGGCGTGCTACCCCAAAGAGTGGGGCCCCGCACGAGGGCAAGTGGCGACAATACGGGAATATCGACTCCTAGACGCGTCTGGGATCTTCCTCGATGCCGGCCGCTGCTCCTCCAGCGGTCGGATCGCTGGCGTGGGACACCGGTGTTCCACGCCGATTGTGCAGGCGCGATGATGGCTTGCGAACTCGGCCGTTATCGTGGCCTGCATTCTTTTTGCATGTCGCATTGGCAGGGTGTCGGGCCTGCCCTTTCGGGGTATCGTCGGCGTGATCCCCTCTCCCGCTCACAATCGAGGACCGTGCATGAACCGTCCCATTCGCAAGCTCTTGGTTGCCAACCGCTCCGAGATCGCCATCCGCGTGATGCGCGCTGCCGCTGAACTGGGTATCCGTACGGTGGCGATCTATGCCAACGAGGATCGCTACGCCCTGCACCGCTTCAAGGCGGATGAAAGCTATCGTGTGGGTGCCGGCAAGCAGCCGATTGCGGCCTACCTGGATATCGACGATATCCTGCGGGTCGCCAAGCAGTCCGGTGCCGATGCCATTCATCCCGGCTACGGCTTTCTGTCGGAGAACCCCGATTTCGCTGACGCCTGCGACCGCGCCGGCATTCGCTTCATCGGCCCGCGTCCCGAGGTGATGCGCACGCTCGGCAACAAGGTGGCGGCGCGCAATGTGGCCGAGCAGGCGGGGGTGCCGGTGATGCCGGCCACCCAGCCACTGCCGCGTGATCTTGCCGAGGTTCAGGCGCGGGCAGCCGAGGTCGGCTATCCACTGATGCTGAAGGCCAGCTGGGGCGGTGGTGGCCGTGGCATGCGGGTGATCGAGACCGAAGACGATCTCGCCGGGCAGCTGGAGGTGGCGCGGCGCGAGGCCAAGTCGGCCTTCGGCAACGACGAGGTGTATCTGGAAAAGCTGGTGCGCAATGCGCGCCATGTCGAGGTGCAGATTCTCGGCGACACCCACGGCAACCTCGTTCACCTGTTCGAGCGTGACTGCTCGGTACAGCGTCGCAACCAGAAGGTGGTGGAGCAGGCGCCGGCGCCGTATCTCGATGCCGCCACCCGCAGTGCCCTCTGTGATGCCGCGCTCAAGCTCGGGCGGGCGGTGAACTACACCCACGCCGGCACCGTCGAGTTCCTGATGGATGCCGACACCGGCGCCTTCTATTTCATCGAGGTCAACCCGCGCATCCAGGTCGAGCACACGGTGACCGAACAGGTGACCGGCATCGACATCGTGCGTGCGCAGATCCGGGTCACCGAAGGTCAGCGTATTGGCACCGAAGCTTGCGGGGTGCCGGCCCAGGCCGACATCAGCCTGCGCGGTCACGCCCTGCAGTGCCGGGTCACCACTGAAGATCCGGAGAACAACTTCACACCGGACTATGGCCGCCTCGGGGTCTACCGCAGCGCCGCCGGTTTCGGCGTGCGGCTGGATGCCGGCACCGCCTACTCCGGCGCCGTGATCACGCCCTACTACGATTCGTTGCTGGTCAAGGTCACCACCTGGGGCGCCCAGCGGCTGGATGCCATCCAGCGGATGGACCGCGCGCTGCGCGAGTTCCGCATCCGCGGCCTGTCGAGCAACCTGCAGTTTCTCGAGAACGTCATCAACCACCCGCAGTTCGTCGACGGCACCTGTATCACGCGGTTCATCGATACCACGCCGGAGCTGTTTGCCTTCAGCAAACGACGGGATCGCGCCACCCGACTGCTGCGCTTCATCGGTGAGGTGGTGGTCAATGGCAACCCCGAGATGAAGGGCCGCACCGCACCGGCGCTGCCGCTGGCGCCGCCCGTGCGGCCGGTCTCCGATCGCACCCAGGCACCGCCGTCTGGCAGTCGCGACCGGTTGCGGGAACTGGGGCCGGAAAAGTTTGCGGTGTGGATGCGCGAGCAACCGCAGGTCCTTCTCACCGACACCACCCTGCGCGATGCCCACCAGTCGCTGTTTGCCACCCGCATGCGCAGCCACGACATGCTGGCGGTGGCGCCCGACTACGCCCGTCTGCTACCACAGCTGCTGTCGCTGGAGTGCTGGGGCGGCGCCACTTTCGATGTGGCCCTGCGCTTCCTCAAGGAAGACCCATGGGCGCGGCTGGCACAGCTGCGTACCGCAGTTCCCAACATCCTGTTCCAGATGCTGTTGCGCGCCTCCAATGCGGTGGGCTACACCAACTATCCCGACAACGTGGTGCAGGCATTCGTGCGCGAAGCGGCCACCAACGGCATCGACCTGTTCCGTGTGTTCGATTCGCTCAACAGCGTCGATAACATGCGGGTGGCAATGGACGCGGTGCGCGACAGCGGCGCGCTGTGCGAAGCGGCCATCTGCTACACCGGCGACCTGTTCGACGAATCGCGGCCCAAGTACAACCTCAAGTACTACGTCGACATGGCCCGCCAGCTGGAGAAGGCCGGCGCCCACATCATCGGCATCAAGGACATGGCGGGCGTTTGCCGCCCCCGCGCCGCGCATGCCCTGGTCACTGCACTGCGGCAGGAGGTCGGCCTGCCCATCCATTTCCACACCCACGATACCAGCGGTATCAGCGCCGCCAGCGTGCTCGCCGCCATCGACGCCGGCGTCGATGCCGTCGATGGTGCGCTGGATGCCATGTCGGGCCTCACCTCGCAGCCCAACCTCGGCGCCATCGCCGCCGCGCTGGCGGGCGGTCCGCGCGACCCCGGCGTGTCGTTCGAGGCGATGCAGGCGATGTCCACCTACTGGGAAGGCGTGCGCCGCTACTACCAGCCGTTCGAGGCCGACATCCGTGCCGGCACCGCCGACGTCTACCGCCACGAGATGCCCGGTGGCCAGTACACCAATCTGCGCGAACAGGCCCGTGGTCTGGGACTGGAAGCCCGCTGGCCCGAGGTGTCGCGGGCCTACGCGGCGGTCAATCAACTGTTCGGTGACATCGTCAAGGTCACGCCCACCTCCAAGGTGGTCGGAGACATGGCGCTGTTCATGATTGCCAACGACCTTACGGCCGCTGACGTGCTGGACCCCGAGCGCGACGTTGCCTTCCCCGAATCGGTGATTTCGCTGTTCCGCGGTGAACTCGGCTTTCCGTCGGACGGCTTTCCCGCTGCCCTGCAGGCCAAGGTGCTCAACGGCGCGTCGCCGCTCACCGAACGGCCGGGTGCGAGCCTGCCGCCGGTGGACATGGCCAGCGCTCGCGCCGCGGCCGAGAAGGCCGCTGGCCGCAAGGTCAGCGATACCGACCTGGCGTCGTACCTGATGTACCCCAAGGTGTTCCGCGACTATGCCGAACATCGCAGTCATTTCGGCGATGTGTCGGTGCTGCCGACGCCGGCCTTCTTCTATGGCCTGGCCGAGGGGGATGAGGTGTCGGTGGAACTGGAGCCCGGCAAGACCCTGCTGATCAAGCTACAGGGCACCACCGAGCTGCCCGAGGAGGGGGCGGTCAAACTGTTCTTCGAACTCAACGGCCAGCCCCGTACGGTGAAGGTGCCGAAGGCCGGCGCCAAGCCGGTGGCAGCACGACCGCGCGCGGAGGATGGCAATCCGAACCAGATTGGCGCGCCCATGCCGGGCATGATCTCGCTGGTGGCCGTGAAGGCCGGGCAGCGGGTGAAGAAGGGTGACCCGCTGCTGGCGATCGAGGCAATGAAGATGGAAACCCAGATTCGCGCCGACCGCGAGGCGGTCATCGACCAGGTGCTGGTGTCACGCGGGGCGGTGGTCAACGCCCATGATCTGCTGGTCACCCTGAAACCTTGAAACCCTGAGACAACCGGCGGCTGTCGACGTCATGTAAAAGTCAGGAAAACGTCAACTCCCGGTCAGGACCTCCCGCCCCCCGCACGTCAGCATCCGGCAACGCCCCTCGGTATGTCGCGAGCGGGCCTTCCGGGGGAGATGACATGGGTAAGCAGGTCGCGGTTCGCTGGGGATGGGTCGGGCTCGTTCTGTTGACCGGGGCGGTTGCCGCCGCCGATGCCGTCAAGTCAGGGGACAAAGCGTTTGCTGGGCCCAAGAGTGCCACCTCGAAGACCACCGGCATTCGCGAGATCCCGGCACAGGAGATGAAGCCGCGCGCGGCGCTGACCCTGGAAGGGCCCAACGTGACGCGCTGGGGGGTGGTGGGGGCACGCGGAACGCGCGTCAGGCCTTCGCATGGCTTGACCGGCGACCGCCTGTTCGTCGAAGGCCGCGAGCTCGACCCGCGGGCGCTGCGGGTCGAGTTGCGCCTCGGCAGCCGCAGTCTGCAACTGGCGCCGCGTCCCGGTGGCAGTGGCGCGCGTGTCGAGTTCGACCTTCGCCCGGACGCCATCACCGGATCACTGTCAGCGTCGTTGACGGCCCGGCAGGCCGGCGGCGCCACGGCGCTCAGCGATGCCTTCGCTGTTTGTGATCGTCCGCGCATCAGTGCGCTGGAGCCGTCGGCCATCGGCTACAGCGCAATTCGTCCCGGGGTCGACGGCTACCGCCCATTTGCCCCCGGTCAGACGATGACGCTGCGGGGCGAGTGTCTTAGCGGGCTGGTCATGCAGCGACTGGAGGATCCACACGGCGATCTGCGGACGGAAGTTCGGGTACAGGTCCGCAGTGCCGCGGGCAATGGGGTCGGCCGGTTGCTCCTGGGCGAAGCGCCGATCACCGCCAGCGATCAGGCGGTGACCTATGCCCTCTCGGCGTACAAACCGACGCCGTTCTCGGCGCAGAACGACTTCCTTGATCGTGGGACCCTCGAGGTCGTCGGGATCCCCGACCGCCCGGCGTTGACCGTGACCTCCGATGCCCGGCTCAGAGCGAGTGCAGCGCCAACCCCCGTACCGGCACGACCCCCGCCGCCGATCATCGATGCCGTCGCCTCATTGGAAACATTCGGGGGACACGCAGTGCCCTACGTTTTCGGTCAGATCGATGACCTGGCGCAACCGCTGGCACTGCGCAATCGCAACCGGGTCGCGGTCAAGGGGCGCAATCTCGATCCGGCCGGTGGCGGAGATGCCCTCAAGTGGCAAATCGGTGATGTCGAGATCAAACGCGTGGAGTCCCGCGACGACCAGCAGCTGATCCTGCATATCCCCGCCAACGCCGTCACCGGGCCGATCTGTGTGCAAGCGCCGCGCAGCAAGCCGGTCTGCCACAAGGTACCGGTGACGGTGGTGCCGGCCTACCGGTTCACGTCGACGCCTGAAGGGCTTTCGCCCTCAGGTGACGGCAACAGCGTGACATCGCTACCGATCCGGAAGCGGTTGACATTCACCGGCTTCGACCTCGTCCCCAACGAGGCCGCTGGTCTGACGGTCGAGATCCTTGCCGTGTTCCCGACCGGCACACCGGAACACTGTGATCTCGGACTGCAGATTCATCGGCGCGAGCGTCAGCGTATCGAATTCAGCTTCGGAACCCCCGGCGGTGCACGTCCGGAAGCGTGCGACGAAGCAACCGAGGCTCGTGAGTTGGGCGTGACCTCAGAAGGAATGCTCAGCTTCACCTGGCGAGATCGTGCCACCGGTGGCAACGAAGGGATCTCCTGGCGTATCCGGCGAGCACGACCATGACGCGCTTGCACGTGATGTTGCTGGCGCTGGCCCTGACCGGCTGCGCAACACGGGGTGACCTAAGCGTCGACGGGGCGGCGGACCACGACCGGCGCCTGGTGGCGCAGGCCGTTACCGCGCAGCGCTGGTCCGACGCCGAGGCGCCGTTGGCACGGCTGCTGCAGCGGGACCTGCGAAACGGGCCGCTCCAGTTCCTGCATGCCCTGGCGCTGGAGGAACAGGCGCTGGCTGGCGATCGTAGCGGGCTCGAACAGGCTGCCGTCGGCTACGAAAGCACCTTGCGCTTTGCGCCCGGGCATTACGCGTCCCTATTGAAGCTGGGGGTGATCGCGCTGGAGCAGCAGGACCATGCCGAAGCGCAACGCCGCTTCGCCGAGGCGGTGCTGGACCAGCCGGCGCGTTGGGAGGCCTTCTACGGCCTCGGCGTGGCCTCCTACTACCGTCAGGACCTGCCGCTGTTGACCCTGGCGGCGGCACGCGCCGTCGCGTTGGCGCCTGATCGCGTCGACGTCCTGCGCCTGCAGGCTTTTGCCCTGGCGGCAGCGGGCGACCACAGCGCGCAGACCGTGGCCGAGCGCGCCGCCGCCGCGCACACCGATGCCGCCAGCGGTGCTTTCGTGCTGCGGCGGGTGGCCGAGTACGGCGCATTGTCGTCCGCCTGGGCAGACGACGACCCCGCGCTGGCGCCCACAGCCGAGCCGGGGTCAATCGACGCCGCCTCGCAGGTGGTGGTCGAGGTGACGCTGCTGCTCAACTCCCAGCTCACCCAGGAGAATCGCGGCGTCAACCTGTTTGACGGGCTGCGGGTGCTCTACGGCTATTCCAACACCCTGGTACAGACCGCCGACAGCTTCGGTCGCGGCAGCGCCCGAACCATCACCTCGGAGATCTCCTCGCCGCGGCTCGACTACAGCCTCAACCTGTTCAACGACGCCGGGCAGACCTACAGCGTGGTCGCGCGCCCCTCGATCACCGCACACCTGGATCGCGAATCCTCGTTCTTTGCCGGTCGAACGCTCAACGTGGAGGTCAGCGGCGTCAACCTCGGCACGCTTCAGCCCATTGATGTCGGCGTTGAGCTTCGGGTATTGCCGGAACGCATCAGCGCCGACCAGGTGACGTTCCAGGTGACTGCCGAGCGCTCCTTCCTGTCGCAGGACCAGATCGGCACCTTCGAGCGGTCGCTGACCACGTTTCGGCAGCGGGTCAGCGCCACCGCCGATATCCGCTTCGGCGAAACACTGGTGCTCAGTGCCCTGTCCGAACAGGTGTCCGATCGCACCTTCTCGCGGGTTCCGTGGATCGGGCGTATTCCGTTGGTCGACTGGTTCACCAGCCGTCGCAGCGATGCGCGCCGCCAGGAGTCATTGCTGATCCTGGTCACCCCCAAGGCCCCGCTCAACCTGCAGACACCCGAAAACCCGGCGCGGCGTGCAGCCGCCGCACAACGATTGCTCGACACCTGGCAACAGCGCATCGAGCCGAGCGCCGACCTTCAGGCGATCACCGAGCGGGTTCAGCGGATTCACTGGTTGCGCAAGCCCGAGGCCGGTGACTTGCGGTTGCGGGTCACCGATGCCGGCGCGCAGCGCGCCGATGTCACCGAGGCGCTGATGCTGGCCTGGCAGTAACCCTGAATTCGGAGCCCTCCATGAACACCCCCTCGAAACCGTTGCGCGCCGTCGCCCTGATGCTCACCGGCGCCGTGCTGGGACTGGCCGCCGACCTCGGTGCGTCCGATGGCAAGTCGCTGGCGGTGCTCGAGGCACGTCTGGCAGCGCTTGAGCGGAGCGTGGTGGTGACGCCAGCCGGGGTCGAGTTACGCGGGCCGGGGGCCAGTCTGCACCTCGAGGGCGGGGTGGCGCGGCTCGATGCAGTGGCTGACATCCAGCTGCACGCCAGGCGGCTGACGGCGGCGTCGCGAGACGAATTGGCATTTGCCGCCGGCAACCGGGCGCGCCTGCAGATGAAGAAATCCGGCGAGGTTTCGCTGGCCGGCACCGACGTCGACCTCGTCGCCACCGGCCGGATGAACGTCCGCGGGTCCGGCAGCAGCGCCGTCAAGGGCAGCAAGATCGGAACCCACTGAGGTGCAGAACAGGACCATGACGGTGACTTTCCTACGTGGCGCCCGCGCGCTGGCACTGACCGGGCTGTTGCTGACCCTGGCCGCTTGCTCGGGGGGCGGCGGCGCACCCTCGCCAACACCCAGCCCAAGCCCAACGGGGACGCCCTCACCGACTCCGACGACGGCGCCGACACCGACGGTCTCGCCGTCACCCAGCCCGAGTCCAAGCCCGAGTCCAAGCCCGAGCCCGAGCCCGAGCCCGAGCCCGAGCCCGAGCCCGAGCCCGAGCCCGAGCCCGAGCCCAAGCCCAAGCCCAAGTCCAAGTCCAAGTCCAAGTCCGACTCCGGGGCCGGTGGCCCGGGTCGAGATTGCGCAAACCGGGCTGCTGTTCAGCGCTCAGGGTCAGACACGCCAGCTCACGGCGCGCGCGTTCGATGCCGCTGGCCAGGCCGTAGCAACAACTTTCGACTGGTCCGCCACCGACCCCGTGGATATCGCCGTCGATGAAAACGGCGTGGCCCGCGCGGTCAGCGCGAGTGGATCCAGCCAGATCGTGGCTCAGGTCGGGGAGGTCCGGTCGCCGCCGCTGTTGGCCGTGGTCACCGAGATGCCGGCCAGTACGCTGTTGATTGACGATGCCCAGGTGGTCGCGGGTCCGCAGGCCGATGTCCCGGATGCCGCGCCGGACTTCGACAACACCTACAGCGTGGTCATCAGCGGCATCGCGCCGCCGCCATTGGACAGCCTCATGGTCGGGACAGGCTCGGTGCCGCTGGCCGGGCGCGTGGTGAACACCGAAGTGGTCGCAGCGGGCGTGCGCGTCACCCTGGCGCTGGCGGCGGCGGACGAACTGTTTCCCGAGCTCGAGATCAACCAGACCTTTGATCTCGGGGAAGTGGCGCCGGTGTTCCCGCAGGAGATCGCGGAGGACTTCGACATCACCCGCGACGGCACCCGCTACCGGTTCGTGTCGCGGCCGCAGGAGCAGCCGGAAGGCCGCGTCGCCAAGGTCGCTGTCCCGGTCGGGACGCGGGTGATCCAGAACAACTGCAGCGTCGAGAGTGCGACCTTTCAGGGCGAGAGCCCCCCCATCACCTTTGCCCGGCCGCTGGATTTCGATATCGACATTCGGCCGTCGCTACAGGTCGTCTACACCCGCGGCCGTGGGCTGGAGCGCTTCGTGGTCGGTGCCGCGCCGCGGTTCCAGCTCGATGCCGAGCCACAGCTCACGCTGGTGCTGGATGGCAAGGTCAGCTGCAAGTTCGAGCTGATACTGATCCCGGTTCCGGTGGGCGGCCCGATCTCGTTGATCATCGGGGGCGTCGTACCGGTGGGGGTCGGCTTCGAGCTGGGCGGCAAACTGACGGTGGCGCAGGCCTCGTTCCGGCTGCAGACCACCGTGAGCAACACACTGGCGGCCGGCTTTGTCTGCAGCTTCGGCGCCTGTGACCCGCTCACCGAGTTCGGCACGTTCGACGTCCAGAGCCAGACCACCTTCAATGCGCCGGGGTTGGATGACCTGCGGCTGGAGCCCTCGCTGGAGCTGTTCGGCTACGCTGAGGCCGCCATTGGCAACCGGTTCCTGAAGTCGATCCGCTTTTCGGCCTTGGAGGCCAAGCTCGGGGCGAAGCTGTCGGGCAAGTTCGCCCTGCCGATCTCGCAGATTCTGGCGGCCGATTTCAAGGCCAGCTACGACTTGAAGCTGGCCGCCGGCATCAAGCCCGGCAAGGAGATTTCGTCGGTCCTCAAGGTCCTCGGTTTGTCCTCGCTGGGAGAGGACGGCCTGTCGGTGGAAACAACGCTCGCAGACTCCCCGGTGGGGGCTCTTCAAGCCGACCGGTCCGATTTTCAGGCGGGCGATCCGGTCACCCTCACCGTCACGCTGGACCCCGACAAGATTCGCTTTCTGGGGATCGACAACATCGGGGAAATTCAGATCATCGAGCGACGGTCGGATACCAACGCGGTGATCGTCGGACGACAAGCGGCCGTGCCCGGGCAGACGCGCTTCCAGTTCGATCTGGTTGCCACCGAAGCCGGGCGCACGGACAGCTTCTTTGCTTTCGTCAGGACGAGTCTGGCGCCGGTTGATCTTTTGGCGCTGGAGCTCGGACCGGCGCAGGCGTCGAGCACGCTGATCCGACGGACACACGCTGAGACCTTTGTCTTCGTTGTCGACTGCGATGACGACACATGTTTTGACCGGACCCAGGATCAGCGCATCAAATTCCTTCAGTCGGATGCCGGCCAGGCCCCCGTCGCCGAAGAAGTCGTTGATGAGTTGCAGTTCAGCGGACCGGTATTTGCTCGCGCTCGGGCCGGCACCGAGGTGGCGACCGAGTCGTCGACCGGACGGACCACCATCACCCAGCGCTGCAATGTCAGTAGCCAGAGTGGGGATATCGGCGGCGGAACAGCCGAAAGCGACACAGCGCACTTCGTGACGTTCGAGGTCCCCGACAACACCACCATGTCCTATCAAATCGTCCCGCCCGAGATTTTCCCTCCGCGTGAGTTCTCCGAAGGGCGATTCAACGCGGTTGCACTGATTCCGGAGGGCGACGATCTGCCGGGCGCCGATGAAAGTTATTACGGAAGTCAGTTCCGACTCACGCTCTTCAACCCATCGAGCCCGAGTGTGGGTCTCGCCCGCTACCTGCGGTCGGCAAACGACAGCATCGGCAGTGAACAGGGCACCCTGGAGCCGGGGCGGTATGCGATGGTGCTGGAATGTGGCGCGCTCGCGGCAACGGCGCCTTCTCAGGGCGGGGTGACCTCGGCGTTTTCGTTCGATGACGCGGCCACCCTGACACTGCAGCCGATAACCGGCGCTTCAGTGCCTTGAGCCGGTGTTGGTGGCGCGCATTTCGCGGTTGTGGCGTCCCGACCGCTCGGCTATGGTCAGCGGACGGGGTCGGCCTGAGGCAGTACACGGTGATGGGGAGCGATGCGGACACGGGCCATGCCGGCTCGGCGGCGGACGCAGGCCGCTGGGTGGTCGGCGCGGCCGAGTTCAACGATCGGACGCTGGAACTGACCGTGAACGGCCGGCCGGTGGCCGTGGAGCGTCTGCCGCTGGAATTGCTGCGACTGTTGTTGCGGCATCCCGGCGAAGTCCTGGACAAGGCGGCCCTGCATGCTCACCTGTGGCCCGGGCGGGTGGTGAGTGAATCGGTGCTGCCGCGCTGCGTCGCCAAGTTGCGCAGAGCCCTGGACGACGGCGACCAGACCCTGATTCGTACCGTGCACGGCTATGGATACCGCCTGGTCGCCCCGGTCACCCGCGTCGAGGGCGGGGTGGCGCGATCGCCTTCGGCAGGCGAGGCGCCGCCACTTCGGCCGCGATGGCGGCTATTGCGAAGCATTGAGGGCAACGCTGCCCTGTGGTTGGCCGCGCAGGTGGATACCGGCGAGCAGCGGCTGTATTGCTTCGCGGACTCCCCGGAGGCGCTCCGCGCGCTGCGCGACAGCATCGATCTGACAGGGCGCTGGAAGGCCCCGTTCCAGGGCGATGGTGAACGCCATCGGGTACTCGACTGCAATGCCGAGCAGGCGCCCTTCTACCTGGAGCTCGAATGTCTGCCGACGTCAGGGGTCGGTACCACCGCACACCCCGCAGGGGCGGCCGGGCGTCTGGCGCGGGTGTTTCTGATCGAAGATCAGGAGGACACCCGCGCCCGGCTGGCATCGGCGGTGACGGCCGCAGCCGATCTCGAGCTGGTCGGCGCGGTGGGTAGCTGTGCGGCGGCGCTGGCCGCCCTGGTGGAGATCGATGCCGACGTGGTGCTGGTTGATCTGGGCCTGCCGGATGGCAGTGGCACCGACCTCATTCGGCAGCTCCGGGGCATGCGGCCACAGACACTGTTCATGGTCATCACCGTTTTCGGTGACGAGCGCCATGTGGTCGAGGCCATCGAAGCCGGCGCGGTGGCCTATCTGCTGAAGGACACCACGGCATCCGGCGTCGCCCGGAGCATTCGCACCCTCTGCCAGGGCGGTTCGCCGATCAGCCCGGCCGTCGCCCGTTTCCTCCTGCAGAGACCCACGGCGCAGCCGGCGGCACGGCCTTTTGCATCCACCCGCGAATCCGACATCCTGCAATGGGTCGCCCAGGGCTACACCGAACCCGAGATTGCCCAGCGCACCGGGCAGAGCGTCGACGATATCCGACGCCAGATCCGTGACATTTACGGGCGGCTCGCCGCCGTGGCACAGCGCCCGCCAGACGCTGGCGCCCCACCATGAGGCGCGGCGCCGAACAGTTCTGGCAGTGGGTGGGACCGTTGGCCGGTGCCGGGCTCTTGCTCCTCGGGCTGCGTCTGGTCGCGCCCACCCTGCCGCTGGATCGCACCGCCCTGTTGCTGGGCCTGGTGGTGCCGACCAGCGTGATCGGACTGGTGGCGGCCGGCATCTGGTGGGGACGCCGGAGCGAAGGCGCCTTCTTCTGGCTGGCGATGTCCTGCTTCTGGGGTTGCCTCTACAGCCTGCCGCGGGTGATTGACCCTGGTCACCTCTCCGAAACCTGGGTACCGGTATGGTCGTTGGGCGCACTGGGGGCGTACATCGCGTCGTCGGTAATTCTCGGCAAACATCTGTTTGCGCGCGACTGGCCAGGTTTCGAGACCGCCCTGTTCCTGTTCGTCGTCGTGCTCACGCTGGTGGCGGCCACAACTGCCGGGCTGTGGCCGCAGGCGCTGCCGGTCGTCGCCGTGTGGCTGTACGGCCTGCTGGTGGCCTACGGGTTCACCCTCAACCTGCTGATCTACGTGGTCGAGCATTTGCAACGGCCGACCGCCCTGTCCTTCGTCATGCAGCTGACAGCGCACAGCATGGGGGCGACGGTGCTCTGGGAGTTTGCCCAGGTACCGGACGGCAGCCTCTGGTTTACGCCATCGTGGTTTCTGCTGATGGCGCCCCTGGCGGTGGTGGTGGTCACAGCCTGGTTGCTGCAGCGTTTCGGCCAGGCCCTGGGGGAGGCGGAGCGTTGGGCCGACACGCTGGAACTGCGGGTTGCCGAGCGCGAGGCGGAAATCGCCGCCAGTTACACCCGACTTCGCGAGGCCGAACAGGCGAGCGCCATCGCCAGCGAGCGCGAGCGGCTGTTTCGCGACATGCACGACGGGTTGGGCGGCACCCTGGTGCTCACCCTGTCGCGGCTGATCAACGAAGGCGCCGCCGACACCCCGGTGGCGCGTGCCCTGCAATCGGCGCTGGATGACCTGCGGCTGATTCTCAGCTCGTTGACCCCGGGGGGTGCCTCCCTGCGCAGTGGGCTCGGGGATTTGCGGGGGCGTTTGCAGGACACCGCCGAGGATCGTGGCGTGCAGTTGGAGGTGGATCTTTCAGGGGTGCCGGACAGTTTCGCGCTCGGCCCCAGCCTGTTGCTGCAGACCCTGCGCATTCTCCAGGAGGCCTGCGTCAACAGCCTGCGGCACGCCGATGCCCGATGTCTGCGGATACGGGCGGCCGTGCTCGGCGATGCCATGCGTTCGGGCCGTTTACAGATCCAGGTCGAAGATGATGGCTGCGGGTTCGACCCTGCACGTCCGGCAGGCGCCGGGCACTACGGCCTGATCAACCAGCGCCAGCGTGCGCTGCAGATTGGCGCACAGCTGGGGTTCGAGCGGCTGTCACCGGGCATGCGCATGACATTGCTGCTACCGGTTTCGTAACGCGGCTACTCCAGCACCTCGACCATCACCGACTTGTTGCCACCGAGCATCTGCAGCACCTTCACCGTGCGTTGGCCGGGGGCGCCGCCGGTGTCGTCACGGGTGTCGGTGACGGTGATGACGGTGCCGGGCTTGAAGGTCTGGCCCTCGGCGTTGAGCATCAGTTTTTCGCCGGGCTGGGCATGGCCGATGCCCTTGCGTTCCAGAGTGTCGGCGGCCAGTGCAATGCTGCAGAAGCCGAACAGCAGAACACCGGAGAGGATGGACAGGCGCATGGCGTGACCTCGCGATTGCAGGTGCCGAGTGGGCACGCCGCTATTGTCGCAGGTTCCCTCAGGCGGCGGCGGGCAACATGCGGCCCAGCAGTTGCTCGCAGTCGGCCTGTCGCAGATAGCGGGGGACCGCGTAGGTCCAGTGGGCTTCCTCGCGAGCAGCGCGGGCGATTGCGGGAATGTCGGCGGCCTTCAGGGCATCGACCTGTGCCGGGATCTCGAAGCGCTGGTTGAGGTCGCGGATCGCGGCAATCAGCGCGGTCGCCAGCGAGGCCTCGCTATCGCCGGCCACGCCAAGATCGGCCGCCCGGGCGAGGGCGGCCAGTCGGGGTTCGCAGTCGTCCCGGATGGTTTCCAGCCAGAACGGCAGCACCATGGCGTTGGCGCGCCCGTGCGGCAGGTGATAGCGAGCGCCGAAGTTGTGGGCAATGGCATGGACGAAGCCGACACCCGCGTTGGTGATGGCGCGCCCCGCGCGATAGGAGGCGACGGCCAGCGCCTGACGGGATTCGAGCAGGGCGCCGTCATGCATCACGCGCGGCAGATGAATGAACACCGTGGCGACGGCGGACAGGGCATCCCGGTCGGTCTCGGCGGTGGCATTGCGCGACAGGTAAGCCTCGATGGCATGGGTCAGTGCATCCATGCCGGTGGCGGCTGTCACCGCGGCGGGCAGACCCGTCATCAACCCGCCATCGAGGGCGGCCATCAGCGGCACCAGCTTGGGGTCCATCACCACACATTTACGCTGCGCTTCGGGGTCGGAGATCACGGCGCCGATGGTGACCTCCGAACCGGTACCGGCGGTGGTGGGGACGGCGTACAACGGCAACGGTCGTCGGAACACGCGAAACAGCCCGACCATACGGCGCACTGGCTTGTGGTTGGTGGCGCGGGCGGCGATCACCTTGGCGGCGTCGATCGACGACCCGCCGCCGACCGCCAGCACCGCGTCGCAGCCAGCAGCCTTGAGCTGGGCCAGTCCCGCCTCCACCTGATCGATGGCCGGGTCCGGCAGCACGCCGTCATAGCAGGTGGATGCGACGCCGCCGGCGCGCAGCCGGTCGATCATCGGCGCCACCAGCCCCAGCTTCACCAGCATGGCATCGGTGACGATCAGGACGTGTCGGGCACCGCTGCCGGCGATCGCGTCGCAGAGCGCACCCGAGGCATCGTCTCCGGTAAACAGGTGTGGCTCGGGGAAGCGGATGATGCGTGCCGCCCAGCGCTGCAATGTCATCAGGCTGCGGAAGAAAAAGACTTGCAGATAGAACAACATGGATTACCTTTCCGATGCGGGGCGTGCGAGCCGGCATCATCACGGGTCGGCGCAGCCGCCGCAAACCGCAGACCGTGCCCTGTCGGCTGGCAATGGCTATGATTCAAGCCCCATGACGGCGCCGGGGGCGCCGCCCTTCGCCCGTATCGAGGCCCGCCATGATTCCGTTTGCCCTTCAGGTTGCGTTCTTCCGTGTGCTCATGTGGTTCCTGAAAATCGGGTCCTACGTGATTCCCTTCCCGGCGCCGAAGATGTTCTCCGGCCCCGGCGCGTCACTGCAGATGTGTGAGGCGATTGCCGCCAGTGGCGTCAAGAGTGTGCTCATCGTCACCGATGCCATGCTGGTGAAACTGGGGCTGGTCGCCCCCATGCAGGACAAACTGGGCAGCTTGGGCGTAGCCACCGCGATCTACGATGGCGTGCTGCCCGACCCCACCGTGGCCCAGATCGAAGCCGGGGTGGCCAAGCTCAAGGCCTCCGGCGCAGGCGCCATTCTGGCCGTGGGTGGCGGGTCCTCGATCGACGCCGCCAAGGTGATCGCCGCCCGCGCCACCAACAACAAGCCGATTCTCAAGATGGCCGGGTTGTTCAAGGTGTGGCGGAAGATCCTGCCCTTGTATGCCGTGCCCACCACCGCCGGTACCGGTTCGGAAGTCACCATCGCTGCAGTGGTCTCCGACCCCGACGCACAGCGCAAGCTGGCGATCATGACCCCGCGCCTGCTGCCGGACATGGCGGCGCTCGACGGCGCGCTGATGACCGGTCTGCCGGCGCCCATCACCGCTGCCACCGGGATGGACGCATTGACCCATGCGGTCGAGGCCTATATCTCCAACAACGCCATCGGCAGCACGGACGCCGACGCGCTGGAGGCCACCCGACTGATCTTCAAATGGCTGCCGGTGGCCTTCGCCGACGGCACCAATCTGGAGGCCCGCCAGCACATGGCGCAGGCGTCCTACCTCGCCGGGCTTGCCTTCACCAGGGCCGGTGTCGGTTACGTGCATGCCATTGCCCACAACTTCGGTGCCCGGTATCACGTGCCACACGGGCTGGCCAACGCCATCGTCATGCCGCACGTACTCGACTACTCCAAGCCCAACTGCACTGCCCGCCTCGCGGCGCTGGCGGCGGCCGGTGGGCTCAAGCAGGGCAACGAGACGGACGAACAGCTCGCGGACCGTTTCATCGCGCGCATCCGCGAGATGAACCAGCAGTTCAACATCCCGACCCAGGTGGAGAAACTGAAGGCGGCCGACATTCCCGGCATCGTCACCGCCGCCCTGGAGGAAGCGCACTGGACCTACGCAGTGCCCCGCTACATGGATCGCGCGGCCTGTGAAGGGGTGGTCCGCAAGATGCTGGTCGCCGCCTGAGCGGGCGGCCCGCCTGCGGTATCCTCGGGCGAACCCTCCATGTCGTCGCGGAGCGGATGCCCCGCACCCGGTACCGCGACACGAGTGCCCCATGAACCGACTGCAACAGCTGCACGACCACGGCCAGTCCGTCTGGCTCGACTACATCCGCCGCGACCTGATGAGCAGCGGCGAGCTCGACCGGCTGATCCGTGAGGACGGCGTGCGCGGGCTGACCTCCAACCCATCGATTTTCGAGAAGGCGATTGGTGGTACCGCGCTTTATGACGACGATCTGCAAACTGCGGTGCAGGCCGGGGAGCAGGATCCGGAAGCGTTGTACGAACACCTCGCCATCGCCGACATCCGCTCGGCGGCCGATCACTTCCGTCCGCTCTACGATCAAAGCGGGGGTGCCGACGGTTTTGTCAGCCTCGAAGTATCGCCACGGCTGGCCCACGATGCCGAGGGCACGGTTGCCGAAGCGCTGCGCCTCTGGACCGCGGTGGACCGCCCCAACCTGATGGTGAAGGTGCCCGGCACGCCGGCCGGCGTGATCGCCCTGCCCAAGCTGTTGGCGCGCGGCTTGTCCATCAACATCACCCTGCTGTTTGCCCGCCAGGCCTACCGCGACATCGCCCGCGCCTGGCTGGAGGGCCTGACGCAGTGGGTGGCCGGCGGCGGCGAGCCCTCACGGGTGGCGAGCGTCGCCAGCTTCTTCGTCAGCCGTATAGATGGTGCCGCCGACCCGAAACTGCCGGCCGCACTGCAGGGGACCGTCGCCATCGCCAACGCCCGCGCGGCCTATGCCGATTACCTGGCCCTGCTCGAAACGCCCGAATGGCGGGCGCTAGCGGCCAAGGGGGCGCGCCCCCAACGGCTGCTGTGGGCCAGCACCGGCACCAAGAACCCCGCCTATCCCGACACCCTCTACATGGATCAGCTGATCGGCCCGGACACCGTCAACACCGTACCGCCGGCGACGCTGGATGCCTTCCGTGACCATGGCACCCCCGCGCGCACGCTCGACGCCGATCTGCCGGCCGCCCAGGTGCAGCTCGATGCCGCCGCCGCCGCCGGGCTCGATCTCGACGCCATCACCGCCGCCCTGTGCGAGGACGGCATCGCCCAATTCGCCAGCGCCTTCGACCAACTGCTGGCTGCCGTTGTCACCAAACGCGATCAGCTCACCACCGCCGAATGAACCCGACCCTCACCCCGGTCCAGGCCCGCGTCATCGCCGCCCTGGTCGAGAAGTCCATCAGCACGCCGGACTATTACCCGCTCACCACCAATAGCCTGATGGCCGCCTGCAACCAGAAGAGCCAGCGGCAGCCGCACCTGCAGCTGAGCGAAGGCGAGGTGGGCGGTGCCCTGCGCGACTTCGAGGTGATGAACTGGGTCAAGCGCGACGACAGCGCCCGCGCCACCAAATGGCGGCAGCAGTTCCAGCACCAGATGCTGCTCAAGCGCGAGGTGCAGGCCGTGCTGGTGACCCTGATGCTGCGAGGCCCGCAGACGGCAGCCGAACTGCGGGGCAATGCCGCCTACATCGGCGGCCCCGAAGATGCCGCCGGCGTGCAGGCAGCACTGGATGATCTGGCCGACCGCGCCGAGCCGCTGGTCACCGAGCTGCCCCGCCAACCCGGCCAGGCCGCCACCCGCTGGGCGCATCGCCTGTGCGGCGAGCCCGAGGTGCCGGCCACCGTGTCGGCGCCCGCCATGCCGCGCGCCGAACGCAACGAACTGGAAGCCCGGGTCGCCGCGCTGGAAGCGCGCCTGGCGGCGCTGGAGGCGCAGTTGGGGGTCTGAGGCTCAAAACCGCCGCTGCCACGACACATCCAGGATCAACCCTTCAAGTTCGACCTCCATCGACTGGTCGGGGAAGAAGGCGTTGGTGCCGCGGCGGACCCGTCGGGGTGCGTACATGGCGGCGAAATTGAGGTGGCTGTCAGCGGTTAACCGGTGACTGAGGCCGGCGGTGTAGTGTTCTTGCGCGACGCTGCCCGCCAGCAGGTTGAAGAACAGCTGGTCGCTCTGGATCGGGTCGCGGTTGTTCGAGTAGCCGGCGCGCAGGGTCCATTTCGGCGAGGCGATGAACTCGGCGCCGACCTTGTGCACGGTGACGTTGGTCCAGCCGAATCCGGGGCCGTCGCGGGTGCCCAGAGGGGCGGCGGACTGGACGCGGTTGCCGAGGGCCGGAATGGCCCGGAATCGGATGTGCTGGATGTCGACAACCGCGGTCAGTCGCGGATGCGCTTGCCAGGCCAGGCCGGCCGTGACGTAGGGCGGGATGTCAAAGCGTCCGCCATCGGCGATCAAGCCTTCGTATTTTTTGAGCGGGGTGGTTTCGATGCGGGTCTGGCCGGCAAGGGCCAGGACGAGGGTATCGGTGACATCGACCTGCAGCCCCAGTTTGAGCCCGTATCCCACGGAAAATTCGTGGCCGTTGTCACTCAGCCGGTCAGGTCGTGACGACAGCGGGGCGAAGGCGCTCAGGCCCTCGATATCGAACCACTGCAGCGCCAGGATGAGGCTCGCGCCGAGCCGCAGCCGCTCGTGTAGCTGACGGGCGTAGCTGGGCGCGAAGAACACCTGTCCGAGATCACTGGCGGCGCGGCCCCCGCAGTACGTGCCGGTTTGCGCGGTACCGGCCGGGCAGGCGGGGTTGTCGAAATCGTCGTAGGTGGCGTTGAGACCGCCGTTGGCATAGACCGCGAGGCCCGCCGCGCTGTGCGGGTCAATGCGCCAGGCGACGGCGCCCTGGGGGATCACGAACAGGCTGCCAGGGGTGTCGGCGGCGGCTTCGAAGCGGCCGGGTCGCAAGGGGAAGGCGCCCGGTGGCAGTGGCGTTGCCGGTGGCGTGAAGGTGCCGGCGGAATAGCCGGGCCAGGCGCGGATCAGCGACACCCCCAACTGCAGTTCATTCCCGGCGATACCCGCCAGCGCGGCAGGGTTGGTGGCGGTCAGCATCGCATCACCGTCGAGGGCGACCCCGGCGCCACCGAGCGCGCTGCTGCGTCCACCCCAGCCGTGCGGGAAGTAGCCGTTGGTGGCGCTCGCCAGCGCTGGTAGCAGCAAGCCGCAGCACAGCAGAAGGCGGGGAATCACATCGTGGCGGGACATCCTGGCTCCATGTTGAACGGTCGTTCTATTACAGAGTAGGCGGAACCGCGGGGTCTGCCGCCCCTCTTTTGAGTAGGGCGGGGATGGGGTGGCGCTTACTGCACCAGCATTTCCAGATCGGCCAGCCCGTCCTCCAGATAGGTGAGCAGCCGCTGCATGTGCGGCAGCGTGCGACGACAGGCGATCAGCCCGAACTCGAGGTGGTCGCCGACGCTGGTGAGGGTGATGTTGAGCGCCTGCCCGTCGCAGACGATGGACACCGGGTACAGGCCTTCCAGCCGCGCGCCGTTCCAGTACAGCGGCTCCCGCGGGCCCGGCACGTTGGAGATCACCACGTTGAACGACTGCCAGCGCGGGGCGACGCCGGTCATCAGGTTGAGCCCGGCCGGGGCCAGCAGGGTGGCGGTGTAGTTGAGGATCTCGGTGGGGTTCATGCGGGCGTAGCGGGCCTTGGCCTCACGCACCGAGGCCTTGATGGCGGCCAGCCGGGCAGCGGGGTCCTCGCGGTCAGTGGCGAGGCTGGCGAGAATCACGCCGACCTGGTTGCCGCCGTCGCTGTCGTCCTGTCGCAGGCTCATCGGGATCATGCTGATCAGGGGCGCGTCGGGCAGTGCATCGAGCTCGGCCAGATAGCGGCGCAGGGCACTGGCACACATCGCCAGCACCACGTCATTGACGGTGGCGCCCAGTGCCTTGCCAACGGCGCGGATGCGGGCGAGGTCCCAGGACTGCGCGGCGAAGCGGCGGGCGCCGGTGATCGGCTGGTTGAGGATGCAGCGCGGCGCCTGATAGGCGGTGATGGCATCGGGGTTGCGGCGGCTGTCACGCAGCAGTCGGCCCAGTTCCAGCGTCACCTTGGGCACCGAACCCAATTGGGCGCCGAGCGCGCCCAGCAGCCCGGTGAGCCCCTCGGGCGCCGCAGCCTCGCGGGCGGTGCGACGACGTCGCGGCATGGCCCAGATCGCCGGCATTTCGCGATCTTCGGGGTCGGGCGAGAGCGAACGATGGGTCATCCGCATCGCCGCCACGCCGTCGACCATGGCGTGGTGCATCTTGGCGTAGATGGCAATGCGACCGCACTCGACGCCCTCGATCAGATAGAACTCCCACAACGGCCGGGCGCGGTCCAGGTGCGCGGCGTGCAGTTGCGACACCAGCGCCAGCAACTCGCGAATGCGGCCGGGCGACGGCAGCGCGCGCACGCGGAAGTGGTGCTCGACATCAAACTGCCGGTCCTCGTCCCAATGCCAGAGGCCGAAGCGTTTCACCAGTCGCTGCTGGAACGGCGGCTCGGCGGCCACCGCCTGGCGCAGCCGCTCCGCCACCACCTGGACGAAGTCGGGGCCCGCATCCGGCGGCGGAGTCAGCAGCTGCAGGCCGCCCACATGCATCGCCTGGTGCGGCTTTTCCAACAGCAGGAACAGCTGGTCGGTGGGGCTCAGGGGTTTCATCCGCAGTCTCCGTCGTGTGCGCCCTCCGCTGCCGTGGCGAGGGCCTTGTCATGGGCGCCAGGGGCGACGCCGGCTCTATGGTGGACCTCCGCGGCGGGCGCTGCTACTACACTATGCGGCCGCCTCGCCGTACCGCCGCCTTTTGAGCGCACACCCGACCCGTCGCAAGCCGAAACCGAATCGCGCGCCACCGCCGGACGCCCTGCGTCAGGCGTTTGTCGCGGTGCGCGAGCAGCTGCTGACGCGCGACGCCACCCGGCTGGCACGGATGCTGGACGGTCGCGGGCTGGATATTGCCCGGTTCGAGCAGGATGTCAGTCGCGCGTTGGCGGCGGCCGAGCGAAGCCAGCGGCAGCGCCCGGCGGTCATCGACTACCCCGCCGAGCTGCCGGTGGTGCAGGCGAAGGACGACATTCTCGCCGCCATCAACGCGCACCAGGTCATCGTGCTGTGTGGCGAAACCGGCTCCGGCAAGACCACCCAGCTGCCAAAGTTGTGCCTGGAACTGGGGCGCGGGCGCCGCGGGCTGATTGGCCACACCCAGCCGCGGCGGTTGGCGGCGCGCAGCGTGGCCCATCGCATCGCCGAGGAGCTGAAGCAGCCACTGGGCCAACTGGTGGGCTTCGAGACCCGTTTCGACCGGCGGGTGGGCGACACCACCCTGGTCAAGCTGATGACCGACGGCATTCTGCTGGCCGAGCTGCAGCGCGACCGACAGCTGCTGGCCTACGACACCATCATCATCGACGAGGCCCACGAGCGCAGCCTCAACATCGATTTCCTGCTGGGCTGGCTACGGCAACTGCTGCCACAGCGGCCGGACCTCAAGCTCATCATCACCTCCGCCACGCTGGACCCGGAGCGGCTGTCGCGGCATTTCGGCGGCTGCCCCATTCTGCAGGTGGAAGGCCGCACCTATCCGGTGGAGACGCGCTACCGCCCACCCGATCCCGATGGCGATCTCGATGCCACGGTGGCCGACGCGGTGGATGAATGCTGGCAGGGTGGCCCGCGCGGCGACGTGCTGGTGTTCCTGCCCGGCGAGCGGGAGATCAACGACCTCGCCCGCAGCCTGCCCGGCCGCTTCCCCCGCGCCGAGGTGCTGCCGCTGTACTCGCGGCTGCCGGCGGCGCAGCAGGACCGCGTGTTTGCCCGTGGTGGCGCGCCGCGCATCGTGCTGTCGACCAACGTCGCCGAAACCTCCATCACCGTGCCGGGCATCCGCTACGTGGTGGATCTGGGCACCGCCCGCATCAGCCGCTTTTCCACCCGCCTGGGGGTGCAGCAACTGCATGTGGAGCCGGTGGCCCAGTCCGCCGCCAACCAGCGGGCCGGCCGCTGTGGTCGGGTCGGGCCGGGCATCTGTATTCGCCTGTATGAAGAAGCCGATTTCCTCGGCCGACCGTTGTTCACCGACCCCGAGATCCTGCGTGCCAACCTGGCTGGGGTGATCCTGCAGATGACCGCGCTGGGGCTCGGCGATGTCGAGCGTTTCCCCTGGGTCGACCCGCCGGACTCGCGCAATATCAGCGATGCCAACCGACTGCTGCAGACCCTGGGGGCGCTGGATGATGACCACCGACTGACGCCGCAGGGACGTGCCATTGCCCGCTTGCCGCTGGACCCGCGCATCGCCCGAATCGCCCTGGCCGGCCGCGATACCCCGGTGCCGCAGGCGGTGTGGGTGTTGGCTGCTGCGTTGTCAGTGCAGGACCCGCATGAAGTGCCCCCCGACCAGCAGACCCAGGCACGCCAGCAGCACGCGCAGTGGCGACATCCGAAATCCGATTTCCTGACCCTGCTGCAGCTGTGGCAGCGCTGGCAGGCCGAGGCCGCCGGGCTCAACCAGCGGCAGCAGCGCAAGTGGTGCAAGGCGCGCTACGTCAACTATCTGCGGATGACCGAATGGGGGCAGGTCTACCAGCAGGTGGCCGACCTGCTGCGCGGCGATGGCGATGACCGCCGTGCGCCCTGGCTGCCGATCAACCCCGAGGACCTCGAGCGGCTCAGCCCGGTGTTGCACCAGGCGCTGCTGGCCGGCCTGATTGACCACATCGGTCTCAAGCGGCCGGAGGCGCCCGAATTCCAGGGGCCGCGCGGCCGCAAGTTCGTCATCTTTCCCGCCTCCACGCTGGCGAAGAAGGTGCCGCAATGGGTGATGAGCGCGCAGCTGGTGCAGACCTCGCGGCTGTTCGCCCGCACCAATGCCGCAGTGGACCCCGCCTGGCTGGAGCGCGTCGGCGCCCATCTGCTCAAGCGCACCCTGCAGCATCCTGAATGGAACCCGGCACGCGGCGAAGTCACCAGCACCGAACACGTCAGCCTGTTCGGCCTGCCGCTGGCCCGTCGCCAGCGACACCACGGCTCGGCCCACCCGGAAGAGGCGCGGTCGCTCTTCATCCGCGAAGCGCTGGTGGGCGGGCAGTGGCCGCGCAAGCCCAAGGTGCTGCAGGCCAACCTGGCGCTGATCGACACCATCCGCGAGAAGGAAGCGCGATTGCGTCGGCCCGACCTGCTGGCCGACGACGACGCCCTCTTTGCCTTCTACGACCAGCGTGTGCCAGCGGAGGTGTGCACCTGCGCCGGTCTGATGCGCTGGCTGAAAACCGCCGGCGCCAACCTGCGCATGGGGGAGGCCGATGTGCTGCGGCCCGGGGCCACCACCGACGTCGGCCAGTTGTTCCCTGATCAGCTCGATGTTGCCGGCGTACCGCTGCGGCTCAGCTACACCCACGACCCCAGCGAGGATGCCGACGGCGTCAGTTTCCATATTCCGCAGTCACAGCTGTTCAGTCTGCCGGCCGAGCGCTTCGACTGGTTGGTGCCCGGGCTGCAGCCCGCGCTGATGGAAGCCCTGATCCGCACGCTGCCGCAGAAGCTGCGCCGCTACTGCACGCCGGCCGCGGAGTTTGCGCGGGCGGTGCTGGAAGCGGCCGGGCCCGACGATGGCCCGGTGATCCCGGTGCTCTGCCGCGAATTGCAGCGGATGACCGGACTTGAACTCGGCCCCGAGCACTTCGAGCCGGCACGCCTGCCACCGCATCTCCGGCCGCGGCTGCTGTTGGAAGATGAACGCCGCCGCCTGCTCGGCGAGGCCGGCAGCCTGGCCGGGCTGCAGCAGCGCCATCGGGCCCCGGCCCGGGCGGCGCTGCAACAGGTGGCGGCCGAGGATGACAGCGTGCGCGCCTGGACCCGCGATGCCCTCGACAGCTGGGATTTCGAAGCCCTGCCGGCGCAGTTGCAACTGCCCAATGGTGCGCAGGCGCATCCGGCGCTGGTGGCCGACGGCGAAGCGGTGCACCTGCGCCTGTTCGAGAGCGTAGCCGCCGCCGAGGACGCCCATATCGCCGGGGTGCGCGCGCTGTTGCTGGCCCAGTGCGGCGACCGCCGTCGTGACCTGCGCAAGACCGCCCGCGCCCGCTTCGGCACGCTGTTGGTGGGGCGCCCCTACGGCAGCGATGACCTCGCCGAAAGCCTGGTTCGCCGCGCGGCCGACGACATCCTGCTGGACCCGCTGCCGCGCGACCGTGAGGGCTGGCAGTCGGCGCTGGAAAAACGCGGCCAGTTCAGCCGCTACGCGCTGGACCTGCTGGGCGATGTGGTGAGCTGGATGCAGAAAGCGGCTGAACTGCGCCGCACCCTGCGCGGCCCACTGGCGATGCAGGACCACGCCGTGGCCGATATCGATGCCCAGCTCGACGCCCTGCTGGCCCCCGGCTTCATCGAGCGGTTGCCGGAAGACATCTGGCTGCGGGTGCCGGTGTATCTCAAGGGTATTGAAGTTCGGCTCGACCGGCTGCCGCACAAGCCGCAGCGTGACATCGAACTGACGGCCCAGTTGACGCCATGGCAGACGCGGCTGCCGGCGCCGTTCCATCCCGCCCACTGGCTGATCGAGGA
Organism: Flagellatimonas centrodinii; assembly: GCF_016918765.2. GTDB lineage: Bacteria > Pseudomonadota > Gammaproteobacteria > Nevskiales > Nevskiaceae > Polycyclovorans > Polycyclovorans centrodinii. Next base: position 1,433,551 of record NZ_CP092104.1, read on the forward strand.
ATGGCGCATCGCCGCCTTCGCCCAGGCGCTGCGGGCGCAGGGCTCGCCGACCCCCGAGAAGATCATCGCCGCACTGGGGTAGGGTGTCAGTCGGTCATGGCCGTTGCGAGCCCCGCGGCCCGTTGTGAAGGCGCGCCGCCGAGGCCCGCCTGTCATTGCGAGCCCCGCCGCCCTTGTGTCATTGCGAGCCGCCAACGGCGGCGCGGCAATCTCGTGGCAATGGGAGTGCCGCCGGGATGAGATCGCCGCGGGGCTTCGCCCCTCGCGATGACAGACGTCAGCGGCGCCCCTCGCGATGACAGACTTCAGCGTCGCCTCCCGCGATGATAGACGTCAGCGTCGCCCGCTCGCGATGACAGACTTCTGCCTCGCGCCACCGCGCTGAAGGACTTTCTGCTGGCCCCTGTTCAGCCCTCAGGCGCAGGCGGTCTCCAACTCATCCAGCGCCTCCTCGATGTGCTCGAGCAGGCGTTGCACGCTGGGCAGGGTTTTGCGGCAGGCGATGATGCCGAAGTCGACCTTGTCATGGCGACTGATCAGGGTGATGTTGAGCGCCATCTTGTCGATCACCAGTGATACCGGATAGACCCCATCGAGCCGGGCGCCCTGCCAGTACATCTCCTGGCGCGGGCCGGGCACATGCGAGATCACCAGGTTGAGCAGAGTGCGGCGACGGTCGAAGCCGGTCAGCAGGTTGAGCGCGCCGGGTGCCAGCATGACCGCCTCATAGGCCAGCAACTGGGCCGGACTGAGCTGGCGCATGAACGCCTTGTTGTAATCCATGCAGCGCTTGATCGCCTGCAGCCGCTCGATCGGGCTGTCGAGGTGGGTGGCGAGGTGGGTCAGGGCGAAGGCGATTTCGTTGCCGGAATCGCTGTCGTCGCGGCGGGTGGAGACCGGAACCGCCGCCACCAACGGCTTTTCGGGTAGCGCATTCATGTCCCCAAGGTACTGGCGCAGGGCGCCGCCACACAGCGCAAGAATGACGTCGTTGGCGGTGGCGTCGAACTTGCGCGCGATGGCCTTGATACGCGGCATCGAGTACGACTGCGCGGCGAAGCGGCGCGAGCCGGTGATCGGTTCGTTGAGGATGCAGTGGGGTGCCTGCAGGCTGCCGACGAAATCCGGGTTGTGGTCGCGGAGATCCTGCCAGGCGCGCCGCAGCTGGCGCAGCACCGGGGGCACCACGGTGGCCCCTTCCTGCCCCAAAGCCCGCAAGGCGGCGAAACCGCGCAGGGCCCCGGCGGGCACCGGCAGCGTGCGTTCCCGGCTCTTGCGGGTGCGGACTTCCCACGGGGCCGGCATGGTCAGCGACTCCGCCACGTCGGGCGACATCGACTTCAGCATGAGGCGGATGCCGGCAACACCATCGACCAGCGAGTGGTGGATCTTGGAGTAGGTGGCGATGCGGCCGTCTTCCAGCCCCTCGATGAGATAGGTGCGCCACAGCGGGTAGGCGCGATCAAGGTGTGCCGAATGCACCCGTGACACCATCGCCAGCAGCTCGCGGATCCGACCCGGCTTGGGGAGCGCGAGATGCACGAAGTGATGGGCGATGTCGAACTGGCCGTCTTCCTCCCAGAACTTGAAGCCGGCGCGGCTGACCAGTCGGCGGTTGAACGGACGGGCGGCCTCGGTGGACTCCCGCAGGTGATCGGCCAGTCGCAGGGCGAAGTCGGGCGGAGCATCGGCGGGGGGCTGATAGAGGCACAGGGCGCCCACATGCAGCGGCTGCTGGCGCTGCTCCATCAGCAGGAACAGGTTGTCGATCACGGATAGCTGTTTCATTTTTGCGGTCTCCCGACGCACCAATGGCCAGTGTGGCCTGTCTCTATGTCGATCGCTCTGCGACCGCAAGGTTCATGCCGGTTTCGTTACAAGGTGCAGCATTTTGCCTGCGGGGCGCAGCCGGCGGGCAGAGGTTTCATAATGGCGACCCCGCGCGCTGCCGCGTTCCGAGACCTTGAGGCCCCATGTCCCGCGCCGTCATCCCCGCTGCCGAACGCCTGATCATCGCTCTCGACCTGCCGACCGCCGAGGCCGCTCAGGCGCAGGTCGCGCGCATCGGCGAGCCCGGCCGGTTCTACAAGATCGGGCTGGAGCTGCTCATGGCCCCCGGGTTCTTCGACCTGCTCGATGTGCTCAAGCGGCAGGGCAAGCGAGTCTTCGTTGATCTCAAGTTCTTCGATATCCCGGAGACCGTGGCGCGTGCGATTCGTAACCTGTCCGAGCGCGGCGCCGACTTCGCGACCCTCCATGGCAACCAGGCGATGATGGAAGCGGCCGCCAGCGCCAAGTCGGGCAACATGAAGATCCTCGCCGTGACAGCCCTCACCAGCCTTGATCGTGGTGACCTCGACGACCTCGGGTTTGCCTGCGATGTTGGCGAGCTGGTGCTGTCGCGCGCGCGCCGGGCGCTGGCCGCCGGCTGCGATGGCGTGGTGTCGTCCGGCCTCGAAGTCGAGCGCCTGCGGGCCGAGGCGCCCGACCGGTTGATCTGCGTCACCCCCGGTATCCGCCCTGTGGACAACCGCTCCGACGGCGACCAGAAGCGGGTGATGACGCCGGCCCGCGCAATGGCGGCCGGCAGTGACTACCTGGTGGTGGGTCGCCCGATTCGCGATGCCGCCGACCCCCGTGCGATGGTGGAGGCCCTGCAGGCCGAGATCGCCGCAGCCCTGGAGAACCGTGCATGACCCCGCTTGCCAATGACCGCCTGCTGCGCGCGCTCAAGCGCGAACCGCTGGACCGCACGCCGGTGTGGTTCATGCGACAGGCCGGGCGCTACCTGCCCGAGTACCGCGCCAGCCGCGCCAAGGCCGGTGACTTCATGTCGTTGTGCCGGAATCCGGAGCTGTGCTGCGAGGTGACGATGCAGCCGATCGCGCGCTACGACCTCGATGCCGCCATCCTGTTTTCCGACATCCTCACCATCCCCGATGCCATGGGCCTGGGGCTGAGCTTTGCCGAAGGCGAGGGCCCGCGGTTCGCCAACCCGGTGCGTGACCCACGCGCGGTGGCGCAGTTAGCGGTGCCCGACCCGGAGGACGAGCTGCGCTATGTGATGGACGCGGTTTCCACCATCAAGGGCGAACTGGGCAACCGGATTCCGCTGATCGGCTTCGCTGGCAGCCCGTGGACCTTGGCCACCTACATGGTGGAGGGCGGCAGTTCGAAGGATTTCAGCCGCATCAAGGCCATGCTCTACGACGCCCCGGACGCGCTGGAGACCCTGCTGTCGAAGCTGGCGGCGGCGGTGAGCCTTTACCTGCAGGCGCAGATCGCCCGTGGGGCCGACGTGGTGATGATCTTCGACACTTGGGGTGGCACGCTGACGCCCGCCACCTACGCGCCGTTCTCGCTGGAGCCGATGGCGAAGATCGTCGCCCATCTGAAGCGGGTGGCGCCAACCGTGCCGGTGATGCTGTTCACCAAGGGTGGCGGCCAGTACCTTGAAGCCATGACCGAAACCGGCTGCGACGGCCTTGGGCTGGACTGGACCACCGACATCGCCAGCGCCCGCCGCCGCGTCGGCGACCGGGTGGCCCTGCAGGGCAATCTCGACCCCTCGGTGCTCTACGCCAGCCCCGAGCGCATCCGTCTGGAAGTGGCGCGCGTACTGCAGGACTTCGGCAATGGCAGTGGACACGTGTTCAATCTCGGCCACGGTATTACCCCGGGTGTGAACCCGGAGCACGCAGCGGCCATGGTGGCGGCGGTGCGCGAGTTCAGCCCTCAGTATCACAGCGCCTGAGTCGTTTCGGAGGCATCCATGTTGGCGTCATTCCTGCCCGGTCCCGTCGTCGGCGCGCTGACGGTGGTGATCAAGTTCGTCGCCTTGATGTTCTGGTTCACGCTGATGTTGCCCGGGGTGCTGCTGCACCTGCTGCCGGGCGTGACGCTGCGGGATCTGACCAGCCGATACTGTGTCTGGATTGCCCGCCGTTGGGTGGCGACCAACAAGGTCATCTACCACCTGCTGCACCCGATGCGCTGGCGCATCACGGTGGACGGGTCGCTGGACCCCCGCCGCAACTACCTGCTGATCAGTAACCACCAGAGCTGGGCTGACATCCTGGTGCTGTTCGTCGCGTTCCATGGTCGTGTGCCGTTCCTGCGGTTCTTTCTCAAGGACCAACTGAAGTACATCCCTGTCATCGGGCAGGTGTGCTGGGCCATGGAGTTCCCCTTCATGAAGCGCTACAGCCGCGAGCAGATTGCCGCCAACCCTGCGCTGCGCAATCAGGACCTCGAGACCACCCGCGCCAAATGCGAGGTCTACAAGCGCCAGCCGGTGACGGTGGTGAACTTCCTTGAAGGCACGCGATTCACACCCGCCAAGCAGGCACGGCAGCAGTCGCCATTTCGCCACCTGCTGAAGCCCAAAAGTGCCGGTGCGGCATTCACCCTGCGGGCCATGGGCGAGCAGTTCGCCGGCATCCTCGACGTCACGCTGGTGTATGCGCCGCCGCAGCGGGCGAAAACCCTGCTCGGTAGCTGGTTGATGGGTGAGCAGGGCGATCTGCAGCTGCATGTGCGGGTCGAGCCGGTGTCACCGGCGCTGCTGGAAGGGGACTACGACACCGATGCCGACTTCCGGGCCGGCTTCCAGCAGTGGGTGTCCTCTCACTGGTGTGCCAAGGACGCGCGCATCGGCGACATGCGGGCCGACGCCCTTCCCAACAACTAACCAACTGTTCAATACTGGCGACATCCCCTTTCAGGAGCATGTCGATGGCGGCGGGTTTCAGCCCAGAGGCCGCGTGGCCGCGGCCGGACTTGCGCGGCATCCCCGGTCGCAATGGCCTGCCGGTGCTCGGCCAGACGCTCGATTTTCTGCGGGACCCGCTCGCCTTTGCCCGCGAACAGCATCAGCGTTTCGGGCCGGTGTCGCGCGGGCATTTCCTGTTCGAGCCGCGCATCTTCCTCACCTCGGCTGACGGCAACGAGGCGGTGTTGGCCGACCGCCAGCAGGCCCTGTCGGCCCACGGCGGCTGGCATCCGATACTTGGCGACCTGTTTCCCCGCGGCCTGATGCTGCGCGACGGTGACGACCATCGACTGCACCGTCGGCTGATGCAGCCGGCCTTTCGCGCCGAAGTGCTGGCCGGTTACCTGCAGCGCATGAACCCCCGCATCGTCGCCAGCCTCGATGCCTGGGCGAAAACGCCGCAGTTGCGGTTCTACCCCGCCATCAAACGACTGACGCTGGAGATCGCCGCGGAGGTGTTTCTTGGCCTGTCGTCGATGGACGAGATTGATCGGGTCAACCGTGATTTCACCGACGTGGTGGAAGCCTCCACCGCGGTCCTGCGGACCCCGGTGATCGGCCGTCGCTATGCCCGCGGTGTGGCGGCGCGGCGGCGTCTGGCGGCGTTTCTCGGCGAGCGGGTACCGGCCCGTCGCAATGGCCAGGGCAGCGACCTGTTCACCCAGCTCTGCCAGGCCGAGGACGAACACGGACAGCGCTACGCCGACGATGAGGTGGTCGACCATCTGGTGTTCCTCATGATGGCTGCGCATGACACCACCACCAGCGCGCTTACCACGTTGGTCTATGCGCTTGCCGGGGCGCCACAGTGGCAGCAGCGGCTCGCCGATGAGGCGCTGGCGTTGCCGGATGCGACGCTGTCGCATGATCAACTGGGGCATGCGGAAACCCTGGGATGGGCCCTGCGCGAAGCCCTGAGGTTGTACCCGCCGCTGACCAGCATCGTGCGTCGTGCATGCAAGCCGCTGACCGTGCATGGCGTTGAGATTCCGGTCGGCGCATCGGTGGCGGTGTTCCCGGTCTGGACCCAGCGGGACCCACAATGGTGGACCGCGCCCGATCAATTCGACCCCGAGCGATTCGGCCCACACCGACAGGAACACCGGCGCCATCCCTTCGCCTGGGCGCCGTTCGGTGGCGGCGCCCATATGTGCCTTGGACTGCACTTTGCCGAGATGCAGGTGAAGGCGGTCATGCATGCGCTGCTGCGTCGGTTCGTGCTGCAGGTTCCGGCCGGTTATCACATGCCTTACCAATTGGCGCCGATTGCCAAACCGCGCGACGGACTGCCTCTGCAATTGCGGCCGCGGACCCCATGAAAACGCTGAACGCGTTAGCATGGCCGGCCATTCAGATGAGATGTTCAGCATGGAAATCGCAGATCGCTGCGTCGCCAGTTTTCACTACACCCTGACCAACACCCAGGGCGAAGTACTCGACAGTTCCTCGGGTGGCGACCCGATGGCCTATCTGCATGGCCAGGGCAACATCATCAGCGGCCTGGAAAAGGCGCTGACTGGTAAGAAAGCCGGCGACAAGCTTGATGTCACCGTGGCCCCCGCCGACGCCTACGGCGAGCGCCGTCTGGAACTGATCCAGCAGGTCCCGATGACCGCCTTTCAGGGTGTGCCGGAAGTGAAGCCGGGCATGGCTTTCACTGCGCAGTCCAACCAGGGCCCGATGCGGGTGACGGTGACGGCGGTCAATGACGACCAGGTCACCGTCGACGGGAACCACCCCCTGGCCGGTGAAACGCTCAAGTTCGCGGTGGAGATTGCGGAAGTGCGTGAAGCCAGCGCAGAAGAACTGGAACACGGTCACGTGCACGGCCCCGGCGGCCACCAGCACTGACATCTGCCCGTCCCGGCGCCGGCTCCATGATGTCCGGTGTCGGGGCTGCGGGTCGGCGGCAGCACCGACCGTGCGGAACGTCCGACTGCCGAGGCGGTCCGAACCGGGTGACCCGATGTCGGGCAAGCCGAGGATAGTGATCATGCGTTCATCGATGGCCCTTGTGGCGATCAGCTGCATTCTGCTGGCCGGGCCGCTGCGTGCAGCGGCCGAGACCGATTCGCCTGCGGCCGCGCCGGCCGTCTCATTGCTGCAGGCGGTCGCCAGCCCTGAACGAACGCCGGCGTTCGCCGCCCGGGATGTCTACCGACACCCGGTCGAGGTGTTGCGGTTTTTCGGTGTTGAACCTGATCACCATGTGGTGGAGTTGTGGCCCGGTGGTGGCTGGTGGACCGAGATTCTTGCCCCCTACCTGCGTGCGGCCGGGCAGTACACCGCCGCCGGGTTTGTTCCCAGTGATGACCCCACCGCCTATCGCGACCGCATCCAGCAGCGGTTCCAGCAGCAGCTCGATGGCGCGCCCGAGCGGTACGACCGTGTGGTCGTCACCCAACTGGGCCTGCCTGATCAATGGCAGATCGCCGCGCCCGGCAGTGCCGATGTGGTGCTCACCTTCCGCAATGTCCACAACTGGTTGAAGGGCCGCTATGAACGCGAAGTGTTTGCCGCCGCCTTCCGCGCGCTGAAGCCGGGTGGGGTACTGGGCGTGGTCGAGCACCGTGGCGACCCCGACATGAGCGATGCCGACATCGACCAGTCCGGCTATGTGCCGGAGGCGCGGGTGATCCAGCTGGCCGAGGACGCCGGTTTTCGGCTGGTGGCACGGTCCGAGATCAACGCCAACCCGCGGGACCTGAAGCGCTACGCCGAAGGCGTGTGGACCTTGCCGCCGTCATTGCGGCTGGGCGAACTGGACCGCGAGCATTACCTCGCCATCGGCGAATCCGACCGCATGACCCTGAAGTTCGTCAAGCGGGAGATCCCCACCCGCGCCACGGCGGCACCGTAGCGCCTCGGCTAGTTCCCCGCCGGCGGGGCGAAGTGACCAAAGCGGGTATCCCAGTCATCGAGTTGTGCCCGCAGCCGCCGGTCCTGCCACAACGTGAACGGGGTACTGCCCAGCTGACGGCCGGCCGGCGTACTCAACTGTTCCACGTTGCTGGCGATGCGGCGGTGGCCGTTGATCCGTTCGCGGCGGCCGGTGTTGTCGCGCCGCAACCCGGGTTCCGCGCGGGCCAGGGCAATGGCGTAGGCGGCCGCATCCTGGGGGACGAAGGTCATTTCCATCAGCCGGTCGTTGAAGAAATCCAGTGTCATCCGGCCTTCCACGCCGAGGTGGGTAAACGGTGACAGCTCCAGCGTGACCAGATCCCGGGCCGGATGGTCGGGCGTCGCCGGGCGCAGAATGCGGTTGACATCGACCAGTTCCGGAAAGCGCCGGGCCACCGCCTCCTCGCTCATGTAGCTACGCAGCCCCGACGTCAGGTCGACGCCGGTCAGACGGGTTTCAAAAGCCGCCGTCTCCGGGTGGTCCGGGCGGTCGGACCACCACGGCAGCCAGGCTGCCAGCAGCACGCCGGACATGCCCAGCAGCATGGAAACGACAGTGGCATAGAAGAGGTTGGCCCGGGTGCTCATGCTGCACAGTGTAGTGCCCCCGGCACAACCTACAATCCGGGTACGACCATTGGATCCCGAGCACCTCATGAGCAAGTCCGCCATCGCCGACCGCCGCAACCTCGACTTCCTGCTGTACGAGTTCCTCAAGGTGCAGGCCTGGCAACGCTGGCCGCGGTTCGCCGCCCACGAGCGCGAGACCTACGAACAGGTGCTGGACCTCTCGCATCGGCTGGCGCTCGACCGGTTCCGCAACCACAACAGCCGCGGCGACCGCGAAGAGCCGGCCATGCAGGCGGACGGCAGCGTCAAGATCATCCCCGAAGTCGCCGAAGCGCTGCGCGCATTCGCCGATGCCGGCTTCATGGCGATGCTGGCCGACGAGGCCGAGGGCGGCATGCAGTTGCCCTACACCCTGGCGCTGGCCTGCGACAGCCTGTTCATGAGCGCCAACCTGGCGACCAGTGGCTTCACCCTGTTGTCGCGCGGTGTGGCCAACCTGCTTGAAGCCCATGGCACCGCTGAACAGCAGCAACGCTATCGTGTGCCGATTCTCGAAGGCCGCTTCACCGGCACCATGTGCCTGTCGGAACCGCAGGCCGGCTCCTCGTTGGGCGACATCAAGACCATCGCCCAGCCGCAGCCCGACGGCAGTTGGCGGCTGGAGGGCGCCAAAATGTGGATCAGCGGCGGCGATCACGAACTGAGTGACAACATCATCCACATGGTGCTCGCCAAGACCCCGGATGCGCCGCCGGGCGTGAAGGGCATCTCCCTGTTCATCGTGCCGCGCTACCGGCTCAACGCCGACGGCAGTCGCGGCCCGCGCAACGACGTGCAGCTGGCCGGTATCAACCACAAGCTGGGCCAGCGCGGCTTGGTCAACACCTTCCTCAAGTTCGGCGAGCGCGGTGACTGCCACGGCGAGCTGGTGGGTGAGCTGCACCAGGGCCTGGCCTGCATGTTCCACATGATGAACGAGGCACGGCTCGGCGTCGGCATGGGGGCGGTGATGTGTGGCCTGGCAGGCTATCTGTATTCCTTGCAGTATGCGCAGGAGCGCCGCCAGGGTCGGCCCGCCGACAACAAGGACCCGCTGTCGCCGCCGATCCCCATCATCGAACACGCCGACGTGCGCCGCATGCTGCTCATGCAGAAGAGCCTGGTGGAAGGGGCCTACGCCCTCACCCTGTATGCCGCCAGCCTGATCGACCGCAAGACCCACGGCCCGGACGAAGATGCCAAGGCCTTGCATGCCCGGCTGGACCTGCTCACCCCGATCGTCAAGGCCTGGACCGCCGACCACACCCTGCGGGCCAACGATCAGGCCATCCAGATCCTCGGCGGCTACGGCTACACCCGCGAATATCCGGTTGAGCAGTACTGGCGCGACAACCGCCTCAACCCCATCCATGAGGGCACCAACGGCATCCAGGCGCTGGACCTGCTCGGCCGCAAGGCGATGATGCACAACGGCGCTGCGCTGAGCGCATTGCTTGCCGACATGCAGGCTTGTGCCGAGCGCAACAGCGGCCACGACGAACTCGCCCCGCTGGCTGCCCAGCTTGCCAACGGCGTTCGCCTGGTCGGCGAAACCACCCACAAGCTGGCCACCGCCATGCTCGCCGGGGAGGTGAAGGCCGCTCTTGCCAACGCACCGCAATATCTGCTGATGCTGGGCCACCTCACCGTCGCCTGGTTGTGGCTGCAACAGGCCGAGATCGCCCACGACACCCTGGCCACCGCCCCCGAAGCCGACCGCGATTTCTACCGCGGCAAGCTCGCCGCCTGCCGCTACTTCTTCATTTACGAACTGCCCGCCATTGAGCCCGCAGCGAAGCTGTTGCAGCGGATGGACCGGACGGTGTTGGAGACCGAGGTGGGGGTGTTGTGAGAATGGGTAGAGCGTAGCGGCCGTCTCAGCCCGCCCGGATTTCGTTGAGCAACTCCGGGTGCCGGTCCAGCACCTTCAGAAGCTTCACCAAGGCTAACGGGGGTTTCGTCTTCCCCGTTTCGTAGCGCGAGAACGCGTTGACACCACCGCCGAAGATCTCGGCCGCCGTCTTTTGATCCAGCGCCAGTTTCTTGCGAACCCCGGCGATGAATCCGGGATCGACCGCGGCAGCATTGACCTGCCGCGTGAACGCCTTCATCGCACCCATCACGCGGTCGGATTCGGATGCATCGAGGACAGACTCATGACAGTTCGGGCAGAAATCGCCGGTGACCGCCGGGATCACCGTGCGCTCCCCCTTGTAGGTAAAGGGCAGATTGCGCGTGTCATGGACCAGTTTGGCGAAACCGCAGGCGGGGCATTTCATGGTTAACGCTCCTTGAACGACACGATGAGGACGTCCTCCATGACCGTCAGCTTCAAGTAAACGTTTCCAGCCTTCGTGCGCGGCCGATACACGTCTTGCCAGACTCGGTGGTCGCCGTGGGTGGTCATGCTTTTGTAGAAGTCTGCGGATGTCAGCGACATCAGCACATTGAGCATGTCCGTGTACTCAAGACCGAGTGCGACCGCCCCCAGCCGGGCCGATTGCGTCGTGCGAACCCTTCCAGCCGTCACGAGGGCTTTGACTTTCGTCAACTTGCAGTGGGGCGTCCGTTTCTCCACTGAGGCATAATAACCAAATAGGTTAGTTTATGCAAGGATGCATAGAGCGCATCGTGCGACCATGGGCGGTAGCAGCCCCGTCGCCTGGCTATGGCTGTAATAAGCCGAGATCGCCCACGATGCACGGCCCAATGCCGCCGACACCGGCCGCGGAAAACTCGCCGCCTGCCGCTATTTCTTCATCTACGAACGGCCCGCCATCGAGCTCGCGGCGAAGCTGTTGCAGCGAATGGATACGACGGTATTGGAGGCGGAGGTGGGGTTTTGTAGCCCACATAAGCTTCCGTCTCACGGATTGAGACGCTAGTCTGAGATCGTGGAACCGCTGATGTGCTCGGCGTGCTTGGCCAAGGAGGCTGCGTGGAAACGTTCTCCCCGACTGATCTCAAATCCATCCTGCATTCGAAGCGGGCGAATCTCTACTACCTGCAGCATTGCCGAGTGTTGGTCAAAGGGGGGCGCGTCGAGTACGTCACCGACCAAGGTCGGGAGTCGCTCTACTGGAACATCCCGATCGCCAACACCACGACCGTGTTGTTGGGCACGGGGACATCCATTACCCAGGCCGCGGTACGGGAGCTTGCCAAGGCGGGCGTGTTGGTGGGCTTTTGCGGTGGCGGCGGAACGCCACTGTTCAGCGCCAACGAGGTCGATATCGAGGTCGCCTGGTTCTCGCCGCAGAGCGAGTACCGCCCGACCGAGTATCTCCAGGCCTGGGTGAAATTCTGGTTTGACGATGCATTGCGCCTGTCGGCAGCCAAGGCATTGCAACATGCGCGTCTGCAACGCCTCCGGGAAAGCTGGCTGGCCCCGCGTGGCGTGCGGGAGAAGGGATTCGAGATCGACAAGGAGCGCCTGTCCGTACTTCTGGATCGCTCGACCATTGCAGTACAAACCGCACCCGATACCAATGTCCTGTTGACGGAAGAGGCGCGGCTCACAAAAGCATTGTTCCGACTGGCCGTTGATGCAACCGGCTACGGTAATTTCACGCGGGCAAAGGGTGGTGTGGGGAGCGATCCTGCCAATCGCTTCCTGGATCACGGCAACTATCTGGCCTATGGTCTGGGCGCAACCGCGACCTGGGTACTAGGGCTTCCGCATGGTTTGGCCGTCTTGCATGGCAAGACCCGTCGTGGCGGGCTGGTCTTCGATGTCGCGGACCTGGTCAAGGATGCAGTCATCCTCCCTCAGGCGTTCTTGTCCGCCATGCGAGGTGATGATGAGCAGACTTTCCGACAAGCCTGCATTGAGCGCCTCACGCAGACGGAGGCGCTCGATTGCATGATTGATACGCTGAAGACCGTTGCGATGGATACCGCGGCAGAAGCGACATGAACGTGCTGATCGTCTCCCAGTGCGACAAGCGGGCGCTTACCGAAACCCGGCGCATTCTGGACCAGTTCGCAGAGCGTCGAGGTGATACAACCTGGCAAACCCCGATCACCAAGGCAGGCCTTGAAACGCTGAGGCGCCTGCTGCGCAAAACCGCGCGCAAGAACACCGCCGTTGCCTGCCACTGGAACCGCAGTCGTGACCATAGTGAGCTGCTCTGGGTCGTCGGTAACGCCAGCCGCTTCAACGCAGAGGGTGCAGTTCCCACCAACACCACACGACGGAATGTCCTGAGGAAGGCTGACGAGAACGATTGGCATACCGGCGAGGCCATCCGTCTACTGGCGCAGATGGCAGTATTGCTTCACGACCTCGGCAAGGCCAGCGTCGCCTTCCAGGCCAAGCTCCGACATCAGATTCGTGAGAAGAACCTGTTCCGCCACGAATGGGTATCACTGCGCCTCTTTCTCGCTTTCGTCGGCAATGAAGACGATGCGACGTGGCTACGACGACTGGCATCGCCAGACGCAGCCGACGATGCCAGTTGGTCGGACCCTTCCCGCTACCTGCGGGATGGACTTGATCCCAACGCTCCACCGCCCTTCATCAAGCTGCCCCCTTTGGCCGCAGCCATTGCCTGGCTGGTGGTCACACATCATCGGTTGCCCACACTGCCTGTCCAGAACGACGACGGCAGTCAGGCTTGGCTGGGAAAGCGATCACTTTCCTTCAGTCCACTGCAAATTCCCCAACTCTTGAAAGCGGTCGGCCACAACTGGAACGAAGTACGACAGCCTGCTGACCCTAAGACCATCGAGACGTACTGGGCGCTTGCTGGCCCCTTGCCCGTCACGTTGCCGAAATGGCGCGCTCAGGCATCAAGGATCGCACAAAAGCTATCCTCGCTAGCCCCGTCACCCGATCCGAATGGTTGGCTGGGAAACCCCTTCGTGATGCACCTCGCCCGCCTCAGCCTGATGCTGGCAGACCATCACTATTCCAGTCTCGCACCCGGTTCACCTGAGCGCGTGCGGGGCGATGCGGCGTATTCCCTGTTTGCCAACACACACGAAGGGAAACTCAAGCAACCTTTGGACGAACACCTGCTGGGCGTTGCACGTGGCGCGGGCCATATCGTTCATGCGCTGCCACATTTCGAGCAACATTTGCCGCGCCTGGCCCGCCATAGAGGTCTGCGAAAGCGCAGTGCAGACAAGCGCTTCGCATGGCAGGACAAGGCGGCCGATGCGGCGGCGAGCCTTCGGGAGAAGGCAGGTAAAAACGGTGCCTTCATCATCAATATGGCATCCACAGGCTGTGGCAAGACACTAGCCAACGCTCGCGTGATGTATGCGCTTTCTGACTCCCAACTCGGCATGCGCGCCACCTTCGCGCTGGGGCTACGTACGCTCACGTTGCAAACCGGGCGCAGCTACCGCAAGGATTTGCAGCTTGGCGATGACGAACTGGCGATTCGCGTTGGGGGCTCTGCGAACCGCGCACTATTTGAGTACTACGAGAAACAAGCGGAACAGAGCGGGTCGGCGTCCAGACAGGCGCTGATCGAAGAAGACGGGCATGTGTTCTACGAAGGCACGACGGTCAGCCACCCGTTGCTGGACAAGGCGATGCGCGATCAGAAAATCCGATCCCTACTTTCGGCGCCGATGCTGGTCTGCACCATCGATCATCTGATGCCAGCTACCGAGGCACAGCGGTCAGGGCGGCAGATCGCACCAATGCTGCGCATGATGAGTAGCGACCTCGTTCTGGATGAGCTTGACGACTTCGACCTTGATGACCTGCCGGCCCTTACGCGATTGATGCATTGGTCAGGCATGCTCGGCACACGGGTCATGCTCTCTTCCGCGACGCTGCCGCCAGCGTTGGTAGAAGGCATGTACCTGGCCTATCACGCCGGCCGCGCGCACTACCAACGCAATCGCGGTTCACATGGAGGGCAAGCGATGTGCTCGCCGGACGTGGCCTGTCTGTGGATCGACGAATTCGGCACCCAGGTCATGGATTGCGCGGATGTCAGCGTCTTCTCGAAGGAGCATTCTCGCTTTGTTGCCGGCCGCGCGGCCGCATTGGAGAAAGCCGAACCCAGGCGCCGGGGTACGCTCGTCCCATTGAAGATCAGCGCCACTCGGGACGAACCCATGCGGCGTGAGTTTGCGGAGCAAGTGCTTGCCACCGCTATGCAAGCCCATGATGCCCATGCGGAAACCTGCCCAAACAGCGAAAAGCGCGTTAGTTTCGGCTTGGTGCGCATGGCCAACATCGAACCGCTGTTCGACGTGGCACAGGCACTGTTTCAACGCGGGGCACCTGAGCATTACCGCATCCACCTTTGCGTCTATCACGCCCGCTTTCCGCTGTTGCTGCGCTCCGCCATTGAGTACCGCCTCGACCAAGCGCTGAATCGTCGCGACAAGGACGCGGTGTATGCGTTGCCGGACATCCGTCAGGCCATCGACAGCCATTCGGAGCAGAACCATCTCTTCATCGTGCTGGGCTCCCCGGTCACCGAAGTCGGCCGCGACCATGACTACGACTGGGCCGTGGTCGAGCCTTCATCCATGCGCTCGCTCATCCAGCTTGCGGGCCGCGTGCAACGTCACCGCGGCAAGCCGTGCACCAGCCCCAACGTGTTGGTCTTTGACACTAATCTGAGGCACTTCAAGGCAGCGCGTGACCGTAGCAATCCGGCGCCGGCATTTCTGTGGCCGGGCTTCGAACACAAGCGCGGCAATCTGGATCACGAATTCCGGCTGCTCAGCCACCGCCTCGACAAATTGCTGCGTCCGGAGGAGTACAACCCGCTGACTGCCGTGCCACGTATCGCGCCGCGTCCGCAACTTGAGTGGGAGCCCAAGCGGAGCCTTGTCGATCTCGAACACGCGCGACTCCAGGATTGCATGTCCCCAAGGCGCTACCCGTCATCGGCGTCTACGAGCCGAAGGGGGACTCCTGATCTTCCGGAACTGAACGCAGCCTGCGCATGGCAGTTCCCCGAAGCCGCACTGACCTGGGTTCTGCCCCAGCAGCAACCCTTCCGCGACAGCTCGGTGAAGGAGGTCGAACTGGTCTTCCTCCCTGACGAAGACGAGGAGGCCCTGCGCCTGTACCGCGTGGATGAGGACGCCGGAAAGCCTGGCGCCAAGCTCTACGTCGAGATCGACAAGAGCCAGAAACACACCATCGACCTGCAGCAAACGATGGGGCCGCGCATCGCGCCCTGGGGAGATACAGATCTGATGATGCTGCTGAGCGATCAAGCCGATGCGCAAGGACTGTCTCTACGCGAATGCGCGATGCGCTTCGCAACCGTCAGTGTTCTGCCCAGTACGCAGGGGTGGCGATACGCCCCTGCGCTGGGGTTTGCGACACATCGCCCCGCCACGCGAGCGAGCCCACCAAAAGAAGGAGAAAACCGCAGCTGAATAACCCAACTGAACCTCTTCAAGGAGTTAACCAATGCAAGTACGAAGCGAACGAGCGCAACAATTCCGACAAACCATCGCCGCCTTCATCGAAGAGCGGCGTGCGGCCAAGGTAAAAGGCGGTGGAGACGACCCGGATTCCGCTAAATATGACTACGCCACATGGCTGGGCGATGCCGCACGACGGGTAAAACAGATTCAGGCCGTCACACATGTACTCAAGGCCACTCATCCTGATGCACGCGGCAGCAATCTTCGTGCGCCTCCGGACTCCCTGCCCCAACACGCCGAGATCGGTACGCACTCCTTGCAGGACCAATTTGCCGATGACATCGTCGGTAACGCTGCCGCCCTGGATGTCTATAAACTGCTGAAGATCGAGGTTGAAGGCAGGCGCTTGCTGGACTGGATGCAGGACTATGATGCCGATCTGCTCTCGGCGTTGAGCGAGGATGAAGACCTTGCCGGCGAATGGGTCGGATCGTTCAACGAGCTCGTTCGTGAGGGAGAGGCCCCCGCCTCCCATGTACATGCCAAGCAGCTTTACTGGTGTGTTTCGGACGAGCCAGCGGACGACGCCGGATATCAACTATTGCAGCCTCTTTTCTCCAGCAGTCTTGCGCATGCCGTGCACGCCGACATTTCCGATGCCCGGTTTAGCGACGCAAGTAAGGTGGCCCGTCAGGCTAAACGGGACAACAAGCCCTACGACGGCACCCTGAAAGACTACCGGAATCTGGTAATCCGCAAGCTGGGAGGGACGAAGCCCCAGAACATCAGCCAACTCAACAGTGAGCGTGGCGGCGTGAACTACCTGCTGAGTTCACTCCCGCCACAGTGGAAGCTGGACAGGCCCAAGAACTTCCTGAATATCGAATCAGCGCTGGAACGCTTTCAATACTTCGAGGGCGTACGCAGCCAGATCAAAGCACTGACTGACCTCCTGGCGAGCAACCCGCCCCCGACCGTGGAAACCCGGAATGCGCGCAAACGGATTGAGCAGGCGTTAGGGGAATCACTCGCCGCATTCGGGCTAGCAACGAGACAACGCTTCGCTCCGGGCTGGACCAGAGATGAGAGCTGCAAACTCCCGCCGTGCGAACAACTATGGCTGGACCCTGATCGCACGAGCCTGCTACCCCGGCCAGATAACCTGGATGATGACACTGCGTTTGCTGTCGCCTACGAATGGAAGGATTGGCCCGATGAAGTTGTCAGCCGATTTGGTAACTGGCTGAACGGTTTGCTGCTGACGCACGGACTGCCCGTCGGTGATGCCGAGCACGCGCATTGGGCACGGCAGGCCATCATCGATGCCGAATGGCCAGCACCCCTGCAACGACGTGCGGCGGAGGCTTCCAGCGGGACGGAGGTGGCCCATGGCTGAACCCTTAAAGTTCGATCATCTGTTGGTGATCCCCAATCTGAGGGTGCAGAACGCCAATGCCATTTCCAGCCCGCTGACCCATGGCTTCCCATCGGTCACTGCTTTTCTGGGCCTGATGTGGGCACTGGAACGCAAGACCCGTGCTGCGGATATGGACTTCCGGTTCAACGCGGTCGGCGTGGTATGTCATGACCATCAGGAGCAGGTGACGCAAGGCAGCTTCGTCAACGCCTTCCGCCTCACACGCAACCCAGTGGGGCGCGACGGCAGTACAGCGGCCATCGTCGAGGAAGGACGTATCCATCTGGACATCAGCCTGGTGTTTGCGGTGCAGAGCGAGGACTGGACGATGCGATCCGCAGACATGGAAGAAGACTGCGCGCGGGTGGCGGAAATGCTGACCTCCATGCGTATTGCCGGCGGCAGCGTCATCCCCTCCAGCGCGCCCGCGCGAAGGCGAGCGCCCTATGTCATTCCTCTGACCGGCAGTGAATCCGACCAGGAGGATGCCTTCAGGCGCGCCAGGATGCGGCTACTTCCGGGCTTCACGCTGGTCAGCCGCGACGACCTGCTGGAGCAGCGGTATGCCGAACTTCGGGCGGATGACGCTGCGACGAGCCGACTGGATGCCTGGCTATCGCTGGCGCGCGTCAACTGGCACTACCAACCGCCAAATGAGGAACAGGCGGAGACGGCGGGCAAGTGGGACCACGACCGTAAGGGCATCGGCTGGGCGGTTCCGATCCCCGTGGGTTACGGCGCTCTTGGCCCCGTCCACGAACCAGGAACGGTGACCAATGCCCGCGACGCCCACACGCCCTTCCGCTTTGTGGAGAGCCTGTATTCCATTGGCCAATGGATCAGTCCGCATCGACTGGAGACACCGAGGCAAATGCTCTGGTACGCCGACTGCGAACCCGAGCGGGGACTGTATCGATGTCGCAACGACTTCCAATCCGCCCCGCGTCACGCTTTTGATTTTGACTGAATCACACTAATTCGTACGAGGATGAACAAATGACACTCAAGACCGCTTCCGTACTTGCCTTCGAACGCAAACTCGACCCTTCCGATGCGCTTTTCCACTCCGGCAGCTGGAAAGCGCGCCGGGACAGCAGCGCCTGGACCCCTGTCACCCTGCGCGCAAAATCCGTTCGCGGCACGATCTCGAATCGACTGAAAACCAAGGATCAGGATCCAGCCAAGCTCGATGCCGCCATCGAGAATCCGAACCTCCAGACAGTCGATGTCGCCGCACTGCCGGCAGTTTCTGACACACTGCGCGTGAGCTTCACCCTGCGGGTACTGGCTGGAACCGGCAAACCCTCGGCCTGCAACGATGCTGACTATCTAGCCAAGCTACTGGCTACCGTGGGTGGCTACGTTGATGCGCACGGCTTTGGCGAGCTTGCGCGACGCTATGCACACAACCTTGCTAATAGCCGCTTCCTGTGGCGCAACCGTATCGGTGCCGAACAGGTGGAAGTACAGGTTGCGCATGTCGAGGACGGTAGTGCGCGCGAGAGCTGGACCTTCGATGCACTGAAGCTTTCGCTGCGCAACTTCCAGACGCCTGATGGCATGCAAAAGGATATTGACGCCTTGTCGGCGCTGATTGCCGACGGACTCTCCGGGAAGCGCCATGTCCTTCTTCAAGTCACGGCATTCGTACGCGTGGGCGCGGGCCAGGAAGTCTTCCCGTCACAGGAACTGATTCTCGACCGTTCGAGTGGAACGAAGAGCAAGACTCTGTACGACGTTGATGGCGTAGCCGGCATGCATTCACAGAAAGTCGGCAACGCCATCCGCACCGTCGACACCTGGTATCCGGATGCTCAGGAGTTAGGCCCCATCGCCGTCGAGCCCTATGGCTCGGTGACCACACAAGGCAAAGCCTACCGCCAGCCAAAAGCCAAGCTCGACTTCTACAGCCTGCTGGATAGCTGGGTTCTGAAGGACCAGAAGCCCGAAGCCGATCAACAACATTTCGTCATCGCCACGCTGATTCGCGGCGGCGTCTTCGGCGAGGCGGGCTGAAGCAATGGACCACTACGTAGATATCCGTCTGCGTCCTGATCCGGAGTTTCCTCCCTACCAGCTCATGGACGCCCTCTTCGCGAAACTGCACCGCATCCTGGTACAGCTCGACAGTGACGACATCGGCGTCAGCTTCCCCGATGCCGGCAGCATCAAGGTGGGGCTGGGACAACGTCTGCGCTTGCATGGAGCACAGCCATCGCTCCAACGGGTTATGGACATGCCCTGGCTTACCGGCATGACGGATCATGCCGAGGTCACCGATATCAGTCCCGTGCCGGCGGATGCCAAGCACTGCCACGTCCGCCGGGTTCAGGCAAAGAGCAATCCGGACCGCTTACGTCGGCGTCAGATGAAGCGGAAGGGCTGGACCGAGGAGCAAGCTCGCGAGGCCATTCCAGACAGTGCTGCTGAACAGCTCAGGCTTCCCTACCTGACAGTGCGAAGCACCAGCACGGGGCAGTCCTTCAGGCTGTTTGTTCGCCAAAAGCCAACCAGCGGTCCGACCCCCGGCACGTTCAACACCTACGGATTCAGCGGCACCAGATCCGTCGCCTGGTTCTGACCCTTTTTCCGCGCCTCCCCGTAGCTGCCTGATTAATCAGGCGGTTACGGGCTTTTGTGGGAGAAGGGGCCCTGCACGATAGAGTGCCCAAATGCCCGCCCTGGCTAGGGCGGTTGTGGGGCAAACTCTAGTTCACTGCCGCGTAGGCAGCTCAGAAACTGAGCCGAGGCAGGGGGCGGCAACGCCCCCTGTTCACTGCCGCGTAGGCAGCTCAGAAAATCGCTCACTGCTGGCCCATAGCGACGGATCCGTTCACTGCCGCGTAGGCAGCTCAGAAAACAGTTGCTGCCGTCGTGCGCCCCACCTGCTGGTTCACTGCCGCGTAGGCAGCTCAGAAAGTCATGAGGCCGCCGAAGGGATCGAAGACCGTGTTCACTGCCGCGTAGGCAGCTCAGAAATGACCGCGTGGACCAGCTGGTGAACGTGGTGCGTTCACTGCCGCGTAGGCAGCTCAGAAATCCGCGCTGATTTTCTCCATCGCCACGATACGGTTCACTGCCGCGTAGGCAGCTCAGAAATTGAGGCAGGTGCCAAGTTCGACCCGGTGGCCGTTCACTGCCGCGTAGGCAGCTCAGAAATTCCCCGTCGGTAGGCATCGCGCGCCTGGCGCGTTCACTGCCGCGTAGGCAGCTCAGAAAACCGCCACCGAAGGCGAAATCGAGTGGAACCGGTTCACTGCCGCGTAGGCAGCTCAGAAAACGGCCCCCACACCTAACACGGAGCACACACCGTTCACTGCCGCGTAGGCAGCTCAGAAAATTCTCCGCCTTCACGATCTTGAAACTGCATCGTTCACTGCCGCGTAGGCAGCTCAGAAAAGCTCATGCATCACTCCGCTTTGAATGGGGACGTTCACTGCCGCGTAGGCAGCTCAGAAAGCCTCGCATGTACCTGCGGGCCGGGCGCTATTGTTCACTGCCGCGTAGGCAGCTCAGAAAGTTTGTCACCGTCCGGCCCGACCGGTGGAAGCGTTCACTGCCGCGTAGGCAGCTCAGAAATGGACGCATTCGACATCTGGTCCAGACGTGTGGTTCACTGCCGCGTAGGCAGCTCAGAAATCGAACAGCCGGGGGGCGCCCTCGCGGATCGAGTTCACTGCCGCGTAGGCAGCTCAGAAAAATGGCCAGCGCGACCTGCAGCGGCAGCCAGCGTTCACTGCCGCGTAGGCAGCTCAGAAATGATAGCGGGTCGTCAACGGCAGGCCGGTGTCGTTCACTGCCGCGTAGGCAGCTCAGAAACGCAGGGTTGCGTCAGCCAGCGGTCGCTTTCGCGTTCACTGCCGCGTAGGCAGCTCAGAAAATTGAGGCCGACATCGAGCACAAGCGACAGAAGTTCACTGCCGCGTAGGCAGCTCAGAAATCGGCCGCGATCAACATCGAGTGCTCGCCGAGGTTCACTGCCGCGTAGGCAGCTCAGAAAGTACACGTTGTCCGGCGTCTCGCCGGTCTGGTGTTCACTGCCGCGTAGGCAGCTCAGAAAACATCCCCCGGCGACAGCGATAGCCCGAGCATGTTCACTGCCGCGTAGGCAGCTCAGAAATCACGTCGAGGGGGTGTGGGACACGCCGAACAGTTCACTGCCGCGTAGGCAGCTCAGAAATTTGCCTTGGCCTTCGCCGCGGCCTTCCGCTTGTTCACTGCCGCGTAGGCAGCTCAGAAATGCCCATCGAGGGCAACTGGTTCGGCTCTTTCGTTCACTGCCGCGTAGGCAGCTCAGAAATGATCGAGCTGTGTGCCGTGACGATGCAGCTCGTTCACTGCCGCGTAGGCAGCTCAGAAATGATTGCGCGGGGGCACACCGTGGCCACCGTGGTTCACTGCCGCGTAGGCAGCTCAGAAAATGGACCTGGAGGGCAACACGCTCCCAGCGGCGTTCACTGCCGCGTAGGCAGCTCAGAAAATTCCGGGATGCGGTCACGGGCGGCGCTGCCGGTTCACTGCCGCGTAGGCAGCTCAGAAAAAAGGATGACCGGAATTCATGGGTCAAACCAAGTTCACTGCCGCGTAGGCAGCTCAGAAAGTGCGGTAGCTTGGCGTTGTATGCCTCGCGGAGTTCACTGCCGCGTAGGCAGCTCAGAAAATTCCGTGCGGTGCCGGATCGCGCCACGGTTTGTTCACTGCCGCGTAGGCAGCTCAGAAAATCCCGGTCCTCGACGGCCGCGCCGGCCGCGTGTTCACTGCCGCGTAGGCAGCTCAGAAATGCAACGCCGCGGGGCAGATGGTGAGCAGGTGGTTCACTGCCGCGTAGGCAGCTCAGAAATACCAGGATGACCTGGACAGCATTGCCACCGAGTTCACTGCCGCGTAGGCAGCTCAGAAATGTTCTCGAACTTCGAGCCGGTGAAGGTGCGGGTTCACTGCCGCGTAGGCAGCTCAGAAAATCGGAGACGAGACATGAGCGACGAACTGAAGGTTCACTGCCGCGTAGGCAGCTCAGAAAAGGTCGAACCCGTAGCTGCGGGCAGCGACGGTGTTCACTGCCGCGTAGGCAGCTCAGAAAATTGCCGACTTGGGTAGGCGGCGGGGTGTCAGGTTCACTGCCGCGTAGGCGGCTCAGAAAAGGGGATTGCGGTGTAACCGTCGGGGAAGCCTGTTCACTGCCGCGTAGGCAGCTCAGAAATGCTCAAGCTCGGCGGTGCTGAGGTTCCCCATGTTCACTGCCGCGTAGGCAGCTCAGAAAATTGCATTTGCGCGTTCGGAAGGGTGGCGCGTGTTCACTGCCGCGTAGGCAGCTCAGAAATGCGACAGACCCGCGCCGGGCTCATCGCCATAGTTCACTGCCGCGTAGGCAGCTCAGAAAAACAGCGCCAACATCCCAATCAATAAGCGCTTGTTCACTGCCGCGTAGGCAGCTCAGAAAATTGCCTCATGTATGGGCATGGCTTCCACGGTGTTCACTGCCGCGTAGGCAGCTCAGAAAGCGAAACGTTGCCGGCAGCAGTGTGTCGCGCCATTCACTGCCGCGTAGGCAGCTCAGAAATGTTTGTGGCAGATGTAGCGCGGCAGCCCGCGGTTCACTGCCGCGTAGGCAGCTCAGAAATGGGGGGCACTGAGTCGCCGCATGCGGGGATGGTTCACTGCCGCGTAGGCAGCTCAGAAAGGTCGAACAGGTCGGCATCGATGCCGGTAAGGGTTCACTGCCGCGTAGGCAGCTCAGAAAAGGGTGATCTGCGATGAAGTCCTCAAGCCGCTGTTCACTGCCGCGTAGGCAGCTCAGAAATTCACGATCCGATCCCAATCGATCTGCGTCATGTTCACTGCCGCGTAGGCAGCTCAGAAATTGTCACCTCCGAACATCAACAACTCGACTTTGTTCACTGCCGCGTAGGCAGCTCAGAAATCGCCCGACTTTGGGACACTCAACCCGCTCTCGTTCACTGCCGCGTAGGCAGCTCAGAAAATGACCGCGTAACTCACCCACGAAAGAGTCGGGTTCACTGCCGCGTATGCAGCTCAGAAAAGGCATGCGCTTGGCCTTCAGCGTTGGGGGTCGTTCACTGCCGCGTAGGCAGCTCAGAAAATTACCAACTTGGGTGGGAGGCGGGGTATCGGGTTCACTGCCGCGTAGGCAGCTCAGAAATTGATCGCGTGCAACCCGAAGATGCGGTAGCCGTTCACTGCCGCGTAGGCAGCTCAGAAATGATAATGATGGCCCATTGATCTACTACCTCAGTTCACTGCCGCGTAGGCAGCTCAGAAATTCCTCGCTGTTATCGGCGTTCGACCGCACCGGTTCACTGCCGCGTAGGCAGCTCAGAAAAGGGTGATCTGCGATGAAGTCCTCAAGCCACTGTTCACTGCCGCGTAGGCAGCTCAGAAAAACTGCTCCTCAATGCTTCGTCCATTCCCCGCCGTTCACTGCCGCGTAGGCAGCTCAGAAATGCACTCAATACCGATCTGTTCCCCAATCATCGTTCACTGCCGCGTAGGCAGCTCAGAAACCCAGTCTCAACAATGCCGACAGCAGTACTGATCGTGCAAGATCGCCCAGCACCTACTTTCTCGCGCCCCGCTCCTTGGCGGTGCCCTCGTGGAAGTCCTCCACCTCCCGAGCCAACGCCGCCGCTCCATAGACCGCAGCCGGAAACCCGTTCTCAGCCATCAGCTTGAGGAAGTCATCCCGGCACATCCCGAGGCGCGCGGTGCCGGTGCCTTGGCTGATGGTGCCCGCTTTCACTTGGCGCAAGACTGCGGCGCGGTCGTCGCCAGTGGGGGCAAAACGCTTGTCGGCGGGGTAGGCCATCTGCAAAAGATACTCCTCAACGCGATATGCTTAAGCCGCGCTGCCAGTGCGCCACGTATCGTCGGGCCCATAACCCGGTGCGTTCTGGACGTTGAGATAAGGGTGTGCTGGCAGCGCACTTATCCATGCCGACGTCACAGCACCATGCCACTTGCCCAGGCGCCGACGTAACGGCAAAGTGATGGCGCCTTGGCCACCACTGGACGAGTACTGAAAGGTCAGCGGTGCGTATCCGATCTCGACCGTAAAAGTCGGGGTCGGGACCCAAGGCACCATTCCCGCGCGGGCCGTTGGGTGGCATATGCCCGGCACCACCACGCCGGGGTTGCCCCGCGCGTAGGATTGGAGGCTGTGGTGGCAGCTGCTCGTGCGATGGCGGGGCCAGCGTATTGCCCTTTCGTCGGCCGGTCCACCCCCAAACTTGCCACCTCCTGCCCGTCAGGCGTAGCCTCCGCTCCGCTACATGCGTGCATGTCAGAACGCCCAGGAGGAGGTAGCACCATGAATGAACCCGCCCCCGACGTTGCGGAAAACCCGGTGTCGCTTGCGGACTTCGGCAGCGATGATGCCGCGCGTTGGGAGAATGTGGCGCGTCAGTACAGCAAGGCGCTCAACCGGTTTTTCGCCAATCGCGTCAACAATCCTGCGGATGCCGAGGACATGGTTCAGAAGGTGTTCGTGCGGGTCATGCAGCGTTCGCGGAACGAGCCGATAGAGCACGTTCAACGCTATCTGTTTCAGGTGGCAGCCAGCGTACTCAATGACGAGCTGCGGCGGGCGCGTTCCCATCACGAAAATGCGCACGATTCCTTTGATGAGGTTGAGCACCCGCTGCGCAACGACATTACGCCGGAGCGCGAAGTCATGGGCGAACAGTCTATTTCCCGGATGATCGCTGCCCTGCAGGAACTGCCGCCACGTACCCGTGAGGTGTACGTTTTGCGCGCCATGCGGCGCCACAAGTTCAATGACATTGCCACGCAGCTGCGCATTTCCAATCGTGCTGCGCAGGGGCACATGGCGCGTGCTTTGGCGCATATTGCCAAGGCCATTAACGACGACGAATGAACACCTTGGGCACTTCCGACCCCACGGCCCCCGTGGAAGACCCGGAACACATCGCGCTCAAAGCCGCGGAGTGGAGCGACGCCCTGCGGGAAGGAAATGCAGACCTCCACCTGCGGCGCGCCTTCGAGCAGTGGCGCGATGCGCATCCCGCCCATGCGGCGGCCTTCGAGCGGGTGGACACCGCCTATCGCCTGGCGCAGTCGGCCCACGGATCACGCGCGATGGTGGCGTTCGAGAACGATGTGCTGGCGATGGGCGCCAATCGCAGCCGCCGCCGCTGGCGGCGCCGTGCGCTGGGCTGGGGCCTGGCCGCCAGTGTGGCGGCTGTGGTGACGGCCGGGCTGGTGGTGACGGGCGGTTCCTGGAGTGAACTGCAATACCTTCAGGCGCGGGCGCGCCATGCGCTGGCCGGTGAAACGCTGTACCGCGCGGCGGTTGGGGAGCGCTATGCGGTTACCCTGGATGACGGCACAGCGTTGACGCTCAATACCGATAGCCGTGCTGCCGTTCGCTTTGATGACGGTGTCCGTCAGGTGCGCCTGCTGCAAGGTCAGGCGCTGTTCGAGGTGGCGAAGAACCCGCAGCGGCCATTCATCGTTACGGCAGGCACCCACCGGGTCACCGCGCTGGGCACCGCTTTCGATGTCCGCCTCAGTCCCCAGCAATTTGAAGTGACGCTGATTGAAGGCAAGGTCGAAGTCACTGATGCCGAACTGCCCCCTGCGACCGCCCAAGGCGCTGCCCCCGCTGCGGAAGGCGGCCCGCCGCCCGGCGTGCAAGAGCCGGCACTCAGCACGGTCCTGTCTCCCGGCCAGAAGTTCACGGTCGCCCTTGCCCCGGAGGATGTGACCACTGCCCCCGATGTCGCGGCCACTGCGCCGCCCCGCCCGGCGCCAGTTGTCCTTCAGACCGACGTCCGCAAGGTCATCAGTTGGCGCGAAGGCCGCGTTATTTTCGAAGGTGACCGCCTTGACGAAGCCGTGGCCGAAATGAACCGCTATGGCATCCGTCGCGTGGAACTTGCCAATACCGAGCTGGGTGCCCTGCGCATCAGCGGCATCTTCAACACTGGCAACCCCAACGTTTTCGTCGAAACCCTCACCCAGTACCTGCCCCTGCAAGTGGTGGCCGCAGACCCCGAGCGTATCGTTCTGGCGGCGAGCGGGGGGTAGGGGTTTCAGGCATCCGCGCGGGCGGCCTCATTCGGCAGGCGGCACGCGATCTTCAAAAAGTTCCCCTCCAACCTTCATCTTCTGCATTCGCTGTCGTCTTCTAGAGGACGCGCATAGAAATCGCGAGAAGAGGCCGGGCCCACCGGCTGTCACTACTGGAAGGAGACGCATGATGCACGTCACCCGCCGCCGGCCGGCCTACTGGTCCGTTGCCTGCCTGTCGCTGCTGATGGCCGGGGCTTTGCCCGTTGCCTACGCCGAAACCGTCACTGCCACCCCGGTGGTGGCCGACCCCGCGAGCCCGGATACTCGCAGCTTTGATATCCCCGCCCAGAGCCTGCGCAGCGCGCTCATCGAGTACGGCCAGCAGAGTGGGCACGAGTTGCTCTACACCCCGGAAGATGTCGACGGGCTCAGCGGCAATGCCGTCAACGGCACGCTCAGCCGCGAGGCGGCGCTGAGCGAGCTGCTGCGTGGCACCGGCCTTCGGTACGACTACACGCCCTCTGGAGGTGTGGTTATCGGTACGCCAGAGAAGCTCGATGCGCTTGGCGCAAGCCGCGCCGGAAGCGTCGATTCCGATCCCATTCTGGATGTCGAAACCGCGCGACGGCGTGGCGTCGAAGAGATCATCGTCACCGGCCAGAAGAAGGAAGAGCGGCTGCAGGATGTGCCGATTGCCATCAGTGCCTTCTCGATGGAAGACCTGACGCGCAGCCAGATCGCAGGCGGTCCGGACCTGATCACCCAGGTGCCGAACATGACCTTCACCAAGACCAACTTCACCGGCTACAACATCCAGATCCGCGGGATTGGCACCCAGGCGATTTCCGCCACCACTGACCCCGCCGTGGCGGTTGCGTTCAACAACACGACGCTGATCCGCAACCGCTTCTTCGAGCAGGAGTTCTACGACATGTCGCGGGTCGAGGTGCTGCGCGGCCCGCAGGGCACCCTGTACGGGCGCAATGCCACCGCCGGCGTGGTCAACCTGATCACCGCCAAGCCGGAGTTCTACGAGTCGGCACGGCTCTCGCTGGACACGGGCAACTACAACAGCCAGCGCTGGGAAGGCATGGCCAACCTGCCGCTGGTGGAAGACAAGGCAGCCCTGCGCTTCGCCGCGGCCGGGACCAAGCGTGACGGCTACGTCACCAATGAGTTGACGGGTCAGCAGATCGACGGTCGTGACCTGTGGTCCACCCGCCTGTCGCTGCGGGTCCAGCCGACGGATACCTTTGACGTCAATCTGGTGTGGGAACACTTCAACGAAGACGACGACCGCCTGCGCTCAGGCAAGCAGCTCTGCAAGAAGGATCTTGCCCCGGACGAGATCGGCGGCTTGCCGGTTGAGGGCAGCGGCGGTGCGTTCGGGCTTCGCAGTTACATCAATCAGGGCTGTGCGCCGGTCTCGCTGTACTCGGATGAGGCGTTCCAGACGCCGAACGGCTACTCGCTGCCGTACTACGGCCCCACCGGCAATATCGGCAACCCGGTCAAGGAGGATCAGGACCCGTACCTCAACGCCTTCCAGTCCCGCGATCTGCGCGTGATCGAGTCGTCGCTGCAGCCCGACTATCGCGCCGAGTCCGATATCGTCCAGCTTCAGTTGTCCTGGGATTTCGACTCCGGCCTGACGCTGGATTCCGAAACCGCACACGGGACCGACTTCCTGTCGTCGTTCCAGGACTACAACCGCTTCACCACCGCACCCCAGGCGTTCGGACCGGCGTCCGAAGCGGACCCGGGCGTACTCGACGAAAACAACGTGTTCTGCGATCCGCAGCTTGGCTGTTCGGATCGTCTGTTGCTGGGCGGCCTGTCGACCGCCCAATCGACCCAGTTCAGCCAGGAGTTCCGTCTGTCGTCGGACTTCGATGGTCCGTTCAACTTCAGCCTGGGCACCAACTATCTGCGGTACGACACCGAGGACAAGTACTACGTCTTCATCAACAGCATCACCATGCTGACCACGGTGTGGGATGGAAGTGACCAGCCCTATGTGGCCGGACAGACGGACAATACGGACTGTCTGGCGATTCCTAACGCGACCAGTAATCCGTTTGGGCTCTACAACGTCGCCGGCTGCACCTACGTTGATCCCAACCCGATCGGCGCCCTCAACGACAAGGGTCGCAACTACTTTCTGTCGAAGAACCCTTATGAGCTGCGGTCGTACAGCATTTTTGGCGAGACTTACGTCGATGTCACCGACAATCTGAAAGTGACCGCTGGCCTGCGCTGGACGGTCGACAAGAAGCACGCCCCGCAGGTGCCCAGCTGGTTTCTCGTCGCGAATTCGGGGGGCACCTACCCCGCCGCCCGCATCATCGATCAGGAGTGGCGCCAGCCGACCGGCCGCTTCACCGTGGACTGGAAGCCTGATCTCAGCTTCACTGACGAAACCTTGATCTACGGCTCCTATGCCCGCGGCTACAAGGCCGGCGGTACCAATCCGCCGCCGCCGGTGGTTGCCACCTACGCGACCAACTTCAACAGCGAGATCGTGGCAGCGATGCAGCGCCAGGAGGAAATCTTCGACGCGGAGTTCGTCAATGCCTTCGAAATCGGCACCAAGAACACCCTGTTCGATGGCCGACTCACCGCCAATCTCGCCGCGTTCTATTACGACTACACGGACTACCAAGTCTCCGAGATCGTCAATCGCGCAGCGCTGAACCGTAACTTCGACGCCAAGATCTGGGGTGCAGAAATCGAGCTGGACTGGTTCGCGCTGGAAAACCTGCGTCTAGGCTTCAAGGGCGGTTACCAGAAGACCCGGATCGCCGACGGCGAGTCCGCCATCGACCTGATGGACCGCACTGCCGGCAACCCGGACTGGATCGTGGTGCGGCCATTCCCCACCGTGCCGTCCAACTGCATCTTCCCGCTCGACATGGTCACGGCCGGCGGCCGCTTCAACATCCAGACCGGCTTCCACAACGTCAGCGGCAGCGGCGCCTGTGTCGATGCCTACTATTCAGGGCTCGACCCGGTGACCGGCGAACCCTATGCCCCCGGCATCGACTATGCAGCCGAGCTGGGATCGGCCTTCGCCGACTACGAAGGCTTTGATCCCGCCACCGCCCCCAACGGCGGCAGGGGCTTCTCCAAGGAACTGGGCGGCAATGAATTGCCCAATGCACCCAACTACACTGGGACGGTCACCGCCGACTACGGCATCCCGCTGTCGGGCAACTGGATGATGAACTTGCACACCGATATCCACTGGCAGTCAGAGTCCTGGTGGCGGGTGTTCAATGACCACGAATTCGCGCGACTGGATGACTACTTCACCATGAACCTCGCGGCGATCTTCGTGAACGATGCGGCCGGCTGGAACATCATGGCCTACATCAAGAATGTCACCGACGAGACTGCCATCTCCGGCGCCTTCCTCAACTCTGACGACACCGGCCTGACCACCAATGTGTTTCTCACCGAGCCGCGCCTGTTCGGCCTGCGGGTGACCAAGCACTGGAATGGCGATGGCCTGCTGGGCAATTTCGGCGCCCGTCGCGGGTCGGACTACCGCTTCCCGTTGAGCCTGGAAGTGGGGGGTCAGCTGGCCGCGGTCGATGCGCCCAATGAGGCCATTACCCCGAGCTTTGACGATGCCTTCACAGGTCCGCTCGATATATTCGCTGCCACCCAGAACCAGGATCTCGGCTGGGGCGACAACCAGTCCGTCAAGCTGACCTGGCACATGGACGACAGTCCGTGGGCGATCTCCGGCCGCTACCGTCGCGGCAAACACAACGAGACATCGGCGCGGTATGCCGAACAACGGACCGAGCCGATCGATTGCCTGCTGACCGGAACGTTCTTCGAGTCCCAGTGCAACAGCAATGATCCCAGCCGGTCGGCGGTGTTCGACGGTATCGAGAACTACACGATCGCCAACTACGCTTCAATCGCGGTGCGGGACCGCGAGGAATACCGCATCACCGACATGACCCTGAGCCGTGAGCTGGGGATCGGCGCGCTGACGCGCTCAACCGTCGGCCTCAGTCTGCGCCGGGCCGACTTCCAGTCGGATACCAATGTGCTGCTGGATGGCATACCGGACTGGGATGTGCCCGAGAGTGGCATTGCGTTCTTCGGGATTCCCGGCGCCTACGCCAGTCGCACGCACTACAGTGCCGAGTACGCGGTGGATCGCAACTTCAAGGGCACCGGTCTGGTGTTGAGCTGGGACGCGGCCAGCCGGCTCTTCGGCAACGATCAAGATGGCCATGTCGAGCTGGATTGGTCGCTCAGCGCCGGCCTGCTGCATGGTGATCAGACGGTGACCGGATCTGGCAGCGAACTGGAGAGCAGGAACGACCAGCTGGAGGGCGTACAGCTCCTGACCAACCAGCTGGATCCCACGCAGTCGTCCAATACCGAAACCGAGTTCCCCGAGCAGACCCGCACGAACTCCGAGAATGTGCCGGTGTTTGGCGCCAGCCTCGGTCTCGCCTACCGTGTCGGCGGCTTCAGCATCGGCGCCGGCTACAGCTGGGAGCGCTACGTCGATGCCATCGACGGCGGGGTGTTAGAACGCAAGAGCTACGACCGCACCATCGAAGGCCCCACCGCCAAGGTGTCCATCGATTTCGGCGGCTGAGGGGCGGGTCGACCCGCATCTCCGGACGTCGACTGCGGTCGAATCCGGATGATTCACCGGCGGCGGGCGCAAGCCCGCCGCTTTTTTGTGCGTGACACGACGGGGCAGACCGCGACGGATTCGAGCCGTCGGGTCCGGTCTGCGCTCGACGCGCCCGTCGCGCTGAGCCCCGGCTCAAGCCCCCGATTGGGCCGTTGGATCGCGTGGATGGACCTCGTCGGGCATGACGGCCGCAGGGCTGCTTCGTACCAGCGGCCACAGCAGTTGTTCGGCGGCGCTGGCTTCGGCGAGGTTTTCGACCCCGAACGCCGACGGGTAGCCACGGGTGATCTTGGCGGTACCGAACAGCACATCCCAGAAAAACAGCAGATTGCCGAAGTTGCCCTTGTAGTGCGTGGCGGTGTCGCTCAGGTGGCGGCCGTGATGGGCGGCGTGGGTGGCCGGCGTGGAGATGGTGCGCTCCAGCACCCACATCAGCGGCGACAGCGCCGGGATGGCGTAGAGCTTCTGGTCCCAGCGAACATCCGAATGCGCGCCGGTAATGACCGCCAGCTTGACCACCAGGTAGACGGCATAAACGCTGCCCAGACCCATGTAGATCAGCGCGCCGGAAAACCACAGGCTGGGCATCAGGGCGTAGTAAAAGATGTTGTTGCGGTAAACGATGCGCACGCTCATGTAGTGCGCATCGTGGTGTGGCCGGTGCAGGCGGTATAGCCACGGCACGCTGTGGGTCAGCCGGTGCCATCCGTACTGGGTCATGTCGTCAAAGATCAGCAGAAGGCCGACTTGCGCCAGGATCGGCCAGTGGGCCAAAGCCCCCTCCGCCGTCGGCCACAGCAGGCCGGTCAGCGCTGCGCTGCTCAGCAGGATCAGCGGTTGGGTCAGCGCGAGCAGGACACCGGCACCGATCACCTCGACGATGACGTCCTTTCGGCGTTGACCGGGCTTGCGGAAGAAGCCGGTGTTGACGGCTTCGACGATGGCAAACGCAACAAAGATGCCAAAAATAATCAGGATCTCGGGCTTCATCAGGTTCTCCTCCAAGCGAAGCGAGAGTGCAATCTACGCCGCCCGCGCTCGGGATAATGCTAACTTTTATGCATTCTCCCCTTGATCGCGAGGCGACGCATGCGCGGACAGGCCGCCGAGACGTTCATCCACCTGCTCCCGGCGGGCCCGCGGCAGTTGCTGCAGCGCTGCGGCCAGGTGCGGCGGCATCGCGATGGCGCGCTGATCTATGCCCGCGGCAACCGTGAGCGCTCGCTCTGTGTGGTGGAGGTCGGGCAGGTCAGCGTCAGCAATTGCAGCCCCGATGGCCGCCGTGCGGTGACCGCAGTCCTGGAACCCGGCGACAGCTTCGGCGAGTTCACACTGCTGGCCGATGCGCCGAGGTTCTACGACTTCCATGCCATCGGAGACACCCGCATCCGTGTGATCAACGAGGCACTGTTTACCCGATTGATGGGCGAATCCGCCCCCTTGCGTGAAGGTTTGATGCGGATGCTTGCGCAACGCCTGCTGATGGCGGTCGAGATGCTCGACGACATCCGCACCCTGCCGCTGCCCGCACGGCTGGCGAAGTGGCTGCTACGGCACCATGCCGCCGCCGCAGCGCGATCGTCCGGGGCAACCGACATCGACATCACACAGGAAGCCCTGGCCGAACAGTTGGGGGTTTCCCGGGTGGCCTTGGGTCTCGCGCTGAAGTCGTTCAAGCGAAGCGGTTGGGTCACCACCGGCTACGGGCGTGTGTGCGTCACCGATGTGCCCGCGATGCAGCGGTGGTTAGCGCAGCACCACGGCGTCTCGTGATAACCCTGCGATTGCAGCCGCTCGGCCAGCCACATCTTGACCAGGGCTGATGGTCCATCACGCCGCGCCCATCACCTCGTCCGCCGCCCGTTCCCCCGAGCTGATCGCACCATCGATGTAGCCCAGCCAGCGGGTGGCGGTTTCGGTGCCGGCCCAGTGGACGCGGCCGCAGGGGTCGCGCAGGGCGTGGCCGCAGGTGCTGAGGGTGCCGGGGGTGGGCACGCCGACATAGCAGCCCTGGCTCCAGGGGTCGGAGATCCAGTCCTTGTCGAGGTAGCCGATGGGCTGGGCGGCGGCATCACCGAAGTAGCGGGTCAGTGAGGCGATGCAGGCGTCGCGCCGCACCTCGGTAGGCTGGCCGGCGAGGCGGCGGCTGTGGGCGCCGTCGAAGAAACCCACGAGGAAACCGTGCGGGCTGCCGGGCGGGGTGGCGTCCAGCACCGGTCCGAACGGGCCCTGATCACTGATCACTTCGCCGGACAGACCGCGGTCTTTCCAGAACGGCCGCTCGTAGGCGATCAGGGCCTTGATCACCGACCCCATGGGCATGCGGCTGTGCAGTTGCAGGCGTGCAGCGGGCAGGCTGGCATCGAAGTGGATGCGGGCGGCCAGGGCCGGCGGTAGCGCCACGATCACCCGACGCGCCTGCAGTTCGCCCTGGACATGCCGAACGGTGACGCCGTGATCAGACTGGGTGAGGGCGTGCACCGGCGTGTTCAATTGCAGGGTGTCACGCGGCAGCCGGTCGGCCAGACGCTGCGCAATCTGGAAGGCGCCACCCTTCACCTTGTACTTCTGCGCGCCGTCGCCGTGCACTTCCGCCAGAGATTCGACTTTGCCGGCACAGGCGATGTAGTGGAGGAAACCCAGCATCGAGACCTCGTGCGCTTCGCAGGTGAGGATGGCGCGGGTGAGGATGTCCACCAGGGTGCGGCCGCCGCGCGTGTACATGGCCTGCTGCAGCCACTGGGCAACGGTGGTGCGGTCCCACTCGGCGGCCTGTGGTGATTGCCAGGGCCGCTCGGGGTCGAGGGCGGCGGCCATGCGGTCGACACGGCGAATGGCGCGGTCGGCGTCCAGCAGGCCCAGTAGGGACATGCGCGGAACGGTGCCGCGATAACGGCGTAGCCGGCCCTGCATCTCCATCAGCCGTCGGCCGTCGGCGAATTGCGGATACAGCGACAGCCCGAGTTCCTCGCACAGGGCCATCGCGGTGTGCTGCGTGGGGCCGATCCACTGGCCGCCGACATCGACCGCTTCGCCGCAGAGTTCGCCGCCCTCGGTGCGACCGCCAACGCGGTCGCGGGCTTCCAGCAGACGCACGTGGTGGCCGGCGGCGGTCAGTCGCTGGGCCGCCCGTAGACCGGCCACGCCGGCACCGACGATGCAGTAGTCGACGCTCTCGGGGGTGCTCATGGGACGCGGCTCCGGTTTGGGACAGTCGGCGGCGCAGGGGGCGCTCGGGTTGTCATGGTGCCAGCGCATCGGCGTCGTGGCACGTCGACCGACATTGCCGGGTGGGACGCATGCCGTTCCACCTATTGGATTATCACCCTTTGCTAGAGTGGGAGACCGGGGCGAGGATGCCCCTCGCTCGAGATCGCTGGAGATGGCGATGACGCACGGACTCTCCCCGCAGGACAACCACCTTCTTGCGGCCCTGCCGGAGGTCGTCAAGCTTCGTCTGTTTCCGCTGCTGAAGCGTGTGGATCTGCCGCTCGGAAAAGTCTTGTACGAGTCAGGCGATGCGATGACGCATGTCTACTTTCCGATCAATTCCATCGTGTCCTTGTTATACGTCATGGAAAACGGCGCATCCGCTGAGATCTCGGTAGTGGGTAACGAAGGGTTGATCGGGATCGCCCTGTTCATGGGGGGCGAGAGCACGCCGAGCCGCGCCATCGTACAAAGTGCCGGGGCCGCCTATCAGCTGCCAGGGCAGGCGCTCAAGGATGAGTTCGGGCGTCATGGCGAGCTCCAGCATCTGTTGCTGCGCTACACCCAGGCGCTCATTACGCAGATGGCGCAGACCGCGGTCTGCAACCGCCATCATTCGATTGATCAGCAATTGTCTCGTTGGCTGTTGTTGTCGCTCGACCGTCTACCTGGCAACCAACTGGTCATGACCCAGGAGCTTATTGCCAACATGCTGGGGGTCCGTCGTGAAGGCGTAACCGAGGCCGCTGGCAAACTGCAGCGGTTGGGCGCCATCGAATACGCCCGTGGCAAGATCACGGTGCTGGACCGGAAGATCGTCGAACGTATCTGTTGTGAATGCTATGCGGTGGTGAAGCGGGAAACCGATCGCTTACTGCCCTACCTTCCGGCCCCCTGACCGAGCTGGGGCCGCGCAGGTCCTGCGCCACACCCGCAGCATGCGGGTGCGGCGCAGGATTCGACTGTGTTACTGCGCGGATGCCACCGTGTTGGAGATGATCACTTCGACGCGGCGGTTCTGCTGACGCCCCGTGGCATTGTCATTGCTTGCCACGGGGACGCCTTCGCCCATGCCGGCGGCCATCAGCCGGTTGGCGTCGACACCCTGAGCCATCAGAAACGATTTCACGGCATCAGCGCGGCGCTGCGACAGGGCCAGGTTGAAGACAGCTGCACCGACGCTATCGGTGTGGCCTTCGATCAGTACGGTACGGTCGGTATACGTATTGAGGAAGGCCGAGAGCTTGCCCAGGTTGCTGGCAGCACCGCCCTTGAGGTCTGACTGACCGGTCGCGAACAGCACGTCGCCAAGAGTGACGACCATGCCGCGGTCGGTCTCCTTGGCGTTGAGTGCAGCCATCTGCGCCTGCAGGGCAGCGGCTTCGCTCAGCGCGGCGGCAGTATCGACGCGGGCAGCGATGGCCTCGCTGCGGGCAATGTCAGCCTGACTGCGTGCGGTGGCGGCGTCGTCTCGGGCGGAATCGGCTTCGCGGGTGCGGGCTTCCAGACGGGCGCCCTCGCGTTGCTTGCTCAGGGCATCGCGCTCATCTTCTGCCAAACGCGACTGCGCCCGTGCCACGGCGATGTCCACTTTCCGGTCGGCCATGATGACCAAATGGCGGGCCTCCTCATCGGCCTTGCGGGGCACTTCGGCAGCGACGACGGCGGTCTCGGCATCTTTAATCGCAACGGGAGCGCGGCTCGCCAGCTTCGGGTCTGCCTGCAGTCGGGTCAGTTTCTCGCGTGCCAGGTCGGCACCTTCCGGCTTGGTCAGCGCGGCCGCGCAGGCGGTCATGCCGAGGGCGATGGTGGCGGTGGCGATCAGCAGCCTGGAAGTTGATAGTGAACGATTCATTGCTGTGCTCCGGTGTTGCGCTGCATTTCTTGTTTGAGGGTTTCAGTGCTGCTGCGCATTTCGTTGTTGACAGCCTGTGCTTTCAATACCTCGGCACGGGCTGTGGCCAGCTCGGCGCTGGCTCGGGATTGTTCAGCAAGCTGTTGCGCGGCGCCCATGCGCTCTTCCTGCACGGCGGAGCGGGCGGCAGCGAGCTGCTCACGCGCCTGCCCCAGTTCGGGGGATGCGTAGTCGGCTACGCGTGCCTGCTCGGCGTGCGTGATCGCAGTCTCGGCGGCCTGCAGGGCACGGGTCGGCGGAGTTGGCGTGCTGGCGCAACCGGCGATGCCGACCCCGAGTGCGGCGGCGAGCACGGCGACCAGCGCGCGACCATGGGCCGTTCGGTGGGCGATTGTGGATGGTTGCGGAGCGTCAGTCATGGTGCAGTCCCTCGTTGGAATGGTCAGCGTTCATCGCAGCTGACCGGTCGCTGATCTTCCTCCTTCGGCCTGCGGTAGTCGGTGCGGTAGCGTGCATAGCGCCAAATAAGCGGGCGCAGTGGTGCCGCGCTGCTACGGCGTGAGATCGCGGCTCTGAACCTGTTTGACGCCGCCGACATTGCGCGCGAGTTCAATCGCCAGCGCCCCCGAGGCGCCGTTGGCCATTGAGCCTCTCAGGGTGACGATGCCGCGATCGGTACTGACCGAGATGCTGGCGTTGTCGACATTGCGCGAGTACAGATAGAGGGCCTTCACCCGGGTGGTGATCCAGACATCGGTCATGCCTTGCGCGATGGCCGGCCGGGGATGCTCGGTGCTGACGATCCGTTCGGCTTCGACCGGCGGCTGGGGTGAGACCACCAGGCGGTTGTCCACCAGGGCTTCCAGGCCCTCGGTGTTGCGGCTCCAGCGCAGTTTGGATTCGATGGCAGCGGTGATGGTGGCATCGTCAATGACATCGCCGTAGCGACGCTCGCCGGCCGCCCAGGTGCTGGGGATGTAGTCGGCCTGCACCGTGATCCTGTTGTCCACGGTTTCGATACCGGCGACGCTCAGCGCGATCTGGGTAGCGAGATCGCGGCTGGTGTCGTTGTCGACGATGCCCGACAGTGTCGCCGAGGCATTGCGCACAGTGACTTCGAGATCATGGGCGCGCAGGTGCGGATTCAGCTCGTAGGTGGTCCAGATCTGGATCTCCTGGCGAGCCTGGGCCAACGCGGCGCTGGACGCATCGGCCGCGACCGCGGCGCCTGAAAGCATCATCAGGATCGCCGCGGCGGAACGCGCCGAAGACAACACCGGGGCAGCGATGTGCCCCGGCTGGTCTTCAAGTGCCATTCTTTTCGAGGA
Source organism: Flagellatimonas centrodinii (assembly GCF_016918765.2). Classification (GTDB taxonomy): domain Bacteria; phylum Pseudomonadota; class Gammaproteobacteria; order Nevskiales; family Nevskiaceae; genus Polycyclovorans; species Polycyclovorans centrodinii. The sequence goes on from NZ_CP092104.1 coordinate 1,470,706, forward strand.
ACTGCTTGACCTGCTTTTCCGCCTCGTCCCGGCTGACGGCATAGCGTTCCTGTACCAGACCGGCCAGCTTCTGCACGTGTCCCTCGGATTGCAGCAGTTCATCGTCGGTGAGCTTGCCCCAGGCCACTTTGGCGGCACCCATCTGCTGCTTCCAATGCCCCTTGATTTCGTCAGCGCTGGGGAGACTCATGACCGTTTCACCGGTTGGCTCATGAGGTCGTCATCACCCTTGGCGGCGCCGCGGGGCGTGGCAGGCTTGCGCGTCGTCGGGGTGACGGCCAGCTTCCGGGCGTCCTTTTTGGGCATGACCTGATGCACTTCTTCCTGCGCGGTTTCCGAACGGCTCGTCGACTTTTTCATCGTCATCTCCATGGCAGATGCCCCGCGAAATGCGAGGACGCTCTATGTCTGACAAAAGTATCGACGGGTACCGGTCCATTCTGTGCGCTGACGCGCTTAGGCAGCCCCGGGTTCGGCGTGCGCGGTGGATACGCGATGCGCCCCGGGGCTGTAGCCGGCACGGCGGCGGAATGCGCGGGTGAAATTGGCGGCGTCGGAGAACCCCAGCGAATACGCCACTTCGGTGACGCTCATGTTGCCGGCGGCGAGCCGCTCGCAGGCAATCTCGTGCTGAATCCGGCCGGCCAGTTGGCGATAGGTGGTGCCCTCGCGCTGCAGGTAGCGGTTGAGGGTGCGGGTGGAGATATTGAGCTGGGCCGCCAGTTCCGCCAGCGATGGCAGGCCCTCGGCCACTTCCCGCAAGGTCATTGCCACCCAGTCGCCAAAGCGCCCGCCATCGGCCACCTGCTGCACCAGCGCGCGGCAGCGGTCCTCGGCGATGCGGCGCGCGTGGGGGTCGGCCATGGTCAGCCGCAGTTGGCGGGGATCGTCCAGCATCCGCAGCCGCACCGCCGGGGTGCTGCCGACGCCGAAACGCAGGTCGACGTTGCGCAGCAGGTCACGGGGATAGCGGTCGATGTGGGCGGGTTCGGGGATCGACAGTTCCAGCACGCAGGGCGGCCGATGCGTACCGGTGAGGTCGGTGATCTCGCGCATCGCGGCCATGGCGATGGCTTCCAGATGAAAGTGCAGGCATAGCGTGCTCATCGCCACGCGGGGCGTGAACAGCATGTCGCCGTGGTCGGGCCCGGCGCTGTAGCGCATGCGGAAGCTGGGCATGATCAGGCGGAAGTACTGCGCCTCGAAGCGCAGCGCCTGGTCCAGGGTGTCGCTGTTGAACATCACGAAGCCGACGAAGCTGTGCGAACTGGCGGTGAGCAGGCGCCCCACTTCCATGCCCAGATCGCCACGACCGCTGCGGGCAAACACGTAGTGCACCAAGGCATCGACCTGCGAGAAGCGGAGCGTGGCGTCGGGGTCGGTCAGCAGGCTGGGGGAGAGCTTCTGCGCCTGCAGCAGGGCGGCGAAATCCACGCCTTGTTGCAGCAGGATGTCCGCCAGGCGGGTGTAGTAGCGGGCGGGCACCCGAAGGTCGGAATCGGCTGTGGACAGGGCGGTCATGGCGCATTATGACAATACCGTGGCGGAAAATGACAATCGTGGCGGCGGCCCGATCGGCACGATGTCATCACCTGTTGAGGAGAAACGACATGCGTGCAATCGAACTGGATACCGTGGACCGCGAAGCCCTGCGCTGGGTCGACGGCAAGAAGTGGTTCTGGATGCTGAGCCCGGCGATCCCGGTGATCGCGCTGGCCTCGGTGCTGGCGGCGGTGATGGGCGCCCCGGGCTGGGTCATGTGGGCGCTGCCCTTCTTCTTCTACGTGATCGTGCCGGCGCTCGACTGGCGGGTCGGCGAAGACCGCGTCAATGCGCCGGAGTCGGCGGTGTCGGATCTGGATGCCGACCGCTACTACCGCCACATCGTGTTCGCCTACATCCCCACCCAGTACCTCATCACCGGCGTCGGCGCCTGGTTCGCGGTCACCGGCAATCTGAGTGGCTGGGATCTGCTGGCGCTGGTGATCAGCACCGGCGTGGTCAATGGTGTCGGCATCAATACCGCGCACGAGCTGGGCCACAAGACCAACACGCTGGAACGCTGGCTGGCCAAGATCACCCTGGCGCCGGTGGCCTACGGGCACTTCTTCATCGAGCACAACAAGGGCCACCACAAGAATGTGGCGACGCCCGAAGATCCGGCCAGCTCGCGCATGGGCGAGAGCTTCTGGGCCTTTCTGCCGCGCACCGTGGTGGGCAGCCTGAAGTCGGCCTGGCACATCGAGGCCGAGCGTCTGAAGCGCCAGAACAAGGCGGTACTGTCCTTGGACAATGAGGTGCTGCAGTCCTGGGCGATGACGGTGCTGCTGTTTGGCGCTCTGACGCTGTGGCTGGGCCCCTGGGCGCTGGTGTTTCTGGTGGCACAGGCGGCCTTCGGCTTCTCGCTGCTGGAAGTGGTGAACTACCTGGAGCACTACGGCCTGATCCGCCAGAAGCTGCCGAACGGCCGCTACGAACGCTGCCAGCCGCGGCATTCGTGGAACAGCAACCACGTGGTCACCAACCTGCTGCTCTATCAGCTGCAGCGCCACTCCGACCATCACGCCAACCCCACGCGTCGCTACCAGGCGTTGCGCCACTTCGAGGACAGCCCGCAGCTGCCCTCCGGCTATGCCGCGATGATCCTCATCGCCTACTTCCCGCCGCTGTGGTTCAAGCTGATGGACCCGAAGGTGGTGGCGCATCACGGCGGTGACCTGCGCAAGGCGCATCTGCACGGCCCGCGTCGGGCGGCGCTGCTGCAGCGCTGGGCGCATGCAGCGCCCGCCGAATCGGTGGACACAGGGGTGGTCGAGGCCGATGCACCGGCGGTCACCTCGGTGGATGCCGAGCAGTTCCAGTGCCCCAATTGCCAGTACGTCTACGACCCCAAGGTGGGCTGCCCGCATGAAGGCTACCCGGCCGGCACGGCGTGGTCGGCGCTGCCGATGAGCTGGCAGTGCCCCGACTGCGCGGTGCGTGAAAAGCCGGATTTCCGTCCCGTCCAGGCCTGACCGCGACGGCAGGGCGCCACCGCCTCCACCGAGCCGCTTCCCGCGTACAGTAACCGTCACGATCGATGGAGAACGATGCGATGCGGAGAGCAGATTTTCGGTGGGGTGCGGTGGCGTTGTCGTGTTGGATCGTCGCCTGCGGTGGTACCGACCCCCTGTCGCTGGACAACACGGCCGGCCCGCCGCTGACGGTGGCCAAGGCCGACCTCGACGCCGCCCTGCAGTGCAGCGATGATCTCGCCGCTGCGACGAACGCGGCGGTGCTGATGGTGCCGGGCACCACGCTGGAGCCGCAGGTCAATTTCGACTGGAACTGGCTGCCGGCGCTGACGCAGCTGGGACGGCCCTACTGCACCATCGAACTGCCGATGAACGCCATGGGCGACATCCAGATCGCCGCCGAGTATGTGGTGCATGCCGTGCGCGAAATGGCCGATGTCAGCGGACGCCAGGTGCAGATCATCGGTCATAGCCAGGGCGGCATGGTGCCGCGCTGGGCGCTGCGCTTCTGGCCGGATGTGCGCGACAAGGTCGACGATCTGGTAGGGCTGTCGCCGTCCAACCATGGCACCGTGCTGTCCGGCGGTATCTGTGTGCCGGGCTGCGCGCCGGCGATTCGCCAGCAGGGCATGGGTTCGGCCTTCATGGCCGCCCTAAACCGCGATTTCGAAACCGTACCCGGCGTTGACTACACGGTGATCTACACCAACCTCGATGAGGTGGTGGTCCCCAATGTCACCCTGCTGGGCGCCTCCTCGGTGCTCAGTGGCGATGCCGCCCAGCTCACCAACGTGGCCACCCAGCAGGTGTGCCCGCTGAACACCGCGGAGCATCTCACCATCGGCACCTCCGACCCGGTGGCGTACGCGCTGGCGATCGACGCGCTCACCCACGCGGGGCCGGCCGATCCGTCCCGCATCGATCCTGCGGTGTGCCTGCAACTGTTGATGCCGGGGGTGAACCCCGCCACCTTCGCCACCGACTTCGCCGCACTGGGCCTGGTGGTCGCCAACACCTTGTTGACCGCCGAGCGCAGCTTCGAGGAACCACCGCTGCGCTGCTACGTCGAGGGCGCCTGCCCCTGAGGTGGATTTCCCGTACCGCCGTCCGCCATTTTTGGATACGGTTCGGCTTCCGCCACAGTCGCACAGGGAGTGCCCATGTCCTCGCGTTCGCCCGCTCTCCGGATTGATCGTCGTCGCGCCCTCCAGGGCTTGCTGGCCACCGCCGCCACCGGTGCGGCGCTGCCCTATCTGAGCGCCTGTACGCCGGCGGTGCCAGTGGGCTACGGCCACGGACAGCGCGCTGGGGAATGGCGCAACTGGTCGGGTTCGCAGACATCGCGGCCGCAGGTATTTGCGCGGCCGGCGGATGAAGACGCCCTGCGCGACCTCCTGCGCGCCGCGCGCGGACCGGTGCGGCCGGTGGGCGCCAGCCATTCATTTTCGCCGGTGGTGACCACCGACGGCACGATGATCTCGGTGAATGCCCTCAGCGGCCTGATCGCGCACGACAGCGCGCGTCAACAGGCGACGCTGTGGGCCGGCACCGCCATCCGCGATGCCGGACCGCTGCTGGATGCGGTGGGACAGGCGCTGCCCAACCAGGGTGACGTCGATCCGCAGACCCTGGGCGGCGCCATCGGCACTGCCACCCATGGCACCGGCCTCACTCTGGGATCGTTCTCGTCGATGGTGGCCGGGCTGCGGCTGGTGACACCCGAGGGCGAGGTGATCGACTGCGATGCCGACCGTGATGCCGAGGTGTTCGACGCCGCGCGGACCCATGTCGGTGCGCTTGGAGTGGTCAGCCAGGTGCGTCTGCAGAACCGCCCGGCCTACCGGCTGCGACAGCGGGAATTCACCCAGCCCCTGAAGGACGTGCTGGCGTCGATCGAGACCTTACGCGAGCAGCACCGGCATTTCGAGTTCTTCGCCTTCTTCCACGCCGACGACGTGCTGGTGAAGACGCTGGATGAAACCGAGGAGGCGGAAACACCGGCGCCATTGCTGCAACTGCCGGTGGATGCGGCCCTGTGGCTGGCCTCGGAGCTGGCGCACAGCCTGCCCAATGCCGATGCCGTGCTGCAGCGACTGCTGGTGAGTCTGGCGGATGCCAGCGTCGAGCGGGTGGGGCCGTCCTACCACGTGTTTCCATCGGCGCGCGAGGTGGCGTTCAACGAGATGGAATACGAAGTGCCCATTGACAACGGGCCGGCCTGTTTGATGGAGATCATCGACACCGTGCGCGCCAGCGCGCTGCGCACCCTGTTCCCCGTCGAGTACCGCCACGTGGCCGCCGAGTCGGCCTGGCTCAGCCCGTTTCACCAACAGGCCTGCGCCTCGATTTCGATTCATCAGTACTGGCAGGTGGATCACCGCCCCCTGTTTGCGCTGGTGGAGCCCATCCTGCAGCGCCACGGCGGACGGCCGCATTGGGGCAAGCTGCACACCCTGGCCGCGGCTGGCCTGGCGGCGCGGTATCCCCGCTGGCAGGATTTCCAGCGTGTGCGCCGTGCCTTGGATCCGCGCGGCAAGATGCTCAGCCCCGCGCTGCGGCAATGGTTTGAGGAGGCAGCGCATGAAACGGCGTGATCTGCTGATCGTGCTGGCCGCCGTCGGTGGTGCGGCGGCCTTCAAGCTGCGCCCAAGCCATCGGGGCGCGCCGCATGACCCCTACTTCGCCGGGCTCGATGCCCTGCTCAAGGACCAGGGGCCGGCGCGGCCCTGCCTGGTGCTGGATCTGGACCGGCTCGACCACAACCTGGCGGTGTTCAAGCGCGACCTGCATCCCAGCAAGCAGTGGCGGGTGGTGGCCAAGTCGCTGCCCAGCGTGAAGTTGCTGGACTATGTGATGCGCGCCCACGGCACCGAGCGGCTGATGGTGTTTCACCAACCCTTCTTGAACCTGCAGGCGCAGGCCTTTCCCGAGGCCGATCTGTTGCTGGGCAAGCCGATGCCGGTGCGCGCCGCGGCGGCTTTCTATGACGCACATCAGGGGTCATTCGACCCGGCGCGGCAGCTGCAGTGGCTGGTGGACACGCCGGCGCGCGTGGCCGAGTACCGCAGCCTGGCGCGCGGTCTGGGCACGCGCCTCAACCTCAACATCGAACTGGACGTCGGCCTGCACCGCGGCGGGGTGGCCGATGACCTCACCCTGCTGACCATGCTGGAGCAGATCGCCGAAGACCCGCAGCACCTGCGCTTCAGTGGGTTCATGGGCTACGACCCGCATGTGGTGAAACTGCCGCGCCTGCTGGGATCACCCGCGGACCTGCAGGCACAGTCCTGGGCGCGCTACGGTGATGCGCTCAACCTGCTCGCCGCACAGCGGCCGGAGTGGCGGAACGACGCACTCACGCTCAACGGCGCCGGCAGTCCCAACTATGTGTTGCAGGGTGCGGAGAGCCCGCTCAATGAAGTGGGGGTGGGTTCGGCGCTGGTGCAGCCCACCGACTTCGATCTACCGACCCTCTCGGCGCACGTACCGGCGCTGTTCATCGCCACCCCGGTACTGAAAGTGCTGGAGGGCACGCGGCTGCCCGGTGTCGAGCCGCTGTCCTCGGTCTTCCAGACCTGGGACCCCAACCAGGCCCGCAGCCACTTCATCTATGGCGGCAACTGGAAGGCGCAGCCGGTATCACCGCCGGGGTTGCAGCTCAATGCGCTGTTCGGCCGCAGTTCCAATCAGGAACTGCTCAACGGTGCCGCAGCGACCGACCTCAAGGTGGGCGATCACGTCTTCCTGCGGCCCACCCAGAGCGAGGCGCTGATGCTGCAGTTCGGCGACCTGCTGGTGGTGCGCGGCGGGCGCATTGAGGATCACTGGCCGGTGTTGGGGTGAGCGGGAATCGAGAATTGGGAATCGGGAATCGTAACGGCAAAAGGCAACAGCGCCGCTCGATGTCTCGGGGCCAAATACGCCAAACGCCGTGGCTGTGCTTTTGCAGTTGCTTTTAACGATTCCCCATTCCCGGTGTGCAGGCGCCCCTAGGCCCGAAACGCCTCGGGAATCGTGATCTCATAGGTCGCGCCAGTGCCATTGCGCAGCAGCGGCACGGTGGGGCCGCGCTGGGAGCTGAAGTAGAGGCGTGAGCCATCCGGCGTGAAGGCGGGGCCGGTGATCTCGGAGCCGCCGCTGGTGATCTGCATCAGCACCTTGGCCTCGCCGCCGGGGACGATGACGATGAGCCGCATGGCATCGCCGTCTTCGGCCACCAGCACATCGCCCATCGGGCTCACCACCACGTTGTCGACATCGTCGAAGGCGGGATCGATGGCGGTGTTGTCGAACACGGTCTGGATCAGATCGTTGTCGATGTCGTAGGCGTAGACGCGGTTGTCGCCCTTGCAGGCGAAGAAGGCGACGGCGCGGGTGGGCACGCGGCCGCCCGGCGGTACGGCCTGCAGCGCAGCGGGAAGAGGGTGAATCCACAGCCCTTCGCCACCGCGGAACTGGGTACCGGGGATGGGTTCGCCGGCGTCAGCGAGCTGATTGCGCACCGTGCCCTGCGGCTGGTCGGCCTGCACCACATCCACCCAGTGGACGCGACGCAGGGTGCGGGCCTCGGCATCGTCGGCGATGTATCCGTCATCCTCGAAGCCTTCGACATTGAGCACCTGCAGGCGGCCGCGCGCCATCTGCAGACGGTGCTGGCCGTCGTCGCTGACGAGGTCGCTTTCCTCACAGACGAACCGGTAGAAGCGACCGTTGCCGGCATCTTCGGTCTGGTAGACCGTGCGGGTCGGCAGGTCGACGGCGGCGGCTTCCTTGTTGAACTGTCCCAGTGCGTCGAGGCGTCGGGCATCGTCGACGCCGCCGAAGGGGAAGCACTCCCACGCATAGCCGTCACCGGTTTCCTCGCAGGAGATCCAGGTGTGCCACGGGGTGGCACCACCGGCGCAGTTGCGGCGGGTGCCGTCGAGGATGCGGTAGGCATCGACCACCTCGCCGTCGGCGTTGAAGCGCAGCGCACCGACCCCGCCGTCACGCGATGAGCCGCTGGTGGTGCCGATGCCCCGTTCGCTGTTGGAAACATAGACCCAGCCGCCATCGGGTGCCGGGAACACGGCGCCGCCGTCGGGCGCTTCGTGCCAGACGTACCCGCTGGCGCCGAGGGGATCGAAGTTGCCAGTGACCGGATTGCTGCGGTGGCGCGCCACCACGCGGGCGGAGAAGCCCTCGGGGATCAGCATGTTGTCGATACCCGCATCCACCAGCGGACCGATGTTGGCCAGCGGACCCGGCTGCAGGGCCAGACGGCTGTCGCCCATCAACGGCGGTGTCGGTTCACCGGCGGCGATGGCGCTGTCGCCGCCGCAGGCCTGCACCCAGGCCGGCGTGCTGACCGCGCCGGCGGTCAGAAACAGGTGGCGCAGCAGGCTGCGACGGGTGGCATCCACGGCGGGCAGGTCGGACATGGCAGTCGGGTCGAGAAGAACGGTCAACGTCGGAGATTGCATCACGCCGATTGCAGGCGGATGAAATCACCGCCGTCGACTGCCCTCAGTTGCCGCAGCGCGCCAGCCCCAGCCGGTCGACGATCTCGTTGAGGTCGAAGGCCGCCACGTTACCGTCATCGTGGACGGCGAAGAACGCGCCGCCGGGGAAGCCGGGGAAGCCGGTCTGGGTCAACCAGATGCCGTCGGTGTTGCGGGTCACCGCGCCCTCGAAGGTGCCACGGTAGTCGAGGGTGCGTCGGTCGAAGAAGTGGAAGTAGTTGCCGATGTGGGCCTGATCGGTGGCGATCCAGTAGCCGCGATCACCCTCGCAGGTGTAGAGCGAGAGCCCTTCCGGCTGGGCGCGGAACACGCCGCCGCCCAGGGTGCGGTCAGCGAAGCGGCCGTTGAAGCCGTAGACCTTGATGCGCCGCTCGTTGTACTCCTCCTCGTCGGCCACCATCAGGCGGCCGGTCATGGCATCGCCCCAGATCGACTCCACCACCTTGAGGCGGCCGGGGCCGGTGGTTTCACCGAAGGCGCGAATCGGCCGAGCGGCCCAGCCGACCGCACTCTCGCTGACGGCGTACTGTTTGATGCGGCGGCCGAGTTGTCCATCAGGCGGGATCTGGCCGTCCTCGGTCTCGTAGTTGTCGGTGACATACACGTGGAAGCCACCGCCGGGCATGGTCTGCACCCACAGACCATAGGGCTTCACCAGCCGCTGTTCCTCGCCGTTGCCGAAGATCAGCAGCGAACGGAAGTCGGGCAGCGAGAACACCTGGACCCGGGCGTTGTCGCGTTCCACCACGAAGGCGAGGTTGCCGATCACGGAAACGCCGTTGGGGCGGTCGAGCTGGCCCACCTCGCGACCACTGCCACCGACCTTGCGCAGCAGGCTGCCGTTGCTGGCCTGATACACCAACAGGTGGTCGGTTTCCTTGGCGGTGGCCAGCAGCCAGTGTTCGCCGCCTGGGCCGTGCCAGGTGGCGACGGAGTCGACGTTGTCCTCCGGATCACGTTCTGTCAGGTAGCGCTCGCTGAGCGTCACCAGCCCGGCATAGGCCGGCAGTGGCGGATCGGTGTCGGCACTGCCCAGCGTCGGCAGGCTCGGCATGCCGGAACAGGCGCTGAGGCAGGTGGTCAGCAGCAGGCTGCCGAGAAGGGTGCGGGTGGACATCATGTCGGTCTCCGGTGGAATGGAATGCAGCCAGTGTAGGCGACCCGCTCAGAAGCTGGCCTTCACGCCCAGCTCGAAGGTACGTCCGTATTCCTCGTACTGCGAGTTGAATGCCCGGTCGGCGAAGTAGGCGTAGAACGGTTCATCGCTGAGGTTGACGGCATTCAGGTACACCTGCCAGGTCTCGCTGACGCGGTAGCGGCCACTGAAGTCGTACTGCAGATGGCTGTCGGCATACCGGTCGAAGGTGGGGTCATCGAGTTCGTTGATCTCGTCGAGAAATTCGCTGCGGTAGTTGGCGGCCAGCCGCAGTGACCAGCGCGCATCTTCAAAGCCGATGGCGACATTGCCCAGGGTTTCCGACTGCCGGGGCAGCGGCACCTTCTGATCACGGAAGGGCAGCGTTGCCTCGCCGTCGGTGAGGGTGAGGTTGGCACTGATCAGCAGGCCGTTCCAGGGTGCCGGCAGACGGTCAAGCTGACGTACGGCATTGAGCTCGAGGCCATAGAGCGTCGCGGTGTCGCCGTTGAGCACGATGAAGGCTTCGTCGAAATCGGCGTAGGGGCCGGGTTCGCCGGCGATGTCGGACTGTACGAAGAAGTCTTTCAGCCGCTTGTAGAACACTCCGGCCGACAGCACCGACACGCTGCCGGGATACCAGGCGATGGCGAGGTCGAGATTCTGCGCCTGCAGTGGGTCCAGCGCCGGGTTTCCGAGCTCGGCGGCACGTTCAAACTCGCCGTCGTCCTCCTCGATCTCGATATTGGCGAACGGCGCCGCCGCCTCGAATGTGGGGCGTGCCAGCGTGTGGGAGTAGCCGCCGCGGACCACCAGGTTTTCGCGCACTTCGTAGCGCACCGCCACGCTCGGCAACACATCGGTGAACTGCCGCTCGAAGGCCTGCGCGGTGAAGGTCGGGTCGCCGCTGCCGTTTTCCTCGTCCACCGCCGCTTCGATGCCGCGGGCGGCATAGTCGGTGCGTTCGACGCGGACGCCGCCGGTGACCCGAAGTGCGCCCCAATTGGCCTGCGCCATCAGATAGCCGGCCAGCACGTCCTCTTCGACCCGGTAGTCTTCCAGACGGGAGTCGATGGCCGATCCGTCGGCATCCAGCTCGAAGTCGCCCTGATTGGCGTCGGCGAATGCACGGACTGCGTTGCGGGCACTGATCGGACCCCAGTTGCCGAGCCGGTAGTCCACCGTCTGTGCGGCGAAATCGGCCAGGGTGTAGTCATCACCGAAGCCGTCGAACACCTGCACGTCGATGTCGCTGGTTTTGGTGCGGCTGCGGTATTTGATGCCCGCCTTCCAGAACCCCGGGGCCCGGCCCCAGTCGAGATCGCGTTGGGCGTCGAAGGCGAGTTGCAGCTCGTCGTCCTCGATCAGGCTGTCGCCGCGTTCGATCTCGTCCAGTTCATAGGTGGCGGGGTCGAAATAGACGGCGCTGGTGCCGCCCAGCAGCGGGATCTCGCGATTACCGAGGTCGTAGGCGGCGGCGATGTCCTCGCCGACGAAGGCGGCATTGAACTCGCCGGGATTGTCCTCTTCTGCCAGCGAATAGCCGAGCCGGTAGTCGAGGGTCCAGCGATCGATGCGCTGCTGCGCACCGAGCAGGGTGCTGAGGATGGTCTGGGTTTCCTTTCGCGCCTCGTCGAGTTTTTCCACCTCGATGCCGGCGAATTGGCCGACGCGACCGTCGAGCGCGGTGATGTCACCTTCGCCGAAGCCGTACACGTTCGACAGCTGCACTTCGTCATCGCTGAAGTCGCTGTAGAGGTTGCGCCAGTAGAGGTCGAGGTCGGCACTGGGGCGCCAGTCGAAATTGAGGGCGGCGCTGAGGCGTTCGCGGGTGATGGTGTAGTCGCGCTGCTCGGCCTCCTCAAGGCCGAGGACGTCACCCGTCGGGCCTTCCAGCTCTTCGAACCCCGGTGTTTCCACGCCTTCGGAGCCGAAGTCCCGTTCAAACCAGCTGACCGCCGCCGACACGCCGACGTTGTTCACCTTGCCGCCGAGCGACAGCAGCCGGGTGAGGCTGGCGGCCAGCTTGGGGCTGGTCTCGTCATTCTGTTCGTTGTAGCTGCCCTCGGCCCTCAGGCTCAGCGTGTTGCCGCGATCGAAGGCGGTGGCGGTCTTGAGTTCGATGGTGCCGCCGACGGTATCGCCGTCCATGTCCGGCAGGTTGGTCTTCTGGATCTCGGCGCTTTCCAGCAGATCGGACGAGATCACGTCGAGGTTGACCTGGCGGGTGCCGCCTTCCGGTGCCGGGACCCGCAGGCCGTTGACGGTGGTGGCGGTGAACGCGGGGTCGATGCCACGCACCACCAGAAAGCGCCCCTCGCCCTGATCGCGGAACAGCGACAGCCCGGGTGCGCGTGCCAGCGCCTCCGCCACGTTCTGGTCGGGGAACTGGCCGATGGCGTCCGCCGAGATGACGTCCTTCAGGCCGTCGGCATTGAGCGCCTGGTTGAGCGCCGCCGCCTGGCCTGCCACCTGGCCGACCACCAGCACGTTCTCCATGCGGGTCGCCTCGCTACCGAGCGTGATGAACACCCGCTCGCGCTCACCGGAGGTCAGTTGTACGTCGGCGACCTTTTCCGGCGCGCCGAGGTAGGTGATGACCAGACGGTAGTCACCGGGCGGCAGCGCAGGGAAGCTGAAGCGACCATCGCGGGCACTGACCGCTTCCGCGGCCAGGCCCTGAATCCGGATCCGTGCCCCTTCGAACGCGATATCGCCGCTGGCATCGGTGACGCGACCGCTGATGCTGCCCGTGTCCTGAGCGATCGCGGTGCTCGCCAGCGCGCACAGCGCGCCGGCCACGGTCAGTCGCTTGATCCCCTGCATGCCCACTCCCCAGTTGAAATAACCGGGGGACCGTAGGGGCTGCGGGTTGCAGCCCGATGACAGCGTCAGGGTGCGGGGTCCGGGGCCGGCAGCGCCTCTGTGGGGGTGTCGAGGGCGCCGGGCGTGAGGTGGTTGTCGCCGGCGGCCACTGCATAGGCGGTGGCGAAACTTTCGTCACCGCCGGGCTCGGTGACGGTCGAGACGTACCAGTACTCGCCAACGGTGCGCTCGGGGGTAATGTCGAGCAGCAGGTAGCCGCGGCGGGTGCCCTCGATGTATTTCATGTGCGGGTTGGCCAGGCGCAGCGCGTTGAGGATTTGCGGCAGCTGCGTCAGTCCGGGGACGACGTCGAGCCCCGGCGAGGTCACCGAGGTGGCCACGAACTCGACGCCGAGCGCGCCGACGCCGGTGAGCGGGTTGTACTGCAGCAGGTTGTCGGGGTCGGGCGTCAGGTCCATCACCCACGAGCTGTGGATGTCACCGGTGAGCACCACGGTGTTGTCGATGCCGGTGGTGGCCAGGTGGTCGAGGATGGCGCTGCGCTCTGCCTGGTAGCCGTCCCACTGGTCGCCATTGACGTAGAGGTCGGAGATGCCGTCGCCGCCGATGATCGGCAGCGGCAGCGCGTCCAGCACCGCCAGCGGCAGGTTGATGTCGGGCAGGGGTGTGGCCTTGAGCTGGCCGAACATCACCTGCTGACCGATCAGTTTCCAGGTGGCGGTGGAGTCGCTCAGCCCGCCGAGCAGCCAGTCGCGCTGGATCGGGCCGATCAGGCGGCGGTCGGGGTTGATGATCTCCGGACTGGTGATGGCGCTGACCTCGTCGTCGCGATCGTACAGGCGGGTATCGAGCATCCACAGGTCGACCAGATTGCCGAACTGGAAGCTGCGCCAGATGCGGTCCGGGTTACCGGGTTCGGGCAGGCGGATCGGCATCCATTCGTCATAGGCCTGCTGGCCCCAGGCCTTGCGCACCTGCCACACCCCTTCGACGCCCTCGGTGTGGTTGTTGGCGCTGTCGCGGCGCGAGTTGTCGGTGGTCTCGTGATCGTCCCAGACACAGATCCACGGATGCTGGCGGTGGGCTTCCTGCAGGTCGGGATCGGTCTTGTACTGGGCGTGGCGGGTGCGGTAGTCCGACAGCGTTAGAATCTCGCCGGGCGGTTCGCAGGGGCGCAGGTCACCGTACTCACCGTCGCCATATTCATAGATGTAGTCGCCGAGGTGCAGCACCACGTCGAGGTCGGCACGGCGGGCGACGAAGCGGTAGGCGTTGAAGAAGCCGAAGGGGAAGTTGGAGCAGCTCACCACCGCCATCCGCAGATGGCTGACGTCGCCGGAGGGTGCGGTGCGGGTGCGGCCGACCGGCGAGTCGAAGCCCAGTGCCGAGAATCGGTAGTAATAGGTGTGGCCGGGCTGCAGGCCGGTGGCATCAAGCTTCACCGTCCAGTCGCGCGCCGCGAGGGCGGTGGTGGCGAAGCTGCGCGGGTTGATCCGCAGCGCCGGGTCATCGGCGACGGTGACGGTCCCGGGGATGTCGCCGACGATGGTCGGCGGTGGCGTCACGCGGGTCCACAGGATCACCCGGTCGGTCAGCGGGTCGCCGGAGGCAATGCCGTGGAGGAAGGGATTGTCACCGCCGATCAGGCTCAGTCCCTGGCTGTTGCCGCAGCCCGGCAGGAACGGCATCGCCGCCGCCAGCGCGCTGGCGCCGGTGGCACGCTTGAGAAAGTCGCGGCGTGACCAGCCGCGACGCTTGATGCGAATTCGCCCCATCAGCCCCTCTCCCCGAACATTCCGAACTCACCAGCGTAGCGGCTGGTGACGACACTTTGATGGCAAAGCCCTCAGGGCGCCAGCGGCGGCGGGTTGTCCCGCGGCACCGTGGGACGGTTACGCGGCAGCCGCGTGACGTGACGGGCACCGCGGGCCGTGGCATAGCCCGTGGCGAAGGCCTCGCTGCCGCCGGGTTCGGCAATGGTCGACACGTACCAGTACTCGCCGACGGTTTCGGCCTCGGTGATGTCCAGCAGCAGATAGCCCTTGCGGGTGACCTCGACGTATTGCATGTGCGGGTTCAGCAGCCGCAACACGTTGGCCAGCTGTGGGGCGTTCTCCAGCTGATCGAAGCCGCTGGAGGTCACCGAGGTGGCGACGTACTCCACCCCCAGCGAACCGCTGCCGGTGAGCGCGTTGTACTGCAGCAGGTTCTCCGGGTCCGGTGTCAGGTCCATCACCCAGGAGCTGTGGATGTCACCGGTGAGCACCACGAAGTTGTCGATATTGCGGTCGGCCAGATGATTGAAGATGGCGGTGCGCTCGGCCTGGTAGCCGTCCCACTGGTCGGGGTTGGCGTAGAGGTCGGTCAGCCCCTCGCCGCTGGCGAACAGGGGAATCGGCAGGTCCGCCAGCGCCGCGACCGGAATGCCAAGGTCGGGCAGGGGTGTGGCCTTGAGCTGGCCGAACATCACCTGCTGGCCGACCACCTTCCAGGTGGCCTCGGTGGTCTCCAGTCCGCTCAGCAGCCAGTCGCGCTGCGCCGGGCCGATCAGGCGGCGATCGGGCGCGAAGTTGCCGGGGTCGCCGATACCGAGCTCGTCGTCCCGGTCGAACAAGCGGGTGTCGAGCATCCACAGGTCCAGCAACTGGCCGAAGCGGAAGTGACGCCAGATGCGGTTGGGGTTGCCCGGCTCCGGCAGGCGGATCGGCATCCACTCGTCATAGGCCTGCTGCGCCCAGGCCTTGCGGATCTGCCAGATGCCCTCGTCGCCCTCGGTATGATTACCGGCGCTGTCGCGCCGCGAATTGTTGGTGGACTCGTGATCGTCCCAGACGGTAATCCACGGATGCTGTCGGTGAGCCGCCATCAGGTCCGGGTCGGCCTTGTACTGCGCATGGCGCATGCGGTAGTCGGCCAGCGTGAGAATCTCGGCAGCCGGTTGGTGGGCGCGGCCGACGTTGCCCTGACCCCCACTCTCGTACAGGTAGTCACCTAGATGCAGCACCGCATCCAGGTCGGCGCGTTCGGCAATGAAGCGGTAGGCGTTGAAGAAGCCGGCCGGGTAGTTGGAACAGCTCACCACCGCCAGTCGCAAGCGGTCGGTGTTGGCGGGCGCCGTGCGGGTACGGCCGGTGATCGACTCGAAGCCGAGTGCCGAGAAGCGGAAGTAGTAGGTGTGTCCGGCGGCCAGCCCGGTGGCGTCGAGTTTCACCGTCCAGTCGCGGGCCGCCTCGGCCGTTACTGCCAGGGTGCGCGGGTTCACCGTCAGCGCCGGATCCTCGGCCAGCGTGACGGTGCCCGGAACATCGCCTTCCATTCCGGCCGGCGGGGTGATGCGAGTCCACAGGATCACCCGGTCGGTGAGCGGGTCGCCGGAGGCGACGCCGTGATTGAAGGGGGAGCCCCCCGAACCCGCGCCGTCACCGCAGCCGGCCAGCGGCAGCGCGGTAGCGGCGAGACCAGCGGCGCCGGCACGCCGCAGAAAGGTTCGGCGAGACCAGCCATGCCGGGTTTGACGATTTCGGCCCACGGAGGCCCCCAAAAGAGAGATGACGAAGCCGATTCTAGAGGTGATACTGCTGCAACATGATGGCAGCGTCAGATCTGCCATCGGGGCAACGACGTCTGCCCGCTTCCAACGTCATGAGGAGACTCCATGCCCCGTTCAGGCCGGCATCTCGATTTGGGCTGTGGCCTGAATCCGCGCAACCCGTATGGGTTTGACGATCTGCACGGGATCGATCTGGTGATGCCCGCCCAGCCGCCCGCCGCATTCCAGCTGCGCGTGGCCAATCTGGCCATGGCGCCGATCCCGTATCCGGCGGATCATTTCGATGCGGTCTCGGCCTTCGATTTTCTCGAACATGTGCCCCGGGTACTGGCGACGCCCGACGGCCAGGCCACCCGGTTCCCCTTTCTCGACCTGATGGGCGAAATCTGGCGGGTGCTGAAGCCGGGCGGCCAGTTCTATGCGCTGACGCCGGCCTACCCGAGCGCCGAGGCGTTCCAGGACCCCACCCACGTCAACATCATCACCGCGGAAACCCATACGTATTTCTGCGGCGCGGCACCGTATGCGACGCACTACGGCTTCCGTGGCCGGTTTGCCTGCCAGCGGGCCGGCTGGACTTACGCCAAGTACGCGGAGAGCGCCGAGTGGAACGGCCGCAAGCGATGGCGCAGCGCGCTTCGGCGTCTCAGCAGCGCGCCGCCTACCCATTTTCTGTGGGAGCTGTCGGCGGTCAAGCCGATCGCGTAGCGGGCGGCCGCAGCCAGCGCCACAAGGTGGTTCGGGACACCCCCAGGGCTGATGCCAGCGCCTGGCGGTCGCCCCCCATTGCGGCCAGACGGGCCTCCAGGTCGGCTATGCCGGGGCGGCGTGGTGCTGCCACTGCGGCCTCGCGTATGCGGTGGCCGGCCAGTTCGGGGGCCTGTTGCAGCAATGCCGCCCGGTCGACCCGCTCGCTGCCGCTGACGCGTAGACGCTCCAGCAGATTGCGCAGCTCGCGCACGTTGCCCGGCCAGGCGTATTGGCGCAGCAGGGTCGCCGCCGCGGCATCGAACTGGACGGCCGGCCCGGCCAGGTCGTGCTGCAGGTGGGCGATCAACGGCAGCAGGTCGTCCGGGCGGTCGCGCAAGGGCGGCAGTGCTAGTCGCAACACGTTGAGACGGTAGTAGAGATCGGTGCGCAGCCGGCCATTGGCGACGTCGGCTTCGACATCGCGGTGGGTGGCGGCGATGACGCGGATATCCACCGGCAGCGGACGGCTGCTGCCCACGCGCAGCACTTCGCGTTCTTCCAGCACGCGCAACAGGCGGGTTTGCAGCGCGGTCGGCATTTCGCCGATCTCGTCCAGCAGCAGGGTGCCCCCCTGGGCGGCCTCGATGAGGCCGGCGCGGCCACCGCGACGGGCGCCGGTAAAGGCACCTTCGTCGTGGCCGAACAGTTCGGCTTCGAGCAAGGTCTCGCTGAGCGCACCGCAGTTGACGGCAACGAACGGGCGCGCCGCGCGCGGGCTCAGGGCATGGACGGCGCGCGCCGCACGCTCCTTGCCGGTGCCGCTCTCGCCGAGGATCAGCAGGGTGGCGTCGCTGGCGGCCAGCCGCGGCAGCTGGGCCCGGACCGTCGCCGCCGCGGCGCTGTCGCCGATGAACGTCGGCCCCTCGTCGGTATCGCGGGGCCGACTCACGCGACGGCGGCTGGGAGCGGGGCGCTCGAGCAGGGTGCAAAGGTCCAGGGCCTGCTCGAAGGCAGCGCGCGCGGAGGCAGCGGAGTAGAGCAGGATGCCGGCCATGCCGGCCTGCTCGGCCAGTTCCGTGACCAGCCCGGTGCCGACCAGGGCGCCGACCCCCTGGGCGCGCAGTTCCGAAACATGCAGCCGGGCATCTTCGGCGGTGGTGAAGGCGCGCTGCGACACAGGAAGATCGAAGGCGCGGCAGAAGTCGGCGAAGGCGGGCATGTCGGCGGCGTGGGTGATGACGCCGATGTGGTCGGACACGGCGCGGGCGCGCGCCAGGGCCTGCATCAGGTCGAAGCCACTGGGGCGGATCAGCACGCTGGGCACCGGCAGGCGGCTGCGCAGGTAGGCGCCGTTGGAGCCGGCTGCGATCAATACATCGTAGGGCCGCTGGGCGTGCTGTCGCCGCAGGTGGCGCAGGGCCTCCTCGAAGCCCAGCGGCACCAGTTCGATTTCCGCGCGGTCGTCGAAGTCCGGGATCAAATCTCCGAGCAGGGCAGACAGGCGGGTCACCGCGACTACGGCAATGCGGGGGCGATGACCGGCGGTTCGTGTTTCACGTTCCATGTCGCATAATGAAACATGAAACTCCGAATATGAAACATCGGCGACGCCAGTGCCTCCCAAGTAACTGATTTTAAGAGCTATCGATCAGAGCAATGGCTTGGCACGAGACTTGGTATAACAGCGTCCCCCCAACTGGAAGAGCCTGATGACCACTCCCGCTTCCGCCGGCGCCCGGTTTCGCGCCGCCCTTGCCGAAGAGCAACCGCTGCAGGTGATCGGCGCCATCAATGCCAACCACGCCCTGCTGGCCAAACGGGCCGGCTTCAAGGCGATCTACCTCTCCGGCGGCGGTGTCGCGGCGGGTTCGCTGGGGCTGCCGGATCTCGGCATCAGCGGACTCGAAGATGTCCTGATCGACGTCCGCCGCATTTCGGATGTCTGCGATACCCCGCTGTTGGTGGATGTGGACACCGGCTTCGGCAGCTCGGCTTTCAATGTGGCGCGTACGGTGAAAAGCCTGATCAAGGCTGGCGCGGGGGCCATGCATATCGAAGATCAGGTGGGCGCCAAGCGTTGCGGCCATCGCCCCAACAAGGAGATCGTCAGCCAGGGCGAGATGGTGGACCGGGTGCGTGCGGCGGTGGATGCCCGCACCGACGACCAGTTCGTCATCATGGCCCGCACCGATGCGTTGGCGGTGGAAGGCCTGGAAAAAGCGGTGGAACGGGCGGTGGCCTGCGTCGAAGCGGGTGCCGACATGATCTTCCCCGAAGCCATCACCAGCCTGGAGATGTACCGCCAGTTTGCCGACGCGGTGAAGGTGCCGATTCTCGCCAACATCACCGAATTCGGTGCCACGCCGCTGTTCACCGTTGACGAGCTGCGGGATGCCGGTTGCGGCCTGGTGCTGTACCCGCTGAGCGCCTTCCGCGCCATGAACAAGGCGGCCGAGAACGTGTACAACGCGGTGCGCCGCGACGGGACACAGAAGAACGTGGTCGATACCATGCAGACCCGCATGGAGCTGTACGACGTGATCGGCTACCACGATTACGAGCAAAAGCTGGACGCGCTGTTCGCCCAGGCGAAGCAGAAATAAGACCCCGCAGGAGAGTACTGATGAGCGATACCCCCACCCCCGGTTTCAAGCCGAAGAAATCCGTTGCGTTGAGCGGCACCGCCGCCGGCAACACCGCCCTGTGCACTGTTGGTCGCACCGGCAACGACCTGCACTATCGTGGCTACGACATCCTCGATGTCGCCACTACCTGCGAGTTCGAAGAGATCGCCTATCTGCTGGTCCACGGCAAGCTGCCGACCCGTTCCGAGCTCAAGGGCTACAAGGCCAAGCTGAAGGCCCTGCGCGGTCTGCCCGCTGCGGTCAAGACGGCGCTGGAACAGCTGCCGCCGTCCGCGCACCCGATGGACGTGATGCGCACCGGCGTCTCGGTGTTGGGCTGTGTGCTGCCGGAAAAAGATGACCACAATCATCCGGGCGCCCGCGACATCGCTGACAAGCTGATGGCCTCGCTGGGGTCGATGCTGCTGTACTGGTATCACTACAGCCACAACGGCAACATCATCGACGTCGAGACGGATGACGATTCCATCGGCGGCCACTTCCTGCACCTGCTGCATCAGGAAAAGCCGCGGGATTCCTGGGTCAAGGCCATGCACACCTCGCTGGTGCTGTACGCCGAACACGAGTTCAACGCCTCGACTTTCACCTCGCGGGTGGTGGCCGGGACCGGCTCCGACATGTACTCCGCCATCTGTGGTGGCATCGGCGCCCTGCGTGGCCCCAAGCATGGCGGCGCCAACGAAGTGGCCTTCGAGATCCAGAAGCGCTACGACAACCCCGATGAGGCCGAGGCCGACATCAAGGCACGGGTGGAGAAGAAGGAAGTGGTCATCGGCTTCGGCCATCCGGTCTACACGGTCAGCGATCCGCGCAACAAGGTGATCAAGGAAGTCGCCCGCGAGCTGTCGAAGGAAGAGCAGAGCATGAAGATGTTCGACATCGCCGAGCGGCTGGAAACGGTGATGTGGGACATCAAGAAGATGTTCCCCAACCTCGACTGGTTCAGTGCCGTCAGCTACCACATGATGGGCGTCCCGACAGCCATGTTCACGCCGCTGTTCGTGATTGCGCGCACCGCAGGCTGGAGCGCGCATATCATCGAGCAGCGCATCGACGGCAAGATCATCCGCCCGTCGGCCAACTACACCGGGCCGGAGAACCTCAAGTTCGTGCCGATCGACCAGCGGACGTGAGGGCAGCGTCCTGAGTGCCGAGGGGTGAGTGCTGAGTAGCCGCAACGGCGCGCGCTTGCATTGCATCGCAGGTTACAGTGGGCTCCCAGCCATCAGGGCCGCATAGACGTGCCCGATCACGAGGAGACCGACAGCGCATGCCGCGCCAGCCACTCAAGCCCAGGACGGAGCCGCCGTACCGCATCAAGGACCTGGTCGAACAGACCGGGGTGTCACGCGAGGCCATCCGCTTTTACATCAACGAAGGCCTGTTGCCGCCGGCGGAGAAGAGTGCGCGCAACATGGCCTGGTACTCGCAGCAGCATCTCGACCTGCTGCGGCAGGTGAAGCGGCTGCAGCGTGACCATTTCCTGTCGCTGAAGGCGATCCGCATGGTGCTGGGCGGCGGGCGCGACCCCGACGACACCTTCTCGGCCAGCCAGATCGCTTCGCTGCAGCGGATCCGGCAGCGACTCAATGCCACCCAGGGGCGGTTGCCGATGTCGGCGCCGCCGGCGGAACTGGCGCGCGATTTCGGGTTGTCACGGCTGGAGCGCAAGGAACTGCGGGACCTCGGGGTGGCGGCATCGGGGGTCGCGACCATCAGCGATGTGGAGATCGTGCGGCTGTGGATCGCCCTGCGCGATGCCGGTATGGCGCTGGAGCGGGGTTTCAGCCCGCGGGACATCCATTTCGTGCTGGAGGCGGCCCGCCATGTGCTCGACCACGAGCTGGAGATCTTCCGGGACCGCATGAAGACACTGAGCACCGACGAGCTGATCGCCATCATCGACACCGCCATCCCGGCGGTGAGCAAGCTGTTCGTGACCATGCACGAACGGGCGGTCTACCAGTTCATTGACGACTATCTTGGCCGTTCCGCACAAGTGAATGGCCGCGGAAGTGATAGCGAAGCGCCTACAGACACGGGTAGGCTGGAGGTAGAACAATCCGGACATCCGGGGTCATAGCGGCAGGCCTGCCGTTGACCACCGGGCGCCAGTAGGTTGACGCATTCCTGATGCGCTTGGTTATACTGCGTAGATAGACAACGTACTTTAGTATGGGTCGGTTTCGATGCGGCCCTGCTGGGTCTGGCGTTCCTGAGGAGAGCCCCTAGATGCATGATTCGCGAGGCGCATTTGCGCAAGCCTTTGTCCGGCTGACCGAGCCGCTGATTTTCAGTCGGCGTTTTGTCACGCTCGGGTTCATGCTGGTGCTGACGGTCATCCTCGGCTGGCAGGCGACCCATCTGAAAATCGATGCCGGGTTCGAGAAGCAGATTCCGCTTCAGCATCCCTACATCCAGATCTACAAGCAGTATGAAAAGGAGTTCGGCGGCGCCAACACCACGCTGGTGGCGCTGAGTCAGAACGAGGGGGACATTTACACCCCGGAGTTCATGAAGACGCTACGGGCCCTCACCGATGCGGTGTACTTCACGCCGGGGATGGATCGCTCGCGGGTCAGCTCCATCTTCACTCCGGACGTGCGGTATCTGGAGGTGGTGGAAGGCGGCTTCCAGGGCGGCAACGTGGTGCCGGCGGACTTCACGCCGACCGACGCGATGCTGGCGCGGGTGCGTTCCAACGTCGAGAAAGCCGGCATCGTCGGCCGCCTGATCGCCAACGACCACAGCGGCGCCATGGTGTTCTCCGAACTGCTGGAGCGCGACCCGGTCACCGGCGAGAAGCTGGACTACATCGAGACCGCGCACCGGCTGGAGGACATCCGCCGCCGGTTCACCGAAGAAACCCGCTACCAGTACACCCTGAAGGAAGACCTGCCGCCGCTCAAGGCCGGTGATGTCGTTCACACTACCTACACCGACGAGCGGGGTGTGCTGTTCGACTTCCGCGATATCAGCATTGTGGTGCCCGATCCCGAGGGGCGTGACGAAACCCGCGAGATCTCCGGTTCGATGGTCGAGGTGGTGGAAGAGGCCAACCCCGACTACAACCCCAACATCGATATCCACATCATCGGCTTCACCAAGGCGGTCGGTGACATCGCCGACAGCGCCGTCGAGGTGTTCAGTTACTTCGGGCTGACCGTGTTCCTGGTGTGGATGCTGCTCGCCTGGTATTGCGGCTCGTTCAAGGTCGCGTTTCTGCCGACCGCCTGCGGCATTCTGGCGGTGGTCTGGGAACTGGGCATGCTGCATCTGTTCGGTTTCGGACTCGACCCGTTTGCCGTGCTCATGCCGTTCATCGTGCTGGCCATCAGTACCAGTCACGGCATTCAGATCACCAACTTCTGGCTTAACGAAACCGCCGACCATGGGCTCAATGCCTTCGATGCCGCTGTGGCCACCTACCGGCGGCTGGTGATCCCCGGCATCTCGGCGTTGGCGACCAATTTCGTCGGCTTCGGCACCATCTTCCTGATTCCCATCGACATCATCCGCGAGATGGCGGCCAACGCCATGTTCGGCCTGGTGGCGATCGTGCTCTGCAAGAAGGTGCTGCTGCCGTGTCTGCTGACCTTCGCCAACCTCAAGGACCCGGCCAAGTTCCGCGAGCATCAGCACGCGCGCGACGCCAAGCTGGCACCCGTGTGGCGTGGCCTGTCCAACATCACCCGCAAGCCGGTGGCGGCGGTGGTGTTGCTGGCCGGTGCTGCCCTGTGGGGTGCAGGCCAATGGGTGGCGCAGGACCTGAAGATCGGCGAGCTGCATGACGGTGTGCCCGAGCTGCGCCCCGATGCCCGTTACAACCTCGACTCCGCCAAGATCGTCAAAGACTTCGCGATTGGGGTCGACGTGCTCAAGGTGGTTGCTGAAGGCGAGGCCGATGGCTGCATCAACCACGGCATCGTGTCGCTGATGGACCGGTTCGCCTGGCGCATGGAGAACACCCCCGGCGTGCAGTCGACGCTGTCACTGCCGAAGCTGCAGAAACAGGTGTTCAGCAGTTATTCCGAGAGCAATCCGAAGTTCAATGCGCTGCCGCGCGAGAGTGGGGCATTGGTGGTGACGGTGCAGCCGTTCCCGAGCTCGACCGGCCTGCTCAACGAAGACTGCAGCGCGATGCCGGTCTTCATCTTCACCCAGGACCACAAGGCCGAGACCATCGACGTCATCATCGAGGCCATCAACGGCTTCCGCGATGAGCTGCCGGAAGATGCACCGGTCACCTTCCAGCTGGCCACCGGCAACGTCGGGGTGATGGCAGCGGTCAACGACGTCATCAAGGACACCGAGCACACCGTGCTGCTCTGGCTGTTCCTCGGCATCGGCGTCTGCGTGGCGTTGTCGTTCCGCAGTATTGCCGGCTTGATCTGCGTGCTGGTGCCACTGGCATTGGTCCACGTGGTCAGCTACGCGGTGATGGTGTATCTGCAGATCGGGGTCAAGTTCTCCAACATTGCGGTCGCCGCCTTCGCCGCCGGGATCGGGGTCGACTACGGCATCTACATCTACAGCGTGCTCGAAGAAAACGTGCTGCAGAAGCGGATGGCGCTGCGGGAGGCCTACGAAAACACCCTGCACCAGACCGGCAAGGCGGTGATCTTCACCGCGCTCACGCTGGGCGCCACCGTGTGCACCTGGCTGTTCTCCAACCTGCAGTTCCAGGTTGACATGGGCATTCTGCTGACGCTGATGTTCTTCGCCAACGCGGTCGCCGCCGCGGTGCTGCTGCCGGCCTTCGCCGCCTTCCTGCTGAAGGTGCCGAAGGACGACAGCGAATCCAAGACGGCAGCGACGGCGTAAGCTTTGAAAGGGGGTATGCCGGCAACGGCTGCCCCCGATAGTTGCGATTTTTCAGACGGGAGCCGGCACGACACAGCCAGGTTTCGGTCCCACAAGGAGGATACGTGTCATGAAACGATCAATGCTGAAGATGACCGCGGTTGCGGCCATGGTGATGGCGTCGAGTGCCACCTGGGCTGCGGTATCGGCCGAGGAGGCCGCCAAGCTGGGCAAGGAGCTGACCCCGGTCGGCGCCGAGCGTGCCGGCAACGCCGACGGCACCATCCCCGAATGGACCCCCGCCAAACAGCGTGGTGAGCTCAAGGGCATCTATCCCAACAACCCTGAGATTGACGGCGAATCGCCGATCTTCACCATCACCTCGAAGAACATGTCGGAGTACGCCGGCAAGCTCACCGAAGGTCACAAGGAACTGCTGACGCGCTTCCCGCAGACCTACAAGATGAACGTCTACAAGTCGCATCGCACGGTCAACTTCCCGCAGACCGTGCTCGACGAGACGATGAAGAATGCGACCCGGACCACTCTGGAAGGGGTCGACAACCCGCAGGGCGGCCAGATTGGCTTCCCCTTCCCGATTCCGAAATCGGGAGCCGAGCCGATCTGGAACCACCGCGTGAAGTGGCGTGGCGAAGATGTGCGTCGCTACAACAACCAGATGATCGTGCAGCAGGATGGCAACTTCTCGCTGACGAAGATCGTCGAAGACGTCACCTTCTTCTACGCCAACACCAAAGCGGAAAATCCGCCGGCGCTGAAGCCGGGCACCGACTTCCTGCGCTATCTGTCGGAAACCATCGCGCCGCCGCGCATTGCCGGGACCTACATCCTGGTGCATGAGAAGGCCGGTTTCGGGACCGACGGTCGTGCCGCCTGGTTGTATGCGCCGGCACTCAAGCGCATTCGCCGCGCACCGGCGGTGTGCTGCGACAACCCGTATGAAGGCACCGATGGTCATCAGTTCTACGACCAGGTCGACATGTACAACGGGGTGCTCGAGCGCTTTACCTGGAAGCTGGTGGGCAAGCGCGAAATGTACATTCCGTACAACTCCAATCGCATGGCCAGCCCGGAAACCAAGTACGACGATATCGCCGCGCCGAACCACGTCAATCCCGACCTGCCGCGCTATGAACTGCATCGCGTCTGGGTGGTCGAGGCTGAAAACAAGCCGGATCAGCGTCACACCTTCAAGACCCGTCGCTTCTACATCGACGAAGACAGCTGGAACGTGGTCGCCATCGACAACTACGACCAGCAGGGCAAGCTGATGCAGTTCCAGGAAGGGAACCTGGTGACCTACTACAACATCCTGGCCACCACCACCCAGCCGGAAGTGATCTACCACCTGAACTCGGGCCGCTACTTCGTGACCGCCATGGGCAACGAAGATCAGCCGTACGACAACACGGTGAGCTACCCCTCAAACTTCTTTGAAGCCAACACGATTCAGACCCGCGCTTCCAAGTAGTTTCGGTGACCCCTGGCCTCGCCTTCGGGCGAGTGCCAGGGGTCTCTTCTTGATCCCTTTTTCTTTCCAACGCGGGACATGATGCAGTCACTTTCCTTCATGACAGGCCGTCTGCGCGTCGTCCGCCTGTTGCTAGCAAGCGCACTGCTCGGTGCCAGTGGCGCCAGCCCGGCGCTCGAATTCAATATGGACGTTCTCGGTGAGAACGTGGGTGTTGTGCTCAACAACACCGTCACCTTCGGCGCTTCCTGGCGCCTGCAGGATCAGGCCAGTGACCTGATCAGCAAGGGAGCGATCAACCCGGAGCTATGCTCGGGTCAGTTCCAGACCTGTCAGGGTCTGTTTCGCAACCAGACGTTTCCGGCGGCGCGTCTCGCCGCCGCACCCGGCCAGGGGTCGATCAACTTCGACGATGGCAACCTGAACTATGACCGCGGCGACATCACCCAGATGCCGTTCAAGTACAGCCATGATTTTCGCTTCAAGTGGAAAAACTACGGCATCTTCGTTCGCGGTATCGGCATCTACGATCATCACAATTACGATGATTTCGAGACCTTCAGCCCCAACAAGATCACCTCGGCCAACGTCGGTCAGGTGGGGCGCACCGGTGATGCTGGCGTTTCCAACCGCTACTTCGACCAGGTATTCGGCCCTGGCGGTGTGGTGCGGGATATTCGCAACCGTGACGAAGCCAAAGAGATCGGCCTGCGGTACGACCTGCTGGATGCCAACTTCTTCGCCAACATTCCGCTTGATGACATCCGCACCCTGACCCTGCGGGTCGGGCGCCAGACGGTGAACTGGGGACAGAGCTCGGTGGCGGTGATCAACAGCGTCAATCAGGCGCAGCCGGTCAATACCAACTCGCTGTATCGTCTCGGCTTCGGCCTGCTCGAAGAGCTGTTCGTGCCGGTGAACATGGTGCGTGCCAGTACCGAAATCTTCGGCGGCATCACCATGGAGGCCTACTATCAGCTGGAGTGGCAGCCGATCGAGATTCCCACCGCCGGCAGCTTCATGTCGTTTGTCGATATCGGCACCGACAACCAGCGCGAGACCGTCAACCTCGCGTTCGGCCAGGCGCCGGATGACCCGGAGTTTCTCGGCAGCCCGCTGGACAACCCGCTGGCGCTGATCACCGGCACCTCGCTTACCGCCGAGCGGCTGCCGGATCGTGATGCCCGCGACTCCGGCCAGTACGGCGTGTCGTTCAAGTACTACGCCGACAACATCAACAACGGCACCGAGTTCGGCGCCTATTTCATGAACTACCACTCGAAGCTGCCGTATGTCAGCTTCTTCTCCACCGATGCCAGTTGCGCGCGTGCGGCCGGCAACGCCATGGGGATGGATGCACGCAATACGAGCGAGCTTTTCGCGGCTTGCCCGAATTTGCCGACCTCGCAGCTCGACTTGCTTGGTGGCCAGGTGCCGCTGCTGGCCGATATCGGATCGTTGGCGTTGCAGCGCCCAGGCGTGTTGAGCGAATTCGGCCTGATCGATGGCAACCTGCCGGGCCTGCTGAACCTGCTGCTGCCGCGGCCGGGTGAGCCAGTCTCCAGCGTGGTGCCGTTCGACAGCGCCAAGCTGCAGTTGGAATACCCCGAAGACCTGAAGATGTTCGGAGTCGACTTCACCACTACCTTCGGCGAGTACTCGTTCCAGGGGGAGCTGTCATACCGACCCAACGTGCCGCTGCAGGTGGCGTTGATCGACGTCGCCTTCTCGGCGTTCGGGCCGGTGTTGGGCAGTTGCCACAACGAAGAGGTGGGTTGTTTCGGCTCATCGGCCGGCCTCGGCTTCGATGAAACCGGCGACTTCGTGCTCTACGAGGGTAACGATTTCACCGATGCCGACGGCAATAACCCCTACGCCGACACCATCAACCTGGTGGTGGGCGCGGTGCCGGGCTCGGCACGCTCGTTCCCGAGCTTCCTCATTCCCTATCGCGGCGGTGCGGACGCCATCGGCAACAATGCGCCCAACAGCTACATCCAGGGCTGGATTCCGGGCAAGGTGGTGCAGTACAACCTCGGCGCCACGCGGGTGCTGGGCCCCAACGAAAACTGGATCGGCGCCGACCAGGTGATCCTGATCTACGAAGTTGCTGCCACCCACGTCACCAACATGCCGGACTTCGACGAGCTGCAGATCGAAGGGCCGCTGACCGCCTACACCCACGCCAGCGCCGGCGCTGACGGCAGTGGTGCCGATGGCTCCCGGCTGGCGTGCTCGACCAATCCCTCGTGCTCGATCGGTCCCGACGGTCTTCGCTTCAATCCCTATCAGACCCCCCGCAGTGCCTACGCCGATGCCTTCTCCTGGGGGTATCGCATCGTCGGTCGTATCGGCTACGAGTCGGTGCTGCCGGGGATCAGTATCCAGCCGCTGTTCATCTGGGCGCATGACATCAACGGCAACTCGCCCGGGCCGGCCGGCAATTTCGTCGAGGGACGCAAGGCGCTCAACCTGCTGCTGGAAACCCGCTACGGGCCCTCTTATGCGTTCACCGTTGCCTACAACACCTTCTTTGGTGGCGGCAGCAACAACCTGTATCGCGACCGTGACAATCTCGGTTTCTTCTTCAAGTACCAGTTCTGACGGCCGCCCCTGCGAGAGTTCACGATGATCACGAACCCGATGCTCAGATCCTTCCGCCTCCCCTTGCTGCCGGCCGTGATGGTCGGTCTGGCCCTGTCGCCGACGGCGTGGGCGCAGGACGACACCATCACACCGAAAGTCGCGGAGATCGCACCCCGATCAGCGCAGGCGCTGCTCACGGCCATTGCAGTGGCAGGCGATCATCTGGTGGCCGTGGGGTCGCGGGGTCATATCCTGGTGGCCGAGGACGGCAGCGAGCGCTGGAAGCAGGTCGAAGTGCCGGTCCGCAGTCTGCTTACCGAAGTGCAGTTCGCCAACGCCACCACCGGCTGGGCAGTCGGCCATGACGCCACCATCCTCAAGACCGAGGATGGCGGTCAGACCTGGGCACTGCAGAACTTCGATGCCACGCAGGAGCCGCTGCTGTCCCTGTATGCCGTTGATGCTCAGCACGTCTACGCCTTCGGCGCTTTCGGGCTGATGCTGGAAACGCACGACGGCGGCAGCACATGGGATGCCAAAACCTCCGAAGTGGCAGACGAGGGTGTCCACCTCAACTCGGTGACGGCACTGGCCGATGGCAGTCTGTTGCTGGCCGGCGAAATGGGCATGCTGGCGCTTTCGCAAGATCAGGGCGAGACCTGGCAGCGGTTGCCGTCGCCCTATGAGAGTTCGTTCTTCGCCGCCGCGCCACATGGCGAAAAAGGCGCAGTAGTGGCCGGGCTCCGCGGCAACCTGTATCTGACCGATGACGTACTGGGGGGGGAGTGGACGGAAGTGGCCACCGGCTCGGTGCAGTCAATCTTCAGCATCGTCCCCGAGGCCGATGGCAGCTTCGTACTGGTCGGCCTCAACGCCACCCTGCAGCGCCTCGGTGCCGACGGCAGTGTCACCCCGTTGTCGCCACAGCGGCTGAAAGCCGCCGCCGCCCAGGACATCGCGCTGCCCTACGTTGCCCTGCAGAACAATGGCGGCAACAACACCGAAGCCGGCGCCTATGCCGACGCGGTGGGCCTGGCCAACGGGGTGCTGGTGACCGTGGGTGACACCGGCATTCGTCGCTGGCAGTTGAACTGAAGCCGCGGGCTGCAGGCGTTTTTATGAACCGTTTTGAATACCGTCGGCAGGTTTGCGGGGTGACAGCGATTCGTTGACACTGCAGACCGTCGACATCCGGCCAAGATGCACCCCGATTCGAAAGAGGGTGGACTGGCCGTCAGTGACCATGAGGAGAGCATGATGAGCAAGTTCGCGGAAACCCGGGTGGTGCGTGGTGTCCTGAAGTCTGCCGTGGGGGCCGTTCTGGTCGCCGGCAGTTTCAGCGCACACGCCTTGCAGTACCAGTTCAATCTGTTCGGCGAGAACGTCGACGCGGTGCTCAACAACACCGTGACCTTCGGCGCCTCGTGGCGCCTGCAGGATCAGGCCTCTGACCTGATCGGTAAAAGCAACCAGGATCCGGATCTGTGTCGTGGCGTGTTCCAGAGCTGCCAGGGGCTGCACCGACTGCAGAACTTCCCGGCCGAGCGGCTTGCCAATGCGCCGGGGCAGGGGTCGATCAACTTCGACGACGGCAACCTCAACTACGACCGCGGCGACATCACCCAGATGCCGCTCAAGTACAGCCACGATTTCCGCTTCAAGTGGAAGAACTACGGCATCTTCATTCGCGGCATCGGCATCTACGATCATCACAACTACGATGATTTCGAGACCTTCAGCCCCAACAAGATCACCGCCGAGAATGCGGACGACGTGATCATCACCGGTGATGACCGCATCTCCAACCGCTACTTCGACGGGGTCTATCAGTCGGGCGGGGTGGTCCGCGACATCCGCAGCCAGGAAGAAGCCGACGAAATCGGTCTGCGCTATGACCTGCTGGATGCCAACTTCTTCGCCAGCATTCCGCTGGATGACATTCGCTCGCTGACCCTGCGGATCGGCCGTCAGACCGTGAACTGGGGCCAGAGCACGGTGGCGGTGGTCAACAGCGTCAACCAGGCGCAACCGGTCAACGCCAACTCGCTGTACCGCCTCGGATTCGGTCTGCTCGAAGAGCTCTTCGTGCCGGTGAACATGGTGCGTGCCAGCACCGAGATCTTCGCCGGCATCACCATGGAGGCCTACTACCAGCTGGAATGGCAGCCGATCGAGATTCCCACCGCCGGCAGCTTCATGTCCTTCGTCGACATCGGCACTGACAACCAGCGGGACACCGTCAACCTCGCGTTCGGTGGTGCCGCCGATGACCCCGACTTCGTCGGCGCGCCGCTGGACAACCCGCTGACCGCGATCACCTACACCACGCTGTCGGCGCAGCGCCTGCCCGACCGCGATGCACGGGACTCCGGCCAGTACGGTGTGTCGTTCAAGTACTACGCGGAAAACATCAACAACGGCACCGAGTTTGGCGCCTACTTCATGAACTACCACTCGAAGCTGCCGTATGTGAGCTTCTTCTCGACGGACCTCAGCTGCGCGCGGGTAGCCGGTGCGAACGGTCTGCCAGCCACCAATACCAGCGAGCTGCTGAACCGCTGCCCGAACATGCCGATCGCCGTCAGCTCATTGCGCGGACAGACCAACCTGTTGCTGGATGTGGTGAACCTGAGCGCGCAGCGGCCGGGGATTGCCCTCACCGAACTGGGGCTGGTTGATGGCAATCCGCTGAGCCTGGCCAACCTCTTGATTCCGCTGCCCAACCAACCCGAATCGAGTGTGGTCCCGTTCGACTCGGCAAAGCTGTTGATCGAGTACCCCGAAGATCTGAAGATGTTCGGCGCCGACTTCACCACCACCTTTGGCGAGTACTCGTTTCAGGGCGAGGTGTCGTACCGGCCCAACGTGCCGCTGCAGGTGGCACTGGTGGATGTCGCGTTTGCCGCCTTCGGGCCCACTTTGACGAGCTGTCACAATGAGGAGGTCAACTGTGCGGGTTCCAGCGCCGGTCTCGGCTTCAACGAGGATGGCGATTATGTGCTCTATGACGGTAACGACTTCACAGATGCCGACGGCAACAATCCCTATGCCGATACCGTCAATCTGGTTATCGGGGCCGCACCCGGCTCGGCACGTTCCTTCCCCAGCTTCCTCATTCCCTATCGCTACGGCGCCGACGCCATCGGCAACAACGCGCCCAACAGCTACATTCAGGGCTGGATTCCCGGGCGCGTGGCGCAGTACAACCTCGGTGCCACCCGGGTGCTGGGGCTGTCGGAGAACTGGATCGGCGCCGACCAGGTGATTCTGCTGTACGAACTGGCCGCCACCCATGTGCTCAACATGCCGGACTTCGATGAGTTGCAGATCGAAGGCCCGCTGACCGCCTACACCCATGCCAGCGCCGGTGCCGATGGCAGCGGTGCCGATGGGTCGAAGCTGGCCTGCTCCACCAACCCCAGCTGCACCGTCGGCCCCGATGGTCTGCGATTCAATCCGTATCAGACCCCGCGCAGCGCCTATGCCGACGCCTTCTCCTGGGGATATCGCATCGTCGGCCGCATCGGCTACGAGTCGGTACTTCCGGGCATCAGCATCCAGCCGCTGTTCATCTGGGCGCACGACATCAACGGCAACTCGCCAGGGCCCGCCGGCAACTTCGTCGAGGGCCGCAAGAGCCTCAACCTGCTGCTGGAGACCCGCTACGGGCCGTCGGTTGCCTTCACCGTGTCGTACAACACCTTCTTCGGCGGCGGCAGCAACAACCTGTACCGCGACCGCGACAATATCGGCGCCTTCTTCAAGTATCAGTTTTAGGGAATCCGCTGGATGTCCCTTGCCCCGCTCCGGCGGGGCATTTTTTTGGGCGCCAGCCCGCTGTACGGGGCCCCTGCGGTGCCCGTGTCCCCGGTGTAGGAATAATCTGACGTTACGCCGTAATATGAACCTTGTACTTGACGTGAACATGATTCAGAATGCGCGCCTCTTTCGAGCTGCAGGGTCTGAAGTTCAATGGGAACGCGGGAGCGCCGCCAGCGGGAATTCGGGGAACGCGAGCAGCAGTTCCTCGCGGCTGCGCGTGAGCTGATCGCTGAAAGCGGTCTGTTGAGCCTGCAGATGTCGAAGGTCGCCGAACGCTGCGAATACGCGGTCGGCACGCTGTATCAGCACTTCACCTCGAAAGAGGACCTGCTGCTGGGCGTGCTGATCGAGGACGTTCGTGAGCATACCGCGCTGTTCCAGCGGGTGGCCGACTGGCAGGCGCCGACGCGGGATCGCATGTTCGCCATCGGGGTGGCAGACATGATCTTCGTCAACCGTCATCCGGACTTCTTCCGCCTCTCGCAATATTCCCTGTGCGAGGTGGTCTGGAAGGCGGCATCGGCCGAGCGTCGGCAGGACTTTCTCGATATCACCAAGCCGATTGGTGAAGTGGTGGTGGCGATTGTCGAGGACGCGGTGGCCCAGGGGGACCTGACCCTGACGCACCAGACACCACAGGAGCTGGCCGCCGGTATGTGGGCCCTCTGCGCCGGCTTCCACCAGTTGGTTCACGCCGAAGGGGTGCTCGACGACTTTTCGGTCCGTGCCCCGTACCGGGCGATGTCGCAGCACATTCAGCACCTGCTCAATGGCGTCGGCTGGCGCCCACTGCAGGCCGACACGTCGCCCGCCGGGCTGGACGTGTTGATCAAACGCATTTGCAAAGAGGTTTTCGATGAATCGATCTGTGCAGGTTAAGCACGCAACCGCGCTTCTTGTGCTGTCTCTGGTCGCACTTCCGGCCAGCGCCGGAATGTTGATTTCCGAGGCCCTGAGCCGCGCGGTCGAAGCGGATCCGCAGTTCGCCGCCGCCGCTGCCACGCAGCGCGCCAACCGCGAGCTGGGCGAGCAGGAACGCGCCGCCCTGCGCCCGAGCGTGGCCCTGCGTGCCAACGCCGACTACGCCTATACCGACGCCGACTTCGCCTTTGGCGCCTCGGACGAGGACTATGCGGCATGGTCCGCCGTGCTGGAAGTCCGGCAGCCACTGTTGCGTCTGGACTGGGGCGCACGCCTTGACCGTGCCGAGGCACGGGATGCACTGGCCGAAGTCGAGTACCGCGCCGCCGAAATCGACTTCATCGCGCGGGTGTCGGAGCGCTATCTCAACGCTTTGCTGGCCGAAGACCAGTTGCGACAGACCGAGGCCGAGGCTCGCGCGATTCGCGAGTCGCTCGACGATACCCAGAAGCGGTATGACGTCGAGCTGGTGCCCGGCACCGATCTCAAGGAAGCGCAGGCGCGTGATGACCTGATCCAGGCGCAATTGATCGCGGCGCGCGGTCAGGTGGAGGAAACCCGCGACGCCTTGGAAGAGATCACCGGTTACGCCCGTGGCCCGCTGCCGCGCTTGCGCGAGACGCTGGACCTGCCGCCGCTGACCGACAGTGATGTTGATACCTGGTACCGCACGGCGCAGGACAGCAACGTCGATCTACTGCGGGCGCGCCTGCAGACCGAACTGGCCCGCACCAACCGCCAGAGCCGCAAGGCCGAAGCGCTGCCGAGCCTCGATGTGGTGGCCAGCGCCGGCCGCAATGACTCGCAGGACTACACCCTCGGACAACTGCAGGACGAGGCCCGTATCGGCGTTGAATTGACGGTGCCGCTCTATGCCGGCGGCATCAACCACAGCCGGGTACGCGAGGCTGAAGCCCGCATTGACGAAGCCGACCTGGCCCTGACCCGGGCGCAGCGCGAGGTGCGTAGTGCCATTCGCAAAGCCTACCGGGACGTGGTGTCGGCACTGACGGCCGACAAGGCCTATTCGCAGGTGCTGGCATCGGCCGAAGCCGCCGAGCGGGCGGTGCAGGCCGGCTACGATGCCGGCACCCGCACCATCGCTGATGTGCTGGATGCCCAGAGTCGGGTGGTGCAGGCACAGCGCGACCGCAACGAAGTCCGCTACGACCTCTTGATCAAGGCGCTGATCCTGCAGGCCACCGCCGGCACGCTCAGTGTCGACATGGTGGCCGCCATGGACCGCCTGTTCGAGCAGCCCGACGCCGCCGAACCACCCGCCGCAGCGCCGTGAAGTTCCGCTCTCCTTTTTTCGCATTTCGCAGCAGAGACCCGTCATGACCAAACGTATGATCATCATGCTCATCCTCGCCGGTGTCGTTTTCGGCGCCGTGTTCGGCATGAAGTGGATCGGCAACAAGATGATGGTGGACTACATCGAGACCATGCCCATCCCGCCGGTCACGATCTCCACCACCACCGGCAAATCGTTCACCTGGGAAAATCAGGTGGAGGCGATCGGCAATCTGGTGCCGGTACAGGGTGCGGACATCAGCACCGATGTCGGCGGCATCATCACCGAGCTGCATTTCGAATCCGGCGATCGGGTCGAAAAGGGTGCACCGCTGGTGACCCTCGACAGCGATACCGAACGGGGTGAACTGCGGCGGCTGCAGGCGCAGGCCGAACTGGCCAAGCTCAACCTTGAGCGCCGCCAGAAGTTGTACAAACTGGAAGCCATTTCGAAGTCGGATCTGGATGCGGTCCAGGCGGAAGCCGATGCGGCACAGGCGGCCATGCAGTCGCAGGCGGCGCGCATCGCGCAGAAGGCCATCCGCGCGCCGTTTGCCGGCCAGTTGGGCATCCGCCAGGTCAGCACCGGCCAGTTTGTCGCGGCGGGCACCCCGCTGGTGACGCTGCAATCGCTGGACCCGATCGACGTCGACTTCTCGCTGCCCGAGCAGTACCTGGCGGATATCAGCGCCGGCCTGCCGGTGACCGTGACGGTGGAAGCCTACCCGGGCGACGTGTTCGAAGGCACCGTGCTGGCAGTGGAGCCGCGGGTCGATGAGGCCACCCGCAACGTCCGCCTGCGGGCGCGCCTGGCCAATGCCGATCTCAAGCTGCGGGCCGGCCAGTTCGGGCAGGTACAGCTGCGGCTGCCGGGTGAGCAGAACGTGCTGGCGGTGCCGCGTACCGCTATCAACTACAGCTCTTACGGCGCGTCCGTGTTTGTCGTCACCGGCGACCGCGAAGCCGCGCAGCAGGAAGGTGGTGAGCCGCTCACGGTGACCCAGCGCTTTGTCCGTCTGGGCCCGGCGCGGGGCGATTTCGTCGCCGTCACCGAAGGGCTGGAGGCCGACGATGAAGTCGCTTCCAGTGGCCTGCTGAAGCTGCGCAACGACCAGCCGGTGGTCATCAACAACGAGATCCAGCCCGACGCGGAACTCGCCCCGACCCCCGCCAACACCTGATGCCGCGCCCGCGCGGCACGCCCTGATACGCAAGGTCTCCCATGCATTTCACCGACATCTTCATCAAGCGGCCGGTTCTGGCAACGGTGATCAGTCTGATCATCCTGTTGCTGGGCCTGCGTGCCGGGCTCGACCTCACGGTTCGCGAGTACCCGGAACTGCAGAACGCGCAGATCACCGTCTCGGTGGCCTATCCGGGCGCCGACCCGGCGCTGATCGAGGGCTTCATCACCACCCCGCTGGAACGCGAGATCGCCACCGCCGACGGTATCGACTACCTCACCTCCAGTTCGGTACAGAACGCCAGCACCATCACCGCCAACCTGCGTCTCACCAAGGACCCCAACGAGGCCCTGACCGAGATCGCCGCCAAGGTGAACAAGCTGCGCAGTCAGTTGCCCGAAGGTTCGGAAGACCCGGTGATCCAGATCGCCGAGGGCGGCGGGACCGCGGCGATGTACCTGTCGTTCTACTCCGAGGTGCTCGACCAGAGCCAGATCACCGACTACCTGTCGCGGGTGGTAGAGCCACAGCTGTCAGCCATCGAGGGCATGGAGAAGGCCGAGATCATCGGTGCCCGGACCTATGCCATGCGCGTGTGGCTCAAGCCCGAGCGGATGGCGGCACACAACATCACCGCCAGTGAAGTCTATTCCCGCCTGCGCAGCCAGAACGTGCTGTCGGCCGTCGGCGAAACCAAGGGCAACTACGTTCGTATCGGCCTGTCGGCCGGCACCGATGTCAGCGATGCCGAGGCGTTCCGCCAGATCGTGGTGAAAGCCGAGGGCGAGCAAGTGGTGCGCCTGGGCGACGTGGCGGATGTGCAGCTCGGCGCGGAAGTCTACGAGGGCGATGCGGGCTGGGATGGCACGCCGGCGCTGTTCATCGGCGTGCAGGTGCGACCCGAGGCCAACGTGCTCGACGTGATCGACGATGTCATGGCGCTCTGGCCCGATATCGTCCAGCGGTTGCCGGAAGGGCTCAATGCCGAAGTCGGCTACGACAGCACCGTGTATATCCGTGATGCCATCAGTGAGGTCCGCGCGACGCTGATCGAGGCGCTGTTGATCGTGATCGTGGTCATCTACCTGTTCCTCGGCTCGCTGCGGAATTCCTTCATCCCGGCCGTCACCGTGCCGCTGTCGCTGGTGGGCGCGCTGTTCCTGATGATGGCGCTGGGCTTCACCATCAACCTGCTGACGCTGCTGGCGATGGTGTTGGCGATCGGCATGGTGGTGGACGATGCCATCATCGTGATGGAGAACATCCACCGTCACATCGAAGACGGCATGAAACCGCACGATGCGGCGATCCAGGGTGCGCGCGAACTGGTGGGCCCGGTGATCGCCATGACCATCACCCTGGTGGCGGTGTATGCGCCGATCGGCTTCCTCGGCGGTATCACCGGCAAGCTGTTCACCGAGTTCGCCTTCACCCTCGCCGGAGCGGTGCTGATTTCCGGCGTGGTGGCGCTGACGCTGACGCCGATGATGTGTGCCCGCATCCTCAAGTCGTCGCATGACAACGGCGGCAACCGGCTGGCCGAGTTCCTCGATCGCCAGTTCGAGAAGTGGCGCAACAAGTACAAGGCGCGGCTGCATGGCGCGCTCGACACCGTGCACGTGATTGGCGTGTTCGGATTGGTCGTGCTGGTGTCCTGCTACTTCCTGTTTGTCTCCACCCCGGCCGAGCTGGCGCCGGCGGAAGACCCCGGGTTTGCCTTCTCGGTGAACGAGTCGGATGGCTACTCCACCCAGGAATACCTTAACCAGTATTTCGACAAGGCCAAACAGGTGGCGCTGGATGACCCGGATGTCGATCACATCTTCACCTTCGGCTTCCCCGGCAACAGCTCGCAGGCGTTCATGGGCTTCATCATGAAGCCCTGGAGCCAGCGCGAGCGCAGCGCGCAGGAGATCATCGAGTCGGTCGGTCAGGGCCTCAACGACATCGCCGGCCTGCGCTCCGCCGCCATCCTGCCGCCGGCACTGCCGACACCGGGGCAGGGCTATCCGGTGGAGTTCGTCATCAAGGCCACCGCCTCACCGGAAGACATCGCCGCCACCAGTGACGAGATCGTGGCGCGGGCGCAGGCGTCGAAGAAGTTCTTCTTCGTCGCCCCGCGCCTGCGCATCGACCGGCCGGAAACCCGACTGGTGGTCGATCGTGACCGGGCCGCCCTGCTGGGCGTCGACATGCAGCAGCTGTCGGCCGATCTGGCGGCGCTGCTGGCCGGGGGCGAGGTCAACCGCTTTTCGTATGACAGTCGCTCGTACAAGGTGATCCAGCAGGTGGAACGCGGCGACCGGCTCAACCCGGCGCAGCTTGCGAACTATCACACGCGGGCCGCCAACGGACAGCTGGTGCCGCTGTCGTCGCTGGTGAGGCTGGAAGAACGCACCGTGGCGCGTTCCATCGAGCACGTGCAGCAGCTCAACGCCGACACCATCATCGCCGTGCCCCGGCCCGACGTGCCGCAGGGTGAAGCGCTGAAGACCCTCGAGGACATCACCCAGGAAGTGGCGCCCCCGGGCTTCCGCATCGACTACGGCGGCGCCTCGCGCCAGTTCAAGCAGGAAGGCTCGGCGCTGATGGCCACCTTCGGCTTCGCCCTGGTGATCATCTACCTGGTGCTGGCGGCGCAGTTCGAGTCGTTCCGCGATCCGCTGATCATTCTGGTGACGGTGCCGATGTCGATCTGCGGCGCGTTGCTGTTGATCAACATCCTCGGCATCACCAACGGCATGCAGCTCAGCAACTTCCCGGGGATGACCCTCAATATCTACACCCAGGTGGGCCTGATCACCCTGATCGGGGTGATCTCCAAGCACGGCATCCTGATGGTGGAGTTCGCCAACAAGCTGCAGGAGCAGGGCTTCGGCAAGCGCGAGGCGATCGAGGAAGCCGCCAGCATCCGCATGCGGCCGATCCTGATGACCACTGCGGCACTGGTGGTCGCCATGTTCCCGCTGCTGTTCGCCAGCGGCCCCGGCGCCTCGGCGCGCTTCTCCCTGGGCCTGGTGATCGCCGCCGGCATGACCATCGGCACCCTGTTCACCCTTTACGTGGTGCCTGCGGCTTACCTCTATATCGGGCGCGATCACGGGCATCAGGGGGTGCCTGCCGCAGCAGCATGACGGCTTGCGCGTGATGGGAGCGGAGCCGCCGAAGCCTTAGCGGTGGTTTCCGCTCTCAATACCGCGCTTGGATCTCGGCGCCCCGGTTCGGCCTATCATCGGGACAAGCCCTTGTCCCGTCGGTATGCCATGACGACTGCTGCCAGCGCCTTCGATTCCTTGCCGCACCTGCAGCGCCTGCGCACGCAGGGCTACACGATCATCGAGGACTTTCTGAGTGCCGATGATCTCGCCGCCGTCCGTGCTGGTCTGGCCCCGTTTCTTCAGCAGTACGCGGGTCGCAACAATTTCGAGGGCTTTCAAACCGAGCGGGTTTACACGCTGGTGGCGCGGGGCGCGATCTTTGAGCGCATCACCGAGGATGCGCGGGTGCTGGCCCTGCTGGATGCCTTGCTGCAACCGGGCTATCTGCTCACCGCCAGCCAGGCGATCAACATCGGACCCGGTGAGACGCCGCAGCCGATCCATTTCGATGACCAGTTCTACACGATTCCCCGCCCGCGGCCGGCCATCAGCGTTTCGACCATTGTAGCGGTGGATGCCTTCACTGCAGCCAACGGCGGCACGGAACTGCTGCCGGGCTCTCACGGCTGGAGTGATGCCGAGATCGCCGGGATCTACGATGGTCACGATGCCGATGCCGCCGTCCGTGAAGATCTCGAGCGTCAACTGGTGCCCACCGAGATGCCGGCCGGTGCCTGTGTGGTGTTTCTCGGTACGCTGCTGCACCGCGGCGGGGGTAATCACAGTGGCGCACCGCGGCTGGCGTTTTCCAACCAGTATTGCGAGCCCTGGGCGCGCACCCAGGAAAACTACTTTCTCGGCGTGCCACCGGAGCGTGTGCGGGCGATGTCGCCGCGGCTGCAACAGTTACTCGGTTACCACATCTGGCCGCCATTCATGGGTCATGTGACGGCGCATCACCCCTTGAAAACGCTGGAGGGTGGGTGGGTGAACCCCCTCGTTTAGCGAGCACTGCTCGCTGACGGGGTTCACGACCCGGCATGGATGCCGGGGCCGGAGTGAATTAGAAAAGTGACGGCTCGCCACGATGGCCAGCGCTGAGGTGCATTCGCGGCACAACAGCTGCTTAGCGAGCGCGGTATCCTGATGATGTGAACTTCCTCGCGCACCTCTGGCTGGCCGACCGCACGAGCACCTCTTTGGCGGGTGCGGTGCTGGGGGACGTGGTGCGGGGGTCGGATCTTTCGGCATACCCGCCGGACATTGCCGAGGGCATTCGTTTGCATCGCCGCGTCGATGCCGCCACCGATCGCCACCCGCTGATGCGCGAGGCGCGCCAGCTATGGCCAGACGGCGAGCGCCGCTATGCCGGCATCCTGCTCGATCTGGCCAGTGACTTCGCGCTGTCGCACGACTGGCCGGCGTTTGCTGCCGAGCCATTGTCGATGTTTCAACAGCGTGCCGCGGAGGCCATGGCGGCCGCGGCCTCATGGTTTCTGCTGGCCGGGGGGCGTGCCACCACCGCGCCTGCCTTTGCCACCTTGCTGGCGTCCTATGCCACGGAGGCCGGTATCGACGAAGCGATTCGCCGGACCGCCACTCGACTGAAGCAGCCGGCGCCGTTGTTGCAGGCGGGGACGCGTTGGCGCCTGGCCGTGCCGGTGTTGCGCGCCGGTTTGCCGGGGCTACTCGACGATCTGACAGCAGTCGCCGGGCACTCCCGCGCTCACTGAGGGGTGATCGCCGCCATCAGCTGCGGCAGGGCCCAAGCAAAGGCATCGCGGTAATAGGGCCAGTCGTGGAAGCCCGGGCCGTAGAACCAGGTGGCGTGATCGATGCCTGCAGCGTCGAGGGTGCTGGCGAAGCTCTGGTTCATCAGTAGCAACAGCGGCTCGATGGCATAGAGCTGTGGGCTGCCGAGCTGCTCGTGCGGGCCGCCAGGGAGACCGTTGCCGGAGGTCAGCAACAGGGTCATGCCGTGCAGGGCATCGACGTGGCGCCCGGGGTTGTGGTCTTCCCAGATGTCGTAGTTCAGCACCGGATCGCCCCAGATCGGGCCGTTGGGCGTACCGGCGATCGGATTGGCCAGGAAGCCGTAGAGGGCGCTGACGCGGCCGAGGTGGAGAAAGTCGACGGCACCGGAAAACCCCGCTGCGGCCCGGAACAGACCCGGATGCCGAGCCGAATAGCTCATCGCGCCGTGACCGCCCATCGACGGGCCGGCGATGGCCCGGTGACCATCGCCGAGACCGCGCAGGTGCCGCTCCAGCCAGGGGATCATCACGTCGATGTGATAGGTCTCCCACTGAAAGCTGCCGTCACGCCAGTCGCTGTACCAGCCCGGGTTGCCGCCGCCGCCGTCGGGCATGATGACGATGACGTCGAGGTTCTCGGTGAATGCCTGGGCATCGCCCAGTCGGGTCCAGCTACTGACATCGCCGGGCGCATCGTGCAACAGGTAGAGCAACGGATAACGTTTGTCGGTACTGCCGTAATCGGCCGGCAACAGCAGGCGCACGCGATTGTCGGTGACCGTCACGCCCTCGGGCAGCGGAACTGCCACCTCCAGGCAGCGCGGCGGTGTGCAGGCCGGGTCATCGCTGATGGCACGTGCGCCCGGCGGCAGGCCGGCGCCCATCGGCATGGCATCGCCGCCACAGCCAGCCATCGTCACCGAGAACAGGATGACGAGCGCACCGCTCGCCGCGCGACATTGGCTGAAAGGCATCATGTTCCCCCGGGTCTCAGGGCCCGATGGTAAGGCCTTGCCGGCCCCGATTGGCGCGTAAATTCGGCCCCGCCGGCCGGGCGACCTCACCACATTGGACGAAGCCACTCGGGGGGTGGAGCCGCTACGGTGGTAAGTCAGACTCACCAGCCGGAAACCCCAATGCCCGATACCGCACCGATGAACGACCGCCCGTCCGTGATGCAGGCCTTTACTGGCCTTTCCACTGATGAGATCGAAATTCTCGCCCAGGCCGACCGCTTCGCCCAGAACGAGGTGTATCCGCTGGCCCCGCGGATGGACAATGAAGAATGGTGGCCCACCGAGATCTTCCCGAAGATCGGCGAGACCGGCTTCTTCGGCGTCACCGCGCCGCCGGAACTGGGCGGGGCGGGGATGGACGTGTTCACGTCCGGTCTCATCCTCCAGGCGCTGGGCCGCTGGAACCACGCGCTGGCGCTGGCCTGGGTGGCGCATGAGAATCTCTGCCTGCACAACATTCTGCGCAACGCCAACGAAGAGCAGAAGAAGAAGTACGTGCCGGGCATGTGCAAGGGCACGTTGATCGGCGCGCTGGGGCTCACCGAACCCGGCGCCGGGTCGGATGCGCTGGGCTCGATGCGCACCACCGCTCGCCGCGAGGGCGACCACTACGTGCTCAATGGCAGCAAGATCTACATCACCAACGGTCCGGTGGCCGACGTGCTGCTGGTCTATGCCAAGACTGACAAGGAGAAGGGCGCGCAGGGTATTTCCGCCTTTATTGTCGAAAAGCATTTCCCGGGGTTCCGCGTTGCGCAGAAGCTGATCAAGATGGGCTTTCGCGGCAGCCAGACCGCCGAGCTGGTGTTCGAGGACTGCAAGGTGCCGGTCGAGAACCTGGTCGGCGGTGAGAATCGTGGGGTCAAGGTGGTGATGTCGGGGCTCGACCTGGAGCGCGCGATGATCTCCCCGATCTGCCTCGGCATTGCCGAGCGGGCGTTGTCGCTGTCGGTGGACTACGCGCGGCAGCGCAAGCAGTTCGGCCGCCCGATTGCCGACTTCCAGATGATCCAGTCGAAGCTGGCGCAGATGTATACCTGGGTGGAGGCGATGCGCCTATTCACCTACCAGACGCTGCGCGCCGCCAACGTCATCGGTGAAGACGACGGCGGTCGTGGTGAGATCCACAAGCTCACCGCTGCCGGCGTGATGTTTGTCGCCGACACCATGAATCAGGTGCTCAATGAGGCGGTACAGGTACACGGTGGCAGTGGCTATATCTGGGAGAGCGAGATCAACCGGCTCTATCGGGCCATCAAGCTTTTGGAGATCGGCGCGGGTACCACCGAGGTGCGCAAGATGATCATCAGCAAGGAACTGTTGTCCTCGTGAGGGATGAGGGGTGAGACACAGCAGGCGTGAAAAATGAAGATTGATGTCGATGCGTTGAATGCGCCGGAAACCCTGTGGGCGGTCGAGACGGTTTATCGGTCCGACCTGTTCAAGGGGCGCGTGGCACTGGTGTCGGGCGCCGGCAGTGGTATTGGCCGGGCGACCGCGCTGCTGTTCGCCCGTCTCGGCGCCAGCGTGGTGCTGTGCGGGCGTACATTGGACAAGCTCGACGTAGTGGCCGACTTCATCCGCAGCAAGGGTGGCACCGTGATGTGCCAGTCGGTCAACGTGCGCGAGCCGGAGCAGGTAGACGCGCTGTACCAGGCGATTCACCAGCAGTTCGGCCGTCTCGATTACGTGGTCAACAACGCCGGTGGGCAGTTTCCCCAGCACGCCATCGACTATGCCCCCAAGGGCTGGATGGCGGTGATCAACAACAACCTCAACGGCACCTGGCTGATGATGCAGCGCGCTGCCCAGTATTGGCGCGATCAGCCGGTGGGCGAGATGACCCGCTCCATCGTCAACATCGTGGTGGTTACCGAGCGCGGCATGCCCGGTGTCGCCCATACGGTGGCGGCACGCGCCGGGGTTATCGGCGCCAGCCGCACGGTGGCGGTGGAATGGGCGCCGCTCGGCATCCGCGTCAACTGCGTTGCGCCCGGGCTGACTGCCACCGAAGGGTTGAAGGTGTATCCACCGGAGGCCCAGAAGGAGTTTCCCCTGGCCAACCCGCTGAAGCGTCCGGGCACGCCGATGGAGATCGCCGAAGCCTGCATTTATCTGAGCGCCGGCAGTGGCAGCTTCATCACCGGCGAGGTGTTGACGGTGGACGGGGGCGGCAAGCTCTGGGGTGAGCTGTGGTGTGCCGGACGGCCGGACTATTACGCGTGAGGCGTAGGCGCTAGAACGCGTTGAGGCTGAGGCCGGTGGCCAGTGCCAGGCCGAGGTCGTGCGCCTCGGTCAGCTGCGCTGGCGAGGGCGCGCCGATGACCCGTAGCGGTGGCGCCACCGCTTTCCAGCGATAGCCGGCCACAATCCGCTCGACGGCGCTGACAGTGCCGCGGCCGTCGTTGCCGCAACTCACCATCAAGGCGTAGGGCAGGCCCACCGTGCGGCCCTCGACCGGGTAATAGGTGCGATCGAAGAAGTCCTTGAGTTTGCCGGCCATGTAGCCGAAGTGCTCGGGTGTCACCAGCAGCAGGCCGCTGCAGGCGAGCAGGTCGTCCGGGCCGGCCGCATCGGCACGCAGAATCACCGTGTCGACGCCGGGCTCCTCGCGGGCGCCGGCCGCGGCGGCGTCGACCAGCGTCCGGGCGCGTCCGGTTTCGGTCTGGCTGGCGTAGACGATCAGTAGGCGGGTGGCCACAACAATACCTTGGGGTGTGCCGCTAACAAGCATTGGCGCTGGCCATCGTGGCGAACCGTCATCTTGCTGTCACTCCGGCCCCGGCTTCCATGCCGGGTCGTGAACCCGTCAGCGAGCCGTGCTGGCTAAACGACGGTTGTGCCGCGAATGCACCTTGGCGTTGGCCATCGTGGCGACACGTCAGTTCGCTAATGCACTCCGGCCCCGGCTTCCATGCCGGGTCGTGAACCCCGTCAGCGAGCCGTGCTCGCAAAGCGACGGGGTTCACCCAAACACCACCACGGTTTGCCGGCTGTAGGCTGCGGCCTCGCCCGCCGGGTTGAAC
Organism: Flagellatimonas centrodinii; assembly: GCF_016918765.2. Lineage (GTDB taxonomy): Bacteria > Pseudomonadota > Gammaproteobacteria > Nevskiales > Nevskiaceae > Polycyclovorans > Polycyclovorans centrodinii. Next base: position 1,515,062 of record NZ_CP092104.1, read on the forward strand.
AGGGTGGCGGTCTGGTTGAGATAGCCGTCGCCACCGGCGGTGACCTCGGCATCCATCAGCCAGTCGGCCTGCGGGTCGAAATCGCAGCGGGGGTTGATCAGCTCCAGCGTCCAGGTCAGGGAGCTGGCCATCGCCGGCTTCTTCAGCATCGACAGGGCCGGCGAGGGGATGGTGTCCGCCGTGGCGATGAGGTGGGCGAGTGAGGTCGGGGCAGGGTCCGTGTGCCGGACCCAGGTGCGGGTTCGGGGCTCAGGCGCGCTCATGAACGGATACTGTCCCTCGGCCAGCGCCATCTGGAAGTAGCGGGTGAACTTGGGCGTCAGCCCCTCGATGTACGGGAATCGGTTGGACTCGGCAGCGGGCCTTACGGCGGGCGCGGTCGGATGAAAGGCCAGCGATGAGGGCCGCGCCTTGCCGAATACGGCCAGGACCAGGCATTGGGTGTTGCCGTCGGCATCACAGAGGCGCGCCTCCCCCTGCATGGCTGAACTGCCACGCCTCAGGATGCGCGTTGAGACGCGCACTTCGCCGGGTGGCACCGGCCCGATGAAGGTGGCCTGCAGCACCCGCAGCGGGGCGTCATCCGGCACCTGGGGGCGTAGCGCCTCGACGGCAATCGCTGTCTGCAGGCCGCCGAACAGGGTGCGACCCTGGCCCCAGTCGTCGCCAACGCGGATGCGGGCGTCACCGCTGGGCATGTCGAGTTCAAGCCCCGCGAGCAGTTCGGCATAGTTCATGGCGTTGTCGCTCCTGCGGGCGCTTCCGGGACAGGCGGGCTGTCGGCCAGCGCGGCATCGAGGGCGGCTTCGAAATCGAAGTCACCGGCCGATTCGCAGCTCTGTGCCACCGGCGCCGGCGCCGGCGCCGGCACCGGTGTCGGCAGCGGTTCGGCATTGCCGTAGGGCTTGCGGTCGGCCTGGCCGCCGCGCGGTGTGTAGTTGCAGACCCAGACCTCCGACGCCGGGCAGCGGGCGAAGCCGCAGCCGACGACTTCGGTGGTCTCCCAGATCAGCTGCAGATACTGCCCGCATTGGGTGCCTTGCGTGGTCTTGCAGCGGTGCGCAACGTGATCGTACTGCGCCCCCTCTGCGGCCCAGCGGGCGACCACCTCGGCCGGTTGGCGCAGGGTGCCGTCATAGGGTTCGGCGGCATAGGCGCGCAGCACGTTCTCGCCATACTGCTGACGGCGGACGGGGTCCGGGTTGTAGCGGGCCGCGCAGCCCTGTGCTGCCAGCATGTCGGCCCAGCCCTGGGCCTGCGCTGCCGCCACCGGCGACCATGACAGCGGGGGCAGGCCGAGCGGTGTCCGCACCGCGTTGTGGGCGGCCAGCATGCCGTTGAACCGCGGCGGCTCGGCGGCGCCGGCGGTGGTCGAGAACAGCGTGAGGGCAGCGATGCCGGCGAGGAAGCGGAACAGGTTCATGGCCCGCAGGATAGCGGCTCAGGTGCGGTTGAAGTAAGCCTCGGCCAGCACTTCGTGCAAGTCCGCCAGCCCCAGCTGGATCTCGTCCATCAGTTCGTGGATGCCGGCTTGCAGCAGCTGTTCGACGTCGGCATCGATCACCAGCGCACGTAGTCTTTCGATCTGGCGTTCGACCGCCCGGTTGTGCGGCAGGTAGGGCTGGGTGGCGCGCAGCATCTGCAGGCAGAACATCACGCTGCGGGGAAAATCACGGCTCTGCAGCAGGAACCGCAGGACGTTGCTGCCGTTGACGCGGGTGCGCATCTGCCGGCGGAACATCTGGTATGCCGCCAGTGATCGCAGCACCCCCATCCACTGGATGCTCTGGAACGGTGCGAGCTCGGGTGTGATCGGCTTGATCAGGTTGGAGGAACGCACATCAATGATGCGCGTGGTCATGTCGGCCTGCTCCAGATTGGTGCCAAGCCGCAGGAACTGGAAGCCGACATCACGGTTCATGTTGCTGGCCAGCACGCCATACATCTGCAGCGCGCCGTCGGTGACGCGGGTCAGCAGCTCCTGCCGTTTGCCGCGCGGGAGCTGGCGCTCGCCGCGCTCCTGCACGTAGTAGAAGAGGTCGTTGTAGCGCTCCCACAGATCGCGCGGCATGCTCTCGCGAATGGTGCGGAGAATTTCGCGGGCACTGTGCAGCGAGCTGAGGATGGAGCCGGGGTTCTCACGATCGGTGATCAGGAAGCGGACGACATTGGCCTCGCTGGTGTCCGGGTAGCGGGCGTGGAAGGTGCTGTCGGCGCCGAGGATTTCCACCAGCGGTGACCAGCCGAACTCGACGGTCCGCGGCAGGTCCAGCAACAGGAACTGGTGGACGCTGACGATACGGGCAGTGTTCTCGGCCCGCTGCAGGTAGCGTCCGAACCAGTAGAGATTGTCGGCGGCGCGCGAGAGCATCAGCCGGCCTCCCCGTCGAGATCGACGATCCAGGTGTCCTTGGCGCCCCCGCCCTGGCTGGAGTTGACCACCAGGGAGTCCTTCACCATCGCCACCCGGGTCAGGCCGCCGGTGGTGACGTAGACATCGTCGCCGCGCGACAGGATGAACGGACGCAGGTCGAGGTGGCGCGGCTCGACGACGCCGTTGTCGAGCAGGATGGGCGCTGTCGACAGCGACAGCGTCGGTTGGGCCATGTAGTTGCGGGGGTTGGCCTCGATCAGCTTGCGGAAGCGTTCGCGTTCCTTGCGGGTGGCGCGCGGGCCGATCAGCATCCCGTAGCCGCCGGATTCGTTGGCGGGCTTGACCACCAGTTCGTCCAGATGGTCGAGCACGTAGGCGCGGTCTGCGCGGTCCATGCACAGATAGCTGGGCACGTTGGGCAGGATCGCGTCCTCGTCGAGGTAGTAGCGGATCATCTTCGGGACGAAGGCGTAGACCACCTTGTCGTCGGCGACGCCCGCGCCGGGCGCATTGGCCAGTGCGACGGTGCCCTTGAGCCAGGCGCGCATCAGGCCCGGCACCCCGAGCGCGGAATCCGGCCGGAAGGCCTCGGGGTCGAGAAACAGGTCATCGATGCGGCGGTAGATCACGTCCACCCGCTGGCGGCCGTAGACGGTGCGCATGTAGACGCAGTCGTCCTCGGCGTCGACCATCAGGTCCGGCCCCTCCACCAGTTCGATGCCCATCTGCTGGGCCAGCCACGAGTGCTCGAAATAGGCGCTGTTGTAGATCCCCGGCGTCAGCAGCACCACCACCGGCACTTCCGCCTGACGGGGGCTCATGGCGTTGAGGGTGTCCAGCAGCTGCGTCGGGTAATCGTCCACCGGCAGGATGTTGGTGTGCTCGAACAGTTCCGGGAACACCCGCTTGGTCACCATGCGGTTTTCCACCATGTAGCTGACGCCGGAGGGCACCCGCAGGTTGTCCTCCAGCACATACAGGGTGCCGTCGCCGCCGCGGACCAGGTCCGAGCCACAGATGTGCGCCCAGACCCCATGCGGCGGGCGCATCCCCTTGCACTGCGGGCGGAAGTTCACCGATTCCGACAGCAGCTCGGCCGGAAACACGCCGTCCTTGATGATCTTCTGGTCGCCGTAGATATCCTGGATGAAGTGGTTGAGTGCGCGCACGCGCTGCTTCAGGCCGGCCTCGGTACGCGCCCACTCGCGACGCTCGATGATCCGCGGAATGATGTCGAACGGCCAGGCGCGGTCGACGTTCTGGCCTTCCGAGTAGACCGTGAAGCTGATGCCCATCACCTTGATCGCCAGCTCCGCCGCCAGCCGCCGCTCGGCCAGCTCGGCATCGGTCAGGTCGTCGAGATAGTCCGCGAGCATGCGTGCCGCCGGGCGCGGTTGGCCGGGCGCTTCGAACAGCTCATCGTGAAATGCGGTGCAAGCGTAGCGGTGCCAGTCGAGCGCCATGGAACGGAACGGTGCGAGGTGTGGGTGGTTTCCCACAGCGTTGCACGTTCAGTGCCAGTTTGGAAACGCGCCGGCGTCCCCGCGCTCGGCCCACAAGCCGCGCATTCGCCCCTACACTGCGGCGACGGCGACATCGTTGCGGCTGGATCTTCTGCGGAATGCGTCCGGCGACTGTGATATTATGTTGCAAATTAGAACTCAATATGAATAATCGACACCTGTGAACGCGCTTGAACTGAAGGGGCGGATGCTGTCCACCACACGGGTGCGCGTGGTGACCGCCGACCTCCCCGCCATCGCCGACCAGCTGGCCCGCATGGCGCGACAGATGCCACAAGCCGTCATGGGCATGCCGGTGATTCTGGAAACCGCTGCCGACATCGATCTCGGGGCACTGATCGCCACCGTGCGCGACGTCGGCATGCAGCCGATCGGGGTGTCCGGGGATCATCTCGCCGAGGCCGCGCGGAACTGGGGCTTGGCGGTATTGCCGGCCGATGCGGGCCAGCGGACGCCACGGTCGGCCGCTGCCGAACCCGCGCCGGAACCCACTGCCACCCCCAGCCCGGCACCGGCCGCGGCACCCGCCCCGGCGCCGCGCGCGCCAGCGCGCGTGGTGGTGGAACCGGTGCGCGGCGGGCAACAGCTCTATGTGCCGGACGGCGATCTGGTGGTCACCCACCAGGTGGCGGCCGGCGCCGAAGCCATTGCCGATGGCTGTGTGCACATCTATGGCCGCCTGGCCGGGCGGGCCATCGCCGGTGCTCGCGGCGATACCAACGCCCGCATCTTCTGCCGTCGGTTCGAGCCCGAACTGGTCGCCATTGCCGGCGTCTACGCGGTGGCCGAGCAGTTGCAGGGCGAGCACCACGGCAAGCCCGCGCAGGTATTTCTGCAAGACGGCAAACTGCGCGTTGAGCGCATCGACTGACTTTTTGAGGATGGATCTCCCGTGACCAAGATCGTTGTAGTGACCTCCGGCAAGGGTGGGGTCGGCAAGACCACCACCAGTGCCTCGTTTGCCACCGGGCTGGCCCAGCGCGGCAAGAAGACGGTGGTGATCGACTTCGATGTCGGCCTGCGCAATCTCGACCTGATCATGGGCTGCGAGCGGCGCGTGGTGTTCGATTTCGTCAATGTCATCCAGGGCGAGGCAACCCTTCGCCAGGCCATGATCAAGGACAAGCAGAACCCCAACCTCTACATCCTCGCGGCCAGTCAGACCCGCGACAAGGATGCGTTGACGGTTGAGGGTGTCGAGAAAGTGCTCAACGACCTGCGCTCGGAAGGGTTCGACTATGTCGTCTGTGATTCGCCGGCCGGCATCGAGCGCGGCGCCCATCTGGCGATGTACTTCGCCGACGAGGCGTTGGTGGTGACCAACCCCGAAGTGTCGTCGGTCCGCGATTCCGATCGCGTGCTCGGGCTGCTGGCCAGCAAGACGCGTCTGGTCGAGAAGGGCAATGGACGGGTCAAGGAGCATCTGGTGCTCACCCGTTACAACCCGGTGCGGGTGGCGAAAGGGGAGATGCTCTCGGTGGAGGACGTCAAGGAAATCCTCGCCATCCCCCTGCTCGGCGTGGTCCCGGAGTCGCAAGCGGTGTTGACCTCCTCCAACGCCGGTACGCCGGTGATCTCGCAGCTGGAGAGCGATGCCGGCCAAGCCTATGACGACATCATCGCGCGCTTCCTCGGAGAAGAGCGGCCGATGCGTTTCATCAATGCCGAGAAGAAAGGTTTCCTCGGCAAGCTGTTTGGAGGTTGATCGATGGACTGGCTCAAACTGTTCCGCGTTGAACCGAAGAACACGGCGAACCTTGCCAAGGAACGCCTCAAGGTGGTCGTCGCCCATCAGCGCGATGGCCGTGCCAATGGCCCCGCCTACCTGCCGCGCCTGCGGCAGGAAATTCTCGACGTGGTGCGCAAATATGTGCAGGTGCCCGATTCTGCCGTGCAGGTGAACGTGCAGAATGAAGACGGGCTGGAAGTGCTGGAAATGAACATCGCCCTGCCGGAGGCCTGAACGGGGGGGCGCCACAGCGCCCGCCTCGGGCAAAAAAATCCCCCGGTCACCGGGGGATAACAGGGAGGCTGGATGGATCTCGGCAGCCGTAGCGACGCAGCCGCGGCGGGTTCAGGCGGCGAGTGCCGCAGTAGGGCGGCTCTGACCGGCGCCGGCCGGGGTGAGCTCCAGCAGGCCGTCTTCGATGGGTTGTTCGACCAGCATCTGGGTATCGCGTTCGTAGTGATGCAGCACCCGCCACGGCAAGTCCCGGCCCTGTTTGGGCAGGGTGTTCCGGGCCCGCTGCACGTAACCGGAACCGAGTGCGCCAAAGATGTTCTCGTCCGTCATGCTGTCATCGCTGGCGCGCGGGGTGGCGACGGCGATACCGTTCTGGTCCATATGGTTGAGCAGCCGACAGACATAGCGTGAAGCGATGTCGGCCTTCAGGGTCCATGGTGCATTGGTGTACCCGAAAATCCAGGCCATGTTGGGCACGTTCTGCATCAGCACGCCCTTGTAGGTCATCAGGTCGCTGACGGCGCGTGTCTCGCCATCCACCCGCAGTTCGGTGCCGCCCAGCACCTGGATCTGCAGGCCGGTGGCGGTGACGATGATGTCGGCGTCCAGGTGCTCGCCGGACTTCAGGCGAATGCCGGTTTCGGTGAAGGTGTCGATGTGGTCGGTGACCACCGAGGCCTTGCCACTGCGGAGCGCCTTGAACAGGTCGGCATCGGGGACCGCACACAGGCGCTCGTCCCAAGGCATGTAACTCGGCGTGAAATGCTTCATGTCGACCTTGTCGCCGATCTGCTTTTTCACGTTCGACAACAGCCAGCTGCGCACCTTGTCCGGCCAGCGCTTGGAGGCGATATAGAGCCAGCGCTGGATCAGGATGTTGCGCTTGCGCGCCATCGCGTAGACCCATTTTTCTGGCAGCACCTTGCGCAGCACCGCCGACAGTTTGTCGAAGCCGGGCACCGAGAAGATGTAGGACGGCGAGCGTTGCAGCATGGTGACGTGGGCGGCATCGTCGGCCATGGCCGGCACCAGGGTGACGGCGGTGGCACCGCTACCGATGACGACCACGCGCTTGCCGCGGTAGTCGAGCCCCTCCGGCCAGTGTTGCGGATGGATGCACTGGCCCTTGAACTGCTCGACCCCCGGGAAATGCGGCAGAAAGCCCTGGTCGTAGTTGTAGTAGCCGGTGGCTCCGACGAGGTATCGGGCGCGGAACGTCCGTGTTTCACCGCTGGCCTCATGCAGGGCGGTGACGGTCCAGCATCCAAGGTCGCTCGACCATTCGGCGCTGGTGGTCTTGAGCCCGAACTGGATCTTCTTGTCGATGCCGTATTCGCGCGCCGTATCGGTCACGTACCGACGGATCGACGGCCCGTCAGCCAGCACTTTCAGTTCGTTCCAGGGGCGGAAATTGAAACCGAAACTGAACATGTCGGAATCGGAGCGGATGCCCGGGTAGCGGAACAGGTCCCACGTACCGCCGATGGCGTCGCGACGCTCCAGGATCACCACCTGCTTGCCAGGACAGTCCCGCGCCAGGTGACAGGCGGTGCCAATGCCGGACAGACCGGCACCGATGATCAGCACATCGAATGTGGGGGTGTTCATGTTGCGCTCCTCGAATAGGCCGCCCCGGTCGTGTCGCCGGGCGGGTGAAACGGGTTTCACTCAAGCCTAGCAGTCTGCCGGGTGAGCACAGGCGAAACTTGACTTTAAAAGACAAAGATTAGACTTTACGAGACATGTCGACCATGGTGCGTGCCAGCGGTTTGCGGGGCTATGAGACCCAGATGTGGCAGCTCGGGGTTGACCCTGCGTCGCTGCTGCAACGGTATCGAATTGCCCCCGGCACACTCGATGACGATGACGCCCTGCTGCCGCTGCGCTCGGTGTTGCACCTGCTGGAGGCGAGCGCCGCAACCACCGGCTGTGGAGATTTCGGCCTGCGGTTGTCGCATAACCAGGACATCACCGTGCTCGGCCCGGTGGCCATCGCCATGCAACATGCGCCCACCGTGGCCAGCGCGCTCGACACCGCCTCGCGATACCTGTTCGTGCACAGCCCCGGCATGGTGATGACCGTGTTGCCGGTCAGCAGCTGGCTGCCAGGAGCGGCCGAGATGCGTTTCGAAATCCGTGCGCCGGGGCAGGGTGGGCAACGGCAGGCGCTGGATATCTGTCTGGGGGATGTCCACCACATGCTCGAATTCCTCGCCGGCGGGGAATACGGCCTGAAGGCCGTGACCCTGCCACACACGCCGGTGGCATCGCTGTCGCATTACACCCGTTTCTTTGGAGTGCCGGTGCATCCGGCACAGGCATTCGGTGGTTTGCATTTCGCGCGGGAAACACTGGCCATCAACCTGCAGGCGGCGAATGTCGCGCTGCGTCGCATCGCCGAGGCTTACCTGGCGACCCACTTCGGCGATCCGGAACAGTCGGTGGCGGCGCGGGTGCGCCAGGCCCTGCAGCGTACCCTCAGCACAGCCGGCGGCAGCAAGGCGGCGGTGGCGAATCTGCTGGGGATGCACCCGCGCACCCTGCAGCGGCATCTCGCGGCGGAGCGGGTCAGCTTCGAGGCACTACGCGATGATCTGCGCCGCGACACCGCCCTGCGCTATCTGCGTGAGACGCGGATGCCGTTGGCGCAGCTGTCCGGGGTGCTGGGGCTGTCGGAGCAGTCTGCGCTGACACGCGCCTGTCGTCGATGGTTCGGTCGGCCGCCGTCGGCCGTGCGGCGTGGCGCGTGAGCGGGTTCAGCCGCCTGTTGCAAGGCGGATGATTCCGGCGGCGATCTCGGGCCCCTTCACCTCTTCGACGAAGTGGCCGACATCGGGGTAGCGGTGGACCGTCATTTGCGGCAGCGCCGACTGCCATTGGGCGATCACGCTGTCCTTGCCACAGGGATCCCATCCGCCAAAGAAACCGGCGACGCCGATGGACTGCCCGGCCGGCCCCCAGACCGTTCCGATGCGGTCCTGGATATTGCGGTAGAACGCATGGTTGTCCTGCACGCCCAATGACGGCACGTGATAGCGGTAGCCATGTCCCCAGACCGGCGTTTGTCGAACGTGACGCTGGCTGGCGCGTTGATTGATGCGACTGCCGAACTGGGCACACCAGACCGCTTCGGGGCTGTCGATTTCCCGCGTCAGGGAGCCGTTGAGCGCACGCCCCAGCATGCGGCCGAAACCGGTGATAAAGCGTTGCATCGGCTGTGGCCGTGCATGGGACACCACATACGCCGCGACCGCGCCCCACCAGGCAGCGGGGATCAGCGTTGCCGTATGACACCAGGGCAGCAGCCGGTAGGGGTAGTTGCGGTAGGTGTAACCATCGCCAGGCATCGGAAAGACGGTACTGTTGCCCACGACCAGGTGGCGGACCCGTTCCGGCATGTCGATCAGCGCACCAATACCGATCGGTCCTCCCCAGTCATGCACGACCAGGGTGATGTCCTGCAGGTCGAGATGTCGCACCAGTTGGGCCAGCTGATCGGCATGGTGCATGTCGACCATCTCGAAGCGGGCCTGGTCCGACAGGCCGAAGCCCTGATGATCGACCGCGATGATGCGGCACGGCAGTTGGCGGTCAACCAGCGTGTCGCGGACGTGGCGCCAGGTGTAGGAGCACTCGGGGTTGCCATGCACCAGCAGTACCGTGGTGACCGGTGGCGTGTTGCCGATCGTGACGTCGTAGTAAAACAGGGTGGCGCCGGCATTCGGCCCCGATGGCAGGGTGAACCAGCGGTCACTGCCGGCCGGGAAGTAATCGTCAGGGACCTGACGCATCGGGGTGTTGGTGGGGAACGGCATCGGCACGTCCGGCGTGGGTGAGCGACCATGGTAAGTCAGGACGGTCGCCTTGACGGCGCCGGGGTTTCGCGTTGACCTGTTCGCCCGTTTCCGACGAGCGCACCATGAAATATATCTTTGAGGTTCGCGTGATTCCGCCGTACACGGTGGCCGAGTATGCCGAGGCCTGGATCGAAGCCAGCCGCATCATTCAGCAGACGCCAGGCGCGCTGGGGACCGAGCTGCACCGCAAGATTGGCAGCGACGACACCCTGCTGGCGATCGCCCACTGGCAGTCCAAGGCGCACCGCGATGCCAAGGACGATGGCCGCGACGCGCGCGTGCGCAGCATTCTCGAGCGCCACGCACGTACCTGCGAGATTCGTCTGATTGGCGAGTTCGAGGCGCCGGAGTGGCGCGTCATGCCGCCCGGGGATGACGACGTCGGAGGCTGAACTGCAGCAGCCGGCGCCCCACCGGTGACGGTCGCCGGGACCGGATTGCGTCCAGGTCAGCGACCAGCGATCGCCCCGGCGAGGTCGACATGGACCGGGCGTCCATTCAGGTAAAGCATCTCGATCACGGCATGACCGTCGCGGACACGAACCATCACATAGGTGGCGTCGGCCCGACTGGCGGGGCCTTGGTCGGCTTCGCGATAGCGTCGCTCGGCTTCCGGGGCCAGCGCTTCATCGAGGTAGAAACGATCGAAGGGCAGCTGTAGCCGGACCCGGCCCTCGCCCTGCCAGGTAACCCTGACCGGAAGCCAATCACCCTGCGCGGGCGGCGTGGACGCAGGTTCGCCCAGCTGGGCAAACCCCTGGGCATCCACCGTTATGGCGGCATACAGGGGCACGTCGTGCGGCAAGGGAGCGGTCGACGTGGCCGCCCGCTCCGCAGCGGCGAAATCCAGTGCCACGTACCGGCCTCGAAACGGATCCTCGGGGTCGACCGGCGCGGTGCGAAAGGCGTATGCCGTGCCGTCCGACAACGTCCGTTGGTGTTTCAGGATCAAGGCGCCCGGGACCGACCATTGGCCGATGCAGAGCAGGCCGAGCAGCACCAGCAGCCATCGTGTTCTCATGGGGTTGTAACCCGCTGCCGCAGCCACCGGCTGATCGCCAGGCAGCCAGCGCCGATAACCATGAAGGCGATTCCCCGGATCGTGAATGACCAGTCGCTGTCGAAGAAGCGTGCGAGGATCAGCGCCGCCAACAGCAGCAGGCCGGCGTGTGCCGTTCGCAACCGCTGGGTCTGTACCCCATGGCGGATCAACGCGATGCCGAGGACTGCCAGGTAGAGATTCGACAGCAGCGCCAACGGGCCGGCATAGGGAGCAGGGTCAAACATCAGGGTCAGCCACAGCAGCAGGGCGGGCAGGCCGCCGCCGGCGCGCAGCCATTGGTCGGCGCGCAGGGCGCGTTGCATCAGCCACAGCAGCAAGGCGAGCACGGCACCGAGCAGCAGCCAGCTCTCGCCCGCGGCATCTCCCACCGGCGGCAGGCGTGACGGTTGCCAGAAATCGGTGAAGCCGGCACTCAGGGCGACGGTGGCCAGCCCCAACAGTCCGTAGCTGGGCAGCGGACGTCGCCACCCGGGCGGCTCGTCATGCAGGTTGATCAGCCAGAGCAGGGCCGAGAATTCGGCCAGCCACAGCCAGCTCAAACGCCCCGGGTCGTGCAGGCACGCGAGGATGGCGACAAAGCCGAGCGGGACCGTGATGCCCAGCAGGATCAGGCTGCGCGGCGCTCCGCGATCACGGCGCCAGGCCAGCACCACGTGCGGTGCCAGCGTCGACAGCAACAGCAGCACGGTCAGCGGCGAAGCCGCGGGTGCACGCGCTGCCCAGACAGTAATCGCGGCCGCGCACAGCACCGCAACCGTGCTTGCATTGAGGAGATAGACCAGTGGCAGTGCAGCCAGCGTACAGGTCAGCAGGTAACGGTCGAGATCACCCGGAAAGTGATAGAGCTGGCCCACCAGCGCCAGCGCGGCGGCAAAGGCGGTGGCGGTGAACGCTGCCGCACCCTCCTGCCACCCGACGTCGCCGCGCGCCCGGGTAAGGGCCCAGATGCAGGCCAGTTGACCGGCCAGCAGCGGCGCGAGGCTGACGGTGACCCGCAGGGCCCGTGGCCAGCTGTCCCAGTTGTGGGCCACCAGAAGAATCACGCCCAGGCCAATCAGCAGGCCGCCCAGGGTGGCACTGAGGACCCGGCCCCAGCTGGACGTTTGCGTGGCCGCAGCCGCAGTCGCGTAGTGTGCCCGCAGCCGCTGGGCCGTCTCGGCGTTGACGATGCCGTCTCGCTGCAGCGTCGGCAGCTGTTCAAGCAACCATTGTGGCCCCGTGCTCATCGTGGTGCCTCCCCCATGACCGTCAGCCTAAGCCCTTGGCAACAGCGGCACAACGTCCGTTATCTGACGACGGTCGGTCGCGCTGTCGACGTCGCCACCGGACGCCTCAGGCCCATCAGCACGATGCCACCAATCACCAGCGCCGAGCCTGCCAGTTGCAGCCCTGAGATCGGCTCTCCCAGCAGCCAGGCGCCGAGAAACAGGGTGGAAACCGGGCCGACCATGCCGGTCTGGGCGGCGGTACCGGCGCCGATGCGGGCGACCGCCATCATGGTCAGGAACACGGGCAATACCGTACACAGCGTCGCGTTCAGTAGCGACAGTCGCCAAATGGGAAGGCTTTGTTCGAACAGACTCGGGAACGGCCGCAGCAGCGCATATTGCACCAGTGCCGCGATGCTGGAGGCCGTCATCGCCAGCGCCACCAGCCGCAAGGTGCCGACCCGTTGGAGCAGTTCGCCGGACAGCAGCAGGTAGATCGCATAGGTAAACGCGCTACACAGCACCAGTGCCGCGCCCAACGCAACCTGATCCCCGCCCAGTGCCACATCGTGCTGGAACACCAGCACGATGCCGGTATAGGCCAGCCCCAGCGAGGCCCACTGGCTGCTGCTGACACGGCGCTTGAAGACCAGTCGATTGAGCAGGAGCACGAAGCTCGGCGTGAGAAACAGAATCAGGCGCTCCAGGCCGGCGGTAATGTACTGCAGGCCCATGAAATCGAGCATGCTGGAGGCGTAGTAACCGATCAGGCCCAGGCCGAGGCAGCGCCACAGGTCACCGGCCCGCAAGCGGGGGGTCCGCTGCCAGGTCCAGATCGCGACGACGATGAAGAACGGTGCGGCCAGCAGCATGCGCAGCCCAAGGACCGCGACCGCATCCAGCCCCTCGAGGTACAGCAGCTTGGCAACGATCGCCTTGGCAGAAAAGCAGACCGCGCCGACGATGGCCAGCATCAGGCCTTCGGCAACATGGCGCTGCGTTGAAACGGGGCGGGGTGTCGGCATCCCCGATTATCGCCGAAGCGGAGACGGGGCCTGTTCCGGATGCCAGCCGCGGACTCAGCGGGGGGGCTCGGCCCACTGTATCCGCACGACCTCCCCGCGATCGCGGGTCAGCACCAGCACCATGCCCTCACCCAGCGCCTGGTCATCGCCGACCCCGACCACCACCCAGTAGTTGTTCTTGCGGAACGCGCGATAGGGCGCCTGCCGTCGGGTCGCGTCGTCACCATAGGAGGCGGCCCACAGATCCCGTGCGATGGCGATGGCGGTTTTGCCCCCCGCGATGGACCCGCGCGGGGCCACGCCGTCGACCCGCTCGTCGTGGCCGACCCCGGACAGGTAATCGGTGACCCAGGGCAGCCACGCCTCCTCCGGAATGACGGCGGGTACGGGACGATCCATGACGTCCTTGGCCGATTTCAGGTGCAGGTCATAGGGGGGCGGATAGCGGGTCGGCAGCGGCACCGCGTGGTCGGGCCCCAGCAGGTCGTTGAGTGTGCGCCGTACCGCCTTGGCAACATCGATCGGGGTCGGCGGATTGGCGGGGCGGGTATAGACGATGCGGTTGTCACCATCGACCACCACCAGCCACGGGGTACGTTCAATGCCGTAGGGGTGCATCAAGGCATCGGCTTTCAGCAGCAGCGGAAAACTCAGACCGCGTTCGCGCAGGGTTTCCACCGGGTCGGCCACTTCCTTGATGTTGAGGGTCCAGACATTGACGCCCTGATCGCGGTAGTCCTCCCAGATGCGCTGCACGTAAGGCTGCAGGGCGCGGCTGTACGGACACCAGGACGGCCAGAACATCAGGACGCTGGGGCGACCACCGGCATCTTCGGGAAAGCGGACGGTTTCGCCCGCCGGTGTCTGCAGCGACCAGGCGGGCGCGACGGCAGGGCTGTCAGCGTGGGCTGGGGCGGCCATGCCGACGAGGAGCAGACAACACAGGATGCCGCGTGCGATACGGGGGTGGAACCGATTCATGCCTGCATCCTAGCCTACCGTTGAGCGGGGGCGACGGGCATAAAAAAACCGCGACCCGAAGGCCGCGGTTTTTGATACGTCAGGACAGCTTAGAGCGGGCGAATCTGCGTCGCCTGCATGCCCTTCGGGCCACGGGCGGCTTTGTATTCCACCTTCTGGCCTTCGGTCAGGCTCTTGAAGCCCGTGCCCTGGATTTCCTTGAAATGCGCGAAAAGGTCTTCGCCGCCTTCGGACGGGGTGATGAACCCGAAGCCCTTGGCGTCATTGAACCACTTCACGGTACCGGTCGAAACTGTGCTCATTGGATACATTCCTAAAACGATTAAAACGGGCAACCCGCCCGAGGGATTTGCAAGCGATCAAGGAACGCATCACGGGTATAGCTCGCCGGGTTGATAGGTCCGGTGATCACACGGATAACACTGCTTGAAACAACTGCGCGCACGACGGTACGCGAAGCCTGCACGTTTGTCCACCCCGGCGGTCGACATTCGCCTGGCCCTTGTACGGCCGCCGGGTCGGAGGACAATAGTGGGCGATCCCGCTGCCACGTAAGGACCGTCATGGCCGATCTGCTCAATTTCAACCGGGCCCGGAAACGGAAGGCCCGCGCCACCGCCGAGCGGCAGGCGGCGGAAAACCGTATCCGCTTCGGCCGCACGCCAGCCGAGAAGCAACGCGAAGAGGACGCGCAGGCGCTCGCCGAGCGACAACTGCAGCAGCATCGACGCGAGCCGGACGACCGCTGATGGATGACACGGTTCGCCGGGCACTCGCGCGCTGGCCGAATGTCCCGGATCTCTATGGATGGCTGTCGCTGGACCGGCGGGGGCGGTGGCGCATCCAGGGCGAGCTGATCAGCCGACCGCAGATCCTCGACCTGTTCGACCGTCGTTACCAATGTGATGCGCGCGGTGCCTGGTTCATCCAGAACGGCCCGCAACGAGGTTTCGTCGACCTGGAGGCAACCCCCTTCATCCTGACGGTGGCTGCAGAGGGTGGGTGGGTTGCGCACACCGGGCAGGCGGCCGGCATGGTGCGTGCCGTCTACCTCGATGACGAAGGGGCGGTGGTACTGGATACCGCCTTGGGTGCCGGGCTGGTCGCCGAGAGCGACCTGCCGTCGGCATTGGAATGTCTGGTGGATGCCGATGGCGCGCCGATCAACGAGGCGGCGCTGGAGGATGCGTTGCGGGTTCCCAGCGGACAGCCCACCACGCTGCGGTGGCGTCAGGCGGGGGAGGAGTGGGCGGTCAGGCGCATTGACCGCCAGGACCTGCCGACCGCACTGGGGTTCATCCAGTCCCCGGCGCCGGCCACCGCCAAACCCGGAAAATCACACCACTGAAACTACCGGGGGCTGGTATCGCTGCCCGCCTTTGGTGATGATGCGGGGAGAATAGTTGACGCTTCCCTGGCGTCATTCATGTGCCCTGGAGAGCCTGCATGTCCCTGTCACTGCGCCTGATGGGCGCCCTTACCGGCCCCCTGTGTCTGGCCGCCTGCGTCTCGCTGCCGCTCGCCGCGCCTTCAGCCGACGTGCCGCGCGGTCAGGACTTCCGCAGCCGTTCGGCCGCGGTCCTGACCGATGCCTGCGCATTGCAGCAGGACGGTGACAGCGCGACCGTGTATCGCCGGGTCAGCGTTTCGCTGGCGGGGTCGGCTGCGGTGGCCATGGCCAGCCGACTGAAGCAGGAGGGATACAGTGTCCGTGGCACCCACAGCCCTGCGGCTTGTGCCGCGCTCGGCCGTGAGCTCGGCGAGGCTCTGATTGCCGATGAGCGTGATCAGATCGGTGCGCCCGGATTTCTGCCGATTCCCCACAGTGCCGAGGCTCTGGCGGACGATGCGCTGGCACCTGCGGTCAGTGCCTTCCTGCGCGCCGCGCTGGCGGAGGCCCCGCAGTCCGCGCTTGAGGCGTTGCCGGTCGCGACGCTGGATCGGGTGCGGTCGCTGGTCGGTGCCGACTACCTTTGGGTTGCCGTACTGACCGCGCGAGACGATGCGGGCGGCGGTGTGCTGGGGCAGATGCTGCGCGGCAATCCGCCCTATGCGCGCGACGGCACGGCCGTGGCTTTCGTCGATCTTGCCGCGCGACAGGTGGTCTGGCATGACCACAAGCGGTGGACGCAGACCGACGGCGGTCCGGCGGAATCGGCCTGGGCCGGCAAGCTCTTGTCGCCCTTCGTGGCGCCCCTGCAGATCGCCCTCGAAGCCGCCGTGCCGGTGGAGAACACGAACTTCACACCAGTGGCGGCGCCATCAGCGATCGCCCACGCCACCATCCCGGTAGCGTTGGAATCCGGCGCCTTGCCGCCGCCCGGCCCGGCCATCGCGCCGCGCGCACGCACGCCCAAGCCGACCGTCGCTCCGCCGCCGCCGCAGGCTCCGTTTCCCGAGCGGATGCGCGAGCGCCCGACGGCCGATTCGGCTGCGAGTGCGGACCGATCCAGTGCAGACACCGCAGTTGGAAAAGCCCTGCGGGAAGTCGTCGACTTCCGTACCTCGCCCACCAACAACAGCGCCGTGATCCGCCAGTTGCCCAAAGGACTGCGGGTGGTGGTGGAGTCGTCCTTCCAGAACCGTTTCGGCAAATGGCTGTTCGTCAGTATCGGCAACGAACGTGGCTGGATTCAGGCGCGCGGCGTCGAACGCGAGGACGCCAGTTGGTAGCGGTCAGCGCGTATCAGGTGCCTTGCAAGGCGGTGGCGATCGCCGCCGCCTGAGCGTCGAGCCGCTGCCGCGGGATGATCCGCTCGGGCCGTGGCAGCGTCAGCGTGGTGACATGCCACAGCATGCGCCCGAGCGTGCGCAGGGTGTCACCGCGGTATCGCGGCACCACATGAATATGCACATGCGGCACGCTCTGGCTGGCAGCCTTGCCGTCGTTGATCAGCAGATGCTGGGCGGCGCTACCGAGGCCGATGCGTTGCGCTGCCCCGATCCGCTGGGCGGTTCGCCAGAGGTGTGCACAGATCTCGGGGGGCAGGGCATCCAGCGTGGCGACCGACAGCCGAGGCACCACCAGCACATGGCCGGACGAGATCGGGTTGATGTCCATGAACGACACGCAATGCGAATCCTGATGGACGAAGCTGGCCGGCAGGTCTCCGCTGATGATGCGGTCGAATATGGTCAGCATCGGATGGCGACCGCGGTCACTTGCGCCATCCCTCAGGGAAGGGGCCCGAGCGGGCCCTCCGGGCGCGGCATCTGTTGCACCAGGGCCGCGCGCACGCTGCGCAGCCGGGCCTTCACCACACGCTGATGCTCCACGCCCATGCGGATCAGCGTTTTCTGGCCCCATGATCGCGCCTCGGTGTCGGGGTCCGCGTACCGATACAACACCTTGGGGCGAACCAGCGGCAGGGGGCCCGGCATCTCCGGGGTTTCCAGCAGATGGTCGATCACGTCCACCAGCCGGTCGTTGAAGTGCCGGCCGGGGAAGCCCAGTTCCTCGTAGGCGGACTGAAACAAGGGGTAGTAGCGTAGATACAGAGCCACCAGGCGAGTCTCGTCAACGTCGGCGGCCAGCTGCACGTAAGGCGCGTAGCGCTTGGTGTTGTCGTCGTTGGTGGTGAGCGTGTCGTTGCCGCCAATGACCTGGAACAGGCCGGGTACATGCGCCAGGGGCCGCAGCCGTAATGCCACCGGAGTGGTCTGGTCGAGGCTGTTGATGGTGACGACGATGCGCTGGATCAGCGCGGAGGGCGCCAGCCAGCGGTCCAACGGACTGTCACCGAAGCGTTCCAGCAGCGCCTGGCGGAAGGGGCCGTCGCTCTCGCCAAGTGGTGGCAAGGGTTCGCGGGCGGCGCTGTCCTGGTCGTCATCGGGTGCGCCGATGTCTCCCGCATCCGGCACTGGGTAGCGGATGTCGGGCTCCATCGTCGGGGTCGGCTCCGGCACCGGTTGCAAGCTCGGCGGCAGAGCCGGAATCTCGCTGGTATCGGGGCGGTCGCTCCAGAACAGCAGCCACACCACAGCCGCCACCACCAGCGCAACCGCGATCAGGAACCAGGTTGGAGTTTTCATCGTTCAATCAGCCTCATCCGTCACGCATCCTGTCATCGCGACACAACCAGTGCCGGGTCCCGCGACTTCGCGCCGGAACGGGCACTGCATGAAGCGTCAAGTCTCGCATACTCGGGCCCTGGCTCGAGCCTCTTTTTGTCACCCGTGCGCTTGGCTGGCGATCAGTAATGGGGCGGGACTTCGTCGCGGGCGCTGGCCTTCTCGGCGCCGTCGCCGGCGGTCGGCAGCCGGTCGAGCAGGTGCCGACAGGTGCGCTCGAGGCGCTCAATGCGCGCATGCTGCGCAGCCAAGGTGTCGCTCAGGGAATGCAACGCGGCCTCCTGGTAGGCGAAGCGGGTTTCCAGTTCGATCAGGCGGTCTTCGGACATCGGCGAGGGCAGCTCGGGGGAATTGAGTTGCCAAGCATGCCGAAAACCGGTCACGGTTGTGACTGACGACCCCGAATTTGCCGCAGCGCGCTTGAGATTGTCGCGGCGACCGGTTAAGACAGCCGCCCGGACCGCTTTCAACCGCCTCTACCTGTGACCTCCACCATGATCCTCGACATCACGCTGCTGGACAATCCGCTGCGCGACTGGCTGACTGTCTTCGCGGTCGCATTGACCATCAACGTCGCCATCGGCGCGATCAAATGGGTGATCCTCAACCGACTCAGCCGGCTTGCCCGGAACACCCAGTCGCGGGTCGACGATTCGCTGGTCTTTGTCGCCCGGGCAACACGTCAATGGCTGGTGCTGGGCGT
Organism: Flagellatimonas centrodinii; assembly: GCF_016918765.2. Classification (GTDB taxonomy): domain Bacteria; phylum Pseudomonadota; class Gammaproteobacteria; order Nevskiales; family Nevskiaceae; genus Polycyclovorans; species Polycyclovorans centrodinii. The sequence goes on from NZ_CP092104.1 coordinate 1,533,830, forward strand.
CACGCTGTCGGTGGCGACGCGACTCCTGAACCTGCCCGAGCGGGTGGTCGACGTCTTTACCATCACCGCCACCGTGGCCCTGTTCCTGCAGATCGGCATGTGGCTGAACGCCGGTATCGGGTTCTGGCTGGAACGCTACAAGTCACGCACGCTGGCGACCGACGCGGGCGCCGCCACCAGCCTGGCAGCCCTGGGGTTTGTCAGCCGCATCGTGTTGTGGTCGGCCCTGGTGCTGGTCACGCTGGACAACCTCGGGGTCGACGTAACGGCGCTGGTGGCGGGCCTGGGGGTCGGCGGCATCGCGGTGGCGCTGGCCGTGCAGAACATCCTCGGCGATCTGTTCGCCTCCTTGTCCATCGTGATCGACAAGCCCTTCGTGCTCGGCGATTTTGTGGTGGTCGACACCTTGTCGGGAACCGTCGAGCATGTCGGCTTGAAGACCACCCGCATCCGCAGCCTCAGTGGCGAGCAGATCATTTTTTCCAACTCGGACCTGCTGAAAACGCGGATCCGCAACTACAAGCGGATGTATGAGCGGCGCATACCGTTCACCTTCGGTGTGTTGTACCAGACCACACCCGCCCAGCTTGAGGCGATCCCGGCGATGGTGCGCGAAGTCATCGACGCCACCCCGAACACCCGGTTCGATCGCGCCCATTTCCTCAAATTCGGGGATTCCTCGCTGGATTTCGAGGTCATCTATTGGGTGACGTCGTCTGACTACACCGACTACATGGATGCGCAGCAGGCCATCAACCTTGCACTGGTGCGGCGCTTTGCCGCCGCCGGTATCGACTTCGCCTACCCGACGCGCACGCTGTTCATCGAGCACGGTGGCGCGGTGCCGGGGCCCGAGGCGGCCTGAGATGCGGGCCGGGATGGGCGGCATTGCCTTGTCGCTGCTGCTGGCAGTGATGCCGGCGGCGGCACAGTCTTACCGGCTCGACGCGGCCCAAGGGTTGGTGGGCGAACTGCAGACGGTACGCACGGCGCACGAAGACACGTTGCCCGATCTGGCGCGTCGGTTCGGGCTCGGGCACGACGAGATTCGCGCTGCCAACCCCGACGTCGATACCTGGTTGCCGGGCGAAGGCACGGTGGTGCGACTGCCGACCCGGTGGATCCTGCCGGATGCCCCGCGGGAGGGCATCGTCATCAACCTGCCGGAGCAACGGATGTATGTGTTCTCGGACGGCGGGCAGCGGCTGGAGACGTATCCGGTGAGCATCGGTCGGGAACATCTGGAGACGCCCCGAGGCCGGATGCGGGTGACCACCAAGGTGGCGCACCCCACCTGGTATCCACCGGTGTCGATGCGGCAGGAGGCCGCCGCCCGCGGCGAACCGCCGCCCAGGCCGGTGCCGGCAGGACCCGACAATCCGCTGGGCGAGTACGCGCTGAAACTGGATCGACCCGGCTACCTCATCCACGGGACCAACCGGCCTTACGGGATCGGCATGGCGGTGACGCGCGGCTGCGTTCGCCTGTATCCGGAACACATCGAAACCCTGTTCCGCGCCACCCCGGTCGGTACCGCCGTGCGGATCGTCAACCAACCGGTGAAGCTCACCGAGGTCGATGGCGCATTGTGGCTGGAAATTCACCGCCCGCGTGACACGCCGATTCCCGATACCGGTGTCGGGGCCTGGCCGGCGGTGCTGACGGCGGTTCAACGTTGGGCCGGGGATGACCCGGCACGCCAGTCGCAGATCGACACGGCCCGGCTGCGCGACCTCTTCGAGCAGGCCGACGGCTTGCCGCAACCGTTGCAGGCGCAACCTCAATCGCTGCAATCGCCGACCCTCGCGGACATAAAAAAAGCGCCCGTCGTCATGACGGGCGCCGCATCACGCGGTTGAAACCTACTTCTGCATCGACTGCTTGAAAGCGCGGTCCATTTTGGTTTCCAGCTCGGCGGTCTTCGCCAGGGCGGCATCGGCGCTGCGCTTGGCTTCGTCGGCAGTGCCCTGCGCGGACTGCGCGGCCTGGTTGGCCGTCTGGGCCGTCTTCGACGCTGCCTCGGCAGTGCGCTGCGCTTCCTGTGCGACCCGCATGGCTTCGTCGGCGCGGGCCTGGGCCTGCTCGACGGCTGCGGTGGTGGCACAGCCACTGGCCAGGGTGACGGCGGCGGCCAGGGCAACCATCTTCAGGCCCGATGCAAGGGTACGGTTGTTCATGTGTAAATCCTCTTGTGCTCAGTCGGATGAAGGTCAAAACAGCACGCGCGCCGTGGCGCCGGCCCGCGACGGGGTCATCCTGCACGCCGTCGCCACGGGCCGCAACCCATCACACCGCATTCACATGACCATTGCCTGACGCTGCGCCGGTTCAATCTTCCGGTTCATAGCCGAGGTTTGGCGCCAGCCACTTCTCGGCTTCGGCCAGCGTCCAGCCCTTGCGGCGAGCGTAGTCTTCCACCTGCTCGCGGTTGACCCGGCCGACCACGAAGTACTGCGATTCCGGATGGCTGTAGTACCAGCCGGAGACACTGGCGCCGGGCCACATGGCCATGCTCTCGGTCAGCTTCATCCCGGTGTTGGCCTCCACGTCGAGCAGCTGCCACAGCGTCGCCTTCTCGGTGTGTTCGGGGCAGGCGGCGTAGCCGGGCGCGGGGCGGATACCGACGTACTTCTCGTCGATCAGCGCCGCGTTGTCGAGGTGCTCGTCCGGTTGGTAGCCCCAGAACTCCTTGCGCACACGCTGATGCAGGCGTTCGGCAAAGGCTTCCGCCAGTCGGTCGGCCAGCGACTCCAGCAGGATTGCGTTGTAGTCGTCGTTGGCGGCCTTGAAGGCCTTCACCCGCTCCTCAGCACCGAGACCGGTGGTGACCGCGAACGCGCCGACATGATCGCGCAGGCCGCTGGTCTTGGGCGCGACGAAATCGCCGAGGCTGCGATGCGGCACGCCAGCGCGATGTTCCGACTGCTGACGCAGGTTGCACAGCCGTACCCTTACCGCAGCGCGGGTATCGTCGGCATAGACCTCAACGTCGTCGTCATCCACCTGGTTGGCCGGGAACAGGCCGATCACGCCGTTGGCACGGATCCACTTTTCGGCAATGATCGTATCGAGCATGGCATTGGCATCGGCGAACAGCTTGCGCGCGGCCTCACCGGAGGCCGGATTGTTGAGCAGGTCGGGGTAGCGGCCCTTCAACTCCCAGCCGATGAAGAACGGCTGCCAGTCGATGTAGTCGCGCAGTTCGGCCAGCGGGTAGTCGCGGAAGGTCTTGATGAATTGCGTGGCATGTTCGTGATGGTGGTCGCACCCCGGCCCCTCGCAGACATCCTTGGCCTGTTGCAGCAGCATCCTCGGGCGCGGCGGTACATAGCCTGCCCAGTTCAACGGCGTGCGATTGTCACGGGCAGCCGCCAGCGACACGAACTTCTGCTGCCGGTCCTTGTTGCCGTGACGTTCGCGAATCTGGTCGTACTCGGCCTGGGTGTCGGCCAGTAGCTTCGGCTTCTGTTCTTCCGATAGCAGGGCGGCGGCCACCGGCACCGAGCGGGAGGCATCTTTCACCCAGATCACCGGGCCGTCATACGCTTTGTCGATCTTCACCGCGGTGTGCGCGCGCGAGGTGGTGGCGCCACCGATCAACAGTGGAATGGTGAAGCCCTGACGCTGCATTTCCCTGGCGAGATTCACCATCTCGTCGAGGCTGGGCGTGATCAGCCCGGACAAGCCGATGATGTCGACCTGGTGCTCGCGTGCGGCGTCGAGAATCTTTTGGCCCGGCACCATCACGCCGAGGTCGACCACATCGTAGTTGTTGCACTGGAGCACCACGCCGACGATGTTCTTGCCGATGTCGTGGACATCGCCCTTCACTGTCGCCATCAGGATCTTGCCCTTGGCCTGCGCCACATCACCGGGCTTCTTCTCAGCCTCGATGAAGGGAATGAGATAGGCGACCGCCTTCTTCATCACCCTGGCCGATTTCACCACCTGCGGCAGGAACATCTTGCCGGCACCGAACAGGTCGCCGACCACGTTCATGCCGGCCATCAGCGGGCCTTCGATCACCTCGATGGGGCGTCCGCCGCGCGCCGCGATCTCGGCCCGCAGTTCCTCGGTATCAGCTTCGACATGGGCATCGATGCCTTTTACCAGCGCATGGGTGATGCGCTCGCCCACCGGCAGTTCACGCCAGCTGTCATCCAGTGTCTGCTTGGCTCCGGCACCGCCGCCTTGATAGCGGCCGGCGATCTCCAGCAGCCGCTCGCCGGCATCTTCGCGGCGGAACAGGATCACGTCCTCGATGCCGTCACGCAGTTCGGCGGGCAGGTCGGAGTACACCGGCAGCACGCCGGCGTTGACGATGCCGAAGTCCATGCCGCGCTGGATGGCGTGATACAGGAACACGCTGTGAATCGCCTCGCGCACCAGGTTGTTGCCGCGGAAGCTGAAGCTCACATTGGAGACACCGCCGGAGATGTGGCAGTGGGGCAGGTTGTCGCGAATCCAGCCGGTGGCCTCGATGAAGTCCAGCCCGTAGCGGTTGTGCGCCTCGATGCCGGTGGCCACCGCAAACACATTGGGGTCGAAGATGATGTCTTCCGGCGGGAAGCCGACCTCGTTCACCAGCAGGTCGTAGGCGCGTCGGCAGATCACCTTGCGGCGTTCCAGGGTGTCGGCCTGGCCTTCCTCGTCGAAGGCCATGACCACCACCGCCGCCCCGTAACGACGGCACAGCCGCGCCTGTTCGAGAAAGGGTTCGATGCCTTCCTTCATCGAGATGGAATTGACGATGGGCTTGCCCTGCACACACTGCAGCCCGGCCTCGATGACGGCCCACTTTGAGCTGTCGATCATCACCGGCACCCGCGAAATGTCGGGCTCGGAGGCGATCAGCTTGAGGAAGGTCTGCATGGCTTCGACGCCATCCAGCATGCCCTCGTCCATATTGACGTCGATGACCTGTGCGCCGGCCTCCACCTGCTGGCGGGCCACGGCGAGGGCAGCGGTGTAGTCGCCCTCCTTGATGAGCTTGCGGAAGGCGGCCGAGCCGGTGACGTTGGTGCGCTCGCCGACATTCACGAAGCCGAGTTCCGGCGTGACCGTCAGCGGCTCTAGCCCCGACAGCCGCATCACCGGCACATGCGGCACCGGCGAGCGCGGGGTGACGCCCTCCACGGCTTTGGCAATGGCGGCGATGTGGTCCGGCGAGGTGCCACAGCAGCCGCCGACGATGTTGACCAGGCCGTCGTCGGCAAAGCCGCGGAGAATCGCGGCGGTTTCGTCCGGGCGCTCGTCATACTCGCCGAAGGCATTGGGCAGCCCGGCATTGGGATAGCAGGAGATACGGCAGTCGGCCAGCCGCGACAGCTCCGCAATGTACGGCCGCATGTCCTTCCCGCCCAGTGCGCAGTTGAAGCCCACCGCCAGCGGCTGAGCGTGGCGAACGGCTGCCCAGAAGGCCTCGGTGGTCTGGCCCGACAGCGTGCGGCCGGAGGCATCGGTGATGGTGCCGGAGAGGATCACCGGGTAGCGGACACCACAGGCCTCGAAGAAGGTTTCGCAGGCGAAGATCGCCGCCTTGGCATTCAGCGTGTCGAAGATGGTCTCGATCAGGAACAGGTCGACACCCCCTTCCGCCAGCGCCCGGGCCTGCTCCAGATAGGCATCCACCAGTTGCTGGAAAGTGACATTGCGCTTGCCGGGGTCGTTGACGTCCGGGCTGATGCTGGCGGTACGGTTGGTGGGGCCGATGGCGCCGGCGACAAAGCGTGGCCGTTCCGGCGTGCTCACCGCATCGGCGGCCTCGCGCGCCAGCCGTGCGGCCGCCACGTTCATCTCGAAGCTGAGCGACTCCATGTGGTAGTCGGCCATCGAGATCACCTGTGCGTTGAAGGTGTTGGTCTCGATGAGGTCCGCGCCCGCGTCCAGGTATTCCCGGTGGATGCTGCGAATGATGTCCGGCTGGGTCAGCACCAGCAGGTCGTTGTTGCCCTGCAGGTCGTGCGGCCAGTCGGCGAAGCGCGTGCCGCGGTAGTCCGCTTCGCTCAGCTTGTGGCGCTGGATCATCGTCCCCATGGCGCCGTCCAGCACCAGGATGCGGCGGGCGAGGGCGGCCTGAAGTTCAGCGTAGCGGGGGTGCGGGGTCATGAGCATCGAATCGGCAAAGGGAGAATTATATCCTCTTATACGGATAAGCGGATAAGCGGATAAGCGCATGCGCCATGCGCAGGCGGCGCGCCACAGGGTAGCGCGGGCGACCTTCTATCGGCCTCACTGCGCCGGTGACGGTGATTCGCCACCGTTCGTCTGCGTGACACTGCCCTGCATCATCCAGACCCCCCAAAGGGATCCCGGTAGGCCTAAGGTGGCGTCACGGATTGAGGACGCCACTCCCAATCCGCTCTCCCCCACCCGGTTCTCCCCCTAGCGGACCGGGCAAACTGGCCGGAGGTCTCGACGACCTTCGGCCTTTTTTATGGGCATTCGTGGCACTCAGCGCTCCGCTATTTGTCATTGCGAGCCTGCGCAGCAGGCGTGGCAATCTCGTCCGGCTGGCAGTGCCCGTGGCCATGAGATCGCCACGCCGCTTCGCGGCTCGCGATGACAGTCCGTTCCTTGTCATTGCGAGCCAGCGCAGCAGGCGTGGCAATCTTGTCCGGCTGGCAGTGCCCGCGGCCATGAGATCGCCACGCCGCTTCGCGGCTCGCGATGACAGTCAAGGGGCTCGCGGCTCGCGATGACAGATGGCCTCGCGATGTCAAAGACGCCGTACCGGATTTCCGCTTCCCGCGTGTCTGCACTAGATTGAAGCCAGCACCGGCGTGCGACCGGGGCGGCGAAGGCCAGCAGGGCCCGCGGAGGAGCGATGGCGAACGTGGACGTGGATGCGCACGAGATCGATCGATGGTTCACCCAGGATGTCTTGCCCCTGGAGCCCGCCCTCATGCGCTTTCTGCGGCGCAACTGGCGCAACGAGTCAGACCTCGCCGATCTGCGGCAGGAGCTCTATGTGCGCCTTTACGAATCCGCCCGTACCGGGCTGCCCGCGCAAACCCAGGCCTTCGTCTTCCGTGCCGCCCGCAACCTGCTGATCAACCATGTGCGGCGCAGCCGCATCGTCTCCATTGAAGCCGTGGCCGACCTCGACGCCCTCAACGTTGCGATCGACACCATCACCCCGGAACAGGAAGCCAGTGCCCGCGACGACATCCGCCAACTGCAGGAAGGCCTCGACCGCCTGCCGCCCCGCTGCCGCGAGGCCGTGGTGCTGCGCCGCATCGAGGGCCTGTCCCAGCGCGATTGCGCCGCCCGCATGGGCGTGGCGGAAGACACCGTCGAAAAACACATGATGTACGGCATGAAAGCGCTCATCGATTACATGCTCGGCGGCAGCGGCCGTATCCAGCGCGGCGCCGCCGTGCAGGGCAAGCGCCAGGGGCTGCCCCGTGACTGACCATCGCGACATCGAACAGCGCGCCCTGCAGTGGCGCCTGCGGGCCGAAGGCCCCGGCTGGTCGGCCGATGACCAGGTCGCGCTCGACCTGTGGCTGGCCGAGGCCACCGCCCACCGGGTCGCCTGGTTGCGGGCGGGGGCCGGCCTGCAGCGGCTCGATCACCTGCAGCAACTGCAGCCAGCGACGCTGGCGCAACAGCTGCCGCGCCGCCCGCATCAGGCCGAATGGCAGCCCGAAGGCCTGGGCTGGAAAGGCTGGGCGCTGGCCGCCACCGTCATCCTCAGTGTGGCGGTCGGCCTGCTCGGCTGGCAGCAATGGCAGGCCCGCGGCGTGCAGATGTACGCCACTGCCGTCGGCGGCAAGGAGATCGTGCCGCTGCGCGATGGCTCGCGGCTGGAACTGAACACCGACACCCAACTGCGGGCCGAAGTCGATGACCAGAAACGGGTGGTGTGGCTGCAGAAGGGCGAAGCCTTCTTCGACATCGCCCATGACGAAAGTCGCCCCTTCACCGTTTTTGCAGGCGACCGCCGCATCACCGTGTTGGGCACCCGCTTTTCGGTGCGGCAGGACGGCCGCCGCGTCGAGGTGATGGTGGAAGAGGGGCGGGTCAAGGTCGAGGCCCTGCAGCCCAAGGTGGATGCCCCCCCCACCATCGCCACCCGCGGCAAGCGCGTCATCGCCGAGGCCAACAACACCCTCATGGCCGACGCCGCCCCGCCGGTGCTGCAACGCGAGCTGGCCTGGCGCCGCGGTCTGCTGATCTTCGACAACACGCCGCTGGTCGACGCCGCCCGCGAGTTCAACCGCTACAACACGCAGCAACTGCAGGTCGAAGGCCCCGGTGCCAGCACCACCCGCATCAGCGGCAGCTTCGAAGCCACCAACCTCGATGCCTTCGCCCGCCTGCTGCAACGCGCCTACGGTCTTCAACTGGAACCCCAGGGCGCCGCCATCCGCGTCACCGCCGCGGGGGAAGCGGCTTAGGCCGCCTGTCATTGCGAGCCTGCGAAGCAGGCGCGGCAATCTCGTCCGGTTAGCAGTGCCCGTGATCACGAGATCGCCACGCCGCACCGCCGCTCGCGATGACAACGAAGGCCGCGTAGCCTTCACCCCACCCGCGCACTTCCCGGATGCCGTTGCTTCCCCCGGGGCTGCCCCCGTTTTCCGCGGGCTCAGAAGCGTCACTGGCGCTTCTGATAGCGTGCCCGCTACAAACTCCGGATTCCCAGCGCCGCAGGCGCTCACCATTCCCGGCGCCCCAGCGCCCCCATGTTCCGGAACCTCCCCGCTGACGTGTCCTAACCCTTACGCGGCCCATCACGAAGCCGCTCAGAGGAGATCACACATGATGCGTGCACCCATTCTGAAATCCGCCATCGCGGGTTTCAGCCTGATGTTCTTCGCGCCCCTGGCCATTGCCCAAGACGGCACCGGCGCGGCCACCGAGCAGACTCAAGCCCTCAACATCCCCGCCGGCCCCATGGCCGACGCACTGGATGCACTGGTGCAACAGAGCGGAATCCAGCTCATCTATCGGGATGCCGATGTCGCCGGGATCACCACCGCCGGCGTGCGTGGTGAAACCACCGTCGATGCCGCGCTGGATGTGCTGCTGCAGGGCACCGAGCTGGTCGTTACCCGCGATGCCACTGGCGCCATGGCCATCGGCACACCCAACTCCCTCGCCGATACCGGAGCGGATGCTGGCCCTTTCGCTGAGGGCAGCGCCAGCGCCAATGTGGCCGCGGCGCGTCGTGCCGGTGTTGAAGAAATCATCGTCACCGGGCAGAAGAAGGAAGAGCGACTGCAGGATGTGCCGATTGCCATCTCCGCGTTCTCGGCCGAGGACCTCAACGCCTACAAGATCGAAGGTGGCTTCGACCTACTGAAGGCCATCCCCAACGTCAGCTTCACCAAGACCAACTTTACCGGCTACAACTTCCAGATCCGGGGCGTGGGGACGCAGTCGATATCCGCCACCTCCGATCCAGGCGTGGCCGTGTCCTTCAATGGCACGGCGATTATCCAGAACCGCCTGTTTGAACAGGAGTACCTGGACATCGAGCGGGTGGAAGTGCTGCGCGGCCCCCAGGGCACCCTGTACGGGCGCAATTCCACCGGTGGCGTGGTCAACGTCATCTCCGCCAGGCCGGACCTGAACGCCTTTAGCACTCAACTGAAGTCCGAAGTGGGCAACTACAATACGCGGCGCGGTTCGGCAGTGATCAACATTCCCGTGGTTGAAGGGATGCTGGGGCTACGCGTGGCCGGGGCCTACACCAGCCGCGATGGCTACGACTTCAACACCATCACCGGCAACAGCATCAACGGTCGTGATCTCTGGACGGGTCGTGTGACGCTCGGCTTCCAGCCCACTGACTGGATGCGGGGCAGTCTGATCTGGGAACACTTCAACGAAGACGACAATCGTTCGCGGACGGGCAAGCAGCTTTGTCATCGGGACGATGGTCCCACGCATGTGGGCGCGCAACCCACGTCCGACCCCAATTTCCCGCGCTATGACCTGCTCCTGCCGGCCGTTTTCTCCACCGGCTGCAAAGCGGGGAGTCTGTATGACGACGCGGCTTTCGGCACGCCGAACGGTCTCGCGATCAACTTCGTGCTGGGCATGTTGGCGCTGAGTGACGTCTTTCACATCGGCTTCGACGAGAACGGTCAGCCGACGGCGCCCATCCGCTTCCAGGATCCCTACGACGGTCAGATGCAGTCGCGCGATCTGCGAACGATTGCGTCGTTCCGTGATCCGGTCTACCGGGCCGAGGCTGACCTGCTCAATCTGAACCTGGAGTTCGATCTTGGTCGGGGCCTTTCGTTGCACTCTCAGACGGCGTACGTCGACGACCAAACCTACTCGTTTCAGGACTACAACCGATTCAATACGGTGCCGATTTTCACGGATACCAGTTCGCTCCTGTGGGAGCCTGATCCTTTCAACCAGCCAGGCGTCATGGAGCCCAGTCCCTTTCGGCACCTGGCACCGGGTGGCCAGTTCTGCGATCCGCAGTTGGGCTGTTCCAACACGATTGCGGGCTTCGATATCGCCAGCGCCAGCGCTGAGCAGTTCAGTCAGGAGCTACGCCTCCAATCGGCCTGGGACGGGCCGTTCAATTTCAGCTTTGGCGCGAACTACACAACGTTTGACGTGTTGGCCGACTACTACGTGATGTACAACCTGCTGACCGCTTACGCAATGATGCCGCCGTTCAACACGGGCCGCGGGAGCGGCGATATCAGTCAATGTTTCGCTTCAGGGTTCACAGCCGAGGGACCGGCCGTTCCCACCGATGCGCCGAACTCGGCCTGCCCGTACATTGACCCCAACCCTGTCGATCAGATTGATGGCAACGGGCACAATTACTTCCGCTCCAAGAACCCCTACAAGCTCAACTCCTACGCCGCCTTCGGCGAGGCCTATTGGCAGTTCAACGATGCCGGGAAGCTGACGGTCGGATTGCGCTATACCCGTGACAAGAAGCGGTTTACTCCGGTGCCTAGCCAGGTCCTTCTTGCGCCGACAACCCTGGCGGGCGGCTATGTCAGTCACGGGTATCCGGAGCTGCCCGACATCGTTCAGACCTGGGGCGAGATGAGCGGTCGCATCGGTGTTGACTGGAAGATGGATGCCGCCTTCACGGACGAAACCCTCCTGTACGCCTTTTTCTCTCGGGGCTACAAGGGCGGCGGTGCGAATCCCCCCAGTCCCGGCTTCGCCGTATGGGACGACCTGCTCTCCCGCGGGGTCATCACCGACGATGAGCGCAACGTCTATCAGAACTTTCTGGCCGGTGGTGCCGATGGGTTCCTGGTACTCAACGCTGTTGAGTACGGGCCGACGTTCGAGCCCGAGTTCGTCAACGCGTTCGAGGTGGGCGCTAAGAACACGCTGTTCGGTGGCGCCATGGTGCTCAATGCCACCGCGTTCTTCTACGACTACAAGGACTACCAGGTATCCCAGATCCGTGACCGGACTGCGGTCAACGAGAATTTTGATACCACGGTGTGGGGTGCTGAGCTGGAAGCGGTTTTTGCGCCAACAGTGGATTTTCAGGTTGTGGCCAACCTGGGGCTGCTGAAGACGCGGGTGGACGACGGAGAGCAGTCGATCGACATCATGAATCGAACGCAGAGCAATTCCGATTACATCGTCGTGAAGCCCTGGGTGCAGTTGCCATCCAACTGTGTCGTGCCTACGGATGTTGCTGAATACCGTTTGGCGACCGAGGGGGCGGTGCAGTATTTTCGCTTGTGTGGTGGGTACAACGGTTTGGGCTCCCAGCGTGCGATTGACCCTGCGACCGGGGAGCAGTATGACCCGGCCAACTACCCCGAGCTCAACGGCGGCGCCGGCCTCCTGGCCGACCTCGGCGGCAACGAGCTGCCGAACTCCCCCCGCTTGACCGCCAACCTCGGGGCCCAGTACGGCATCGACATGTTCAAGCACGAGTGGCGGGCGACGCTGCGCGGGGATGTGTACTGGCAGGATGAGTCCTACCATCGTGTCTACAACTTCGAGCCCTATGACCGGCTGAAGTCCTGGCACAACGTCAACCTGGCGATCCGGATGGAGCATCCGCGCTCGGCGCTGGCGATGGAGCTCTATGTGAAGAATGTGCTGAATGACACGCCGATTACCGGGGCCTTTCTCAATTCGGACGACACCGGCCTGACCACCAACGTCTTTACGCTGGACCCACGGCTGGTCGGCTTCAGTATTTCCAAGACTTTCTGATAGTCGGAAGGGCTGCAGCGCTGTGGGGGCGGCCCTCGGGCCGCCCTTTGTGCTTGACGGTGCGGATTCGCCCTGCTCATGCGTCTTAACAAGTAGACGCACGTTTACAAGGCGCCGCCGTCGACGCCAACCATCCTGGAGGTTGTCATGCGCCCATCCCTGCTAAGTGCCGTATCGGCACTGTCGTTTCTGGCCCTGTCCACCGGCGTCCGGGCGGACTACGAGCAATCCACCATCGAGATGCACATCGGCCCGGTGACGTCGGTGGGCTTTGCCACCGTTGAAGAAGCCTACGAAAAGCTTTCCAACCGGGCGAGTGCGCAGGTGCGCACCAACCGTGAGGGCTGGACCGAGATCGAGGACACCGCCAAGAACGTGCTGTGGTCCTTCGTGCCGGAAGACCATCCGGCGTATCCGACGGTGATCAGGCGCACCGTCACCGGCCGTGGCTACGCCATGCAGATCGACATGGACGGCCTGTGTGAAGCCCAGCGCAAGGACTGCGAGAAGCTGATGCGGCAATTGAAGAAGGACAACCAGATCGCCCGCACCCAATTCATCCGCAAACCGCCGCGCGGCGCGGCGGCCAAGGCAGATGTAACGCCGATCGGCAGCCTGATGTCGGCGGCGCCTTAGCGCCTCCGCGCTTGTGCTGGCGCCATCCCGGTCCACCGTTTGAACGCCCGGGTGAAGCTGCTGGCGTCTGAAAAGCCCAGCAGGTAGGCGATTTCGCTGACCGAATGGCGGCCGTCCTGCAGGTATTGGCGGGCCAGGGATTCGCGAGTGTCGCGCAGCAGCGCGGCGTAGCCGGTGCCCTGTTCAGCCAGTTTGCGGTGCAGGCTGCGGCTGGACAGGTTCAGGGCGGTGGCGATGGCGGCCTCGCCGGGGTCGCCGTGGGGCAGCCGTTCGATCAACAGGGTGCGTACACGGCTGACCAGGTCCCCTTTTTGCCGGGTCTCCAGCAACCGCTGCACCACCGCCTCGTTGTGGGCGGCCAGCTCCGGGCTGGCGCTGTCCAGGGGTTGGTCCAAGGTGGCGCGTTCGATCAACAGGTGGTGGGTGGGCTGAGCAAACCGCACCGGGCAGCGGAAGCACTGCTGCCAGGGACTGTCATCCTGCGGTGCCGGTCGTTGCAGGGCCACTTCCAACGGGGCGAACCGCCGTCCCAGGCGGGCACGGCACATAAAAACGAAGACGGCGGCGAAGGCATCCAGCGCCTCCGGTGCTGGGGCGGCATCGCCGTCGCGGGGTTCAATCAGGACGGCGGTGGTAGTGCCGCGGTCTTCCAGCCGCAGGGCGGCGGCATCCGACACCACCGACAGATAGCGCGCGCAGCGTTCAAAGGCGTCGCGCAGGCTGTCGCTGGCCATCACCGCAAAGCCGAGGGCATGGAAGCTGGTCACCGGCGCCCGTTTGGCCGCGGCCAGGCCGAAGGCCGGGTTGCCGGTGGCAGCCACCGCCAGCGCCCACAAGCGGCTGGAGCGGACGATGGGGTAGCGCGCCTGCGGGTCCTGCAGCCAGGTCGGGTCGAGGCCGGCCTGCCGGAACAAGGCCTCGGCATCGCAGCCGGCGTCCTCCAGCGCGCGGCGCACGGCACGGGCCCAACTGGTGAGGGTGGAGGCACTCATCTGGCGGCAACGGTCAAGCGATTGGCGGGCAGGGCCATGCGGAAGGGCGCGGATACAAGGATGCTAGTGGTCTTCACGATACCGGAGTTTCACCATGACCCATGCCGCGCCGCAGATCCTCACGGATGCCGACAAGACGGCCCGCATCAAACAGGTGGTACTCGCCGAGGGCCAGCGCCTGCGCGAGGTGCACCCCTGGCTGAAACGGCAGGACTTGCTGGGTGCCCTGATCATGGCCGCATCCATCGCGGGCATGGTGGGCAGCGGCTGGCTGTACTGGATGGGCGCCATCCCCTGGTGGGTCTGTGTGCCGGTGACGGCCATCTTCGCCAGCTTCATCCATGAGCTGGAGCATGACCTCATCCACTGGATGTACTTCCGCAAGAACAAGGTGGCGCATCACCTGATGATGGCGCTGTGCTGGCTGACGCGGCCGGGCACCATCAACCCCTGGATCCGCCGCAAGCTGCACTTCCAGCACCACAAGCATTCGGGCACCGAAAAAGATCTTGAGGAGCGGGGCATCACCAACGGCCAGCCCTACAGCCTGAAGCGGCTCATCATGATGAGCGACTGGCTGCTGGCGCTGTGGCTGCGCGTGCCGATGATGCCCACCCGCAAGCGCAAGCTGCTGCTGGCCTTCGCCGCGCCGCTGGGCTACTTCCCGATGGGCTGGATTCATCTGGCCATCTGGTACAGCTTCCTGGGGTTCTACCTGGGCAACGGGGCTGCGGCGCTGATGGGCACCGAAATCGCCTGGAGCGCCAGCACGCTCGCCGCCATGCCGTGGATCACGCTGGCCACCGTGGTGTGGGTGGCCCCCAACCAGCTGCGCATGTTCTGCCTGCACTTCGTCAGCTCGTCCATGCACTACTACGGTGACGTCGAGGACGAGAACGTGATGCAGCAGACCCAGGTGCTGACGCCGCGCTGGATGCTGCCGTTCCAGCTGTTCTGCTTCAACTTCGGCGCCACCCACGCCATTCATCACTTTGTGGTGAAAGAGCCGTTCTACATCCGTCAGTGGACGGCGCCGGTGGCGCACCGGGTGATGCGCGAGATGGGCGTGCGCTTCAACGATACCGCCACCTTCGGCCGGGCCAACCGGTTCCAGACCGCGGGGTGAGATTGCCGCATGACGCGCCACGCGTTGACATGGCGAGTGGCGCAGCCCAACTGTCATCGCGACAGATGCAGCCCATCTGTCATCGGGAGAGACGCAGCCCATATCTGTCATCGCGAGGGGCGAAGCCCATACCTGTCATCGCGAGGGGCGCAGCCCCGTGGCGATCTCGCTGTGGAGGGCACGGCCGGCCGGACGAGATTGCCACGCCCGCTGCGCGGGCTCGCAATGACAGGGAAGGTTGCGGGCTCGCAATGACAGGAGAGGTTGCGGGCTTCGCAATGACCAGTGAGGTTGCGGGCTCGCAACGACCAGTGAGGTTGCGGGCGCGTAAGGACATTTCGGCGGCGCGGGGGCGCGCCATAGTCTCAAGCTATCGTGGCTGTCATAAACGGCTCGGCATCCGGTCAAAACCCCGCTAGACTGTCGCCCCTCAGCGCACCGGGGGTGCGGCTGGATGGCACACAACCAACAGGGAACCTCATGGCATTCAATATCGCCGTGCTCAAGGAAACGCGGGCCAACGAGCGCCGCGTGGCACTCGTCCCCGTCGTCGCCGACAAACTGACCAAACTCGGCGCCAAGCTGGCGCTGCAGTCCGGTGCGGGTGACGCGGTCAAGCTGCCCGACAGCGCGTTCAAGAACGTCCATTGCGCCGCCAACCCGCAGGGTCTGGTCAGCGATGCCGACATCGTGCTGGCGGTGCAGCCGCCGTCAGTCGAGGCGGTGGAGGCGATGAAGGAAGGATCGGTGTTGATCTCCTTTATCTACGCCCACAAGGAAATCGAACTGGTCAAGAAGCTCCGTGACAAGAAGATCACCTGCTTCGCCATGGAACTGGTGCCGCGGATTACCCGCGCCCAGGCCATGGATGCCCTGTCCAGCCAGGCGGCGCTGGCCGGTTACTACGGCGCGCTGCTGGGCGCCACCAGCATTGCCCGCATGATGCCGATGACCACCTTCGCCACCGGCTCGATCCGCCCGGGCACGGTGCTGGTGATGGGGGTTGGTGTCGCTGGCCTGTCGGCCATCGCCACCGCACGCCGGATCGGCGCCAAGGTCGAAGGCTATGACGTGCGCCCGGAAGTGAAGGAGCAGGTCGAATCGCTGGGCGCAAAGTTCATTGACACGGGCGTCGATGCCCGCGGTGAAGGCGGTTACGCCCGCGAGCTGACGGCGGAAGAAAAGGACAAGATCGCCGCTGTGGTAACCAAGCACATCCAGGCCGCCGACATCATCATCACCACCGCCGCCATTCCCGGCCGCCCGTCGCCCAAGCTGATCTCGAAGGCACAGATCGACGGCATGAAGGGTGGCAGCGTGATCGTCGACCTCGCGGCCGAGGGCGGTGGCAACACCGAGTACACCCAGCCGGGCGAGACCGTCGTTGTAGGCCAGACCACCATCGTCGCGCCGCTCAACGTGCCGTCTCTGCTGGGCGAGCACGCCTCCGAGCTGTATGCCAAGAACCAGTTCAACCTGGTCGAGCTGATGATCAAGGACGGCGCGCTCGCCATCGACTGGGAAGACGAAGTCCTCGCCAAGGCGTGCCTCACGCACGACGGCGAGATCAAGAACGAAGCGGCCGCCAAGGCCGTTGAAGCGGCCTAATTCAGGAGCATCCCATGGACGCCACTACGGCCATCACGGGCTTTGTCGCCCTCTATATCTTCATGCTTGCCGCCTTCACCGGCTACGAGATCATCGGCCGCGTGCCGTCGATCCTGCATACGCCGCTGATGTCGGGTTCCAACTTCATCCACGGCATCGTCGTGGTCGGTGCCTTGTGGGCGCTGGTCAACGCCAGCTCCACGCTGGAGCAGGCCATCGGTTTCTTCGGCGTACTGCTGGGCGCTGGCAACGCCGCGGGTGGCTATGTGGTCACCGAGCGCATGCTTGAAATGTTCAAGCCGTCCGACAAGAAGAAGGGCTGATCGTCATGAATGCTCAATTCATCATTGATGCGTCGTTCATCGTCGCAACGCTGCTGTTCGTCTACGGCCTGAAGCGCATGAGTTCGCCGGTGACGGCGCGCTCGGGCATCGTCGTGGCCGGGGTCGGCATGGTCATCGCCGTGCTGGCGAGCTTCCTCTACATCGCCGACGTCAACCCCAAGGCTGAACCCTTCCTCACCACCAACGTCATTCTGGCACTGGTGGCGCTGGTGATCGGCCTCGGCTGGGCCTGGTGGAGTGGCAAGAAGGTCGAAATGACCGCCATGCCGCAGATGGTGGCGCTCTACAACGGCATGGGTGGCGGCGCGGCTGCGGCCATCGCGGCGATCGAGCTGTTCGGCCACAAGGCGCACGGCAACATCATCCTTTCGATGGCAGTGCTGGGCGGCATCATCGGTGCGGTGTCGCTGTCGGGCTCGCTGGTGGCCTGGGCCAAGCTGGATGGCCGGGTCAACGGCACCTGGCGGTTCCCCGGCCTGCAGGCGGTGAACGGCCTGATCGTGCTGACCATCCTCGGCATCGGTGCCTGGACCGTCTACCAGGGCGGCAATGTCGGCCCCGAGCTGATCGCTGCCTTCTTCGTCCTGTCGCTGGTCTACGGCGTGATGATGGCCATGCCCATCGGCGGCGCCGACATGCCGGTGGTGATCTCCCTGTTCAACGCCTTCACCGGACTTGCCGTGGGCTTTGAAGGGTATGTGATCGGCAACCCGGCGCTGATGGTGGCCGGCATGGTGGTGGGCTCCGCCGGCACCCTGCTGACGCTGCTCATGGCCAAGGCGATGAACCGCTCGGTGAGCAACGTGCTGTTCTCCAACTTCGGCGCCAGCGGCGGTGACGAACAGGGCGAGATCACCGGCAGCATGAAGCCGATCGAGGCCGGCGATGCCGGCATCAACATGCGCTACGCCTCCAAGGTCATCATCGCGCCCGGCTACGGTCTGGCGGTGGCACAGGCGCAGCACAAGCTGTTCGAGTTCGTGAAGCTGCTGCAGGATGCCGATGTCGAGGTGAAGTTCGCCATCCATCCGGTGGCCGGTCGCATGCCCGGGCACATGAACGTGCTGCTCGCCGAAGCCGGCGTGCCCTACGACATCATTTACGACATGGAAGACATCAACAACGAGTTCAAGGAAGCCGATGTCGCCATCGTCATCGGGGCCAACGACACCGTGAACCCGGCAGCCCGCACCAACAAGAGCAGCCCGATCTACGGCATGCCCATCCTCAACGTCGACCAGGCCAAGCAGGCCTACGTGGTCAAGCGCGGGCAGGGCAAGGGCTACTCGGGCGTCGAGAACGAACTGTTCTTCGCCGACAACACCAACATGGTGTATGGCGATGCCCAGAAGGTGCTGGTGGCGATGATCCAGGCGGTCAAGTCGCTGGATGGTGGCGGTCACTGACCCGCCATCCTGCCGCCGATACCGGCGGTAACAGCAGGCAATCAAGGGCCGGCGGGATGATCCCGCCGGTCTTTTTTTGTCTGGCGGACGTCATCGTCTCGTCATGCCGATCAGGATGCATGTGAGACGTGATGCACACACCGGCATCGCGTCTTGCGGATAAGCTCGACCCCGCCGTACTATCGGCACGAGGGTGAGGTTCACCCTTCTCTAGAACAATCGGGAGATACAAGATGAAGAAATTTGTGGCGGGTGCCATTCTGTTGGCTGCCTCTTCCTCCGCGTTTGCGGAAGCCCCGGGCGGCCCCAACTGCGGCTGGGGCAACATGCTGTTCCAGGGCCAGTCGGGGATCGTGCCCCACTTCCTCGCCAGCACCACCAATGGTACTTCGGGTAACGCCACCTTCGGCATGACCTCCGGTACCAACGGCTGCTCCACGTCAGGCAAGCTGACCTATGGCGGCAAGGCCATGGTGTCGGCGATGCTCGACGAGCTGACCGCCGACGTGGCCGTCGGTGAAGGCGATACGTTGACCGCCGTGGCCGTCGCCTACGGCGTCGCTGCCGAAGACCGCGCTGCATTTGCCGCCATGGCGAATCAGAACTTCGAAGTGCTGTTCCCCAGCGAGAGCGTCACCGCTGATGAGGTGATTGCCAGCCTCGAAGCGCTGATGAAGGCCGACGCTGACCTCGCCAAGTACGTCAGCTGATCCTCGCGGCTGTCGCCCTCGGGCGACAGCGCGACGGTCGTTCGGGCCCGGCATCGCAGGATGCCGGGCCTTTCCATTTGCGGGTTTGACGTTTTCGATGATGCGCACGGTTTTCCTGATACTGTCGCTCCTGCTGTTGCCGATGCCGACGTTGGCCGGGTCAGCCGAGGGTGTGTGGGCGCAGGCGCAGGCGCGCCAGCTGTGGCTGCACGATCAGTGGCTGAAGCTGGGGCACTACAAGGCCGGCGCTTGGCCGGGGTCGTGGCGCAGCCATGCCGATGACGCCAGGTTCTTTCTCGCCGCCGACGGGGCGGTGAACCCCCGAGCTGAGCTGCAGGCCACGCTAGAGGCGCTGCTGGCGCCGGCGGACGCCGGCGATGACCATGCGCAGTGTCGTTTCGTGGCACGTCTGGCCTGGTTGCGGACACAGCTACCGCTGGACGCCATCGCGCAGCCGGACTGTGCAGCGTACCGGGAGTTCCGCAGTGGGGTGCGCGCCGACCGCGCGGTACTGGTGTTCCCGTCCTACTACCTCAACAGCCCGTCATCGATGTTTGGCCATACATTGTTGCGTCTGGATGCCGGCGAACAGGGCGAGGGCGGCGAGTACCTGTCCTTTGCGGTGAACTTCGGGGCGTTGGTCGACCCGTCGGACAACGGGCTGTTCTATGCGTTTCGGGGTCTCACCGGGGGGTATCCCGGCCAGTTCGAGGTGGACCACTATTACAAGAAGATCCGCGACTACAACCGCGACGAGAACCGTGACATCTGGGAATACCGCCTCAATCTCACGGCGGAGGAGACCGAACGTCTCATCCAGCATCTGTGGGAGCTCAAGGGCATCAATTTCGCCTACTACTTCTTTGACGAGAACTGTTCCTACCGGGTGCTCGAGCTGCTGGAGGTGGCCCGTCCGGGGGTGTCGTTGACCGAGCATTTTCCGCTGACCGCGATCCCCATCGACACCATCCGCGCCGTGCAGTCCGCTGGCATGGTCACCGGCCGCCAGTTCCGGCCGGCGCAGGGAACCGTGCTGAAGGCCCAGCTCGACGCGCTGCCGGCAGACCTGCACGATGACGTACAAGCGCTGAGCCAGGATCCGCAGCGTCTGCTGGCCCCGCCGCTGGCGCAACAGGACGCCGCCATGCAAGCCGCCGCGGTGGCCACCGCCTATCGTTACCTGCGGTTCACGCAGACGGGCACCCAGCGGGACCCGGATGCCGCCCGCCGTAGCCTGACGCTGCTGCGGGAACTGCGCGCACGGGCTTCGGCGCTGCCGTCGGATTGGGGCACCCCTGATGCCGGGATTGCGCCGGACCTCGCCCACGGCAGCCGGCGTTTGTCAGTCGGGGTCGGACGTGAGGACGGGGTCCGCCATGCCAGTCTCGGATTCCGCATGGCCCTGCACAGCCTTCATGAAAACCGTGACGGCTTCCCCTTCGGCGCACAGATCAACCTCGGCAACCTGGAGCTGCGGCTGGAAGAGTCCGCCGGGCTCGAGCTGGATCGGCTGGACCTGGTGGACATCGTGTCGCTGAGCCCGCGGGACCGCTTCTTCACCCCCCTGTCATGGGCGGTGCAGACCGGCGTCGAGCGCCAGTGGGTGGCCGGGGATGTCCATCGGGCGGCGCAGGTTAACGGCGGTGTCGGTGCGACCGTCGCGTTGGCGCGTGGCCTGCGCACGTATGCACTGGCGACGGCACGTGTGGAGCACAATCACGGGTTTCGTGACCCATTGCAGCCGGCGTTGGGCGTCCGTGGCGGCGTGCTTGCGGCCTGGGGCCGGCTGACGCTGCACGGCGAGGCGGGCGTCGAACAGTTTGCCAATGGTCGCAACCGCGTCCGCTGGCAGCTACGGCAGAATCTGACGCTGGCCCGGCATCACGCTCTGCAGCTGTCGGTTGACGGTCATGACCAGCGTCTCGGTGAGCGGACGGCGCTGGGACTGCAGTACCACCTGTACTACTGAGGCGGACGTCGACCAATGTCTGCGGCAGGCAACAGTGGGCGCGTCGCATCCGCGGCTGGTTGGCGGCGGCTGATCGGCGTTGGCATGCGGCTCGGCCTGCTGCTGCTGCTCAGCGGATGCACGGGGGTGTTCCTGCAGCCGGACCGCCACCTCTACTTCGCCGATCGTCCGCTCGGCACCCCGGCAGTGTCGGTCGAGATCCCGTCCGCCGACGGCATACGGCTGCACGCCCTGTTTCTGCCGGCCACAACATCGCCCCGCGGACTGGTGCTATTTCTGCATGGCAACGCCGAGAATTTGAGCTCCCATGTGTTTGCGGTGAACTGGCTGCCCGCAGCCGGGTACGGGGTGCTGGTGCCCGACTATCGTGGCTACGGCCGTTCCGAAGGACGGGCCGACCTGGACGGCGCGCACGCCGATGCCGATGCGGCCCTACGCTGGCTGCTGGCGCATGAGCCGCAGTTGCCGGTGGTGGTTTACGGTCAGAGTCTCGGTGCGTCAGTCGCGATCCGCCTGGTGGCGGCGGCCGATGATCGGGCCCGGTTGCGGGCCCTGGTGGCCGACAGTGGTTTCGCCAGCTATCGCGGTATCGCGCGGGAAAAGCTGGCACAGGCCTGGCTGACCTGGCCGTTTCAATGGCTGGCCGCGCCGCTGATCTCTGACCGCCACGCAGCCGTCGACGTGGTGGCGCAGGTCGCCCCGGTGCCTCTATTGCTGATCCACGGCGAGCGTGACCGGGTGGTGCCGATTGCCCATGCCGAGACCTTGTACGCCGCCGCCCGCCCGCCCCGGCAGTTGTGGCGTATTGCGGAGGGCGGTCACATTGACGGACTGCGGCGCCCCCCGCTGCGGAAGCGACTGACGTCGTATCTGGATGAGATGACCGCCCGCCCGGTCGATCCGGTGCCCTGAGTTGCAGCAGGAGATGCTTGACGGCGGGCGATAGCGGCGGGGATCGGGCATCCTCGAGCGATGAACGCGGGTGCCTTCCAGGTGGTGTGGTTCAAGCGCGATTTGCGCGTGATTGACCATGCGCCACTGGCCGAGGCCGCCCGCTGCGGACCGGTGCTGCCGCTCTACGTGATCGAACCCGGGTTGTGGGCCCAGCCGGATGCCAGCGGGCGCCAGTGGGCCTTCGTGCGTGAGTCGCTGCTGGCCTTGCGTGAAGCGCTGGCGGCGCGCGGAGCGCCGCTGGTGGTGCGGGAGGGCGAGATGCTGCCGCTGCTGCAGCGGCTGCGCCGCCGACACGGCCCCTTCACCCTCTGGAGCCACCAGGAAACCGGCAACGATTGGACCTTTGCGCGCGACCGCGCGGTCGCGGCCTGGTGTGCGGGGGAGGGTCTGCGCTGGGAGGAGCGCCGCCAGCAGGGGGTCGTGCGGGCGCTGGCAACGCGCGACGGCTGGGCCCGGCAGTGGCAGGCGCTCATGGCTGAACCCTGTGCCACCCTGCCGGCCCGGCTTCAGCCGCTGGCGGGCGTGTTGCCCGGCGAGATTCCCGACTGGCCGACAGGGCTGGCCGAGGACCCCTGCCCCGGCCGGCAGGCCGGTGGCCGGGCCGCGGCCGAAGCCACACTCCACAGCTTTCTGTACGAACGCGGCGCGGCCTATCCGCGCGCACTGTCGAGCCCGCTGACGGCGGAGCAGGGCTGCTCACGGTTGTCGCCTCATCTGGCCTGGGGCACGTTGTCGATGCGCGAGGTGTTGCAGGCTGCGGTGGCGCGCAAGGCGGCGCTGACGGCGGCCGAACACAGCACCTGGGGGCGATCGCTGAATGCTTTCATCGGCCGCTTGCACTGGCATTGCCACTTCATCCAGAAACTGGAAACCGCTCCCCGGCTGGAATTCGACAACACCCATCCCGCTTACGACGGTCTGCGGCCGGATGTCCCGGATCCGCAGCGGTTCCAGGCCTGGTGCGAGGGCCGCACGGGCTGGCCGTTCGTCGATGCCTGCCAGGCCTTTCTCGCGCATCACGGGTGGCTCAACTTCCGCATGCGCGCCATGTTGATGGCGGTGGCCAGCTATACCCTGTGGCTGCACTGGCGGGCACCGGCCCTGTTTCTGGCGCGCCGGTTCGTCGACTACGAACCCGGCATTCATTACCCGCAGGCGCAGATGCAGTCGGGCGTCACCGGTATCAATACCATCCGCATCTACAACGCCATCAAGCAGGGCCAGGACCACGATCCGCAAGGACGGTTCATCCGTACCTGGGTGCCGGCCCTGCGTGGTGTGCCGGACGAGCGGGTGCATATGCCGTGGAAGCTGGGTGCCGGCGAGCAGCGTCGGTTCTGCCCGGACTATCCGGCACCGCTGCTGGACCTGACGGCCGCCAACCGCGAGGCTCGCGACCGGGTCTGGGCGGTGCGGCGTGGTGAAGGTTTCGGACAGATGGCCGATGCCATCCAGGAGCGGCACGGGTCGCGCAAGTCCGGCTTGCCGAGCGGCGGCGCTCGCCGCTCACCCAAGCCGAAGAGCGCCGCTGATCCGCAGATCCCGATGTCCTTCGACGAGTGAACGCGGCCGCATTTCGCTACTGTGCTGCCCCCGGCGGTGGCACCCTCGTCGGGCGAAACCTGACCGCCAGCGGAATGCCCGCGCCATGGCGGTGGTGATGCAACCGGGCGCACCGCGGGATCGATTTCGCACCGTGGTGGTGCGCGAGGTCGCCGGTTATACACAATCGGGATGGACCGCACGGTGACGGGGGCGTCAAGGGACGGTTCAGTCACATTATCGACATATAGATGCAAGTAATTGAAAAAAATGATGTTTATATGTAATCCAAAGCGTACTTACGCTGCAGTGCAACACGAGGCCGTAAGGGCGCTTCCGCGCGGCGTGTTTTCATGCACAAGGTTATCCACAGGCCATGAGTGAGGCCCGGGTGGCCGTGGCGGTATCAGCGCCGCTGTACAAGACGCTGGACTACCGATCACCGTTCGTCGGCGGGCTCAGCCCCGGCGTCCGGGTGCGCGTGCCGCTGGCCCGCCGCAGTGTCATCGGCGTTGTGATGGCCGGTCCGTTCACCGACGCGCGCCCCCCTGAGGGGCTGCGACCGGTTGCCGCCATCCTTGACGAAGCGCCGGTGCTCCCGGCCGAGTTGTTGCAATTGCTGCGCTGGGCGGCGGCGTATTACCAGCACCCGGTCGGCGAGGTGGTGATGGCAGCGCTGCCGGCGCCGCTGCGTGCCGGTGCCGATGCCACCTGGGCGCCGCCAATGCGGTGGACCCTGACCGAGGCCGGGATTTCGGCGCGCACGACGCTGCCAGCCAATCGGCGGGCCCAGCGTGCCGTACTCGATGCGGTCGCCGCCGGCCTTGCACCGGCGGCCGGTGCGGCCCGTCGGCGCGCTGCCGATGAGGGCTGGATCGTCGAAACGCCCTGCGAGGCGCCGCCGGCACCTACGGTAGCGGCGCCGACCCTCACCGCGGATCAACAGCAGGCCTGGGCTGCCTTCGATGCGGCCGCGCCTGGCGTCACCTTGCTGCAAGGGGTGACGGGCAGCGGCAAGACCGAGTTCTACCTGCGCGCCGCCGCCGAGGTTTTGGCGCGGGGTGCGCAGGTGCTGGTGCTGGTGCCGGAAATCGGGCTCACACCACAGATCACAGCGCGCTTTCGCGAACGCTTCGGCGATGCGGTGGCCGGGTTCCATTCCGGCATGAGTGACGCCCAGCGGACGGAGACCTGGCAGCGGGCCCGCAACGGTCACGCACGCGTCGTGGTGGGCACCCGTTCGGCGGTCTGGCTGCCGTTCCAGCGGCTTGGCCTGCTGGTGGTGGACGAGGAACACGACGTGTCGTTCAAGCAGCACGAGGGGTTCCGCTACTCGGCTCGCGACGTGGCCTGCTACCGCGGCGCGCAGCTGGGCTGCCCGGTGCTGCTGGGCAGCGCCACGCCCGCACTGGAAACCCTGCACAACGTCCGGCAGGGTCGCTACCGGCGGCTCGTGCTGGCCTCCCGGGTTCACGCCGCCGGGCCACCGCCGGTGGAATTGGTCGACCTGCGTGGGCTGCCCCTGTTCGAGGGGCTGTCGCCACCACTGCTGAAGGCGCTGGACCACTGTCTCGAACACGACGGTCAGGCGCTGCTGTTCCTCAATCGGCGCGGGTTTGCGCCGGTGTTGCTCTGCCATACCTGTGGCTGGAGCGCCCCGTGTCCCCAGTGCGACGCTCACCTCACCCTGCATCGGGGGCAGGCGCGGTTGCACTGTCACCATTGTGATTACCAGATGCGGGTGCCGCGCAGTTGCCCGTCATGCGGCGGCGCCAGTCTGATGCCGGTTGGACAGGGCACGGAGCGTATCGAGGCGGCGCTGGCGCAGCGCTATCCCGGGCGGCGGGTGGAGCGTCTGGATTCCGATCGTAGCCGCGGTACCCGTGCACTGGCGACCTTGCTGGACGATCTGCATGCCGGCCGGGTGCCGCTGCTGGTGGGGACCCAGATGTTGGCCAAGGGGCACGACTTCCCGCGGCTGAATCTGGTCGGCATCGTCTCGGCCGACCAGGCCCTGTATGGCAGCGACTTCCGCGCCATTGAGCGGATGGGGGCCCTGGTGACCCAGGTTGCCGGTCGGGCCGGCCGCAGTGGCCAGCCGGCGCGGGTGCTGTTGCAGACCCATGAGCCGGATCACCCGCTGTTGCAGACCCTCGTGCGCCGGGGCTATGACGGCCTTGCCGAGGCGGTGCTGGCCGAGCGCGAGGCGATGGCGTTGCCCCCGTTCAGTCATATGGCGGTGCTGCGGGCGGATGCCCCTGATGCCGCCGATGCGATGGCGTTCCTGCAGGCGGCCCACGGAAGTCTGCCGTTGGCGCCGGGAGTGCAGGCGGCGCCACCGATGATGGCGACCATGGAGCGGCGTGCCGGGCGTGCGCGGGCGCTGATCCTGTTGCAGGGGACGCACCGCAGTCAGCTACATCGGGTGCTGGCACCCTGGGTGCTGACACTCGACGGCCTGCCGGCGGCGCGTCGGGTGCGCTGGTCGATCGATATCGACCCCTACGACACCTTCTAGAGTCCGAAGTACAGCAGCAGCCCGCCGCCGAGGGCGATGCGATACCAGCCGAAGGGGACAAAGCTGTGGCCGGCGATGAAGCCCAGCAGCCAGCGCACTGCCAGAAAGCCGGTGGCCGCCGAGACCCCGAAGGCCAGCGCCAGCTGCCCCCACGGCTCGCGCGCCGCCGCCTCACCGTCGAGCAGCACCTTGAATAGCTCGAAGCCGGTGGCCGCGAACATGGTCGGGATGCCCACCAGGAACGCGAACTCGGCTGCGCGCGGGCGCGCCGTCAGCCCTGCCAGCATGGCGGCGAAAATGGCCGCAGCCGAGCGCGAAGTGCCGGGAAACACGCCGGCCACCACCTGGGCCACGCCCACCGCCACCATCACCGCCCAGGTCACCTGATGCCGCTCCGGCTGGCGCCGCGCCCAGGCTTCCACGGCGAAGATCACCAGGCCGCCGACAATGAGCGCGATGGCGATCGGCTGCACCGTTTCCGGCAGCTCCGCTCCGGCCAGTTTGGCGCTCAGCCCGAGGACCGCGGTGATCAGGAAGGCGCCGCCGATCTGTAGTGCGTAGCGCCGGTGCTCGGCCACCTGCCAGCCGCGCAGCAGCTCGCTGATTCTGGCGCGATAAACCAGGCAGACGGCGGCAATGGCACCGGCCTGAATGGCGACATTGAACAGGTCCGAGCGCCGTCCCAGCCACTCCTGCGCGATCAGCAGGTGGCCGGTCGAGGAGATCGGCAGGAATTCGGTCAGACCCTCGATCACGCCCAACAGCAGCGCGGACAGCCAATCGTTCACGGCGATCTCGTTATGCTCGGAGAATGACGACACAGAATACGGGAAACCCGGCAGCCGCTCCGGTGGTGCTGATCACTGGCGCCGGCGTGCGCATCGGCGCGGCAATCGCCACCACCCTGCATGGCCAGGGCTGGCGGGTGGTGATCCACTGCCGGCACTCGCGGGCGGCCGCCGATGCCCTGGCGAGCCAGCTGAATGCACAGCGCAGCGACAGTGCGCAGGTCTGTGTGGCGGACCTGCTCGACCCGGCGGCGCCCGCAGCCCTGGCCGCGCGGGCGCATGCGGCCTGGGGCCGGTTGGATGCCCTGGTCAACAACGCCTCCAGCTATTTCAAGACGCCGCTGGCGACGGTGTCGGCGGCACAGTTCGATGACCTGCTGGGCAGCAATCTGCGGGCACCGCTGTTTCTGTCCCAGGCCTGCGCGGCGTTCGAGGAACTGCGGGCCATCATCAACATTGTTGACGTTCACGCCCGCCGGCCGCGCGCGGGCTATGCCCCCTACCTTGCTGCCAAGGCCGGCCTGTGGACGCTGACCGAAGCCCTGGCGCTGGAGCTGGCGCCGCGGGTGCGGGTGAATGCGGTGGCGCCGGGGCACATGATCTGGGCGGTCAACTCCGCCATGACCGCCGCCGACAAGGCGGCCGAGACCGCGCGCATCCCGCTGGGCCGGCTGGGCGGGGGCAACGAGATAGCCCGCGCCGTTGCCTTCCTGCTCTCGGATGACGCTGACTACATGACCGGCGCGGTGCTACCGGTGGATGGCGGTTTGCGCCTGGGGTAGGGCGCAGCAGGCGGGCGATGGTGGGCCGGCGCTCAGGTCAGGCTCAGGGTGCTGTCGCCGGCCGCCACGCCGTCGGGCCCGAAGCGGCGCTCGCTGAAGTGCATCGTTCCGCCATCGCGCGGAATCGCCACCACGGTGCTGGCGCGGGTGCCGTAGTGGGGCCCGCGGATGAACGGGGGCGACAGGAAGCGTTCGGTTTCGATGCCGACGCCGGTGTCCGGCAGCTCGGCATCGGCTGCCGGGCGGTCGTCCGCCAGTGCCGGCCAGAGGCTGTCAACGGCCATGTCGGTGGCGCACACGGCTTCCACCCGGGCGCGCAGCCGACGCAGCTTCGGCCACGGCGTATCGAGTTGTGCATTGGAGACGGCGTGTACGCCCGGCGCCAGGCGCGTCACTGTGGGTTCCGGATGGTTGCTGAGGTAGAGCAGGGCAGCGCCGTCCCACAGCAGCAGATTGAAGCCCGAATAGCGCCCGGCGTCGGCCAGCAGCCGGTCGGCATGGGTGGCGGCATCAAGGTCACCGTTGACGAACTCGGCCACCAGCCGGCCGCGAGAGGGGGCGTCGGGTGCCGGCGGCTCCATCCGCCGCACGTTGGTCACCGCCGCCAACCGCCGGCGGGCCGAAAGGGCCAGCCAGCCACCCCCGTGCAGGCCATCCCGGCCGCCGATCACAGTGGGATTCTCGACCCAGGCGGCGGCGGCGAGGGTGGGACGCTGATGAAACTCGTCGCGGTTGGCGGCGAGCAGCAGTTCGTAGTCGGGATGGGCGCGCCAGGCGCAGGCGATCAGGCACATGGCGGGAGCCTGTGGCGCCGGCTAACCGCTGTCAACACGGGCGGGTCTACAGCAGTTGCGAAGCACTACACTAGGTGCCATGAGCAATGAACCGGTTCAGCCCGTGACTGCCGGGAGCCTCCCGGTGCTGCACGTTGCCGGCCTCGACGCCTACGAGGCCGAGGTGTTGGCGGCCTTTGAACGCTGGCGCGATGAGCCGCCCAGCTGGGGCACGCGGCTGCTGGCGCGGCCGTCGGGGCAGGCCGCCAAGGCGGTGCAGGCACTTGTGCCTGTGGACGCGCTGCGGGCGGCACTGTCGCAGGCCAACCGCCTTGCCCTGCGGCTGGATGACCGCAAGGCCATCCTGTCGCGCGCCGGGGTGCACGACCTGACGGCGCTGCGCGCGCAACCGCTGGAAGCGGCCGATGCTTTGGCGCAGCGCGTCCGCCGGCGGGCGATGCTACTGGGCGGCGCCGGTGGGGCCGCGTTCGGTGTCGGTGGCGCAGCGGGCATGGTGCTGGATATTCCCGCGCTGCTGACCTTGGCGCTGCGAACCATCCATCGAACCGGCCTGTGCTATGGCGACAGTGATGACGACCGCGATCGAGAGCGCCTGGGGATCGGCATTTTCGCCCTGGCATCGGCCAACACGCTGGGGGAGAAGCAGGCGGCCCTGGCGGCGTTGGCGCACGGCGACTGGGTGGTCGACGACGCCTGGCGCGACGGCATCGAGCGCGTCGCCGAGCGGGAAATGGCCAAAGAGGCGACCGTGTTCAGTTTGCAGACCCTGGCATCACGGGTCGGCGTGCATCTCGGCAAGCGCAAGGCGGCCGGGGTGGTGCCGGTGCTGGGGGCGGTGGTCGGCAGCTCGATGAACGCCTGGTATCTCCATGACGTGGCGCAGACCGCTCGGCGGGTATTCCAGTGGCGGCGGATTGCCGCCGGACGGGGTCGCTGAGCCGGCGAGGCCGGGGGGCTCCATGATAAATTGTGCGCTGCAACACAATTCACATCGGGACCTGTCATGAATCCTTCAGCCCATCGCGTGGTGATCGTTGGCGGCGGCTTCGCCGGCCTGCATACCGCCAAACACCTCGGCAAGACCGGCTACCAGGTGACGCTGCTCGACAAGCGCAACTTTCAGCTGTTCCAGCCGCTGTTGTATCAGGTCGCCACCGGCTCGCTGACCATCGGTGATATCGCCATCCCCCAGCGGGTGGTACTGCGGCGTGCCCGTAACGTTCAGTGTCTGACGGCCACCGCCTATGACATCGACCCGGCGCGCAAGGTGGTGCATCACGAGTTCGGCGAGATTGGCTACGACACCCTGATCGTCGCCACCGGCGTCAAGCACCACTATTTCGGCAACGACGCCTGGCGCGCCTTTGCCCCGGGCCTGAAAACCGCCGAGCACGCCATCGAGATGCGGCGCAAGATCTTCGGCGCCTTCGAGCGCGCCGAGATCACCGAAGACCCGGCCGAACAGGCTGATCTGCTGACTTTCGTGATTGTCGGCGCCGGGCCCACTGGCGTGGAGCTGGCCGGCGCCATCGGCGAGCTTGCCCACAAGACGATGGTGCGCGACTTCCGGCGCATCGACCCGCAGCGCGCGCGGGTGCTGCTGGTCGAAGGCGCTGCCGACGTCCTGCCCTTGTATGACGCCAAACTGCGCCGCGCCGCGCGCCGGCAGCTCGAAGCGCTGGGGGTGACGGTGATGACCGAAACCCTGGTCGAGGACGTCAGCGCCGATGGGGTTCGGGTCCGTCAGGGCGAACACCGCGAGACCATTCGGGCTCGGACCGTATTGTGGGCTGCGGGGGTGCGGGCCTCCCTGTTCGGCCAGATCCTTGCCGATCGCACCGGGGTGGCACTGGACCGCGGTGGCCGTGTACGAGTGGAACCGGACTGCTCGCTGCCGGGGCACCCCGAGATCTTCGTGCTGGGCGATCTGGCGCGGATGACCGATGCCCGTGGTCGCGAGGTGCCCGGGTTGGCGCCAGCCGCCATCCAGCAAGGGCGCTACGTTGCCACCATTCTCAAACGGCGTGCTGCCGGCAAGGCATTGCCGGGGGCCTTTCGCTACGCTGACTGGGGCACCATGGCAGTGATCGGCATGAACCGCGCGGTCGGTGACCTGCGTGCGTTTCGAACGACTGGCGTCATCGCCTGGTACATCTGGGCGCTGGTGCACATCCGGGCGTTGATCGACGGCTCGCAGCGCCTGCGGGTCTTCGTGCAGTGGAGCTGGAAATACTTCACGCGGCACATCGGCGACCGGTTGGTGACCGGCAACCCGACCAGCACCCAGGCACTCCGCGAGGCGCATGGGTCGGACCGGGTCAAGGACGCGGCTTGACAGACGTCCCTGCTTTCATCGAATCATCATGGTGGAGGCTGCACCATGTTCGATCCGTCGACTGACAAAAGGAGTGCCGTGGACTACGCGGCCAACGAGCTGTACCTGAACCGGGAACTGTCGCTGCTGGAGTTCAACCGGCGGGTGCTGATGCAGGCGCGCGACGAGCGTGTGCCCCTGCTGGAACGACTGAAGTTTCTCTGTATTGCCAGCTCCAACCTCGACGAATTTTTCGAGATTCGCGTGGCCGGCCTGCAGCAGATGGCCGAACTGAACCCGAACACGCGCTCGGCCGACGGTCTGACCCCGGCCGAGGTGCTGTCGGCCATCAGCGAGCGGGCGCATTCGCTGGTCGCCGAGCAGTACCGCATCTTCAACGACGAGATCCTGCCGGCCCTGGAGCAGGAGCAGATCCGTTTCCTGCGTCGCTCGGAATGGACGCCGGAACAGGATGCCTGGCTCCGGAGCTACTTCCATAGTGATCTGCTGCCGGTGTTGTCGCCGATCGGTCTCGACCCGGCACACCCGTTTCCGCGGATTCTCAACAAATCGCTGAACTTCATCGTGCAGCTGTCGGGCAAGGATGCGTTCGGCCGCAATACCGGGTTTGCCATCGTCCAGGCGCCGCGGGCACTACCGCGGTTGATCCAGTTGCCGCGCAACGTGCCGGGCACCGGGCCGCACGACTTCGTATTTCTGTCGAGCGTCATTCACGCCTACGTCGATGACCTGTTCCCCGGCATGGAGGCGGGCGGCTGCTTCCAGTTCCGGGTGACCCGCAACGCCGACCTGTTGGTGGATGAAGAGGACGCGGAAGATCTGCTGGAAGCGTTGGAAGGTGAGCTCAGCCAGCGCCAGTGGGGTGACACCGTGCGGCTCGAGGTTGCGCACAACTGCTCCGAGGCGCTGTGGCAGTACCTGATGGATGAAACCCAGCTCACGGCGGCAGACGTCTATCAGGTCAACGGCCCGGTCAACCTCAGTCGACTGATGGCGGTGCCCGACCTGATTGACCGGCCGGAGCTGAAGTACCCGCCGCACACCCCGCGGGTTCCGAAGGCCCTGAGCGGCGATCTGTTCGCCGCGATCCGTGAACGCGATGTGCTGCTGCATCACCCCTACGACGCGTTTCTGCCGGTGCTGGAGTTGTTGCGTCAATCGGCTCGCGACCCCAAGGTGCTGGCGATCAAGCAGACCCTCTATCGGACCGGTGCAAAGAGTCCGGTGGTCGATGCCCTCTGCGACGCCGCGCGCAATGGCAAGGAGGTCACCGTCGTCATCGAGCTGCGGGCACGGTTTGACGAGGCTGACAACATCGACCTCGCCGAGCGTTTGCAGGAGGTCGGCGCCCACGTGCTCTACGGCGTGGTCGGCTACAAGACCCACGCCAAGATGTGCCTGGTGGTGCGGCGTGAGGAGCCGGGGTCGGATGGCACCGGCGGCCTCCGCTACTACGCTCACCTCGGTACCGGCAACTACCACCCGAAGACCGCGCGCCTGTATACCGACTACGGTTTGTTCACCACTGACCCGGTGATGTGCCGCGATGTGCATGCGGTGTTTCTGCAACTCACCAGTCTCGGCAAGGTGATCAAGCTCAACCGCTTGCTGCAGTCACCGTTCACCCTCAACAAGGGCATGCATGACCGGATCGAGCGAGAGATCGCGCAAGCCCAGGCCGGCAAGCCGGCACGCCTGATCGCGAAGATGAACGCGCTGGTCGAGCCGGAGATTATCCGCAAGCTCTACCAGGCGTCACAGGCGGGGGTACAGGTCGACCTCATCGTGCGTGGCATGTGTTCGCTGCGGCCGGGCGTTCCCGGCATGTCCGAGAACATCCGCGTGCGGTCCATCATCGGCCGGTTTCTGGAGCACCACCGCGTCTTCTACTTCCATAACGGCGGCGCTGCCGAGGTCTGGCTGTCGAGCGCGGACTGGATGGAGCGCAACCTGTTCCGGCGGGTGGAAATCGCCTTCCCGGTGCTCGACAAGGCGCTTCGCAAGCGCCTGGTCGAGCATCTCGAAGCTTACCTTGCCGACACCGCGCAATCCTGGGTGCTGCAGTCCGACGGCACCTATGAACGCCCCGAAGCGGACGACGTTCCGCCGGTGCAGTCGGTGATGATGGAGGGGGGGCTTTAGTCGAGCTTGAGTTTGAAGTCGGTGACCGCGAGGTAGTCGGCTTCCAGTTCCAGGTCGGCCTGTGTCAGCGGGCGTTGCGCCAGCCACTTGCCGCTGCGAAACCCGAGCTTCAGGCCCTTGCGTGCCACGGTGGTCACCACGGGGGGACGCAGGCCCGGCGAGCGGCTGCGGTGCAACAGGACGGCCAGGCGCAAGATGACGGCGAGTCGTCGCAGCGGCGTTTGCCAGTCGGCCGGAACATCGGCCAATGCCTGCAGCGAGAACTTGCCCCGGTGCAGACGGACCAGCGCCGCCAGCAATTGCTGGTCGGTTTGTGAAAAGCCCTGCAGGTCGCCGTGACGCAGTATGTACTCGCTGTGCTTGTGGTAACCGGCATGGGCGATCGTCAGACCGATTTCATGCAGCTGTGCCGCCCAGCGCAGCAGGGTGGCACAGGACCGCGGCTCCAGTTGCCAGCCGGCCTGTAACTGGTCGAGCAGCCGCAGTGCCGTCCGCTCCACATCGGCCGCCTGTCGCACGTCAACGCCAAAGCGCTTGGTCATGGCATTGACCGCTTCGCTGCGGACATCACGATTGGAAAGTCGGCCCAGCAGGTCATAGACCACGCCCTCCCGCAGGGCGCGGTCGGAGGTTTCCATGCGCTCGATGCCGAGAGTATCGAAGACCCCTGCCAGCACCGCCAGCCCGCCCGGGAAGACCGGGCGACGATCGTCGCGGAGGGCCTCGAAGTCGAGCAGATCGACGTGACCGCGGGCGATCACGAGGTCGATCACCTTCTCCAGGCCTTCGCGGGTGATGGCCTGGTCACACCAGCCCTGGCTCATCATCACGCGCCAGGTGCCGCGGATGGTGCCGGAAGCACCGATGGCGACGTCCCAGCCTGCCTGACGATACAGCCGTTCCAGAAATTCCAGTTCGACGCTGGCAGCCAGTCGGGCCTTGCGCATGCGGGCCCGGGTGATCACGCCATCGGCGAAGAAGCGCTGGGTGTGCACGACACAGCCGAGCGAGACCGACTCCATCAGCAGTGGCCGGGCCGCGCGGCCGATGATGACCTCGGTGCTGCCGCCGCCAATGTCGACCACCAGCCGCCGCGGGAGCTCGCGTCCCATCCCGTGGGTGACACCGCCGAAGACCAGGCGCGCTTCCTCCACGCCGGAGATGATTTCCAGCGGGTGCCCGAGCGCGGACTCGGCTGCCTCGATGAAATCAGCGCTGCGTTTCATTCGCCGAAGCGTGTTGGTGCCGACCACCCTCACCTGTTCCGTCGGCAGGCCCTGCAGGCGCTGGCCGAATCGCTGCAGACAGGCGATGGCGCGCGCTGCGGCTTCGGGTTGCAGGCGTTTGTCGCGACCCAGGCCGGCCGCCAGGCGGACCGGCTCGCGCAGGCGGTCGATGACCCGCAGTTCGCCGTCGCCTTTGGCGCGGGCGACCATCATGTGGAAACTGTTGGAGCCCAGGTCGACGGCGGCGACATCGATACTGCCGCTGACCGGTGCGGGGGTGATGATCCGGGTCATTCGGGCGTGGGCCGGGTGGGGGGCTGCACTATAACGGATGCCCGCGGCATCCTTGCGCGCGTTGACCCGACCGACGGTTTCCCCGACAATTCCGCGTCCTGTCATTCGGGCTGGTGTCTGGCCCCATCGGAGTTATCGCATGAAGTTCGCGCGTTGGGGTGTGATCGCCCTTGCCGCTGCGGTCATGGCTGACGCGTCTGCTGCCGGCGACGCCGATGCCGGCCGTGTCAAAGCCAATACCTGCATGGGCTGTCACGGCATCCCGCTGTACAACAATGCCTACCCGACATACCGGGTGCCGAAGATCGGTGGCTTGCAAGCGGAATACATCGAAGCGGCCCTGAAGGCCTATCGCAGCGGCGAACGTCCGCATCCGACGATGCATTCGCAGGCCGCGACATTGAGCGATGCCGACATTGCCGATATCGCCGCATTCATCGCCAATGCACCGAAGCACTGAGGGGGCTGACATGAGCAACTATCTTCGCGTCGCCGCCATGACCCTGCTGATGAGCGTGGGCGTGGCGCAGGCCTCCGCCGATGCCCCCGCGCAGGCCGCCACCTGCGTCGCCTGCCACGGCGAAGCCGGCGCCAAGCCGATTCTGCCCACCTATCCCGTGATTGCTGGCCAGTACGCCAACTATATCGCCCACGCCTTGAAGGATTACCGCTCCGGAGCGCGCAAGAATGCGGTGATGGCAGGCATTGCCGGGGTTCTCAGCGATGAGGACATCAAGGTGCTGTCACAGTACTTTTCGCAACAGGAAGGACCGCTGTATACGCCGAGCGTCGGCCAGTAGGCTGACCCGAGCTTCGAGGGTCCAAGAAAAGCCCCGCTACGGCGGGGCTTTTTCGTATGCGCAGCGCTACCACGCCAGCCCCAGGCCAGCAAAGGGCCCGGCGAAGCGTGCGCGGACGCGATCGTCACCGGCGCTGAACCGATAGCGCTGCTGCGCCCAGCCGGCCTCGATGGCCACCGGTCCCTCCGCCGGCGACCAGCGGACTGCGGCCTCGAAGCCATCCGCCAGGCGCCCCGAGGCTTCGATCCATTCGCCGGTCAGGTGCAGCGCGAGCGCTGGCTGCGGCTGCCAGCGCAATGCGAGGTGCAGTTGTGGAAACCACTCGTCGATTCGTTCGTCATCCACCGCGATGTCATCGCCATCGCGAATTCGCACAACGCCGTCGATCTGGCGGAGCGTCAGGCCCGGCAACAGGCTGATCGCCGGCGACATCGTGATGGTGTAGCGGGCGGTCAGGCTGTGGTTGTCGAGATCGGCGTCCACCAGCGCCTCTCGGGTCTGGGGCAATAGGGTGAGATCGCCGATCTGCAGGCCGGTTTGTCGGGTCTGCTGGCCGCTGACATCCAGGGGTGACCGGCGGTAGCCGAGTTCGGGCAGCCAGGCCGGGGATGGCCGCAGCCACAGCGCAAGCCCGATCCGGTCGTCGGTTCTGGCCGACAGGTCGCGCTGGAAGTCGAGGCGCTCGGTGTCGGTGGTGCCTCCCTCCAGCCGATAGTCCCAGTAGCGAATGCTCAGATGGCCGTTGAGTGCGCTCGCCGGCAAGGGGGCGGTGATGAGCAGGGAGAGCAGCGCACCGCGCACCGCGTTGGTGCGTCGCCGCTGCACGCGTTCAGCGTAGGGCCAGCTTGTCACGGTAGTCTCCATCGGGTGATCCAAAACGGTGCATCGGAACCCAGTGGTCCCGGTTCACCCCAGCATCCTGTTTCAACTGTCGAAGGAGTACCTTGCATGAAAAAGACGTCACTCGCGCTCGCTGCTGTCGCCTCATTGGGTCTGGCTGCCCCGGCCATGGCGCAGAACCTCAATTACAACTTCGTTGACGGCCGCTATCTGGATGGCGAAGTCGGAAATACGGATGTCGATGGCTTCGGCATCTCGGCGCAGGCGCTGATCAACCCGAACTTCTACGTCCTCGGCGGCTACTCCTCGGTTGAGCCCGACAATGGGCCCGGCGACTTGGACGTCATTCGTGCCGGACTGGGGTATCGTCATGGCCTTGCCGCTGCGACCGACCTCAACGGTGAGGTGCTGTATCTGAACGCAGATGCAGGCTCCAATGATGATTCTGGCATCGAGCTGGGGCTGGGGCTGCGCCACCGTTTCACGGAAGTGTTCGAAGGCAAGGCGGGTGTCCGCTATGTTGACGTCTTCAATGACGACGACACCTTTGTCGAAGTGGGGGGTCTGGCCCATCTGACACCGCAGTTCGCAGTGGGTATCGACTACACCTCTGGCGATATCTTCGACGGGTTCTCGGTGGGCGGCCGCTTCAACTTCTGAAGCCCGCTTTGGCATGACAGAGAAGCCCCACAGACCGTGGGGCTTCTTTTGCCTATCGGTTGACATGCCGCTTTGCTAGAGTGCCCCGGTCACAACAGACGGGGGATAGCATGTACAAGAAACTGGGTGCCGCGCTGGTGCTGGGGCCGTTGATGGCGACCGGAGCGTTGGCGCAGGAAAAAATCTTCAACGGATACGTCGACCTGTTCGCGATTCCGTATTCGTTTACGGAAGGCCAGGACGTCACAGGCGCGGACGCCGAAGACGACGGTTACGGTCTTGGTGCCCGGTCGATTGCGCTGGTCACCGACTGGTTGGCGATTTCGGCCGAGTATCAGACGGTGGAGCTGGATGCCACTGACGACAACATCAGCCAGTTGCGCGCCGGCCTCGGCTACATCGGGGCCTACGGCGGGATTTTCGTCGAGTACACCGACTTCGATACGCTGGGCATCAGCAACGATGGCATCGGCATCCATGCGCGCACCAGCTACAACGCCTCGCGCGACATGAACTTCTATGGCGATATCGGCTATCTGATGCTGTCCAATGACTTTCAGGATGTCGAGGGCCTGGAGGCGACGCTCGGGCTCGACTTCCGTCTGACCGAAAGCTGGGTGGTGTTTGCCGATGTTCGCTACACCCACCTCAAGGGCGATACCGACGACGCCAAGATTGCGCCGCTGGATACCCGTGTGGGAATCCGCATTCCGCTCGGCGTCTGATCCGCTGACGGAACGAAAAAGCCCCGCTTCGGCGGGGCTTTTTCGTTCCGCAGGGGTGCCGGAAGGCACTCGCGACCTTACTCGTCGAGGAAGCTCCGCAGGTAGTTGGCGCGGCTGGGATGGCGGAGCTTGCGCAATGCCTTGGCTTCGATCTGGCGGATGCGTTCGCGCGTCACATCGAACTGCTTGCCGACCTCTTCCAGCGTGTGGTCGGTATTCAGATCGATACCGAACCGCATGCGCAGCACCTTGGCTTCGCGTGGGGTCAGGCTGGCCAGAATCTGGTGAGTGGCTTCCGACAGCGACTGCGTGGTGGCGGTCTCCAGCGGTGACACGGCGTTGAGGTCTTCAATGAAGTCGCCCAGGTGAGAGTCCTCGTCGTCCCCGACCGGTGTCTCCATGGAAATGGGTTCCTTGGCGATCTTCAGTACCTTGCGGATCTTGTCCTCCGGCATCTCCATCTTGATCGCCAGCTCTTCTGGCGTCGGTTCGCGTCCCATCTCCTGCAGCATCTGCCGCGAAATGCGGTTGAGCTTGTTGATGGTCTCGATCATGTGCACTGGAATGCGGATGGTGCGTGCCTGGTCGGCGATCGAGCGGGTGATGGC
The DNA here is from genome assembly GCF_016918765.2 of Flagellatimonas centrodinii. Taxonomy (GTDB): domain Bacteria; phylum Pseudomonadota; class Gammaproteobacteria; order Nevskiales; family Nevskiaceae; genus Polycyclovorans; species Polycyclovorans centrodinii. The sequence continues at coordinate 1,571,797 of NZ_CP092104.1, forward strand.
CTGGCGGATCCACCAGGTGGCATAGGTGGAGAACTTGTAGCCGCGACGGTATTCGAACTTGTCGACGGCCTTCATCAGGCCGATGTTGCCCTCCTGGATCAGATCGAGGAACTGCAGGCCGCGGTTGGTGTACTTCTTGGCAATCGAGATCACCAGGCGGAGGTTGGCTTCCACCATTTCCTTCTTGGCGCGACGGGCCTTGGCGTCGCCGACGTTCATCCGCCGGTTGATGTCCTTGATCTCGTCAAGCGTCAGCAGGTTGTCCGACTCCATCTGCCGCAATGAGCCCTGCAGGCCGAAGATCTCGTCCTTGCGGTTGTTCAGCTCCGACGAGTACTTGCGCTTGGCGCGGATCGCCTTGTTGATCCACTCCTCATCGGTGATGCCGCCCTCGCGGTAATGGCGCATGAACTCTTCACGGGTCATGCCGGCATCGGCCACGCAGATCTTCATGATCTGCCGCTCGGCATCGCGAATCTGGCCGATCTTGTTGCGCAGGTTGGTGGTGATCTCATCGACGATCTTCGGTGACAGCTTGAAGGTCATGATGTGATGCGCCACCGCTTCACGGCGCTCGTGGGTACGGGTATCGACACTGCTCCACTTGGTCAGCGCGTCCCAGGCCTCGTCATACAGGCGCTGCAATTCGGTGAAGTTCTCGGCGCAGACCACCGGATCCGGGCCGGTCGGGGTATCGTCTTCTTCCTCCGCATCGTCGTCGCTGTCATCATCGTCGCTCTTGGCGGCTGCAGGCGCCGGCGGCGTTGGCGGCGTGTCATCGTTGAGCTCTTCGGGATCGAAGAAGCCGGTGACGACGTCGGTCAGGCGACGATTACCCTCGCCGACTTCGGCAAAGGCTTCGAGCAGGATGGCGACGGTTTCCGGGTATTGGGCCATGGCAAACATGGCTTCGTTCAGGCCCTCTTCGATCCGTTTGGCAATGCGGATCTCGCCCTCGCGGTCGAGGAGTTCGACCGAGCCCATCTCGCGCATGTACATGCGCACGGGGTCAGTGGTGCGACCGAACTGGTCTTCGCTGGATGCGATGGCGGCAGCGGCTTCCTCGGCGGCCTCTTCCTCTTCTTCGGCGGTAGCCACCACCGACGGCTCGGAGAACAGCTGCTCGGAGTCGTCGGGGGCGTCCTCGTGAACCGGGATGCCCATCGCCTGGATCATGCTGATGATGTCTTCGATCTGCTCGGAGTCGATGACTTCCGGCAGGTTGTCGGACACTTCGGCGAAGGTGAGGTACCCTTTCTCCTTGCCCAGCGCGATCAGGATTTTGATCTGCGACTGTTTCTGCGCCTGCAACTCGGCGATCGGCAAGTCGGGGTCCGTGTTTTTGCTCATGCGGTGTCGGCCTGGACGGTATACGGGGAGGGTGAAAGCGGCGGGTGACCGGCGCTGAACCGTGCATTATACAGCAGCCCCTGGCAAGTGCTACGAAGTGCCCGTAAATACGACGATATTTCAGCAAAAGCTGTCATCATCGCGCGGGTCTGCGCTCCTTAAGCAGGGCCCCCAATTCACGAATTTCGGCCGCCGAGAGCTCCCGCTCGCGCGAGGCTTCCATCAGGTCATCCCGACGACGCGCCTGGCCGCCCTGCGCCAGGTGCTGGATGGTGTCATCGAACTCGCGGACCCGATCCTCCGCTGACAGGATTGGCGGTTCCGCCATCAGTCGCTGCAGGGCAGCGCCTGCCGGCGTGCCGCGCCAGGCCTCCACCAGATGGGCGGTATGGGCGTCCGGGTGGGCATGAAAGTAGTCCAGGGCGTCGATCAGCACCCGGATACCGGGAGCCGGGCTCTGCACCAACAGCGACATCTGTTCGACCCGCTGGGCCAGCGCCGGCTGCTCCAGCAGGGCTTGAATGGCGGCCTTGACGGCGCGGGTGGCGGCTGACGGGCTGGATCGCGTCGCCGTCGGTGCCGAGGCCTCGGCGTTGCGGGCCGGCGCCTCCGGAGCAGCCATGCGCAGCACATCATCAGCAGACAGGCGGGTGATCCGTGCCAGCTCGTCGACCAGCAGGGTCCGCAACGGGCCTTCCCGCATCTTGCCGAGGTACGGGCGGGCCAGCGCGGCCAGCTTGGCGCGACCGTCGAGCGAGCCCAGCTGGACCTGCTTCGACAGCTCGCTGATCAGGAACTCGGTGAGGGTCGGCGCGCGGTCGATGCGGGCACGGAAGGCGTCAGCGCCCTCCTCCTGGACCAGTGAATCAGGGTCGTGCCCGTCGGGCAGAAACATGAAAACGCATTCGCGGGTGTCATGAACTTCAGGCAGCGCCTGCTCCAGGGCGCGCCAGGCGGCGCTGCGGCCGGCGCGGTCACCATCGAAGCAGAACACCACCTTGCTGGTGGCCTTGTAGAGCAGTGTCAGGTGATCGCGGGTGGTGGCGGTGCCGAGCGTGGCCACCGCCTCGGTGATGCCGAACTGGTGCAGCATCACCACGTCCATGTAGCCCTCGACCACGATCAGGTAGGGCAGTGCGGCGCGGGTGGCGGTCTTCGCCTCGTACAGGCCGAACAGATTGCGGCCCTTGTGGAAGAGCGGCGTCTCGGGGGAGTTCAGGTACTTGGCCGGGTCGTCGCCAAGGGTGCGGCCGCCGAAGGCGATGACGCGCCCCCGGGTGTCTCGGATGGGGAACATGACGCGGTTGCGGAAACGGTCATAGACGCCGCCCTTGTCGCGTTCGATCAACAGCCCGGCGGTGACGGCGTGCTCCGGCGTCTTGAGAAAGTCACACAGCGCGTCCCAACGATCAGGGGCATAGCCGATGCCGAAGGTCTTGCCGGTGTCGCCGCTGACGCCCCGGCGTTGCAGGTACTCGATTGCCGTCGGGTTGAGACGCAACTGCTCGCGGAAGAACCGCTGTGCGCCGGCCAGGGCATCGAGCGGGCCGTCCATCACCACATGGGTGCTCGGTCCCCCCTCACGCGGGACCTCGACCCCCGCACGGAGGGCCAGTTCCTCCACCGCCTCGACGAAGCTCAGGCGGTCATATTCCATCAGGAAGGTGATGACAGTCCCGCTCTTGCCGGCACTGAAATCGAAAAACATCTGCTTGACCGGCGAGACGAAGAACGAGGGGCTCTTCTCGTGCGTGAACGGCGATAGACCCTTCAGCTCCTTGCCGGCCCGTTTGAGCTCCACCCGCGCGCCGATCACCTCGACGATATCGGTACGTGCGAGGAGATCCTGGATGAACGCGTCGGGAATTCGGCCGGCCACGGGGGGAGTCTAGCCGGGTCCGCCGCTGCCCGGCACCGGCGCGGTGGCGACGGCGGTCAGCCCAGACGCTGCTTGATGCGGCCGGACAGCGCACCCATGTCGGCTTTGCCGGCCACCTTGGGCTTGAGCCAGCCGATCACCTTGCCCATGTCGCGGCCACCCTCGGCGCCTGTCGCCGCGATCGCCTCTTCGATCAGCGCGGCGAGTTCGGCGTCGCTCAGCGGCTGCGGCAGGTAGTCCTGCAGGACGGCGATCTCTGCGGCTTCCTTGGCGGCCAGCTCGGGACGGTCGCCGTCGCGGAACTGGCGTTCGGAATCGCGCCGCTGCTTGACCATCTTCTCGATGGCGGCGATGACCACCGCATCGGTGAGCTCGGTCGACTCCACTACCTCGCGCTGCTTCAGCTCGGCACTGAGCATGCGCAACACGCCCAGCCGGTCCTTGTCGCCCGCACGCATGGCTGTCTTGATGTCGTCAGCAACGCGGAGCTTGAGGTCGGTCATGGGAAGGTACCGGTCACGGTAAAACAGTAACGGGCCCGAGGGGCCCGTCAGCGAAACGACAGCAGGACTTCAGTACAGCCGAGTACGGCGATTGGCTTCGCGCGAGACCTTCTTGGCCTGACGCTTCACCGCCGCCGCGCGCTTGCGCTTGCGCTCCATGCTCGGCTTCTCGAAGGCTTCTTTCTTGCGGACATCGGTGAGGACGCCGGCCTTCTCGCAGGTGCGCTTGAAACGACGCAGCGCAACCTCAAACGGCTCATTATCACGAACGCGAACACTGGGCATGCAAAAGTCTCTACGGTGTGCAGGCAGGCGGGACCAGCCCCAACTGCCAAAAGGGGCGCAGATTCTATGCGTAGGCTTGCCGTAATGCAAAATAAGGCCTCATGACTGTTCTCGCCATTGAATCCTCCTGCGATGAAACCGCCGTCGCGCTTTACGATGGCGCGGCCGGATTGCGTGCCCATCGGCTGCACTCGCAAATTGCCCTGCACGCCGAATACGGCGGCGTGGTGCCGGAGCTGGCGTCGCGCGATCATGTCGCCCGCGCGGTGCCGCTGGTGCGTGAAACCCTGGCGGACGCCGGCCTCGGCGTCGCCGATCTCAGTGGCATCGCCTACACCGCCGGCCCGGGGTTGGTGGGCGCGCTGATGGTCGGTGGGGCGGTCGCCGCCGGCATGGCAATGGCGCTCGACCGACCGCTGATTCCGCTACATCACATGGAAGGCCATCTGCTTGCGGCGATGCTGGAGGCTGATCCGCCCGCCTTCCCGTTCGTCGCCCTGCTGGTGTCCGGGGGCCATACCCTGCTGGTGGCGGTCGAGGGCATCGGGCGCTACCGGTTGCTGGGCGAGAGCCTCGACGATGCCGTCGGCGAGGCCTTCGACAAGACCGCCAAGATGCTTGACCTGCCCTACCCGGGCGGCCCGCATCTGGCGCGGCTGGCGGAATCCGGGCGCCCGGACGTCTACCGGTTTCCGCGGCCGATGACCGACCGCCCGGGGCTCGACTTCAGCTTCTCCGGACTCAAGACCGCGGTGCGCAGCCGCCTGCCCGCCGTCGCGGATGCCCAGGCCCGCGCCGATCTTGCCCATGCCTTTCAGGAGGCGGTGACCGAGACGCTGGCCATCAAATGCGCGCGGGCCCTGGAAGCCACCGGATTCCGGCGTCTGGTGGTGGCCGGCGGCGTCGGGGCCAACCAGCGCTTGCGCGACCGCCTGCGCAGCTGGTCCGAAGCCGAGGGCGTCGGCCTGTATTTTCCGCGGCAGGCGTTCTGCACCGACAACGCCGCGATGATGGCCTATGTCGGCTGGCAGCGACGCGCCGAGGGGCGACCGGCCCATGAGGGTCTCTTCGCCACGCCCCGCTGGCCGCTGACCGATTTGAGACCCCCATGCGCGACCTGATCTTTCTCGAAGGCCTCACCGTGCAGGCGCTGATCGGCGTCTACGACTGGGAGCGCACTGCCCGGCGACCGCTGGTGTTGGACCTGCAACTGGAAGTCGACCTGGGCCCTGCCGGTGCGTCCGACGCCGTCGCCGATACCGTCGACTACGCGGCGGTGACGGCGAGCATCGAGGCCGAGGTGGCGGCGGCCAGCCCGCAGCTGCTGGAATCGCTGGCGGCGACCATCTGCGACCGCCTGTTGCGGGAGTTCGGCCAGGTGACGGCGCTGACGCTGACCGTGCACAAGCCCGGAATCCTGCCGCAGGTGCGGGATGTCGGCATCCGCCTGCGGCGGGCGCGACGCTAGGGGGCCTCACATGAGCACTCTGCGCACCGCCGGCGCTCACGATGTCGGGCGCTGTAGTTGTGCAGAGGTTCCCTAGGCGCCGCTGATCAGCGCGGCTGCCGCACTGGCGAGGTCGTCGAACACGCGGACCCCCTGGAGGTCGGCTGATGCCGCGGTGGCGGTGCCGAGGCCGCTACGCACCAAGATTGGGTGTGCGCCGACCTGGCGGGCGCTGTCGAGACCGTCGCTGTGATCGCTGACATACCAGACGTCGTCCAGGCCCATCTGCAGCCGCCGCGCCGCATCCTTGACCAGGTCGGCGGTTGGGCGGCCGTTACCGAACAGCACCGCCTCCAGTCGGCCGCCCATGGTCGCAAGGCGCTTCTGCAAGCGCTCGAAGCTGGCGATCTGGGTGTCGGGGTCGGCGGCCTCGGCAGGCGGCGCGGTGGTGGCAACGACCCGAAAGCCGGCCTGACAGAGCTTGGCGATCGCTTCGAGGCTGCCATTGAGCGGGCGACCTTCCACGGTGCCGCGTACGGCGCTACCGAGGCGTTCGAGGATGACGCCATCCCGCGCCACGATCACCATCTTCATCTGTCGTCCTCCGCGCCCGGGTCAGTCCTCAGGGTAGCAGCGAGATGTCGGCGACGGAACGGCACAGGCGGTCGATGCGGGCCAGCAACGCCAGGCGGTTGACCCGCACGACGGGGTCCTCGGCATTGACCATCACGGCCTCGAAAAAGGCATCGACCGGTTCCCGCAGGCTGGCCAGGTTGACCAGTTGGTCGGCGTAATCCGGGGTGTCGGGATTGCGCTCCTCGATCGCTGTGATGGTGGTCCACAGCGCGTGCTCGGCGGTGTTGTCGAAGCGGCTCGGGTCGACCTCGGTGTCCGCAGTGTCGCCGGCCTGCCGCAACAGATTGCGGATGCGCTTGTGGGCAGCCGCCAGATCGGTCGCCGCTGGATGCGCGGCAAACCGATGGATGGCCTGCAGCCGTCGGTCGAAATCCAGCGGCACCGTTACCTCCAGCGCGCGCACCGCCTCGAAGGCCTCGCTGCTGATGGCGCGGCCGTCCAGGTCAGTGCCGACGCGATAGGCGCGCAGACGCTCCAGTACGAATGCCAGCAGGGCGTCGAGGGTGGCCTCGCCGCGGTCCCCGGCCGGTTGTGCCGAAAGGGCGGCTTGCAGCAGCGGACGCAGGTCCAGCGCCAGGTTGCCCTCGACACAGATCCGCAAGGCGCCCAGGGCGGCGCGACGCAGGGCATAGGGATCCTTGCTGGCGGTGGGCTTCTGGCCGATCGCAAAGATGCCGGCCAAGCTGTCGAGCTTGTCGGCCAGCGCGATGACCTGGCCGGTCACCGTCGCCGGGATCGGGGTGCCCTGCTGGGTTGGCAGATAGTGGTCACGAATCGCCGTGGCCACCGCATCGGCTTCGCCGGTCGCACGGGCGTAGTACCCACCCATCAGCCCCTGCAGTTCGGGGAATTCGAACACCATCTTGGTGATCAGGTCGCACTTGCAGAGCTGCGCGGCACGGGCCACCTCGGCCAGTGCGCGTGCCTCCGTCATCAGTGGTGCGGCGATCTCGGCCGCCAGCACCTGCACCCGATGGGCCTTGTCGGCGATCGAGCCCAGCGCTTTCTGAAAGGTGACCGCGGCCAGGCCGTCGGCATAGTCCGCCAGCGGCTGCTTGAGATCCTGTTCATAAAAGAACAGGGCGTCGCTCAGACGCGGGCGCACCACCCGTTCGTTGCCGACGATCACCTGGCTGACGTCGCGGCTGGCGATGTTGGCGACGGTGATGAAGGCGTTGGTGAGGGTGGCCTGGGCGGCGTCGGCGAACACCGTGAAGTACCGCTGGTTGGTTTCGACGGTGGCGACGATCACCTCGGGCGGCAGCGTCAGGTAGCGGTCTTCGAAGTGGCCGGTAATGGCCGCCGGCCACTCCACCAAGGCCGTGACCTCGTCCAGCAGGTCTTCGGTGATGCGGGCGTGACCGCCGATACGGGCGGCCTCGGCTTCGATCTGTCGGCGGATATCCGCCTTGCGGGCGTCGACGTCGGCGTTGACGAAGGCAGCCTTCAGGGCGGCCGCATAGTCGCCCGGCCGTGCCAGACTGATCGGTGCGGGCGCGTGGAACCGGTGCCCGCGGGTCAGTCGGTCGGCCGTCAGTCCATAGGCATTCACCGGCACCACATCGTCGCCGAGCAGGCAGGTCAGCCATTGCACCGGGCGGACAAAGGTGGCGTCACCGCTGCCCCAGCGCATCCGTTTCGGCACCAGGGTGTCCATCTGCTTCAGGGTTTCGTCGAGCACGGCCTGCAGCAGACTGGCGGTGCTGGCGCCTGGGGCAGTCTCGCTGTAATGCAGTTTGCCGTCGCGCTCGCCAAGCGCCTCGAACGGCACGCCGCAGGAGCGGGCGAAGCCCAGCGCCGCCGGAGTCGGCTTGCCGTCCTTGAGGGCGGCGGCCATGGCCGGCCCGCTACGTTCGATCCGCTGCTCGGGTTGCTCTGGCGCGACCGAGGCGATGACCACGGCCAGTCGGCGCGGTGTGGCGAACCGGGCAACGCTGCCGTGCCACACGCCGCGGCGGTCGAGCCCGTCGGCGATGCCGCCACTCAGTGCGTCAGCGAGGGGCAGGACGTAGCGGGCGGGCAGATCTTCGGTGCCGATTTCCAGCAGCAGGTCGAGGGACATGGACTCACGGGGCAGTCAACAGGGCGCGGCATTGTCGGCCATCGGCGGGGGATCGCCAAATGGGGCACGGGCCGATTCGGGAATGGCGGGGTCCGGAAGCGGACGCCTCAGGCGGCCCGGGCCGCGGGCTGCAGCATCGGGAACCCCAAGGCTTCGCGCGCCTTGAAGTAGGCCTCGGCGCAGCCTCGGGCCAGCGTGCGTACCCGCAGGATGTAGGCCTGGCGCTCGGTGACGCTGATGGCGCCGCGGGCATCCAGCAGATTGAAGGCATGGCTGGCCTGGATGGTGCGCTCGTAGGCCGGCAGCGGCAGGGGGGTGTCGAGCCCCAACAGGTGCTGGCACTCGGCCTCGGCCCGGGTGAAGCGTTCGAACAGGGTGGCGACGTCGGCGTGCTCGAAGTTGTAGGTGGACTGCTCCACTTCGTTCTGGTGGTAGACATCCCCATAGGTGACGATCCGGCCGCCGGTATCCGACCACACCAGGTCGTACACCGACTCCTTCTTCTGGATATACATCGCCAGCCGTTCCAGGCCATAGGTGATCTCGCCGGCCACCGGACGACATTCGATGCCGCCGACCTGCTGGAAGTAGGTGAACTGGGTCACCTCCATGCCGTTGAGCCAGACCTCCCAGCCCAGCCCCCAGGCGCCGAGCGTGGGGGATTCCCAGTTGTCCTCGACGAAGCGGATGTCGTGGGTCAGCGGGTCGAAACCGAGCATCCGCAAGGACGCCAGGTACAGGTCCTGGATGTCGGGCGGGCTCGGCTTCATCAGCACCTGGAACTGGTAGTAGTGCTGCAGCCGGTTGGGGTTGTCGCCGTAGCGGCCGTCGGTGGGGCGGCGCGAGGGCTGGACATAGGCGGTGTTCCAGGGCTCGGGCCCCAAAGCCCGCAAAAAGGTGGCCCAGTGGAAGGTACCCGCGCCCATTTCCATGTCCATCGGCTGGACCACCACACAGCCATGGCCGGCCCAGAAGGTCTGCAACTTGAGAATCAGGTCCTGAAACGTCATGTGGGGGCCGGCAAAAAGCGTTTGGAGACGCGAGTATAGCGAAGGGTCGGGGCGCGCTGGCCCTCGTCGGCCGGGGTTTCGGCTAGCATGCCCCCTGCGGTTGCACGGCGCTGGTTCGCGGTTTGACCTGCGCATGGCATGTTTCATGCTTCATTTTGGCGCACGCCCGGAACGGGCCATCGCATCTGTCACCCACCACTGACCAAGCAGGAGAACCCAATGTCGGGTCAAGACGTTCTGAACACGATCAAAGAGAAGGGCGTGAAGTTTGTCGACTTCCGCTTCTGTGATACCAAGGGCAAGGAGCAGCACGTCACCGTGCCTGCCCATACGGTTGACGACGCGCTCTTCACCGAAGGCAAGATGTTCGACGGTTCGTCGATTGCCGGCTGGAAGGGCATCAACGAGTCCGACATGATCCTGATGCCGGATGCTTCCACCGCCTTCGTTGATCCGTTCTTCGAAGACCCGACGCTGGTGCTGACCTGCGACGTGCTGGAACCCTCCACCGGCCAGGGCTACACCCGTGACCCGCGCTCGCTGGCGAAGCGCGCCGAAGCCTATCTGAAGAGCACCGGCATCGCCGACACCGCCTACTTCGGCCCGGAAAACGAGTTCTTCGTGTTCGATTCCGTCCGTTGGGAATCCGGCATGAAGGGCTGCGCGGTCGAGATCGATTCGGAAGAAGCGGCCTGGTCGTCCAACAAGGGCTACGAAGGCGGCAACATGGGGCACCGCCCCGGCGTCAAGGGCGGCTACTTCCCGGTGCCACCCGTCGACAGCCTGCAGGACATGCGCTCCGCCATGTGCGACACGCTGGAAGCCTGCGGTATCGAGACCGAAGTGCATCACCATGAAGTGGCCACCGCCGGACAGTGCGAAATCGGGGTCAAGTTCAACACCCTCACGCTGAAGTCCGACGAAGTGCTGAAGCTGAAGTATGTGGTGCAGAACGTTGCCCACCAGTTCGGCAAGACCGCCACCTTCATGCCGAAGCCGATCGTCGGCGACAACGGCAGCGGCATGCACGTGCACCAGAGCCTGTCGAAGGACGGCAAGAACCTGTTTGCCGGCGACGAGTACGGCGGCCTGTCGGAAACCGCGCTGTACTACATCGGCGGCATCATCAAGCACGCGCAGGCCATCAACGCCTTCACCAACCCGGGCACCAACAGCTACAAGCGTCTGGTGCCGGGCTTCGAAGCGCCGGTGCTGCTGGCCTATTCGGCCCGCAACCGCTCGGCGTCGATCCGCATTCCGTACATCGCCAACCCCAAGGGCCGGCGAATCGAAGTGCGCTTCCCCGACAGCCTGGCGAATCCCTACCTGGCCTTCACCGCCATGATGATGGCCGGCCTAGACGGCATCCAGAACAAGATCCATCCGGGCGGTCCGTCCGACAAGGATCTCTACCATCTGCCGCCGGAAGAGGACGCCAAGATTCCGCGCGTCTGCCACAGCCTCGACATGGCGCTGGAAGCGCTCGACAAGGACCGTGAGTTCCTGCTCAAGGGCGGCGTGTTCGACAACGACCTGATCGATGCCTACATCGAACTGAAGATGGCCGACGTCACGCGCTTCCGCATGACCACGCATCCGATCGAGTTCGACATGTATTACTCGATGTAATCGCTTCGCGATTTCATCGCGTAAGGCGGTTCGCCAAACCCGCCCGGCGGCGTTGCCGCCGGGCCGCCCCCGGACTTCGGGGGTGGGCGAGGCCAGCCGGTCGTGTTGCAAAAAACCCCGCGCAAGCGGGGTTTTTCTGTTGGGGCGCACCAAAACGGCTCATTCTCAGGCGACCTGAACGAGGTTGCACCAAGTTGGACCGCCCGCTCAGGCCGCGAAACCTCGGTGCAGTCAGCGGCGGCCTCGGTCAGTAGCTGATTTGAATGCACCAAACTAGTGCGTCATGGTGGCGAATGGCGTAGCGTAGGCCGTGCTGCATTGGCGCAGCTTTTGCTTCGGCGTTCTCATGAAATTGGTTCCCCGCCCGCGGCCCAAGCCGGATTGGATCCTCGACGGCCTCACCACGGCGGTGATCGCGCTCGACGAGCGGTTGTGCGTCACCGCGCTGAACTCCGCCTGCGAGAGCATGTTCGGGGTGTCGCGGCGTTTGGCGCTGGGCCAGCCGGTGGCCGAGGGCGTGCCCCATTTCGGCCCGCTGCGGGAGCGCCTGCAGCAGTCGCTCGACCACGCGCTGGGCTTCATCGAACGCGAATTGCGGCTGAGCCGCAATGGCGACCCGCCGATCACGGTCGACTGCACGGTCACGCCTTACGTCGGCGGCAAGCTGCCCGGACTGTTGCTGGAGCTGCTGCCGCTGGATCGCCACATGCGGATCTCGCGGGATGAGCTGATGCTGGCCCAGCACCAGGCCAGCCGCGAGCTGATCCGCGGCTTGGCGCACGAGATCAAGAACCCGCTCGGCGGTATCCGCGGCGCAGCGCAGTTGCTGGAGCGCGAATTCCCCGATTCCGAGCATCGTGAGTACACCCGCGTGATCATCCGCGAGGCTGATCGGTTGCAGAACCTGGTCAATCGCATGCTGGGCCCCAACCGCCTGCCGCAAAAGGCCTCACTCAACGTGCACGAGGTGCTGGAACATGTGCGCCAGCTGGTGCAGGCCGAGGCCCCCGAGGGCGTCAGTTTCCTCCGCGACTACGACCCGTCGATTCCTGAAGTGGTGGCCGATCGCGAGCAATTGATCCAGGCCACGCTCAACCTTGCCCGCAACGCGGTGCAGGCGCTGGCGGGGCAGGGGGTGGTGACCTTGCGGACCCGTACCCGGCGGCAGATCACCATCGGCCAGCAACGGCACCGGCTGGTGGTGCTGTTGGACATCGAGGACAGCGGTCCGGGCATCCCGCCGGCGCTGCTCGACAAGATTTTCTATCCGATGGTGACCACTCGTGCCGATGGCACCGGTCTCGGATTGCCGATTGCCCAATACCTCATCCACAGCCACGGCGGCCTGATCGAGTGCCGGTCACGTCCGGGTTGTACCGTCTTTTCGATGTATCTGCCTCTGGAAGCGCCGTTATGAACGTCTGGGTTGTCGACGATGATGAATCCATCCGCTGGGTGCTCGAAAAGTCCCTGGCGCGCGATGGCCTGCAGGCCCGCGCCTTTCCCGGCGCGGCGGAATTGCTGGATGCGCTGGAGGACGACGAGCCCGATGTGCTGTTGTCCGACATCCGCATGCCGGGTGTCGACGGGCTGGAGCTGATGGCGCGGGTGCGCGCCGCCCATCCCACCCTGCCGGTCATCATCATGACCGCCCATTCCGACCTCGATGCCGCGGTGGCGGCCTACAAGGGCGGGGCCTTCGAATACCTGCCGAAACCCTTCGATGTCGACGTGGTGTCGGCACTGGTGCAGCGCGCCGCCGAGAGCCGGGCGGTCGACAGCACGCCGGCACCGGTGCCGGCCCGGGCCGCCATCATCGGTGAGGCGCCGGCGATGCAGGATGTGTTTCGCGCCATCGGTAGGCTGTCGCAGAGCCAGATCACCGTGCTCATCACCGGGGAATCCGGCTCCGGCAAGGAGCTGGTGGCGCGCGCGCTGCACGTCAACAGCCCGCGCGCGCAGCGGCCCTTCATCGCGATCAACACCGCCGCCATTCCCAAGGACCTGTTGGAAAGTGAGTTCTTCGGGCACGAGCGCGGTGCCTTCACCGGCGCGGCCGCTCAGCGCAAGGGACGTTTCGAACAGGCGGACGGCGGCACCCTGTTCCTGGACGAGATCGGCGACATGCCGGCCGATCTGCAGACCCGGTTATTGCGGGTGCTGTCCACCGGCGAGTTCTATCGTGTCGGCGGGGTGGCGCCAGTCAAGGTCGACGTGCGGGTGATTGCCGCCACGCACCAGGATCTTGATGCGCTGGTTCACGACGGCCGCTTCCGCGAGGACCTGTATCACCGTCTCAATGTCATCCGGGTCCGCATTCCGTCGCTGTCCGAACGGCAGGAAGATGTGCCGCTGCTGATGGGGCACTTTCTGGCACAGGCGGCGCGCGAGCTGTCGGTGGAGCCGAAGCGGCTGCGCCCGGAGGTACTGGATCGCCTCAGCCATTTCGAGTGGCCGGGCAATGTGCGTCAGCTGGAAAACGTGTGTCGCTGGCTGACCGTCATGGCACCCGGACAGGACGTGCATCTGGCCGACCTGCCGCCGGAACTGCAGGGGTCGACGGACCTGAACGTAACAGCGCCTGACGCCAGTAACGGCCCCGCCGCGGGCGTCAGTGGCGACGACTGGCCGCAGTTGTTGCAGCGCTGGGCCGATCAGGCATTGGCCTCGGGCCAGAGCGAGATTCTGGAAGAAGCCACGGCCGCGTTCGAGCGCACGCTGATCCTGTCCGCGCTGCGGGCCACCGATGGCCAGCGGCAGGAAGCGGCACGCCGCCTCGGCTGGGGTCGCAATACCCTGACCCGTAAAATCAAGGAGTTGTCACTGGACGTCTGACCGCAGAACGCCGGATTCTTGTGTTTCGATAATAATTCGATAAAACTAGAAATATGGAATCTGAAATCGCCGTCGAACGCCTGTCCGCGCTGGCCCAGCAGGGTCGCTTGGCCATCTTCCGTGCGCTGGTGGTCGCCGGCCCGACCGGCCGCTGTCCGTCTGATCTGCAGGAACAGCTCACGATCACGCCGTCGGTGCTGTCCTTTCATCTGAAAGCCTTGCGGCAGGCCGGGTTGGTGCAGGTCCGCCAGGATGGCCGTCACCTCTACTACTCCGCGGACTTTGCCGCGATGAACGCACTGATCGCCTACCTCACCGAAAACTGCTGCGCCGAGGACCCCGGCTGCTGCGCACCTCCGGAGCGGGCATGCGTGACGTCCTGATCCTCTGCACCGGCAACAGTGCGCGGTCCATTCTTGGCGAAGCGCTGATCAATCACCTCGGCGCCGGCCGGGTGCGCGGCCACTCTGCCGGGTCACAGCCCAAGGCTGCGCCGCACCCCTTCGCGCTGGAGACGCTGGGCGCGGCCGGCATTGCGACCGCGGGACTGCACAGCAAATCCTGGGATCGATTTGCCGGCGCCGACGCCCCCGCGCTGGACCTGGTGATCACCGTCTGCGATGCCGCCGCCCATGAAGCCTGCCCCTGGTTCCCGGGCCCGGCGATCCGTGCCCACTGGGGGCTGCCGGACCCGCCAGCGGCCGGTGACGCGGCGACCCAGCGCGCGCGCTTTGCGGCGGTCCGCGAGGCCCTGCGTGTCCGCATCGAGACCTTGCTGAGCTGGCCCGATGCGGACTGGGACGCGCCGGACTTCGCCGCGCGGGTGCAGGCCCTGCACGACGGGCTGCCGGTGCCGGCATGAGCGGCCACCGCCTGGTGTGGGCGCTGGGGGCCGCGCAACTGCTGGCCTGGGCCTCCAGCTATTACCTGCTGGCGACTCTGGCGCGGCCAATGGCCGACCACTTCGGACTGGCGCCGGTGTGGCTGTACGGCAGCTTTTCGGCGGCGCTGGTGCTGGCGGCCCTGATCGGCCCGGCCTCGGGCCATCTCATCGATCGCTTCGGCGGCCGTCGGGTGCTGATGCTGTCGAACGCGCTGTTCGCGCTGGCGTTGATCGTCATGGCCGCCGCCGCACATCCGCTGCAATTGTTCCTGGGTTGGCTGTTGCTGGGGGTGGCGATGCCACTGGGGCTGTATGACGCTGCCTTCGCCACCCTGGTGCGGCTGCGCGGCGCGCAGGCGCGCGGCGGTATCGTCGGCATCACGCTGATTGCCGGGTTTGCCAGTTCCGTGAGTTGGCCGCTGTCGGCCTGGGGTGAGGTGCAGTTCGGCTGGCGCTGGGTCTGTGCCGGTTGGGCGGTGCTGCATCTCACGCTGGGGCTGGGCATTCACGCCTGGGCGGTGCCCAGTCTCAAGCGGGCCTTCGGTGTCGGTCAGTCGGACCCGGTCGGCAGTGAGGCGACCCATCGCGCCCCGCTGAGCGCCCTCATCCTGATTGCCGTGGCCTTCACCGCCAGCGGCTTCGTCTTCGCTGCCATGGCCACCCACTTGCCGGCGCTGCTGCGTGCCAGTGGCGCCGCCCCTGCCGTCGCCGTTGGCGCGGCCTCGCTGGTCGGTGTGGCGCAGGTGCTGGCACGGCTGGCCGAGGCCGGGGTGTTGCGACGCTGGCACCCCCTGGTGTCGGCGCATGTGGCGGCGGTGCTGCATCCCGTCGGTGCCGCGGTGTTGCTGGTCGCGGGCGCGCCCGCCGCCGTGCTGTTCGCCGTCTTTCATGGCGCCGGAATCGGCCTCATGACCATCGTCAAGGGCACGCTGCCCTTGGCGCTGTTCGGCGCCCAGGGGTTCGGTCGGCGCGGCGGCTGGCTGGAGGCGCCGGCGCGCGTCGCGCAGGCGCTGGCGCCGATTGCCTTTGGCCTCAGTCTCGACCGCTATGGCTTCGCCGCGCTGTGGTTGTCCTTCGGCATTGCGGTGGTGGGCGTGCTCGCCATCGGCCTTGCCGGTTTCATCGCCCATTCAACGAGCCGCGCCGATGCTGCGAACCCTCCCTGATCCCCACCATCTGCCCGCCCTCGATCCCCGGGTGGTGCAGGCCGATCTCGCCGGCCGTTTGGGGGCTGCCCCCGGTCATCCGCCGCGGGTGTTGCTGCTCTACGGATCGCTGCGGCCGGTGTCCTATTCGCGGCTGCTGGTGGAGGAAGCGGCGCGACTGCTGATCCACTTCGGTTGCGAGGTGCGCATCTTCGATCCCGCCGGCCTGCCGCAGCCCGACAGCCCGGAGGCGGCCGGCCATCCCGAAGTGGAAGAACTGCGCGCCCTGTCACTGTGGTCGGAGGCGCAGGTGTGGTGCAGTCCCGAGCGCCATGGCGCCATCACCGCGGTGCTGAAGAATCAGATCGACCATATCCCCTTGGCGATGGGAGCGGTGCGGCCGACCCAGGGCCGCACGCTGGCGGTGATGCAGGTCAGCGGCGGCTCCCAGAGTTTCAACGCGGTGAACACGCTGCGGTTGCTGGGGCGCTGGATGCGCATGATCACCATCCCCAATCAATCCTCTGTGGCCCAGGCCTGGCAGGAGTTTGACGCCCAGGGGCGGATGAAACCCTCGGCCTACTACGAGCGGGTGGTCGACGTGATGGAGGAGTTGGTGAAGTTCACTTTGCTCACCCGCCACCATGACGAGGCACTGGTCGACCGCTACAGCGAACGCCGTGCGGCGCTGCTGAAGGCCGAAGCGGCCGCCAGCCGTCTGGCACGCGCGTCCGGGGCCGCGGCATAAGCGGGTTCGCGCGCCTTGCGTCTGCAGATGGCGCTCAGGCCTGCGCCAGCGCCATCAGCAACGCACGGCTGGCGTCGTCGGCCGGGAACAGGGCCTCCACCCGTAGTTCATCGGTGGTCACATCCAGCGGCGTGCCGAAGGTGGTCAGCGTGGTGAACAGGCGCAAGTCGTTGCCGCCCAGGCGGAAATGGGTGGGCAGCACCGGCAGCCGGCTGGCGGCGAGATCGATCTGGCGGAAGCGCCGCGGCAGGTCGGGATAGGCCAACACCTCGTCGAGTACCGGCTGGATCTCCGCGTGCTCCATGGCCTCCCGCGCGGTGCGTGCCAGCAGGGGCGGCACGATCTCGTCGAGGTTGAGAATCAGTGGGCGCAGGCCCTGTGGGTGCAGGGTGAGTTTGAGGATATTGCGCGGGCCATCGCCACAGGTGCGGGCCCACAGGGCGTCCACATCATCAATGGCCGCCAGCATGCGCTGCATGGCAGCATTGGCGGAAAACAGGTTCCAGGCGCGGTCCACCACGATGGCCGGGAAAGGCTCATGGTGTCGCAGCATCAAGTCCAGCGCCTCGCGGATCGGTGCCATGTCGGCAGCCTCCAGCATGCGTTGCGGATAGATGCCGGCAAAGCCCGCCGAATTGAGCAGCCGGTTGCGTTCGCGCATCGACAGGTCCAGCGCCTCTGCCAGGGCGGCGACCATGCTGCGGCTGGGTTGTGCACGGCCGGATTCGAGAAAGCTCAGATGGCGCTGTGACACCTCGGCCTGCAGCGCCAGATCCAGCTGCGACAGATGCCGTAACCGGCGGGCTTCCCGTAGCAGCGGGCCGAAGGTGGTCTGGTCGGTTGCGGCAGCAGTGTTCATGGTCGGAATTCTGGCACGGCCGGTTGCTGCCGCCGATTACGCAACAGGTAATTGAGCGCTTGACCTCGACAGCGCAAGGTGCCGGTGCGGCAATCGGCCGCATGCAAGCGGAGTTCCCCCATGAATGCGCGAACCCTCCTGGTGGCGGTGTTGTTCCTCGCCCTGAGTGCGGTCACGGTGGTGGCGTTGCGGGACCACGGCTATGTCGGCCTGTTCCAGTACCAACTCGCCAGCTCGGCCGGTTGGCAGGTGCTGCTCGATTTGGGCGTGGCCTGCGTGCTCGGCATCCTGTGGATGGTCGATGATGCCCGCCGGGTCGGCCGCAACCCCTGGCCCTATGCCGCCATTACCCTGGCCTTCGGTTCCTTCGGGCTGCTGTTCTACGTGCTGGTCGGCGCGTTCCGCCGCAGCCCCGGAGCGCAGTACGCGTGAAGGACGCAGCCATCATCGTGATCCTGCTGGCCGCCGGCCTGGTGCACCTGTTGCCGGTGGCCGGCGTGCTGGGCGGCAGTCGACTGCAGGCGCTCTACGGGGTAACGGTGGACGACCCCGCGGTGGCGCTGCTGCTGCGCCATCGCGCGGTCCTGTTCGCGCTGGTGGGGGCTGCGCTGATTGCCGCTGCCGCCTGGCCACCAGCGCGGGTCGCCGGTGCCTGCGTCGGCGTGGTCAGCCTGGGCAGTTTCCTGCTGTTGGCCTGGTTGACCGGTCCCACCACTCCGGCGCTGGCCCGCGTGTTCCGGATCGATGCCGTGTTGTTGCCGCTGTTGTTGCTGGCGCTCGTTGCAGTGCTGAGGGGTGAGCGATGAGTGCCGAGCGCTTCACCGCTGCAGGATCTTCTTCGCCGCATCCAGCAGCCGCTCTGGCGGCACATTGCCGGGGACAGCCAGCCCTTTCTGCACGGCTGGACGTTCGCGAATACGGTCGCGCCAGGCGATGAGGGCGTCGAGCCCGGCCAGCGGCACGCCGGCCCAACTGTGGATGTTCACCCAGGGAAAGCTGGCGATGTCGGCAATGCTGTAGTCGTCTCCCGCCAGCCAGGGCGCCTGCTGCAGGCGCTGGTCGAGCACAGTGTAGAGACGGCGTGTCTCGTTCTGGTAGCGGTCGATGGCGGGCTGGATCTTCTCGGGGAAGTAGCGGAAGAACACATTGGCTTGCCCCTGCATGGGGCCGAGCCCACCCATCTGGAACATCAGCCACTGAATGGCGACCGAACGCGCTTTCGCCGCCGTCGGCAGAAACCGACCATGGCGTTCCGCCAGGTAGAGCAGGATGGCGCCACTCTCGAATACCGCGAAGTCGTCGTTGTCGCGGTCGACGATGGTGGGGATGCGGCCGTTGGGGTTGAGCGCGACATAGCCCGGCTGCTTCTGGTCGCCCTTCATCAGGTCAATCGGCACCACCTGGTAGGGCAGCGCCAGTTCCTCCAGCAGGATGGAGACCTTGTGGCCGTTGGGCGTCGGGGCGGTGTACAGCTCGATCATCAGAGCACTCCGGACATGGGGGCGTGGGGCACCGGAATCGGCAGAAAGCGTTCCGGGTGGTCGGTGAAGATGCCGCTGATACCGAGGTCCGTCAGCCGTTGCGCGGCGTCGGCGGTGTTCACCGTATAGGCCCAGCAACGGCCCCCCGCAGCCCGCACGGCGGCAACATAGTCAGCATCGACGAATTCGTCGGCGAGATGTGCCTGTCGGCTGCCCAGCGCACGCAGCTCCTCGGACCCGGCGAGCGGGATGCCGCAATAGAGCGCCGCCACCGGCACGGCCGGCAGTGCAGCGGTGAAGCGCAGCAGTTCCGGCAGGTGGAACGACGACACCAGAAACTGGTCGGCCGCCCAGCCGGCATCGAGGCGCTGTTGCAGCATTCGGGCGACGGCATCGGCACAGCCATTCCAGGTCTTCAGTTCGATATTGACCAGGCAGCGGCGGTCGATCAGGTCGAGGGTTTCGTCGAGGGTGGGGATCCGCTCGCCGTGACCGGCATCGAGCCGACGCAGCGCATCGAAACCCAGGGTGGTGGCGATACCACGTCCGTTGGTGGTTCGATCGAGTGTCAGGTCATGCAGCAGAAACAGCTCGCCATCTGGGTGCTGCTGAACATCGAACTCGATGCCGTCCACGCCCAATCGTAGTGCCGCTTCCATCCCCGCCAGGGTGTTCTCCGGGGCGACCCCACGGGCGCCACGATGGCCGATGATGGTGAGCGGCGTGGTCATTCGCCGACGGTGACGATCTTCATGGTGTTGGTGCCCCCCGGCCCGCTGAAGTCGCCCTTGGTGACCAGCGCCCGCTGTCCGTTTTCCAGATCACCGCGGTCGACCAGCACCTGAATCGCCTCGCCCACCGGCTTCGAGGTGTCGAGGTTGGTGGGCGCGAAGTCAACCGTGAACACGCCGCGACACACCGTCATCCGAGCGCGGGTGCTGGGATGTCGGGTCATCGCATAGATCGGCGTGGTTGAATTGATCCGGCTCATCAACAGCGCGGTGGCGCCGGATTCCGTGAGGGCCACGATGGCATCGGCGTGCATGAAGCGCGCGGTGAACATGGTGGCCATCGCAATGGCTTCATCGGTCCGGCGGAAATGCTGGCTGATGCGGCTGTTGGCGCGCTCCGGCGTGAGCTGGCGCTCGGCAGCAATACAGATGCGCCCCATGTGTTCCACCGCGCGCACCGGGTGGCGGCCGGTAGCGGTTTCGGCCGACAGCATCACCGCGTCGGTGCCGTCGATGACCGCGTTGGCCACGTCCAGTACTTCGGCGCGGGTCGGGATCGGCTGGGTGATCATCGATTCCATCATCTGGGTGGCGGTGATCACCGCACGGTTGAGCTCGCGCGACAGGGTGATGATGCGCTTCTGCACCCCCGGCAGTTCGGCTTCGCCGATCTCGACCCCGAGGTCGCCACGGGCCACCATCGCGACGTCGGCAGCCTTGAGGATGTCTTCGAGATGCTCCAACGCTTCGGCGCGTTCGATCTTGGCGACGATCCAGGCGTCGCCGCCCGCGGCCTGCAACAGATCGCGGGCGCGGGTGATGTCGTCGGCGGTACGCGGAAACGAGACGGCCAGAAAGTCGGCCTTCCACTCGGCGGCGTAGCGGATGTTCGCCAGGTCCTCGTCGGTCAGCGCCGGCGCCGACAGTCCGCCGCCGAGCTTGTTGATGCCCTTGCGACCCGAGAGCATCCCGCCCTGGGTCACAGTGCAATCCACCCGGCTGCCGCCCACCTTCTCCACCCGCAGCGCGATGGCGCCATCGTTGAGCAGCAGCGTGTCGCCTGCCGCCACATCGTCCGGCAGTTGCTGGTAGGCGCAGCCGACGACGCTGGCATCACCGGCCGCGGCACCCAGCGCGGTATCGAGCGCGAACGGTTGGCCCTCGACCAGTTCGACCGCGCCGTCAGCGAAGTTCTCGATACGGATCTTCGGCCCCTGCAGGTCGCAGAGGATGCCGACGTCACGCCCTTGTTGTGTCGCAATGGCGCGCGCTTGCTCGATGCGGGCCGCATGCTCGGCTGTCTTGCCATGCGAAAAATTGATGCGAAAGACATCCACCCCGGCCGCGATCAGGCGTTCCAGCACGCCAGGCTGATCGGTGGCGGGGCCCATGGTGGCGACAATCTTGGTTTTGCGTTTCATGATGGCAGCTGGTTGGTTCGAGCCTAGTGTAGTGCTTCGACATCCCCGAACACCCTCGGTGCGTTAATACCATTGATCTATTGCGGTCGATGGCATGTGGCCAACGCGACTCGGGCTGAAAGCGGGCCGCCTCCGTCGTACCATGCGCCCCCGCCCGTGGACCCAAGGACCGTCGCATGACCCGTATCGGAACGCCGCTGACCGGCACCGCCACCCGAGTGCTGCTGCTCGGAGCGGGCGAGCTGGGCAAGGAAGTCGTGATCGAGCTGCAACGGCTCGGTGTCGAGGTGATCGCCTGTGACCGCTATGCCGACGCGCCGGCGATGCAGGTGGCGCACCGCTGCCATGTGTTCTCGATGCTCGATGGCGAGCGGCTGCGCGAGGTGATCGAAGCCGAACAGCCACACCTTATCGTGCCCGAGATCGAGGCCATCCACACCCCGACCTTGTTGGCACTGGAAGCTGAAGGTCATACCGTGGTGCCGACGGCCCGCGCCGCCCGGCTCACCATGGACCGGGAAGGCATTCGTCGGCTGGCGGCCGAAGAACTGGGCCTGCCGACTTCGCCGTATCGCTTTGCCGACACGCTTGCCGACTTCGAGCAGGCAGTCGCGGCCATTGGTATGCCCTGCGTGGTCAAGCCGGTGATGTCGTCGTCCGGCAAGGGCCAAAGCACGATCAAGTCCGAGGCGGACGTTCGCAAGGCCTGGGACAACGCCCAAAGCGGAGGTCGAACCGGTGCCGGCCGCGTCATCGTCGAAGGCTTCGTCGACTTCGACTACGAGATCACCCTGCTCACCGTTCGCCACCGGAGTGCCGAGGGTCAGGTGTTGACCCGCTTCTGCGCCCCCATCGGCCACCTGCAGGTGGACGGCGACTATCGCGAGTCCTGGCAACCGCAGCCGATGAGCACCAAGGCGCAGGCGGCGGCCGAGCGGGTCGGCGAGGCCGTCACCACTGCGCTGGGCGGGTTGGGGCTGTTCGGAGTGGAACTGTTCGTCAAGGGTGACGAGGTCATCTTCAGTGAGGTGTCGCCGCGGCCGCACGACACCGGGCTGGTGACGCTGATCTCGCAGGACCTGTCCGAGTTCGCGCTGCATGCGCGCGCCATTCTCGGGCTGCCCATCCCCAACATCCGCGCTCGCGGGCCGGCGGCCAGTTGTGCGCTGTTGCTGGAAGGCGAGGGCCGCGGCCCGGTGTTCACCGGTATCGCCGAAGCGCTCACCGAGGCCGACACCCAGATCCGCCTGTTCGGCAAGCCGGAGATTCAGGGCAAGCGGCGCATGGGCGTCACCCTGGCGCTGGCCGACAGCCTGGAGGCGGCGCGGGACAAGGCTCGCCGCGCGGCGGCGGCGGTGCGTTTGACGGTGTAATAATCAACGTTATAATTGGCAAAAGCCAACCGGAGTAAGCCCATGCAATACAGCACCAAGATCCGCAAGGTGGGGTCGTCCTGCGGAGTGATTCTGAGCAAGGAAGTGATGACGGCGATGAACGTCAAGGAGGGCGATGTGTTGTATCTCACCGAAGCACCGGGTGGATTCAAGGTGGGTCAGTACGACGACACCTTTGCGCGGCAGATGGCCGTGGCCGAAGAGGTGATGCATGAACATCGTGACGTGCTGAAAGCGCTCGCCAGCCGCTAGCGGGACGATGGAGTTTCTCGAGCGGGAGACGGTGCTCGCCATTCATGATCTGCAGCTCGCGCGGCACGGCGGGCTGCCGGGCGTACGCGACGACAACATGTTGGAGTCGGCGCTGGCGCGGCCACGGCATTTGCATCACTACAGTGGGGGCGACGTGTTTGCCCTTGCCGCCAGCCTGGCCTTCGGAATCGCCCGGAATCACCCGTTTTCGGATGCCAACAAGCGGACCGCCTGGAGTGCCTGTATCGCCTTTATGAGGCTGAACCAGGCGACCATTCCGAAGCCTGCCCCCGACGTTGTGCTGACCGTGGTCGCCCTCGCCGAGGGCAGCCTCTCCGAAGACGATTTCGCGGCCTGGTTGCGACAATCGGCGGCTGCGGCGCCCTGAGCGCCCTATCCCCGTCATCGCGAACCGCGTACAATCTGCGACCTTTTTAATTGCTGCAATGCAGCACAATGTCGCGCCATGAGCATCAAAAACCTCCGCAACATCGCCATCATCGCCCACGTCGACCACGGTAAAACCACCCTGGTGGACAAGCTCCTGCGTCAGTCGCAGACGCTCGACGCCCGCGAAAACCTCGGCGAGCGGATCATGGACTCCAACGATCTGGAGCGTGAGCGCGGCATCACCATCCTCGCCAAGAACACTGCCATCCGCTGGCTGGACAAGCGCGACGGCACCGAATACCGCATCAACATCGTCGACACCCCGGGCCACGCCGACTTCGGTGGTGAGGTCGAGCGGGTGCTCTCCATGGTCGACTCCGTCTGCCTGCTGGTGGACGCCGCCGATGGCCCCATGCCGCAGACCCGCTTCGTTACCCAGAAGGCCTTCGCTCTGGGCCTGAAGCCGATCGTGGTGGTTAACAAGATCGACCGCCCCGGTGCCCGTGCACATTGGGTGATGGACCAGGTGTTCGACCTGTTCGACCGCCTCGGCGCCACTGACGAACAGCTCGACTTCACCACCGTCTTTGCCAGTGCCCTCAACGGCTATGCCGGGGACAACCCCGACATCCGCGAAGGCAACATGGACTTTCTGTTCCAGACCGTGGTCGATCAGGTGCGCCCGCCGCAGGTGGACGTCGACGGTCCGTTCCAGATGCAGGTGATCAGCCTCGCCTACAGCAGTTACGTGGGCGTGATCGGCACCGGCCGTATCTCGCGTGGCCGTATCAAGCCCAACAGCCCGGTGTCGGTGGTCGGCCGTGACGGCACGGTCCGCCAGGCGCGGGTGCTGCAGGTGCTGGGGTTCATGGGGCTCGACAAGATGGAAGTCGACGAGGCCCAGGCGGGCGACATCATCGCCCTCACCGGTATCGACGAGCTCGGCATCTCCGAAACCGTCTGCGACGCCAAGGCGCCGGAAGGCCTGCCCACCCTGCAGGTGGACGAGCCGACCATGACCATGATCTTCGAGGTCAACAAGTCACCCTTCGCCGGCAAGGAAGGCAAGTTCGTCACCAGCCGCCAGATCTACGAGCGCCTGCTCAAGGAACTGAAAACCAATGTGGCGTTGCGGGTCGATCCGGGCGATTCTCCCGACCAGTTCCGGGTTTCCGGGCGCGGCCTGCTGCATCTGTCGGTGCTGCTGGAAAACATGCGCCGCGAAGGTTTCGAGATCGCCGTGGCGCGTCCGCAGGTCATCACCAAGACGGTGGATGGCGTGCTGCACGAGCCCTATGAAATTCTCGTTGCCGACGTCGAGGAAACCCACCAGGGGGGTGTCATCCAGGGGCTCGCCGAGCGCGGCGGCAAGATGGTCAACATGGTGCCGGACGGCAAGGGCCGCGTGCGCCTCGAATACACCATCAGCTCCCGCGGGCTGATCGGTTTCCGCACCGAGTTCATCAACAACACCGGCGGCTCCGGCCTGCTGTTCCACAACTTCGACCATTTCGGCCCGGCCGGCGAGAACAAGGATGTCGGCCAGCGCTACAACGGCGTGCTGCTGTCCAACGAGCAGGGCAAGGCCGTCGCCTATGCGTTGTTCAACCTGCAGGACCGCGGCGCGATGATCGCCAGCCACGGCGACGAGGTCTACGAAGGCCAGATCGTCGGCATTCATTCCCGCGACAACGACCTCGTCGTCAACGTGCTCAAGGGCAAGAAGCTCACCAACATGCGCGCCTCCGGCTCGGATGAGAACGTGGTGCTGACGCCGCCCAAGACCTTCTCGTTGGAGCAGGCGCTGGAATTCATCAACGACGACGAGTTGGTGGAACTGACGCCGGAAAGCATTCGCCTGCGCAAGAAGTATCTCAAGGAACACGAGCGCAAGCGGGCCGATCGCGCGGCCTGACACCCAAGGGGGCGCCATCGGCGCCCCCTTGTTTTTTGGCGTTGCCGACGCCGACCATCGTCGCCGGTATGCTGCGCGTCTTGCCTGTTGCGAACCCCATCATGAAAAAGCTTGCCCTTGTTGTCGTCGTCCTCTTGCTTGCCTGGGCGGTCGCCGCGCCCTACCTCACGGTGTACCGGATGAAGGTGGCCGCAGACGCTCGGGACGGTGAAGCCCTGTCCCAGCACATCGATTTTCCCAGCGTACGACAGAGCTTCAAGGACCAACTCAACGCGCGCATGCTCGGCGAGGCGAAGCCGGGTGAGCAGGGCAGTGGCCTGAAGGCCTTGGGCGCCAGTTTTGCCGGCGTTGTGGTGGACCGCATGGTCGACGCTTACGTTACCCCTGCTGCCATCGGCGAGATGATGCGGGGTGCCCCCGCCGATGCCCCTGCGCCGACGCGCGACGAATCGCCGTCGCCACCGCCGGACGCAGAGCAGGCGCCGCTTGCCGATGCCCGTATGGGGTACCGGGGGCTGAGTCGCTTCGTGATCGAAGTGGAAGAGCGTCAGAAGGGCGAGACCGCCCAGTTCGTCTTGCGCCGACGCGGCCTCGGCTGGCAGCTCACCGAGATTCTGCTGCCATAAGCCGTTATACCGCGTTGCCGGCTGCGCTTCCCGAGGCCCACGCCCACTGGAAATTGTGGCCCCCGAGGTGGCCGGTGACGTCGACCAGCTCGCCGATGAAATAGAGGCCGGGCACCGTGCGTGAGGCCATCGTTTGTGACGACAGGCTGTCGGTATCGACACCGCCCAGGGTGACCTCGGCGGTGCGATAGCCCTCGGTGCCACTGGCCACCACCGGATAGCGGTTGAGCTGCGAGCCAACGCTGGCCAGCGCGGGGTCGGTCCAGCCCTGAAGCGTCCCCTGCCAGCCCGCCGTCTCGCTCAGGCGCTGTGCCAGACGCCGTGGCAGCACGTCGGCCAGCACGCCATCCAGTCGCAGCGACGGGCGGTCCGCCTTCAGGCCCTGCAGCCAGTCGCCGGCCGCGCGACCGGGCAGCAGATCGAGATGCAGGGCATCACCCTCGCGCCAGTACGAGGAGATCTGCAGCACCGCTGGCCCACTGAGGCCGCGGTGGGTGAACAGCACGGCCGAGTCGAAGCACTGGTCGCCGCAGTGTGCGGCTGCTGGCAGCGCCACCCCGGCCAGACCCTCGATGGCTTCCAGTGGCCGACCACTGAGCGTGATCGGCACCAGCCCGGCGCGGGTCGGATGTACCGCATGGCCGAACTGTCGGGCCAGCGCAAAGCCGAAGCCGCTGGCCCCCATCTTCGGAATCGACAGCCCGCCGCAGGCCACCACCAGCGAGGGCGCCCGCAGGCTGTGGACGCCGGACCGCAGCTCGAAGCCGCTGCCATCGAGGCGGACCTCGTCCACCGGCATGTCGACGCTGATCTCGACGCCGGCGGCGGCACACTCATCCAGCAGCATCCGCAGGATCTGCTTCGACGACAGGTCGCAGAAGAGCTGGCCCTGCTCCTTCTCGTGGTAGGCGATGCCGTGGCGTTCCACCATGGCGATGAAGTCCCACTGGGTATAGCGTGCCAGTGCCGACTTGCAGAAATGCGGGTTGGCCGACAGGTAGTGCTCCGGCCCGGTGAAGTAGTTGGTGAAATTGCAGCGGCCGCCGCCCGACATGAGAATCTTCTTGCCCACCTTGTTGGCATGCTCCACTACCCGCACGCGGCGGCCGCGCCGGCCGGCGGTGAGCGCGCACATCAGGCCGGCAGCGCCGCCGCCGATGATGATGACGTCAGGGTTCAACAGGGCTGTCCGGCGGAATGGGCTGCAGACGATACCGGGATGGCGGCGCCGGCGCAGCGGTGCCGCGGTTGTCGCTGCCGCCGATCAGCGGCATGCTGCAGTGGAACCGGGCCGTCACGGGCCCGTCCGGCAAGGAGCAGAGATGAACTGGTATCTGGGTGTTCTCAAGCAATACGCGGTGTTCAGCGGGCGCGCGCGGCGCCGTGAATACTGGATGTTTACCCTGTTCAACATCATCGCCGCCGTGGTGCTCAGCGCTATCGACGGCGTGTTCGGCAGCTTCAGCGCCGAGGCCGGCGTGGGGCTGCTCAGCGGTCTCTACCTGTTGGCCGTGTTGTTGCCGTCGATCGGTGTGTCGATCCGCCGCCTGCATGACACCGGCCGCAGTGGCTGGTGGCTGCTGCTGGTACTGGTGCCGGTGGTTGGCCCCCTGATCGTGCTGGTGTTCATGGTGCTCGACAGCCAGGCCGGCAGCAATGACTACGGCCCCAACCCCAAGGCCCCTGCCGTCAGCGCGACCGCCGAGCCCACGGCGTCCGCAGCCCCGACGGCCGCCGCCGACAAGGACAACCCCGGGCTGTTCCGCGAGTAAGCGGTTGCGGGGGTGATCTCGGGCCAACGCTGGCGGCTTTGCCGCTGCCGTGCGTCTCTAGTGCTGAATGGCAGCGGTATTGCCCGAGGCAGCCGGTTGCGGCGGCCACGAGAGGCAGGTGCGCAGACGCGGGCAGAGGAGACGAGACCCATCATGGCCGGACCGGTACCCATCACCCGCCCCGAGCGGGTTGCGCTCGCCGACTTCGGCGACGACCCCGTCAGCCAGTGGGACTGCATCTCCCGCCAGTACGGTACCGCGCTGAAGCGCTACTTCGGCAACCGCGTCAACAACCCTTCGGATGTCGCCGACCTGGTGCAGAAAGTGTTTCTGCGGGTATTGCAGCGGGGCGAAGGCCCGCCCATCGAGCATGTGCAGCACTACCTGTTCCAGGTCGCCGCCAGCGTTCTGAATGATGAACTGCGGCGGTCGCAGGTGCGCCACGAGACTGTCCACGAAACCTACGACGAAGCCGCCCACGCACCCCTCACCGAACTGTCGCCCGAGCGCATCGCCATCGGGCAGGAAGCGCTCGAACGGGTCGCCGCCGTGCTGCGCCAGCTGCCCGAGCGCACCCGCGACGTCTACCTGCTGCGCGTGCACCAGGAATGCGAGTACCGCGACATTGCCCGACAGCTCGGCATCTCCGAACGCGGTGCCCAACGTCACATGGCCCGCGCCCTGCAGCAGTTGGAAGAACAGGTCGGGGCCGACATGCCGGCCGAAGCCCTGCCCGACACCGCAGTGCATCGGCACGGGGACAGCGCATGAGCGACACCCTGCAAAGCCCGCAGCCGCATCTCAATCATCCGGCCATTCGTGACCAGGCCGCCGCCTGGAGTGACCGGCTGCGCCATCGCGGCGGTGACCCCGCCCTGCGCGTCGCCTTCGAACGCTGGTATGCCGCGCACCCGGCCCATGCCGAGGCCTTCATCCGCATCGACCGCGCCCATGGTCTGGCGCGGGCGGCGGCCAGCACCCCTGCCGTGGCCGCGCTGGAACGCGAGATGATGCAGCGGCTCACCCGCCGTCGGCGCCGCCAATGGGGCCAGCGCAGCCTCGCCCTGGCGGCCAGCCTGCTGTTGATGACGACCGTAGGCCTGCTCGCTGCCGGTGGCAACGGGTTCACCCTGCAGGCAGTACAGCACCTGCCCACCCAGGCCCGCCACCTGCTCGCCGGCGAGCGCTACTTCCACACCACCATCGGTGAACACCGCGCCATCGCCCTGGCCGATGGCAGCACGCTCACGCTCAACACCGGCAGCCGCGTCGTGGTGCGCTACCGCGATGATCGACGCAGTGTCAGCCTGCAAGCCGGACAGGCCCTGTTCGAAGTGGCCAAGGACCCGCAGCGGCCCTTCGTCGTCACCGCCCGCAACCGCACCATCACCGCCCTTGGCACCGCCTTCGATGTCCGCCTCACCGCCGACGATCTCGCTGTCACGCTCATCGAAGGCAAAGTCGAAGTCGCCGAAGTCGCCGTTGCAGCCGCCGAAGGCGCTGCCGCTACGATTCCCGATTCCCGATTCCCGATTCCCGGGGATGCCTCTGGCAGCCCCCGTCTCACCCCTCACCCCTCACGCCTCACCCCTCACGTCCTCTCCCCCGGCCAGCAGCTCCTGATCGCCGCCGCCAACCCGCAGCCCGTGCTGCGTGACGCCGACCTCAAACGCACCACCAGTTGGCGCAATGGTCAGCTCATCTTTCGCGAGGACCGCCTCGCCGACGCCATCGACGAGATCAACCGCTACAGCACCCGCAAGGTGGAACTCGCCGACCCCGCCCTCGGCGACCTTCGCGTCAGTGGCATCGTCAACACCGGCAACACCGCCGTGTTTGTGGAAACCATGGTGAACTACTACCCGCTGCGCATCATCCAGACCAGCGACGAACGCGTGGTGCTGGCGCGGCGGGGCTAATCCCCGCGCGCAACCCCTTTTCACCATCGTCACCGCGCATTTGATGCGGGGTCCAGCGACAACGAGGCAACCCGGCACCCGATCATGCGGGCAATGGCAGGTTGCGGTCGGACCTAGCCCTCAGCCGCCCGGCGCATCAACTCACACGCCGTCAGCAGGTCATCAAGGCCTCGGGTGATGATGGACTCCAGAATACCCAGGTCCATCGCTTGGTAGGCATGTACGGCGATGTTGCGGAAGCCCACCATACGAATCAGGCGGTCTGCCAATGCGCTCTCCAACAGTTTCGCGTTCGCCAATGCGCGAATCGCATCCGCACTGGTATTGGGTACACCCAGTTTGTGGAGGCGGACCAGGTGATTGGCCAGATCGAGTGTCGCTTCGCAGGCGCGCACGACATTCAGAATTGCCGCATCCTGCCGCGTGAAATCCGTGGAGAAATCAGCGCCTGCCGCCTGAAACTCATGGCGCGCGCGCAACACACTGCGTTGAACCGTCTGCACCTTGTTGACGGCGACATCGGTCATACCGCGTACGCCTTACCTGTTTCGCGGAAGGCTTCCAGAATCGCTGCGCGCTCGCGGTTCAAGGCCTGGTAGAACGACAGCGTCATCGCCTCGAACTCATCCGCTGCGGCCATGTCCGGCGCAGCCAACCGCACCCCGTGCGCAATGATTTCCTTCGCGAACACGGTGGACACACGGCGGAGGTTGATCAGATCGACGGGCGTCATCAGCACGCCCTCCAATGTCGTCTGCAGCGCGTAAAGGTCCAGGCTGCCTAACGACGCAGCCTGGGCATGCGGCAGAAGCAACGCGATATCAGTGTCACTATCGGGCCGAGCGAGCGCTGAGGCTTGTGAGCCGAACAGGTACACCGCCTGCAGCGCCGGGTAGTGCGCGGTGCAGATATCAACGATAGCGAGGCGGTGATCGGTCATGGTCGTTGGCGCGGCTCAATGCGATGCCGGTCCCATTATGCGGGGATGGAACAAATTCCGCCGCCCGCTGTCGTTCCGGCCACTCCATCGCGTCTCCAGTACTAAGGCCGCGCCACATGCGGCCGTTCCAGAAGTCTGAGGAGACGCCTGATGTCCGTAACTCATCGTTGGCCGGCCCCCGTGGTCGGCGCGCTACTCTTATTTGTCTGCCTGTTCGCTGTCAGCCTGTCGACGCATGCGCAGTCCGCTGTCGCTGAAGACCAGGTGAGCTTCGAGATTCCGGCGCAGCCGCTCGACCAGGCCCTGGTTGAATTCGGGCGCCAGAGTCGGCAAGAGCTGTTCTATAACGCGGAGGATGTGAGCGGCCTTACCGCCAATGCCATCAGCGGAGCCCTCAGCCGCAGCCACGCCATGGCGCGAATGCTCACCGGCACCGGAATGGAATTCGAGCAGACGCCCTCCGGCGGCATGATGGTGGCCGATCGCGCCACCCTCGATGCGCAGCGTGCCCAGCGGGAGGCCGCCAGTAACAGCCCCCCCGCTGAGGCTGCATCGGCCAAGGATGCCGGTGCAGCCGACATCGCTGCCGCGCGGCGGGCGGGTGTGGAAGAAATCATCGTCACCGGCCAGAAGAAGGAAGAACGGCTGCAGGACGTCCCGATCGCCATTTCAGCCTTTTCGTCGGAGGATCTGAACGCCTTCAAGATCGAAGGCGGCTTCGACTTGCTGAAGGCGATTCCCAACGTGACCTTCTCGAAGAACAACTTCACCAGCTACAACTTCTCGATTCGTGGTGTTGGCACCAAGGCGGTATCTGCTACGACAGACCCGGGTGTGGCCGTGGCGTTCAACAGCTCCACCATCATCCAGAACCGGCTGTTCGAGCAGGAGTACTACGACATCGAGCGCGTTGAAGTGTTACGTGGCCCTCAGGGAACCCTATACGGGCGAAACGCAACTTCCGGCGTGATCAACGTGATCTCCAACAAGCCGGACCTGTCGCAGTTCGATGGTTCGATCAAGGGCGAGGTCGGAAATTTCAATACCAAGCGCCTGAATGCCATGCTCAACGTGCCGCTCATCGACGGTGTTTTGGGTGTCCGGTTGGCGGGGGCGCTGACGTCGCGTGATGGTTACGACTACAACAGCGTGACTGAGAATCCGGTCAACGGGCGTGATCTCTCATCGACCCGTTTGACGGTGGGGTTCCAGCCTAGTGATGCGGTTCAGGCCCACCTGATCTGGGAGCGGTTCACAGAGGATGACGACCGCCTGCGGACCGGCAAGCAGCTGTGTCACCGCGATGCCGGGCCGACGGTGGTTGGCGATACGCCGGTGTTCGTCGATGACCCCACCAACAGTTACAACGAGGCCAACAAGGTGCTTGGGCCGGCGTTGTTCAGTCAGGGCTGTCTGCCCGGTAGCCTCTATGCGGATAACGCATTCGGAACGCCCAATGGGTTGGCGCTTCCGATCGTGTTCGGCGTGGAGATCCTCGGATACGGCGATGCCTTCCCGATCGGGCGGGATGCCGATGGCAACTCGGTTGCCTTGTTGGGGTTGCAAGATCCGTATGGCGGCATGATGCAGTCGCGTGATCTGCGGCAGATCGCGTCATTCAGGGACCCCCGCTATCGCGCCGAGGCGGATTTGCTGGAGCTGAACGTTGATATCGAGGTTTCGCCGACCCTCACGCTGACCTCCCAGACCGCGTATGTCGATGATCAGGTCTACTCATTCCAGGATTTCAACCGGTTCAACACGGTGCCAGTGTTCACCGATACGTCACAGGTGACACCGGCGGACTTTGGTTTCGGCGAGTACGACTGGTCCGGGTTGGCACCCGGGGGGGTGTTCTGCGACCCTCAGCTCGGCTGTTCCGACACCATGGCGGGATTCGACATATCGCAGGCCACGGCAGAACAGTTCAGCCAGGAGCTGCGGTTGCAATCCGACTTCGAAGGACCGTTCAACTTCAGCATCGGCGCCAACTTCACCCGCTTTGACGCGCTAGTCGATTACTACATCTTTTCGAACCTGCTCACCGCTCAGGCGTACATGGCGCCTTTCAATGCGCCAGTCAACGGCGTGATTGACTTCGGTGTCTGCCATTGGCCCGGGTTCTATGGCCTGTTCCCGGGACCGGGGACGCCGGTGACCACCGACGCACCGGACTCATCCTGCCCTTACATCGATCCTAATCCGATTGGCAGCATCAACGGCGAAGGGCACAACTACTTCCGCAGCAAGAATCCCTATGAGCTGGAGTCACGCTCGGCGTTTGGCGAGTTCTACTGGGAGGCGAGTGCGCAGACCAAGCTGACGCTTGGCCTGCGCTACACGGAGGACGAAAAGCGCTTCACACCTGTGCCCAGCCAGGCGTTGCTGTCCCCGAGCTTCATCGCGGGTGGAACGGTCAGCCGCGGATACCCCGAGAAGCCCGATATCGTACAGCGGTGGGGTGAGTGGACCGGACGCCTTGGGGTGGACTGGAAGCCAGAGTTCGCGTTCACCGATGAAACCCTGCTTTACGCGTTTTACTCGCGTGGCTACAAGGGTGGGGGGGCCAACCCGCCGCGCCCCGGCTTCGCCACCGAGGAAGAGTTGCGCGCGATCGCGCCCGACGAGACCGACAACTTCGATCAGCAGGGCTTCCCGCTGCCCATTCTGCAGCTGACGGCGGTGGAGTACGCGCCGGTGTTCGAGCCCGAATTCGTCAACGCGTTCGAGATCGGCATGAAGAACACCGTGTGGGGCGGCGCGGCGACGATCAATGCGACGGCGTTCTACTATGACTACACCGACTATCAGGTTTCGCAGATCCGCGATCGAAGCGCCGTCAACGAGAATTTCGACGCGAAGGTCTGGGGGCTCGAGCTGGAAACCCTGGTGGCTTTCTCCAACGATTTCCAGATGGTTGCCAACTTCGGCTACCTGAATACACGGATCGCTGACGGTGAGACCTCCATCGACATCATCAACCGCACCCAGGGCAATCCTGACTACACCCTCGCCAAGGCGTGGCTGCAGCTACCCTCCAACTGCGTGGTTCCGACGGCGGTTGCCGAACAAGTGCTACAGGACTCGCCCAACGTCGTGCAAGGCCAGTACTGGCAGATCTGTGGCGGTCTCGGGGGTCTGTTGGGTGCGCCGGCTTTGTTCCCGCTGCCCACCGACCCCGCCACCGGGCAGGCCTATGACGTCGCCAACTATCCCGAATTGAATGGCGGCGCCGGCCTCAAGGCCGACCTGAGTGGCAACGAGTTGCCGAACGCGCCGCACTGGACGGCCAATATCGGCGCCCAATATGGAATCGACCTGTTCCGCAATCAGTGGCGTGCCACCCTGCGGGGCGATGTCTACTGGCAGTCGGATTCCTACCACCGGGTCTACAACTTCGAGCCCTACGATCGACTGAAGGGGTGGCATAACGTCAATCTCGCCGTGCGGATGGAGCGCCCCGAAGATGGACTGGCACTCGAGCTCTACGCCAAGAACCTGATTGACGATACGCCGATCACCGATGCTTTTCTCAACTCGGACGATACCGGCCTGACAACCAACGTCTTCGTGCTGGACCCACGACTGATCGGATTTTCGATCACCAAAACGTTCTAATCGACGCATGTCGCCAGGCAGCCACGCGTCGGCGTGGCTGCCTGGCTTGTTTGGCGCTCCTTCATCGACATGTGCTTGCGGGCAACCACCTGCGCCGGCGTTCGGCTTATGCTTCACCCGTCACCCGTCACCCGTCACCCGTCACCCGTCACCCGTCACCCGTCACCCGGGTGGCGGCACTGAGGCCATGCCACCCGTCACGGAGGAGAACACACCATGATCGGCATCCCCCTGGGTCTGGTCACCGCCAATGCGGTGGAGTGGTTCATGCACAAGCATGTGCTGCACGAGATGGGCCGCAACCGGAAGAGCTTCTGGGCGTTTCATTTTCATGAGCATCACAAGGTGGTGCTGCAGCATGATTTTCTCGACCCCAATTACGAACGGTTTCCGTTGGGCCTGCACGCACAGGGCAAAGAGGCATGGGCCTTGATCGGGGCCAGTGCGGCGGTGGCGCCGATGTTTCCGGTGGCGCCGTTCTGGGTAGGTACGCTCTGGTATTGCGCGGCCAATTACTACGTGAAGCATCGTCGCGCCCATGAGGATGCCGAGTGGGCCAAGAACCACTTGCCGTGGCATTACGACCACCACATGGGGATGAACCCCAATGCCAACTGGTGTGTCACCAAGCCGTGGTTCGACTACGTGATGGGCACGCGCGAATTTCGCGACGGCGGCGAGCGTGAGACCAATGTGCTGGGCCTGGTGAAGCTGCCGAAGTGGTTGGCGAAGCGGCTGCCGGCGCCGGGGGCTCTGGGCAAGACAACGGCGCCGCGACGGGTGCGCCCGGTGCCGACGCTGGTGCGATCGCGGCAGGCCGCCGGTTAGAGGGCCTGCTGTGGCGGCGCTTCCTCCGGGGCGATCAGGGCTTCGGGGGGCACCACGCCGTCGGTCATCCAGCAGCGGCGACAGCCGGGGAGCGTTTGTCGGCTCAGCAGGAAGACGTAGCGGAACGCCTTGCCATCGCGGTCGGTCAACGACACCGGCAACAGCGCCTCGTCGCCCGCCTGGTAGGTGGGGGCCAGCGTGGCGTCGCGATGACCGATCAGCTCGGGGTACTGCTCACGAATCATGGCGATGAAGCGCGGCGCCGGGCCGGTGGCCTCGCGGTTGCGGGGCGAGGCGAAGGCGTAGACCAGCTTGAGGTCGATGTCCTCGCCGGTCTTCAGCGCCGCCAGCTGGGTGCGCACCACATCTTCCGGACTCAGACTCGGTTGCGGCAGCCGGTATTGGGCTTGGGCATTGCCGAGCGGGCTCAAGGACATGATCAGGCCGAGGGCGAGGATGCCCAGTATCAGCGGAAGGGTGCGCATGGCGATCTCCGGTGTCGTGCCACCACGCTACGCCGAATGCTGGCGCAAGCCCAGCCCGGTGGTGAATATCTGGACACCGGTATGGCCGCAACGATCAATCGTCTGACCCCTGCAGCTCTTTCCTGCGGGGCTCGACGGGCGTAGCGTTCATGCCATAACACCAAAAAACCGTGCATTGCTGAAGGAGTTGTCATGACATTCGACTACATCGTGGTCGGCGCTGGCTCAGCCGGCTGTGTGCTCGCCGCCCGGCTGAGTGAAGATCCCGAGGTGAAGGTCTGCCTGCTGGAGGCCGGTGGGCCTGATAGCAGTGTGCTGATCCATGCGCCGGCCGGGGTGGTGGCGATCATGCCGCGCGCCGGCAAGCTGAACTACGGCTATGAATCGACCCCGCAGGCGGCGATGAACGGTCGTCGTGGTTATCAGCCCCGGGGCAAGGGGCTGGGCGGGTCCAGCTCGATCAACGCCATGCTCTATGTCCGCGGCGACCGTTCCGACTACGACGACTGGGCGGCCCTGGGCAATGAGGGCTGGTCGTATGCCGACGTGCTGCCGTACTTCCGCAAGAGCGAGCACAACGAAACCTACCGGGACGAATTCCATGGCCAGGGCGGCCCGCTCAACGTGGCCGAGCTGCGCAGCCCCAGCGCGCTGTGCGATGTGTTTGTCGACGCCTGCGAGGCCGACGGCATCCCGCGCAACCCCGACTACAACGGGGCGCAGCAGGAAGGTGCGTTCCACTACCAGGTCACCCACATCAACGGCGAGCGTTGCAGTGCCGCCAAGGGCTATCTCACCCCCAACCTGGGGCGGCCCAATCTCACCGTGATCACCCATGCACTGACCGAAAAGGTGCTGTTCGAGGGCACGCAGGCGGTGGGGGTGCAGGTATTGGTGAAGGGCAAGCGCCAGCAGTTCCGCGCCCAGCGTGAGGTCATCCTCAGTGCCGGTGCCTTCGGCTCCCCCCAGTTGTTGATGCTGTCGGGTGTTGGCCCCGCAGCACACCTGCAGGCAAAGGGTATCGAGGTGGTTCACGATCTGCCGGGGGTGGGGGAGAACCTGCAGGATCACATCGACGTGGTGCACAGCTATCGCGCGCCGTCGTGGACCGATACCTTTGGTATTTCCATTCCATTTGTCGGCCGTTTCATCAAGGCGGTGGTGCAGTGGTGGCGCGCCCGCAGCGGGCTGCTCACCACGCCGTATGCCGAGGCCGGTGCCTTCTTCAAGAGCACGCCGGACCAGCCGCGACCGGACCTGCAGTTCGTGTTCGTACGCGCAGCCGTGGACGACCACGGTCGCAAGCTGCACCTGGGGCATGGGTTCAGTTGCCATTGCACGGTGATGCGGCCAAAGAGCCGCGGTACCGTCCGGCTGGCCAGTACCAACCCGGCGGATGCGCCGGAGATTGATCTGCGGTTCCTGACGGAACAGGCCGATGTCGATCTGCTGGTGGAGGGGGCCATCCGCCAGCGACGTGTTCTCGAATCGGCGCCGTTCGATCGCTATCGCGGCAAGACTCTGTATCCGTTTGATATCAACGACCGCAAGGCGTTCGAGGCTGACATCCGTCAGCGGGCCGATACCCAGTACCACCCGGTGGGCACCTGCAAGATGGGCAGCGCCAGCGACCCGATGGCGGTGGTGGATGCCCGGCTACGTGTGCATGGCGTGCAAAACCTGCGGGTGATCGATGGCGCCATCATGCCGACCCTGGTGGGCGGCAACACCAATGCGCCCATCGTCATGATCGGTGAGAAGGGCGCTGACCTCATCCGCGAGGATGCGCGGCGTCAGGCCGCGCCGGCCAAGGTGTCGAATTCCACCGGATCGTGGGCGCAGAACACCGAGATGGCGCCGGCCTGATCGCGCACCAGCGTGCGCAACCGTTCCTGGTTGCGCACGCGCTCGCGCGGTAGCGTCTGCACCGCTTTTTCGAACAGCGCGATACCGCTGGGCGCCCAGGGGCGCTCCGGGTCCATCTCGCCGCGATGGAAGTAGGCATCGCCGGCATGAATCAACCAGCGGTCGCCGTCGCGGACCACCACGGCGGTGTGGCCGCGGGTGTGGCCGACCAGCGGCATCATGAACAGGTCCGACTTCAGGCCCGGAATCGGGTGCAGATGCTCGAAGCCGTTCCAGCGCTCACCGCCCAGCGGGTGCACCATCCAACGCGGTGAATGTGCCCACTGCCGCGGCAGGTAGCGCGGCCGTGCCAGCAGGCTGGGCTGCATTGCCGCCCGATGCTCCGGGGCAAACACGTGGACCTGCGCATGGGGGAAGTCCGGCAGTCCCCCGGCATGGTCCAGGTCAAGGTGGGTGACGATGATGTGGCGGACATCGTCTACCGCAAAGCCCAGCGCCTGCACCTGGGCATGGGCCGTGGCCAGCGGGTCGGCGCGCGGGCGCATCAGCGCGGTGAAGGCCTGGCCTAGACGCTGGCCCGGGTTGGCCATGTCGGCGCGCCCGAGACCGGTATCGACCAGCACCAGGCCCTCGCTCGGGGTTTCGATCAACAGCACATGGCAGACCATGCGCGCCGGCGCGGTCCAACTGCCGTGGCCGGTGAGCAGGCGCTCGCAATACGGGCACATGGTGCCGCAATCGAGATGGTGGATTTTCAACGACATCGGCAACTCCGGCAGATCGGGGGTCAGGCGCGCAGCCAGTCGATCACGTGCGCGGTAAAGGCATCGGGGTCTTCAGCCTGCATGAAGTGGCCGTGCCCGGGCATTTCGCAAAGGTCCAGACCGAGCGGGAACAGGGCATCCTGGCCGCTGAACATTTCGGGGCCGATGCAGCCGTCCCGGCCGCCAAAGATCATGCGCGTCGGGACCGGCACCGGCGCGAAGGCCACGCGGCGAATCGCCGGTGTCAGCACCGCACCTGGCAGCGCCCGGTAGTAGGCGAGGGCAGCCTGCAGGCCGCCGGGGGTGCCCAAGGCCGCCTTCAGGGGCGCCAACGCGGCCGGGCTGGGGTGCCAGTCGGGCGACCACTGGTTGATCAGGTCGGTGACCCAGCGGAAGTCGTCATGCGGCAAGCGCCGCTCGGCCCACCCGGGGATCTGGAATTTGTAGATGTAATGCGAGCGCTGCAACTGCCGCAGGCTGGGGCGCAGCACGAAGCGCTTGAGGTGTGGCACTGCGCACAACACCAGGCGGCCGAATCGCCGTGGCGCCAGGCTGGCGGCGAACTGCGCGATGACATCGCCCCAGTCGTGACCGACCACATGTGCCCGTTCCACGTCCAGGGCGTCGATCAGTGTCAGCAGATCGCCGGCCAGTGCCGGCAAGCGGTAGTCGCTATCCGGTGCCAACCCGCTGGGCGCATAGCCCCGCAGAAACGGTGCCACCGCCCGATAGCCTGCCGCCGCCAGGCGATCCAGTACCGGCACGAAGGTCCAGGCGGTGTCGGGAAACCCGTGCAGGCAGACCACCAACGGACCCTCGCCCCGTTCCAGCCAGGCGAGGTCAATCCCGTTGAGGGTTCGGGTGCGAATGGATTCGGCGTGCATGCCGCGATGATGACAGGGTTTTGATGTTGTTCGTTGCGAACCCAACACGCCCACGGTCATTGCGGTCCCAACATCACCACGTCATGGGGGGCCAACATCACCACTTCATTGCGAGCCCAACGCGCCCACTGTCATTGCGACCCCGACATCACCATTGTCATTGCGAGCCCCGAAGGGGCGCGGCAATCTCACGGGCATGGCAGTGCCGCCCGGAGGAGATCGCCGCGGGGCTACGCCCCTCGCGATGACAGCGGGGTTCGGTCACGCCGGCCT
Source organism: Flagellatimonas centrodinii (assembly GCF_016918765.2). Classification (GTDB taxonomy): domain Bacteria; phylum Pseudomonadota; class Gammaproteobacteria; order Nevskiales; family Nevskiaceae; genus Polycyclovorans; species Polycyclovorans centrodinii. The sequence continues at coordinate 1,610,627 of NZ_CP092104.1, forward strand.
AGAAGCGGTACTGCAGCTTCACTGACGCCATGTCGACATCGGTATCGTCCAGCGCCATGCGGTCGTACTCGAGCCGCAGCTGAGGGCCGGGACCTTCACCAAAGCGGACCCCGAAACCGTAGAAGGTGTCATCCCCATCAGTTTGGGTCACTGATGAGGGCAGGAAGCCGGGGCCGTCAAGCTCCGCGTCCCACCACAGCTGGCCGATCTTGGCGAAAGGCGCGACGCCGCCCAGCGGAATATGGACGAGGGCGGCGGCAAAGGTGCCGTCGGCGCTCACCGAAAGATCCCCGTCGCGGGAATCACCGAAATCGACATAGCCGCCTTCAAGGCTGAAGACCGGGTTGAACTGGGCGCCGGCGTGGACATTCCACGACCATCGGTTGTCCTTGAACTCGTCGTCGTTATTGAGAAAATCGTCTTCGTTCAGCCGGTAGTAGCCCGCGCCACCGCCGAAGTAGACGCCGGGGCCGTCGTTGGCCGAAACCACGGCGGGGAAGGCGGCGAGACTGCCGGCCAGGGCGATGCCGGGCGCGAGGATGCCAATCTTTTTCATTTTGCTCTCCATGTGCTTTCAAAGGCTTGAAACAACGGCTGAACCCTATCGCCGGCTGCCTGACGCCCACCTGAACGAAGCCCGGGACTATGATTCAGCCTTCATCAATAGAAGGGGAGAACAACCATGCTCACCGCGCACGCCATGCTGCAACCCGTCGTCGCCCTGGTGCTCTGGTCCATGGTCATGTGGCTGTGGATGTATGTCACCCGCATTCCTGCCATCCAGGCATCACGAATGAAGCTCGATCCCGAGCTCCCCAACGGCCAGCAGATGAGCACCCTGCCGGCCCGGGTGCGGTGGAAGGCCGACAACTACAACCACCTCATGGAACAGCCCACCATCTTCTACGCCGCCGCCCTGGTGCTGGCGGTTGTGGGCGATGCCAGTCAGGTCAGCCTCGGCCTCGCCTGGGCCTATGTGGGGCTGCGGGTGGTGCACAGCGTATTCCAGGCCACCGTCAACAAGATCGAAGTGCGCTTCGCCATTTTTGCCCTCAGCTCGCTGGTGATGGCGGCGCTGGCTGTGCGGGCTGCGATGCAGGTGTTCTAGCCCGCCATTCGTCATTACGCGAAGGGCGGAACCCCTACCGTGTCATCGCGAGGGCTGCACCCTACTTTGTCATCACGAGGGCTGTACCCTGTTTTGTCATCGCGAGGGGCACACCCTACTTTGTCATCGCGAGGGGCCTAGCCCCGCGGCGATCTCGTCCGACCGGCACTGCCACGCCCATGAGATTGCCGCGCGCCCTGCGGGCGCTCGCAATGACAAAGTAGGGTGCGGTGCTCGCAATGACAAATGAAGGGTGCGGTGCTCGCGATGACAAATGAAGGGTGCGGTGCTCGCGATGACAACGGAAGGGTGTAGGGCGCGCAACGCCGGCGGGACTTCGGGTTTTCCGCCGTCGCGCGTATAGGCTGGATGACGCATCGTTCTGGAGGAAGCGCGATGTCCGACCATCCCCGGGCAGAAGACCCGGTCACACCGGCAGCCGATGCTGCCGACGAGACCCCTCACGCCCGGGAGCGCGCCCATGCCGCCGTCGTCGCCAATCTGCTCCGCGAGCACAACAAGACGCTGGTGCGGTTTCTGGTCACCCGCCTCAACTCCGTGGCCGAGGCCACCGGGTGGCGCAGAACCTCGCCATCGACCGCCTGCGTCGGCGCACTGCCCACGGCATGGTGGTGTCGGCCGAGCCGGAGATCATCGAAGCGGCCGAAAACCTTTGCGACCGACTTCGGTGGTTGAGGGCGGGGTTTTTCCGCCGCCTTTTTTGCCACGATAGCGGGGCAGTCCGTTTCTCCTCGAAGGGGAGTCAATCCTGCAGGGAAGCGTGGCAGTTCAGGCGCCGCTCAGGCGATGCCGGGCAAACTGGAAATTCGTTCTACTGCTTGGAGTCCGGTCATGCATCATCCGTCCTGGTCGATACAGCTCGTCGCGGGTGTGGGTTTGGCGCTGAGCTTGGCGCTGGTAACTGCGGTGCAGGCGGCGCCGCCGGAAGGCAAAGGCAAGCCGCATAAGCATCATGCTGATAGCGCCGTGCGTGGTGTCGACGTGTTGGTCCGTGCCGGGATCGGCGCCGGCGATGCGCGTGCGCTGGCGCTGCAGCATGGCCTGACCGGCTATGGCGAGCTGCCGCCGGGTATCCGCAAGAATCTGGCGCGCGGCAAGCCGTTGCCGCCGGGGATCGCCAAGAAGGTGGGTTCGCCGACATTTATTCAGGAATTGCCCCGCCACGATGGCTACGAGTGGCGGGTGGCCGGGAATGATCTGGTGCTAGTGTCCTTGGCCTCGCAGGTGATTGCCGACGTTCTGGTCGACATTTTTCGTTGAGGGTGGGGCTTGGCGGCATTCGTGACGGCGTCGCGTTGAAGTTTGGGGCGCGCCGTATGTGTTGTTGTCATTGCGAGCCCGCGTAGCGGGCGTGGCAATCTCGGCCGGTGGGCAGTGCAACGGATACGCGGGGGAGTGCTGCGAATGAACCTTCGCACTGGCCATCGTGGCGACACGTCACTCTGTTAGTCCACCCCGGCCCCGGCTTTCATGCCGGGTCGTTCACCCCGCCTGCGAGCAGTGCTCGCAACAACGGCGGGGTTCACCCTGGCGACACGTTGCTTTGCTAATTCACTCCGGCCCCGGCATCCATGCCGGGTCGTGAGCCCCTCTTCGAGCTGTGCTCGAAGAGGGGCTCACCCAAATGAATCAGGCGGGGTGGGGTGGGGGGCGGTAGGGTCTGGCGGACAATGCCGGGTGCTGCGCAAGGCGCGGTGGCGGTGGGGTGCGGAGGCGCCCTCGAGCCCATTCATTACAGATAAACAGGTGCGTTATGGCGGGTGTATTCAAGGATCTGCAGGTGCTGGACCTGAGCTGGGGCATTGCCGGGCCGATGACCGGCATGCTGCTGGCCGACAACGGCGCCACGGTGACCAAGATCGAACCGCCGGGGGGCGACCCGTTTCGCGGCCAGCTGGGCTATACGGTATGGAACCGGGGCAAGCGCAGCGCGGTGCTGGACCTGAAGACGGCTGACGACAAGGCCGCGCTGCTGGCGCTGGTGCGTACGGCGGATGTGCTGATCGAGTCCTATGCGCCGGGGGTCACCGCCCGGCTGGGTATTGACTACGACACGCTCAAGGCGCTGAACCCGAAGCTGGTGTACTGCTCCATCACCGGCTACGGCACCGACGACAACGAACACCGCGATCGCCCGGCCTACGATGCGCTGGTGCAGGCACGCTCCGGCCTGATGTGGGAGCAACGCGGCTGGGCCGAGGGGGCGCTGAATCATCTAGCCGGTCGTGAAGATCCCTTCCCCGATCTGGACATTCCGTATGACTGGGTGCAGGGCGCGCCGCGGCCCGGCCCGCTGTTTCCGGCTTCGCACTGGCCGAGCCTGGGGGCGTTCTTCTCGGCCTCGGTGGGTATCAGTGCCGCCATCCGTGCGCGCGGCATCACTGGCCGGGGGCAGAAGGTGGAAACCTCGCTGCTGCAGGGCGCCTTTGCCGGCGCTGCCGGCGTGTGGATGCGCGCCGAGAACATCGATCCGGACGGCTTCGATTCCTGGATTCTCGGCTGCAAGGCGCCGAAGGGGCACTTCGAGTGCAAGGACGGCAAGTGGATCCACAACTGGGTGCCCAACCCGCGCTTCATCCTGCAGGCGTCGGAGGGCGATAACCTCAACGCCACGCCGAACCTCACGGTACAGAACGACCCGGACCGCTTCGGCACCGGGCCGGAAGAGCTGCTGGTGATGTCGCACTACCAGCCGATCCTGGCCGAGGCGGTGAAGAAGTTCACGGCGCAGGAATGGGTGGATGCCGCCGAGAAGGCGGAGATGACCATGCAGGACATCCGCTCGGTGGAAGAGTCGCTGGCCGATCCGTTGTTCCTCAAGGACGGCTGCGTCACCGAAACAGAAGATCCGACGCTGGGGCGCATCCGCACCGTCGGCACCGCCTACAAGATGAGCAAGACGCCGGGGCAGCTCGGCACGCGCTCGCCCAGCGTCGGCGAGCACACCGATGCGGTGAAGGCCGAGGCACAGAAGATTCTCGCCGAGGCCCGTGCCGAAGCGGCGGCGGCCAACGCCGGCAAGTCGCTGAAGGCGCCGCTGGAGGGCATCACCGTGCTCGACCTCGGGCTGGCGATCGCCGGGCCGTTCGGTACCCAGTTGCTGTCGGACCTGGGCGCCACCGTGATCAAGATCAATGGCCTGTACGACCTCTTCTGGCATCGCGTACACATCGCCTACATGGCCAACCGCGGCAAGCAGAGCATCACCCTCAACCTGAAAGACCCGCGGGCGATGGAGGTGTTCCTCAAGCTGGTGGACGAGGCCGATGTGGTGCATCACAACATGCGCTACGAAGCGGCGGAGCGCTTGAAGATCGACTACGAGAGCCTGAAGCAGCGCAAGCCCGATCTCATCTACTGTCACACCCGCGGCTTCGAGACCGGCAAGCGCGCCGGCCTGCCCGGCAACGACCAGACCGGCGCCTGCCTGTCGGGTATCCAGTACGAAGACGGTGGCATGGCCCGCGGTGGCAAGCCCTTGTGGAGCCTCACCAGCTTCGGCGATACCGGCAACGGTTTCCTGTCGGCGGTGGCGGTGATCAACGCGCTGTATCACCGCGACCGCACGGGCGAAGGTCAGATGGTGGACACCTCCATCATCAATGCCGCGCTGCTCAACACCTCGTATGCCGTTGCCACACCGGACGGCAAGGGCTTCGAGCGGCCACAGATCGACGGCATGCAGTTCGGCTTTTCCGCCGGGCATCGCATTTACGAAACGGCGTCCGGCTGGCTGTGCGTGGTGCTCGCCAACGACGGCCATTGGGATGCGCTGTTTGCGGCCACTGGCCTGTCGGAACTGGCCACCGATGCGCGGTTCACCGATGCCGCAGCGCGGCGACAGCACGACGCCGAGCTGGCCGACATGATTGCGGCGAAGCTGAAGTCCGCCAGTGCCACCGAGTGGTTCGCCAAGCTTGATGCTGCTGGCGTACCGGTGGAAATCGTGTCGGAAGACTTCTCCCGCAAGGTGCACGACACGCCAGCCTTCCAGAAGCATCAGTGGGTGGTGTCCTACGACCACCCGGTGGTTGGCAAGCTCGACCAGATCGGCCTGCTGTTCAGCCTCTCGGACACCCCCGGGGTGATCCAGGGGCGGCCGTTGCTGGTGGGCGAACACACCCAGCAGATCATGGGCCGCCTTGGTTACAGCGAAGACCAGATCAAGACCATGGAAGAGCAGTTCGCCGTGGGCTTTGTCGGCATGCCGAGGATGCCGCCGCGCCGCGCCGCCTGAAAGCCCAAGCCGCTTCAGCTTGCGCGGGTGCCCGCATCGGCGGCTGGCAGGCCGTCGATGATGGTGGCGTCAGACGGCGTCAGCCCTGGTCGTGACGCCATCATCTGCGCCTGCATGATCTGGTCGACATTGACCAGACGGGGGTTGTCCAGCACTTGCTGCAGTCGGGCGCGATCAAGGTGTCCGGTCCACCGCGCCACCACCAGCGTGCCTACCCCGTTGCCGGTGAGGTTGGTCAGTGCGCGCGCCTCCGACATGAAGCGGTCGATGCCAACGATCAGGGCAATGCCCGCCAGCGGAATGATGCTGTCGAAGGCCGCCAACGACGCGGCAAGCGTGACCAGACCGGCGCCGGTGACACCGGCAGCCCCATTGGACGAGATCAGCATGAACACCAGCAGGCCGATCTGGGTGGCGATGGGTACGTCAATGCCAAAGGCCTGGGCGATGAAGATCGCTGCCATGGTCATGTAGATGGCGGTGCCGTCGAGGTTGAACGAGTAGCCGGTGGGGATCGTCAGGCCGACCACCGAGCGTTCGGCTCCGGCGGCTTCCAGCTTGATCAGCATGCGCGGCAGCACGGTTTCGGAGGATGAGGTGCCGAGCACGATCAGCAGTTCATCCTTGATGTAGCGGATGTACTTGAAGATGCTGAAGCCGCACCACCAGCAGATCGGCCCCAGTACACCAAACAGGAACAGCAGGCAGGTGATGTAGAAGCTGACCATGAAATGGGCCAGCGAGCCGAGGATCTGACTGCCGTACTGGCCGATGGTGAAGGCCATGCCCCCCATCGCCCCGATCGGCGCCAGCCACATCACGATCTTGATGATGCCGAACATCACCTTGGCGACAGTATCCAGCGCGTCAACCGCGCCCTGGGCCCGCGGTCCGAGCATGGTGATGGCGCAGGCCACCAGCACGGCCAGCACCAGCACCTGAATCAGCTGACCCTCGACGAAGGCGCCGAAGAATGAGTGCGGCACAAGGTTGAGAATAAAGCCGGTGACACCGCCGCCGTCGAGCGCGCCGGCAGTGCGCAGGGTGGCTTCCGCGGTGGAGGCATCAAAGGTGGCGAGGTCCAATCCCAGCGACGCGCCGGGCGCCATCAGGTTGATCGTGACCAGGCCGATGCCAAGCGCAAATATGGTGGTCACATGGAAGTACACCACAGTACGCAACGCCAGGCCGCCGGCTTTGGCCAGATTGCCGAGACTGGCAATGCCGACCGCGACGGTTGCGAAGATGGTGGGCGCGATCACCACTTTCACCACCTTGATGAACAGGTCCGCCATCCATTTCATGCGGGCGCCAATCTCGGGGGCCAGAAGACCGATCAGAACACCGGCCGTGATGCCCACCAGGACCCAGAAGTAGAGGTGATGCCAGAACGGCTTGCGGCGCTGCGAGATCGCGGCGGGAGAATCGGTCATGGTGCTCATGGGGTGCCTCAGGCTGCGCGGACCCGTGTTGGTCGCGATGCATACTGTCAGCGCGTCGGCAGATCACCAATAACGCATTGGTACTAGGCGGGCGAAGCATGTCGGCCTGGTCGTTGCGAGCCCGCCCTCAATGTCATTGCGAGCGCCCGTCCTCCCTGTCATTGCGAGCGCCCGCCCTCCCCGTCATTGCGAGCGCCCGCAGGGCGCGTGGCAATCTCACCCGGAGCGCTGAACGCCACATCACGAGATCGCCGCGCCGCTTCGCGGCTCGCGATGACAGTGAAGGGTGCTGCGGGCCGCGATGACAGGAAACGGTGCTTCGGGCTGCGATGACAGGGAACAGGACTTCGGGCGGCGACGACAGGGAACGGTACTTGGGGTGCGCGGTGATGGGGAAGGGGCGCCGCCGCTCGCGATGGGGCGCTGGCTGCGCCAAGATGGCGTATGTATGACGCGCCCCGACCCCGAGCCCAGATCGCCGCCATCACGCTGGTGGTGCTGCTGGCGGTGGCTGCAGTGGCCTGGGCGGCAGCGGCCGAATACCAGCGTCGCAGCCTGGCCGCCAGTGCGGCACAGGCCGGAGAGCAATTGCGGCTGCAGGACGACACCCTGCAGGCGCTGATCGAGCGCTATCGGGTGCTGCCAGCGGTTCTGGCGCTGGATCCACAGGTGCAGTCCACGCTGTCGGCTGCCGGGATCGACGACGCTGAGCGTGCCCGGCTCAACCGCAAGCTCGCCCTGATCAACGGCGCGGCGGCCACTTCGACACTGACGCTGCTGGACCGCGACGGCGTCGCGGTGGCGGCGAGCAACTGGCAATCCAGTGATAGCAATGTCGGCGTCGACTACCAGTTTCGTCCCTACTTCCAGGATGCGGTCGACCATGACAGTGCAAGCTTCTATGCACTGGGGGTCACCACCTCAGTGCCGGGATATTTTCTGTCGCAGGCGGTGCGCGATCAGGAGGGACGGTTGCTGGGCGTGGTGGTGGTCAAGCTGGTTCTGAGAATGCAGGAACAGGCCTGGAAGCACCTGCCGGATGCGGTCTTCGTCAGCGATCGTCTCGGGGTAATCTTTCTCAGCAGCCGTGATGACTGGCGCTACCGCCAGCTGCACCCGCTGGATGCGGCGGAGCTGCAACGGCTGACCGACACCCGACAGTACGGCGATACCACGCTGACCACGCTCGACCTGACGCCGGTTGACACACCGCGCGATGGGGTGCGGCGAGTCCGAGTGGCGGATATCGGTGAGGCCATGTGGTTGTCGAGACCGCTGCCGGAGCAGGGCTGGACCCTGCACGTGATGCGCTCCACCCGCCCCATCCGGATCGCCGCCCGAACCGTTGCCGCCTCGGTGGCGGCCGGCCTGTTGTTTTTCGTGTTGCTGGGGCTGTACCTGCAGCAGCGTCGCCGCATGGTGCAGCTACGCGAGCGTGGTCGGGTCGAACTGGAACGGCTGGTGGCCCAGCACGCGACCGAGATACGCACCGCGCAAGATGGTCTGGTGCAGGCGGCCCGCCGCGCCGACTACGGCGAAAGCCCGAGCCTGCAGCATCTGCCGCAGGGGGTCTGCGTGATCGATGCCGACCTGCGACTGGTGGCCTGGAACCGGCGTTATGTCGAGCTGTTCCGGTTTCCGCCGGAGCTGATCCAGGTCGGCCGCCCGATCGAAGAGGTGTTTCGTTACAACGCCGCCCGCGGGCTGCTGGGGCCCGGCCCGGTGGAGGCTGCCATCGCCCGCCGCCTGGAGCATCTGCGTGCCGGCCGTCCGCACATGCACGAGCGCGAGCGCGGCGATGGCACCGTCATCGAGATCCGCGGCAACCCGCTGCCGGACGGCGGCTTTGTGACCAGCTATGCCGACATCACCGCCTACAAGCAGGCGGCGCGCGAGTTGCGGTCACTGGCCGACACGCTGGAGCGACGCATCGAGGCCCGCACCCATGATCTCGCCGAAGCCACCGCCGAAGCGGAGCGTGCCAATCGTTACAAGACCCGGTTCGTGGCGGCCGCCGTGCATGACCTGCTGCAGCCGTTGAACGCGGCGCGGATGTTTGTCTCGGCCTTGCGCGAGCGGGTGGAGAACGACCACAGCCTGCGCGGGCTGGCGGACAGCGTCGATGGCGCGCTGTCGGCGCAGGACGAGATTCTCGGCAGCCTGCTGGACATTTCGCGGCTGGAGTCCGGCACCCTGGAGGTGCGTCGCCGTGATCTGGCGCTGGGGCCGGTGCTGGACTCGCTGGCGCGCGAGATCGGGGTGCTGGCGGAATCGCGCGGCTTACGATTCCGCTATCACCCGACGCGGGCAGTGGTGTGCAGCGACGAGGCGCTGCTGCGACGCATCGTCCAGAACTTCCTTTCCAACGCGCTGCGCTACACGGCGCGCGGCAGCATCCTGCTCGGCGTGCGGCAGGCGGGCGACGCCGTGCGGATCGAAGTCTGGGATACCGGTCCCGGTATCCCGTCGGCACAACATGCCGTGATCTTCGAGGAGTTCCGGCGGCTGGATACCGGCGGCGACCAGGGCGAACGTGGTGCCGGGCTGGGGCTTGCCATCGTCGACCGGATCGCTCGGCTGCTGGGGCATCGGGTGTCGCTGCGGTCGTGGCCGGGGCGGGGCAGCGTGTTTGCCGTCACCGTGCCCCGCGGCGATGTGCTGGCAGCGGCGGTGGCCCCGCCGCCACGGCCGCCACCGGTCAGCTCGCAGTTGAGCGGTCGCCATATCTGGTGTGTCGACGACGATCCGCGGGTGCGGGAGGGACTCGCGGCGTTGTTGGGCGGGTGGGGCTGTGAGGCGACCCTGATCGCCAGTGCGGCGCAGGCGCGGTCGCGGGTGACGGCCGCCGCGGTGCCCGACCTGGTGCTGCTGGATGTGCGCCTGGGCGACATCCTGGGGCCGGACCTGGTGCCGGACCTGCAGGCGGTCTGGGGGCGTGAGGTGCCGGTGATTCTGGTCACCGCCGAGCACGATCCAGCCCTGCGCGAGCAGGCCCGTGCGGCGGGCTGGGGCTGGCTGGCCAAGCCAGTGGCTCCGGCGGCCCTGCGGGCCTTGATGACGCAACGTCTGCTGCGGAGCCGATAGGCGCCTGGGCGGCAGAAACGCAGGCTCCTGGCCAGCGTCAGTCTTCGATCGGGGCGTCGTCGCCGGGGCCGGCATCGGGTGCCAGCGACCGCACCAGCACCGCGGCCTGGGTGCGGCTGTAGCACTCCAGCTTGCGGAGGATGGCGGTGACGTGCACCTTGACGGTGTTCTCCGCCAGCCCCAACTCGTAGGCGATCTGCTTGTTCAGCAAGCCGTCGGCGATGCACATCAGCACCCGTATTTGCTGCGGCGTCAACTGCGCCAGCTGGCTGGCAAGGCGGGCATCGGCGTCGCTGGTCTCCGCCGCATGCTCGGGAAACCAGACGCCGCCGGCCATGACCTGGCGTACGGCGTCGAGCATCTGCGAGACCGGCGCCGATTTAGGGACGAAACCGGCGGCGCCGAACTGCTCGGCGCGACGGATGGTGCGGGGGTGTGCGTTGGACGAAATGATGATGACCGGCAGCTCCGGTCGCTCGCCGCGCAGGAATACCAGTGACGAGAAGCCGCAGGCGCCGGGCATGTGCAGGTCGAGCAATACCAGGTCGATATCGGCATGGGCGCGAACGGCGTCCTCCAGCGACTTCAGGCTGGAGGCTTCGACCGGCGGCTGCCCCTGCGTCAGCGCCCCCATGGCGTGGACGATGGCGGTACGGAACAGCGGATGATCATCGGCGATGACAAGCTTCATGGGCCGATGGTCGTGCGGATGGACGGGCGGCGCAAGCCAGCCGGCATCTGCCGGGCTGCCCGCCTCATGGGCGACTGCGGGGTGCGACACGGGTGTCCAGCGCGGGTGGGATGTAGTCGCTGTCGAAGCTGCAGGTGCCGGCAAACCGCGGCTGCAGCGTGGCGCAGCGCTCGGCGATGCCGCGCGGTGTTGGCGCGGTGCCCAGGCGGATCCAGTCGAGCAGCGCGGCGGTCAGCGCGACATAGGTGACGTCACTGATGTAGCCGTGGCTGCCGTTGCGGGTGAAGGTCTGCACCAGGTGGTCACCGCTGCCACCCGCCTCCAGGGTGTCGCGGAAATAGGCATCCAGTTCGACGAAAGCGGTCGGGTCATCAATCCAGCGGGTGGTGAGCACCGGCACCGGAATCCGCCCGCCGGGATCGCTGTCGTTGGCGAAGCGCTGCACGGCGAGCGGGCTGGCCTTGTAACGGGCGACCGCTGCATTCAGCGCCGGATCGTCATCGGACCCCTGATACACCGCGCCGATATTGCCGAAGGGGCTGGCGCCGGCAGTCCGTTGGCTGACGATGTCGCGAAAGTGGAACGTGCCCCACTCCAGGTGCGACTGGATCGAGCTTTCGGGGATGCGGATCACGGCTTCCAGGGTTGCGACCCGGCGCTGCTGTTCGACACTGCGCTGCGCCGGCGGCCGGTCGAGCCCGAGGCAGTCTGCGGTGCGCGCGCGAAGTTCGGCGCGGCTCAGGCCGTCGCCCACCGGCAAGCCGATGTTGAGTGGGTAGGCCGGCTCGTCGGGCAATGGATGGTTGTGGCAGAGCGCCTGGTAGACCACGCGCAGATCGAGCCGGAAGTCATAGGACCGGGTGCCGCCGGCGAGCACGCCGCTGGTCAGCAGGACGCCGTCATAGGGGACGCTGCCGAGGGTGTCGGCAGTGAAGGTCTCTGCGGCCACGGCCGCCACCCCAGCGCCCCAGGACTGACCGTGCAGCAGGGTGTGGGTGGGGGTGGCGACATGGTCATTGAACAGGCGCCGCAGATTTTCGGTGTCTTCGGCAGCGGCGCGCACCTCGACGCCGCCCTGACGGAAGCTCGATCCGGCCCAGGCGTAACCCGCCTTCACCATCACCGCCCACCGCGACAGGTCATCGGCAGGACGCTGGGCGGTGGGTGGGTCCAGACTCGGCCCGCCGTGGGCATGCAGGATCAGCGCGCCATTCCAGGGGTCGGGGATGGCGATCAGGTAGTGGGCGCCGCGGCGGTCGCGTCCGCCGAGGCAGGCCACCGAGGCTGGAATACCGGTGGGACAGCTGACCGCCGATGGTTGGGCTTCGGCGGCGCCGGCGCCGGGGTCACCGTCCCCCGAGCCGCCGCTGCTGCAGCCGAGCACGGCCCCCGCCAGCAACAGGGCAGCGGCGGACCGCGCCCGGACCGGCGAGGGATGGCCGCCCATGTCAGTTCAACACGCCCAGCTCGAACGCCGGCTGACCGCTGGCAGCCGGGATGAAGCCATAGATCCCGTTGCTGTACAGCACGTTGCCGGTGATGTCGCCGCTGACCGCGGTAACGCCGCTCGCCGGGGTGTCGACCGTGAGGGTGGCGGTGGTTTCACCGCGGCTGAAGTCGGTTCCGGCGATGGTGACCCGTGACGGGCCACCCGCCGTGTCGAGGGTGCTGTAGTTGCCATCGGCGGCATTGGCCTCCAGCGTCGCCTGCGGGGTGAACAGCCGCAGGCCGAAGCTGGCGGTGGACTCCCGCACCAGTTGCAGTGGCACGGCGTTGCCGCTGACCAGGCCGATGATCATCGAACCGGTCAGCTCGCCGCCACTGGTGACGGCACTGCCGCCGGGATCGGTGGTGAACAGGTCGAAAGCATTGCGGTCGCTGTTGTAGGTCAGATAGCCCTTCTCGGTCACGGCACAACTGGCGGCGTAGGTGACAAAGCGGTTGCTCACCTCATCCCGGCACAGCTGGAAGGTGCCGGCATTGCGGATGCGGCCGGAGCCACCGTACGACAGCGCGGTCGCGCCGTCATGGTGGACGCCGATGGCGTTGGCGATGAAGGCGATAGGGTTGAAAACCGTCGGCGTGTCGGCGTTGTTGAAGGTGTCACGGAAGGCCAGCAGGGGCAGGAAGTTGGCACTGTCGGCCGCGGTCACACCCCCCTGCAGCACACCGCCGGACGCCAGCGTGAAAATGGCGCCAGCCTCGTTGCTGTCGTAGGTGCAGTCATCCAGCGGATCCAGCGTGCCGCTGAAGACGGTGCCGACCGTCCGCTGCAGGCTGGCATCGAGGGTGATGGTGTAGGCCAGGGTATCGGGCTGCAGGGTGACGGTCAGTTCCTCGCCCCAGCTGTTGCCGCCCTTGAAGCTCACCGGATCCACCGGCAGGAAGGGGCAGGCATCGGGGTCGGGGTTGACGGGCTCGGGTGCCGGGCTTTCGGGGCCGTCGATGCAGCCATGCAGGCCGAGACAGAACGCGGCGACGGCGAGGCCGGGCAGCAGGCGGTGCGAGGCACGGGTCAGGATGGGGGTCATGGGAGTCTCCGGATTCTTAGAACAGCACTTGCGCGCGCATGCCGATGGAACGACCCGTGTCCGGGCCCTGGAAGCTGCCGACCTTGTTGTCGGTTTCCCAGTCGACGTAGTTCAGCATCAGCCGCGCCTGGTTGTTGAGGTACCAGTTGACGCCGATGGTGGTTCGGCTGCCGTCGCCGCCATTGGGCGCATCGGTAAAGTCGTACTCGTCGGCGCGCACCGCCAGCTCGAAGGCGCCGATGCCGCCTTCGGTGACCGGCCGCAGGACCCGGGTGGTGCCCCAGAGACCGGAACGGGTCGAAAAGCCCGGCTTCTCGCCGGTGATCAGCCAGCCGGCCGAGATGGCCCAGGCATCGCGATCAATGCGGTCGGTGAGGCCGAGGAAGGTGACCGACGGTGCCGAGATACGGCGTTCGGTGTACTCGGCGAACGACCACAGGCTGCGATAGACGCCGCCCAGTTCCAGGCCATAGCCCTCGTTGCGTTCCGGGTTGGCGATGGAGCTGGACGAGACCCGCAGGTTGTCGTTGAAGTTCTGTCCGATCCGCGGCACGTTGTTGATCGAGACGACGTCATCCGCCAGCTTTTCGTAGTAGTACCAGCTGCCGAGATGGACGAAGCCGGTGCCGGTCTTCAGCGGGTTCCAGTGACCGCGCACGGTGTAGGTGATGGAATCGCTCTCATCGCCGGTGTTGTCGATCTGGTCGCCGGCGATGCTGGTGCCGAGGTGCCAGGTACGACCGAATATCTTGAGGTGGGCGCCGAGGCCGTAGTAGCCGTTGACCGAAGCGCCGACCTGCGCCACCGCATTGCGCTCCATGAAGGGGTTGCGCGACAGGGTGCCGGAGCCATCGATGCTGCGGTCCTTCAGCCGGTTGCCGAGAAAGCCTTCCATCGGCAGGCCGAGGGCGTGCCAGCGCCAACCGAGCCAGGCGTCCTTCACCGAGATGTCCTGGTCCGCGAAGTCGGCGTCGACCTTGTATCGCATGTTGCCGATGCTGCCCTGCGCGCCGAGGCGGATGGCGCGCATCTCGGTGCCGCTGATGTTGCGGTCGTCGAAGGCGGAGCCGTCGGTGGTGGAGACATCGAGGGCGACGCGGCCGCGCACATGCAGACGGTAGAAGCCGTCGGCGCTGCGGAATTCGGGGCCGCCACGGCGCCAGCTGGTGCTGCCGTTGGTGTTGCCGGTGCTGGCGCCGGCGCCGAGGCTCATCTGGGTGAGCTGCAGCTGGAGCGCCTCGACCTCATCCTGCAGCGCCTCAACGTCGGCGCTGGCGGTCGGCGTGGACTGCCCGGCCTCAAGACCATCGAGCCGGCGTTGCAGCGCTTCGATCTGTGCGCTTTGCTGTTCCAGGCGCCGCAGCAGGGTGTCCTCGGCGGTGTCGGCCAGCACCGGTGGCGACAGCAGGCCGGCACCCAGTACGCCGGCAATGGCAGTGGTTCGGAAGGCGTTCATGAATCTTCTCCTGGTCTGTCCGGCGCGGAGTGCCGATCGGGTCGTGTCGTGTTGAGGCCGGGGCTTCAACGAGGTGTGGGGGTGCGGCGCATGAAGCCCTGGCCGCGTGCCCAGCGGCTGAACAGCAGCGGCCAGGCCGCGGGTTCGGTCCCCGGCCGGCCCAGTCCCCAGCTATGGCCGCCGGTATCGAACAGCCGCAGCTCGGCGGTAATGCCCTGGGCCTGCAGCGCCTCGAACAGCACCTGGCTGTGGCCGGGGCTGGCGATGGGATCGTCCAGGCAGTGCACCAGGAACATCGGCGGGGTGCTGGCGTCGACATGCAGCTCCGGCGAGTAGGCCTGCTCGACATCGGGTGCGCGGTCCATGTGTTGCCGGGTGCGGGTGGTGTCCAGCGGTGGTCGCATCGACACCACCGGATACAGCAACACCACGAAGTCCGGACGGGCTGACAGCGTGTCGATGGCATCTGCGGGGGGGTAGAAGGCATGGGCATGGCGGGTGCCCGCTACCGCGGCCAGGTGGCCGCCAGCGGACATACCGAGCAGGCCGATCTGGGCCGGGTCGATGCCGAATTCGTCGGCGCGTGCCCGCAGGATCCGCAGCGCGCGCTGGCCATCCTGCACCGGCGCGGCCGGATCCCAGCCATCGGCGGGCAGCCGGTAGTAGAGCACCGCCGCGGTCACCCCCACCGACGCCAGCCATTGGGCCACCGGCACGCTGCCGCGGCCGATCTGGATCCGGAAATAGCCGCCGCCACCGGCGATGATCACGGCGGTGCCGTTGGGGCGCTCGGGACGAAAGATTTCCATGCGGGCGCGGGAGATGTTGCGAACCGCGCCGGTGCCGCTGCCCTCACGGCCGACACGCTCGGGCCCGTTGACCGGCGAGGCGGCGGTGACAGTGGCGGGCCACAGGTCGATCACGACGGGCGCGTCCGCCTGCGCAGTGCCGCACAGCAGCAGGCCGGCAATCATGGCCGTCAACGGCCATCGAAATGCGGTCATCGGGTCGTCTCCTCTCCGTCTGGATGGATGCCGGATCGTCGGGTGTCCGGCTGTTAGCGTTGTACGCGCTCGCGGACGGGGCTCCAATAACTCATTGGTGTTAGGGAACCTCTGCAAAACTACTGCGCTCGGCATCTTGAGTGCCGGCGGTGCTCGAAATGCTCATGTATTGACCCATACACTGTGCTTTCTGCGCTCCGACGGCACTCACCATTTCGTCTGGAACGAAAATGGCGCGTCAGCCCCGAGGGGTCAGGCACAGGGATGTGCCTGACAACCTGCCTTCGCTCGCGACGTTTTTCAGAGGTTCCTTGGGCGTCGCTCAGGCGGCCCGGCGGTCCGGTCCGGTCGCGACTGGTCAAAACGGATGACGACCGCGACGGGGGTGCAGGGCAGCCTGTCGGCACAACATCAACCGGGGAGACGCCATGACGCTGTCACCGCAGCAGGTCGAGGCGCGTGCAGTCGCCATGCAGCAGGCGTTCGTCGAGGCGGCGGCCCGCAATGAGTGGTCCTGGCTGGCCGACGCCTTCTACGCAGAAGACTGCGTCTATCTCTGTGAGTACGGCGGCACCCTGCGGGTGCAGGCCAACAGTCGCGAGGAGATTCGCGAAACCCATTACGGGCGCGATATGCGGGTGGGGTGGGAGGGCTGGAGCTTCCCCATCGAACGGTTCACCACCCACGGCAACCGGATCATCACCCATTGGTGGAATCGCGGTCCCGGACAGCGGCCGGGCGGGGGGTACTATCAGACCCCGGGGGTGTCGTTCATTACCGTCGGCGACGATGGTCTGTTCACCGAGCAGCTGGACCTGTTCGATCTCGCCCACCAGATGCACCTGTGTGACGAGCTGGAGGCGGCTGGTCTGCTGTCCCCCGTGCTCAAGGCCAACTGGGTGGTGCCGACCAAGCGCCGCCTCATCGCCATGTTGTCGGTCAACCTGCCTGCCGCGGGTTGACTCACCCTTTTGTGGCAGGCAGCCGCGCGGCCCGCCGCCTAGTCTTCCGATCACTCCTTTTCAGAGCCCACCATGAGTACTCCCGATACCCCGGCGGCCAAGCCGATCCGGATGCCACCGATCGTCACCCCGGATGCCAAGTTCTTCTGGGATGCCTGTGACCGCGAGGAATTCGTGGGTCAGCGTTTCCGCGCCAGCGGCAAGTTCTACTTCCCGCCACGGCCGATGTGTCCGGAGACGCACACGCTGGAGCACGACATCGTGCCCTTGTCCGGTCGCGGCACGGTGGTGTCCTGGGTGATGCCCCGGCATCCACCCCCGTTCGGATTCCGCGAGCCGCCGATCGTCGCCATCATTGCCCTGGAGGAGGGGATTCGCTTCGTCTCCAACATCGTCGGTGTGTCATTGGAAGAAGTGACCGAGGGCATGGCGGTGGAAGTCACCTTCGAGCCGACCATCAACAATCACAAGGTGCCGGTGTTCCGGCCTGCAGGGAGTCGCTGACATGGCCCGCAGTTTTCAGGAAGCGGCCATCGCCGGGATTGGCCAGACCGAGTTTTCCAAGGAATCCGGCCGCAGCGAACTGCAGCTGGCCGCCGAGTGTTCGCTGGCCGCTTGCCAGGATGCCGGCGTCAATCCGCAGGACATCGACGGCATGATCACCTTCACCATCGACAACAGCGACGAGATCGGTCTCGCGCGGGCGCTGGGGGTGAAGGACCTGGCCTACACCACGCGCATCCCCGGCGGCGGTGCGGCGGCGGCGGCGACGCTGTACCAGGCGATGGCACTGGTCAATGCCGGGCTGTGCAACAACGTGCTGATCTGGCGCGCGATGAACGAGCGCAGCCAGTACCGCTTCGGCCAGAATCCGACGGACATGAAGGGCTACACCGGCGGTCACGGCACCGGTACGCTGCTCTGGTGCATTCCCTTTGGCGCCATGACGCCGGCCAGCTGGGCCGGGCTGTCGGCGCGACCCTACATGCTCAAGTACGGGGTCACCAACGAAGACCTCGGACGGGTGTCGGTGGTGCAGCGGCAACATGCCGCGACCAACCCGAATGCCTGGTTCTACAACAAGCCGATCACGCTGGAAGATCACCAGAACTCGAAGTGGATCATGGAGCCGGTACTGCGCCTGCTCGATTGCTGCCAGGAAAGTGATGGTGGCGTCGCAATTCTGGTGACCAGCCTTGAGCGCGCGCGGGATCTCCGGCAGAAGCCGGTCAAGCTGCTGGGGGCGACCCAGTCGATTCCCTACAACGTGGAAGTGATCTCCAACTTCTACCACGACGATCTCACCATCATGCCGGAGGCCCACGGCGTGGCGAAGCGGCTGTGGCGGCAGACCGGGCTCAAGCCCTCCGAGATGCAGGCGGCGATGATCTACGACGCCTTCACCCCGCAGGTGCTGACGCAGCTGGAAGCCTTCGGCTTCTGCAAGCCGGGCGAGGCCAAGGATTTCGTCAAGGACGGGCATATCGGTTTGGGCGGCAGCTTGCCGATCAACACCAACGGCGGCCTCATCGGCGAGGCCTACATCCACGGCATGAACAACATGATCGAGGGCGTGCGACAGGTGCGCGGCACCTCGGTCAACCAGGTACAGCGGGTGCAGAACGTGCTGGTGACCTCGGGGATGGCCGCGGCTGTGCTGGGTCGCGACTGACGCCCTCGGCAACCGATGCACCTGACGCTCGACACCGGCCTGACGCTGCCGGGTGAACCACCGCTGACGGTGGCGGCATCGCTGTGGTGGCCGCGACAGCCGCCCACCGCTGTGCTGGTCTGCCTGCCGGGCGGCAACATGAACCGCCGCTACTACGACTTGCAGGTGGCCGGCGCGGTGCCGACGTTCTCGTTCGCCGAAGCGATGGTCGCCGAGGGCTTCCTGGTGGCGGCGCTGGATCATCTGGGCGTCGGCGACAGCAGCCGCCCTGAAGATGGTTGGGTGCTGACGCCGGAACTGCTGACCGCCGCCAATGCGGCGGCCGTTGCTGCGCTGCTGACGGGCCTTCGCAGCGGCACGCTGGTGCGCGACCGGCCGTCGCTGCCGGCGCTGCGGGCGCTGGGCGTCGGCCATTCGATGGGGGCGATGATGACCCTGCTGCTGCAGGCGGCATCAGCGCCGTTTGCCGGCCTGGCACTGCTCGGCTTCGCCACCCGCGGGCTGCCGCAGTTCGCCCCGCCGCCGTTGCGCGACACCACCGATCCGGACGTGCTGCGGCCGCAACTGACGGCCATCGCCAAGAGCATGTTCGGCACCGCCTACCCGCGTCTCGGGGGTGGCGGTGGTGGCGGCAACCGTGCCGAACTCTACGGCTCGGCGCAGGCCGATCCCCGCGGCGTCGCCGCACTCAAGGCGGCCACCGACAACCTGCTGCCGGTGCCGGCGACGCTGTCGATGGCGCCCGGCAATGTCGCCACCGAGGCACGCGCGGTCGATGTGCCGGTATTCATCGGCGTCGGCGAGCGCGACATGACCGGACCACCCGAGGCGATCCCGGCGAGTTTCCCGGCGAGCCCGGCCGTGACCCTGGAGGTGTTGCCGGATACCGGCCACAGCCACTTTCTGTTCCCCAGCCGCAGCCGGCTGTTCGCCCGGCTGGGGGCCTGGGCGCGTGACCTCATGCATTAGGAGGGGGCAGCGCCGGCACGCCCTCGCGTAGCATCCGCTGCAGCAACCCTTTTGACATTTCCCGATCAGGAGACACAGGACCATGACGACCGTGGCACTCAAGGCCGGCGCGCGCTTCAAGAGCGCGGTCTGCGATACCCAGGTAATGGTGGTGAAAGCCCCCGCCGGCGACCATGCACTGCAGTGCGGTGGCGCCCTGATGCTGGCGGCTGCCGCGACCGCGGACGGCAGTGCCACACTTGATGCCGCCCACAGCGCTGGCACCCTGATCGGCAAGCGCTACGTCAACGCCGATGAGAGCATCGAGCTGCTGTGCACCAAAGGCGGACAGGGCAGCCTGGCGCTGGACGGTACCGCGCTGGACGTGAAGCAGGCCAAGCAGCTGCCCTCGTCCGACTGAACCGCCGCGCCGACGCAAGCTCATGAACATTTCGATGATTCTCGACATGGCTGCCGAAGCCTTCGGCGACCGCGTCGGCGTGGTGCAGGGCGAACAGCGCTGGACCTACGCCGCATTGCATCAGGCGGCGCAGGCTGCGGCGCAGATGGTGAAGGCACGCGGGGTCGAGCGGCTGGTGGTGCTTGACGTGAGCAGCCCTGCGGTGCCGATCGCGATCTTCGCGGCGGCCTATGCCGATGTGCCCTATGTGCCGCTCAACTATCGTCTGACGCGGTCCGAGATCAATGCCCTGCTCGACCGGGTGACCCCGGCACTGCTGGTGGTGGGCGAAGCCTATGCCGATCAGGTGGACGCCCGTGACGGCCTGCAGGTCATCACCACCGATGCGTTCCTGGCGCTGCAGGCCGTTGCCGATGCCCCCGCCCCGGTGCCGGCAGAGGATCCGTCGGCGGTGGCCGTGCAGCTGTTCACCAGTGGCACCACCGGCCAGCCCAAGGCCGCCATCCTGCGCCATGAGAACCTCATGGCCTACATCGTTGGCACGGTGGAGTTCGCCAGCGCCGACGAAGACGATGCCATTGTGGTGACGGTTCCGCCGTATCACATCGCCGGGATCTCCTCGGTGCTGTCGAGCACCTATGCCTGTCGCCGCATGGTGCAGCTGGAGAATTTCGAGCCGGCCGCGTGGTTGGCGGCGGTGCGGTCGGAAGCGGTCAGCAACGCTTTCCTGGTGCCCACCATGCTGGCGCGGATCGTCGAGCATCTCGATGCCCATGGAGCGTCGGCCGACGTGCCGGCGCTGCGGGCACTGGCCTATGGGGGCGGCAAGATGCCGCTGCCGGTGATTCGTCGCGCCATGGCGCTGTTTCCGGGGGTGGATTTCACCAACGCCTACGGACTCACCGAAACCAGCTCCACCGTCGCCGTGCTGGGGCCCGAGGATCATCGCACTGCGATTGCCAGCGATGACCCGCAGGTGGCCCGACGGCTGGGCTCGGTGGGGCGTGCGGCTGCGGTCGAGATCGAGATCCGTGACGAGGACGGCCGCGTGCTGGGGCCCGAGGAAGCCGGCCTGGTGTTCGTCCGCGGCCCGCAGGTCTCCGGCGAGTATCAGGCGCAAGGCAGCCAACTCGACGCCGAGGGCTGGTTCCCCACCAAGGATCGCGGCTTTCTCGATGCCGAGGGGTACCTGTTTCTTGATGGCCGGGCCGATGATGTGATCGTTCGCGGCGGCGAGAACATTTCGCCTGGCGAGATCGAAGAAGTGCTGCTGTCGCATCCCGCGGTCGCCGACGTTGCCGTGGTGGCGATGGCCGACGCACAGTGGGGCGAGGCAGTGGCTGCGGCGGTGGTACTCAAGCCCGGCGCCAGCGTGGACGAAGCCACCCTGGGGGCCCTGGTCAAGGACCGTCTGCGGTCTTCTCGGGTCCCCCAGCAGTGGCGGTTCACCGACGCGCTGCCCTACAACGAGACCGGCAAACTGCTGCGTCGCGTCATTCGCCAGGAATTTTCCGATGTTCACGCTTGACCACCAGCGCGACATCGACGCGCCGTTGGAGACGGTGTGGCAGGTGCTCACCGATTTCCCCCGCTACGGTGAATGGAATCCGTTCGTCCCGGAGGTGCGGTGCGATCTGCGGGTTGGCGGCGCCATCGAGATGCAGGTGATGCTCACTGCGAAGCCACAGTTTCAACGGGAGTGGATCAGCGAACTGACACCGCAGCAGACCTTCGGCTACAAGATGAAGCCGATGCCGCTGGGCGCCATGCGCAGCCATCGCTGGCATCGTCTGACGCCACTGGCCGACGGCCGCACACGCTATACGTCTCATTTCGAGATTCATGGCTGGATGCAGTTCCTGGTCCTCGGGCTATTCCGCAACGGTCTGGAGCGCGGCTTTCTGGGGATGACCGATGCGCTCAAGGCGCGGGCCGAGGCCCTGCACCGAGCCGCCTGACCGCGGACCTCGCGCCGATCTGGTGTACTCCCCGCATGATCGAGGGTGAGCTTCCGGTTGAGCAGATGGCGCGACGCTATGGCGCCGCGTGTCTGCAGGCTTTGGGCCTTCCGGCCGCCGGCCTGTCGCTGGTGGATGAGCATCCGGCCGACCGCGCAGCGGCTTGCGGCCTGACCGCCCTCACCGGGCTCGCCGACGGTCCGCCGCTGACTTCCATCGCCCCACTGGCGGCCGCCGCCGATGGCGTGCTGGCGGCCCTGTGGTCGCTGGCGCCGGACGCGGACCGTTCGGGCCTGACAGGCGCCGGGCTGTTGACCGAACGGGCGGCGGATTTCGGCCACGGGCGACGCGGGTGCATCTCGGCGGGGGGCAGTTGCCGGCTGCTCGCGGCTGCCGACGGACGCCTGGCGCTGAATCTGGCGCGCCCGGAAGACCGGGAGTTGCTCTCGGCCTGGCTACAGGCCGAGATCGTACCCGACGACTGGGCCGCCATCGCCCGGCAGGTTGCCGCCGGCCGGCGCGATGACTGGATCGGGCGCGGCCGCGAGATGGGACTGGCGGTGGCCGCGGATGTCATGCCCCCAGCCGCGCCCTGGGTTCAGGCCGAGGTGCGGCGGCCGGCCGTGCCCGTTCCACAACGGTTACCGCGTGTGCTGGACCTCTCGGCGCTGTGGGCGGGCCCGCTGTGCGGGCATTTGCTGCAACGCTGCGGCGCCGACGTCGTCAAGCTCGAAAGTACCGCCCGCCCCGACGGCGCCCGCCGCGGCCCCCCCGCATTTTTTGACCGGCTCAACGCGGGCAAGCGGATGGCCGCGGTCGACTTTGACTCCGCGGACGGACGGGCACGGTTGAAGGCCCTGGTGGCGGCGGCGGACATCGTCATCGAGGCGGCCCGGCCGCGGGCGTTGCGCCAGTTGGGGATCGACGCCAGCGCCTGGGTGGCCGCGCGGCCGGGGCGGACCTGGATCAGCCTGACCGCCCATGGTCGCCAACCACCGGCAGACCAGTGGATCGGTTTTGGCGATGATGCCGGGGTTGCCGGCGGCTTGAGCGCCCTGTTGTACGAGTCCACCGGACAGTCGGCGTTTGTCGGCGATGCGATCGCCGATCCGCTGGCCGGCCTGCATGCCGCGCTGGCCGCCTGGGCCGGCTGGCGACAGGGGGGCGGTTGCCTGCTTTCGCTGTCGTTGTCCGGCGTGGTGCGGCATGTGCTCCATCATGAGCTGCCGGCGACCATGACCGCGCGCCGCCGCCGTCATATCGACTGGGCGGCACGGCAACCGGCTTCGCCGGCCGTGCCGCCAGCGCGGCCCCTCAATGGCCGTGCGGCGCCGCTCGGCGTGCACACCGAAGCGGTCTGCGCTGACTGGGGGGTGGCATGCTGATCCGCGATGCCGAGCTGGCGTTTGGCCGCGATTGCGCCGACCTGCGGATCGAACATGGACGGATCACCGACATTGCGCCGCGTCTGCAGCGGCAGTCGGGCGAAGCCGAGTATCTGGCGCAGGGGGCGGCGCTGATCCCGGCGCTGCGTGATCATCACCTGCACCTGTATGCGACGGCGGCGGCGCGGACTTCAGTGGATTGTGGGCCGGCCGCCGTGGCCACCCTCGACGATCTGGCATCGGTGCTGCGCGCGGCGGACGCACGGCTGCCCGCCGGCGAGATGCTGCGGGCCGTCGGCGTCGACGACAGTCTGGCCGGTGAGGCGCGGGTACTGGATCGCGCGGTACTCGACGCGGTACTGCCGGACCGACCGGTACGGCTGCAACACCGCAGTGGGCGCCTGTGGGTGCTCAACACTGCGGCACTGGACCGGCTCGGGCCGCTGTCAGCCGATGACCCGCCGGAGCGCGACGCTCAGGGCCGACCGACCGGGCGACTGCTGGACGCCGATCGATGGTTGCGCCAGCGCCTGGGCGGCCAGCGACCGTCGCTGGCGTCCCTCAGCCGCGCGTTGGCGGGGTGGGGCGTGACCGCTGTGACGGACACTGGGCACGACAATGACCGCGATCGATGGCATGCCCTGGCGGCTGCGCAGGACAGCGGAGAATTGCTGCAGGACCTGCGGGTGATGGGTGATCGCTCGCTTGATGCGGTGGTATCGGACAGCCCGCGCCGCGCCGTCGGCGCGCGCAAGTTTCATCTTCATGAACATGATCTGCCGCCCCTCGACATGGTGGTGGCGGCGATCACCGAGGCGCACCGCGCCGGGCGCGGGGCTGCCTTTCACTGTGTCACCCGCACCGAACTGGTGTTTGCCCTGGGCGCGCTCGAGGCCGCCGGCGTGGGCGCTGACGACCGCATCGAACATGCCGCGGTAGCACCGCCGTCACTGACGTCATGGATGGCGCGGCTGGGGTTGTCAGTGGTGACGCAGCCGGTCTTCATCGCCGAACGGGGTGACCGCTACCGGCGTCAGGTCGAGGCCGACGATCAGCCCTGGCTGTATCGTCTGGCCGGGCTGCAGGCGGCGGGTGTGGGATTGGCCTTGAGCAGCGATGCCCCCTATGGCAGCGTCAATCCGTGGCGAGGCATGCAGGCGGCAGTGGATCGCCGGACAGCCAGCGGTGCGGTGATCGGCGCCGACGAGGCGCTCGGTCCCGAGGCCGCGCTGTCGGGCTACCTGGGCGATCTGGCGACTCCGACCCGACCACGACGGGTGGCCATCGGTGCGATCGCCGACCTTTGCCTGCTGCCCGCACCATGGGCGGCGCTGCGGTCGAATCTGGCCGAAATCCGGCCGCGAGCGGTCTGGCAGGGGGGGCGATGGGTCGCAGCGGCCGATCAAGGGCCCGATTTCACCTCTATGGAGTAGGCAGGGGACGCGCAAGACAGCGCATGATCGGGACCTACCACCCCGGTCGGCATGTGAGCTGACCGGTCGCCAGCAGCAGGAGGAGTCGTCAGCAATGGGTGATATCAATCTGAAGCAGTTGCTCGAGTCGAAGAGCCTGGAGCGCTGCCCGTTCCCGATCCCCGTCGGTTGGTTCTTCATCGATTTTTCGGAGAACCTGAAGGCAGGAGAGCTGCGGAACGTTTTCGTTTTTGATCAGGAGTGGGTGCTGTTCCGCACCGAGTCCGGCAAGCCCGGGATGTCCGACCCCTACTGCCCGCACCTCGGGGCCCACATGGGGCACGGCGGGTCGGTCTGCGGTGAACATCTGCGCTGCCCGTTCCACCACTGGGAGTACGACACGTCCGGCTGGTGCAAGAACATCCCCTACGCCAAGATCATGCCGCCGATCGCCAAGAAGCAGGCGATCCTGCGGACCCTGCCGATGGTCGAGAAGTACGGGATGATGTGGGCGTGGTATCACCCGCAGTGCGAGCCGCCCAGCTTCGAATTGCCGTACATCCCGGAAATGGAAGATGAAACCGGCTACGCCGGAGATCGTCGCGGCTCGTGGACGGCCGACACCTGCATCCAGGAAATCGCCGAGAACGGGGTCGACACCGCGCACCTCAAATTCCTCCATGGTGCACCTGGCATCCCGCCGGTGGATGCCACCTACGACGGCCCGCGGATGGAGTTGGATATCGGCAAGGGCTACATCGTCGGTACCGCGCATGGCCCGGGCCTCAACGTGATGCGCTTTACCCAGGAAGGGGTGACCGCCACGATGATTTCGTACACCGTGCCGGTGAGCGTCGACAAGTCGCAGATGAACATGTCGTTTCGCCATGTGGATTACCCGGAAGGTTCCAAAGAACTGCATGTGTCGAAGAAGATCATCGACCACATGATCGGGGCAGCCGAAGGCGAGGAGAGCGCTGGCTTCGAAAGCGTCGACTTTATCGTCTGGAACAACAAGAAATATCGCCCGAACCCACTGCTGTGCGACGGTGACGGGCCGGTGCTGCAGTTCCGCAAGTGGTTCAAGCAGTTCTATCCGGGCTTTGAAGGGATCGACAAGATCTGAGCCGGTGTGACATCAACACTGCGCCCGGCTCCGTACTGACGGATCGGGCGCAGTTTTACTTTCTGAGGGTCAAAAATGGCTGAGGTGGTGGTAACAGGGCGGGACGGCGTGGGGTGCACGGTGACGGCAGACAGCGGCTGTGCATTGATGGACGCCTTGCGCGATGCCGATACCGGCATCGAGGGCACTTGCGGCGGCGCCATGTCATGCGGCACCTGTCATGTCTATGTCGACCCGGTTTGGGCCGAGCGCCTGCCGCCCAAGAGTGACGAGGAGGCGGAAATGTTGGAGGCCATCAGCGATTTCGTCGAGTTGCGACCGACTTCACGGCTGTCCTGCCAGATTCCGATGGACGATTGCCTGGATGGGCTCAAGATCGAGATCGCACCGCCGGTCTGACGGCGCTCTCGTCCGAGCGGAGGATGACGAGTTGCCACGGCTTTGCCACCGTCGGCAAGTCGAGCAGTAATACGCTATTCAAATGCGGTTTGAGGAGGAGAGATCAACATGAAGGCAATGCGCAATGCGCTGGGTGTGCTGGCACTGAGTTTGACTGCGATGGCGTTGCCTGCAGCGGCCAAGGTCTCGGCCGAAAAGGCCGCTGAGCTGGATGGCGATGAGTTGACCTGCATGGGCGCCCAGCGCGCAGGATCCGACAGCGGTGTCGCTGAGTACACCGGCAAGTGGGTGGGCAAGTGGCCCGGCATGACCAAGGAGTACGGCTATGAGCCGGGCCCCTATGCCGATGAAAAGCCGCTGTTCACCATCACCGCGCAGAACATGTCGCAGTACGCCGACAAGCTCACGGAAGGACAGAAGGCACTGTTCAAGCAGTACCCCGAGTCTTACAAGATGAATGTCTACCCGAGCCACCGCGACTTCGGCTTCCAGCCGTGGGTGTGTGACACGGTGAAGAAGAACGCTGTCTCCGCCGAGGTGGTGGACGATGGCATGGGGATCACCGGCACCTCCGGTGCCATTGCGTTTCCCTTTGCCAGTACCGGCCTCGAAGCGATCTGGAACATCATCAATCCGCATCGTGCCTGGACCGAGAGAGCGGTGACCGATATTGCCAACGTCTATGCGAATGGCAGCATTGCCTGGGGCCGCAACAAGTTCATGACCATGAACCCCGGCAACAACCCGAACGAGCGTGGTTCTTTCACCGAAAAGATCAACGCCTACTTCTATACCGGCTACCAGTTGCCGGAGCGGGACAAGGGATTCGTTGCGGTGGGGTATCAGCCCAACAATTTCAGCAACGATGCCACCCAGTCCTGGCAGTACCAGCCGGGCATCCGTCGGGTACGGCAGGCACCGGAGGTGTGCTGTGACTATCCGGTGCCGCCGGCCGGCATGCGCACGGTCGACGATGACTATGTGTTCAACGGTTCACCCGAGCGCTACAGCTGGAAGCTGGTGGGCAAGCAGGAGATCTATGTCCCGTATCACAACTTCAAGATCAACGATCCGAAGCTGAGCTACGACGAGCTGATCACGCCCAATACGATCAATCCCGATTACGTCCGGTACGAACTGCATCGTGTCTGGATTGTCGAGGGCTATCTCAAGGATGGCATGCGACATATCTACTCGAAGCGGCGTCTTTACGCTGACGAAGACAGCTGGATTGCATTGTGGGCCGACAACTACGACGCCCGTGGCGAGCTGTGGCGGGTGGCCTTCGTCAACTATTTCTACTCGCAGGAATCGTCGACCTTCCACCGGGGTGCGTCGATTTATCACGATCTCACTGCCAAGGCCTATGAGGCAGGCTATCTGGTCAATGAGCGGGGCGATGACTGGTGGCGCATCAATATTCCGCTGACACCGGCGATGTTCAGTCCGCAGGCGGCCGCGCGCGGCGGACATTGATCCACTGGCTGACAACAACGATCCGGGGCGGCGCACAGCCGCCCCGACGCTTTTCGGGGGACTCAGAATGAAAACCGCATTTATCACCGGCGCCAATGTCGGCCAGGCCAATCTGCTGGTGAAATCATTGGCTGCCGATGATTGGCGCGTTTTTGCCGGGGTATTGCCCGGCGCGCCGACCGACCTGGTGACGGGCGGCAATGTCACCGTGGTCGATCAGGACGTTTCCAACACCGAGTCGGTGCAGAACAGCGCGCGGATCGTGGCCGAGAAGCTGAATGGTCATGGCCTCGATCTGCTGATGAATGTGGCCGGTGTGGCCAATATCGCTGTCGGTGTGTTGGAGGCGGCGGATCTGGCACAGGCTGAAAGGCTCTTTCATATCAACACCTTCGGCCAGTTGCGGGTGGTGCAGGCATTTCTTCCGTTGTTGCGCAAGAACGCACCAGGCTCACGGATCGCCAACTATAGTTCCGGCGCGATTCTGGCCAACCCGGTAGGCGCGGGCATCTACAACATGACCAAGCACGCGATTCATGGGATGACGCTGACGCTACGCCACGAGTTGGCCCCATTTGGTATTCAGGTGACGTCGATCATTCCCGGTGGCGTGCTTACCGGCATGTCGGCCAATGCGCACGAAAACACGAAGAAGACCTGGGCGATGCAGCCGGAACCGATCCGCGAGATCTACGGGCCGCCGCTCGGCAATGTAATGATGCAAGTGCTGCCCGACATGCTGGAGAAAACCGGAAGCACGCCGGAGCAGGCGCTGGAAGGCACCCTGCAGATTCTCAAGAAGAAGAAATGGAAGCCGATGGAGTACCTCGGCAAAGATGTCAAACCGATGGGCGTGATGCGCCGCCTGCTGTCCGACAGCCAGTTGGAAAGCATGATGCGCATGACCTTCAAGATTCCGGCCTACAAGGGTTGATGCGATGAATGCCGTGCTGAAATCCGAGACTTCGCTTTCTGACCTGTTCGAGCGTCTGGCGGCCAAGGCGCCGACACTGATCACCACCACCGCTGACGAGCGGGCCGCCAAGCTGCGGCGTCTGCTGAAGGCGGTGATGGAGGCGCGGCCGGCCATTCTGGCGGCCGGTCGCGAGGAGCTGCGGCTCAATGACACCGACATTGACGCACAGCTGCTGATGGTGAAATCCGAGGCCGAGTTCATTGCCCGCAACCTCAAGGACTGGATGGGGCGACACCCGGTGAAAGGTTCGTTGATGAGCCTCGGCAAGAAGAGCTATGTGCAGTACGAGCCGAAGGGTGTGGTCCTCAATCTCGCCACCTGGAACGCCCCGATCGCCATCGGCCTGGTCCCGCTGATGGGCGCCATCGCCGCAGGCAATACCATGCTGCTGAAGCCCTCGGAGCTGGCGCCGAAGTCTGCCCAGGTACTGGCCGACATCGTCGCCCAGGCCTTCCCGGATGACGAGTTCGCCGTGGTGCAGGGTGGGCCGGACGTTGCCGGCGAATTGTTGAAATTGCCGTTCAATCACATCTTCTTCATCGGCGGCCACGCGGTCGGCCGCCTGGTGATGCGTGCAGCCGCCGAACACTTTGCGTCGGTGACGCTGGAGATGGGCGGCAAGAACCCGACCATCATTGATGCTTCGGCCGACATCGAGGATGCCGCCCGCAAGATCGCCTGGGGACGGGTGGCCAACTGCGGCCAGGTCTGTCTGGCCCCGGACTACGCCCTGGTGCATGAGCAGATCGCACGGCCTTTTGTCGATGCGCTGGGTAAGGCCATGCAGGCGCTTTACAACGCCGATGGCAAGGGCTTCCAGCAATCGCCGGATCTGCCGCGTATCGTCAACGTTCGACATTTCGATCGCATCAAGGCCTTGCTTGATGACGCTCTCGCCAAGGGCGCCACCGTCGCCAGCGGCGGCGAGACTGACCGTGACGATCTGTTCATCGCGCCGACCGTGCTGACCGGGGTCACCGAGGACATGCGCATCATGCAGGAAGAGATCTTCGGGCCGATCCTCTGCGTGGTGACGTTCTCGCGGCGCGAAGAAGTGGTCGCGACCATTCGCCGGCGGCCGAAGCCGCTGGGCCTGTACATCTTCGCCAAGAACCGCGAGGCCATCGATTGGTTCCTCACCCACACCACCTCGGGCAGTACGGTGGTGAACCACAACTTGATCCAGTCCGGCACCAACCCGCACCTGCCGTTCGGGGGCGTGAACTCCAGCGGCACCGGGCGCATCGGCGGTCGTTTCAGCTTCCTGGAATGCTCGAATATGCGGGCGGTGGTTGAAGAAGGTCCGCCGCTGGGGGATCCGGGCCTGATGTTCCCGCCTTACTCCGACAAGTACAAGAAGATGATCGGCCAGATGCTGGGCAAGGAGATCAAGATGCCGGATGCCGCCATCTCGGCAATCAACGGCATCATCAAGATCACCAGCGTGTTCAAGCGGTAGGCTGCCCCGTTTGGGGGATTGCCGGGCCGCTTGAGGGTCGGCAATACTTGCGTCGACGTCGCCGCGGGGGCGACCAGGGGAAACGTTCATGATCACCAAACTGCCGGTGGCGCTGGCCGCTGCCTCGATGCTCTGCTCGGGTGTGGCCGCTGCCGAGTCGCTGCTGAGCCCGCCGCGTGCGGTGGGTGTATCGCTCGACGCCTCGATCCTCATGGGGGTGGGGATCTCCATCGGGGTGCCGGTGGGCGACCGTTTCAACCTCCGGGGCGTCTACCACGGCTTCAGCTACGACGATGAGTTTGAAGATGAGGATGACAGCGGCGCGGGAAACGGCACCACCTATGATGCCGAACTGGATCTCAGCTCATTTGGGGTGATGGCCGACTGGCATCCGTTCCGGGGTGCTTTCAGGGTGACGGCCGGACTGGTCTCCAACGGCAACGAGATCGGCCTCAATGCCCAGAACAGCAACGGCGTCATCGAGATCGGCGACTGCAACTACCGTAGTGATGGCAATGATCCGCTGATGTTGCAGGGTGCGATCGACTGGAAGCGGACCGCCCCCTACCTCGGGATCGGCTGGGGCGGCAACATGAACGGCGACAAGGGGCTGTATGGTCTGTTCGACATCGGCGTGATGTTCTCGGGCGCACCCAAGGCTTCGCTGGCCGCGAGCGGGACCGCGGTGGTCGAGGCCGGGCAGGACCTGTCCTGCGGGGCTCCCGGAATGACCGTGAATGCCGCCAGTGATCCGAACGTGCAGCGGGAAGTGCAAACGGCGGTCGACGACGCCAACGATGAGGCCGAGGACTTCAAGCTGTGGCCCAATATCGCGTTCGGGATCGGTTGGCGCTTCTGACGAGTGCGATCCGCTTCAACAAAAAGGCCCCGGTGTGGGGCCTTTTTGTTGTTGTGTCGAGGGGTGCTGTCCGCGCTGGGATCAGAACAGCGTCATCTCGGCGCCGACCAGCACGCTGAGCGGCGCGCCCGGGCGTGGCCCCTCGGGTAAGCGCGACACCAGATACTCACGATCCAGCGCATTGAACACGTTGGTGAACAGTCTGACGCGGGGGTTGAGCTGCACGCCCGCCGTGAGGTCGACTGTGACGGTGCTCGGAATAACGCCGCCACGGGCATCCGGTACCGGGCCGTTGGTCGCATCGAACACCAGGGCGGCATCGGTGTTGAGGGCGGTGGCGTACATGCGATCGACATACTGCGCCGACAGCGCCAGCGACCAGATGCCGCGCTCCAGACCGGCGCTGACCGTGGCCTGCCACTCCGGGATATAGGGCAGCTGTGCGCCCTCGCGGCCTCCGCTGAAGATGGACTCTGCGTCGCCTGCCGTATTGGCGTCGTTGCCAATCGTGGCGTCGGTATAGGTCAGTGCCAGCCGCAGCGGCAGCGACCAGCCGTTGCCCAGCCAGTGGCCGCCGTCATAGCGGAGTGCATATTCAATGCCGAAGGAGTCGACCTCGCCCACCGACTCCGAGGCGCCACCACCACTGGCGCCGACGTTGGATGACACCAGCAGGTTGTCGAAGCGGGTCAGGAAGACCGCCAACTCCTGGGCCAGGCCGGACTCCAGGGTCGCGCGCACGCCGAGCTCGGCGGACACGCTCTTCTCGGCCTCCTCGCTGCCGTCCGCGCCGCCCGCCGGGCTGGGCGGCGAGAACCCCTGATACAGCCCGCCGAAAAGGGCTCGGCCGGGTGCCAGCGCATAGACGAACCCGAGACCGCCGGTGGTGTAGCGGTCATCGCCGTCAAACTGGCTGCCGCTGTTGAAGTTGCTGCCGGACCAGTCGAGGTCTTCGAGGCGGATGCCGGGTCTGAGGGTGAGGCGGCCGATCTCGATCACGTCTTCCAAATGAACGGCGAGGGCGCGGGTCTCGATGCGCCGGTTGTCCTGCGAGCCGGGGGCGCCGAAGCTGCTACCGGTGATCTGGCCGCTGGCATCCTGGGTGAAGCTGACATCGTCCTGGAATCGAAAGATGTAGTCCTCGTGCAGCCGGACACCGGCGTTGAGGGTGTGCTGTGTGCCGCCCAGCGCGAACTGGCGACTGAGAATGCTCTCGATCCCCTTGAGGCCGTACTCGCGATTGTTGTTGCGATAGTCGAGGCGGCCGGCAGCCTCGCCCTTGAGCACCGCCAATGCCTGGGCCTGGGCGGGATCGGCGAGGGCGACGCCGAGGTTGACATTCTGGGTGCCGTCATTGACCCGACGCAGCTTGAACCAGTTGCGATGGAAGGTGTTGTAGTACGCGGTGCTGGTCAGCGTGGTGGCCGGCGAGAACGCGATGTGGTGCCGCAAATAGCTGCGCTCGTGCTCGGTTTCGATGGTGTCGAAGCGTGAGGCAGCGTAGCGCCGATAGGGGCTGGCTGCGAAGTCGTTGTCGCTGAGGCCGAGATAGGTCTCGTCGGCATCCAGTTCAGTACGGCCGAATTTCACTTCGAAGCGCTGGTAGTAGCGCCCGGCTGGCTCATAACTGAGCTTGACCATGGGCTCGATGCGGGTGAAGCCGCTTTGGCCCTGGTCGGGTCCGACGGGACCGGCGCGGTCGATGGTCTTGAAGCCATCGGTCTGGCGGTGGTAGAGCTCCACCAGATAGCCGAAGCGCCCGCCATTCGAGGCTTCGACCGTCTCGCCGGTATAGAGGTGGTTGCGGAACTCGTTGTCCGATCCATAGGCCGTACGCAGGTAGGCCTGCCGATCGGTCGGAATCGCGGTGGAGAGGTAGTTGATGACGCCGCCCGTCGTCCTCGGGCCGTACTGCACCTGAGACGAGCCCTTGAGCACTTCGAGCGCCGACATGCGGCCGGCGGTGGGCGAATAGTAGGCTGCCGGGTCGGTGTAGGGTGCCGGCGCGGTCAGCACGCCATCCTCCATCAGGGTGACCTTTGACGAGCGACCGGGGTCGGTGCCGCGCAGCGACACATTGGGGAACAGTCCATAACCGTCCTCCTCGCGCGCATAGACGCCCGGGATCTCCCGCATGAGCCGGTTGATGTCGTCATAGCCCTGGCGGGTGATCTGGGCCCGGTCGATGTAGGCGCCGGAGCCGCTGAGCGATTCCAGGTTGGCCGCCGAGCCGATGACCGAAACGGCGTCGAGCTCGACGGCGGTCGGGCGTTCGTCGGCCAAGCCGGCGGTGGGCGCCAGAAGTGCAGCCAGCAGACCAAGACGGCGTGTGGCCGCGAGCGGCGAGGGAGCTTGCATCAGAGGTACCTGGGGCGAGTTGAGGCTCGCAACTCTAGCGATCCGGATGACTATTGACAATCATTATCATTAACTTTTAAAGTCGTGTCATGATCGTTTGTGTCTGCAAAGCCGTCTCCGAAAAGCGCATTCGTCGCGCCGTCGACGAGGGCGCCATCAGCTTGCGGGACCTCACCCGGGAACTCGGGGTCGGCACCTGCTGTGGCAAGTGCGTGCCGATGGCCCGCGATGTCCTCGGTGCCCGACTGGTGCAGGCTGCAGCGGCACCGATGAGCATGCCAACGATGTCGGGCGCTGCCGCAGTCGCCTAGGCCTGACGGTTGCGGTTGAGAATCGCACGCACAATCGTTAAAAAATACAAATAAATCAATTGCTTGCGATCCAATATCGCGATACTCTTGTGCCACATTCAGCCAGGAGCCCGCGATGCGCGGCGACGCCAAAGTTCTCGAATATCTCAATCTCGCGCTCAAGAACGAGCTGACCGCGATCAACCAGTATTTCCTGCATGCACGCATGCTGGAGAACTGGGGGCTGCGCAAGCTCGGCAAATACGAGTACCACGAGTCGATTGACGAGATGAAGCACGCAGACAAGCTCATCTCCCGCATTCTGTTCCTTGAAGGTCTGCCCAACCTGCAGGACCTCGGCAAGCTCTATATCGGCGAAAACGTCGAGGAAGTGCTGGCCTGCGACCTGCGCCTGGAGCAGGAAGCGCACCCGCTCTACCGCGATGCCATTGCGCATTGCGAGCAGGTCAAGGATTACGTCACCCGCGAGATCCTGACCGGTATCCAGGCGAGCGAGGAAGAGCACATCGACTTCATTGAAGAGCAGCTCAAGCTCATCGAGACGATCGGCGTGCAGAACTACTGCCAGCTGCAGGTCGAGCCGGCGGGCGGATAATCCCCCCACCGTCCGGGCATGGTCAGAAGGGCTTGACGATGACCAAGATCACCGCCGCAACCAGCGCCACCGCAGGGACCTCGTTGATCAGCCGGTAGAACCGTTCGCTGCGCGTATTGCGCTGTTCGGCGAAGGCGCGCAGGCAGGATTTCAGCCAGCCGTGGTAGCCCGACAGCAGCAGCACCAGGGCGACCTTGGCGTGCAGCCAGCCCTGTTGGGCATAGACCGCCTTGGCATATGCCGGGTCGGCCGCCAGCAGGGTTGCGATGCCAAACGTCCAGGTGAGCACCATGCCGATGGTGCTGATGGCATATAGCTTTCGCTCCATGATGCAGAAGCGGGTGTGCCCTTCGGGGTCGCGCACCTGCGTGTGGTAGACGAACAGGCGGGGCAGATAGAACAGCCCGGCAAACCAGGTCACCATGAAAATCACATGAAAAGCCTTGAGCCACAGCATCGGAGCGCCCGCGGTTGGTAAGGCCGCTATTATTGCCGCCCATCGTTCGTTTTTGTGTTTGTCATGATCAAGGTTGGCATCGTTGGCGGGACCGGCTACACCGGCGCTGAGCTGCTGCGGCTACTGGCGCAGCACCCTCAGGCACAAGTACAGATTCTCACCTCACGCAAAGAGGCGGGGACGCGCGCTGACGCCTTCTTCCCGCATCTGCGGGGGCATACGGATGTGGTGTTTTCGGCACCCGACGAGGCGGCACTGCGTGCCTGCGACCTGGTGTTTTTCGCGACGCCGCATGGCACTGCAATGCAGATGGCGCCTGCCTTGGTGCGTGCTGGCGTCAGGGTCATCGACCTCTCGGCGGACTTCCGGCTGGTTGATCCCTCGATTTTCAGCCAGTGGTATGGCATGCCCCACGCCTGCCCAGAACTGTTGGCCGAGGCGGTCTATGGCCTGCCCGAGGTGAATCGGCAGGCGATCCGTGAGGCGCGCATTGTCGCCAATCCCGGCTGCTACCCGACGGCGGTCCAGCTCGCGCTGTTGCCGCTGCTTCAGGCTGGCGTGATCCACCGGAATGGCATCATCGCCGACTGCAAGTCGGGGGTCAGTGGTGCCGGGCGGGAGCTGCGTCTGGGGTCTCTGTATGGAGAAGCCGCCGACAGTTTCAAGGCGTATGGCGTTTCCGGCCATCGGCACTGGCCCGAGATCGCCCAAGGGCTGACGCAGATTGCCGGGGCTCCGGTCGGGGCCACCTTCGTGCCGCACCTGCTGCCCCTCATACGGGGCATTCACGCGACGGTGTATGCCCGGCTGACGTCGGCAGGGACGGATTTGCAGACGGTGTTCGAAAGCGCGTACGAGAACGAGCCATTTGTTGATGTGATGCCTGCCGGCAGCCATCCGGAAACCCGCAGCGTGCGTGCTGCCAATGTGTGCCGCATTGCCCCACACCTGGCACCCGACGGTGAGACCGTGGTGGTGTTGTCGGTGATCGACAACCTGGTCAAGGGCGCGTCCGGTCAGGCGCTGCAGAACCTCAATCTGATGTTCGGTCTTGATGAGCGGGCCGGGCTTTCCGCCCCGCCGCTCAGTCCCTGATGCAACACAAGATTGTCGTCCAGCAGCACCGACCCTGGCTGCGCGCGGCGGTGGTGGCGGCGGTGGTTGGCGCGGTCGCGGTCGGCACCTGGGCGCTCTACGCCTACACGCGGGCCACCACGGTGAGCGGCTTCGAGAGGGCCCGGCTGGAGGTGGAAGCCCTGCGGGACGAGCGGCGCGACCTGAGCCGCTCGCTGCGCGCGACGCGTGCCGAGGCCGAACAGCTCCGCGATGAGCTGGTATACGTCAAACGCTCCCAGGAGATCGACAGCCAGACCTGTGGCCACGTTCGGGCCGATCTCGATGCACTGCAGGCCGAAGTGCTGGACCTGCGTGAGCAGGTCGCCTTTTACCGCGGGATCGTGTCGCCGGAGGCAACGCGGGCGGGCGTTCGCGTTTATAGCGTCAAGGTCGAGCCGATGGACTCGCCCGGGCAGTTCCGCTTCGAGCTGGTGTTGATTCAGTCGGTGCGAAACGAGCGAAGCGTCTCCGGACGTATCCAAGTCGCGGTCGAGGGACTGCGCGAGGGCCGTACGGAAACCCTCAGCCTTGCGGAGTTGTCGACGACCGTGCCTGAGAATCTGCTATTTTCGTTCAAGTACTTCCAGGAGTTCGGTGGCGTATTGACGCTGCCTTCTGGGTTCAAGCCCCGCCGGTTGCGTGTGCAGTTGCAGCCTGAAGGGGGAGCCGGCTCGGTCGAAGAGCCATTCGATTGGGCGCGCGCGCTGGCCGCAGGCTAGCGACGGGCCACGCAGGGAGTGGATCATGAGCAAATTGTTTGGGGGACAGACGCCGCCCAAGGGCGCGACCACCACGGTCGATACGCTGGTGGGCCGACAGACCGAGGTTTCCGGCGACATCCGCTTCACCGGCGGCCTGCACGTGGACGGCAAGGTCAAGGGCAAAGTGGTGGCGACCAGTGACAAGAGTGCCTCCCTGTCGGTCAGCGATAGCGGGTTGATCGAGGGCAACGTGCGAGTGCCCAATATCGTCCTCAATGGGGCCGTGGTTGGCGACGTGCATGCCGCCGAGCGGATCCGGTTGTCCTCCAAGGCGCGGGTGACGGGGAACGTCTACTACAAGATTCTGGAGATGGAGGCGGGCGCCACGGTGAATGGCCAATTGGTCCATGAGTCGGGCGATGCGTTGGCGCCGATCAATCAAACCAAGCCCGCCGCAGTCGGCAATGATGCCTCGGTGACGGAACTCGCGGACCGTCCGGTGTCAAAGTTGGGCGGCTGAACCTTCATGGCCCTGAGATGAATGCGATGAGCGATATTGACGAACACAGCGGAGTGGTCTTCACCGACGCTGCTGCCAACAAGGTGCGGACTCTCCTCGACGACGAAGCGGATCCGACGCAGAAGCTGCGAGTGTTCGTCAGCGGGGGCGGCTGCTCCGGCTTCCAGTACGGTTTCAAGTTCGACAATGCGGTCGAGTCCGACGATACCGTGGTGGTCAAGAACGGTGTCACCCTGCTGGTGGACGCAATGAGCGTCCAGTACCTGCTCGGCGCTGAGATCGACTACAAGGAAGACGTACAGGGGGCCCAGTTCGTCATTCGCAACCCGAATGCGTCCACCACCTGCGGCTGCGGCAACTCCTTTTCGGTCTGATCGCGGCCGTCAAGCTGGCGGCAGGGCCACCACGCCCTGAGCGGCGGCGCCGAGGGCGCCGGTAACGGCCGGGAGACCGCTGTGCCGCCGGTCATATCGCTCATGTGCGAGCCAAGCGAAGGCGGCCGCTTCGACCCACTGCGGGTCGATGCCGCGGCTGCCGGTATCCGCCACCTCGCGATCGGGTAGCCCCGCGCCGATCAGCCCTGTCACCAGCAGGTTTTGCGTTCCGCCGCCGCACAGCAGCAACCCTCCCCGATGCGCGGATACGGCCTCGATCACCAAGGCGGCTGTCAGTTCCGCAAATGTTCGCTGGACGTCGGCTGCCGGCCGCGTTCGCCAGCCCGGTGCACGCTGATCTACCCAACTCAGGTTGAAGTGGTCGCGTCCGGTGCTGCGTGGCGGTGGCATCGCCAGCCAGGGGTCGCTGCGGAGTGCATCGAGGAGGTCGGGAATCAGCTTGCCGCTCGCCGCCCACTCGCCCCCGGCATCCAGCGGGCGGCCCAGCTGCTGTTGGGCCCATGCATCCATCAGCGCGTTGCCCGGACCGATGTCGAAGCCGTCGGTGTCGCCGTGGGCATGGAGGCGCGTGATGTTGGCGATACCGCCGAGGTTCACCACCGACAGGTCGCAGCCCGGCTCGAAGAATGCTGCACGATGAAATGACGGAACCAGTGGCGCACCTTGGCCGCCAGCAGCGATATCCGCGCGGCGGAAGTCGGCAACCACCGGGCATCGCAGGGCAGCGGCGACCCGATGCGGATTACCCAGTTGCAGGCTGGTCCCCAACTCTCCGGGGTCATGAAAGACGGTTTGGCCATGCATGCCGACCCCGGCAAGATCGAATCGCGCTGCCAGCGGCTTTAGCGCCTCGACGTAGGTGTCGGCCACTGCCTGGTCAAGTGAAGCCAACGCATGCAGGGTGAGGGCCGCACGGGGATCCTGCTGCAGGTGCAGCAAGGTGTCACGCAGTGCGTCGGGGAAGGCTACGAAGTGGTGGGCCTCGGCGCGTCGGAACTGTCCCTGATCGAAGCGGCACACCACGGCGTCGACGCCGTCGACGCTGGTGCCGGACATGGCACCAGCCCACCAGGGGTTCATGGTGCCGGTCGGCACGGAAGAACCGCGCTCACTCGGTCGGGACGGTGTTGCGGGCCAGTTGATGCTGCTGTGCCATTTCGTCGAGCTGCGCCAGCCAGGACTGCGCCAGCGGCTGCCATGATGTCATCTGGCTACGGCTGAGCGGGTTGGCGCGGGGCAGTGGGACGGTTACTGGATTCTTGTGAACGCCATTGACGCGGAACTCGTAGTGGAGGTGCGGCGCCGTCGCGAGGCCCGACTGGCCGACATAGCCGATAACCTGACCTTGGCTGACGTGCTTGCCGGGGCCCAGGCCGCTGCGGAAGCGTGACATGTGGGCGTAGAGGGTTTCGTACGCACTGCCGTGTTTGACGATAACCACGCGGCCGTAACCGCTCTTGACCCCCTGGAAGACGATCTTTCCGTCGCCGGTCGCACGGATTGGCGTGCCGGACCGGGCCGCATAATCAGTGCCGCGGTGGGCGCGAATGGTGTTGAGGATCGGGTGCCGGCGGTTGAGGTTGAACGGGCTGCTGATTCTCGCGAAGTCGAGCGGGGTCCGCTTGAAGGCGGTGCGCAGGGACTCGCCCTTGGCATTGTAGTAAGCGCCGCGCCCCTCGCTGTCCTCATGTCTCAGCGCCTGCAGGTGGCGCCGTTGATTCACGAACTCGGCCGCGAGGATGTTGCCGTCGCGAAGCTTTTCGCCGTTTTTGTAGAGCTCCTCGTATACCAGGGCAAAGCGGTCGCCCTGGCGGAGATCGAGTGCAAAGTCGACGTCATAGCTGAAAATTTCGGCCATTTCCATGATCAGCCGATTCGATAGTCCGGCATCGACCCCTGATGCGAACAGCGAGCTGGTGATTTCGGCATAGGCCCTCGCCGGCCGGCGCTCGAGGTCCGCCGTCAGCGTGATCGCCTCGAGCTGGCCTTCGATACGGCGGACCTGCAGAGTGCGCAACTCGTCAAACTCGTAGGACAGCTCCTCAAGCCGGTTGTCATCGGACATGCGGAAGTGCAGCGTGTCCCCCACTTGCAGGCGCTTGAGTCGATCAGTATCGCCGCCCAGTGCCAGGACCGCGACCCAGTCGGTACGCGGCATCCCTTGCCCTTCGAGCAATGTGGAGAATGTTTGTCCGCGACTGACCTCGACCGTCGTCCACGGACTGGGCTGCGGCACCTGAATACTGTCGGCGGACGCTGCCTGCAGGGCAGCCTGGCCGGCGGTGGTTGCCGACTGGCTGCGGTCCGCCAGTACCGCATCCGAGGGCACCACGGTGGTGGTCCGCGTCGTGGTCTTGCTCGCCGTTCCGTCCTGAGAGACCAGAGCGGCGCCGGCGATGACGCACAGCGCGGCGATGAGCAACGGACGCTGCAGGCGGCGGCGGAAACGACGTCGGCTATACTGTGAAGTCATCGACACACTCAAATAAAGTCGAGTCCGGCCATGGTGTTCCGTGGCCCGGATGGCAAAAGGCGGCTGGCGGAAACGGGTTCCCCTGTAGGCGGTACGGAACCATAAAAACCGTTTTGTTGCAAGCAGTTTGCAAGCCCTTCTGCGGTAGTGCGTGAGGTGCCGGTCCGGGTCCACGCGCAGCATATCCCCGAGACCTGACCTGACATGACGCTAGATTTGGCCGAATTGGCACGCGGTACCGACGAAATTCTCCCTCGCGACGAGCTGGGGCCGCGCCTGAAGGATGCGGCAAGCAGCGGTCAGCGCCTTCGGGTCAAGGCGGGGTTCGACCCCACCGCCAAGGACCTGCATCTTGGGCACACGCTGTTGCTCAACAAGATGCGGGCCTTTCAGGAGGCGGGGCACGAGGCGATCTTCCTGATCGGCGATTTCACCGGGATGATCGGTGACCCCACCGGCAAGAACGAGACCCGCAAGCCGTTGACGCGCGAGCAGGTACTCGAGAATGCGGAGACCTACAAAACACAGGTCTTCAAAATCCTCGACCCCAATCGCACCACCGTGATGTTCAATTCGTCGTGGCTGGACTCGTTGGGGACCGAGGGCATGTTACGGCTTGCGGCCCAATACACGGTGGCCCGCATGTTGGAGCGGGATGACTTCGCCAAACGCTATTCCGGCCAACAGCCGATCGCGATTCACGAATTCCTGTACCCGTTGCTGCAAGGCTACGACTCCGTGGCCCTGCGCGCCGACGTTGAACTGGGGGGCACCGACCAGAAGTTCAATCTGCTGGTTGGACGTCATCTGCAACAGGGCCACGGACAGCGTCCCCAAGTCATTGTCACCGTCCCCATTCTCGAAGGACTGGATGGTGTGCAGAAGATGAGCAAGTCGCTCGGGAATTACGTCGGCCTGACCGATGCGCCACGCGAGATGTTCGGCAAGATCATGTCCGTCTCCGATAGCCTGATGTGGCGGTATTTCGACTTGCTGTCGTTCCGGCCGCTGCAGGAAGTGAGCCGACTCCGCGAGGCGGTGAGCGAAGGGCGGAACCCGCGAGACGTCAAGATGGAGCTGGCGGTGGAAATCGTCGACCGCTTCCACGGTGCGCCCGCTGGCGACGAGGCCCGCCAGGCGTTCATCGAGCAGTTCAGCCGTGGCGCACTCCCCGACGACATCGCCGAGGTCACGCTGGTGGCGCCTGCTGGTGGGCTACCGCTCCCTCGCGCCTTGCGGGAGGCTGGCTTGGTGGCCAGCAACGCGGAAGGCGCGAGGATGATCGAGCAGCGGGCGGTCCGGGTGGCGCACGAGCGGGTCGAGGATCGAACGCTGCTGTTGCAGGCGGGGCAGCGGTATCTGTTACAGGTCGGCAGCCGCCGGTTCTGCTTCGCCTCAGTGGTGGCAGCGGCAGGCTGATGGTTGTTCAGGCGCCACCAACTGTCTACTAATTAACCGGTTGTGGCGCGCAACGAGGGGCGTGGCGAGGCGGCGGTATCCTTAAATATCGTTATATATCACCATGTTGCCCATCATCATGACGCAGGCAGTTGACGCCCGACGGCAGGCGAGTAAGATTCGCCGCCCTTGCAGTGACTTACGCGGATTTCCGGGAACGGAGAAGGTGTAAGGCGCTGTAGCTCTTTAACAGAACAGACAAGTGATTTGTGTGGGTGCTCCTGTGCGCAGCTGCGGAAGCAGTAGTACACATGAGTATCAACGTGAGCCTATGGGCCATTTTGACGACTCTTAGGGTGTGATTGGATTTTGGTCTGATTGCATCCGGTTCCAGTTAGATTTAATTGGAGAGTTTGATCCTGGCTCAGATTGAACGCTGGCGGCATGCCTAACACATGCAAGTCGAACGAGGTGTACTTGTACATCTAGTGGCGGACGGGTGAGTAATACGTAGGAATCTACCTTGAAGTGGGGGATAACCCGGGGAAACCCGGACTAATACCGCATGATCTCTTCGGAGCAAAGCAGGGGATCGTAAGACCTTGCGCTTTTAGAGGAGCCTACGTCTGATTAGCTAGTTGGTAGGGTAATGGCCTACCAAGGCGACGATCAGTAACTGGTCTGAGAGGACGACCAGTCACACCGGAACTGAGACACGGTCCGGACTCCTACGGGAGGCAGCAGTGGGGAATATTGGACAATGGGCGAAAGCCTGATCCAGCAATGCCGCGTGTGTGAAGAAGGCCTTCGGGTTGTAAAGCACTTTAGGCTGGAAAGAAAAAACTCGAATTAATACTTCGAGTCTTGACGGTACCAGCAGAATAAGCACCGGCTAACTCTGTGCCAGCAGCCGCGGTAATACAGAGGGTGCGAGCGTTAATCGGATTTACTGGGCGTAAAGCGTGTGTAGGTGGTTCATTGCGTCGGTTGTGAAATCCCCGGGCTTAACCTGGGAACTGCTTCCGATACGGGTGGACTAGAGTACGGTAGAGGGTGGTGGAATTTCCGGTGTAGCGGTGAAATGCGTAGATATCGGAAGGAACATCAATGGCGAAGGCAGCCACCTGGGCCTGTACTGACACTGAGACACGAAAGCGTGGGGATCAAACAGGATTAGATACCCTGGTAGTCCACGCCGTAAACGATGAGAACTTGACGTCGGCTTGCTTAGCGAGTCGGTGTCGTAGCTAACGCGATAAGTTCTCCGCCTGGGGAGTACGGCCGCAAGGTTGAAACTCAAAGGAATTGACGGGGGCCCGCACAAGCGGTGGAGTATGTGGTTTAATTCGATGCAACGCGAAGAACCTTACCTGGTCTTGACATGTCTGGAATCCTGCAGAGATGCGGGAGTGCCTTCGGGAATCAGAACACAGGTGCTGCATGGCTGTCGTCAGCTCGTGTCGTGAGATGTTGGGTTAAGTCCCGCAACGAGCGCAACCCTTGCCCTTAGTTGCCATCATTCAGTTGGGCACTCTAAGGGGACCGCCGGTGACAAACCGGAGGAAGGTGGGGATGACGTCAAGTCATCATGGCCCTTATGACCAGGGCTACACACGTACTACAATGGTGCATACAGAGGGTCGCCAAGCCGCGAGGTGGAGCTAATCCCAGAAAGTGCATCGTAGTCCGGATCGGAGTCTGCAACTCGACTCCGTGAAGTCGGAATCGCTAGTAATCGCCGATCAGCATTTGCGGCGGTGAATACGTTCCCGGGCCTTGTACACACCGCCCGTCACACCATGGGAGTTGGCTGCACCAGAAGCCGGTAGTCTAACCGCAAGGGGGACGCCGTCCACGGTGTGGTCAATGACTGGGGTGAAGTCGTAACAAGGTAGCCGTAGGGGAACCTGCGGCTGGATCACCTCCTTTCAAGCGTATCCAAAGCGGTATGGGAGCGCCCACACAAGTCACTTGTCACAAGTAAGAAGGCCGAAGCGGTTGATCGGTCTGTAACCCGATGGGTCTGTAGCTCAGCTGGTTAGAGCACACGCTTGATAAGCGTGGGGTCGATGGTTCAAATCCGTCCAGACCCACCATCTACCTGGTTGAGTGACTGGACGCATAGGCACCGCACATGGGGCCATAGCTCAGCTGGGAGAGCACCTGCTTTGCAAGCAGGGGGTCGTCGGTTCGATCCCGACTGGCTCCACCATCTGACGGCTGAGACAAGTGTTTCACGAAGAACACTTGTCTGAGCCTGGACGCGCAAGCGTGATCGGGACTTGTTCTTTAACAATAAGGTTTGTTGTCGAACACTGTAAGCAACAGTGATCTTCAATGAGAAGAAGGCGCTTCACGGCAACGTGGGGTGTTTATTTTTGTTGTGGATTCACATGATTCAATGCCGAAGGTGCTTGACGGCGAAAAATGTCGTTGTAGTAGTAATGATTGTTGTTATGTAACCGCAACGTTCCGCCAGAAAGCGGGATGTTCAGCAGCCGTAGCGAGCGAAGGCGTGTTGGGCACGCACGGAGCGCAGGAACCGGAGTGTATCGAGATATACATGAGGATTCCGAGCACCGTACGGGCACAAGACGTCGAGCGTAGTAGGCTGATGGACATACCGGGGAATGTTTGAGGTTATATGGTCAAGCGATCAAGCGCATCTGGTGGATGCCTTGGCGGCAACAGGCGATGAAGGACGTTGTAGCCTGCGAAAAGCTACGGGGAGCTGGCAAACAAGCTTTGATCCGTAGATGTCCGAATGGGGAAACCCCTCCGCAAGGAGATCGTACGCTGAATACATAGGCGTGCGAGGCGAACCCGGGGAACTGAAACATCTAAGTACCCGGAGGAAAAGAAATCAACCGAGATTCCGCAAGTAGTGGCGAGCGAACGCGGATCAGCCCAAAAGTGTATTGAAACCTAGCAGAACAGTCTGGAAAGGCTGGCCATAGTGGGTGATAGCCCCGTATGCGAAAGGTGATATGCATGAAATTGAGTAGGGCGGGGCACGTGAAACCCTGTCTGAACATGGGGGGACCATCCTCCAAGGCTAAATACTCGTTGCCGACCGATAGTGAACCAGTACCGTGA
This sequence comes from Flagellatimonas centrodinii, assembly GCF_016918765.2. Lineage (GTDB taxonomy): Bacteria > Pseudomonadota > Gammaproteobacteria > Nevskiales > Nevskiaceae > Polycyclovorans > Polycyclovorans centrodinii. The sequence continues at coordinate 1,654,674 of NZ_CP092104.1, forward strand.
GGGAAAGGCGAAAAGAACCCCGGCGAGGGGAGTGAAATAGAACCTGAAACCGGATGCGTACAAGCAGTCAGAGCCCGCAAGGGTGATGGCGTACCTTTTGTATAATGGGTCAGCGACTTACTTGTCTGTAGCAAGGCTAACCGTTTAGGGGAGCCGCAGGGAAACCGAGTCTTAATAGGGCGCTTAGTTGCAGGCAGTAGACCCGAAACCCGTCGATCTATCCATGGCCAGGGTGAAGTTGTGGTAACACACAATGGAGGCCCGAACTCACGCCTGTTGAAAAAGTCGGAGATGAGCTGTGGATAGGAGTGAAAGGCTAATCAAGGCGGGTGATAGCTGGTTCTCCTCGAAAGCTATTTAGGTAGCGCCTCGTGTATGACTCCGGGGGGTAGAGCACTGTTACGGTTTGGGGGGAGCACAAGTTCCTACCCAGCTGTTGCAAACTCCGAATACCCGGAAGTATGAGCACGGGAGACACACGGTGGGAGCTAAATTCCATCGTGAAAAGGGAAACAGCCCTGACCGCCAGCTAAGGTCCCCAAATCTCAGCTAAGTGGGAAACGATGTGGGAAGTCATAGACAGCCAGGATGTTGGCTTAGAAGCAGCCATCATTTAAAGAAAGCGTAATAGCTCACTGGTCGAGTCGGCCCGCGCGGAAGATGTAACGGGGCTCAAGCTGAGTACCGAAGCTGCGGATGCACACTTAGGTGTGCGTGGTAGAGGAGCGTTCTGTAAGCCTGTGAAGGTGACTCGTAAGGGTTGCTGGAGGTATCAGAAGTGCGAATGCTGACATGAGTAACGACAAGAACGGTGAAAAACCGTTCCGCCGTAAGCCCAAGGGTTCCAGCGCAACGATATTCGGCGCTGGGTGAGTCGGATCCTAAGGCGAGGCCGAGAGGCGTAGTCGATGGAAAACAGGTTAATATTCCTGTACTTGTGGTGACTGCGATGGGGTGACGGAGAAAGTTATGGTGGCTTCCTGTTGGATGGAAGTTCAAGCGTTTAGGCAGGTCTCTTAGGCAAATCCGGGAGATCAATGCTGAGGCGTGATGTCGAGGCTCAATTGAGCCGAAGTACCAGATACTCTGCTTCCAAGAAAAACCTCTAAGCTTCAGGTCATCGCGATCCGTACCCCAAACCGACACAGGTGGGCGAGGAGAGTATCCTAAGGCGTTTGAGACAACTCGGATGAAGGAACTCGGCAAATTGGTGCCGTAACTTCGGGAGAAGGCACGCCCTCATTAGGTGTAACAGCCGAAGAGGGTCGCAGTGAAGAGGGGGTTGCGACTGTTTATCAAAAACACAGGACTCTGCAAACACGAAAGTGGACGTATAGGGTCTGACGCCTGCCCGGTGCTGGAAGGTTAATTGATGGGGTCAGCCGTAAGGCGAAGCTCTTGATCGAAGCCCCAGTAAACGGCGGCCGTAACTATAACGGTCCTAAGGTAGCGAAATTCCTTGTCGGGTAAGTTCCGACCTGCACGAATGGCGTAACGATAGCCCCACTGTCTCCATCCGAGGCTCAGTGAAATTGAAATCGCTGTGACGATGCAGTGTTCCCGCGGCAAGACGGAAAGACCCCGTGAACCTTTACTACAACTTTGCACTGGATTTTGAGTTTGTTTGTGTAGGATAGGTGGGAGCCTTTGAAACCTGGGCGCTAGCTCAGGTGGAGGCAACCTTGAAATACCACCCTGATAAACTTGAAGTTCTAACCTAGGCCCGTTATCCGGGTCAGGGACATTGCATGGCGGGTAGTTTGACTGGGGCGGTCTCCTCCCAAAGAGTAACGGAGGAGTGCGAAGGTAACCTCAGCGCGGTCGGAAATCGCGCTTTTGAGTGCATAGGCATAAGGTTGCTTGACTGCGAGACAGACACGTCGAGCAGGTACGAAAGTAGGTCTAAGTGATCCGGTGGTTCTGTATGGAAGGGCCATCGCTCAACGGATAAAAGGTACTCCGGGGATAACAGGCTGATACTGCCCAAGAGTCCATATCGACGGCAGTGTTTGGCACCTCGATGTCGGCTCATCTCATCCTGGGGCTGTAGCAGGTCCCAAGGGTCCGGCTGTTCGCCGGTTAAAGAGGTACGCGAGCTGGGTTCAGAACGTCGTGAGACAGTTCGGTCCCTATCTGCCGTGGGCGTTCGAGATTTGAGAGGCGTTGACCTTAGTACGAGAGGACCGGGTTGAACACACCTCTGGTGTTCCAGTTGTCACGCCAGTGGCATCGCTGGGTAGCTATGTGTGGACGGGATAACCGCTGAAAGCATCTAAGCGGGAAGCCCACCTCAAGATGAGATCTCGCGGGTCTTTAAGACCCCTGAAGAGCCCTTGTAGACGACGAGGTTGATAGGCACGGTGTGGAAGTGCAGTAATGCATGGAGCTAACGTGTACTAATTGCTCGTGAGGCTTGGCCATATAACGCTCAAGCATTCCGGTGATGGATAACTCCATCCCGCTACAACGACTTCGACGTCAATGCACATCAGCATTGAATCAGCAGTGTTCGAACAACAAACCAAATTCGGTGATCTGCCCCAAAGGCAGACCACCAAACGATTTGCCTGGCGGCCTTAGCGAGTTGGAACCACCTGTTCCCATCCCGAACACAGAAGTGAAACGACTTAGCGCCGATGGTAGTGTGGCTTGCCCATGTGAGAGTAGGACACTGCCAGGCTTTATACCCAACCCCCGATCAGAAATGATCGGGGGTTTTTTGTTGGGGCCGTTGAGCAGATGGGAACAGGGCTGTTCTAGGCTCGCCTCCTGGCTCGACAAGAACCCGGCTTCGGGTGCCTGCCCTTCGCGCGCAGTTGGGTTACGACCGCGCCCACCCCGAACACTTCAAAGTGAAACGACTTAACGCCGTTTCAGTAGGGATATGGCGTCTCGGCTCGCAGACCGCGCTCAATGAACTCCATGACGCAGTCAATTGTGTCCGCAGACGGCACGGCGCCGTCCCAGAGGCAATGCTTGAGCCCGACGAAGTGGCCGATGCCGATCATCATCCAGGCCCGCACCGATGCATTGCCGGGTGACAGCGTGCCACGGGCACTACCGGCCTCGATTCCGAGCTGGTAGTCGCGTGCGAGGGCGAGGTAGTACCGGCGGAACTCGTCGTCGTCGACGAACTGGCACTCCTGCACGATGCGGTATAGCCCTGGATGGCGCTTGGTATAGGCAAAGAATGCGACCAACGCGGCGCGTTCACCCTCGAGTGCGTCAAATTCATTGGCGCGGGCCTCCGACATGGCCTTGCGCAGGGCGCGTCCGATATCGCGGACGAGGGTGATGAAGATCTCTTCCTTGCTGTGAAAGTAGAGATAGAAGGTACCCTGGCCGACACCGGCCCGACTTGTGACCGAACTGACGGATGCGGCGTGGAATCCGCGCTCGCCAAACTCGGTCTCGGCCGCCTGCAGCAGGCGTCGCCTCGTCGCGGCGCCGCGCGCCGTCGCCGGAACGATGGGATGAATGTCAGAAGTTACGGTCGCGAGGGTCATGAGTGCACTTTTCCTGCATCAACGGCCATCATATTGACGTTGTGAAGGCCGGCCGCCCATCGGCCATTCTGCAACCTGGCTGTCAGCCATTCCTGATAATGGGCCGCCCCTGATTGGACGCGGATACACTCACAGCCCTCATTTTCGCAGGAACAGACCGTGTTGATGACCATCGTGTTGTGGCTGCTGGTCGCAGTCTTGATCGTGGTCGGCCTTGCGGGCGCCGTTCTTCCGGCGCTGCCGGGAGTTCCGATGATATTCATCGGGATCTGGCTGGCGGCCTGGATCGACGACTACGCGCGGATCGGAATCTGGACGCTCAGTCTTCTGGCGACCCTGACGCTATTGTCCATCCTGATCGACATTGCCGCGAGTGCGGTTGGCGCCAAGCGGGTCGGCGCCAGTCCACGCGCCGTCTGGGGTGCGCTTCTGGGGTCAGTCGTGGGCCTGTTTTTCGGGATCCCGGGCTTGGTCATCGGCCCGTTTGTCGGTGCAGTACTGGGTGAGCTGATGGCCAAAAGAGGGCTCGGTCAGGCAGCCGAAGTCGGAATGGCGACATGGATCGGCCTGTTGTTGGGCACCATCGCCAAGCTGGCGGTCTCGGTCACGATGCTGGCGGTCTTTGTCGTGGCCTATTGGCTATGACGATCGGGGTCCGGTCAGCCTGGGATTTTCAGTCGCTGGCCGGGACGGATCAGATGTTTGTCATCAAGGCGGTTGTGTCGCGCCAGTTCTCGCACCGAAACGTCATAGCGACGCGCAATCGCCGACAGCGTCTGGCCGGAGCGCACGGTGTGCACCCGAAGCTGCACTTTGCGCAACGATGCTGAGACGCTGTCTCGCGGTGGAATCTTGAGGGTCTGGCCAGCGCGAATGCGGCTGGCATCGGCAATGCCATTGACGCTCTGGAGCGTCCGGAGATCGACGCCGTATCGCCGTGCGATCGTTCCCAGGGCCTCACCTTTGCGGATACGGTGGTGACGATAGTACTCCCGCTGACGATCGGCACGGTGTGCAGCGGGCAGCGAGACGTAGCGTGCGTGAAAGCGCTCGGACTGTCCGCTGGGGATGCGGATGCGATGACCGTTGGGCACCCACAGTTTTCCCCGATAGACCGCTTCGCTGTACGCCGGGTTGAGGCGACGCAAGGTGGCCTCGTCGGTCCCACTGGCGGTTGCGAGTGCCGAAAACGGAACAAAAGCATCGACCTGGACTTCATCGAAGCGCACGGGTGTGGCGACCTCCAGCCCGGGGAAGAACTGCTCCCGGTTTCGTTCAATATCGGTTACCGCCAGAAATTCCGCGTAAAAGTTTTTTGAGGCGAAGCCGAAGCGGCGGTTGTCATAGCGCTCGATCAGGTCGATCAGCGTCGAGCCGCCGACCCGCTCGAGGCCGCGGGCTATCCCATTGCGGCCGTGGTTGTAGGCCGTGAGCGCCAGGGGCCAATTGCCCAACAAGGCATAGTCATCGCGAAGGTGGCGGGCGGCGCCGTCGGTGGATGTCCACGGATCGCGGCGGTCATCCACAACCTCGTCGAGACGCATGTAGATCCTCGCGGAGGCTGGCATGAACTGCCACAGCCCGGCGGCGCCCACCTTTGAATACGCGCTGACGTCGAAGCTCGATTCCAGCAGCGGCAATCGGGTCAATTTAAGGGGCAGCGAGTATCGGGAAAAGGTGGTCTCCATGGCGGGGAGGTACTGGCCAGCGGTCGTGAGAGCCGCACGTGTGCGCTCCTTGATCCCGCGTTGGGCACGCAGCGAGTCTGCCGCGATGCGGAAGCGATCAGCCGACGAGATGCCATTGAAGCGGTCGTAAAGCGCTCGATCTGAAGGCTTCAGGGCGTCGGGTGCGCCGTCGAAGCGCGATAGCCTGAGCAGGCTCTCGCGCAGCCGCTTTTTCGCCGCCTCCTCGCGGGCGCGTCGCACCTGCACGGGGACCCCCTCGGAAAAGTGCAGAACCTCGAGCACCACCTGCGGGAAGGCCGCGGGATGAATGATGCTGTCGTGAACGGCGTAGCGGCCGAAAACGTCAGTCCAGAAGGCGACGGCCGGTTCCAGGGAGGGATAGCGGGGAAAGTCGTCCTGGGCTATTGACGGAGAGGTGATCGTCAACAGCCCGAAGGTCACCCCAGTGCAAAAGTAGCGTCTCCAGCGATGCATCGTCATAGGCTCCTTCCTGAGGGGGGACGTTTCCGTAAGCGGCGATACTAAGGAACCCACCGGCCGCAGCGCAACGGAATTCTCGGCAGCACCACTGCCGCGCCCCAAGTACCATGTTCATTAAAGCCGGTATGGAGTACCAGCCGTGCCGTCGACCGCCACCGGAATCGAGTCCCACCGCATGCCCAGTGCTCTGCCTCAGCTGTTTCCACCGATTGAAGCTCATGCGACGTATCAGCTGCCGGTTTCGCCGTTGCACACCCTGTACGTGGAGGAGTCGGGCAATCCAGATGGGCAACCGGTGATCTTCGTGCACGGCGGCCCTGGTGGTGGCTGTGAGCCGTGGTATCGGCAGTTCTTCGACCCCCGGCGCTATCGCATCGTGTTGTTCGACCAGCGCGGCTGCGGGCGGTCGACCCCACACGCCGAACTGCGGGAGAACACCACCTGGGACCTGGTGGCCGACATGGAGCGCATCCGCCAACACCTCTCGATCGAGCGGTGGGTGGTGTTCGGCGGGTCCTGGGGGTCGACCCTGGCGCTGACCTATGCACAAGCACATGGCGACCGCGTCATCGGGCTGATTCTTCGCGGGATATTCCTGCTGCGGCGCGCCGAGATCGAGTGGTTCTACCAGTCCGGCGCCAGTTGGCTGTATCCCGATGCTTGGCAGGCATACCTGCAGCACATTCCTGTCGAGGAACGGCACGACATGGTTGCGGCCTATTACCGGCGGCTGACCAGTGCTGACGTCGCCGTTCGCCGCGCCGCGGCACGTGTGTGGAGCCTGTGGGAAGGCGCGACCAGCAAGTTGATCCCATCGGCTGCGGCCACCCGGCGCTTCGGCGAAGACCGCTTCGCCGAAGCCTTCGCACGGATCGAGTGCCACTACTTCCAGCACGCCGGATTCTTTGAGCGGGACGACCAGTTGCTCGCCAATGCTTATCGCTTGCACGCGATTCCCGGCGTCATCGTGCAGGGGCGATACGACGTGGTGTGTCCGATGCGATCAGCCTGGGAACTGCACCAAGCCTGGCCGCAGGCCGAGTTTCACATCATCGCCGATGCCGGGCATGCCGCCAGCGAGCCGGGAACCTTGGCAGCGCTGTTGAGCGCGACACAGCGATTTTCCAGCTTGCCCTGACCCGCAGGCCTGTCAGTCGACACTGCGTAGGCGTTTGAGATCCCGGGCATGTTGCAGACGCATCTCCCGCCGAAGTTGAGCCTCCTCGTAGCGACGTTGTTCGATGTCGTCGCCCGGGACCAGAGGCGGCACGGCACGGGGCTGGCCTGATGCGTCCATGGCAACGAAAGTGAGATATGCGGACAGGATGTCGCGCCGGTGCAGGCCGCAGCCATCAACGGCTTCCACTTTGCACCCGATCTCCATCGAGGTGCCCCAGGCACGATTGACCGTGGCGTTGAAAATGAGGACGTCACCCCGGCGAGCAGGTGCGATGAAGTGAACCGCGTCCACGCCCACCGTGACACACACCCCGCCGGCATGACGGTCTGCCACCACCGCGCAGTAGCGGTCCATCAGCGCCATGATCTGACCGCCAAAAACCGTGTCGTTGGCATTCAGATCATTGGGAAACACCATATAGACCTGTTCGCGCACGGCCGAGGCGGCAGCCGACTTCGCCGGCAGCGGCGTGTCCGCCCGGTCAGCGGACATTGGCGAGGCTGTTCTCGTCGAAGTCACGATCCAGAAATCCATTGTCGAAGACGTAGTCTTCGAAGGTGAGCGTGGTCGACTTGCCGGTGACGTGATTGACCATGTCCAGCCGAAGCGGGCGCCAGTAACGGTCGAGGAACTGCGCATAGCCGGTGGCGGTAAGGGTCTTCAGATGTTCCCCCTTGCGGTCGTAGAAGACCACCTTCTGCAGTCGCAGTTCAGCCTGGTCCATCCAAACCACCTGTCGAGAGTATCCCGAGTTCTCATCCTTCGGAATACGCTCGAGCACGTGCATGTCCACGCCGTCAACGGTCTCGTCCCGAAGCCATTTGAACCGGTACTTCTCGATCTCCTGGGAGCCCAGATCCTCGTAGGCGAACTCGCTGCCCATGAAGGCACCGGTCTGACCGGAGCTGGCAATACGCTTCACCCGCCGCAACGCGGGCAGATACAGCCAGCGATCGTCGTCACTGTCGCTATGGGCGTGCGTGAGCAATGCGGTACCGGCAACGTCGCGCGGTTCATCGAACACGATCAGTGACTTGTCGCCATCATCCGCAACTTCCAGCGTCTGGCTGCGCAGGCTGCGGATCGCCTCGTCACCGTTGCGGTTGCGCAATACCATGGTCATCGTGGCCTGGCTGTCGCCGTAGCCCTCGCCTCGTTGCTCAGCCTCCTGGGCGATGGCGAGGCCCTTGTCCTCGGCACTCTGGGCATGTGCGGCCATCGCGCCTGCCAGCGCGACCGCGGCGAAGAAAAAACGGTGATTCATCATGAACTCCGGTGGGGTCGTAGGGTTTGTAGGTAGTCGATCAGGCCGCGCATCGCTGCCTGCAGGAAAACGGGACCGCGCGCGCCATGCGCAAGCCCACCACTGCCCTCGATGGCACTGAGGATGAATGCCGCTGCGTCCTCGGGCACCACGTCGGCCCTGACGGTGCCGCTGCCCTGGCCTTGACGCAGGCCTTCAACGATACCGTCATGCCAATCGTCGATCAGGGTTTGCACCCGCGCCAGAAACTCGGCCGGTTCGTCCTGAAGTTCATGCAACAGGTTGGCCAGTGGGCAGCCCGCCCCCACTACCTGGTCGCAGCGCTCCGCGGTCAATGTACGGCACAGCTCGATCGCGGCACTGACCACGTCCGGCGCGCCGATCACCGGTCGCCAGGTCTGTTCGATCCAGGGGCGCAGTCGCTCCTCGATCACGGCGAGCCCGAGGTCGGCCTTGTTGCGGAAGTGGTGGTAGAGGGCGCCCTTGGTCAGGCCAAGCCGGTCCAACAGGGTGTCGAGCCGCATGGCGCGGTATCCCAGACGATGCAGATCCTCGAACGCGGCATCCAGCAGCAGCGTGCGGGTATGGTCGGCCGATCGCCGAGGGGCCGTCATGAGAGGCGTGCAGTGAACATACTGATGAGTATGTCGTCTCGCTGGCGGCTGTCAATCCCGCATAATCGTGGCGACTCCTGCCAAGAGCCTGACCATGCACGCGATCGATCCGGAAGACCTCTCCGCCCTGTTGCGCGAACTGCGGTCGCGCGTGCCGGTGGATGCCGCCGCACTGCTGGCGCGTGAGACCCCGCAGCGAATCGAGGCGGCCCTCCGGCAGCTGCCTCAGGATTTCGCCGCTGGCATCGCCGCCCATTTGCCAGGCATGGCGGATGAGGAGCCGGCGTTCACGACTGCCAGCACCGTGCGCGAACTGATGGAGCCGATGGTCGGGGTGTTGCCCGCCGATACCACCGTCGCCGGGGCGGTCGACTGGCTTGCCCGCAGTGAGGAGGTCTCGCGCATCACTTATCTCTACGTTGCCTCCGCCGACCAGCGACTGCTGGGCATGGTGGTCATGCGAGACCTCTTGCTGGCCCGGCCCGGGCAGCGTCTGTCCGAAGTGATGTTGCACGAGCCCTTCGCATTCGCCCCCGACACCGAAATCGGTGAGGCGATACGTGCGGCCGTCAATCGCCACTATCCCGTGTATCCGGTGGTCGACGAAGACGGTTATCTGCTCGGCCTGGTTCGCGGATGGCAACTATTCGAGCGGCAGGCCATCGAGATATCCGCGCAGAGCGGCACCATGGTCGGCCTCGACAAGGAAGAGCGGCTGTCGACTCCGTTTTGGCAGTCCTTCCGAATGCGTCACCCGTGGCTGCAGGTCAACCTGCTCACCGCTTTCCTGGCGGCGATGGTGGTGGGAGCGTTCGAGGACACCATCACCCGTATCGTCGCGCTGGCTGCATTTCTCCCAGTGCTGGCTGGCCAAAGCGGCAACAACGGCTGCCAGACGCTCGCGATCACGCTACGTGGCCTTACGCTCGGAGAACTGGAAACGCTGCCTGTGAGGTCCTTGCTGCGCAAGGAAGTCATGATGGGGGCGCTCAACGGTCTGCTGACCGGCCTGATCGCCGCTGCCGCCATGTGGTGGTTCGCCGGCGACACCCCGGACCAGCGCCTCGCGCTGGCCGCGGTGATCCTCATCGCGATGACCGGCGCCTGCGCGCTTTCGGGCGCCTTCGGCGTGATGGTGCCGCTGACCCTGCGGCGCTTCGGTGCGGACCCGGCAACCGCCTCCAGCATTTTTCTGACCACCGGAACCGACATAGCGGGCATGGGGTTGATGCTGCTGCTGGCAACGGTGCTGGTGCTGTGAGCCACGCCGGCCTCATTCTGCGCACCCGCGAATGTTCGGCGCCCTCAGCCAGGCGGGGGGCGCCCCATGTCTGACCTGAAGGATCCGCGCGTACTGTTCGCCGCCGAACGCACGCTGATGGCATGGACCCGCACGTCGGTGGCGCTGATGGCATTCGGTTTCGTGGTCGAACGATTCGGCCTGATCGAACGCCTGTTGCGGCCTGACGTCGCCACCGCCATCAATGTTGCCGCCGGCATTGGTGTCGGCTTCGTCCTGCTCGGCGTCGGGGTTAGCCTGCTGTCGGTGCTGCAGTATCGGCGCGTATTGCGAGAGCTGCAGCCCGCCGAGTTCCCGCGTGGCTACTGGGTATCGGTGGCAGCCGGGGTCAACCTGGTGGTGGCGCTCGCCGGGGTGTTGTTGGCCGCACATCTGCTGGGGGTGATTTGACCCTCGTCGATGTGCTGCTGGTGTTCAGTGGGTTCGCGACCGCCGCCCTTTCCGGGGTCGCCGGCATGGGCGGTGGCACGATCCTGATCGCCCTGTTCTTCGCCTTCGGTCTGGCGCCCATCGAAGCGGTCCCCTTGTTCGCGGCGGTCCAGCTGGTCTCCAACAGTGCGCGCACCGTGGCCTATGCCCGCCACGTCGAATGGCGGGCCACCGGCTGGTTTCTGCTGACGGCTGTGCCGGTCACCCTGCTGGTGGCACCGTGGGTGGCGATGGTCGAGCCTGCGCTGATCCAACTGATCCTGGCTGGATTGATCCTCGCCTCCCTGCGGCCGGGGGCGGCAGCATTGCCGCTGGGCGCACGGCGCTCGTTTGCGCTGGCGGGGGCCCTCAACGGGTCCATTGGCCTGTTTGTCGGAGCGACCGGGCTGTTCGTCGGGCGCCTGTTCCTGCGGCCGGAGTGGCGCAAGGAAACCGTGATCGGCACACTCGCCCTCACCCAGGTGTTGGGCCATGGTCTGCGGGTCATCGCCTTCGGCCTGGTCGGCTTCAGCATCTTCAGCCGGCCCCTGCTGCTGGCGGCGCTGTGCCTGGCCGTCATTGCCGGCACGGTGCTCGGCAAGTGGTACAACCAGCGCCTCGATGAAGACCGGTTCGCCCGGATGGCGCGCGGGTTACTGGTGCTGTTGTCTCTCTACCTGCTCGTGACGGGAGCCTACGATTTATGGAATGCATCCTCGACGCTGTCGCCGTCCAACAGCTGATTCGCGACGGGCTGCCAGCTGCCGCCTCTGTTGTCGTCGAGGCAGTGGGGCCGGGTGAGGCCCGTATCCGGCTGCCGTTCCATGCACGCATGCTGCGGCCGGGCGGCGTGATTTCGGGGCCGACCCTGATGGCCGCGGCCGACACCGCGATGTACGCCTGCGTGTTGGCGCATGTCGGTCCGGAGCTGATGGCGGTGACCACCGACATGAACCTGCACTTCCTGTCGATGACTCCGGCCGGGGATGTCGTGGCCGAAGCACGGTTACTGAAGCTGGGGCGTCGGCTATTGGTGCTGGACGTCGCGGTGCGCGACCATCTCGGTCGCGAGACGGTCCATGTGACCGGCAGTTACATGCGCCCCAGCCAGTGACCCAGGCCGGTGACCAGTGACGGAAATGCCGCCAGCAGGGCCAGCAGGGCCAGTTGAATGGCGATGAACGGCACCACGCCGCGGTAGATTGCGGTGGTGGGTACCGACTCCGGGGTGACGCCCCGCAGGTAGAACAACGCGAAGCCGAAGGGCGGGGTCAGAAAACTGGTTTGCAGGTTCAGCGCCATCATCACCCCCAGCCACACCGGGTCGACCCCGAGCATCAACAGCGCCGGCGCCACGATCGGCACCACCACGAACGTGATCTCGATGAAGTCGATGATGAAGCCGAGCAGAAACATCAGCACCATCACCACCAGCACGGCGCCGAAGGCCCCGCCTGGCAGGTCATGCAACAGACCGTGCACCAGGGTATCGCCACCGTAGGCATTGAAGACCATGGAAAAGGCCGATGCGCCGATGAAGATCATGAACACCATGGTGGTGATTCCCGCGGTCCGTTCGCCACTGTCGCGCAGCAGCGCGGTCGACAGTGCGCCGCGCAGCAGCGCCAGCACAATCGCACCCATGCCGCCCACGGCGGCCGCCTCGGTCGGAGTCGCAATGCCGCCGATGATCGAACCGAGCACGGCCACGATCAATATCAGGGGTGCGGACAGGCCCACCACCAGTCTGCGGAGCGATAGTGGGGGCAGGTCGGTTACCGGGGGCGCGCGGTGCGGCTGTCGCCAGGCCACCACGACGATATAGCCGATATAGGCGAGCACCAGCAGCAGGCCGGGAACCAGACTGCCGATGAAGAGATCGCCAACCGACACGGTCTCCGTCGAGAACAACCCCTGTGCCAACTGCGCCTGCTGATACGCCGAAGACAGCACGTCACCCAGCAGCACCAGAATGATGGACGGGGGAATGATCTGTCCCAGGGTGCCGCTGGCGGCCAGCGTGCCGGTGGCCAGGCTGGGTTCGTAGCCGCGCCGCAGCAGGGTCGGCAGGCTCAGCAGGCCCAGGGTGACCACCGTGGCGCCGACGATACCGGTGCTCGCTGCCATCAGCATGCCCACCAGAACGACCGCCACCAGCAGGCCGCCGCGCAGCCGCCCGAGCAGGGACGCCATCGATTCCAGCAGGTCTTCGGCGATACGTGCGCGTTCCAGTACCACGCCCATGAACACGAACAGCGGCACCGCCATCAAGGTTTCGTTGGTCATCACCCCGAACAGCCGGCTCGGCAGGTCCAGCAGCTCCGGCAGCCCGAATGCGCCCAGTGCGATCCCCAACAGACCGAAGGCGAGGGCAGTGCCGCCGAGGGTGAACGCGACCGGGTAGCCGACCAGCAGCAGGCCGCAGACCGTCAGGAACATGACGATGGCCAGGGCACTCATGGGCTGTCTTGCCGACGGCGGTGCAGGGCATGGCGGACCTCGACCGCAGCCTGCAGAATCAGTTGGACCGCCATCACCAGGATCAGGGTTTTGAGCAGCCACACCAGCGGCAGGCCGCCAGGATCCATCGAGCGCTCCTGGATCGCCCATGCGCGGGCAACATAGGCCCACGAGGTCAGCAGCAGGAAGCCGGCGAAGGGAATCAGGAACAGCACCGTTCCCAGCAGATCGGCGGTGGCCTGGCCGCGCGGACTGAAGCGGCCGTACAGAATATCGACCCGCACGTGTTCCCCGCGGCGCAGCCCGGCGGCGGCGGCCAGCATGAAGATCAGTGCGTGCAGGTATAACCCACTCTCCTGCAGGGCAGTGCTGCCGATGCCGACGGCATAGCGCAGCACCACCACGGTGAACACCACTGCTGTCAGTAACAGGGTGCACAGTCCGGCCAGCCGGAACAGGGCGTCATTGAGCGCTTCGATGGCGTCGAGCAGGCGGCTCATGGTGCCGGCGGCACCTGTTGGCGATGGTGATCGAGGATCAGCCGGTAGGCCTCGGGGTCCTTGATGTGGACCACGTCTCCCTCGCGCGGAAACAGCCAGTCGAAGAGGCGCGACAGATAGAAGCGGAAGGCGGCGGCGCGCAGCGTCAGCTGCCAGGCATCGCGCTCGGCGCGGGTGAGCTGGCGACGGCTGCAGTACGCCGACACCAGCGCCTGCCACCGTGCCGCATCGGGGCGACCGTCGGGATCGAAACACCAGTCGTTGACCGTGATTGCAAGGTCGTAGAGCAGCGCGTCGTTGCAGGCATAGTAGAAATCGATGATGCCGGTCAGCCGGTCATCGACGAACAGCGCGTTGTCGCGGAACAGGTCGGCATGAATCACGCCTTGTGGCAGCGCCGCCAGATCGAGGTGGGCCTGCGCTTCCAGCTCCGAAGCGATCAATGCTTGTGCCGTAGCATGGGCCTTCGGCAGCACTGCCTCCGCCGTCTCGCGCCGCCAGTCCGGCCCCCGGCTGTTGGCGCAGCGCCCTGCGTATGACTGGCCGATGACGTGCAGGTCGCCGAGTGCCTGCCCCACCGCCCGGCATTGTTCCAGGGTGGGGAACAGGACACCGCCACCGGGCAGGCGCCGCACCAGGGCCGCCGGGCGGTCATTGAGAGACGTCAGCGTGTCGCCCTCGAGCGTGCGGGCCGGCATGGCACCGGGGAAGCCCTGCGAGGCCAGATGCTCCATCAGGCCGAGGAAAAACGGGAGGTCGTCGTAGTTCAGCCGTTCGAACAGGGTCAATACCCAACGGCCGTCTGTGGTGTCGACGAAATAGTTGGTGTTCTCCACGCCTTCGCCGATGCCCTGAAAGTTCAACAGCCGACCCACCGGATAGCGGGCGAGAAAACGCTTGAGCTCGCCATGGGAGACTTTGGTGAAGACGGACATGAATGCGGGTGGGGACCGGAAGGACCCGCAAGCCTATTTCGAGCGCCGCCTGAAGTCCACTTCGGCAGTGACCTGTCGTCAGCGGCGCCAGAACATCGGGGTGAACAAGACCAGCACCGAGAAGATCTCGAGTCGCCCCAGCAGCATCGCTGCGATGAGGATGCCCTTGCCCGTCGGACTCACGGTGTGCATGGCAGCATTCACCTCGCCGAGACCAGGCCCCATGTTGTTGAGCGTGGCGGCAACCGCGGAAAAGGCGGTCAGCGGGTCCAGTCCGGTGGCGATGATCATGCAGGTCAGTACCAGCGTGCAGGCGATGTAGACCGAAAAGAACCCGCCCACGGCGTACACCACCTCATCCGGAATGCGGCGACCGTCGACGGTGATCGGTGAAGGGCTGCGCGGGTGCACCAGGCGGCGCAGCTCGCGGGCCGCCTGCTTGGCGAACAACAGAACCCGCATCACCTTCACCCCGCCCGAGGTGGAGCCGGCACAGCCAATCACGAAGCCGCTGAGCATCAGTGCCACGGGCAGATAGGCTGGCCAGTGGGTCGGATCGGCGGTGGCGAATCCCGAGGTGGTGCCATAGGAGATCACATGGAACAGGCCCTTGCGGATGGCGGTTCCGGTATCGGCATAGAGCCCACTGGCGATCAATGGCAGACAGACCGCCAGCGCGAAGGCGGCGATGATCAGCAAACAGGTCCGGACCTCGGCATCGCGCAGGTAGCGCACCGGATTGCGATCGCGCCAGACAGTGAAGTGGACCGCAAAGTTGACGGTGCCCAGCAGCATGAACACCATCACCACCCACTCCAGCAGCGGGCTCTGGTAGTGGCCAATGCTGGCGTCGTGGGTCGAGAAGCCACCTGTGGCGATGGTCGACATCGCATGACAAATGGCATCGAAACTCGACATCCCCGACAGGCGGTAGGCCGCCGCCGCCGCCAGTGTCAGCGCCAGATACACGGTCCAGAGGATGCGCGCCGTCTCGGCGATGCGCGGTGTGAGCTTGTCGGTCTTCACCGGCCCCGGGGTTTCCGCCCGATAGAGCTGCATGCCCCCCACACCCAGCATCGGCATTACCGCAACGGCGAGTACGATAATGCCCATCCCCCCGAGCCAATGCAGTTGCACCCGGTAGTAGTTGATCGACGGTGGCAGTAGATCGAGGCCGCTGGCGATGACCGTGGTGCCGGTCGTGGTAAGGCCGGAGGTGGACTCGAACAGGGCGTCGATAAAACTGTTCCAGCCAGCATGCGCGACGTACAACGGGACCGCGCCGAACAGGGACATCACCGCCCACAGCAGTACGGTCACCAGAAAGCCGTCGCGTACCTTCAGTTCACGGCGGGTATGGCGGCTGGTCCACCAGAGCAGGGCGCCAGTGGTCAGGGTGATCCACAGGGCATCGAGATAGGCGTAGGCGACACCGTCGGAGAGCGCCAGGCTGACGGCCAGTGGTCCGAGATGGGTCAGCGAGAAGCCCATCAGTAGCAGGCCGATGATGCGTTGCACCGGGGCGTAGCGGTGATCCACTCAGCGTCGCCAGAAGTAGGGCGTCATCAGCACCAGCAGTGGGAACAGCTCCAGTCGGCCGAGCAGCATGGCGTAGGTGCCGATCCACAATGCCGTGTCATTCATTCCGGCGAAATTTGAAGCCACCTCTCCAAGCCCCGGGCCGAGGTTGTTGATGCAGGCCGCCACGGCAGCGAAGGCCGTCACCAGGTCCAGCCCGGTGGCCAGCATGGCGATCAGCAGTAACACGAAGAAGCCCATGTAGATCGAGGTGAAGCCCCAGACCGCCTGCACGATATCGCGGGAGACCGTCTTGTTGCCGAGTTTGACCGGAATCTCCGCACTCGGGTGGATCAGCCGCACTACCTCACGGATGCCCTGCTTGAACACCAGCATGACGCGCACCACTTTCATCCCGCCGGCCGTGGAGTGGGCGCAGCCGCCGATGAAGCTGGCCAGTAACAACATGGCCGGCAGGAACGAGGGCCAGGTGCTGATGTCGGTGGTGGTGAAACCGGACGTGGTGCCGTACGACACCACATGAAACAAGCCGGTGATGAAGCTGTCGCCGAGGTCCATATGGCGGCTGCCGAACAGCACCAGTGCGGCGATCAGTGAGAGCCCGGCAAGGATCAGCACAAAGGCGCGGAACTCCGGGTCCATGCGATAGATGGCGAAGGAGCGTGCGCGCCAGGCGGCGAAATGCAGCGAGAAATTCGCAGCCGCCAGAATCATGAAGATGATCGCGATCCCCTCGATCATCCGGCTGTCGAAATGCCCCATGCTGTTGTCATAGGTGGAGAAGCCGCCGATCGCCACCGTCGAAAAGCTGTGGCCGATGGCATCGAACCAGTTCATCCCGGCCCAGTGGTAGGCCGCGGCGCAGAGTACGGTCAGGCCGAAGTAAATGGTCCACAGCGCGCGCGCGGTCTCGACGATGCGCGGCGTCAGCTTGTTGTCCTTGACCGGCCCCGGTGCCTCCGCCTTGTAGAGCTGCATGCCGCCGATCCCCAGCATCGGCAGGATCGCGACCGCCAGCACCACGATGCCCATGCCACCCAACCACTGCAGTTGCTGCCGGTAGTAGCGGATACCTTCGGGCAGATGTTCGATGCCGACCAGCACCGTCGCGCCGGTGGTGGTCAGCCCGGAGATCGATTCGAATACTGCCTGTGCGATGGTGACCTCGGGCCGTGGGGCGATGTAGAACGGGATTGCCCCGTAGAGCCCCAGCACCACCCAGAACAGCACCACCACCAGGAACCCGTCGCGAATCTTCAGTTCCGACTGCCCGCGCCGCACCGGCCACCACAGCAGGGCGCCGGAACTCAGGGTGACCAGCATCGCGGTGAGAAACGCGTGTTCAACGGCGTTGTCGTACAGGTGGCTGACAACGATTGGCGGCAGCATCGTCACCGAAAAGATCATCAGCAGCACGCCAATCACGCGCTGCACCGCAGCGAAGCGATGGATGCGGTGGCGCTTGGCGTCGACCAGCGGCACGGTCAGAAGAAGGTCAGACCGACCTGGAACAGCTTCTCGACATCCTTGACATGCTTGCGGTTGACGAGGAACAGAATCACATGATCCTCTGCCTCGATGACCGTGTCATGGTGGACGATGATGACCTCATCATCACGCACGATGGCGCCGATGGTGGTGCCCGGTGGCAGTTTGATTTCTGCCAGCGTCTTGCCCACCACGCGGGAGTTCGACGGATCGCCATGGGCCACGGCCTCGATCGCCTCGGCAGCCCCACGGCGCAGGCTGTGCACCTTGACCACGTCACCGCGGCGGACCCGCGCCAGCAGGGCGCTGACGGTGGACTGCTGCGGACTGATGGCGATGTCGATGTCGCTGCCTTCCACCAGCTCGACATAGGACGGGCGGTTGATCAGACAGAGGGACTTGCGGGCCCCCAAACGCTTCGCCAGCATCGCCGAGAGAATGTTCGCTTCGTCATCGTTGGTGATGGCGCAGAAGACATCGACGTCCTCGATGTTCTCCTCCCGCAGCAGTCCCTCATCGGCTGCATCGCCATGCAGCACGATGGATTTCGACAGTTCCTCGGACAGATAGCGTGCGCGGTCCTTGTACTTCTCCAGGATCTTCACCTGGATGCGGTCTTCCAGCACGCGCGCCAGGCGCAAACCGATGCGACCGCCGCCGGCCAGCATCACCCGTTTCACCGGTTTGTCGCTGCGCCGCAGCTCGGCGATGATCTTGGGGATGTGGGCGCGGGCGGCGACGAAGAAGATTTCATCTTCCGCCTCGATGATGGTGTCGCCTTCGGGAATGATCGGTTTGCCGCGGCGGTAGATGGCCGCCACCCGCGCGTCGATGTCGGGGAGGTGCTCCGGTAACTCGCGTAGCTGGCGTGACACCAGCGGGCCGCCGTAATACGCCTTCACGCCAACCAGCCGCACCCGGCCATCGGCAAAGTCGACCACCTGCAAAGCTCCCGGGTATTCGATCAGCCGCTGGATGTAGTCGGTGACCAGCTGTTCCGGCGAAATATGCATGTCGATCGCCAGCGCGTCGCTGTCGAACAGGCGGTCTTCCCGGAGGTACTCCGCCGCCCGCACCCGCGCGATCTTGGTCGGCGTGTGGAACAGGGTGTAGGCCACTTTGCAGGCCAGCATGTTGGTCTCGTCACTCTCGGTGACGGCGATAATCATGTCGGCATCATCGGCGCCCGCGCGTCGCAGCACGTTGGGGTAGGAGGCGTGCCCCTGCACCGTGCGGATGTCCAGCCGTTCCTGCAGGTCTTCCAGCAGGCCCGAATCGGTATCGATGACGGTCACATCGTTCTGCTCGCTGGCGAGATTCTCCGCCAGCGTGGCCCCGACTTGCCCGGCACCCAGGATGATGATTTTCATGGGGGGCGCACGTTACGCCCGGGCGGGGGCCCTCGCAAGCAGGAGATCGACATCGGCGACATGCAAATGTGATTAAGTATTGTAAAAAACGATACAAGACATCATTGGATCACACATTACTCCCGGCAGGCCGTCAGTGCGAGGTCCCCCGCCTCGGCTGGCGCTAGCCGGGTCGTTTGCAGGCGTCCCTGTAGCGCCATCAGGCAGCCCGGGTAATTGGTGATGATGCCGTCCACCCCGATATCGATGAGCGTCTGCAGGTCGGCTTCACGGTCTGCAGTCCAGGGCACCACCTGTTTGCCGGCGGCATGCGCGGTCGCGACAAAGCCGGCCGTGAGGTCGGGTGAGCCGATGTTGGGGGCGACGAACTCATGGCCGAGCAGGGTGGCATAGCTCAGGCCTGCGAGGGCGGCGGAGGGGGTCAGGAACAGGGTGCGAATGGAGCGGTCCAGACGTTTGACGCTGTCGATGGCGGCCGGGTTGAACGACTGCACGATGATGCGCTCGGCGATGCCGCTGTCCTGAATCAGGGGCACCAGCGCCGTCGCTGCCTGCAGGCCGAGGGCATCCCGCGGGATGATCTTGATCTCGATGGTGACGGTCGGGGCATAGACGCCCCGGTATTCCGCCGCCAGCGCGAACAGCGCCTCCGCGGTGGGGATGGCCACGCCAACGCCCCGTAGCGGATAGTCGCGGCCCTCGGTCGGCGAGGTGGTCGCCTGACCCGGTGTCCACCAGTGGGCAGCATCGCAGGCCAGAAGGTCGGCGTAGGTCAGATCCGCCACCGCGCCGCTGCAGTCGGTGGTGCGGTCAACCGTATCGTCGTGCATCAGCACGGGCACACCGTCTGCGGTGACCAGCATGTCGGCTTCAAAGTCGTCGACCCCCAGGCGCGCCGCGTTGCGGAACGCCATCAAGGTGTTCTCCGGGGCATAGGCAGCGCCGCCCCGATGGGCGGAGACGAAGGGTCGGGTGCTGAAGGACGCCGGCGGTGAAACCGGGTCGCCGTCAGACCCCGGGCCGCCAATGGGCTCGGTGCTGCCGCAGGCCGCCAGAGAGAGCGCAGGGAGGCAGACAACAAGGGCGTGAAGCAGGCGCGTGCGCATCAGTGGTTTACCAGGTCACAGTCGAGCGGCCGTCAGTGGCCGTGAATCCACACCGGCGCCAGGTAGGCAGCGGAGGTGCCATCAAGGCGGTCGGCGCGCACGAAGTACCAGCGGGTCTCATCCGCGACCACCGGCAGCGCGAAGCCTGCGCCGCCGGCGGCATCGGCCGGCATGCTCGCCAGCGGTTCACCCGCCCCATGGCCGAACAGTTGCAGGGTGCCGCGGAACGGCGAACCGTCGCGTTCCTGCAGGGCCACCTGCAGTGGAATGGTGCCGGATGCGGTCGGACAGGTCAGCTGTGCGCCCATTGGCGCCTGGCCATCGGCGATGACGGTCGCGCGTAAATGCTCCCCAGGGCTCAGGGCATAGGTCCGCCGCGCCATCCAGGCCTCGCGGAAGCCCGCCTCGTCGAGCGAGGTCGCCAGGGTTACGGTCTTCGGCCGGTCGTCACTGCCGAAGGCGCGCTCGTGTTCATCTTCGGCGCCCACGGGCGCCAGCCGCCAGCCGGCATCAAGTGCGCGCATGTAGTCGGACAGATAGCGGTCGCCGCCATTGCCGTCGTTGTAGAGCTCCATGCCGAACATGCGCGGTACGGCGTCCGGCACCAGCGCGTAGTCATTCCAGTTGCAACCGGGATCGCCGTCCGCCAGGCATTTGTCGGAGGGATGGTTGAAATGCGCCAGGCCATCGCTGCCGCCGCCCAGCGGCACCGGCGCCAGCAAACTGCCGCCCAAACCGGGTGTTGCCGGGTCACGGGTGAACCACTGCCAGAACGTCTCCATCGTCACCAGATAGCCGAGATCGGTCTTGGCGTTGCTGAAGTTGCGGCTGAAATAGACGTTGATATGGCCGAAGCGATCCGAGGTCCATTCGTAGCCGCGAATCGCGAGGAAATTCGCGTCGCTGGCGGCCGTGGCCTGTTCGGCGATGCGCCGCCACTTGACCAATTCATCGGCAGTGGGCGTGAGACAGGTCAGGAGTCCGTCGGGCGTGGTGAAGCAGTCGTTGCCGAGCGAGAGGAACACCAGCGGGTCCAGTGTGTCGCTGTGCTCGCTGCCTCCGGCGAACGTGTAGCCGGCCTCGCGGATCTGTCGGTAGTAGTCCGCTGGCACCGTACGGATGTCACCATCGGAATAGCTGCTGTGGGCATGCATCGTGCCCTCGTAGTGCTTCAGCGTCGCCAGTGCCGGGCCTTCCGTCGGGGCGCAGCGAGGTGCCACGGGTTGCGAAGGCGGCGGTTGCATGCCGGTGTTCAGCGGCGCGCCGCTGCCGCAGGCGACCAGCACGGTCGACAGCGCCACAGGCAGTAGTGGTGGAAAAGTGGATTTCATGATGATCCCCGAAAGGTGCAGTGTCGTCAGGCCCGGTGACGGCCGGGTGTCGGAAGCGGGCGATTGCCCGAGGGCGCCGGTTGTTGCCGCAGGGTCAGGGCTTCCAGCCCAGCCCAGAGCAGGCGCATGACGCGCTGAACCACCACCGGACGCGGGGTTGCCGGATTGCTGCGCCACCATTTGGCGACCTGTTCGGCGGCGCCGGAAACGGCATGTGCCAGGACATCCAGCTCGGAAGAGGGGGTATCGGGCAACTCGCGCTGGAGCAGCTTTGCGATCTGGTCGACGGTCCGGAACCTCAGCTCACGAGCGGTGCGCTCCGCCGATCCCGCAATCGCGGCGCCGCCCCCGAACAGCACGTCCCAGGCGTCGGCCTGTTCAGCAACAAACCGGAAGTAGGCATCAATGCCAGCCTCGACACGGCCGTGCGCATCTTCGGCTCCGGCTACCGCCTCGAGGATGCGCTGCTCGAGCTGCTGCCGCGCCGCTGACAGGCAGGCGAGATAGATGCCGTCCTTGGAGCCGAAACAGTTGTAGACGATCGGTCGCGTCACGCCGGCCGCAACGGCGATGTCCTCGATGGTGGTGCCCTGATAGCCCTTGCGGGCAAACGAATCCTGGGCGACGTCAATCAGTTGCTGGCGCCGCGCCGCACGCGGCATTCGTGTGCCGGCCGCGGGGGGCGCGGCGCGCGCCGCAGGGGCCGAAGGGGCGGGCGCGGGCGTCACGATCGACGACTTTGGTATTTAAGTTTCATGAGCGTAAGATAGCGGAACCGCACCAGCAGTGACGACGTGCGAACAGCGTGAGTCGCCGTGCCTCTGCCCGGACTCACGAACGACAAGACCCGAGCGAATCGACCCGGGTCGCAGAATGTTGAGGAGAGTGACCATGCGGATTCCCAATTGCGCTGCAGCGCTGGCCGTGCTGTTGAGCTGCGCGATGATCTCGGGCTGTGGTGACAGCGAGCGACCACTGGTGTCGCCAGCGGGCCATGGCGGCGAAGGCGGCGGTGTTGGGGCGGCTCCGATCATTGAGGTGCTGTCGAACCGTGCCGACATGATCAGTGGCGGTGACGCCCTGGTGGCCATCCGCGCGGCCGATGGCGCCTCGCTGCAGGGTCTCCGGGTCGGCCTCAATGGCGAGGACGTGACCGATCGCTTCGTGCCCCTCGCCGAGGGTGGGGTGATGGGGCGGGTGGACACCCTCAACATCGGCGACAACACCGTGACCGCCAGTACCGGCGGTGACCAGCGCCAGGCATTGATCCACAACTACCCCAACCAGGGGCCGATCTTCTCGCGTCCGGAGATCAAGCGGATCCGCTGCCAGGAGGGTGCGGTCGACCTGTTCTGCAACAAGCCGGCGGAATATACGTTGCTGTACCGACCCACTGCGCCGCTGGTGGATGTGACCCAGGGAATTCTCGAAGGGCTGCTTGATGAGCCGCCGGTGGTGCGCCTGGGGGCCGAGCTGCTCCCCTATGACCCGGAGAACCCGCCGGACGACGTGGCGATGACCACCACCCAGAATGGCCAGACCGTGCCCTTCATCGTGCGTCAGGAGCTGGGCTACCAGGATCGCGACCAGTACAAGATTCTCACCCTGTTCAACCCCGACCAACCGTGGGAGCCCTGGGCACCGCAACCGCAGTGGAACGGCAAGCTGCTGATCACCCATGGGGGCAACTGTGGCGCCAAGTACACACCGGGCAGTGCGCCGCTCGATGACTATTCCGGCACCTTCGGCGACATCCCGCTGATCGAGCCCAGCTACATCTACGCCTTGGGCAAGGGCTACGCGGTGCTGTCGACCGCCCTCGCCAACACCGGGCACAACTGCGACGTCGCGCTCAATGCCGAGTCGATCATGATGGCCAAGGAACGGTTCGTCGAGCAGTACGGGCCGCTGCGCTACACCATCGGCACCGGCTGCTCCGGCGGCTCGATCGCGCAGGCCACGATCGCGAACGCCTATCCGGGTCTTTATCAGGGCCTACTGACCATGTGCGCCTATCCGGACTCGCTGTCCGCCGGGCTGCAGTTCGCCGATCTTCACCTGATGCGCAAGTATTTCGAGGCGCCCGGTCGTTGGGCGCCCGGGGTGATCTGGAACCCGCTGCTGTGGGGGCCGGTCGAGGGGCACCTGACCCACGTCAACGCCGTCGTCGCCGACACCGGCCTGTTCCAGGATGCGACCCGGGTGACCGGCAGTTGCGTTGGCGAGGACACCTACGACCCGGTCACCAATCCCACCGGCCAGCGCTGCGGCATCATCGAATGGTCTGCGCAGATCTTCGGCCCGCGCAGTCCCGAGGTGTGGTCGGATGTTGAAAAGCAGGTCGGCTTCGGTTTCACCGGCATCCCGCTGGGCAACACCGGCGTCCAGTACGGCCTCAATGCGCTGCGTACTGGGCTGATCACACCCGCCATGTTCGTCGATCTCAACGTCAAGATCGGCGGTCTGGATGTCGACATCCAGCCGCAGGAAGGGCGCACTCGCGCTGATCACCCGGCGGTGGGCAATGCCTATCGCAGTGGCATGATCAACATGGCGAACAATCTCGACACGGTTGCGATCATCAATTTCGTCGGCCCCGATCCCGGCATCGCCCATGATTCGGTGCACGCCTGGTGGGTGCGTTGGCGCATCGAGCGCGAGCATGGCAGCGCCCGCAACCACGTCATGTGGGCGGGTCCGATCCCGTTACTTGGGGACCTCAAGTATGTGTATCAGGGGCTGGATGCGATGGATCGTTGGCTGGCCAATGTCGAGGCGGATCTGTCCGATACGCCGCTGGCCGACAAGATCAGCCAGAACCGGCCGGGAGACGTGCAGGATTCCTGCGCACTGATCGACGGCCGGCGCCTGCTCGGGCAGGAGTGCATCGACCTGCTGCAGCCGCTGTACGCCTACGGCACCCCGCGGACAGTGGCTGGCGATACCGACACCGCAGACAATTTTGATTGTGTACTGCGGCCCCTGAACCGGGACGATGACTACGGGCTGATCCCCTTCACCGACGGGCAATGGGAGCAGCTCGAAGCCCTGTTCGAGGAAGGGGTTTGTGACTATCGGGCACCGGGGATCGGCAAGCAGAAGACGGTGTCCTGGCTGACCTATGTCGACAGCAGTGGAAGTCTCATTGTCGGCGGCGAGCCCTTGCCGCCACCGCCACCCAACTCCGCAGCCGGTACGCAGTCGCCCGCGTTCGTTTACCCGGTGCGGGATCGCTGAGGCCGCAGGTTGCCCGGGCCGCACACGCCAGGTGGCCGGCCCGGGCGGGCTGCATCCGCACCCATGGCATGGTGCAGCGCGCATGTTCGGCCCGGCGATGCGAATGGTGGGCCCACCAGGACTTGAACCTGGAACCAACGGATTATGAGTCCGCTGCTCTAACCAATTGAGCTATAGGCCCGCGGCGGGCGAGTTTACGCAATCACATCCCTTGGCGGTATCGACAGCGGGTGACGGGTGCGCGGCCAGTCCCGGCATTGGTGGCGCAGTGTTATCTTGCCATCAATCAATGACAAGAAAGAGGGTCGCATGAAATCGTTCCGCAACAAGGTCGCCGCCATCACCGGCGCCGGCTCGGGTATTGGCCGTGCCCTCGCCCTGCAACTGGCCGGTCAGGGGTGTGCGCTGGCGCTGTCGGATGTCAACGCCGAAGGCTTGGCGGAAACGGTGTCGGCGGCCCGCGCCAAAGGCGTAGCGGTCACTGATGCCGTGGTCGATGTGGCGCAGCGACAGCAGGTCTACGATTGGGCCGACGCCAGCGTTCAAGCGCACGGCGGCGTGAATCTGGTCTTCAACAATGCCGGTGTCGCATTGGGTGCGCCGATCTCCGGGATGTCCGAGGAAGATCTGAAATGGATCATGGACATCAACTTCTGGGGTGTGGTCTACGGCACCCAGGCCTTCCTGCCGCACCTGAAGGCATCGGGCGATGGCCATGTCATCAACATCTCCAGTGTATTCGGCATCGCCGCGATTCCCTCGCAGTCGGCCTACAACGCGTCCAAATTCGCCGTGCGCGGGTTTACCGAAGCATTACGGCAGGAGCTGGAAATCGAAGGCGCGCCAGTGTCCGCCACCACCGTGCACCCCGGCGGCATCAAGACCAACATCGCCCGTTCGGCGCGATTCTCCGGTCAGATGAAGGATTTCCTCGGCGTCGACGAGGCTGCTGGGAAGACGAGCTTCGAGCGCCTCTTCATCACCACGGCTGACAAGGCAGCATCGGTGATACTCGCGGCAGTGAAAGGCAACCGACGGCGGGTGCTGATCGGACCCGACGCGCGCGCCATTGACCTGATGGTGCGACTGATGCCGGAGCGTTATCAGCAGGTGGTGAGCTTCGCCAGCAAGCAGCAGAAGCGGTTGGCACGATAGACCGAAGGCCGGCGCGAATCAGCCGGGATCGTCGACAGGCGTTTCCCGGCGTTCCAGCTCGTCGAGCACGTGAGCGAGGCGGTCTCCGAGGTGTCGGGTGGCGGCAATCTCCATCGCTCGGGCCACTTCGGCATGGACTGCCATCTCCACCAGTGGGCGCAGTCGCCAGATCAGTTCCCCTAGCTGCGGCGCCTCATCGCGGGGCGGCAGACCGGTACCGAACTTGTCGAAAACGTGCTGTTCCACCAGCCGTACCATGTCTTCGGCGGCCTGCTCGACGTTGCCGCGCAGGGCTTTCACCACATCGAGCATCTGGTCGAGTGGAATGCCGGCCTTCACCAGCTCGGCACCGGCTTGCACCATGCGGGCGCTGGGGGCGAGGAAGCGTGCGCCATCGGGCTTGAGCACGCCGAGCTCGTTGGCCTTGACCATCCAGCGCGGATCGAAGCTGCCACCGAACAGCTTGACCAACTCCACCAGCGAGAAGTGTTTTGGCGTCTCATCGGTCCACGGGCTTGAGACGGCCGACTCGAGGCCCAGCAGGGCGCCGATGTCCTGGCCGCCCTCCCAGGCTTCCAGCAATTCGCCGATGCTCGACAGCGTATAGCCGCGGGTCAGCATCTGGCCGATGATGCGCAATCGGGACAGGTGTTCGGCGCCGTAGACGCCAGTACGGCCCCGCCGTTCCGGCGGCGGGATCAGCCCGCGATCCTGATAGGCGCGCACGTTGCGAACAGTGGTTTTGGCTGCCTGCGCCAGTTCATCGATGGTGTATTCGCTGGCCGCGCGCGCGCTACCGGCGCCGCCGGTGGAGGCGGCATCGTCGCTGCGACGGCGGGTGCTGCGGCTGCGTCGTGTGAGGGCCATGGCGGGATCATATCGTGCCGCGTCCGGGGGCGTGATCTCCGGTCGCCAGTGTGGCCGATCCGGCGGTACGGTGGTCGAGCGCGGTATCCTCAGGATCGGTTCCGCGGGGGAGTGGCAGTGCGTCAGGTTGATTGGTGGTTCGATTTCATTTCGCCGTTTTCCTATTTCGCGTTCCGGCAACTCGACCGCCTGCCTGCCGATGTGACGATCCGGTATCGTCCGGTCCTGTTTGCCGGGCTGTTGAAGCACTGGGGCCAGAAGGGTCCGGCGGAGATCGTGCCCAAGCGTCGCTGGACCTACCGCTGGTGTGTCTGGTGGGCGCAGCAGCAGGGAATCGTTTTCGTGCCGCCCGCCGCACACCCGTTCAATCCCTTGCCCTATCTTCGACTCGCGCTGGCGGCCGAGCTTGAGCCGCAGGCGATCAGCCGGATTTTCGACGCACTGTGGACCACCGGTGCCGATCCCGCAGACCCGGCGCAGGTGCGCGCCCTCTCGAGCACTCTCGGAATCGACCTTGATCGTCTCGACGCGCCCGATATCAAGGCAGCGCTGCGCGCCAACACCGAAGCCGCCGCCACCGCGGGGGTGTTCGGGGTGCCGACGCTGAGTATCGGCGAGGATCATTTCTGGGGCGCTGACGCCCTGCCGTTCGCGCTCGCCAGTCTTGCGGATCCCTCGCTGCTGCGCTCGCCCGCCATGCAGCGGGTTGATGCGTTGCCCGTGGCGCAAACCCGCGCCGCACTTTGAGCGCCACAACAGGACATCCGATCATGTCGAACCTCGGAACCCTGTTGGTGGTGGTGGCGGCGCTGCTGCTGGGCGCAGCGGCGCTGAGTCTGGCGGGTCGGTGGTGGATCGAGCGCCAAGTGCCGGCCATCGGCCATTTCATTGAAGTCGATGGCATCCGCTTGCACTACGTCGAAGCCGGCAGTGGTCCGACGCTGGTGCTGCTGCATGGTGCCAGCTCCAACCTGCGGGATCTCGCCACCAGCTTGCTGCCGGAACTGGCCGCCGATTTCCGTGTGATCGCCTTCGATCGCCCCGGCTACGGGTATAGCGAACGGCCCGCCGGCGATGAATGGCCGGATCCCGCGCGGATCGCGCAGCTGGTGCTGGACGCCAGCGCCCGCCTGGGCGCAGATCGCCCGGTGCTGGTGGGCCATTCCTGGGCCGGCGCGGTGGTCATGGCCGCGCTGGTGGAGATGCCGGAACGTCTGCGCGGCGGGGTGTTGCTGGGCGGCGTGGCGGGGCACTGGGCCGGCCCCGTCGACTGGACTTACGCCGTCGGTGGCCTGCCGGTCGTGGGGCCGGTATTTGCCTACACGACAGTGTTTCCGGCAGGCATGATGCTGATGGAGCCGACCGTGCAGCGGGTTGTCGCGCCAAGTGCAGTCCCCCCGGGATATATCAGCAACATCGGCGCACGTCTGGCGCTGCGACCACGCAGTTTTTTGCGCAACGTGCAGGACATGAACCGCCTGAGTGAGTACCTGCAGGCGCTCAGCCCTCGCTACGACACCATTCCACTGCCGCTGCTGCTGGTGCATGGCGAGGCCGACGAACTGGTCCCGTTCTGGAACCATGGCCGGCGTCTGCTACCGGTAGTCTCCCGGGTGCAGCCGGTGATGATTCCCGGTGCCGGCCATGCGCTGCACCACACCCACACCGACGCGGTGGCCGAGGCGATTCGTGGTTTTGCCCGCGCTGAGTAGGGCTCAGGGCAACTGCAGCTCGTAGAGCATCCCCAGCCCCAGGCCGTAGCCGCCGCCCGGCGCGCGGCCACCCCGGTCGGATGTGAAGTACATGCGCTTGCCATCCGGGGTGAATGAGATGCCGGCAATCTCGGAGGCATCCTGGCCGACGATCTGCAGCAGCGGTTTCAGCGTGCGATCGGGCAGGATGATCACCACCTGCATGTCGCCGCCGTCTTCCGCCACCAGGATGTCGCCCTGTGGCGTGATGGTGATGTTATCGACGCCGGACAGGATGTCGTTGGGGGCCTCGGCCGTGGCGAGGTCATAGATGACTTCGAGGGTCTGGCCGACGGTGTCGTAACACCAAATGCGTTCGTCGCCCTTGGTCGAGAAATAGACGAAGCCGTTGAAGAACCACACGCCTTCGCCACCATCGAAGGCGGTGGTGCCCTCGATACGGTGCAGGTCCTGCGGCCGGTCGACATTGATCGCATCCACCCACTCCACCGGTTGCGGACGATTCAGGGTGGCCTCGATGCCATCGCCGCGGACCGCCAGCACCTGCAGTCGACCGTTCTGCAGGGCCGGACGGTCAGCGCCTTCCGGCCAGTCGGAGGCGTCCGGCAACCAGCGCCAGAAGCGGCCGTCGGGCAGGTCTTCGGTCAGATAGAACACCCGGCTGGCGGCGTCGATGGCGATCGCTTCGTGACTGAAGAAGCCGAGCGTCGGTCGGGCCACTGCGGCGTTCACACCGAAGGGGTCGGTCTCCCATACCTGGCCGTTGGGGAACTCCTCGCACGATAGCCAGGTGCCCCAGGGCGTGATGCAACCGGCGCAGTTGAACGTGGTGTTGTTGAGGATGCCGTAGGAGTCGACGATGGTGCCGTCGGGATCGAACACCAGCACCCCGGCACCGCCGAGACCCGGCGTCAATTGCTCGAGCGTGTTGGTAAGGGGCGCCAGCGGCGGATACAGAAAGCCGATCGAGCCGGCACCCGGCACCTCGGAGTTGGAGACGTAGATCCAGCCGCCGTTGGGCCGCGGCACAACGCCGCCGCCGTCAGGAAAAAGGTGCCAGGGACGATTGCCGACGCCGCCGCCCATCGGTCCCGAGATCGACATGCCGTTGGGCTGTGGCCGCTCGCCATTGATGGCGACCACGCGGGTCGAGAACCCCTCGGGTGTCCGCACGCCGTTTTCATCGGGATCACGCAGCGGGCCAAGGTCGGCGAAGCGACCGCGTCCCATGACCCCGCCGGTGCCGCCCAGCGGCACCGAGTTGCCGCCGCAGGCGGCCAACCACGATGCGGAGCCGACGGCGCCGGCAGAAAAGAACATTGCGCGCAAAAAGTCGCGGCGGTCGAGTGAGGCGCGGGTGGGGAGCAGCAGGCGATTCATGGCCGATTCCTGGCAGGGTGACGGAATGATGACCCACTGACCGCGGTCGGCGACAGCCCTGTCATCAAAATTTGATCTTGATCAGCCGGTCGACAACAGTTGGTGCAGGCGAGCGCCGTGGTCTCGTAGCCAGGCGTAGGGTTGCGAATAATCGGGCATCTGCCGGGTCACCAGCGCCCAGAAGGCGTCCGAGTGATCGGCGTGGATCCGGTGACAGAGTTCGTGAATAACCACATAGCGCAGCACCTCGGGGGGCGCCATCACCAGGCGCCACGACAGGTTGATGCCCCCGGCGCTGGTGCAGCTGCCCCACAGGGATCGCTGATCGCCCAATCGCAAATGCTGGTAGCGCACTCCCAACCGCGCCGCCTCGGCGTCAAGCAGCGCCACCGCATCGCGCTGTGCCTCGCGCTTGAAGGTCCGGATCATCAGGTTGCGCATGGACACCGGCTGCGCCAGCAGCGCCGAGGGGGCGAAGACCGTGACCTGCTCGGCTTCGATACGAACCTGTGCCGGGCGGACCCAGGCCGGTTCCAGGTGCACGATACGGTCGACGCCCCGCAAGGGCAGGCGGTCGCGACCATCCCAGCGCATCGGGCTGGCATCGATCGGCGTGCGTGCCTCGGCCCGTTTCATTTCCGCGCACTTCTCGGCGACCCAGGCGCGGCGACTCTGCAGAAAGGCCTCGGCCTCTCGGCGTGAGGCGTGGCGCGGGATCACCAGCCGCACCTGCGTGGACGATTGCACCTCGATCCGGATGCGCCGCGCGCGCGCGCTCACCACTTCCTCGACGGTATAGCGCTCGTCAAAGAGGTCGAACTGCAGGGCAGGGTCGGCAGCGGTCACGATGGTTACAGAATCGTCATGTATGGAGAAAAGCGCGACAGTGTCGACAATCCGACACCCGCGGCGGGAGGTTATCCACAGCTTTTTACCGGATGTCGGGGATAAGTTGTCACCCTCAGTCGAGCTGCACGCCGATTTTTTCCAGTACGCCGTCGAGGGCCTCCAGCGAATGGAAGCGGATGCGGATCTCGCCGCGACCGTCGTTGCTCATGGCCACTTCGGCGACGGTACCGAGATGATCGGCGAGGGAGCGTTCCATCCGCAGCCAGTCGGCTGACTTCGGTGACGATGACGGTGCCACCGGTGTGCCGCGGCGATGCCGCGCGATTTCGCGCTCCAGTTGCCGTACCGACCAGCGCTGGGCGCGGCAGTTGGCGAGCCAGCCGGCCTGGTCGGCTGCCGAGACCCCGGCCAGTGCCTTGGCATGGCCGGTGGACAGCTCGCCGCGGTCGACCGCCTGCTGCACCGATGGGGTTAGCGCCAGCAGCCGCAGAAAATTGCTCACGTACTCGCGGGACTTACCGATGCGATGGCCGACGTCCTCGTGTGTCAGCTGATGCAGATCGGCCAATCGGCGAAGGCCGTGCGCGGTTTCCATCGGCGACAGCGATTCGCGTTGCAGGTTTTCCACCAGACCGAGTACGAAAGCCTCGTCATCGCTGAGATCGTTGCGCACCACCGCCGGGATATCGTGCAGACCGGCCGCCTGCGCTGCGCGCCAGCGGCGCTCACCAGCCAGCAGTTCGTAGCCGTCCGCCAACTGGCGCACCACCACCGGTTGCACCACGCCAGATTCCCGCACGCTCTCTGTGAGCTCGCTCAGCGCCGCGGGGTCGAAGTGACGACGCGCCTGCTGGGCGCCAGGACGGATCAGGTCGACCGGCACCGTGCGCTGGGCCGCGGGGGTGGGCAGGGTTCGGGGGGGCATGGACGCAACTATGGGACAATATCGGTCGAAACGGCGGACGAGCACCAGATGGAAGACCAGTTTAGAGCCATCCTGTCGGCGGTTGGCGAAGACCCCGATCGCGAAGGCCTGCAACGGACCCCGCATCGGGCTGCCAAGGCGATGGCATTTCTGACCCGCGGCTATCAGCAGGACATTGGCGAGATCGTCAACGGTGCCATCTTCGAATCGGCCAACGAAGAGATGGTGATCGTCCGTGACATCGAGCTCTACTCGCTGTGTGAGCATCACCTGCTGCCCTTTTACGGCCGGGCTCATGTTGCCTATCTGCCGGATGGCAAGGTGATCGGACTCTCGAAGATTCCGCGGATCGTCGACTGCTTCGCTCGCCGCTTGCAGATTCAGGAAAACCTCACCAAGCAGATCGGCGACTGCATCCAGCAGGTCACCAGTGCCCGCGGCGTGGCAGTGGTCATCGAAGCGCGACATATGTGCGCGATGATGCGCGGGGTGGAGAAGCAGAATGCAAGCATGATCACCTCGATGATGCTCGGTGCGTTCCGCGAGGACCCGCGTACGCGACAGGAATTCTTGCAGCTGATTCATGCGCCACGGGGCCAGCTCGCCTAGCATCCGTCGAGGCGTCTGAACCGTAAGTAATCCCCGGACCGAACAGAACACCCCAGAAGGAGCACGATGACCGGACTCGCCCCCCCCGCCCGTTTCGGCACGCCCGACCAGATCGAAGTTCTGGTGGCGATGGAGCCGTTCGTGAGGAATCAGATGAAACGCCATGTCGATCGGCGCAAGCTGTGGTTCCCCAACGACCTGATGCCCGCCGATGCCACCCTGTCGTCTGCCGCCGACGCCGAGCTGGCGCGGCTGCGGGATGCTGCCCGCGGCATCCCCGACGCCGCTCGCGTGGCCCTGGCGCTGAATCTGCTGACCGAGGAAGGTCTGCCGCATTTCCACCGCCTGATTGCCAGCCACATGGGCAACGAATCGGTCTGGCGGGAATGGAACAACCTCTGGACCGCCGAAGAGGACCGTCACGGCTGTGCCCTGCGGGATTACGTGCGTGACGCCCGCTTGTTCAACATGGGCGAGCTCGAGCGACAGCAGTACGCCTATATCGAGGCCGGCTTCGATCCCGATTGGCAGCGCGATCCCTATCGTCTTCTGGCCTATACCTCGTTGCAGGAAAAAGCCACCCAGGTCAGCCACGCCAACACCGGTCGGCTCTGCGCTGACGTCGAGCCCACCGCGCAGCGCGTGATGGCCCATTTGGCGGGGGATGAAGGGCGGCACTACGAGTTCTATCGCGCCTGTTTCGGCGAAGTGCTGGCCCGTGACCCCAATCGCGCCCTGCAGGCACTGCAGAGCGTGACGCTCGGCTTTGCCATGCCCGGGCATGCCATTGACGGTTTCGATGCCATGAGTGACCTGGTGCGGCGTGCCGGCATCTTTGGCACCCGCCAGTACCAGCGCATCGTTGAAGAGTTGTGGGCGCACTGGAACCTTGCCGGCATGGTCGGCCTGTCCGCCGTGGGCCGCGCCT
Source organism: Flagellatimonas centrodinii (assembly GCF_016918765.2). GTDB lineage: Bacteria > Pseudomonadota > Gammaproteobacteria > Nevskiales > Nevskiaceae > Polycyclovorans > Polycyclovorans centrodinii. The sequence goes on from NZ_CP092104.1 coordinate 1,687,505, forward strand.
GTCTCGACAAGCTCATGGCGGTGCCGGCCCGGCTCGCCAAACTTGCCGATTACAGTGACCGCAAGGAAAAGCCGCGCACCTTCGCCTTCGCCTTTCTCGATGGTCGAACCGTTACCCTCTAACGCCCCCCTTGCGCGAGCGCCCAATGTCCCGACTGTCCCAGCAACGCGTTGCCATCACCGGGGCCGGTAGCGGCCTCGGTCGCGCCATTGCCCTGGCGTTTGCCGGTCGCGGCTGGCGGGTGGCCGTTACCGACCGCGATCTTGCCGGCGCCAGCGACACGCTGAAGCAGGTCGAATCTGCTGGTGGCAGTGGCTTCGTCCAGGCAGTGGATGTAACACGCGAAGAGGACTTTGCCGCGCTCGCCGACAGCCTCACGTCGCGCTGGGGCGGTGTCGATGTGCTGATCAACAATGCCGGCGTTGCCACCGCGGGGACCACCGTCGATGCCAGCCTTGAGCAATGGCGCTGGATCATCGACATCAACCTGCTCGGCTGCGTCCGTGGGGTTCGCGCGCTGGCGCCGTTGATGACCGCCCAGCGTGACGGCCACATCGTCAACATCGCCTCCTTTGCTGGCGTCGCCAATCCGCCGGCGATGGCCAGCTACAACGCCACCAAGGCTGCGGTCATTTCGCTATCGGAAACCCTGCGTTTCGAGATGTCTGCCTTCGAAGTCGGTGTCAGCGTCGCCTGTCCGTCTTTCTTCAAGACGCGCCTGATGGAGACTTCGCAGGCCCAGGCCCGCGAGGCTTCCCCCGCCGAAGCCAGCGATGCGCCGGCACCGCAAATGGGCAAGATCGTCACCCGCCTGATGGACAAGGCATCGGTCACCGCGGAGGACGTTGCGGACGATATCCTCGGCGCTGTGCTGGACAATCGCTTCCTCGTGATCACCCATCCTGACGCGCGGCGTCAGTACCACCTCAAACGGCTGGCCCCGGAGTGGTTCTTCCGTGCCGCGCGGCGATCCACCGCAGCTTTTCTGACCCGACGCTGAGCCGGTCATGAGGTTGCGCCGACGTCGTCGTCCACTGCTCAGCCCTGATACTGATGCCGCGCAGGGCCGGCGCGACCTGGTGGCCGAATGGCCCGGCCCCGGCGACGAGCCGCTGCTGCGGGTCGAATGGCAGCAGGAGCACCGGCCCGAGGCCGATGGTGAGCGGGTGCATCTGCGCCTGCGATTGCAGACGCGCTTCAGCAGCCTGCAGGCGGTGCTGGATGCCCCCGAGCCGGCATCCGTCCCGCGATCATCTTCCGGAGATCAGGCGCTGGTACCAAGCCGGGGTGGAGCATTGGCCCGGTCTTGGGCGCATCGGGCCCTGCGAACCTCGCTTGGACGACGCGTGGTGGCGCCGTTGCTGCGCTATGACCTCAATACCCTGATTGATGTTCAGGCCTCGACCGCCTCGCTGGCTGCTGGCAGCCGCGCCTTGATGCCGGCGCCGGAGCGACTGGCGGCACTCGGCATCCAGCCCGATCTGTCGCCGCAAGCGCCACCGCTGCAGACCTGGGCCGCAGAGCGACCGCAAGGTCTGCTGCAGGTCTCGCTGCTGCGTATCGACCGTGATCAACTGTCAGCGCGTGTGCAGCAGGCGCTGGGGTCGGCGCCGTTCGCCCTGACCGCGGCCATCATCCAGACCCTTGACCGCAAGTAGCCGGACACGGCCGTCGTGACGCCCGAGCGGCGTCGCGACATCCTGCGCATCAGTCTGCCGATTCTCGGCGGCATGACCTCGCAGAACCTGCTGAACCTGGTCGACGCCTGGATGGTGGGCGGTCTTGGCGCCAACGCGCTGGCCGCCACTGGCCTGGCGAACTTCCTCAATTTCATGGCGGTGGCCGGGCTGGCCGGATTCGCCTCCGCGGTGCAGGCGCTGACCGCGCGCCGCGCCGGCGCCGGGCAGGTCGCGACCTTGGCCGAACCTCTCAACGGCGGTTTGTTGTTGTCATTGCTGATGGGCATCCCGCTTGCGCTGTTGGGCATGATGCTGGCGCCCTGGCTTTTCGCCGTGCTCAATCCCGATCCGGCGGTGGCCGCGGAAGGTGTGCCGTACCTGCAATGGCGTCTGGCAGCGGTGATGGCGGTGGGGATGAATTTCGCGTTCCGCGGTTACTGGAGCGCCATCAAGCAGACCCGGGTCTACATGTTCACGCTGGTGGGCATGCATCTGCTCAATGTGGTCTTCAGCTATTGCCTGATTCACGGCCTGTTCGGGCTGCCTCGCATGGGCACTGCCGGTGCTGGCCTGGGGACCTCGTTGGCACTGTACTGCGGCACTGCCTACTACCTGTTTCACGCCTGGCGGCATGCACGGCCCCACGGGTTTCTGGCGGCGCGGCCACCCCGCATCGGCTTTGTCAGTCTATTGCGGCTGGGGGTGCCGAGTGCGATTCAGCAGTTGCTGTTCTCGGGAGGGTTTACCGCCCTGTTCTGGATGATCGGCCTGGTTGGCACCACGGAGCTGGCGGTCGCCAACGTGCTGATCACCATCACCCTGACACTGGTGCTGCCCAGCGTCGGCTTCGGCATTGCGGCGGCCACTCTCAGCGGCCAGGCGCTCGGACGCGGCGACCCGGACGATGCCTACCGGGCTGGCTGGGACACCTTTCGCATCGCGGTCTGGCCGTTCATCCTGGTGGGGCTGCCGATGGTGCTGGTGCCCGCCCGTCTCCTCGGCGTCTTCCTTGATGATCCGGCGGCCATCGCGATCGGCGTCTTGCCGCTGCAGCTGATCGGCGCGACCATGGCGTTCGATGGTTTGGGCATCATTTTGATGCAGGCCTTACTCGGCGTCGGGGCTAGCCGTCTGGTCATGGCGGTCTCGACGGTTTTCCAGTGGGGTCTGTTTCTGCCACTGGTGTGGTTGCTGGGGCCGGTATGCGGCCTCGGCCTGACGGCGATCTGGATCGCCATGGGCGCCTATCGGCTGTTGCAGGCGGGCGTGTTCATCTGGGTCTGGCAGCGGCGTCGCTGGACCGCCATTCAGCTTTGAGTCACGCAGACGGCGTAAGGTGGTGATCATGAAGGGGACAACTGACATCTGGATTCCGGCCGCGTTGGTGCTGGCACTGAGCGCCTGTGGCGGTGGCGGTGGTGGCGTGCCCGATGACATGGGCGGACCGGATCCGACCCCGAGTGGGACTCCGGCGCCGACGGTATCGCCGTCTCCAAGCCCAAGCCCAAGCCCAAGCCCGAGCCCAAGCCCAAGCCCAAGCCCAAGCCCAAGCCCAAGCCCAAGCCCGACGGTGACCCCCACGCCCACCGACACGCCGACGCTGCTGCTGAACAATCGCAATGTCCTGCCCTCACAGACGGCGAGTGGGCTCCGCAATGACTTCGGCATGCATCGGGTCTACTGGCCGCGGTTGCTGACGCAACCCAACGGTGCGGTGATCTTTATGCCAGGCTCCGGCACCACGCCGTCGGACTACATCACCCTGGTCGAGAGTGCTGCCCAGATGGGGCAGGTGGTCATCAGCCTGGCCTATGTCAACGACCGCGCGATCAATGACGTATGCACCGACTTCACCACCTCCTGCCATGGTGACCTGCGAGCCGAGATCATCTACGGCGAGGACAGATCCGACCTGGTCGAGGTCAGTCCGGCCGAATCCGTACAGGGCCGGCTGACCGCACTGCTCGATTACCTGGAAGTCGAGGTTCCGCTGGTGCAGTGGGGCGACCTGCAACTCGCAGACGGCACGCCCGATTGGGCGCAGATGACCCTCACCGGACACTCCCAGGGCGCCGGACACGCTGCCTATATTGCGCAACAGCAGCCGGTATTCCGCGTGGTCATGCTGTCGGGCACCGAGCCAGCCTTCTGGACCGCGCCCAACGACATCACCTCCCGCGACGCCTTCTACGGCTTCGCACACTTGCAGGATCCAGGCTATGCCGGCATTTCGCTGTCCTGGCGATTTCTTGGCATCCCCGGCGAGCCGGCGGAAGTCGACAACGTGTTGCCGCAGGTTCCGGACAGTCAGCGGCTCTACACGGCGCGTGACGAATGCAACGGTTTCAGCACGCCGCAGGCGTATCACGGGTGCACCGCAGTCGATGTCTTTCTGCCATCGGACGCGCTGAACCGGCCGGTGTTCCTGCCCTTGTGGCGGGTCTGGTACGCGCCACGCTGATCCCGCTTTACTGGCTTTTCCCTATTGATGTGAGACCAAGGAGTACTGTCATGACTGCGAACAATCGCCGTTGGTTGGCCTGGGTGCCGTTGATGTTCCTGCTCGCCGCGTGCGGCCCAACCGCTGGCCCCGAGGCCGAGGCTGAAGGCGAAGCAGCAGCCGAGGCCGAAGCACCGAAGCCGGTGGCCGCTGCGCCCAAGCCCACTGCACCGCCGGTTTGCAACGACTGCGGTACCGTCAGCAGCATTGAGCTGGTCAAGGCCAAGGGCGAAGGCAGTGGCATGGGCGCGTTGGCGGGTGCCGTGATGGGCGGTGTCATTGGCCATCAGTTCGGCGGCGGCAGTGGCAAGGATGCTGCCACTGCAGCGGGCGCCATTGGCGGTGCTTTCGCCGGCCATGAGGCGGAAAAGCGCGTCAAGGGCAGCCAGTACTACCAGGTGACCGTGCGCATGGACACCGGCGGCACGCAGACCGTCAACCTCGCCTCGGCTGACGGCATCAGCGTCGGCACCCCGGTGCGGGTGATCGGCAACGACCTGCGGCTGCGTTAAGCCGCGGGCCTTTCAGCTGGCGTCGCTGACGCGAATTGCCAGCAGGGCTTTCGAGCGCCGCCACACCTCGCCGGTAATGGCGAGGGTGGCGGCGCCGCCCAGGATCACCGAGGGCACGGCACCCATCAGTTTCGCCGCCAGACCCGATTCAAAGGCGCCAATCTCGTTGGAGGCGCTGATGAAGACGCTGTTCACCGCCTGCACCCGACCGCGCAAGGCATCCGGCGTATACACCTGCAGCAGGGTATTGCGCACCACCACGCTGACCGAATCAAAGGCGCCGGTGGCGAACAGTGCGAAGGCCGACAGCCAGAAGTGCGTCGACACCGCGAACACCAGCGTGGCCGCGCCGAAGCCGGCGCAGGCGATCAGCAGATTGCGCCAGGCGTGGTAGGTCGGCGTGAAGCGCGTGCACACCAGGATCGTCAGGATGGCGCCCACCGCCGGTGCGGCACGAAGAATGCCGAGGCCAGCCGGACCGGTGTCGAGAATCTCCTCGGCAAACATCGGCAGTATCGCCACCACCCCGCCGAACAGCACGCAGAACAGGTCCAGGCTCAGCGCATACAGAATCACCGGTGTCTGCCGCACAAAGCGCAGCCCCTCGGCGACGCTGCGCAACACCGGCTCCGCCGGTTGGCTGCTGGCCGCGACCGGGCGCGGCTTGAGTTTCCAGGTCATGCCGATGGCCGCCAGCATGAGCACGGTGACACCGGCCAGCGTGGCCGTCAGACCGAACCCCGCATAGAGCAGACCGCCCAGAGCCGGCCCCAGCACGGCGCCGCTCTGCCAGGCGGTGCCCGACCAGGCCGAGGCATTGGGGTAGAGCGCACGCGGCACCACGAAGGCGCGCAGGGCACTGGCGGCGGGCGAGAACAGACCACGGGCGAACCCGAGAATCATCAGGCAGCCGTAGATGCCGGTCAGCCACCCGGCCTCGCCCAGCACCGCGTGCATGTCGGGGCGCATCAGCAGTAGCAGCACCACCGATACCGCCACCATCACCCAGAGTGCCTGCCGCATCAGGCCGCGCTTGTCGCGCAGGTCGGCCAGGTGCCCCCCGAACAGCGCCAGCGTGATGAAGGGGATCGCTTCAGCCAAGCCGACAAGGCCCAGCACCAGCGGGTCACGGGTGATCTGGTACAACGCCCAGCCGACCGCCACGTTCTGGATCTGGATCGCCGAGGTCAGCAGGAACGACAGGCCGCAGAGCGCGCGAAACTCGCCATGCCGCAGGGCGGCGAAAGCATCCGCGGGCGACGAGGCACTCACGCCGAGAAGTTCTGTTCGCGCGTGTCGGAAAAATGAACCTCAGGGAACCGTTCGCGCGCCATGCTCAGATTGACCGACGAGGACGCCAGATAGACCAGGGCGCCGTGGTGGTCCATCGCCAGGCGCTGCTCGTTTTTGTCCTTGAAGTCGTTCCACTTGCGGGCATCCTGGCAATCGACCCAGCGCGCGCTGTGCACCTGCACCGGCTCAAAGATGCACTCGACGTTGTACTCGTCGCGCAAGCGGTATTGCACCACCTCAAACTGCAGCACACCGACCGCGCCCAGGATGATGTCGTTGTTGGTCAGCGGGCGATAGACCTGGGTGGCGCCTTCCTCGCAGAGCTGGTCCAGCCCCTTGTTGAGTGCCTTGGCCTTGAGCGGGTCCTTGAGGATGACCCGGCGGAACAGGTCGGGCGCAAAGTTGGGGATGCCGGTGAACCGGATGGCCTCGCCCTCGGAAAACGAATCGCCGATCGAGATGGTGCCGTGATTGTGCAGGCCGATGATGTCGCCGGGCCAGGCGGTCTGGACCGACTCCCGCTCCGAGGCCATGAAAGTCAGCGCCTGGGAGATGCGCACCGGGCCCTTGAGCCGTACCGAATGCAGACTCATGCCCTCGCGGTAGACCCCTGAGCAGACGCGCAGGAAAGCCACCCGATCACGGTGCCGTGGGTCCATGTTTGCCTGGATCTTGAACACGAATCCGGAGAAGGTCGATTCGTCCGCGGCCACCGGACGTGATTCGGCTTCGCGGCCCTGCGGCGGCGGTGCCCAGTCGGTGAAACCATTGAGTAGTTCGCGCACACCGAAATTGTTGATGCCCGAGCCGAAGAACACCGGCGTCAATTCGCCGCGACGATACGCCTCAAGATCAAACCCGTCGCCTGCCATCTGTACCAGTTCGATCTCCTCCAGCATTTGCTGATAGGGGCGGCCGAACCGCTCGGCGAGGCCAGGCGCATGCAGGCCTTCGACGGTCTCGATGTCGGAAACTCTGTGTTTGTCGCCGGTGTACAGGTAGAAGCGATCTTCCAGCAGGTGGTAGACGCCCTTGAACTCGCGCCCCATGCCGATTGGCCAGGTCACCGGTGTGCAGCGGATGTTCAGTACCTTCTCCACTTCGTCCAGCAGTTCCAGTGGTGGTCGGCCCTCGCGGTCGAGCTTGTTGACGAAGGTGATGATGGGGGTGGTGCGCAGGCGGCAGACCTCCATCAACTTGATCGTCCGCGCCTCCACGCCCTTGGCCGCGTCGATCACCATCAGCGCCGAGTCCACCGCCGTCAGCGTGCGATAGGTGTCCTCGGAAAAGTCTTCGTGCCCGGGCGTGTCGAGCAGATTGACGATCTTGCCGTTGTAGGGAAACTGCATCACCGAGGTGGTGATGGAGATGCCGCGCTGTTGTTCCAGCGCCATCCAGTCGGAGGTGGCGTGACGGTCAGCTTTCCGGCCTTTCACTGACCCGGCCAGGCGGATTGCGCCGCCGAACAGCAGCAGTTTCTCGGTCAGCGTGGTCTTGCCGGCGTCGGGGTGCGAAATGATGGCGAACGTGCGCCGCAACGCCGCCTGGCGGGCAACTTCTGACATGGGTCGGGTCTCGGGATTAGCCGCCGATTGTAGCGGGTCGGGGTCCGTTGATCAGTCCGCAGCGGCCCACGCCGGATTCCAGGCCACTTCCCACAGATGTTGGTCGGGGTCCAGAAAGTAGCCGGCATAACCACCCCAGAAGGTCTCCTGGCCCGGCTTCACCACCGTGCCACCGGCCGCTTCGGCCTGCGCCAGCACGGCATCCACCGTCGCGCGACTGTCGACGTTGTGCGCCAGACTGAAGCCGGACGGACCCGGCGGCGCCAGCGTCAGCCCCGAATCATGCGCCAGGCTGGCGCGCGGCCAGAGGCCCAGCTTCAGGCCAGGCTGCAGTTCGAAGAACACCACCGCGCCCTGGTGGAACTCCTGACCGATGACGCCCTCGGTGGGCAGGCCGAGGCCATCGCGATAGAAGCGGAGGGCCCGTTCCAGGTTATCGACGGCCAGCGTAATCAGGGACAGATGCGCTTTCATCTCAACGCGCCACCCAGCCACCGCACAGGGGGAACACCTGACCGACGAAGCAGTTGGCCGTGGGGCCGCAGAGATAGGCGACGAAGGCGGCATCCTCCGCCGCCGTCACCAATCGCCCCAGCGGCACCTCGCGACGCAGTCGGTCCTGAAACCGCGGATTGGATTGCACGTCGGCCGGGAAATAGGTCGGATTGTCGACGAAATTCTGGGCGATCAGGTTGAACTGGATGTTGTCGGCGGCCAACTCGACGCCCGCTGACTGCACATAGGCCAGCTGTGCACCGCGGGCGGCGCTGTAGGTGGAGGTGCCCTTCATGCCGCGCAACGCCGAGGCACTGCCCATGACGATGATCTTGCCCCCGCCCTGGGCGCGCATGGCCGGCACGACCGCCCGTACCAGTCGTGGCAGCGGGTGCACCAACACCTCAAAGACCTGCTGCCACTCGGCTTCGCGCACGTCGGCGGCAGGGGTCCGCGGTGCCGGCAGGGCCAGGTTGGCGATCAGCACATCCACATCTCCCGCTTCGGCGACGACAGCCGCTGCGGCGGACGGCGCGGCCAACTCGCGGACATCGGCGATGACCTCGGCGCCCTGCAGACGGAGGGTGTCGACCAGCGCCGGGCCCATGAAGACATCGGCCTGAGTGACCAGGATGCGGCGGCCTGACAGCGGGAGAGCGCTCATGACGAAGACCGGTGTTGGCGACACCCCATGCTACCCAATGCCGCCGCCAACCGGCAGGGTCAGGGATTGATGAGCACCACCACGGCGATCACCAGCAGCAGTGCGCCGGCGACGCGGTCGAGGCGACGGCGGCCTACGGGATCGTCGAAAAAGGCACGGGCGCGGCCCGCCAGCCAGGCATAGCCAAGTTTGACCCCCCCAACCACGCCGGTGGCCACCAGCATGATGATGACGGCGTCGCGCAACGTGATCGTTGGAAGATCGACGAAGGCAGGGAACAGACCAAGGTAGAAGAGGATGGCCTTGGGGTCGCCGAGGGTGAGGGTGAAACCCGCCAGCACGCTACCGCTCTGCGACGCCGGTACCGACGACTCTCGCGCTTCGGACGTCGCCGGCTGGCGCATCAATGTGAGGCCGAGCCACAGCAGATAGGCGGCACTGCCGTAGCGCACCAGCTCAAACAGCGTGCCCAGCGCCTCGGCCGCCACTCGCAGGCTGAGAATCGCCACCACGATGAAGAAGATGTCGGCGGCGATGATGCCCAGGGTCATCAGCGCGCCGTGACGAAACCCGGCGCTGGCGGCGCGGGCGACCACCGCGATGTCACTGGGGCCGGGAACCACCGCCAGCACCAGCAGTGTTCCGATCAAGGCAAGGAGGCTGTGCGTGGTCATCAGGATCAGTGCGGAACGCTGTCGGAAAATACGTTGAGCACGACGACTCCGGCGACGATCAGACCGATCCCGGCGACCGCGGCGGCATCGAGGGCCTGCCCCAGAAACAGCCAGCCGATGACCGCGATCAACGCCACCCCGGCGCCGGCCCAGATGGCGTAGGCAATGCCCACCGGCACTTCGCGCAGCGCCAGTGACAGGCAGTAGAAGGCCACCACATAGCCGCCGATCACGGCCAGAGACGGCCACAGCCGGGTGAAGCCCTCGGAGGCCTTGAGAAAGCTGGTGCCGAACACCTCGGCCACGATGGCGGCGGACAACAACATCCATTTCGTCACGTTGGACTCCCGGTCGACCGTACGCCCGGAAAGCGGGGCGCGGTCGAAGCCTATCCCAGTGCGGGTTTGCCGGGGGACTCGGGTGTCAGGTCAGCCGGCGTCACGCGACGCCGGGTGAGAAGGACCCCTCAGCGTCGGGTGCCGAGCAGGATGTCGCGCGCGCGCAACCCGTTGAGCGTGTCTGCGCCGCTGGCGACCACCGCTGCCGGGTCCGGGTGCTGCAGCTCCAGAGCGATCTGCTGCAGGGCGTCGCGGCCGCAGGGCGGGGTTTCGCTGCCGAAATATTCAAGCAGACGCAGGGTGACCGGGTTGACCTCCATGAAGCGGACCTCGTCACCGCGGGTTCTGTAGACCACCAGGCAGGTCGGGGCATCGGGTGGTGTGTCGGGCAGGTGGTCGGGGCTGATGCGGTGGACCGGCCAGCGGTAGGCCAGCGGCCAGGCCAGTGGCGACACGGCAGGAATGCCATCGAGAAGATTGCCGTTGGGGTCGGCCAGCTCCGGCGTCAGTTCCGCCGGGTCCACGGCCAGCGCCAGCTCCGCCCACTCGTAGTGCGCCAGTTCAGGCATCCACGGCGGCAGGCCCGGAATGTCGCCCTGCAACCAGTCGACAAAGGCGCTGGCGACCCCGTGTAGCTGCGGGTCGTGACAGGGGTGCCGGGCATAGAAGGTCCGCACCCGGGCGTGCCAGTCGGCGTCGTCGCTCAGCTGACGGATCACCGGGAACGCGTTGGCCAGAAAGCCCTCGATGTTGTTGTAGAACAGATCGCGGTAGATCTGCAGGCGCCGATCCTCGATCCCTGCCGGCGCTGGCGTCTGTTGTGGGTCGCGCAGGTGTGCGGCGAAGGCGTACTGCAGCGCCTGGGTGGCGGGCAGGGTGAGGCTCATGCGCGGATCGACGCCGCGGGCTCGACCGCAGCCTGGCGCCGACGGATCTCGCCCAGTTCGATGCGCAGGGCGGCCAGGGGGGGGATGTTGAAGTCGCGTTCGAGCAGGGTCGGCACCGGGCCGAGTCGGGTGTAAGCGTGGCTCAGCAACGACCACACCGGATCACTGACATCACTGCCGTGGGTGTCAACGCGCAGGTCTTCCGCCTCTTCGTAGTGACCGGCCACGTGCAGGTAGCGCACCCGCTCGGCAGGCAGGGCATCAATGAACGTTATCGGGTCATAGCGGTGGTTGATGCTGTTGACAATGACATTGTTGACGTCGAGCAGCAGATCGCAGTCTGCCCGATCGATGACGGCCCGGATAAATTCGGGCTCACTCAGCTCGGTGGCGAGTGGCGTGTAATAGCTGGCGTTTTCCAGCGCGATGCGACGTTGCAGGATGTCCTGCACGCGGCGCACACGGTCGGCGACATAGTCGACTGCCGCCTCGGTGAAGGGAATGGGCATCAGGTCATACAGATGCGCATCATCGGAACACCAGGTGAGATGTTCCGTGTAGTCGGCGATACCGTGGCTATCGAGAAAGCGGCCGAGGTCGCGGACGAAGGTTTCGTCCAGTGGGGCCGGGCTGCCGATCGATAGCGACAGACCATGGGTGACGAACGGGAATCGCTCGGTGAACGACCGGAACTGGCGGCCGAGACGCCCGCCGATGTGCATCCAGTTCTCCGGCGCGACTTCCAGAAAGCCGATGTCACCCGGTTGCTGTCCCGGACCCTGGTCGGCGAGCGGGCCCAGCAGGGCCCGTCGCAGACCGAGGCCGGAACCGCGGACATGGGGCGTGACATGCGTCATGCCGTGCGCCATGTCCGCAGGCTCGGACAGTGGCTTACTTCTTTTCGCCACACTTGGCTTCACCGCACTTGGCTTCACCGGCCTTGTCTTCGCCGCACTTGGCTTCGCCACACTTGGCTTCACCGCACTTGGCTTCACCGGCCTTGTCTTCACCGCACTTGGCTTCGCCGCATTTTGCTTCGCCGCACTTGTGCTCGCCGGCCTTGTGGTCACCCAATGAGGCGACCATGTAGCCGCTGCCGAGGTCGGTGGTCTGGAACACGGAGGCCTGTGCGCCCATGGCGCCAAGGGCGAAAGCGGCGCCGAGTGCCAGCGCGATCGGCTTGCGGGACGGGGTCTTGTTCATGGTTACATCTCCAGGTTGATGGCCCGGTCGGGCCAGGTTGAATCAGTCATTACTACGGGACATCGGAAGATTTGGACGCGGCGGGGCGATCCAGCGCCCCAGCCAGTGGTCAAGGCTCAGCCAACGGCCGGCCCCGGTGAAGAACAGTGACAGCAGCATGATGAAATAGGTTGCGGCGAATTCGATACCGTTGTTGAGCATTACCAGATTGCCGTGTTCGGTCAGCCAGCGGTAGTTGCCGTGGTCGCGCAGCAGCTCGCGGGCCACGTCCAGCCGTTCGACAGCAGCCTGGGTGCGCTCGGTGGCGAACAGCCCCTGGCCTTCCGCGATTGCCAGCCAGCCGTTATCCCAGTGGACTGCAAAGGCGGCCACCAGCATGGTTACCATCAACGGAACCGCGATCAGCCGCACCCCCAGACCCAGCAACAACAGCACCGCCCCACCCAGCTCGGCGGCGGTGGCCAGTGCCGCCATCAGCCAGGGCAGTGGCAGGCCCAGGCCCCAGTCGGGGTTGCCGAACCATTCCACCGTGCTGTCGAAGCTATTGAACTTGTTCATGCCGGCCATCCAGAACACCGGCGCCAGGTACAGCCGCAACAGCAGCGGAGCCAGAAAATCGATGGCGCGGCTGCGATCGAGCGTGGCGGCGGTGAAGCGGGTAAGGGAGGCGATCATGGTTGTCGGTGTCGGATTCAAGAATTTGATGAGCAGCATGCTAGCCTTGCGCTCGTCTCATTCCTGCGGCCCGGAATCCGGTCTCCATGCCTGAACGTTCGGAAGATGTCCTGCTCGACGGTGTGTTGTCGGCCTACCAATTACGGGCGCGGATCACCGACAGCATGCGCTACTGCGGGCGTTGGCACGACGGCGACCCCCAGGCGCCGCCGGGCACCGCCTGGTTTCACTTGCTCGACCAAGGTGCCTGCGACCTGCGTTACGCCGGCAGTACCACGCCCGTGCGGATGCAGACCGGTGACTTCGCCGTCTTTACCCGGGGTGCCGCCCATGTGCTCGATCATGTGCCCGGCGAACCCGGACCGGATGGCACGACCACCATGCTCTGCGGCGAGTTTCGCTTCGAGAATACCTCCGGCATGCGCATTCTCGATGGCCTGCCCGACCTCATCCTGGTGCGCGGCGCCGGCGCCGGCGCCGCATTTCGTCGGGTCACCGAGCTGCTGGTGGCCGAGGCGGTGCAGGGCGGCTTCGGTAGCCAGGCGGTGATGGACAAGCTGGCAGACGCCTTGTTCGTGATGACCCTGCGCCATCATCTGGCGGAAAGTGCGGTCGAGCGCGGGCTGTTCGCCGCCTTGGCCGATCCCCGCCTGCGGCGGGCGCTGGATGCGTTGCATGCCCGGCCCGGGCACGCCTGGACCGTGGCCAGTCTCGCTGAGGTGGCCTGTTGCTCGCGCACCGTGTTTGCCGAGCGCTTCACCGAGATCATGAACGAGACCCCAATCCAGTACCTGACCCGCTGGCGCATGACCCAAGCGTTGAAACTGTTGCGCGATCCGCGACTGTCGGTGGCGCAGGTGGGGACGGGACTGGGCTATGCCACCGAGGCGGCGTTCCGTCGCAGTTTCAAGCGCGTCCTCGGCTACGGACCGGGCGCATTTCGGCGTGGACAGGCCGGCGGCTGAGCCGCCCGTTATCCTATCGGCTGATTTCCCCCCGCCGAACCCCGCATGGCCGAGCTGCAAGACGACACGCCCAGATACCCGTTCAAGGCCGCCCTCGGTGGCTTCCTGCTGGCGCTGCTGATGCGGTTCATCTTCCTCTCCAGCCGAAAGCGCTACACCAACGCCGAGGTGCTGCGGCAGCGCTTTGACAGTGGCCAGCCGTTCATCCTGGTGTCGTGGCACAACCGCAATATCCTCGCGCCCTTTGGCTATCTGGCCCACTGCCGACCGGGGCGGCGCTTCATGCCCCTGGCCAGTGCATCACGGGACGGCACCCTGGCCGCCGCCGCCATGCACTACCTCGGGGTGAACTGCATTCGGGGTTCGTCCAGCCGCGGCGGCAGCAAGGCCCTGCGGCAGATGTTGCGCGCCGCCAAGGAGGGCAACGACCTCGGCATCACCCCCGACGGCCCGCGCGGACCGATCTACGAAGTGCAGCCGGGCGTCATTGCGTCGGCGCGCATGACCGGGTTGCCGATCATCCCCATGGCGTATCAGGCGCGGCGGAAGACGCTGTTGCGGTCCTGGGACCGGATGATCGTGCCGTGGCCGTTCAACCGGCTGCACTATGTCTACGGCGACCCCATCACGGTTCCGCGCGAGGCCACCGAGGCGGAACTGGAAGGCTATCGGCAGGCAGTGCAGGCCGCGCTGATGGATGCGGTGACTCGCGCCGACGCCGGCGTTTGAGCGCGCGCAAGGTCCGATTTACTGTCACGGCCTGGCCGGGACGGGTCTCGCCGCGACCTTGAATCTCTTACACTTCGTTGATGCGCGACGATTTTGAAGCCAGCTTCGACGAGCAGTTGCAGGCCATCCAGGCCGAGGCTGCACCTATGGTGGTGGCAGCACCGCTGCCCCCCATGCTGGAGGCGGCCCCGGACTTCGCGCCGTTCTGCTTCGGCTATCCCGACCCGGACACCCCGTCGCACGGCAATGCGCCTGCGGCGTTGCTGGCCGAGTCCATCTGGGACCCCGCCTCGCGTGAGCGTGCCCGCGCCATCCTGGTCGACTACGCCGATGCCGAGGCGACCCGTGCCAGCTTTCTATCGGGGGTCGACGATGCCGCCCAGCTGGCGGTGGCGCGTATTCTGGCGGTGCTGGTGTGCGCCGAAGAGTCCGCTGTCAACATGTTCCATCACGAATGTGGGCGGGTATCGAGCGAGCAGGTTGCTGCCAACCAGCAGGCGCTGCGTGAGATCGAGACCGAAGAGCGGGTGCATGCCTGGTTGATCCACAGTGCGCGCAGTTATCTGCCCGAGCCCGACGATATTGGCTCCATCCGCCGCCGCACGCGCCGTCTTTTCATGCGGGTGGCCAGCCGCGATGTCGCCACCCATTTCGCCCGTATCACCGGCCTCGATTCGGGGGTCTGCATTTCGCTCAGCGCGCTGCTGGGCTCGGCCAAGGTCAACCGTGCCAAGGGCTTCGCCCGCCTGATCAAGCAGATTCGCCGCGACGAGGCGACCCACGTCAAGAAGTCACGCGACCATGCGGTCGATCTCGGCTTCGACGCCAACCTGTTCCACGACTGCTACGACCTGACACGTACCGGCATGGTCGACATGCTGACCCCGATCGCCAGCTCGTTCGACGACCTCGAAGTGGACCCGGATCGTCTGTTCAAGCGCCTGTTGCGGTTTCAGGGCAACCGCATGCCGGGGTCGGGGGATCTGGAAGACTGAGTCCGGACCCCGGCTCGCGCGCCTGCCATCGCCGGCATCGCGGTCCCGTCTCGGGGCGGTCGGGTGTGTCGGCCGCCCACTCTTTACCGCGTCAAAACCACTCGATACCGCGCCGCGCCCGACCGCAACCGGTCCAGGGCCGCGTTGACGTCGGCCATCGGATAGGTCTCGACCTGCGGGCGGATATCGTGACGGGCGCAAAACTCGAGCATGGTGCGGATCGTCTGCGGGCTGCCCACCGGGGAGCTGGACACCGACTTCTGGCCGCCCATCAGCGAGAACACCGGCACCGCCATCGGTTCCAGCACCGCCCCGACCACGTGCAGCCGACCTCGCGGGGACAACAGGCTGAGATACAGTGGCCAGTCGAGACTGACGTTCGCGGTGACCAGCAGGAAGTCGAACTGGCCGGCCAGCGGCTTGAGCGCGTCAGCATCCCGGGAGCTGACCGTCTTGTGGGCCCCCAGGCTGACGGCTTCATCCTGTTTGGAGGCACTGGAAGTGAAAGCGGTGACTTCACAGCCCCAGGCGTTCAGGAACTGCAGCGCCAGGTGACCGAGGCCGCCAATGCCGACCACGCCTACCCGGTCGGTGGGCTTGACGCCGAACTCGACGATGGGGCTGAAGACGGTGATGCCGCCACAGAACAGCGGGCCGGCACTGGCCGCGTCGAGTCCTTCCGGCAGCGTGCAGACGAAGGCGGCCTGGGCGCGCACGCGATCGGCGAAGCCGCCATGGCGGCCGATGATGGTGGGGCGGACACTGCGGCAGAGATTGTGGTGGCCGTCCATGCACTGACCACAATGCAGGCAACTGCCGGCCTGCCAGCCGAGGCCGACCCGATCGCCGGCCTTGAGATGCTTCACCGCCGGGCCCACCTCGATGATGCGTCCGGTCACTTCGTGGCCGGGCACCAGCGGGAAGCGGGTGCGGCCCCATTCGGCATCGAGCATCGACAGGTCGGAGTGGCAGATGCCACAGCTCTCGACCGCAATGTCGACATCATCGCCCTCCAGCGGCGGCAGGCTGTACTCGAAGGGCGTCAGTGGCCCACCGGCCTCGTGGGCAGCGAAGGCGTGAACGGGAATGCTCATGAGTGCGGGCTCCGGGAGGCGGGCGAGGAAGAACCAGTGTACTGGGCCTGCAGGCGGGACAGCAGGCCCAGGCTGACCCAGTAGATCAGCAGCCCGGCGAGCGGGGCCAGCAGCGCCCACACCACCAAGCCATAGAGACCGACCGCGCCGTAGTCGAGCAGGAACTGGCCGATGTCGGCCTGGAATCGTGCCGCCAGTTCGCTGATCGACAGCAGCGGTACCGGCTCGGCGCGGAACAGCCATTCGCCGGCGCGAAACAGCGGAAACATGAGCGTCAGCTGCAGCGGGTAGGCCAGGTAATTCACCAATTGGATCGCCGGCTGGTTCAGCCGTAGCCACACTGCCAGCGCGCCGCACAGCAGGGTACTCAGGCCGAGAACCGGCATCACCCCGAGCGTGCCGCCGATGGCGAGGGTCAGCGCCAGCTTCTGTGCCGTGACGCCTTGGCGCAACTGCTGCAGCAGCGGGTCGAGCAGCCAGCGCCGCCACCAGCGCGAAGCGCGGGTCATGGTTGGCGCAGCAGCAGGTCCTCGGCGCGGGCGTCGGCCGGCAGTCGGCGCAACTGCAGCAGCATGTACACCGCCATCGCCATGTTGCCGGTCAGTAGCACCGCCACCAGCCAGCCGAAACGGGCGGTCCAGGCAGGTTCCTTGTAGGCGATCCAGGCATAAAACCAGAGGAAGCCGAAGTAGGCGTCGACCACCGTGGCGAGGGTCCACGGGTTGAAGCCCGCGGCTGGCGCATCCACCAGAGCAGCGATGGCCGGCACGATCGACACCTGCAGGGTCGCCCAGGTGGAGATGCCGATGAGCCCGAACAGGGCGGCCAGCGACAGGGCGAACAGGCGGACTTTCATCAGGTGACGGTCTTCAGGCAGCGCGTTTCAGGGTGATCTGCATCAGGTCGATGCTGCCCACCCGGAACCCGCATTCGCAATAGGCCAGATAGTAGCGCCACATGCGTAGGAAGCGCTGATCGAACTGCTGGACGATCTTGTCACGCACCGACAGCACGTTGCGATCCCAGTGGGCCAGGGTATCGGCGTAGTCGATGCCGTAGAAGCGGGCATCGACCGGCGTCAGCCCGGCACGGCCGGCGAGGTCCTGGAAATGGCCCGGCGGGCAGAGCATGCCGCCGGGAAAGATGTATTTCTGGATGAAGTCGCGCTTGGCCCGGTAGTCGTCGAAGATCGCCGGGTTGATGGTGATGCCCTGGATGGCAGCAATACCCCCCGGCTTGAGCGCCCCCTGGATCGCCCGGAAGTAGCCCGGCCAGTACTCCTCGCCCACCGCTTCGTACATCTCGATCGACACCACGCGGTCGAACTGACCCTGAATGTCACGGTAGTCGCACAGGTCGAACTGCACCCGGTCGGCCAGCCCGGCCTTCGCCGCGCGCAGCTGCGCTTCGGCCAGCTGTTCCTTCGACAGGGTGATGGAGTGCACCCGACAGCCGCTGTGCTGGGCGGCGTAGATGGCAAAGCCACCCCAGCCGGAGCCAATCTCCAGCAGCGTGTGCTCGGGCTTCAGGTCCAGCCGCTCATACATCAGCCGGAACTTGTTGAGCTGGGCATCCTGCAGGGTCTCGTTGGGCTGGATGAACATGCCCGACGAGTAGGCCATGGTGTCATCCAGCCACATTTTGTAGAACTCGTTGCCGAGGTCGTAGTGATATTCGATGTTGGCGCGGCTGCCCTGCTTGGTGTTGGCACGGCGCTTGTGGCCCAGCCAGGCGATGAAGCGGCCCAGCGGATTCTTCTCGAACGGCCCCTTGTAGTGCGGTTCGTTGAGATACATCACCTGCAGCAGACGGGCCAGGTCGGGCGAATCCCAGCAGCCTTCCAGGTAGGCCTCGCCAAATCCGACTTCGCCATTCTTCAACACATGGCTGATCAGGCCATCGTTGTGGAGCCGGAGGACGCCATGCAGGTCAGGGCGTTCCAGGCCCCCATAGCGCTCGGTCTGGCCATTGGGCCATTGCACGTCGAGGGTCCCGATCCGCACGCCCCGCAGCATGTAGCGCAACAACCGCAGGCCGATGCTCAGACCGGGTTGCCGCTTGAGGGCATCGGGGAGTTCCGGGGAGAAGCCATCGCGATCCAGCGCCGGGTGACGGCGGTCGGACTTGTCGGAAGGGTCGTTGTTCATCAGCTGATCTCGTTGTCCGGCGGCGCCGGCTTGCGGTGAAAGCGTGCCCCGCGCAACCAGAGCTTGAGGGCTTCCCAATGAATGCCCGCAATGACTTTCAGCGTCATCCAGGGCATCCGCAAGACGTGCAACAACAAGTTGCTGTTGGTCAGCGACGCGCGCTCGGCTGCGAGCACGGTGTCGATGATCGGTGTGCCATCCCGGGTCTCGTGGATGGCGACCCTCAGCCGCGTCCCCGGGGGAGACAGTCGGAAGTGGTAGCGGCCCACCAGATCGAAGAACGGCGACACATGGAAGCACTTGTCCTTGTCCTGCACCTGGTCATACGCGAACGGCCCCTCGCCGGATGCAAGGAGGTAGCTGTGGCGCTCGCCAAAGGTGTTGTGGACCTCGGCAATCACGGCCCGGGTGTGGCCGTCGGCGTGGTCGCAGTACCAGACGCTGATGGGGTTGAAGCCGTAGCCGAGGATGCGCGGTAGCACCAGCAGGCGGATACGGCCGCCTGCCAGATCGATGCCGGCCGCCGCCAGTTGGCGCTCCGCCCAGCCACGCAGATCGCCGCTGCCGTCGCCAAAGTCGCGGGTGCGCAGTGACACCAGGTTGAAACGATCAACCGAGAAGCCGCGCAGGCGCCGGTTCAGCGCATCCAGCTGATCGATATCGACCAGCAGATAGAAGATGCGATAGACGAAGCGGTAGAGCGGCGCTACCCGGCGTCGGTGCACGACGCGCGCCGGGTAGAGCAGGCCGTCGACGGCGTGCGGTGTCATCTACAGCTCACAGGCCCAGTCCGGCAGGCTCTGCGGCGACAGGGCGCGGACCACCCGCAGACCTGACTTCAGGCCATCCTCGTGGAAGCCGTAGCCAGCCCAGGCACCCGCCCACCAGAGACCGCCACGCCCCTGGATCTCGGCCAGGCGTTGGTGTGTCACCACGCTGTCGGCGCCGTAGTGCGGGTGGTGATAGGTGGTGTCGTACAGCACCTTGTCAGCCGCGATCTCGCGCTGCGGGTTGAGCGTGACCACGTAGTTCACCGGCCCCGGAATGTGCTGTAGCGCGTTCATCCAGTAGCTCCCCGAGATCGGTTCGTCGTGAATGGCATCGACCGGGTGATGATAGTTCCAGGCGCCCCAGGCCATTTTTCGGCGCGGCAGAAAGCGCTCGTCGGTGTGCAGCACGCAGCGGCTGGCGTTGTAGGGAATGCCGCCGAGAATGGCGCGTTCATCGTCGGCGCCGTCTTCCAGCAGCCGCAGCGCTTGGTCGGAATGGGTGGCGCAGATCACCTGGTCGAAGCGCTCGCAGCCCTCATCGGTGCGCACCTCGACCCCGCCCGCAACACGGCTGAGCCCGCGCACCGGCGTGGCCAGCCGCAGGGTGCCCTGGAAGTCCGCCATCAGCGCCTTGACGTAGGTCTGGCTGCCGCCGGTCACCACCCGCCACTGCGGCTGATCCACCGTGTTGAACAGGCTGTGGTTGTCGAAGAAACGCATGAAGTCGTCCACCGGGTACTCGGCGGCGCGCGCCGGCGAGCAGCTCCAGATCAACCCGGCCATCGGCAGCAGGTAGCGGCTCATCAGCGCTTCAGAGAACCCTTCGGCGCGCAGCCAGTCGCCGAGGCTGCCCTGCGGCAGGGTGCCCGCTGCCAGCAGCTTCTTGGCGCGACGGTTGAGCCGCACCAGATCAATCAGCATCCGCAGGTGGGTCAGATTGAACAGGTTGGCGGGCTGGGCGAACACGGTGAACAGCTTGTCCGAGCCCTTCCACTCATAGCGGCCATCGCCCAGGGAGACGGCAAAGCTCATGCCGGTGGGGCGGGTTTCCACCCCCAGCACCCCAAACAGCGCGGTGAGGTTGGGGTAGTTCTTGCCGTTGTAGACAATCCAGCCGGTGTCCACCGGCTGCACGCGCCCGTCCGGCAACGGCACGTCGATGGTGTTGGTGTGGCCGCCGATGCGGGTGTCCTGCTCGAACAGGGTGACGCTGTGATGGCGTGCCAGACACCAGGCGCTGGACAGTCCGGCGATGCCGGATCCGATGACCGCGATATTCATGAAAAGGAGTTCGACCGGTAGAGGCGGACCACTACGGTGCCGGGCCGGCTTTGGATGCCGGCGCCAGCTGCGGCAGCAGGTGGGGCCAGATGGCGTCCAGCAGTTGTGGCTGCACTGCCGCAGTCGGATGAATGCCGTCGGCCTGGAAGGCCGCTGCATCGGTCGCAATGCCAGCGAGGAAGAAGGGCACCAGCGGAATGCTGTTGGCTTTCGCCACGGTGTCGAAACTGGCCTCGAAGGCGCGGGTGTAGGCGGCGCCGTAGTTGCTCGGGATGCGCATGGCAAAAAGCATCGGCTTGGCACCGCCGGCCTGCGCGATGTCCACCATTTTCTGCAGGTTCTGTTCAAGTTTTGCCGGGGGCAGCGCCCGCAGGCCGTCGTTGCCGCCGAGTTCAATCAGAACCAGTGCCGGCTCGTGCTGTCTCATCAGCGCCGGTAGTCGTGCGAGGCCGCCAGCGGAAGTCTCACCGCTGATGCTGGCGTTGACCACTTGATGCGGATAGCCTGCGGCATCGAGGCGTTCCTGCAGCAGGGCCACCCAGCCGGCGGACTTCGGAATGCCATAGGCGGCCGAGAGGCTGTCGCCCACCACCAGAATCACCGGCGTGTCAGCGCGCGCAGGAAGCGTCGCGCTCCACGCCAGTGCCATCAAGATCAATAAACGTATGACAGCAGCCATCATTGCGCGGGGCCTGGGAAAGGATGTGGTCAGCGGCGGGCAGCCGCTCCCCATTCTGACCGACCTGGCGCTGGAAGTTTCCGCCGGCACCCGATTGGCCATCGTCGGCCGCTCCGGTTCCGGCAAGACCACCCTGCTGTCGCTGCTGGCGGGGCTCGACCTGCCGACGCGCGGCGAGATCCACATCGACGGCACCCGTATCGACACCCTCGATGAAGACGGCCGCGCCGCGGTGCGGGCCGGTCGTGTCGGCTTCGTGTTCCAGTCCTTCCAGTTGCTGGCCGGCTTCACTGCCCGCGAGAACGTGATGCTGCCGCTGGAGCTGGCCGGCCAGGCCGACGCCGGCCGCCGCGCCGAGGCGGCGCTGGGCGAGGTGGGTCTGGGGGCGCGGCTCGACCATTACCCGACACAGTTGTCCGGCGGCGAACAGCAGCGGGTGGCGCTGGCACGCGCCTTCGCCACCCGGCCGCGCATCCTGTTTGCCGACGAACCCACCGGCAATCTCGACACCCACACCGGCGAGCAGATCATCGAGCAGTTGTTCGCGCTCAACCGCGAACACGGCGCCACCCTGGTGCTGGTGACCCACGACGATCAGCTGGCGAGGCGCTGCGACCGGGTGCTGACGCTGCGCGACGGCGGCCTCCACGAGACCCCTCGTGGCTAGTCCGCGCGCCCTGCCACTCGCCTGGCGGCGGCTGCGGCGTGGCCGCAAGTCCGGCGAACTCGCCATCCTCGCGGTGGCGGTGGCGATTGCCGTCGCCAGCCACGCCGCGGTGTCCCTGTTCAGCGACCGCATGGCGCGGGCCATTGCCAGCCAGACCGGCGAAACCCTGGGCGCCGATCTGGTGGTGTCCAGCCGCCAGCCGCTGACACCCGAGGTGGTGGCGGCACTTACCGATACCGGCGCCCGGCTCACCCCGGTGGTGCAGTTCCCGTCCGTGGCCTTCGCCGGCGAGTCCACTGCGCTGGTGTCGGTCAAGGCGGTGGAAGACGGCTTTCCCCTGCGCGGGCGACTGACCTCGTCACCGCTGCCGTTCGCACCCGTCGACCAGCTGGGCGGACTGCCCGCCGCCGGCGAGGCCTGGGCCGATGCCCGGCTGTGGCAGGAACTCGGCCAGCAGCAGGCCGGTGCCCGTCTGCAGGTGGGGGATGTCGAGCTCACCCTGACCCGCGTGGTGGTGGAAGAGCCCGGCCGTGGCGCCGGCTTCAATGATCTGGCGCCGCGGCTGTTGATCAACACTGCGGACCTTGAGGGCAGCGGCCTGCTCGGCGAGGGCGCGCGTATTCGCTATGCCCTGCTCGCCGCCGGTGATCCGGCGGTGCAGCAGCGGCTGGCGGCCCTCGATCTGCCCGACGGCGTCCGCCGCACAGCCCCCGAAGACTCGCGGCCGGAACTGCGCACCGCGCTGAAGCGGGCCGATGCCTTCCTCGCGGTGGCCAGCAGTGCCGCCAGCCTGTTGGCGGCCGCCGCCATCGCCCTGTGTGCCTGGCAGTTCGGCTTGCGCCTGCGCGATGAGGTGGCGTTGATGAAGTGCCTGGGCGCGCCGGGCGGCTTCGTGCTGCGGGTTTTGCTGTTGATGCTGCTGATGTTGGGCCTGGCCGGTGGCTTGGTGGGGGTGGCACTGGGGTGGGCCGGGCAGGCGGTGATCGTCTCGTTGCTGGGCGAACTGATGCAGATCGACCTGCCGCCGGCCTCGCCGGCCGGCCTGTTCGGCGCCCTGGGCCTCGCCCTGCTGTTGGTGCTGGGTTTCGCCGCGCCGCCCCTGATGCAGGCGCGGCGGGTGCCGCCGGCGCGGGTGTTCCAGCGCGCGGATGACGGCGACTCGGCACAGGGGCGCTGGCCGCTGCTGGCTGCGCTGGCTGCCGTGGCCGCGCTGCTGGTGTGGCAGACCGGCGCCGTCGATACCGCCCTGGCGGTGCTGGCCGGCGCCTTGCTGCTGGCCGGCGGCCTGGCGCTGGTGGGCGCGCTGCTGCTGCGGTTGCTGGCACCGTTGCGGCGGGCCGGCGGCACGGCCTGGCGGTTTGGCCTGGGCAACCTGGTGCGCCGCCGCGGCGCCACCGTCGCCCAGCTGGTGGCGCTGGGGGTGTCGCTGGTGGCTCTACTGCTGGTTACCGTGGTGCGGCAGGACCTGCTCAACAGCTGGCGCGACCGGCTGCCGGCCGACACCCCGAACTACTTCTTCATCAATATCCAGCCAGCGCAGGTGCCCGAGCTGCAGCAGTTCTTCGCCGACCGTGACATCGCCGCACCGCGCATGTGGCCGATGGCGCGCGGGCGGCTGGTGGGGCTCAACGGCGAGGCGGTGACGGTTGATTCCTTTGATGACCCGGAAACCCAGCGCTGGATCAACCGCGACTTCAACCTGTCCTGGGGCGACGAACTCAACCCCGACAACCGCATTACCGATGGTGAATGGTGGGGGCCGGAAGGCGCCGGACAGCCGTGGCTGTCGGCCGATGAATACGCGGTGGAGCGCCTGGGTCTGCAGCTGGGCGACACCCTCACGCTCGACTTTGCGGGCACCGAGAAGACCCTGACGGTCACCAACTTCCGCACCGTGCAGTGGGACAGTTTCCAGCCCAATTTCTTCCTGCTGGCGCCGCCTGGCGTGCTGGATGCCTCGGTGCCGGCACAGTACCTCACCAGCCTCTACCTGCCACCGGCCGAGCGCGGCGTGCTGCGCGCGCTGGTGGCCGCCTTCCCCAACATCACCGCGCTGGATATCGAATCGGTGATGAACCAGGTGCGCGGCATCATGGACCGCATCGTCCGCGCCGTGGAGTTCATCTTCCTGTTCACCCTGGCGGCCGGCCTGCTGGTGTTGCTGGCGGCCATCGAGGGGACCCGCCCGGAGCGGGCGCGCGAGGTGGCGCTGCTGCGCACCCTCGGCGCGCCGCGAACGGTGGTGCGCGCCGGGCTGCTCACCGAATACGCCGTGCTGGGCTTGCTGGCCGGCTTTACCGCCGCCGTCACCGCCCAGGGCCTGGCCTGGGGGCTGGCGGTGCAGGTGTTCGAGATGCCGTATGGCCCGCGGCCACTGATCTGGTTGGCCGGCGGGCTCGGGGGGGCGCTGCTGGTGACCGCACTGGGCTGGGCCAGCCTGCGGCGGGTGCTGGCCACCCCGCCTGCCGAAGTGCTTCGCGCCGGCTGATGTGGCTTGCCGCAGGCCGGCCCGCAGTGCTAACCTCCGCGCCCTTTTTGCGTCCCTTGCCGTTCAGGTGCAGTCATGAAACGTACGTACCAGCCGAAGAAACTCCGCCGCGCTCGCACGCACGGCTTCCGTGCCCGTATGCGCACCCCCGGTGGCCGTGCGGTGATCAACCGTCGGCGCGCCAAGGGCCGCAAGCGCATCGCCCTGTAATCGCGATTCCGCGCGACGCAGTCGAGCACATGATGGTGCGCTTCCCCCGAAGCGCCCGTCTGCTGAACCCCGAGGCCTTTCAGGCCGTGTTCAAGCAGGGCCGCCGCATTCATTTGCGGGGTCTCACCGCCGTGGTGGCGCCGAACACGCTGGGGCACCCCCGGGTGGGCTTGGCCATCGCCAAGAAATCGGTCCGCCTCGCCACCGGCCGTAACCGCATCAAGCGGTTGATCCGAGAAGACTTTCGCCAGCACCAGGGCCGCCTCGTGGCGGTTGACATGGTCATTCTCGCGCGCCCGGATCTCGCCACTGCCGAAGCTGCGGCAATCCGCGCGACCCTGGCGCAACTGTGGCAACGGCTGGCCGCTGAATCATGATCCGCGCCCTGTTGATTGCCTGCATCCGGGTCTACCAGCGGCTGATCAGTCCCCTGTTGCCGCCGCGATGCCGGTACTATCCCAGCTGTTCCCACTATGCGGTGCAGGCCCTGCAGGTGCATGGCCCGTTGCGCGGGAGCGGGCTGGCCCTGCGGCGCATCCTGCGCTGTCACCCGTTGGCCCCCGGCGGTTACGATCCCGTCCCCGGAACCGACCCTGAACACCCGGACACCGAGCATCGGTGTACCACTTGCCCTACGGACCGCTGACCGAATGGAAAACCGTCGCTTCATCCTGATTGCCCTGCTGGGCGTCGTCCTGTTCTTCATGTATCAGGCCTGGCAGAAGGAGTTCGCCACCACTGCACCGGCACCGGTGGCGGCCGATGCCGAAACCCCCGTGCGCAGCAGCGACCCGGAAGACATCCCGACCGCGGTGACGGTGGCAGACGAGGCCACCCCCACGACCGCTGAAGCGGTCAGTGCCGATGCGGCCCCCGGCGCCCGGGTGCGGATCGAAACCGATGTGCTGATCGCCGAAGTGGCGCTCGATGGCGGCGACCTGCGGCGGGTCGAGTTCAAGGGCTACGCCGTCTCCAAGGACCGCCCCGACGAAAACCTGGCCTTGCTGGATGACCGCCAGGGCCGCCTGTTCGTCTTGCAGAGCGGGCTGGCCGGTCCCGAGTCGGCGCTGGTCAGCCACCGCACCCGCTTCGCCACCGAGGCCCGCCCGGTGCTGGCCCTGGCCGACGGCGCCGATGCGGTGGAGCTGGTGCTCACCGCCACCGTCAACGGCGCCGAGGTGCGCAAGGTCTACCGCTTCGAGCGCGGCCGGTTCCGGGCCGAACTGCGACATGAGGTGGTCAACACCGGCGCCGACGCGCTCACGGTCAGCCCTTACACCCGGTTCCTCCGCACCGCCTTCAAGACGGGCGCCGAGCCGCCCTTCGTCGCCACCTTCACCGGCACCGGCTTTTACGAGCAGCGCGAGGGCGGCGACGGCTACCGGTTCCAGAAAGTCGCGCTCGACGACCTCGCCGACGACGGCTTCGAGAAGAGTCAGCCCGGCGGCTGGATCGGCTTCCTGCAGCACTACTTCGTCACCGCTGTCATCAACGACGGCGACACCCCCGCCACGTTCTCGTCGCGGCCGGCCAGTGGCCAGGGCTACCTGGCGCAGATGGTGGGGGCGGCACAGACCATCGAGCCCGGTGCCGAGGCCCGTTTCGTCACCCCGCTGTACGTCGGCCCCAAGCTGCAGAACCGCCTCGGCGATGTCGCCAAGGGGCTGGAGCTGACGGTGGACTACGGCATTCTCACGCCGATCTCCGAGCCGCTGTTCTGGGTGCTGAACTGGCTGCACAAGCTGACCAGCAACTGGGGCGTGGCCATCATCCTGCTGACGCTGCTGGTGAAGGGCGCCATGTACAAGCTGTCGGAAGCGCAGTACCGCTCGATGGCGAAGATGAAGAAGTTCGCACCGCGCATCACCGACATCCGCGAGCGCTACAGCGACGACCGCGAAAAGCTGCAGAAAGCGATGATGGACCTCTACAAGAAAGAGGGCTTCAACCCGCTGGCCGGCTGTTGGCCGTTGCTGGTGCAGTTCCCGGTGTTCATCGCCCTGTACTGGGTGCTGCTGGAATCGGTGGAGCTGCGCCAGGCGCCCTTTATCCTCTGGATCCAGGACCTCTCGGTGCCCGACCCCTACTACGTGCTGCCGGTGCTGTTCGGCATCAGCATGTGGGCGCAGCAGAAGCTGTCCGGGCAGCAGATGATGGACCCGATGCAGCAACGCATCATGACCATCATGCCGATCGTGCTGACCGCCTTCTTCACCTTCTTCCAGAGCGGTCTGGTGCTGTACTGGCTCACCTCCAACCTGGTCGGCATCAGCCAGCAGTGGATCATCACCCGCAAGCTGGAGCGCGAGGACACCGCCAAGGCCGCAGTGCGCCGCTGACGGTGACGGGATGACGCCGACCGACACCATCGCCGCCGTCGCCACCGCGCCGGGGCGGGGGGCGGTCGGCATCCTGCGGCTGTCGGGCCCCGAGGCTGCGCGTATCGCCGAAGCCCTCAGCGGCCCGCTGCCCGCTCCGCGCACGGCTGCCCTGCGTCGCTTCCGCGATGCCCACGGCGAAGCGCTGGACCAGGGGCTGGTGCTGGTCTTCCCCGGCCCCGCCTCGTTCACCGGGGAAGACGTGGTCGAGCTGCAGGGCCACGGCGGTGTGGCGGTGCTGGATGCCCTGCTGCAGGCGGCCTGCCACCACGGTGCACGGGTGGCCCGCCCCGGTGAATTCTCCGAGCGCGCCTTCCTCAACGGCCGGCTTGATCTCGCCCAGGCCGAGGCCATCGCCGATCTGGTCGACGCCGGTTCCGCCCGCGCTGCCCGCGCCGCGCTGCGGTCGCTGGAGGGCGCGCTGTCGCAGCGGGTGGCGGTGCTGTCGGAACAGTTGATCGACGCCCGCGTGTTCATTGAAGGCGCACTGGACTTCTCCGACGAAGACGTCGATTGGCTGGCCGATGCCGGCCTCGCCGAACGACTCGCCACCCTGCATCAGGGTCTGGCCGCGCTGCTGCGTGACGCCGAGCGCGGCCGGCGTCTGCAGAGCGGCCTGCGGGTGGTGCTCACCGGCGCCCCCAACGTCGGCAAGTCCACCCTGCTCAACCGCCTCGCCGGCCACGACGCCGCCATCGTCACCGACATCGCCGGCACCACCCGCGACGTGCTGCGCGAGCATCTGCTGCTGGATGGCCTGCCACTGACCTTGATCGACACTGCCGGCCTGCGCGACAGCGACGACGTGGTGGAACGTGAAGGCATCCGCCGCGCCTGGGCCGCCGTCACCGAGGCCGACCTCGCCCTGTTTCTGGTGGACGGCCGCCACGGCCTCAGCGCCGACGATCAGGCCCTGCTGGCCCGCATGCCCGACGGCCTTGCCTGCTGGGTGCTGGCCAACAAGTGCGACCTCAGTGGCACCGCCCCCGGCTGGGATGACGCCGCCACGCCGCGCCGTCTGGCCCTGTCCGCCACCACCGGCGCCGGCATCGACACGCTCATCGCCGCCCTGCACCGCCATGCCGGCCTCGCCGCCGACGACGAACCCCCCTTTACCGCCCGCACCCGTCACCTCGACGCCCTGCGCCGCACACAGGGCCACATCGACGCCGCCCAGGCCCGCCTCGCCAACGGCGCCCTCCCCGAACTCGCCGCCGAAGAACTGCGCCTCGCCCACGCCTCCCTCAGTGAGATCACGGGGCAGTTCAGCACTGAGGATTTACTGGGGCGGATCTTTGCGGGGTTCTGCATCGGCAAGTAGGGCAGGGTAGAGTCCATGCTCGTTTGCCGCCTGCAACCTCATGTCCCGCCCCTTCCGCTTCTGCCCCCAATGCACCCAGCCCCTCACCCACGCCTTCCACGGTGAGCGGGACCGGCTGGCCTGTCCGGATGCGGCCTGCGGCTTCATCCTTTGGGACAACCCGGTGCCGGTGGTGGCGGCGATTGTGGAGCATGAGGGGCAGGTGATTCTGGCGCGCAATGTGGCGTGGCCGACCAATTTCTATGCCTTGATCACCGGCTTTCTGGAGCGCGGGGAATCGCCGGAGGAAGGCGTGCAGCGCGAGGTGCAGGAGGAGCTGGGGCTGACGCCGCAGGGCGCAAGCTTTGTCGGGCTCTATGACTTTGCGCGGATGAACCAGTTGATCATTGCCTATCACGTACCGGCCACCGGCACGGTGACGCTCAATGAGGAACTGGCGGACTGGAAGCATGTGGCCTTTGACCAGGTGCAGTACTGGCCGGCCGGCACCGGCTACGCGTTGCGCGACTGGCTGCGCGGCAAGGGGTTTGATCCGCAGGAGATCGCGCTGCCCGTCCGGCGCTAGCCCGCGTGCCTAGGCTCGCGCCCGTTCGCGTGTCAGGTCGATAAACCGTTCCAGTTGCGGCGTGGGCGTGGCAGCGCGGTAGACCACGCTCAGCCGTGCGCTGGGGGCGGGGGCGCGGATCGGCCGGTAGACCACGCCGTCGGTGTGCACCTGTTGCATCGAGCCGGGCACGATGGAGACGCCGAGGCCGGCGGCCACCAGATTGACGATGGAGGTGACCTGCGAGGTTTCCTGCACCACCCGCGGGCTGAAGCCGGCCTCCAGGCAACTGCGGATGATGGCGTCGTAGAGCCCGGCGCCGACGGTGCGGGGGAACAGCACGAAGGGTTCGATCGACAGCGCCAGCAGCGGCACCCGTACGCGCTTGGTCAGCGGGTGGGCGGCGGGCAGGGCCACCACCATGGGTTCGTCCAGCAGGGTTTCCACCGTCAGGCCGCGGGTATCGCCCAGTAGCGGGCGGACGAAGGCGATGTCCATGCGTTCCTCCCGCACGGCGGCGGCGAGGTCGGGTGTCGGGCCTTCATCCAGGGTCAACGCCAGTTGCGGGTTGAGGCGGCGGAACTCGCGGATCACGCCGGGAATCAGCGGGTGAAACGGCGCCGAGTTGATCATCCCCACCCGCAACCGGCCGCGTTCGCCGCGGGCGACCCGGCGGGTGCGTTCGACGGCGCGCTCGGCTTCCTGCAGCAGGCGGCGGGCATCTTCCAGCAGGCTGTGGCCGGCGTCGGTGAGCCGCACCCCGCGGGGCAGGCGGTGGAACAGGTCCACCCCCAGCTCGGTCTCCAGCGCGCGGATCTGTTGCGACAGCGGCGGCTGCGCCATGCCCAGGGCCTCGGCGGCACGGGTGAAATGCTCGGCCTCGGCAACGGCGACGAAGTAGCGGAGGTGGCGCAACTCCATGATCAAGACCTTATTAGTATCAAATAACTACTTTTAATATATTGGACGTATAGCATTTTTCGGGCCTAGAGTGGTCGCACTATTCAGATCCACTTGAGGAGAAGGTCGATGACGGCCTCGGTTCCCCCGGTTCAGGTGCCCGCAGGGCTGGACCCCGTTGAAACCCGCGAATGGCTGGATGCGCTCGGCGACGTGCTGCGCACCCAGGGCCCCGAAGCCGCGCACGCGCTGCTGGAAACGCTGATCGAGAAGGCGCGCGGGTCGGGCGCCTTCATCCCGTTTTCGCCCAACACGCCCTACGTCAACACCATCCCCGCCCACCTGGAGGCGAAGTCGCCGGGTGACCATGCGGTGGAATGGCGGATCCGCAGTCTCACCCGCTGGAATGCCACCGCCATGGTGGTGGCGGCCAACCGCGAACATGCCGGCATCGGTGGTCACATTGCCAGCTTCGCGTCGTCGGCCACGCTCTACGACGTCGGCTTCAACCACTTCTGGAAAGGCGCGGATCACCCGGACGGACAGGATCTGGTCTACATCCAGGGCCATGTGACCCCCGGTATCTATGCCCGTGCCTTCCTCGAGGGACGGCTCACCGAGGCGCAGTTGCTGCGCTTCCGCATGGAGGCGCTGGAACCCGGCCTGCCGAGCTACCCGCACCCCTGGCTGATGCCGGATTTCTGGCAGTTCGCCACCGTCAGCATGGGCCTGGGGCCGATCATGGCGATCTACCAAGCGCGGCTGATGAAGTACCTCGCCAACCGTGAGATGGCCAAGAACGACCAGCGCAAGGTCTGGTGTTTCTGTGGTGACGGCGAGATGGACGAGCCGGAAAGCCTGGGCGCCATCGACATTGCCGCCCGCGAAAAGCTCGACAACCTGATCTTCGTGGTCAACTGCAACCTGCAGCGGCTCGATGGCCCGGTGCGCGGCAACGGCAAGATCATCCAGGAGCTGGAAGGCAGCTTCCGCGGCGCCGGCTGGAATGTCATCAAGGTGGTCTGGGGCAGCGGCTGGGACGCGCTGCTGGCGCAGGACACCAGCGGCAAGCTGCTGCAGCTGATGAACGAGACGGTGGACGGCGAATACCAGAACTTCAAGGCCAAGGGCGGCGCCTACACCCGCGAGAAGTTCTTCGGCAAGTACCCCGAAACCGCGCGCCTGGTCGCTCACATGAGCGACGACGAGATCGCCGCCCTGCAGCGCGGCGGCCATGACCCGCACAAGGTGTATGCCGCCTATGCCAGCGCGGTGGCGCACACCGGCACGCCGACGGTGATTCTCGCCAAGACGGTGAAGGGCTATGGCATGGGCGAGGCCGGCGAGGGCCAGAACATCACCCACCAGCAGAAGAAGATGGGCGAGGAAGCGCTCAAGGCCTTCCGTGACCGTTTCAAGATCCCCATCAGCGATGCGCAGATCAAGGACACGCCGTTCTATCGCCCGGCGGAGGATTCCGAAGAACTGCGCTATCTCAAGGCGCGCCGCGAGGCGCTGGGCGGGCCGCTGCCGGCGCGGCGGGTGCGCGCCGAGCCGCTGCCGATTCCGGCGCTGTCCACCTTCGAGCGGCTGCTGGCCAGCACGGGCGAACGCGAGATCAGCACCACCATGGCCTTCGTGCAGCTGTTGCAGTTGCTGCTGCGCGACAAGCAGGTGGGCCCGCGGGTGGTGCCCATCGTGCCCGACGAGGCCCGCACCTTCGGCATGGAAGGCATGTTCCGCTCGCTAGGCATCTATTCGGTGGTGGGGCAGAAGTACGAGCCGCAGGATGCCGACCAGCTCGCGTACTACAAGGAAGACGTGAAGGGGCAGATCCTGGAGGAGGGCATCACCGAGGCCGGTGCGCTGTCGAGCTGGATTGCCGCCGCCACCAGCTACGCCAACCACGGCGTGCCGCTGCTGCCGTTCTACATCTTCTATTCCATGTTCGGGTTCCAGCGGGTGATGGACCTCTGCTGGGCCGCCGGCGACATGCGCTCACGCGGTTTCCTGCTGGGCGCCACCGCCGGCCGCACCACGCTCAACGGTGAGGGCCTGCAGCACGAGGACGGCCACAGCATGGTGATGGCCGCACACGTGCCCAACTGCCGCGCCTACGACCCCGCCTTTGCCTACGAGCTGGCGGTGATCGTGCAGCACGGCCTCAAGCGAATGTATGCCGACGGTGTCGACGAGTACTACTACCTCGGCCTCTACAACGAAAACTACGCCCACCCGGAGATGCCGCCCGGCGTCGAGGACGGCATCGTCCGCGGCATGTACCTGCTGCGCTCGGCCGAAGCCGCCAAGCCGCAACTGCACGTGCAACTGTTGGGCTCCGGTGCGCTGCTGCGCGAGGTGATTGCCGCTGCCGACCTGCTGGCGGAAGAGTGGGGCGTTACCTGTGATCTCTGGAGCGTGCCGAGTTTTTCCGAAGTGGCCCGCGAGGCCCGCGAGGTGGAACGCTGGAACCTGCTGCACCCCACCGAGACGCCACGCACCGCCTACCTCACCGACTGCCTCAAGGGCATGATGGGCCCGGCCATCGCCAGCAGCGACTGGGTCCGCGCCCACCCGGACCAGATCCGCGCCTGGGTGC
Organism: Flagellatimonas centrodinii; assembly: GCF_016918765.2. GTDB lineage: Bacteria > Pseudomonadota > Gammaproteobacteria > Nevskiales > Nevskiaceae > Polycyclovorans > Polycyclovorans centrodinii. Next base: position 1,719,757 of record NZ_CP092104.1, read on the forward strand.
CCATGCCCTATCACGTGCTCGGCACCGATGGCTTCGGCCGCTCCGACAACCGCCCCGCGCTGCGTGATTTCTTCGAGGTGGACCGCCGCTGGATCGTGGTGAAGAGCCTCTACGCCCTGGCCGAGCAGGGCGCGGTACCGATGGAACGGGTGCGCCAGGCGGCGCGCATCTACGGACTCAAGGCAGAGCGCATCGCGCCCTGGAAGGTGTAGGCCATGGCCAAGACGATGGAGGTGAAGGTTCCCAACATCGGCGATTTCGACGCCGTGCCGGTGATCGAGGTGCTGGTGGCCGATGGCGATGTTGTAAAGAAGGATCAGCCGCTGCTGGTGCTGGAGTCCGACAAGGCGACCATGGAAGTGCCGAGCCCGGCGGCCGGTACCGTCAGCGGTTTGCAGGTGAAGGTGGACGAGAAGGTCGGCGAGGGCAGCGTGGTGTGTCAGCTCGAACTTGCCGCCGACGCGGCGCCTGCAGCCGAGACGGTGGCGGCGGAACCCGAGCCGGAACCGGCCAGCGCGCCCGCGCCCTCACCATCAGCTGCGCCAGCCCCATCGCCATCACCATCACCATCACCATCACCATCGTCGAGGTCAACGTCAACGTCCGCGCGCACGGTGACGGTGCCCAACATCGGCGACTTCGACGCCGTGCCGGTGATTGAAGTGCTGGTGACTGACGGCGATGTTGTCGAGAAGGACCAGCCGCTGCTGGTGCTGGAATCCGACAAGGCGACGATGGAAGTCCCGAGCCCGGCAGCCGGTACGGTGTCGGGGCTGAAAGTGAAGGTCGGCGACCAGGTGGGTGAAGGTCATGAGGTCTGCACGCTGACCGGGACCGACGATGCCGCGCCAGCGGCGGCCCCGGCGCCAGCCCCGGTACCGGCAGACACTGCCGCGACGACTGCCGACGCGCCGGCACCGGCGCCCTCTCCGTCGCCCGCTACAGCGCCGACCGCGCCCTCGCAGGACCAGCGCGCCTTCTACGCCGGCCCGGCGACGCGCAAGTTTGCCCGCCAGCTTGGCGTCGACTTGTCGCAGGTCTCCGGCAGCGGGCCGCGCGGGCGGATTCTGGTGGAAGACGTGCAGGGCTTCGTCAAGCAGCGGCTGGCATCGCCGGTGGCCGCGGCGTCTGCCGGCGGCGGGTCCGGCATTCCGCCGATCCCGGCGCAGGATTTCAGCCAGTTCGGCGAGATCGAAACCCGCGACCTGGCGCGTATCCGCAAGTTGTCGGCGGCGCATCTGTCCCGGTCCTGGCTCAACGTGCCGCATGTCACCCAGCACGACGATGCCGACATCACCGAGCTGGAGGCCTTCCGAAAACAGGCCTCGGCCGAGAGCGGGGTCAAGCTGACTCTGCTGGCGTTCCTGATGAAAGCGGTCGGCGGGGTGATGCAGACCTATCCCGAGTTCAACAGTTCGCTGTCACCGGACGGCGCCTCGCTGATCCTCAAGCGCTACTGCCACATCGGCTTTGCCGCAGATACGCCCAACGGTCTGGTGGTGCCGGTGGTGCGCGATGTCTGGCAGAAGTCGCTGACCGACATCGCCACCGAATGCGCGACGCTGGCGAAGACCGCCCGCGACGGCAAGCTGAAGCCGGACGACATGCGCGGCGGATGTTTTTCCATCTCCAGCCTCGGCGGCATCGGTGGCGGTTACTTCACGCCCATCGTCAACGCACCGGAGGTCGCCATCCTCGGCGTGTCACGGGCAGTGATGAAGCCGGTGTGGGATGGTCTGGCGTTCCAGCCGCGGCTGATGGTGCCGCTGTCGCTGTCCTACGATCACCGGGTCATCGATGGGGCGGCGGCGGCGCGTTTCATCGTGCGCCTGGGCGAGCTGCTGACCGACGTGCGGCGCATGATGCTTTAAGCTCCCGGCATCGATTGTCTGGAGTTTGCCCATGCGCTGGCTGATCGCCCCGCTGGCCGTCGTTGCCACCACGCTCGGAACCGGAACCGCCTGCATGCCCAAACCCGTGCCGGAACCTCCACCCAAGGTCGTGCCCGCGCTCGACGTGCGCGCCCGGGTGACCGATGTCGAGGCCTTCGAGGCGTTCATCGCCACCCATCCGACACCGGGGCGGTTTCGCGCCGAGTATCCCGGCATCACCCTGGTGCTGCCGGGCGACATCGCCACCAAGGAACTGCGGCTCGATCGCAGCCGCTATTTCGCCGAGCTGGATGAGGAGGGGCGGATCATTGGCGGCCGTTTCAGTTAGCCCGCCTTCGCTCGCGACGTGGTGCAGCGGCGCCTTGTTGATGGGATGAAGTCGGCGGCGGACCTGCCAGACCGCGAGCAGGCCCGGCGTCAGGTGCTGGCGGTGGTGGCGCGGATTCCCGCCGGCTGCGTCGCCAGCTACGGCCAGGTGGCATTCGAGGCCGGCCTGCCGGGGCGGGCGCGCTGGGTCGGCAAGGTGTTGGCGGAAACCCTGGAAGCCGCCGAAGGCTGGCATCGCGTGCTGCGCAATGACGGCGCCCTCGGCCTGCCCAAGTCCAGCCCGGCGCATGCCGAACAGCGCAGCAGGCTGGTCACCGAAGGCCATCGTTTCCACAACGACCGGCTGGACATCGCCGCGCGGCGGTGGCGTCCGCGCAGTGAGCTGCCGTTGATCGACTAGGCGCGCCGCAGCCTCACCAGATCCGCACCCGCTGCTCGGGCGGCAGCCACAGGGCATCGTCCGGCTGCACGTCAAAGGCCTCATACCAGTCCGGGATGTTGCGCACCACGCCGTTGGTGCGGTATTCGCTGGGGGCATGCGGGCCGGTCTTGAGGCGGTTGATCATGTCCTCTTCGCGGTGCTGGCGTGCCCACACCTGGGCCCAGCCGATGAAGAAGCGCTGGGTGCCGGTGTAGCCGTCGATCTCCGGCGAAGGCCTGCCGTCCAGTGAGGCGTGATAGGCCTTGAGCGCGATGGAAACGCCTCCCAGATCACCAATGTTCTCGCCAATCGACAACGCGCCGTTGACGCAGTGTTCCGGCAGCGGGCAATAGCCGTTGTACTGCTCGATGAGCTGCGCGGTGCGAGTCTCGAAGGCGGCGCGGTCGGCGTCGGTCCACCAGCTCTTGAGGTTGCCGTCGCCGTCGTACTTGCTGCCCTGGTCATCGAAGCCGTGGCCGATCTCGTGGCCGATCACCGCGCCGATGGCACCGAAGTTCACCGCGTCCTCGGCCTTCAGGTCGAAGAACGGCGGTTGCAGGATGGCGGCGGGGAACACGATCTCGTTGAGGCTGGGGTTGTAGTAGGCGTTGACGGTCTGCGGCGTCATGAACCATTCCTCACGGTCCACCGGCTTGCCCAGCTTGGCCAGTTGGCGGGCATGTTCCAGCGCGTTGCTGCGCATCACGTTGCCCACCAGATCATCCTCGCGCACCACCAGTGCCGAGTAGTCCTTCCACTTCGACGGGTAGCCGATCTTGGGGGTGAACTTGCCCATCTTGTCCAGCGCCCGCTGCTTGGTGGCATCGCCCATCCAGTCCAGCGACTGGATACTGTCGCGGTAGGCGTCGATCAGGTGATCCACCAGCGCCTGCATACGCGCCTTGGCTTCGGGGGGGAAATGGGCCGCCACATAACGCTTGCCCACCGCCTCGCCGAGTGCGCCTTCCACCAGCGCCACGCCGCGCTTCCAGCGCGCCCGTTGCTCGTCGATGCCGCGCAGCGCCTTGCCGCTGTAGGCGAAGTCGATGGCCTCGAAGGTGGGCCCCAGGTAGGGCGCGAAACTGCCAAGCAAGCGTGCCTTGAGCAGCGCCTTGAGCTGCGGCAGCGGCATCGTCGTCAGCGCCTCCGCCATGGCGGTGATCGCCTCCGGTTGCATGACGATAACGGTGTCGACGGTGACGCCGGTATCGCGGACGAAGGTGGTGAGGTCGAAGCCCGGGGTCAGGGTGTTGAGCGCGCCCACCGCGACCGGGTGGTAGGTCTTTTCATCGTCGCGGGCGTCGACTCGGGTCCAGTGTGCGGCCGCCACCGCGGTTTCCATTTTGAGGATCGCCTCGGCTTCGCGGCGGGCCGCCGTGGCCTTGTCGCCGGCGGCCTCCAGCAGGGCGGCCAGATAGTCGACGTAGGCGCCACGGGCGGCAACGAAGCGCGGATTGTCTTCGAGGTAATAGCTGCGATCAGGCAGGCCGAGTTGGTCGAACTGGTGGTAGTAGACGGTGTACTGACGGGCGTCCTTGGCATCCTGGCCGATGAAGGCGGCGAACGGTTGGCGCACCCCGATGCGTTCGAGTCGCGCCAACAGCGCCGGCAGCGTGCTGCGATCCTCCAGGTCGTCGATCTCCGCCAGCCAGCCGGACAGCGGTGCCAGGCCCTGTTCCGCGGCCCGTTGTGCATCCATGAAGCTGCGGTAGAGCGCGCCGATCTGTTGGGCCTCGCCGTCGACGTCGGTCTGGGCCGCCAGGTCTTCGATGATCGCCCGCAGATCCCGTTCCGCCTGATCGGCGAGCTGGGTGAAGACGCCGTAGTTGGACTTGTCGGCCGGAATTTCGTTGCGCGACAGCCAGCCGCCATTGACGTGACGGTAGAAGTCGTCAGGCGGCTCAACCGAACGATCAAAGTGACTGTGCAGCACGCCCGATGTCAGGGGCGCGACTGGCGCCTCTGCGGCGGCGGCCCCGGCGGCAGGTCTCTCGGGGGAAGTGGTGCAGCCCGTCACCAATACGACACAGGCAGCCAATGGCCACAGACGTCTCATCCGGCATCCTCTCGGCAATTCAGAAATAGGGTTGAAGATACCGGATGGACCACGCCGAGGCGGCGAAATTCCCGGTCTAGTCAGCGAGCAGTTGTAGCAGCGCCCGTTGGCGCAGCCGGCCGAGATTGCGGAAGGCGATCAGCACGGCCTGCTCCTGCGGGGTCCGTGCCCATCGTGGATGGTCGTCGGCGTAATGTCCCCCGGGCTCTGCGACCGCGTTGTCCACGAGGTCACCGGCGAGCGCGTCCAGGCTGAAGCCGGGGTCGGCAAACAGCTGCTTGATCCGGATCAGCATCTGCAGATCTGGCGTGCTGTGGCCGCCCTCCCACTTGCTGATCGTGGCCTTCGACACCTGCAGCTCCATGCCCAGCTGCTCCTGCGACCAGTCGCGGGACAGACGAAGCGATCGCAGGCGACGACCCAAGAGTTTCATGGGGCAGGAGTGTGACCGCGCATCGCATGCTTGTCGTTTCCTTTACGTTGACACTAAAAGTTTCTTTAGTCGAAACTGCGGCAATCGACGTGCCCGGGACCAGGAGGTGCCAGATGGGATCAGGAACCAACATGAACGGCGCGCAGCGCTGTCGCAAGCTGGCGAGGCTGATGCGGCGCCACAAGAACTGTTATTACTGCGGCTGTGTGCTCAACAAGGCAAACCGCAGCATTGATCACCTGATTCCGCAGGCGCTCGGGGGCCCCAACCACATCGATAATCTGGTGCTCTGCTGCCTCGACTGCAACCAGCGAAAGGGGGCGGTGCCGGTGCTGCCCGCGCCCTGGGTGCCGCCCAATGGCGTGGCGCGTGAGTGGAGCCGAATGTTTTCGGAGATGGCGCATTTCTGCGACCTTGCCACCCGACAATTCATCGGCCCCGAGGGCAAGCCCTTGCGATGGCAGCAGCTGGCGCCATTGTCGGATACCCCGGTGACCGGCAGCGTTCGGCCATCGCGGCCGGGTGTCCGCAAGGACCAATGATGCGGATCCGGCCGGAGTCTGCCCGGATCAGGCGAACGAGATCACCAAAATTGTCAGCGCTGCCCAGTAAGTGGACAGCACGATGGCCTGCGACCCGGGGAACGGCGCGCGGAAGCGGCGCCAGCCGAGCACGCCGTCCGACAGCGCGAACAAGAGGCCGCCCGCGCCGGCCAGCAGCCCGGCGCTGCCGCCGAGATAGGCGCCGCGGGTGAGGCCGGCGATGGCCAGCGCGGTGAGGGCGACGCTGTAGGCGATCACCGGCAGTTTCAGCACGCCGGCATGCGGCAGCAGCCGGCTGAGCATGAACAGGGCGGGCACGGCGACCAGACCGCTGAGCGGGGGCCAGGCCACGCCCTCGAGCGGCAGCAGCAGTGCCGGGATCAGCAGCAGGTGGCCGAGCAGGAAGCTGGACAGCCCGGCGATGAAGGCGCGGTCACTGTCACCGAGCAGGGCAATATCGCCCAGCAGGCACAGCCCGAGCCCGGCCAGCAGCCAGGGTGAGGCGGCGGCAGCGGGCAGGCTCAGCGCCAGGCCGATGATGACGATCGTCGTCAGCGGCTTGAGCAGGTAGAAGGCGCGATGACGACGGCCGTCGCGGTCGCAGAGGATGGCGGCGGTCGCCAGCAGGGCGATGGGCCCACAGAAGTAGAGCGGATTCATGGGCCGGAGTGTACCGCCGGCCGTGGTGGGCGCGCCCCCCGCCGCGGTCAGGCGGTGGCGGGGCGCTTGAGACCGACGCTGCGACGCGGTGCTGCCGCGCGGTTCGTCACGCGACGCGGCGACGATGTCGGTGCCAGCTCGGCGATGAAGCGCCGCAGGGTGGCAATGGCCTCGGCGCGGCCATCGCCGGCATGCTGCGACATGTTCGAGCAATACCAGTCGTGGTGGCCCATGAAACGGTCGATGTCTGACGGCGTCAGCCGGTTGAGATCGGCGCGCATGCCCACCCCCATGCGTTCGATCATGTGCGCGTTGAGGCGCTGTTCGAAGGCCTCCTCCGGCACCGCCAGGATCGGCTTTCCGAAGTGGATGGCCTCGCCGATCAACTGGTTGCCGGCGGTCGACAACACCGCCTTGCACTGCGCCAGATCGCGTACGAACCATTCGTTGCTGGGGGCGCGGAAGTCGAGGTTGTCGACCTTGCCGCGGTGTGGCGTGCCGTAGATCACCACCGGGCAGTCGAGCAGCCGCAGTGCGCGGTCGACATGCGGGCGGTACTGGTGTTCGCCCTTATTGAAATAGCAGAGCAGGTAGTCGCCGTCGCGCGGCTTCAGCGCCTTGACCTCGTCACGCAGCATCGGGCCCACCACCTTGACGCCGGGATAGGCGCCCTCGGCCGGGTAGAAGCTGGCGATGAGGATGCGCTCGGGGATTCCCATCAGGCGGCGGTAGCCGACCGCGTCGCGCATGCCGGTCAGCCACAGGTCGGGCGGGAAGTGCGGTTTGCAGTAGGCAATGATGCCGACATGATCGAAGCTGATGCGCGGCAGTTTCAAGCGCTGCGCAATGCGGTGGGTCCAGGCTTCGGAATCGGTGATCACCAGCTCGATGTCACGGCTGCGGAACTCGCGTTCCACCTGTTCCATGCCGTGGCCGCCGAACAGCAGGTCGGCCATCGGTGCGAAGTTTTCGCGCACCGTGCGCGGCAGCGAGTGGCCGCCCTTCTGGTTGTAGCGATAGCCGATGGTGGGAATGCGCACCGTCGGAAACAGCGGTGCCAACACGTCATAGGCGTCGCCGCCAGCAAAGACGGTGACGTCATGTTCGGCCATCAGCGCCGGCAACACGCTCATGGTGCGCATGGCATGGCCACGCCCGTACCCCATCACGCCGTAGGCAATCCGCATGTGATCGCTCCTGTTTGGACGGCTGCAGGGTAGGGCGGCGGGGTCACAGCGCTGTGACAGACAGGTGTCAGTTTGATGACAGTGTCCGGACCGCAGCATGCAAGCGGAGCCCACGAAAAAGGGAGGCCGAAGCCTCCCTTTTTCAGCCGCAGAGACGGGATCAGAACGCGACGCGGGCGCCGAGACGATAGCCGTCGATGTCGAGGTCAGCGCCACCGTCGGGCTCCAGCGTCAGCATTCGGTACTCGGCGAAGATGCCGATGATGCCGATGCCGATACGGGCGCCGAGGGTGATGTCGGTGGCGTCCACGTCGACGTTCCCGACGTCGGATTCCAACCATCCGAGACCGCCGCGACCGTACAGGCTGACCAGCGGCAGACCGGCCTCCAGGCCCACGTAGGCGCCATAGCCGTCGATATCGACTCCGCCAAAGTCACCGTCGATGTAACGAAGTTCCCCGGTGAACTCCAGAATCGGGGTCAGGTCAGCGCTCATGCCGCCGCCGATGTGGGTCTCGGTGTAGTCGAACCCCGAGTCGGTCTCCTCATCGAGGTACTCGGCGCGGGCAAAGAAGCCGGTGCCGGGCAGGTTGATGCGACCGCGCAGGCCGAAGCCGTCGCTGTCTTCTTCCATGCCGCCCGACTCAAACGTGGTGAACGAACCAAACCCCTCGACCGACGCCAGCAGTTCGGCGTTGGCCGCCATCGGCAGCGCGGCCAAGGCCGCAATCGCCATCACTTTTTTCATGTCATCCCTCTCCGTGTTGTGGTGGTGCGACGCACCATTACAGTGCGTCGAAGCCTAGCCTACGACAGTTACAGCCCGATTGCCGCTTTCGCCGGCCGCTTCACCAGGCGGGCGTAGTAGAAGCCGTCATGGTCGCCCCCGGGTGGAATCCGCAGGCCGCAGCGTTCGGCCAGGCCGATGTCGATGGGGATGGACGATGGCCGGGCGTCCGGGGTGCGGTCGAGAAAGGCACGCACCACCTCGTCGCCTTCGGCCCGCAGCACCGAGCAGGTGGCATAGACCAGCACCCCATCCGGTTTCAGCAGGGGCCATAACCGGTCGAGCAGGCGCCGCTGGGTCAGCGCCAGCGGCGGCAGGTCGGTGGCACGCCGCAGCCATTTGATGTCGGGGTGGCGGCGGATCACGCCAGTGCCGGAGCAGGGGGCGTCGATCAGGATGCGGTCGAAGGGTTCGCCGTCCCACCACCGTTTGACATCGGCGGCATCGGCCAGCGCCAGGTGCGCCTCAAGCCCGAGCCGTGTCAGCCCCTGGCGCATGCGGCCCAGCCGCGTCGGGTCGCTGTCGACCGCGGTCAGGTGGACGTCCGCGTGCTCCAGCACATGGGCGGTCTTGCCGCCGGGGGCGGCGCAGGCATCCAGGACCCGCTGACCGTCCTGCAGGTCGAGCAGGGTCACGACGCGCTGGGCGCTGGCATCCTGGACCGACACCTCGCCCTCGGCAAAGCCGGGCAACTGATCGACCGGCACCGCCTGCAGCAGCCGCAGGGCATCGGGCGCGCCCGGCACCGGCGCCGTCTCATGGCCGGCGGCGGCCAGCCGGGCCCGATAGCGGTCGACATCACCATGACGACGGTTGACCCGCAGCGTCATCGGCGCCTGCAGGTTGCCGGCGGCGAGCACGGCGTCTGCCCGTTTCCCCCAGTCCTGCTGGATGGCGGTGAGTAGCCAGTGGGGATACGACCAGCGCACCAGCGGGTCATTCGGTAGTGCCGCCAGCAGCGGTTCGCGTTCGCGCTGTACCCGCCGCAGCAGGGCGTTGACCAGGCCGCGGGCGCGGGGCTGTTCGATCAGCTCGCAGGCGTTGACGGTCTCGTTGAGCGCGGCGTGGTCGGCCACCGCCATGTCCAGCAGCTGATGCAGGCCGCAGAGCACCAGCGCCTGCAGGTCACTGCCCTTCTTCAGCGGCCGTTCGGTGAGGCTGTCGAGCAGGGCATCAAGCCGCGTGAGTTGCCGCAGTACGCCATAGGTCAGCGCACGCGACAGGCTGTCCGCGCTCGCGGGGAGCGCATCGTCGAGGCTGCGGCCCCGGCGCACGGCGGCGACGGCGCGGGCGGCCGTGGCGCGCTGCAGGGCGGGGGAGACGCTGGAAGTCATGGCAGGGTCCGGAAGGGGGACGCGCATTCTAGTGAGTCCACCCCGACGGCGGAGCCGGATTTACCACCGCCCCCGCGGCACCACGGCCTAAAATGTCCAAAACAGGACAAGGCGAGCCGGCGTCGGAGCCCCCGATGGTCAGGCGTCTCGCCAGTGGATGGAGGAGCAGCGAATGCCGTGGATGGTGACCCGAGCCCTGGGGATGGGCCTGTTGTGCGTGGGGCTGACGGCCTGTGGCCAGAGTCGCCCCCTGGCCCTGCCCGACGGCGGCACACCGCCACCGGGCACGCCTCGCGCCTGCACCGCTGACGACCTTTGCGCTGGCGCCGCGCGTATCGCTGTGGCCCCCACCGACGCGCACATCGCCGGCGTCAGCGAGACCCGGCTCGGTCTGGGCACCCGCACCCAGCGGTTCAACCTCGGCGGCTTCGGCCTCAACCCGACCCAGAACCTGCCCAATCCGTTCGCCGCGCTCGGCGAGAACCTGACCGAACCGGCGTCGGCGCCGACGCATTTCAGCGCCGTTCACCAGGAGGAGGAACCGCTGTATCTGCGACTGATGCTGCTCACCCAGGGCGAAACCCGGGTGCTGTTCGTCACGCTGGATGCCATCGGTGCCGGCAACCTGATCCAGGAGGGTCTGCGCCAACGGCTGGTGGCGCTGAGCTGTGCGCAGGACCTCTGTATCGACGCCGATGACATCGTTTTCGGACAGACCCACAGTCACGCCGGTCCGGATCTGCAGGGCTTGTGGGGCGGCGTGCCGCAGGACTGGATCGACAACACCTTCTATGCCGGCGCCGAGACGGCGCTGATGCAGGCCCTGCAGGCCCGCGAGCCGGTGAATCTGGCGGTGGCCGAAGGACGCAGCAGCGATTTCAACAACTACCGACGGCCTCGGATCGACCCTGAAGATGATGCCGACGATCATCTGGTGGTGTTGCGTGCCCGGGCAGAAGACGGTCGGGTGGTGGTGCAGATCCTGCAGTACGCCGCCCACCCCACCAGCATCAACGAAGACCCGCGGGTGCCGCATCCGGACTATGTGCTGGGGGCGGTCAAGCGCCTGGAGCAGGCCGGCGGTGTGGGGCTGTACTTCAACGGCCCGATTGCCGATGCCTCCGGCGCCGGTGGCGCCTGTGACACCCCTGAGCCCGATGCCTACGAGCGGGTGCGCTGTCGCGGCAACGATCTGGCCGCGCTGGCCAGCGCCCAGGCATTCAGGCCGCTTGCGGCGAGCCTGGCGATCCGCCACCAGACGGTGACCCTGCCGGTGACCAACCCGGCGTTTCTGGCTGTCGGGGCCCTCGGATCCTTCAATCGCTACTACAACTTCACACCGCGATTGTTGTTGGACCTGCCGTTGCTGGGCAGCTTGCTGGAAACGGTGACCGGTGAAGTCGCACAGGTGGCGCTGACCGCGGAAACCCTGGTGAGCCGGGTCAGCATCGGTGGCCCGGGCGGGCTGGAGATCGCCACCATTCCCGGCGAGGCGACCAACACCTTTGGCGAATTCATCCGCGGCCTGTCGGCCCAGGCCAACCCGGATGCCACGGTGATGCTGCTGGGGCTGACGCAGAATTCGTTCGGCTACATCCTGCCGGAGGAAGAGTTCAGCTACATCGATCCGACCGGCGAAGCCGGCTTTCTGGTGCCGTTCACCGGCTACGAGGAATTCGTGTCGCTGGGGCCGCTGTCGGCGCCGTTGCTGCGTCTGCAAGGCTACATCCCGCTGTTCGATGCACCGCCAGCAGCGGCGGTGCCCGACTATCTGCGGGGCTGTGTCGACCCCGAGGCGGGCAGCTGCCTGCTGGTCGATATCGCCCTGCGGCTGGAATCCATCCAGGGGGCCTATGCCGACCGCTGCCGCGAGGCGAGCGTGCCGGAGGCCTTCTGCGGGCTGCTGGACCCCGACACCCCGCTGGCGCCGGTCTGTCTGTCGCTGAACCTGCCGGCGGCCGTCTGTGGCCTGCTCGGCGACCCGCCGGAGGCCTGAAGTGCTGCGACAGGCGGCAGTGGTGCTGTCGGCGGCCCTGCTGTTGGTCGCCTGTGGTGGCAGCGACCCGCTGGCGCTGACCGGCCCTGAACCCGCGGCGCCGGCGCCCGGCGAGGAGATCACAGTGCGTGTCGGTGTCGGCGTGGTCGACATGACGCCCGAGGTGGGCTACTGCGCCGGGCAGTACTGCGACTACGCCACCGACACGCTGGGCGGGTTGATCAACGGCGACGTCGATCCCTTTCTCACCCATACGCTCAAACACGCCAGCTACGGCATCCAGTCGCGGCTGAGTGCAAGGGCATTGGTGATCGAGGGCCGCGACGGCCGGCGTGTGGCCCTGCTGAAAACCGACAACTACATCGCCCAGGACATGCTGCTGCGGCGGGTCGGGCAGATTCTCGACGAAGGGAATTCGGGCATCGGCTACGCGCAGATCCTGCATCACGTCACCCACAATCACAGCAGCGCCTACGCCAGCACCCTGGCGGTCGGGGTCTGGCTGTTCCAGGACGTGTTCGACGCGCGCTTCTTCGAGCGTCAGGCGCGGCAGATGGCCGCCGCCATCGAGCAGGCCGCCGCCGATCTGCGGCCCGCGCGCATGGGCGCCACCGAGATCCGACATCGGGTCTACAAGGGCAATGTCGTGCGGCTGGCGACGGCCATCGACGGCTCGCCGGCCGGCTATCCGCTGGAGTACGGCGACCACGGGCTGGTGGTCATGCGCTTCGACGACCTCAGCGATCCGGCATCGCCGCAACCGCTGGCGGTGTGGGTGAACTGGGGCGAGCACCCGGAGAGTCTGGACCCGCATGATCTGCACAGTGCCGATTTCATCGGCCCGCTGGAACGCTTTGTCGAACAGGACCTGGGGGTGCCGCTGGTGTTCAGCCAGGGCGATGTCGGCAGCGCCGAGAACAGCGGTGACGAGGCCGAATTGCTGGATGACGGGGGTGCTGTCTGTGGCCGTTGGCCCGGCGATGCCGAAGCGCCGGAGCGAGACGACTGTGCGCCCGGCCAGCGCGTGCTGCGCGATTGGAATCACGAGGGGTATGTGCAGACCGAGCGCAACGTGCGCTATCTCGCCGATGACATCGTGCGCGCCTGGCAACGCATCGGCGAGGGCGATGCGCGGGTGCCGTTCAGCAGCGATTTCAGCGTCGACATCCGCAATGCCTGGGTACCCGGCCCGCTGTCGCATCCGCTGCCGACGGTGTCGAATTGCAATACCGAGCTGAGCGTTGGGGGTGACCTCGGGGTGCCGGCGCTGGGCCTGCCCGACTGCGGTCGCTACGGCGTGCCCGGCGACAATGCCCTCACCGGCGCCAGTGCCCGGCTGTTTGCGACGCTCAAGGCCGAGGGGATCCCGGTGCCGGATCAGTACGGCGCTCCCGGCGCACCGCTGGTGGAGGAGAACCTGCGGCTACGGCTGCAGGCGCTGCGGCTGGGCGAGGTGCTGCTGGCCTCCTGTGCCTGCGAGCCGCAGGTCGATCTGGTGCTCAACCTGGAATCGCGCCTCGATTCACAGGCCGGCAATCAGTACAACGGCTTCGACTGGGCCTGCCTGATGCCTGAATACGCCGATGACCCGGCATACGCGGCTGCCTGCGACCTGCAGGCGCAGCACTTCGACCCCGCCGAGCCGGAAAACCGGGCGGGCGAAATCCCCGGTGCCGACGCGCCGGCGACGGCGATCGCGCGCATGCGTGCCCAGGTCCACAACGATGCCCGCGGCTGGGATGCCGCCGACTACGTGCTGCAGGCGGAAAGCGAGCCGGCCGAGCCGGCGGCGATCAAGGGCAACTTCACCCACGAGGAGATCCAGGATCTCGGCGTCCCCGGCTACCCGCTGGTGGTGGCGGTGGGCCACGCCGGCGACTACAACGGCTATACCGTGAGTTACCGCGAGTACATGAACCGCGATCACTACCGCAAGGCGCTCACCGCCTATGGCCCGCACACCGCCGACTACATGGTCACGCGGCTGGTGCGCATGGGCGCGGCATTACGCGGCGGCGCAGAGTTGCAGCCGGAGCCGCTGGACCTGCTGGCGGCGGTGGATGAATTGCGACAGCAGACCCTGGCGCGGACCGTCGGTGTTGCCGCCGCGGCGGCCGACACACTGTGGCAACAGGGGATCCCCGACGACGTCGGGCCGCCCGCGTTGCTGGAATCACCGACCGACATCACCCGGTTCGACGCGACGCATCTACGCTGGCGCGGCGGCTCTACGGCGGTGGACACGCCGGTGGCGCGGGTGGAGCGCGCCGACGCCGAGGGCGGCTGGCAGGTGGTGGCCAGCGGCAGTGGTGAAGTGCCGGTGCGGGTGCAGTTTCCGCAGGGGCTGCCAGGGGTGCTGCGGACCTACACCGGGATGCACGAGTGGCAGTGGTCGGCGAGCTTCGAGACCTACAGCGCCAGCCCGGCCCGCCTCGGGGGCACAGCGCCCGGGCGCTACCGCTTCTGCGTCGACGGACAGGCCCGGCAGTCGGGCGTGACGCAACCCTATGCCTTCTGCAGCGAGCCTTTCACCGTTCGGGTCTGGGACGGCATTGCCATCGATCCACCCGCAACGACTGTCGATGGCCTGCAGTTCCGGGTACCGCCCATCCGCTATCCCCGCAGTTATGCCGGCAGTCCGTTCCCCTTCGTTGCCGACAATGGCGAGGCGCGAATCTGCGATACCTGCAGTTTCCGCCCCTGGGCGCGCGAAGGCGTGCTGGCCCGTGCCGGCGGTGAGACCGCTACTGGCGAACGCATCGCAGCGACCTGCATGGCAGACGACGAGGGGGGGCAGTTGTGTCGTCTATCCGGCCCGGTCGTGCGGTTATGGGTGGAAGACAGCGACGGCAACCAGGGTCTGCGGGTGCTGGACGACGTCGTGCAACCCTGAACGCGAAAGGCCCCGCGGTGCGGGGCCTTTCGGGACCACCTGTCCCTCAGGGGTTGGCGATTTCGACGATGTCGATCTGCCAGATTGCGGTGGTGCCACTGACTTCGTTGCCGACCAGCAGCAGTGGCTTGCCGTTGGGGCTGTCCGCCGCCGCCACGAAGGCCAGGCCTTCCGGGCCAAGATCGCCGATGCTGGGATCGGTTTCCGGGTCCTTGGTGAAGTCGCGGAAGTTCACATACTGGATGAAGCGTGGCGCTTGTGGATTGGTGACGTCGTAGACCATGACCCCGCCGATGCGCTCCAGCCCGATGAAGGCGAAGGTGCGCCCCGCCAGGGTGCCCACGGTCACGCCCTCCGGCTCCGGTCCTTTGGCATCACTGCGGCCCTCGGGGCTGTTGTCGTCGTTGCTGGCGTTGAAGTTGTTCGGGAAGCGCTGCGCGGTGGTGCGCTCGAAGTCTGACCCGCTGTCAAACACCTGCACCACCCTGCCGGCGGCATCCAGCGTCCAGATCGAGAACGAACGGCCGCCCAGGGCATAGAGCTGATCGAAGTCGCCGTCGTTGTCGATATCGCCGATCTGGGTGGTGATCTCCAACCGGCCCAGAGCCGCGTCCTGCTGCAGTTCGGCGGCGTTGGGGAACCGGGTCGGGTCCAGCGTCAGGTCCTTGATGCGCTCGGTTTCTTCCTGCTGCAGGAAGTCGTTGCGGTCGTCGCCTTCGTTGGCGGAGATGTAGTAGGTCTTGCCGTTGAACTGATAGCTGGCGATGGCGTCCGGCTGGTACATGCCGAGCACCGGCCAGCTCCGGATGTTGATCTGGGGAAAGTCGCGCGGGTCGCGATCGCTGGCGTCCATGCCCTCGATGCTGTAGGCCTTGAAGCCCAGCGACTGCACGCTGGTGACCACCGGCGCGGCGCGGTTGGAGAGATCAACGATGGCGAAGGCGTTGGCTTCCTGCAGCGCCACCCAGGCGCTCTGACCGTCGGCACTTTCGGCGATGAACTCGGGTTCGAAGTCCTGCGCGGCGCTGGCGCCGGGGCCGTAGATGCGGATGCCCTGCGCGCGCAGCACGGGTTCCTGACCATTGAACGCTTCGAATCCGGCCGTGGCGACGCCGGGGCTGGCAAAGCCGCTGCTGACGTCGATGACGCTGATCGAGCCGACCGGGTCGACCGAGCCGGGGTTGCCGTAGCCGTTGGATTCCCCTTCATTGGCCACCAGCACCGCCTGGCCGTCGCGGGTGAAGGTCAGCATGTCCGGCAGGGCGCCGACGGTGGCTTCGCCGAGCTTGGCGAGGGTGCTGGTGTTGTAGAACACCACCTTGCCGTTGCTGACCTTGTCGGCAGCCTCGATGGCGACCGCGGCAACGCCGCCGAAGATCGACACGCTGTTGGCGGCGCCGCCCTCGGCGGTGGCGTCGATGGTGTTGACCTTCTGCGGGCTGGCCGGGTTGCTGAGATCGAGCACGTCGACCGTGACCGCATTGGCATTGACCACAAAGACTCGGTCGGTGGCGGGGTCGAAAGCGACGATCTCCGCTGCCGAGGTATCGAAGATGTCGTTTGCGTAGTCGAGCGTGGGGTCCTGGTAGCCGCCGATGCGGGTCAGGTCGAGCAGGGCGCCGTTGTTGCCGTCAGCGCCTGGGGTACCCGGGGTTCCCGGCGTGCCGGGAGCGCCGACATCGCCCTGCTCGCCCTGCGAACCGGTGGCGCCGGGCAGTCCGTCGTCCCCCTCACAGGCGCTCAGGCCGAAGCCGAGTACTGCGGCGGCCACCGCCACCGTCCACTTGTTCATCTGCATCCCCCACTCCTTGATCCGGTTTGGAAATCGAATCGGAGAACCTAGGGGGCGCGTGTGACCGCCGGGTGACGGCCCGGTGACGGTCAGGTGTCAGCGGATCCGGAATCGGGATAGGCGGCAGCGTGCTCTGCCTCCAGCCGTGCGCACTCGGCGCGCCAGGCCGCCATCTCGTCGACGTAGTCTTCGAGCACGCAGATGGCGCAGCCGCCGGCACAGCAGTCGGGACGGTCGGGCGCTGGCGGCAGTACCAGCGGGGGCGGTTTCATGACCATCGAGCCCCCACCTGAAGCCGTCCCTGAGCAGCGACCCTGGCGCTGTCCAGCGGGGTGCCGCCCGGCCACTGCAGGTGGGTAACCCGCAGCACGCCGTCGCCGGTCTGGACGCGGATGCCGTCGTCGGCCACGTGCAGCACCTGGCCGGGCGCGGCGTCGTGATGGTCGGTGCCTGCCTCGGGCTGCGCCAGCCACAGCCGCAGGCGATCTTCACCCTGGGTGGTCCAGGCCACCGGCACCGGGTTGAAGGCACGGATGCGACGGGCGATGACGGCCGCCGGTGCAGTCCAGTCGATGCGGGCCTCCGCCTTGTCCAGCTTGGCGGCGTAGGTCGCCCCCGGCGGCTGCGGGACAGCGGTGAGCTGCCCCTGTGCCAGACCGGCGAGGGTATCGACGATCAGCTGTCCGCCCAGCACTGCCAGGCGATCATGGAGATCAGCGGCGGTGGTGTCGTCGCCGATCGGCACGGCGCCCCGCATGAGCATGGGGCCGGTATCGAGCCCGGCGTCCATCTGCATGATGGTGATGCCGGTCTCGCGGTCGCCCGCTTCGATGGCGCGCTGGATCGGCGCTGCCCCGCGCCAGCGCGGCAGCAGCGAGGCATGGATGTTGAGGCAGCCGCGAGGCGGAATGACGAGGGCCGCGGCTGGCAGGATCAACCCGTAGGCCACCACCACCATCAACTCGACGTCGAGCTGCCGCAGCAGCGCCTGCGCCTCGTCCCGGAACCGGTCGGGCTTGTGGCAGGGCAGGCCATGCCGGTCGGCGCAGTCAGCGACCGGTGACGCACTGAGCTTGCGGCCGCGCCCGGCCGGGCGGTCAGGCTGTGTGAACACGCCGGCGACGTCGTGGCCGGCGGCGATCAGGGCCTCCAGCGCAACCCCGGCGAATGCCGGCGTTCCGGCAAAGGCGATGCGCATCAGGCGCGCTTTTCCTGCTTGAGCAGCTTTTTCAGCAGGCGGTCGCGTTTCAGCGAACTGAGGTAGTCGATGTAGAGCTTGCCGTCGAGGTGGTCGATCTCGTGCTGAATCGCCTGCGCCACCAGGCCCTCGGCGGACAGCGTGAACGGCTGACCATGACGATCGAGCGCGTTCAGTTGCAGCCGGTTGTAGCGGCTGACCTTCTCGGTGAAGCCGGGCACCGACAGGCAGCCTTCGTCCATCACCTGGCGGTCCTCCGGCTGCATCACCTCGGGGTTGATGATGACCAGCGGCGCCGGTTGGTCGCTGTCTTCGCCGCAGTCCATCACCGCGATCCGCAGGTCGACACCGACCTGAGTCGCAGCCAGGCCGACACCCGGGGCGTCGTACATGGTCTCGAACAGATCGTCGATCAAGGTCTGCAGGGTGTCGTCGAACACGGTGACCGGCTTCGCCTTGATGCGCAGCCGCGGGTCGGGGTGGTGGAGGATGGGGAGAATCGCCATGGGATTTGATCAGCGCCTACTAAATCTTGCGAAACAACTGCGGCTTTGGCGTTCAAGTCTTTGCCGCATCAGGGAATCGTGCAAGAATCCGACGACCTTTTCGGGGAGTGCGGATATGGCCCAGTATAGCGGTTCGGCCAGCTGGATCGGCGGTGTGGCCGCCATTGCGCTGTTGGCGGCAGGGTGTGCGAGCACGGCGCCGGCACCGGTGACGACCGAGGCGCCACCGCCCCCTGCGCCGGCCCCGGCCGCTGCGCCCGTCGCGGCATCGGCGCCCGCTCCGCGGCCGACGGCCCCGGTGGCAGTGCGAGAGGATGCGCCGCTACGCTATGTCGTGCAGCCCGGCGATACCCTCTGGGGTCTGTCGAAGCGCTTCCTGGTGGAACCCTGGCAGTGGCCGGAGATCTGGTACGTCAACGAGCAGGTGGCAAACCCGCACCTCATCTACCCGGGTGACGTGCTGACCCTGATCATGCGTGACGGCCGGCCGGTGCTTCAGCGCGATTCGGCGCCCGCCCACGAGCGGGTGTTGCGGCTGGGGCCACAGGTGCGCGAGCTGGCGCTGGACCAGGCGATTCCGGCAATCCCGCTGGAGGCGATCCGCGACTTCCTCAACAGCCCGCGACTGGTGGATGCCGATGAGCTGAAACGGGCGCCGTACATCATCGCCTTCGGCGAAGATCAACTGATCGCCGGCGCCAACAGTCCGGCCTATGTTCGCAACGTGCCCGCCGACAGCGATTACCGCTGGGCCGTGGTGCGGCCCGACGAGTCGATCGTCGACCCCGAAACCAAGGATGTGCTCGGCTTCGCCGCGACCCCGGTGGGGGGGCTGGAGATCCGCGAGTATTCCGAGCCGGCGGCCTACGGCTGGCTCACCGTCAGCGAGATGGAAGCGCGGGTGGGTGATCGTCTGATCGCCATCGAGGACCTCAACTTCGATGCCCGCTTCCATCCGCGGGCGCCCACCGAGGCGGTTGATGGCCGTATCGTCTGGATCGCCCAGCAGCGGCTGCAGGCGACCCAGTATCAGGTGGTGGCCTTCAATCGCGGGCTCGATCACGGGCTGGTGCCCGGCCATCTGCTGACCATCCGTGAATCCGGCCGGGTGGTGACCGACCCCTACACCAAAGGCGATGTGGTGCTGCCGGACCGTGAGATCGGCAACCTGATGGTGTTCAAGGTGGGCCCCCGACTCGGCTTCGGACTGGTGCTGGATGCGACCCGGCCGGTGCAGCGGCTGGACCGCGTGGTGCATCCCGACGGCCCGT
The DNA here is from genome assembly GCF_016918765.2 of Flagellatimonas centrodinii. Classification (GTDB taxonomy): domain Bacteria; phylum Pseudomonadota; class Gammaproteobacteria; order Nevskiales; family Nevskiaceae; genus Polycyclovorans; species Polycyclovorans centrodinii. Next base: position 1,739,052 of record NZ_CP092104.1, read on the forward strand.
GAATGACGCCGCCACCGCGGCCTGGTTGCGGCTGGTCCGCTGTGCCGGGGTCGGGCCGGTGCTGGGCCAGCGCCTGCTGGCGCATTTCGGCGACCCGCAGACGCTGTTCGATGCCGGGCCCGGCGCCTGGCGCAAGCTGGGGCTGGCTGAGGCGCCGATGGCCGCACTGCAGCAACCGGACGAGGCGGGCATCGCCGCCGATCTCGCCTGGCTTGACGGCAGCCCGCGGCGACAGTTGCTGCCACTGGACGATCCCCGCTATCCGGCGCGCCTGAAGAGCCTGCCCCATGCGCCCTTGGCCCTGTTCGCCCTGGGAGACCCCGACCTGCTGCCACTGCCGCAGCTCGCCATTGTCGGCAGTCGGGCGGCCTCGCCACAGGGGCGCGCCAACGCCACCGCATTCGCTGAGGCGCTGGCCCAGCGCGGTCTCACCATCACCAGTGGGCTGGCGGCCGGCATCGATGGTGCCGCCCATGAGGGCGCGCTGAGCGCCGGCGGCTTGACCATTGCGGTCTGTGCGACCGGGCTGGACCAGGTCTACCCGGCGCGGCATCGGGCGCTGGCCCACCGCATTGCCGAGCAGGGGTTGCTGCTGTCGGAGTTCCCGGTGGGGGTCAAGCCGCTGCCGGAACATTTCCCCCGTCGCAACCGGCTGATCTCCGGCCTGTCGCTGGGCGTGCTGGTGGTGGAGGCGGCGCACGGGTCCGGGTCGCTGATCACGGCACGGCTGGCGGCGGAACAAGGGCGTGAGGTGTTCGCCATCCCCGGGTCTATCCACAATCCCCAGGCACGCGGCTGTCATCAGCTGATCCGGCAGGGCGCCAAGCTGGTGGAATCGGTGGACGACATTCTGGAAGAGCTGGGTCCGCAGGTCGGCCCGGCCTGGCGACAGGCGCTGGGGGAGGCTCCCCCGTCCGACACGCCCGAGGCCGACACCGACCCGCTGCTGCGCGCGCTGGGCGACGAGGCCCTGGATGTCGACAGCCTGCTGGTGCGGGTAGGGGGTGACCTCGGCCAACTGGCATCGGCCTTGCTGGCACTGGAGTTGTCCGGGCAGGTGGTGCAGACCGGCGATGGCCGCTACAGCGCGGTGCGAAAGCCGGTGGTGTGACGGCGATGGCATGTCTTGTGCAGTCACCGAACCGTCACGCCGTCAGTCTTTATACTGGGTGACCGCAGCCCACTGCCCGCAGCCCAAGGAGAGCCGATGAAAGAGACCGTCCTTGATGTGCTGATGTACCTGTTCGAGCACTACCAGTCGGTGGAGTTCAGCGACAGCGAAAACTTCGAAACCCTGCGTGATGAACTGATCGCGGCCGGATTTCCTGACGAGGAAGTGGCGCATGCCTTCGCCTGGCTCGACGGCCTCACGCGCAGCCGACAGCTGCCGATCATCTTTGGCCCGAGCAACGCGCTGCGCTGCTATGCCCGCGAGGAAATGCAGCGGATTCCCACCGATTGCCGGGGCTTTCTGCTGTACCTGGAACAGCTCGGCATTCTGCCGCCGCCAGCCCGCGAGCGGGTCATCGATCGCCTCATGGCACTCACCGAGGATATCGACCTGGAACGGGTCAAATGGGTCTGTCTGCTGGTGCTGATGAACGAAGAAGACGCCGACGAAGCCTTCGCGCAGGTCGAGGAAATGGTCTACTACACGGGCGATTTCCTGCACTGAGGCCGGGGTCGCCGCAGCGCCCCGCCCGCCGGGGGCCTCACCGTGTCATCCGGGCAACATGCCGGGGGGCGCGGCTTTACATGATGGTCGGCCTGCCTTTATAAGCCGCCCCTCCGGGTGGTTCCTGGCCACCCCCCGCTGGACAGGACATGAGCAAATATCTGGTTGTCGTCGAGTCGCCCGCCAAGGCGAAGACGATCAAGAAGTATCTGGGCAGTGACTACGAGGTGCTCGCCTCGTACGGTCACGTGCGCGATCTGGTGCCCAAGGACGGGGCGGTCGACGTGACCAACGCCTTCGCCATGAAGTACCAGGCGATCGAACGCAACGACAAGCATGTGCGCGCCATCCAGAGTGCCTTGCGGCATGCCGACGGCCTGCTGCTGGCGACCGACCCTGACCGCGAGGGGGAGGCCATCTCCTGGCATTTGCTGGAGTTGCTGAAAGAGCGCAATGCGCTGAAGAACAAGACGGTGCAGCGGGTGGTGTTCCACGAAATCACCCAGCGTGCCGTGCGCGATGCGGTGGAACATCCGCGTCAGGTGGCCGACGATCTGGTGAACGCCCAGCAGGCGCGCCGGGCGCTCGATTATCTGGTCGGGTTCAACCTGTCGCCGCTGCTGTGGCGCAAGGTGGCGCCGGGGCTGTCGGCCGGCCGCGTGCAGAGCCCGGCGCTGCGCTTGATCTGCGAGCGCGAGGAAGAGATCAAGGCCTTCATCCCGCGCGAATACTGGTCACTCATTGCGCAGGCCGACAAGGCCGGCACGGCGTTCACCGCCAAGCTGATCGAACTCGACGGGCAGAAGGTCGAGCAGTTCACCGTCACCGATGGTGGCGGCGCCGAAGCCGCCCGCGAGATGCTGCTCCGCAACAGTGGTGGCCAGCTGTCGGTGGCGGCGGTCGACAAGAAGCAGCGCCGGCGCAACCCGGCGCCGCCGTTCACCACCTCGACCCTGCAGCAGGAGGCCAACCGCAAGCTGGGGTTCACCTCCACCCGCACCATGCGCACCGCCCAGCAGCTGTACGAGGGGATCGACCTCGGCGGCGAAACGGTCGGTCTGATCAGCTACATGCGAACCGACTCGGTGACCCTGTCACAGGATGCCCTGGCAGAACTGCGGCAGGTCATCACGCAGGAATACGGCGCTACCAGTTGCCCGCCGGAACCCCGCTTCTACAAGGCGAAATCGAAGAACGCACAGGAAGCCCACGAGGCGGTGCGGCCGACCTCGTCGCTGCGCACGCCGAAATCGGTGGCACGCTTTCTCGGCCCCGACCAGCTCAAGCTCTATGAACTGATCTGGAAGCGGACGGTGGCCTGCCAGATGACCCAGGCCGTGTTCGACACGGTCACTGCGGAACTGCGGGTCGACGGCCGCAATGCCTTTCGCGCCAATGGCTCGGTGTTGGTTGAGCCGGGGTATCTGGCGGTCTACAACGTGTCGCTCGATGTCGGCGAAGAGGCCGAGGACGATGACAAGCGGCTGCCGCCATTGGAAGTGGGGGAGCAGGTGACGCTGGCCGACATCCTTGCCGACCAGCATTTCACCGAGCCGCCGCCGCGCTACACCGAAGCCAGCCTGGTGAAAACGCTGGAGGCCTACGATATCGGCCGCCCGTCCACCTACGCATCGATCATCAGCACCCTTCAGGCCCGCGACTACGTTCGGCTGGATGGCAAGGCGTTCCTGCCCACCGATGTCGGCATGATCGTCAACCGCTTTCTCACCGAGCATTTCGAGCGCTATGTCGACTACGACTTTACCGCCAACCTCGAAGACCAGCTCGATGCCGTGTCGCGCGGTGAGCAGCAGTGGCAGCCGCTGCTGGCAGCGTTCTGGAAGGACTTCAAGCCGCGGGTCGACGAGAAGATGGAGCTGCGGCGCGAAGAGGTGTCGGAAGCCCGCGTGATCGGCACTGATCCGGTGTCCGGCAAGCCGGTCAGTGCCCGCCTCGGTCGCTACGGGCCGTTCGTGCAGATCGGCACCAAGGACGACGAGGACAAGCCGCGCTTTGCCTCGCTGCGGGCCAATCAGCGCATCGATACCATCACGCTGGACGATGCCCTGGCGCTGTTCACCCTGCCGCGCATGCTCGGCCACCTCGACAGCGGCGAAGAAGTGGCCGTCAACATTGGTCGCTTCGGCCCCTATGTGCGCTACGGCTCGCAGTTCGTCTCGTTGAAGAAGGACGATGATCCGTACACCGTCGAGCTGCCGCGCGCCATCGAGCTGATCGAGCAGAAGGCCGCCGCGCTGGAAGCCGCCACCCTGGTGCGGTTTGGCGATACCGGCATCCGCATCATCAAGGGTCGCTTCGGGCCCTACATCACCGACGGTGAACGCAAGGCACCGCTGCCGCGCGGCAAGGACCCCGAGGCGCTGTCGGTGTTCGAGTGTGAGGCCTACCTGACCGAAGCCGCTGCCGCCAAGAAGGCCGGCAAGGGTAAAGGCAAGGCCAAGACCAAGTCGGCGCCGGCGAAGAAGGCCACTGCGGCCAAGCCGGCGGCAAAGAAAAAAGCGGCACCCAGGAAAAAGGCCGCGCCGAAGAAGAAAGCGCCCGCCAGCAAGGGGAGTGGCGCCGCTCGCAGCACGCCGGGCTGAGTTGTGGTGATGCCGGCCGATGCAGGGATCAGCCCGGTTCATCTGCGACATGCGGTCGCGGCGCTGCGGCAGGGGCGGTTGCTGGGCTATCCCACCGAGGCGGTGTGGGGGCTCGGCTGCGACCCGCGTGACGACGCCGCGCTGATCGCGTTGCTGCACCTCAAGCGGCGTGACCCGGCCAAGGGCCTGATCCTGGTGGCAGCCGATTTCGACAGCCTTCAGCCCTATTTGCGAACACCCGCGGCATCGGTGCTCGCACGGGCCATGGCGACTTGGCCGGGGCCGGCCACCTGGGTGTTCGCCGCCGCCGACACGGTGTCGCCGCTGCTGACCGGTGACCATGACAGCCTGGCCGTGCGCGTCAGTGCCCATCCGGTGGTACGGGCGCTGTGTCGAGCCTTCGGCCATCCCCTGGTATCGACCAGCGCCAATTCGAGTGGTCAGCCGCCAGCGCGCAGCCGCGTGGACCTGCAACTTCGATTCGGCCCCGGCCTGGCGGTGATGCCCGGCGCCCTGGGCGGCGCCCTGCAGCCCACGCCCATTCGCGATGCGGTCAGCGGGGCGATACTGCGCGCATGAATTCGACGACACCCGCTGCTGCCGCCTCCGATGACCCCTTCGTGGGCCGTGTCAGTCAGTGGCTGCACGACCTGCAGAACCACCTGTGCGGTGCACTTGAAGCCTTCGAGCCCGAGGCCCGCTTCCGGGCCGATGTCTGGCGCAAGCCGCCGGACAGCCCGCTGCAGGGCGATGGCGATACCCGGGTGCTGGAGGGCGGTGCGGTATTCGAGCGGGCCGGGGTTGCCCGCTCGCGGGTGGCCGGCGCGGCGCTGCCGCCTTCGGCCACCGCCAGCCGGCCGGAGCTGGCCGGGCGTCCGTTCACCGCGACCGGGGTGTCGGTGGTGTTTCACCCCCGCAATCCGCATGTGCCCACCACCCACTGCAACGTTCGCATGCTGGCGGTCGGCGGTGATGGACGACCGCCGGTACGCTGGTTTGGCGGCGGTTTCGACCTGACGCCGTACTACGGCTACGAGGATGACGCCCGCGACTGGCACCGGGCCGCTGCCGCGGCCACGGGCGCGCACTACCCGGCCTTCAAGCGTCAGTGCGATGACTACTTCCACCTGCGCCACCGCAATGAACCCCGTGGCATCGGCGGCGTGTTCTTCGATGACTGGCAAGTCGGCGGTGATGAGGCGGCCTTCGCCCTGACGCAGCGGGTGGGCGAGGCCTTCTGGCCGGCCTATGCGCCGATCGTGGCGCGCCGGAAGGACCTGCCCTGGGGCCCCCGCGAGCGGCAGTGGCAGTGCCAGCGGCGCGGCCGCTATGTCGAATTCAACCTGGTGTGGGACCGCGGCACCCTGTTCGGGCTGCAGTCTGGCGGGCGCACCGAGTCCATCCTGATGTCGATGCCGCCGGAAGTGCACTGGGCCTACGACGCCCGGCCTGCGCCGGGCTCGCCGGAAGCGGCGCTGCTGCAAGATTTTCTCGTGCCGAAAGACTGGATTTGATAGATACTGACTATCACGCCCCCCGCCTGAGCGGCCCATGACCCTCACCGAACTCCGCTATCTGGTGAACCTCGACAAGGAGCGCCACTTCGGCCGCGCCGCAGAACGCTCCTTTGTCAGCCAGCCGACGCTGTCGGTGGCGGTGAAGAAGCTCGAGGACGAACTGGGCGTGATCCTGTTCGAGCGTAACCGGGGCGAAGCCAAGCCGACGCCGGTGGGCGAACGGGTGATTGACCAGGCCAAGCGGGTGCTGGCCGAAGCCAAGCGGGTCGAGGACCTGGCGCGCGAAGGCCGCGACGAACTCAGTGGTCCGCTGCGGCTCGGGGCCATCTACACGGTGGGTCCCTATCTGCTGCCGTCACTGGTGCCGATGCTGCGCAAGGCGGCGCCGCGGATGCCCCTGGTGATCGAGGAAAATTTCACCGTCAAGTTGCTGGAGCAGCTGCGCGACAACGAGATTGACGTCGCCATTCTGGCCCTGCCGATCGATCTCACCGGGCTGTCGGCCTGGGCGGTCTACGATGAGGCCTTCGTCGTGCTGGTCCCGCCCGAGCACCCCTGGGCCCAGGAGTCGGCGATCCCGGCGAAGAAGCTCGCCGGCGAGCCGCTGCTGTTGCTGGGGCCGGGGCATTGTTTCCGCGAGCAGGTGATCGAAGCCTGCCCCAAGTGCGTCGAACCCGATGCCCACGGGCCGCGGCCGCAGACCGGCAGTTCGCTGGAAACCATTCGCCACATGGTGATCAGTGGCCTGGGCATTACCGTGTTGCCGCAGTCCTCGGTGGAAAACCGCCCTGACGACACCTCGCTGGTGGCACGGCCGTTCGTGGCGCCGGCACCGAGTCGGCGTATTGCGCTGGTGTGGCGCAAGTCGTTCCCGCGGCAGAAGGCCATGCGGCTGGTGCGTGACGCCATCCTTGGTAGCGCCATGCGCGGCGTGCAGCTGTTGCCGGATGAACCACCGCTGGTGAGCTGAGAGCATGTGAAAAATTAGTTGAGGGCGCGGCCACAAAAAAGCCCCGGTGATGCCGGGGCTTTTTCGGTGCAGGCGGGTGCTCAGCGTGCCGAGTGGCCTTTCAGCTCGACCTTCACCTTTTCGTGCTCGGCGAGGCCCTCGTAGTACTTGCGCAGCACGGCCAGGACCTCGGGTCGTGAGAACTCGAGGGGCACGTCATCCCCTTCGCTGAGCATCTTGCGCAGCTTGGTGCCGGAGATGAGCAGATGGTCCTTGGCGTCGCCCGGGCAGGTGCGGGCGCTGGCCATGCCACCGGTGCGGTAGCTCCAGAAGGTCCAGTCGATCTTCAGCGGCCGGGTGTGCAGCGCGTCGGCGGGGATCTCGTCGAATATCTGCTGGGCGTCGAACGGGCCGTAGAAATCGCCGACGCCGGCGTGGTCGCGGCCGACGATCAGGTGCGAACAGCCATAGTTCTGGCGGAACAGCGCGTGCAGCAGCGCTTCGCGCGGGCCGGCGTAGCGCATGTCGAGCGGATAGCCGGACTGCACCACGGTGTCCTTCACGAAGTAGTTGTCGAGCAGCACCGAAATGGCCTCGGAGCGCACTTCGGCGGGAATGTCGCCCGGCTTCAGCTTGCCCAGCAGCGAGTGAATCAGCACGCCATCGCAGACTTCGATGGCGATCTTCACCAGGTGCTCATGGCTGCGGTGCATCGGGTTGCGGGTCTGGAAGGCGGCCACGGTTTTCCAGCCCTTGGCCTCGAACATCGCCCGCGCCTCGGCAGGGGTGTGGTAGAGGCCCGGGTACTTCTGCGGGAAGCCGCCGTCCGACAGCACCTTGACCGGGCCGGCCAGGTTGACTTCGCCCTGTTCCATCACCATTTTCACCCCGGGGTGGCTGGGGTCGGTGGTGCGAAACACCTGTTGGCACTCATGCGCCTTGTCGATGCGGTATTTCTCGGTGACCCGCAGGGTGGCGATGATCTCGCCGCGTTCGCCGTCGAACAACGCCACCTCGTCATTCAGCGACAACGCCTTGGCGGATTCCTCGGAGACCGACAGGGTGATCGGAATCGGCCAGAACAGGCCGGACGCCATCTTCATGTTGTCGCAGACGCCCTGCCAGTCGGCCTGGCCCATGAAGCCCGACAGCGGGGTGAAGCCGCCGATGCCCAGCATGATCACATCGCCGACCTCGCGGGAGCTCAGGGTGATCTGTGGCAGGCCGGCTGCACGTTTCTGTTCCGCCGTGCGGGCATCGCCTTCCAGCAGCAAGGGCTTGAGGGTGTCGGCGCCATGCGGCGGGACCAGTTGGGACATCGGCAGATTCTCCTTCGGTGGTGACGCGGTTTCGCGCTGCGAGTCGCGGATTCTACGTGAGCAGCAGGTGCAACCCAATGACCAAAAGGAGTAGGGCGAAGGCTCGCTTGAGGGTTTCCGGCCGTGCCGCATGGGCCAGCCGGGCGCCCAGCGGGGCGGTGGCGATGCTGAACAGGCCGATCCCCACCAGTGCCGGCAGCAGCACGTAGCCGAGCGACGGCGATGGGATGCCGGGCACCGACCACCCGTTCCAGATGAAGCCGAACGCGCCGCCCCAGGCGATCGGGATGCCGGCGGCCGCTGCCGTGCCTACCGCGCGGTGAATGGTCAGGCCGCGCAGACTCAGGTAGGGCACGCTGAGGGAGCCGCCACCGATGCCGATCAGGGCGGCGGCGGCGCCGATCACGGTGCCGGCGCCGAACAATTCCGGGGTGCCCGGGCCCGGGCGGGCGGCGTCATGATGCGTCGTCGGTTGCCGGCCCACGGCCATCTGCGCAGCGACCAGCAGCGCGCCGGTGCCGACGATGTTGCGCAGCAGCGCCCCGCTGAGATGATCGGCAACCTCGGCGCCGATCCAGGCGCCGAGCAGCAGGCCCGGCGTTAGCCGCAGCAGGACGGGGCCATCGACGCCACCACGGCGCTGATGGGCAGCGGCCGAGGACAGGCTGGTGAAGCTGATCACCGCCAGTGAGGTGCCGATGGCGACCTGCATGGTGACCGCCTCGGCGACCCCGAGGTGGGGCAGCAGCAGCGCCAGGATCGGCACCATGATCAGGCCGCCGCCGACGCCGAAAAGGCCGGCCAGCAGGCCGGCGAAGGCACCAGTGGCAGCAAAAATCAGCCAGTCCGTCATCGCGACTCCCTAGAATGGGCCGCATGGTAGCCAATCAGACAGGTGTGCGATGTTGAGTGGGGTGCGGTTCGGCTTGGGTGGGGTTCTTCTGGCCTTGAGCGTAGCGGTGCCGGCAGCCGAGCCTACGGCGCAGCAGGCGGCGTTCGAATCGGCGCTGGCGGCGGTACGTGACGACCAGCTGTTGGTGGTGCCGCCGCTGCTGCGGGGCTATCCGCTGCTGCCCTATCTGGAGGGTACGGTGGTGCAACGGCTGATTGCCCGTGATCGGCCCGAGGCCGATGCCGCCTGGCCGGCGTTCCGCGAGGCACATCCTGACCACCCCTGGCGGCGGGATCTGGAACGCGAGTGGTGGCGCAGTCTCGCGCGCCGGCAAGCGTGGCCCGTGTTGCTGGCGGTCATGCCGCAGCCGCCGGAGTTGCCTGACCTGCGCTGTGCCCACCTGCAGGCGCGTCTGGCGAGCGGACAGCGCGATGCGGCGCTGGTGCGCGATATCCAGGCGGTGTTTCGCACCGGGCAGTCGCTGCCCGAGGCCTGCACCCGGCCATTCGAGTGGTTGCGCGATAGCGGGCACCGACCGGCCGCCCTGGTCCGCGAGCGTTTTGACCTGGCGGTGGAGGCCAGCGAATGGGGGTTGGCCCGGTACCTGCTCCGACTGCTGCCGGAGGACCAGCGCGCCCATCCGACACGGTCCTTGCAGCTGCGCAGTGATCCCGGCACGGCGCTGCCGGCGCTGCTGGCAGCGCCGCCGAAACCGTTACCGGTTGAGGACATCATGGTCGGGTGGCGTGCGCTCACCCGTGCCGACCCCGAAGGTGCAGCGCGCCTGGCCCCCCGGATCGCCGCGCTCCCGGGCCTGCCGGCGGATGCACGGGCGGCCGTCTGGAGTGGACTGGGGCTGCGGCAGTCGTGGTCGCGGCTGCCGACCGCGCTGACGTATTTCCGCAAGGGGGGCGCCGCGGATGACCTGACCCATGCCTGGCGGATTCGCGCTGCCCTGTGGGCGGGGGACTGGCAGCAGGCGGATGCCTGGCTGGGCATGCTGCCGCCGGCCATGGCCGAAGAAGCCCGGTGGCGCTACTGGCGGGCGCGGGCACGGCAGGCGGTGGGCGATGTGGCGGCGGCCAAGGCCGGTTTCGAGGCACTTCGGTCTGCCAACAACGTCTACGCCCTGCTGGCGGCCTGGCGTCTTGGTGAGGCGGTGGTCCCGCGGCCGGCGCCCGGGCCCCCGGCCGACCCCGCGGTGCAGGCTGATCTCGAGAAGCACCCGGCCATCCGGCGGATGCAGGAACTCCATGCACTCGGCATCCGCGACTGGTTCAACCTGGAGTGGTTCGCCTTCATGGCCGGGCGTGATGCAGCGTTTGCCAACCAGGTGTCACGGTTCGCGTTTGCCCAGGGCTGGTGGTTGCACGGGGTCGCGGCTGCAAGCCAATCCCAGATCTTCGATGACTTCGTCCGGCTGTATCCGCGTCCCTATGACGCCGGGGTGATGAAGGCCGCCGCCGAAACCGGGGTCGCGCCGGCCTTGCTCTATGCCGTGATTCGGCAGGAAAGCCTGTTCGAGCGTCAGGCGGTATCCCGCGCCAATGCGTTCGGGCTGATGCAGCTGCTGCTGCCAACGGCCCGCAGTGTGGCGCGGCGCCACGACCTGCCCCGGCCGGACCGCGACGACCTGTTTGACCCCACCGTCAACATCCCGCTGGGTGCGCGCTACCTCATGGAGATGCGGGACCGCTTCGACGGCCAGTGGTTGCCGGCCATGGGCGCCTACAACGCGGGCCCCAACGCGGTGGCGCGGTGGCTCCCGGAGCAGCCGATGGTCCCAGACGTGTGGATGGAGAACATCCCCTACAACGAAACCCGTGAATACATCGGCAAGCTGTTGTGGCATCAGGCGGTCTTCGGCTGGCTGGCCAGCGGTGAGCCGCAGCAGCCGGCGACGTACCTGCGGCCGGTGGTACAGCCGGCGCCATGACCCTTCGCCGCTACCAGGTCGGCGGCGCGGTGCGCGACCGCCTGCTCGGACGCACGCCGACCGAGATCGACTGGGTGGTGGTCGGCGCCACCCCCGAGGCGCTGCGGGCGCTGGGCTATCGCCAGGTGGGGCGTGACTTCCCGGTGTTCCTGCACCCGCAGACCGGCGACGAACACGCGCTTGCCCGGACCGAGCGCAAGGCGGGCGCCGGGCATCGCGGGTTCGTGGTGCATGCCGATCCGGAGGTGACCCTGGAGATGGATCTGGCGCGTCGCGATCTCACCATCAATGCCATCGCCGAGGATGAGGACGGGCAGTTGATCGACCCGTATGGCGGCCAGCGTGATCTCGAGGCGCGGGTGTTCCGCCATGTGTCGGCGGCATTCGCCGAAGATCCCTTGCGAGTGCTGCGACTGGCGCGGTTCGCCGCACGCTTTGCCGATCTCGGATTCACGCTGGCACCGGAGACGGCGACCCTGTGCCGGCAGATGGCGGCGCGTGGCGAGCTCGCCGAACTGTCAGCCGAGCGGGTCTGGCAGGAGACGGCACGGGCGCTGATGGAGAGCCCGCGTCCCAGCGTGTACTTCGAGACCCTGCGCAGCCTGGGCGCGCTCGACAGCTGGTTCCCCGAGCTGGCGGCGCTGTTCGGGGTCCCGCAGCGGGCGGAGTATCACCCTGAGATCGACACCGGGCTCCACACCCTGATGTGTATCGACCACGCTGCACGCCAGGACTACCCGCTGCCCGTGCGCATCAGCGCACTGACGCACGATTTCGGCAAGGCGCTGACGCCGCCCGCGGTGTTGCCACGGCATCCGGGGCATGAGGCGCGCGGTGTGCCGCTGGTTACGGCCTTCTGCGACCGCCTGCGGGTCCCCAACCGTTGTCGCGAAGTGGCCTTGATCCACACCCGCGAGCACCTGCTGATCCACCAGGTTCGGCAACTGCGTCCGACGACGCTGCTGGCGCTGCTGGAGCGCCTGCAGGCGTTGCGGGCGAGCCCGGTGTTCGCCGCGATCTGCCAGGCGAGCTACTGCGATGCGCGCGGGCGGCTGGGGCTGGAAGACTGTGAATACCCGCAGGTGGCCTATCTGCAGGCGGCGGCGACAGTGGCCGGGGCGGTGCAGGCACGAGAGCTGATGGGCGATGGCGTCGAGGGCGCCGCGCTGGGGGCGGCGTTGGCAGCGGCCCGGGTCGAGGCCCTGCGCGAGTGGCGGGAAGCCGGACAGGGGGACGCCGCGCGCGGGCTCGGGTAAACTCCGCCCTCCCTCAGATCTCAAGTGGCTGGAGCGCGCCCGTGGAACACAAAAACCACGATCAGGAATTCGTGATCAATTTCGGTAAGGTGATGGCTGGCCTGGGTGCCATCTTCGCCATCTGCATCATCGCCGCGTCACTGCTCGGCGGCGCCGACGTTCGTGACGACGCCGCGGCCCTGGCGCAGGTCGATGCCCGCACCGCGCCGCCCGGCATGGTGGTGACCGACCCTGCGATGCTGGTCAAGGTGTCCAATACCGCCAAACGCGAGCCCCTGAGCGGTGACCAGGTGGTCGCGCAAGTTTGCGCCGCCTGCCATCAGGCCGGCGTGTTGCAGGCGCCGAAGATCGGCGACAAGGCGGATTGGCAGGCCCGGCTCGGCCAGGGTTACGACACCCTGGTGAAGCATTCGGTCGAAGGCATCCGGCAAATGCCGGCCAAGGGTGGTGACCCGGATTTGACCGAAGATGAAATTGGCGCGGCGGTCAAGGTGATGATCGAGAAGTCGGGCATCACACTCTGATATCGCAATCGCCGGACCGCAAAACCGCCGACCCCAGGGTCGGCGGTTTTTTTTCGCCTGTCATATGGAATCGCTAGGCTTCTGCGCGGCACAGATTGACGCGGCGCGCCCGGTCGGGTTCACTTCGGTGATTCAGGGGTGGTGGGCCAAGTGCACCAATAGAGTGCGCCGACGCCCGCAGCAGGGATTGTCATCATATTCACGCTAGGAGCAAACCATGCAGCATGCAGGTAAATGGGTCATCGCGGCCGCTGCCGCGGTGCTCGCCGCACCGGCCATCGCCGCCGACGGTGAAGCACGGATTTACGGGGATTTCCGCTACGCCCTGGTTCACAGCGATGCCGAAGGCACGCCAGCCGACACCGACCTCGCCGGGACCAATGCCCACGCCGGCGTCTCGCTGCAGGTCAGCGAAGGCGACTACAGCGCGACCGTGGTCTATGAGCGGACGCTGGCCAATGACGACAGCGTCACGCAGCTGGACAGCGTGCGGCAGTCGTACCTGCAGGTGGGATCACCCTACGGCACGGTCATTTACGGCCGGGCGCCGACCGCCTACAAGGTCTCGGGCGAGAAGCTTGACCCGTTCTTCAACACCGGTATCGGCACCATCTCCGGTGCCGGGTTTGCCGATGCACCCGCGCCGGTGCTGGGCCCCAACTACGGTCTGTCGGCGCTGACCTCCGACACCGTCGGCAACGGCTTCATCAACAACCAGATCGCCTATGTGTCGCCGACGCTGCACGGGGTGACGCTTAATGCGGCGGTGTTCATCTCTGAAAACGCAGGTGACAACGAGGACCACGATTTCGGTCTGGGCGCGGAATGGAACCACGACGCCATCACCGCCGGCGTGCAGTACCTCAATCTCGAGTCGACGCTGGCCAACAACCCCAATGCCAACTTCAACGCCGGCCTGCCGGTGCCGGCCGAGGCGCTGCGCTTCTATGGCGGCTACAAGGCCGAGACCTGGGGCGTGAGTGCCTCCTGGGAGCCGATCGACCTGAAGAACGGCGGGCTTGATCGCGACTACTACTTCGGTGCCGGTTGGCTGAAGGTGCTGCCGCAGACCACCGTGGCGGCCTCCTACGGCAATACCGAGGGCACCCCGTTTGAAGGCGACAGCCTGTCACTCGGCGTTTTCCACGAGCTTTTCTCGTCGCTGGAGGTCTATCTGGCCGCCCGCCACACCGACCGCGATGCCGGGGTGAGTTCGGCCGACTACGTGGCGGGGATCAATTTTGGCTTCAGCCTGGCGCACAGCGGCACGTTCTAGGCGGGTCATGCGGAGTTGGGGGCGGGGTGAGAGCCGCCCCCGATAACAAGTCTCCGGCCACGGTTGGCACGGGGGTTGCTTTAACGATGGGGGAACCGCACACATCATCGTGTACGGCATCTACTCGGACGAATCAGGAGAGTCTTTGATGAACTTCAAGCGTTTGGCGGTTGCTGCAGCTCTGGGGTCGGCAACGGTTTCGGGGGCGGCGCTGGCCGAGGTTTCGGTCAATGTGGGGGTTGCGAGCCAGTACTTGTTCCGCGGCTTGGAACAGGGCCCGGGAGCGGCTGTTTCCGGTGGTATCGACTACGCCTCCGAATCCGGTTTCTACGCTGGTACCTGGGCTTCTAACATCGGGTTTGCATCGGCAAGCGGCTCCTCGGCAGAGGTCGACTTCTATGCTGGTTTCGGCGGCGAAGCCGGCGGTGTTGGCTACGATCTCGGTGCGATTTATTACTGGTACCCGGAAGAAGATGAACCCGGTTCACCGCCGACGTCGAACAACACCATCGAGTTCTACGGCAGCGTGTCGATGGGGCCTGTGTCACTCGGGACCTACATTGCTCCGGATACCTACTTCGGGATCGATGAGTCCGCGTACGGTTTCAGCCTGGGCTTTTCGGCCCCGGTTTCCGAAATGCTGAGCTTCGATGCTTCAGTTCAGTACAACGGAGGCGATGCCAACGAAATCATCGTCGCAGGAATCACCGGCGTCATGGAAGAGTATCTCGACTACAGCATCGGCCTCTCCGCCGAGTCTGAATCGGGTCTGTCCTTCGGTCTGGCCCTGGTGGCCACCGACATCGACGATGACGACATCAAGCCGGTCATCAGCGGTGGTTACTCGTTCTAAGCAGCACCGTGGTGAAAAGAGCCGCCTTCGGGCGGCTCTTTTTTTGCCTGGCCGTCAGGCGTCGCTGTCCAGCGCACGGTAGCCCAGGGCTTCGGCCATCATCGGGGGCTCGATGCGGGGCGCTTCGACGAGATCGGCCACGGTCTGCGCCACCTTGAGCGCCCGGTGGGCGCCGCGGGCCGACAACTGCAGGCGGTCCATTGCCTGCACCAACAGGGTGCGGGCGGCATCGCTCACTGGCAGCGCCGCCACCGCGGCGGCCGACAGGTCGGCATTGGGCCGTCCCTGGCGGGCCATCTGGCGGGCCAGGGCGGCGGTCACCCGCCGGCGGATCGCCGCCGATCCGGGGCCGCTGGGCGGGGCAGTATCGAGCACCGCCGCGCGCTCGGCGCGGGGCACGAACAGTTGCAGGTCGATGCGGTCCAGCAGCGGGCCGGACAGCCGGGCGCGATAGCGGCGGACCGCATCGGGCGTGCAGCGGCAGTCGCGGCCGCGATCGCCGAGATAGCCACAGGGGCAGGGGTTCATCGCCGCCACCAGCTGGAAGCGGGCGGGGAAGGTGACCTGCCGCGCCACCCGCGCCACATGCACCTCGCCGGTTTCCAGCGGCTGCCGCAGCAGGTCAAGCACTGCACGCGGAAACTCCGGCAGCTCATCAAGAAATAGAACGCCACGATGGGCGAGGGTGATCTCCCCCGGCCGCGGCTGGCCGCCGCCGCCGACCAGGGCCATGCCCGACGCCGAGTGGTGGGGCGCGCGGAACGGCCGCTGCCGCCATCGCTCGGGATTGAATCCCTCGTGGCTGATCGAGGCGATGGCCGCCACTTCCAGCGCTGCGGGGGTGTCCAGGGGCGGCAACAGCCCCGGAAGACGGCTGGCGAGCATCGACTTGCCAGCGCCCGGCGGCCCCACCATCAGCAGCGAGTGGCCGCCAGCGGCGACGATCTCGAGTGCGCGTTTGGCCTGGGCCTGGCCGCGGACCTCCCGCAGATCGGGGTGCACCATATCGGGGCATTCGGGCGGCGGCGTCGGTGCCGGTTTGAGACCTTCGCCGTGAAGCGCGCCGCAGACTGCCCCCAAATGGTGCGCCGGCAGAATGTCGGCGTCGGGGCAGCGCTGGGCTTCGGCGGCGTTGGCCGCCGGCAGCAGCAGGCGGTGCTGGCTGGCGGCCGCCTGCAGTGCCGCGGGCAGGGCACCGGTGACCGGCCGTAGTGCGCCCGATAGCGACAGTTCGCCCAGCACCTCGACGCCATCAAGGCTGCCGGCTGGCAGGTCGCCCTGGGCCAACAGAATGCCAAGGGCGATGGCCAGATCGAAACGGCCACCATGCTTGGGCAGGTCGGCCGGGGCCAGGTTGATGGTGATGCGCCGCTGTGGGAAGTGGTAGCCGCTGTTGACGATGGCGGCACGGACCCGGTCCTTGGCTTCGCGCACCGCGGCCTCGGGCAGGCCGACGATATTCAGCGCTGGCAGGCCGTTGGCGAGGTGAACCTCAACACTGACGAGATCGGCGGACAGCCCGTTCTGGGCGCGCGCCAGGACCGTGGCAAGGGCCACGGCCGCTCAGGGGGCCCGGTCGCGCTCGCGCTCCAGCGCTTCCATGCGCGCCTCTAGGGCTTTCAGACGGGATTGGGTGCGCTGCAACAGGTCGGCCTGTACGTCGAAACGCTCGCGCGACACCAGGTCGAGCTTCTCGAGGTGAGCCCGCAGCACGGTGCGGAAGTTGTCCTGCAGCTCGTGTCGCAAGGCGCTGAGCCCGGGCGGCAGCACGCTGGTGAGGCGTTCCGTGAGGGCATCGAGGGCACGAGGGTCGAGCATGGCGCCAGTGTACCTGCGCCAGTCAGACCCTGCTGTGGTCACCGTTGGCACGGTCCCTGCTTTCCCGGTGTCGGCGTCCGGGTAACAGGCTGTCCGGACAACCGACTACATCGCTACTAGGAGTGATTCGATGAAATTGATCGCAGCCATCATCAAGCCGTTCAAGCTCGACGAGGTGCGTGAAGCGCTCTCGGATATCGGGGTGGCCGGTATCACGGTGACGGAAGTTAAGGAAACACTGATCAAGTGTCTGAATTTTGCGCCGCTCCGCACTTGGGCGCCAAGAGTCGGCTGACTTTGCGGTTTTCAGCACGTTTGGCATGAGAATCGCTCAGTTCTTCCCGATATTCGGGCTCTTTCGCATATTTGCCCACTGATTCTGCTTGCTGCAGACGCAATTCATCTGCTGGGCTCGGGGATTCGTCGGGCGGCAATCAGCAGATTGGCCAGCCCGAACAGGCTGTAAAGCTGGGCGGTGTTCTTGAACAAGCCCCGATAGCGAGCCTTCCGATGCCTGAACAGGTTCTTGATGATGTGAAATGGGTGCTCGACCTTGGCACGCAGGCTGGATTTCAGTTGTTCGGTTTGCTGAAGCAGCCGTCCGCCTTCGGTGTCAGGGAGTTTGCGTCGCTTGCCCGGTCGCATCGCGATCTGCCAGGCGACGGTGTGTTCGGGGTTGCACTCTTCCCGCTTCTCCACACCCTGATAGCCCGCATCACCATGGGCGTGTCGCTCTTCGCCATGCAGCAGGGCATGGGCTTGGGTGATGTCAGCCACGTTACCCGCCGTGCCAATGAGGCTGTGCACCAGTCCCGAGGCGGCATCTACGCCGATATGGGCCTTCATGCCGAAGTGCCACTGGTTGCCCTTCTTCGATTGATGCATCTCAGGATCTCGCTCGCCTGCTTTGTTCTTTGTCGAAGGCGAAGCAGCAATCAGGGTGGCATCGACAATGGTGCCTTCCCGCATCAGCAGTCCCTGTTCGGCCAGGTGTCCCTTGATGGTCTCGAAGATCAGCTTCGTCAGCCCGTGGGTTTCCAATAGCCGCCGGAACTTCAGCACCGTGGTGGCATCCGGGGACGACTCCCGTCCCAGATCAATGCCGACAAACCGGCGAATTGCGCCAGAGTCGTAAATCGCATCCTCGATCCCCTCGTCGGAGAAACCAAGACATTGCTGGGCAACGTACATCCGCAGCATGCGTTCACAGCCTAGGGGAGGTCGACCATTGCCCGCCTTCGGGTAGAAGGGATCGATGACCGCAAGCAGTGCAGGCCAGGGCGTTGCGGCATCAATCTTCGATAAAAACCGATCCTGCCGCGTCTGACGTGGCTTGGCGGCATATTCGGCATCAGCAAAGCTGCGCTGCTTCATCACCCTCATCCCCGTGGAATTCGTCAGCAATATTTTCTCATGTCCAGTCAATCGCAAAAAGCGTTTGAGGGGACTTGATCAGTGTTTCCTTAAGGGGTTTGGGCGGCAGAAAGGGCACACCGAGCTGTATCGGGGTGCCGAATACGTGGTGGATTTTCTGCCCAAGGTGAAGATCGAGGTCGCCGTCGATGACGACAAGTGCGACACCGCCATCGATGCCATCACCAAGGCCGCTCACACCGGCAAGATCGGTGACGGCAAGATTTTCGTGTTCGCCCTGGACCAGGCCATCCGCATCCGCACCGGTGAAACCGGCAAAGACGCCCTTTAAGGAGCTATCGAGATGATCCGCAATGCTTTTTATGCGTTGATGTTGGCCGCCAGCTTCGGCCTCACCACCGCCTCGGCGCAAGACGCAGCGCCGCCTGAAGAGGCGATGGAAATGATGGACGAGGTGATGGCGGTCGAAGCCGACGCCGCGCCTGTCGAAGTGATGGAAGAAGCGGTTGAAGAGGTGGTGGTGGAAGTGGTGAGCCCGGCCGAAGTGGCCTACGCGCTCGACACCTTTTACTTCCTGATCTGCGGTGCCATGGTGATGTTGATGGCCGCTGGCTTCGCGATGCTGGAGTCCGGCCTGGTGCGGTCGAAGAACACGGCCGAGATTCTCACCAAGAACATCGGCCTGTTCGCCATTGCCAGCATCATGTACATGATCTGTGGCTACGGGATCATGTACCCGGGTGATGCGGCGATGTCGCCGTACTTCCCCGGCTTCGGCAGTCTGCTGGGGGCTTCGGACAACGAAACCGCGGCGGTGCTTGCCGGTGGTGACGGTGCGCCGTACTACTCCGGTCTGTCGGACTTCTTCTTCCAGGTGGTGTTCGTGGCAACCGCCATGTCCATCGTCTCCGGCGCCGTTGCCGAGCGCATGAAGCTGATGTCCTTCTTCACCTTCGCCATCTTCATGACCGCCTTCATCTATCCGGTGCAGGGCTTCTGGAAGTGGGGCGGTGGCTGGCTCAACGAAGCGGGCTTCCTCGACTTCGCCGGTTCCGGCGTGGTGCACATGGCCGGTGCCACGGCTGCCCTGGTCGGCGTACTGCTGGTCGGCGCGCGCAAGGGCAAGTACGGCGCCGACGGCAAGGTGCACCCGATTCCGGGCGCCAACCTGCCGCTGGCTGCCCTCGGTACCCTGCTGCTGTGGTTCGGCTGGTTCGGGTTCAACGGCGGTTCCGAGCTGAAGATCTCCAACGTCGGTGAAGCCAACGCTGTCGCCCTGGTGTTCGTCAACACCAACATGGCGGCTGCCGGTGGTGCCATCGCCGCCATGATGTTCTCGAAGATCCTCTTCAAGAAAGCCGACCTCACCATGCTGCTCAACGGCGCACTGGCCGGGCTGGTGTCGATCACCGCTGAACCGCTGACGCCGACCCCCGGGCTGGCCACGCTGATCGGTGGCATCGGCGGCATCATCGTGGTGCTCTCGATCCTCGGCCTGGACAAGATGAAGATCGACGATCCGGTCGGTGCCATCTCGGTGCACGGCGTGGTCGGCATCTGGGGCCTGCTGGCGGTGGTGCTGTCCAACAGCGACGCCACCCTCACGGCGCAGCTGCTCGGCATCGCGGCGATCTTCCTCTGGGTTGCGGTGACCTCGGCCATCGTCTGGCTGGTCATCAAGCTGGTCATGGGCCTGCGCGTCTCCGAAGAGGAAGAAGCGATGGGTACCGACATCTCCGAATGCGGCCTTGAGGCCTACCCGGAGTTCACCAGCAAGTAAGTCGTACCGCTGGATCTTGCCACCGGTCTCCTCCGGTGGGTGGATTGGGGCGAGCCTTCGGGCTCGCCCTTTTTTGTGGGTGGGTTACACTCCGCCAGACTTCTGCGGAGACCCTTCATGAAAATGCTGATCGCCATCATCAAGCCGTTCAAACTCGATGCGGTGCGCGAAGCGCTCGCGGACATCGGGGTGCAGGGCATGACGGTGACCGAGGTCCGCGGCTTCGGACGCCAGAAGGGCCATACCGAGCTCTATCGCGGCGCCGAGTACGTGGTCGACCTGCTGCCCAAGATCAAGCTCGAAATCGTGTTGGGGCCGGACATGGTCGACCGTGCGGTGGAGGCCATCAGCAAGGCCGCCAAGACCGGCCAGATCGGTGACGGCAAGATTTTCGTCCACGACCTCGAACAGACCGTGCGGATCCGTACCGGCGAATCGGGGCTGGAAGCGGTCTGACCGCCCCGCTCAGGCGGCGGAATCGTTTGGCGGATGGTTGTGGCGTCCGTCACACCAGGGTGGCGTTCCGGTGCGCCCACACTCACATAGCCAGACCGTGCCACTTCGCGGCGTGACGGTAAACCGCCGCTGTTGCCGACAGCTGTTGCCGGCATCCCGACCGTCACACAGCGCGCCGGCGCCGGAGCGACCACAGCCACACCACAGATAATCGCCGGGCACCAGGGTGCGTGGTCGTGGCCCGACTGTCACGGAAGACCTGTCGGTGGAGGCGTCGTCAATTGCGCTCCGAGAAGGCTCCAGTAGTCGCCAGGGGCATAGAGCGTCAGGTTGTCGAGACGCACCGGGTTGATCGGCATCAGCGTGATCGACAGCGCGTCCGGCTCGCGAATGAACCCGCGCAGGGCTGCTGCGTCCTCGGGTTGCCAGGCCCAGGCCTGTTCGCGGGCGGTGCCGTCGAGTTTGCGCAGCATCTCCAGCTCCCATCGACGCAGCGGCGCCTGCTGGCGCAGGGCCAGCGTCTGTTTCACGTCCCGCAACAACCCGTGGTCGCGCCAGGTCAGGGCCAGCTGTTGCAGGGTGGTGCCGTCCATGACCGGCGCCGGGAACCGGGGTCCGGCGATCAGCTCCACCGCCATGTCGAGGCGACCCGCGCCCGGGCTCTGCAAGTCGCCATCCAGCACGAACTGCCGACGATCCGGTTGCCACTGCAGTTGGGCCGTGAGCGTGCCGGTGAAGCGGTCGTGGCCGCTGTCCGCGAGGAGCGCGTAGTGCGGATGTTCACGCGGGACCGTGGCCGACAGACCGCGCAGCTGGAGCTGCAGCTCGACCGGCCCGGTGTCTGCGCCCGGCAACGGCAGCAGCATCAGCTCCTCGGCCTCGAGCCGGAATCCGACCGGCAGTGCAAGCCGTGTTCGCCAGGCGCCAACCGGTTCCAGTGTGACGCCGCGCAACCGGACGCCGCCCGGCGGCCAGGCGATGAGCTGGTCATAGCGCAGCAGCAGATGGGGACGCAGTTCAGTGATCAGCGTCGCCACCGAGGTGCGAGCGCGCTGCTGCAGCCAGCCGGCGGACAGGGCGGCAGCAGCCAGTAACAGCAGCAGAAAGGTGAGGCCACGGGTCATGCGCATACCGCATTCTAGCGACCCCCGGCCGGCGCACGCGCAGGCGCGGCCGGCGTGAGGATGGCGATCACCGGTGCGCCGGTCCTGGCGCCGAGGCGGCGATCATGGTTTGGTTTCACGGCCGGTGCGACTATGCTGTGGCAAACCGCAACCCCGAACCCCAATGCACAAACTCCAGCCCCTGTTGTGGCTTGCACTGGCGGTGCCGATGCTGGCGCTGGCGGAGACCTCCGTCTATCGCTGGGTCGACGCCCAGGGTCGCGTGCATTTTGGTGATCCCGCGAGTGCACCGAGCGCAGCCGAGCGGGTCAATCCGCCGCCGGTCACCACCACCGCGGCGGTGCCGAAGGACGCAACCCCCGAAGCCGAGCGCCAAGCTGATGGGGGTGAGTGCGCGCGCGCCAGGACCCGGCTGACCACCTATCTGGCTGCCGAACGGGTGATCGAAACCGATGCCCTGGGCCAGCAACGCGAATATTCCGGCGATCAGCGCGAGCAGTTGATCGCACGTGCCGAGCTGGAAGCCAATCAGGCCTGCAACGGCATTCCTGCGGCCGATGAGGGACCGGAATGACCGCAGCGACGGCCGCCCGCCGAGGTGCCGGGCTGATTCTGCTGCTGATGAGCGCGCTGCCGGGCCCGGTTCCGGCCGCCGGCAGTGTCTACAAATGGGTCGATGGCAACGGCAGGGTTCACTACGACGATCAGTCGCTGGTGCGCGGCACCCGTCTGACCCGGGAGTGGATCGACGCCCGCAAGGTGGCCGCGGACCCCGGCTACAGCGGGCCGGTTCCCGCGGCGTGGGTGGCGCTGTTCGCCCGCGATTGCGAGCGTGCGCAGGCACGCCAGCAGACGCTGCTGGGCGCCGTCGAGCTGTTTGGCATTACGCCGCAGGGCGAGGAGTACCCCTATACCGACCAGCAACTGCGGCTGATGCGCATCGAGACCGATGCGGAAGTCCGCCGGCTGTGCGCGCCGGATGCCGCCCGACGCGCCTTTGACGCCGCGCAGCGTGCGGCGCAGGAAGCCCCATGAGCGACACAGGATTGAGTGGCCAGCAAGTGGTGGTGACCCGCCCCCCGGCACAGGCTGCTGCGCTGGCGCAGCGGCTGCGCGATGCGGGCGCTGGCGTGCGGTTGCTGCCGCTGGTGGACATCGAGCATCCGCTGACCGCCGACGACTGCCTGGCGGCGCTGGAGGCACTGGCGCATGCCGACCTGTGGATTTTCACCAGCATCAACGCCGTGGTGGCCCTTGGCGGCCGAACGCCGGCGCGGGTGGCACCCCGTATCGCCGCCATCGGCCCCGCCACCGCGGCCCGTCTTGCCGAGCTCGGCCTGCGCGCCTGGGTCCCGGCCGCCGGCAGCCGTAGCGAGGATCTGCTGGCCGATCCGCAGCTGGGCGAAGTCGCCGGCACCACCATTGTCATTGCGGGCGGCGAAGGCGGCCGCGGTCTGCTCGCCGAAACCCTGCAGGCGCGCGGCGCCACAGTACATCCCCTGAGTGTCTACCGCCGGCTGCCCTTGCAGCCGGACGCCGAAACACTGGCGGCGGCCCTGACCGGCGCCACCGCGATCCATTTCACCAGCGCCAGCGCGATGGACCAGTTCCAGGCGCTGCAGCCCGAGGCGGCCTACGAGCCGGACTGGGTGGTGATCAGCCCCCGGCTGGCCCGCCATGCCCGTACACTCGGGTACCCGCGCGAGCCGGTGCTGACGGCCGGCCCCGGTGACGAGGATCTCGTTGCCGCGCTGCGCGCCCTGAACCACACTGCCGATGCCATGACCGACCCAGCGTCCGACGCCGAAGCTGCCCCCCCACCCGATGCGCCTGCTGCTGCCACGCCCGCAGCGACGTCGGCGAAGCCCGCCGCCGGCCGCCGACGTGGTGGCCTGGGGTGGGCAGCGCTGGCCTTGTTGTTGCTGGCGCTGTTGCTGGTGGCCGGCGGCTGGGGCTACCAGCGTCTGCAGCAGCAACAGGCCCGGGTCGAGGCGTTGCGGGTCGATCTCGCGGCGGCCCGCGACCGGCTGGAGGCGGTGGCCGACGATCAGGCCGATCTGGCCCGCAGTAGCCGCCGCGGTGCGGAGCAGTTGGCGCTTTTTGATGAGCGGCTGGGGCGCTATGACGAGACCCTGGGCGCCCTGCACGAGCAGGTGTCCGGCGGCCAGGAGCGAGCGCAACTGGCGGCCATTGAGCACTTGCTGCTGATCGCCAACGACCGTCTGAAGCTGGCGCACGACGTACCGTCGGCCGAGACCGCGCTGGCGCTGGCCGATGCGCGACTGGCGCGGCTGTCGGACCCGCGCCTGTTCGGCGTGCGGGAGGCGATCGCGGCCGAGCGCGCGGCGCTGGCTGCGTTGCCGGTGCCGGATCGTGCCGGTATCGCCCTGCAACTGGCGGGCTGGATCCAGCAGGTGCCGTCCCTGCCGTTGAAAGCGCGGGTACCGAGCGCCTTCGAGCCAACACCGCCTGCGGCCGAGGCTCAGCCGCCGGTCGCGGCGGATGCCCCGTGGTACCAGCGCAGCTGGGGTCGCCTTCAGGCCATTGCCGGCCAGCTTTTCGTGGTACGCAAGGACCCGGGCCAGGCGGCGCGGCTGCTGCCGGTGGAGGAAGAAGCCCTGATCTACGGCCTGCTGCGGTTGCAGCTGGAGAATGCCCGCGGTGCCTTCCTGCAGGGCGACGGCGAGAGCTTCGCCGCCCTGTTGTCGGCCGCGCGCGGTTGGCTGGCACAGTACTTCGCGCTGGATCAACCGGCGGTGCGGGCGCTCGACGCCGGCCTCCGCGACCTGCAAGACGTCCCGCTGTCGGTGTCGCCGCCGGATATCGCCGGCAGCCTGCAGCGCCTGCGCGCCCAGCTGGAGCCGGCACCGCGATGATCGTGCTTCTGCTGCTGGCGCTGCTGGCACTCACCCTCGGCGGTGCAGCCGCGTACACCTTCCGCAGTGAGAGCGGCTATGTGCTGTTCGCCTGGCAGGACTGGACAGTCGAGACCTCGCTGCCGGGATTCGTCCTGCTGGTGCTGGTGTCGGTGGTCGGCCTGTATCTCGGGTGGCGGCTGTTGTCGGGCGCGGTCGGCCTGCCCGGGCGGATGCAGGCCTACCTTGCCCACCGTCGCCGCCAGCGGGCTCAGGACACGCTGATTGCCGGCCTGCGGCACCTCGCAGCCGGTGACTTTCGCCGTGCCGAAATCGAACTGCTGCGACGCGTCGCGGACCATCCGGCGGCCGACATCAACTACCTGGCTGCCGCGCAGGCCGCACACCAGCTGCGGGCGGGTGAGCGCCGCGACCACTATCTGGCGCTGGCCGCCCAGGCACAGGGGCCGGACAGCCCCGCCGTGCTGTCGGTGCAGGCCAGCCTGCAGCGCGCTGCGGGTCAGGGGCAGGCGGCGCTGGAAACGGCGCGCCATTTCCACCAACGCCATCCGCGCCATCCGCATGCCGTGCGGCTCTATGCACGTGCGCTGGCGGCTGCCGGCGAGTCGTCGGTGCTGCTGAACCTGCTGCAGTCGCAGGGGGAAGCGGTGCCGGAGGCTCAGCGCCAGGCCTGGCAGGCGCAGGCACTGGGAACGCTACTGCGGGTGGCGGCCGGTGCCGGACAACTGGACCAGCTCAAGGCGACCTGGGCGTCGGCCGGCGCGTCGGTACAAGCGTTGCCGGCGGCGCAGCGGGCCTATGCCGAGGGCCTGGTGCAACTGGGCGCCGAAGCCGATGCGGCGGCGGTGATCGGTCGCGCCCTCAAGCACGGGTGGGACGAACCTCTGGTGCGTCTGTTCGGCGGGCTCGACTCGCTGGACCCGGTGAGCCAGCTGGCAACGCTCGAGCAATGGCTGCAGCAGCATGGCGAGCAGACCGCCTTGCTGCTGGCCTGCGGTCGCGCCTGCATGCGCAACCATCTGTGGGGCAAGGCCAGCAGCTACCTGGAGGCAGCGTTGCGGCTGCACCCGGTTCCTGCGGTCTACCTGCTGTTGGCGCAACTGGCCGAGCGCACCCAACGGCCCGAGGACGCACAGCGACATTATCGTGAAGGTCTGACCCGGGCCGCCAACATGCGCACTGGCGACTGATACCGACAACGGGCCGCCGGGCGTGCGCGGTACAATCCCGCGCTTTGGACCTCCCGCCCGCGCGATGAAAGCCCACCTCACCGATTTGCTCTCCACCGCCCTGCGCGTGGTCCTGGCCGACGCGGCCGCAGACGTCACGCCCGAGCTGCAGCTGGACGCCACTCGCGATGCCCGCTTCGGCGACTTCCAGACCAATCTGGCCCTGCAGTTGGCGAAGCCGCTGCGTCAGTCGCCGCGGCAGGTCGCCGAGCGGTTGGTGGCGGCACTGCCGGCATCGCCCCAGGTCGCCCGGGTCGAGGTGGCAGGCCCCGGATTCATCAACTTCTTTCTGGCGGATACGGCATTTCAGTCGATCGTCGCCGAAGTACTGGCGGCCGGCGCTGACTTCGGGGTCGATCGCAGCGGCAACCGCGGGCGGATCATGGTGGAGTTCGTGTCGGCCAACCCGACCGGCCCGATGCATGTCGGCCATGGACGGGGTGCCGCCTATGGCGATTCGGTCTGCAACCTGCTGGAAGCCGCCGGTTGGACGGTGCTTCGCGAGTACTACATCAACGATGCCGGACGCCAGACCGATGTGCTGGCGGTCAGTGTCTGGTTGCGCTACCTGCAACGCTGTGGCGTGGCAGTCGATTTCCCGCGGCGGGGCTATCCGGCCGACTACATCCGCACCACCGCGGACCGCTTGTTCGCCGAGGTCGGCGACCAGGCCTGGCGCTGCGACGGCATGGATGCCCTGCCACCCGAGCCCGAGGCCGCCGACGATGCCGACGATGCCGAGAAGGGCCGCATCAAGCTGGCGCAGGAGGCCCATCTCGATCGCTGGATTGCGCTTGCCCGCACCGGGCTCGGCGCGGACTACGACCGCATCAAGCAGGCCGCGCTCAGTGATCAGCTGGCGACCATCCGAGCCACCCTCGAGGCCTTTTCGGTGCGCTACGACCACTGGACCAGCGAGGCCGAGCTGGTGGCACGCGGTGCCGTGCAGACCGCGCTGACGCGGCTGGCGGATCAAGGCCTGACCTACGAGCGCGACGGCGCCCTGTGGATGAAGACCGAGGCCTTCGGCGACGAGAAGGACCGGGTGCTGGTGAAGGCCGATGGCGCCGCCACCTACTACTGCAACGATCTCGCCTATCACGTCGACAAGCTCGACCGCGGCTGGCCGCTGCTGATGGATGTGTGGGGTGCCGACCACCACGGCTATATCGCGCGGGTGCAGGCCGCCATCGAGGCATTGACCGGCCGTCGGGACGCGCTCAATGTGCAGTTGATCCAGTTCGTCACGTTGTCGTCCGGCCGCATGGGCAAGCGCAGCGGCAATTTCGTCACCCTGCAGGACCTGATCGATGAGGTGGGTGCCGATGCCACCCGGTTCTTCTATCTGATGCGCTCGCAGGAGCAGCACCTCGAGTTCGACCTGGATCTGGCGCGGTCGCGCAGTAACGACAATCCGGTCTACTACGTGCAGTACGCCCACGCGCGGCTGTGCAGCGTGTTCCGGCAGCTGGCCGAGCAGGGCGGCTGCTACCGGCGCGAAGACGGCTTGCAAGCGCTGGCGCGGCTCGATACCGAGCATGAGAAGCGCCTGCTGACCGCGCTGGCCCGCTACCCGGAGGTGGTGCAGTCGGCGGCGGCCGACCATGCGCCGCATCGGATGGCGTTCTATCTCAAGGACGAACTGGCCGAGGCCTTCCACAGCTATTACAACGCCCACAAGTTTCTAGTGGAGGATGCGCCGCTGCAGGCCGCCCGCCTCGCCCTCTGCGAGGCCACCCGCAGCGTGCTCGCCAGCGGACTTTCATTGCTGGGCGTTCACGCCCCGGAGCAGATGTAGATGGCACGCGATTACGCCCCCCGTTCCGCCCCCCGCCGGCCGCCGGTCCGCAAGAAATCGGGTGGCGGTGTGCCCGGCTGGATCTGGGGCCTGTTGGGGCTCTCGGTGGGGCTGGCGGTGGCGGCGATGGTCTACATCAAGCGGCCGCCCGAACCGATGCCGAATCGCCGTGAGTCGCCTGCGCCAAGCGCAACGGTGAAACCTTCGGTGACGCCCGACAAGCCCGCGCCGCGGGCCTTCACCTTTTATGAGCTGCTCCCCAACCAGGAAGTGGTGGTGCCCGATGGCGCCGTACCGGAATCTCAGGCCCCGGCGGCACCGGCGCAGTACCTGATCCAGGTGGCGTCTTATCGCAACCCGCAGGACGCCGACCGCCAGAAGGCCTCATTGGCGTTGCTGGGGCTGGAGGCACGCGTGGAGACCGTCACCATCGACGGCCGGGAAACCTACTACCGGGTGCGGCTGGGTCCGGTGACCGGGCTGGACGCCGCACAGCAGATGGTGTCGCAGCTCGACCAGAACGGGATCGAGTCGCTGGTGGTGAAGGTCCGCTGAACCCGTGACTCAGAAGTTGAGCCGCACGCCCAGGCGCCACTCGCCGATCTCATAGCGCAGGTTGCGGCCGTCTTCGTCGTCCCGCGGCTGCTGGTAGCGTAATTCCGAGAACAGTTGCACCGCGGTGGACAATGGGACCTCGCCGCGCACGGTGGCCTGGAGGCCCTGGCCGGGGTGCAGGGCGTCGTCGTCGTCGATCAGGTCGAGGTCGACATAGCCCACTTCCGCAGACGCCAGCAGCCAGTCGCTGAGGGCGCCGGCCAGTCCGGCATGCAGCCCCGCACCAAGCGTGCTGGCGTCGCTGCTGCTGCTGCCGAGGCTGGCGCCAGCTTCGGTGTGGATCAGCTCGAAGCGGGTATAGAAGGCGGTGGCATTGACCACCCCGATGCCGAGCCGGGCCTGCTCCAGGTTGCCGTCGTTGCGGTCACCTTTCAGCCGCGACCACTCGGCGGCGTAGAACAGCGGACCGCGTCCCGGCCACAGCACCACGCGGGCGCCGAAACCATCGGGGTCGTCGGATTCAGATTCGACGCCAGTGGCACGGTTGTCGGCCTTGACCTCGGCCACCGGGGTGGCGAACAGGTCGACGCTCCAGTCCAATGCATGGGCAGGCAGCGTGACGGCCAGGGCCAGGCTAGGCAGCAGGCGGGGGCACAGGGTCGGCATCAGGAAGCTCCTCAAGCGGGTCATCTGGGCCGGCAGGCGGCCAGTCCAGCGCCGCAGTGTCCAGCCCGAAGGTGTCGTGCAACAGCGTATACAGGTCGGCATGATGCTGCCGCAAGGCGGCGCCTTGCTGGAAATAGGCCTCCATCACCACGCCGAAGAACTCTTCCGGGGATTCGGCGCCATAGGGGTCGAGCACACGCGGACGCCGATGGCGCCGAAGCCGGTCGAATTCGGTCTGCATCACCGCGGCCCAGCGGGCCCGGTCGCGCCACGGCGGGGCGCCGCTGGCATCGGTGGATTCATCGTCAAGCTGGTGGGCAAACTCGTGCACCACCACGTTGACCGGGTCGCCCGCCAGTGCCGCCTCGACGTCGGCCCACGACAGGATCACCCGCTCCGCATCCCAGCTTTCGCCGATGTGCTCGACCGGTTGGTCGGACACCAGGCCGTATTCATCGGGGTCGGTCTGCGGGACCAGGAACGGTTCGGGGTAGACCAGCACGTTTTTCAGGCGGGGATAGGGCGGGGCCGCGCCGGGCAGGTACAGCAGGCAGGCATAGCCCGCGACCGTCAGGCGCACCTGTGCGTCGACCCAGAAGCCGTTGCAGCCGATGAAACGCACACGATTCCAGAAGGCTTCCACCAAGGCGTGCCAGTGGGCGCGCTGCGCATCGTCCAGCAGGGCGGCGTGGGGCAGCGCGTCGAGTCGCTGGCGCCAGTTGTCCGGCTTTGGCGGTGGCCCGTCGGGGCCGAGACTGCGCCGCAGCGCGAACAGCGGCCCGAGGATCAGCGCCATTGCCGCCAGCGCAATCCACAGCCCGTACTCGCTGACGTCGCCGTTCATGCCGGGTCGAGCCGGGCGTAGGCCAGCATCAGCCACTTCTGGCCGGCCTGGCGGAAACGGACCTCGACCCGCGCGCCGGCGCCGGTGCCATCAAAGTTGAGCACGGTGCCCTCCCCGAACTTGCTGTGGCGAACGCGCATGCCGACCGCCAGTCCGTGGTCGGGCGGGGGTGCCACCGCGGCGCCGTTGCCGCGCAACAGGTCCGGGCGCGGCCCGCTGCCCCCGGTGGGGCGCAGCAGGCCGGCGCGTGGTCGCGTCTCCACCAGGCAGTCCGCCGGCAGTTCGCGAATGAACTGCGAGGGGGGGCTGGTCTGCGGAATGCCGTGGATGCGCCGGGCCTCCGCATGGGTGAGATACAACTGCTGGCGGGCGCGGGTAATGCCGACGTAGCAGAGCCGACGTTCCTCTTCGAGATTACCCTCGTCCACCGTGCGCTGGCTGGGAAACAGGCCCTGCTCGACCCCCACCAGAAACACCACCGGGAACTCCAGGCCCTTGGCGGCGTGCAGGGTCATCAGTTGCACGCAGTCCTCGCCGGGGCCGGACTGGCCTTCGCCGGCTTCCAGCGCGGCGTGCGTCAGGAACGCGGTGAGCGGGTCGATGTCGGCACTGTCTTCGGGGTCGGGCTCGAAACTGCGAGTGGCGTTGATCAGCTCGTCGAGGTTCTCCAGACGGGCCTCGGCCACCTCGCCTTTTTCCTTTTCGTAGTGGGCGCGCAGCCCGGAACGCTCCAGTACGCGTTCGGTGACGTCGCCCAGCGGCAGGTCACGGGTGTCGCGGGTCAGCAGGTCGACGGTACTGACGAACTCCTGCATGGCTTTGGCGGTGCGGCCCAATGAGGCGGGTGTCGCCTCGCTGGCCGCTTGCCACAGTGAGATTGACTGCGCCTGCGCAACCTCGCGCAGTCGTGCCAGCGAGGTGGCGCCGATGCCGCGCGGCGGGGTGCCGACACAGCGTTCAAAGCTGCCATCGTCTTTGCGGTTGTGCAGCAGCCTCAGCCAGGCCATCGCATCACGGATCTCGGCGCGCTCGAAAAAGCGCAGTCCGCCATAGATGCGGTAGGGCAGGCGGGCACGGATCAGCATTTCCTCGATCACCCGCGACTGGGCGCTGGTGCGGTAGAGGATGGCGAGGTCGCTGTAGCGGCAGCGACCGTCGAGGTGGTCGCGAATGCGGTTGACCACGAACTCCGCCTCGTCGTACTCGTTGAAGGCGGCATACAACTGGATGGGCGGGCCCTCGTTGCCGTCGGTCCACAGCTCCTTGCCGAGCCGGCCGAGGTTGCGGGCGATCAGCCCGTTGGCGGCACGCAGGATGGTGCCGGTGGAGCGGTAGTTCTGCTCCAGCCGGATGACTTCACAGCCGGGGAAATCGGTGGTCAGGCGCATCATGTGCTCGACCCGGGCGCCGCGCCAGCTGTAGATCGACTGATCGTCGTCACCGACCGCGAACACCACGCCGTGGGTCCCGGCGAGCAGCCGCAGCCAGTTGTACTGCAGGCTGTTGGTGTCCTGGAACTCGTCGACCAGCACATGGCGGAAGCGGCTGCGGTAGTGGGCCTGGATGTCGGGCACGTCCCGACAGAGCTCGAAAGCGCGCAGCAGGAGCTCGGCAAAATCCACCAGCCCGGCCTGTTCGCACTGGCTCTGGTAGGCCTCGTAGACGCGCAGGTAGGTGCGTTGCACGAAGTCGCCGGTGTCGGCGAGATCGCGCGGTCGCAGCCCCTCTTCCTTGCGGCCGTTGATCCAGCCGGTGACGGTGCGCGGCGGCCAGCGGTCCTCCGGCAGGTCCAGCTGTCGGAGCAGGCGCTTCACCATGCGCTGCTGGTCGTCGGCATCAAGAATCTGAAAATTCTGCGGCAGCCGGGCGTCCTTCCAGTGAAGCCGCAACATGCGGTGGGCGATGCCGTGGAACGTGCCCACCCACATTGCCCGCACCGGTACCCGGATCAGCTGTTCGATGCGTCCGCGCATCTCCGCCGCCGCCTTGTTGGTGAAGGTGACGGCAAGGATCGACTGTGGCGACACGCCCTCGATCGCCACCAGCCAGGCCACCCGATGGGTGAGGACCCGGGTTTTGCCGGAGCCGGCGCCGGCCAGCACCAACCGGTGGGCCGGCGGTGCGGCAACCGCCTGGGCCTGGGCGTCATTGAGGTCGGCGGTGAGCTGCTGGCGGGCGTCGGTCAGGTCCATGCGGGGGATTCTACCGGTCGCCACTAGGCCGCCCGGTTGCGCCGCACCCGCAGGTTGACGATTTCCACCAGCGTCGAGAACGCCATGGCGAAATAGATGTAGCCCTTGGGCACATGCATGTCGAGTCCTTCGCCGATCAGCGCCATGCCGATCAGCATCAGGAATGACAGCGCCAGCACCTTGATGGTGGGATGGTGTTCGACGAAACGCGAGACCGGTCCGGCGAACAGGATCATCACCGCCACGGCGGCGAGGATGGCTGCCACCATCACGCCGAGCTGATCGGTCATGCCGACGGCAGTGATCACCGAATCGAGCGAGAACACGATGTCGAGCACCATGATCTGCACGATCACCGACAGGAAGTTGGCGGCCACCGCGCGGGTGCCGACACCCTCGTTCAGGTGTTGTCCCTGCTCCTGCACTTGGTGATGGATCTCCATCGTGGCTTTCGTCAGCAGGAACAGGCCGCCGCCGAGTAGGACGATGTCCCGGCCGGAAATGGCCTCGCCAAAGATCGTGAACAGCGGTGACGTCAGGCGGGTAATCCAGGCGAGTGAGAACAGCAGGCCGATGCGGGTCAGCGCGGCGCCGGCGAGACCGATCTGGCGGGCGCGAGCGCGCTGCGCTTCCGGCAATTTGTTGGCCATGATCGACAGGAAGATGACGTTGTCGATGCCGAGCACGATTTCCAGTGCGGCCAGGGTCAGGAAGGCGAACCAGATGTTGGGATCGAGCAGGATGTCCATGGGCGTCAGGGTGTCAGCTGGGGGGCGTGGCGGAGCACTTCGCCGCGGAACCAGCTTAAGGCACGTCCGTTTTCGCCGCTGCGCCAGGCCAGATTGAGCTGCGCCGGCGGGCGCGGTGTCTCGACCTCGCGGGTCACCAGCGTCCCGGCCTCGACACTCGGCTGCGCCAGGAATGCAGGGAGAAAGCCGACCCCCAAGCCTGACACCTGCGCCGCCAGTTTGGCGGCAACACCGGGGACCACCAGCACCGGCTGGCCGGCCTGGAAGCCGCCGCTGCGGGCGGGCAGACGCCGTGAGGAATCTGCCGCCACCACCGCCCGATAGCGGGCAATCTGCGACACCGGCAGGGGCTCCGGCAGCGAGGCCAGCGGGTGGTCGGGTGTCATCGCGAAGACGAACGGCACCTCCAGCAGCTGCCGCGAGCCGAAGCCGTAGCCGGCCGGCGGATCGCCGGCGGCGCCCACCACCAGGTCGGCGCGGTGATCGATCAGGGCGTCCCAGGTGCCGCCGAAGATTTCCTGGGTGAGCTGCAGTTGGGTGCCGCTGCGCAGCGCGTCGAAGCGGAGGATGAGCGGGAACAGGCGCTCCAGCGGCAGGATCTCGTCGACCGCGATCACCAGCCGGGTTTCCCAGCCCTGACCGCTGCGGCGGACCCGTTCCTCCAGGTTTTCCGCCTGCAGCAGCAGCTCCCGGCCCTGTTGCAGCAGCAGGTGCCCGGTGGCGGTGAGCACGGCGCGATGACCGCTGCGATCAAACAGGGTGACATCCAGTTGTTGCTCCAGCTTGCGCACGGTGTAGGTCACCGCCGACGGCACCCGGTGCAGCGCTGCAGCTGCGCGGGCGAAGCTGCCATGGGTTTCGATGGCATCCAGGGTGCGCAGGGCGTCGAGGTCCAATTTCATTCATTTATTTTGACTTAAATTGGCAAAACATTCCGATTTCATGAATGACTGCAGGGGTCTAGGCTTGCGGATGTCCTGTCTTTGGAGGCGCCCATGATGCAGTTCCGACCCGCCGCCAGTCGTGGCCATGCACAGCTGGACTGGCTCGACAGTTGGCACAGCTTTTCCTTCGGCCAGTATTACAACCCCGACGAGATGGGGTTCGGTGCCCTGCGGGTGATCAACGAGGACCGGGTCGACCCGGCCGCCGGCTTTCCGCCGCATTCGCACCAGGACATGGAAATTCTCACCTATGTGCTGGAGGGTGGGTTGCGCCACCGCGACTCCACGGGCGGCACCGGTGTCCTGCGGCCCGGCGAGATGCAGGTGATGAGCGCCGGCCGCGGCATCACTCACAGCGAGATGAACGATTCCCGCGTCGATCCGGTGCACTTTCTGCAGATCTGGGTGGTGCCGGGTCCGCGCGGCCTGACGCCCGGATACCGGCAACAGCCGCTGGATGCCTCCGCCGTGCGCGCTGGCTGGCAAAAGGTGGCAGCCCCCGCCGACGAGAACGCCCAGTTCGTGCTGCACCAGGATGCCCGGCTGTGGATCGGCTGGCCGGCTGCTGGCAGTGCCTGGCGGCAGCCGCTGGCGCCGGAACGGGCCTACTACCTGCACGTTGCCCGAGGTCGTGTGCAGGTCGGCACGCACACCCTTCAGAGCGGCGACGCGCTGGGCCTGAAGGGCGAGGCGCTGCTGGAAACCGTTGCCGGGACCGACAGCGAACTCCTGCTGTTCGATCTGGCCTGACTTCGCCCTTCACAGATTGAACCGCGACCCCCCCCCCTCACCCTCACGGAGCCCTCCCATGAAAACTCTGCTCGTCACCTTCACCCCACGCACCGGGTCCCACACCGCCCGGCTGGTGGCCCATGCGCGGCAGCACATCCGCGGTGATATCGACCTCATCGACCTGGCGCGACGGCCGGTAGCGATGCTCGACACCGCGGCAGTGGATGCCTACGTCAAGCGCAATTACGGGGGCCAGACCCTGGCGGCCGACGAGGCGGCTGCGTTGGCGGTGCAGGATGCCGATGTCGCCAAGGTGCTGGCGGCAGACGTGCTGATGCTGGCATCACCGATGCACAACTTCGCCATGCCCGGGCCACTGAAGGCGTTTCTCGACGGCATCATCCAGAAGGGTCGCACCTGGGATGCCGATGCCAACGGCTATCGTGGACTGATGACCGGACGCCGGGCGCTGGCGCTGTTCAGCTCGGGTGGGGTCTACGGTGACGGCGGCGGCGACCACTACAGCCCGCTGGCGCGAACCCTGTTCGGCTTCATGGGCTACAGCGAGGCCGAAGTGATTTCGGCGCAGGGCACCAGCCGCGACGCGGCACAGGCGGTGGCGTCGGCGCAGGCCGCACTCGATGCACTGTTGCCCCGCTGGTATGTCGACGCTGTCTAGCGCGACCCGTGGTAGCGCAGCGCGAAATGCAGGCTGAAGTCCGGGCTGGCGTTGACGATCAGGTCTTCCTGGAATGCGAGGTCGGCCTGCCAGCGGTCGTTGAAAGACCAACGTCCGCCGAGACTCAGCTGCAGCCCGGGGTCGCCGATATCGCTGTCGACATTGCGGTAGAGCGGTGTATGCGCGTAGAGCTGGCCGAGCGCCGACAGCGGGCCGATCAGGTGCCGTTGCAGGCCGAGGCTGGCGAAACCGGCGGCTGGCTGCTGCCGGTCGGCGAGGGCGCCACGGGTCTGCTGCAGGCTGCCACCGACGCTGTAGTGACCCCCCCAGTCGCTGCCGTCGGCGAACGGCAGCGCGCTGTCCAGCCACAGGGCAGCCCCCAGGTGCCCGCCAGTCAAGCGGGCGTCGTCGCCGGTGGGCAGCTTGAGCATCAGTCGCAGCACCTGGCCCGGTCGCAGGGCGAAGCCGACCCGTGCCTCGAGATCTCCGAGGCCGCGCGCGTTCCGGTCAGTGTCGAGGACCGTGACGCCGTCCTGCACCAACTGGTAGCGGTACTGATCCTGGGCAAACCGTTCGCGGCCGCCATTGGGCAGGCTAAAGATATCGTGCCAATCCTCGATGAAGCGGTCGAGAAAGCCGCCGCCGGTATCGAGCAGGCTCAGCCGCAGTCCCCAGTCGACACTGGGGCTCCAGCGTCCCCGAACGTCGATGCCGAGGCGCAGGGTCTCGCCGTCCAGCCGTATTGATTCGCGGTCGAGGTCCTCCGCATAGAACTCGCTGGTGAGGTCGGTGGTGAACTGCCACTGCTCCGGGCCCTCTGCCGCCAACGCCGGCGCTCCGGTCAGGGGCAGTGCGGCAAACCGGCTCAGCGCCGCCTCGTTGCGGGTCTGCAACCCGCCGGCCTGGGCGATGACGGGCAGCAGCAGGGCGGCTAGCAGGGGGATCGCTGGGCGCATGGGGCGAGGCTCGGTTGGCGGTCTTGGCGCCGCAGGGTATCGCACTCCGGCGGCATGACGGTGGTAGGATCGCGCGCTCGCCAGCGCTGACGTGCGCGTCGCCCGGCGACACGCCCAAAGACTTCTGCAAGGTTGATGTGTCATGACGGTGGTAACTGAAAACGTCCGTATCCAGTCGGTATTGCCGGTGGCGACGCCGGCCCAGGTCAAACAGGAGCTGCCGCTGTCGGCCGCCGCTGCGGAGACCACGCTGAGTGCCCGCACCGCGATCCAGGACATCCTCCACGGCCGCGACGACCGCTTGCTGGTGGTGGTCGGCCCCTGCTCCATCCATGATCCGGCGGCGGCGCTCGACTACGCCGAGAAGCTGGCGGTGGTGCGCGAGCGGCTGGCCCGCGACCTGCTCATCGTCATGCGGGTGTATTTCGAGAAGCCGCGCACCACGGTCGGCTGGAAGGGGCTGATCAACGATCCCGATCTCGATGACAGTTATCAGATCGACAAGGGCCTGCGACTGGCTCGCAAGGTGTTGTGCGATCTCAATGACCGCGGCATGCCGGCGGGTGTCGAGTACCTCGACATCCTCACCCCGCAATACCTGTCGGACCTGGTGAGCTGGGGCGCGATCGGCGCCCGGACCACCGAAAGCCAGTTGCATCGCGAGATGGCCTCCGGGCTGTCGTGCCCGGTCGGCTTCAAGAACGGTACCGATGGCAGCGTCAAGGTGGCGGTCGACGCGGTGGTGTCGGCGCGCAGCCCGCACCGCTTCCTGTCGCTCACCTCGGAAGGGCAGTCGGCGATCTTCCAGACCACCGGCAACCCTGACTCGCACGTGATCCTGCGTGGCGGCAGCAAGGGCCCGAACTACGACGCCGGCAATGTCGACGCGGCCAGCGAGGCGATGGAGAAGTCCGGCCTGCAGCCGCAGGTGATGATCGACTTCTCGCATGCCAACAGTTCCAAGCAGCACCGGCGGCAGGTCATCGTCGGCCACGATGTGGCCAGCCAGATTGCCGGCGGCGACCGCCGCATCATCGGCGTGATGATCGAATCACATTTGGTCGAGGGCCGTCAGGACGCGACACCCGGTGGCACCCTCACCTATGGCCAGAGCATCACCGATGCCTGCATTGCCTGGTCGGACACCGAACCGCTGCTGACCCAACTGGCGGAGGCCGTGGCGACGCGGCGGCAGGCACGGCAGTCGTCTGCCGACGTGTGAGATGTGGGGAGCGCCGCCCCCGAACGGTTGACCTTCAGGCAGACGCGCGGTGCGGCCGTTCGGGGCCGTCGCTGGACAGGACGTCCAGCGTCGAGCGATCCAGGGATGGACTTGAGCGGGGCCCGAATGGCCGTACCGCGTGGCTGCCAGCACGGCGACCGTAGCGCGCCGCGCGAATCACCCTGCCCCGTTGCGGCAGCATTCGCCCCCCGGCGCTCAGAAGTATTCGCCCTTGAACAGGTTGGCGAACACCACCTGTTGCAGGCTCGGCTTGTCCGACTCCCCGCCCTTGCCCTTGCCGCGCGCGGAGCTGGATGAGGGGAACAGGTTGAAGCCCTTGTTGAGCACGTAGTCGTTCATCTTCGGCCACACCGCGTAGCTGATGGCGGCCGCGGTGCCGAGTGTGGTGGCGACGCTCTTGGGCCGCTCCAGAATCGCCTTCAAGACCACGTCGGCAGCATGGTCCGGGCTCCAGGTGGGCACATAGTCGTAGATCTTGGTGGGCGCGATCATCGGTGTCCGCACCAGCGGCATGTAGATCGCGGTGATCTCGATGTTCTTGTGCTTCACCTCGGCCGCCAGCGAGCGCGAGAAGGCATCCAGTGCCGCCTTTGAGGCAACGTAAGCGGAGAAGCGCGCCGCGTTGGCGAGCACCCCGATGGAACTGATGTTGATGACATGGCCGCCCTTGCGCTGGGCCATGCTCGGCAGCAGGTTGAGGATCATGCGGATGGCGCCGAAGTAGTTCAGCTGCATGGTCCGCTCGAAATCGTGGAAGCGGGTGGTCGATTCCAGCACAGCCCGGCGGATCGAGCGCCCGGCATTGTTCACCAGGATGTCGACATGGCCGAAGTCCTCGAGGATCTGCTGGGCACAGTGGTCGATCGCCGCCATGTCGTTGAGGTCGCAGGGATAGACGTGCGCTTCGCCGCCGGCCTTTTCGATGATGAAGCGGGTCTGCTCCAGTTTTTCCCGGGTCCGCGCCACCAGAATGACCTTGGCGCCGGCAGCGCCCAGTTTCTTGGCAACGTTGAAGCCGATACCGCTGGACGCGCCGGTGACAATGACCACCTTCCCTGCCAGCCGACGCAAGGCGCCCTTCGGGATCTTGACGTCGAGATCGAGGAACAGCTCCCAGTACTCCCACAGCACCTTGGCGTAGTCGCGGATTTCCGGGCATTTGACGCCACTGCCGCGCAGCGCGCGGCGCGTCAGCGTGTCGTCGAACACGGCCTGGTTGCGGACATAGCCGAGCACCGACAGCGGCGCCCCGATGGCCTCGGAAATGGCCTTCTCCACCGAGCGCGGCAAGCGCCGGCCAAGCTCGTTGGCCAGTGGCCGCAGGGCGGCCGGCATCGGCGGCAGGTCGATGCGGGTGGCGAACTCGGGACCGTGGGCGGCCTTGAGGAAGGTCTGCAGCAGCTCACCGACGCTGGGGGCATCGGACTGCACCAGGTGGAAGCACTGGCCGTCGAGCCCTTCCTTGTGTGCCAACGCATCCATCGCCCGCACCACGTAGTCGACCGGCGCGATCGGCACCTTGCCGCCCTCGATGCCCAGCAGCGGCAGCCAGCGCGGAATGCCATAGCTGATTTTCTGCAGCGTCTTGAAGAAATAGTAGGGGCCGTCGATCTTGTCCATCTCGCCGGTTTCCGAGTGCCCTACCACCGCGCCCGGGCGGTAGATGCGGAACGGCACCTTGCACTCGTCGCGGACGATAGCCTCGCTCTGGAACTTGGTGCGGAAGTAGGGATGGTCGACCGGCTGGCCCTCGTCGAACATCTTTTCGGTGAAGCGGCCAACGAAGCTGCCGCCGGCCACGGCCACGCTGGAGGCATGATGCAGACGGATATCGCCCCCGAGCGCATGCGCCAGAGCCACCACGTTGCGGGTGCCCTCGTTGTTGATGCGATCGCCGGTGGCATCGTCCATGTTCATGTCATAGACGGCAGCAAGATGGAACAGATGGTCGATCTTGCCCTTGAGCTTCTTCAGGTCGGCGTCGCCGATGACGCCGGCGCTGGTGACGTCGCCAGACACCCGTTTAAGGGTGCCGGGCGTGCCTTCGTAGCGGCGCTTCAGCCCTTCGAACTTGGCTTCCGAGCCGTCGCGAATCAGGACATGGACGGTGGCGTCTTCACGGGCCAGCAATTCGCCGAGCAGAAACTTGCCGATGAAGCCGGTGGCGCCGGTGACGAGGTATTGCATGGAAGCGCTCCAGAGATGGCAGACATCAATGGGCGGACTTTACCCCAGACCGCGGGGGTGGCATTGAACGATCCGTCGGGAACCCGGAGCTCAGTGTGTCAGCGAGCAGCTCAGCCGCAGACCGCCGGCACCGGCACGTGGACAGTGATGGTCGTCTTCGGCGCGCTGATACGCGGACGGCAGTGCCGGCAGTGCCGGCATCGCCGCATCGGCCAGGGGGACCGGACTCAGACGCGGGGCGTGCGCCGCACTGGCCATGCCCAGCACCATGCCGAGGCTGACCCAGCCGAGCACGCGCAGGGGGCGCGGCCGGCGGCCGGCGTGAAACTGTTGGTCGTTGATGATGCGGTACATGGCGGCAGTCCCTGGCGGCAGACGGCCATCTCAGCGCATCCGGCGGCGCACAGGGGCGGCTCGCCGACGGGCGGCGCCGACGCAGGGCATCAGCGGCTGCGGTACCGTAGGGCTGTCACCGACGGGGTGATGCCTGAAGGAGAACGTGCATGGGAATTCTGTCGTGGGTGCTGCTGGGTCTGGTGGCCGGTGTGCTTGCCAAACTGTTCATGCCGGGCAAGGACCCGGGCGGCTTCATCATCACCATCGTGTTGGGCATCGCCGGCGCCTTCGTCGGCGGCTGGATCGGCACCCAGCTCGGCATCGCCAGTTTCAACGGGTTCACGCTGCAGGGCATTCTGGTGGCCACCGGCGGGGCGATGGTCCTGCTACTGCTGTACCGGTTCATCCGCCGATAGCGATGCAGTGAACGGCCCGCGCCGCAGCGTCCGAAGAGTCGGGCGCTCGCGGCGCGGCGCTGTCAGTAGTCCCCCTCCTGATGGCGGGCCGCGTCGCGGATCTCGCGGCGTTCTGCCAGACGCGCTTCCCGGTCCTTGTCGGTGGCCCAGATCACCTGCGGCAGCAGCAGCACCCGCAGCAGGCCGACCAACATGTAGAGGTAGCTGGCCGAGAACAGCACGCCGCAGAACATCGAGACCCACTCGAAATTCACCGACACGAACTTGATGCCCCACCACGACATCACGTCGGTCACCGAGGCCGCGAGGCCGATCGGAAAGACCCACTGATACGGCCACAGGTGGTTGAAGTGCAGCGAGAACGGGATGCCGATGATGAAGAAGGCGGTGGTGAACCCGAACAGATGAGCGTGGGTGAAGGCGATCAGTTTGCCCAGGCTCATCTGCGCGAAGTAGGCCTCGGCATTGCCGTAGACGCCGAGCATGTACCAGATCTCCGACGCACCGAAGCAGAAGGCGATACCGAACAGCACGGTGGCCATGGCAATGCCCCGTTTCACGCCGGTGGGCATGCCATGCAGGTTGATGTCGACCGTGTGTGCCTGGAACGGCA
The DNA here is from genome assembly GCF_016918765.2 of Flagellatimonas centrodinii. Classification (GTDB taxonomy): domain Bacteria; phylum Pseudomonadota; class Gammaproteobacteria; order Nevskiales; family Nevskiaceae; genus Polycyclovorans; species Polycyclovorans centrodinii. The sequence continues at coordinate 1,779,419 of NZ_CP092104.1, forward strand.
CCATCCACCAGAAGAACAGCAGCAGGGCGAAGAAAAAGCCGATCAGTGCCAGCGGCCCACCCACGGCTTTCCAGCGCGGGGTGGGTGGTGGTAGCTCGATCACCGCGGGCGTGTCGACCGGAGCGTCGCTGAAGAAGTCGAAGCCGTCGTCGGCTGCAGATGGCATCGCGGTCTGCACCACGGGATTGCCGGCCCGCGTTTCCGCCGCAGCGTCGGTGGCCGCGGCGCGGGCCACCAGCGCTACCCCGATGAAGAAGGCAGCCAGCAGTAGTTCCAGCAGTCTTGCGCGCCACATGGGGGTTCTCCGGCGTCAGGCGCTCTTGAGGCGCACATAGATGAGGGTGCCGGCGTTCTTCACCGCACGGGTAATCGCGGCAGCGAGGTCATCGCCGGTGGCGCGCGGCAGCGCATCAAGGGCGATGCCGATGAAATCGGCGTAGACCGGGTGATCCTCTGCCTCAGGCAGTTGTCGACTGTTCAGCACGCTGACCGTTTCGACCCGCAGCTGCCGGTCGGTGGTCATCAGCAGGAAAAAGGTCTTGCCCTGATGGTGCACGGGGAAGATCAGCGCGGTTCCCACCGGCCGGCGGTCCACCAGCGGAATGTAGAGGGTGTTCTCGTCATCGCGCGTGAGCGTGGCGCCAAGGCCCTTGGCGCGGGCGATGTCGGATTCGGTCAACAGGGCGTCGCGTGGCAGATAGGCCCGCACCCCGGGGAAGGCCGCCTGCACCTCCTGCGGCACCAGGCTGGCGATGTCGAGCCAGTCGCCGGGCGCTGCCGGCGTTGACCGGCTGCTGCCGGGGTTGGCGCGAGCGCTGGCTTCCACACCGTTTCCATGGCCGTCGCCGTCGCTGTCGAGGCCAGCAATCCGCTCCCAGGCAGCGGCATTCATGCCGCCAGTCTTGAAGGCTTCGCCATAGGGGTTGACCGGGGTGCCGCCACCGTCCTTGTGGCAGGCGTTGCAGCTTGGCGTATAGCCGAACTGCTGCTGGTAGAGGCGCGCAAAGGCGGGCTCCGCAGCGGCTGGCAAGGAGATCGAAGCGAGGGCGATCAGGGTCGCGGGCAACAGGGTCTTCATCGGGGTTACCAGTCTCCGAACAGGGACGGGACGGCGTCGCGCATGGCCGCCCGGGCAGCCTCACCGGCAGCGCCGGCGGCGACCATCTGCGCGTGTTGTGAAGAGTCGGCAGGCGGCATCAGCAGGGCGGCTTTGTCGGTGCCGGTGTAACGGGCCCAATCCAGGGCATCGCGGATCTTCGGACTGTCTTCGATGCGTGCCAGCACCTCGGCCTCGTCGGCGCCGGCCATGAAGTTCAGGCGCGCTGCCGGGTTGCCGCGGTGACAGGCAAAACAGTAGGTCTCGAAATGCACGAGGACCGAGCCATTGCTGATGGTCAACGGCGGTACGCCCACGGGTTGCGGTGGCGACAGCGCGGTGGTGTCCAGACAGCAGTAGGCCAGCGAAGGCCCGTCCAGTGACGATAACAGCGCCTGCATCAAGGCGATCCGGGCCGCCGGTTCAGGTGCGAACGGCTCTGCCGGTAGCTTGATGACCGCGGCCTCGACCTGCCCGAAATCCCCTGCGGTGAGCCGCTCCAGCTGGCGGATGTCGTCGACCGTGAACAGACTGGCGAGCCCATAGGCGCCCTCCAACGTCTCGGATGTCAGCACTCGCCGGGGGGGGCGTGGTGTCAGCGGATCAATGGCGGCCGGCAGCGGCGGAAGCGCTTCGAAGGCGGCGAGATCCTCGTTGCTGCGGGCGCCCCCTTGTGGACCGATGTCGACAAACAGTCCCCGTATGCGGCCCAGCCAGCCGGTATGGCCGACCAGCGGATCGCGATTGGGCAGGTCGTTATCGGGCACCGGGATACCGGCTGCCGGCCATGCCCCCGCCTGCAATTGGCGCAGGCGCTCAGCCCCCGCGCTGCGGGTGTCGTAGCCGCCCGGGTCCCAGGCATAGCGCAGCGCTTCGGTCAGCAGCTGCCGGCGGCAGGGCTCGCCTTCGGTGCCGCAGCCATTGATCCAGACCCCCTGGGTCACGACCAGGAATTGACCGATATCGGTGAGCTCGTCATAGCGCTCCGGTATGGCCAGCGGCACGGCAGCGGAGACCCCGAGGTAGCCGGACGTCGCCTCGCTGCCGCGGCCGATACGGTCGGAAATGGCGGGGTGCGCGTTGGTCTCGTTCCAAGGGCGCTGGGGGAAGATCGGGCCACCCCCTTGATGGCAGGTGAGGCAGATGTCGCGCCGGGCATAGACGATGCGCGGCTGACCGTCGGCGCGGTAGTCCTGCACCAGTTGGAACTCGAACCTGCCGGCGACCTCGTTGTAGCTGATGACTTCGATCTCGTCCGCTTTCTCGGTAAAGCCGAGAAATAGCTGGCCGCGCGGTGCCAGGCCGAGACTGGCCGGTGTACTGGCCGCCTCGAAATCGGTCGCGACCAGGATTCGCGGCGCCTCGAAATCGGCTTGACCCTTCAGCAGTGAGCGGCCGAAGGGAATCAGCAATTGCAGCGGTCGGGCCCCCTCGGGATGCTGCTGTGCCAGCAACGCCACCAGATCCTCGAAGGGATAGGGCAGGCCATCCGCCTGCGCCATCAGGTGATCGAACAGCGAACGGGTCCCCTCCGGTGGCAGGTCGGTTTGGGCGATCCCCTGTCGCAACGGTCCGACAGCACCGGCCATCACCGCGGCGCGCGCCTGCAGGTCGGGACCCGCCGGCGACACCGCCGCCGGCCATAGCCACCAGCCCCCGATGGCGATCAGGGCCAGGACCAGGCCGGCGAACAGGGCTTTCATCACGCGACGGCTCAGAGAATCTTGAGGAATTCCCGCAGCGCGTACTTGTCATCGTCACTGAGCGAGATGCCGAACTGATGCCCCTTGTTCTCGACGAGGTCGTCACATTTCATGAACAGCGGTCGGTGCGGATCGCTGGAGGCAAAGTTGGCGATCGGCGTGCCCTTGGCGACCGGCAGCTTGATCGGCCCCTGCATGTCCTCGCGCGGGGCGATACGGATGTCGGTATCGGTCACGCCGATCTTTTGCGGACGACTGGGGGTGATCGCCGGGTCGTCACTCATCATCAACTCGGCGTATGCCATCTCGAATTGTTTGATGCGCCCAGCCACCGTGGTGTCGAGCGTTTGCCCGTCATCGAGGTAGGTCAGCTCGCCGATGGCGTTGTTGTGCAGGAATGGTGCGGTCGCCCACACCGACAGCAATGAGAAGTTGCGCAGGTAGCCGGGGCCGCCTTCAATGATTTTTTCACCGATTTCGATGCCGCCGAGGCCCGGCACCATGCGGTTGGTGACCCGCGGCACGCTACCGGGGGATGGGCGTTGTTTGTAGGTCTCGGAGGAGAATTCCTCCCAGATATGGCCGGCGTTGTGGTTGTCGTGCAGGGCGCGACAGCGATTGGTGCCGACCTGGTGGAACGGTACGGGTTCGTCGTTGGATAGCCAGTCCTGGCCAAAGACATCGGCGTCGGCGAACTGGCGCGGCCGTCCGTCTGCGCTGAGGTACTTGTTGCGGAAGGCTTCATCGGAGCGCTCGGCCTCGCTGAATTCCAGCTGCCAGAAGGCCTCCGAGCCGAAGACATGTCCTTCGTAGTAGCGCGCCAACGCCGCCTTGTCGGCGCGGATGTTGTCGGGCGCCATCTTCGAGCTGTGACAGCTGGCGCATTCGCGGGCGAAGATCTTGCGGCCCTCCGGGATCGCCGTTGTATCGACAAAGTCGCTGCCCGGGGTGCCATCCACATCCACTGCCTTCAGCAGATAGGTGGGGCCACCGGTGATCAGAAAGGCCGCGAGATCCGGCATTTTGGCGTCGGCATGGTTCCAGGCTTCGCAATCAGCGGCGCACTGTTCGATGGAGAATGGACGCTGCGCTGCCTTCTCGCCGAAGAAGGTGCCGGGATTCGGGAATTTCGGCGCCCAGCACTCTTCGGTGCACATACCGATGTTGACGTAGACGCGAATCAGCGCGAGATGCTCGCCGACCGAGTCTTCGCCGCCCTTGAGCACGTGCAGGGTCTTGGCCTTCTTTACCTCACCGGTCACCGGATGCTTGATGTCCTCCTCGAACACCCGCTTGTTGAAGAAATCCATGATGTTGTTCTGGGTGCCGGGGTTGTGCTGAAAGTCGTTGGCCACCAGCGAGGTGTCGATGGTGCCGGCACGGCCGCCCTTGAGTACCTGCCGGATCGGCGAGTCATGCGGCGTGCCCTGAAAGAACATCAGGGGCTGCACGATGTATTGGTTGCCGATCAACGCATGGATGTTCTCCCACTCCGGTGCGTTGGGGTCTTTCGGCGGATGCGTGGGGTCGAATGCGACATGGCACTGCACGCAGGGATGGCCAATGACGAAGCGCTGGTTGTAATCCTCGCTGGCGGGATCGAACACGGTCTTGCCGTCGTCGTCCTTGACGACGCCGGGTGCGGGGTACTTGCGGTATCCCAGCACGCCCGAGCTGAACGGGTCATCGCAGCGGTCCATCCAGAAGGTGCTGGCATCGCCCTCGGTGCACCCCGGGTCATTGATCAGCCCGTATTGGGTGAAACGGTTCTTGCGCTCGCGGGTGTCGAGCCAGGGGTAGCGGATATTCTGGATGCCACCGGCTACGCGTGAGAAATGTTGGTAGATCTCATCCTGATTGCCGAAAGTGCCCTTGAACCACACATCGCGTCCGCGGCGGACCTGTGCGCGTGCCAACCGTGCCGCCGCCGGATCGCGAGTCTCCAGCTCGGTGAACAGGGTGGCGACATAGCGGCAGCTTTCGCGGTCATAGGCGGTGGGTTGGGGTTCGCCGCAGGGCGGTGGCGCCTTCTGTGGAATGGCGACGATATCCCAGGTGATCTCGCCCTGGAATTCATGGGTGGTGAACGGACCGGTGCCCGCATGCCAGCGCTTCTGGCTGGCCAGGGTGTCGTAGAAGTGGTCGGCGTACCAGTCCCGCTTTTCGGCCACCTGAGGGCTGCCGTCCCAGACGCCGGTGAGCCGGTCGCGTTCGGCGAGATCGGCGATGGACACTGACCGGTTCTCGGAGCGATAGCCGGCGGCAGCAGCGTCGCCGTCGGACGTGGTGGGCTCAGCGAAGGCAAGTGCCGAGTAGCCGAGCAACGCGCACAGGGTCGCCAGCAGGCGGGTGGTTGTCATGGGTCTCTCCCCCAGGTTGGACCTTTTGTCCCGAGTGTAGCGCCGACGCTCCTTCGCCGGAGCGCTTTTGCGCGATTGCAGCGGCAGGGGGCGAGTCGGGGCACTCACGGACACCGGTTCGGACGACATATTAGTGGCGAACCGTATCCGCGACCGAGGCTGCAGCGTATGGTTGACGCCTCGTCGAACCGATCGATACATTCGGCCCGATCAACGATCTGGATTATTCGCAAGGAGACCTGCGGCATGCGTCATGCCTGCAGCCTGTTCGTCGCGCTGGCACTGCTGTGGTTGCTCCTGTCGGGGCACTACGCGCCATTGTGGCTCGGCTTTGGCTTGCTCAGCTGCCTCGCGGTGGTTGCGTTGGCCGTGCGCATGAAGGTGGTTGATGCTGAGTCGGTGCCTTTGCAGCTGGGTCTGCGGTTGCCCGTATTCTGGCTGTGGCTGGGGTGGGAAATGGTGAAAGCCAACGCAGCCGTGCTTCGCTGTATCGTGATGCCGGGCGCTGCGATCTCGCCGACATGGGCGCGGTCGTCGATGCACGAAGTCACCGACGGGGGGCGCGCCATTCTCGCCAATGCCATCACCCTGACACCGGGGACACTCTCGGTGCGGATGCACGCCGATCACATCGAGGTGCACGCGCTGACCCGCGAGGGGGCCCGTGCCATCGAGGCAGGGGTGATGGATGATCGCGTGACCGCACTGGAACGGGGTGCAGAGCGATGACCATGCTGACCGCGGTGATGGTGGCGGTAATGGTGACCATGATCTTGCTGTTGCTGCGGGTGTTTCTCGGCCCGACGGTGTACGACCGCATTCTCGCCATCAACCTGGTGGGGACCAAGACGGTGCTGTTCATCGCCGTACTCGGGTTCCTCAGCGGCCGCCCCGAGTTTCTCGATATCGCGATCGTCTACGCCTTGATCAACTTCATCGGGACCGTCGCGGTCCTGAAATTCATGCACTACGGTGATCTGGGGTGGGATCAGGCGGGCCGCGAAGAGGGAGACGTCTGACGATGGCGACCTGGATCGACGTGCTGGCCAACCTGCTGCTGGGAGCGGGTGCATTGTTGGCGGTGATGGGTGCCATCGGCGTTCTGCGGATGCCCGACTTCTTCACCCGTACCCACGCCGGATCGGTTACCGAAACCGGCGGCATGTTGCTGATCATGTCCGGACTGCTGCTGCTGGCGCCGGATCTGGCGGTAGCAGTGCGTTTGCTGCTGATCGTCGTATTCCTGCTGTTTACCAGCCCGACGGCCGTGCATGCGCTGGCGTATTCCGCGGTTCGTGACGGGCTCAAGCCACAACTCGTTGATGGTTCCGGGTCATCGCCGTGAACGACACGCTGCTGACCATTCTGCTGCTGACGCTGATGGCCGCCGCCGCCATCGCCATCGCACGCATTCGCAATCTGTTTGCGGTGGCCATGTTGACCTCGCTCTACAGCCTGCTGTCGGCCTGCATGTTCATGGTCATGGATGCGGTCGATGTGGCGATGACCGAGGCATCGGTCGGTGCCGGTATCACCACGGTGTTGCTGCTGGCCGCGCTCGCGCTGACACGTTCGCGCGAACAGCCAGTGTCACGCGCGCGCACCGTGCGCGCACTGCTGGTGACCGGCCTCACCGGTGCCGCATTGCTCTACGCCACGCTCGACATGCCGCATTTCAATCAACCTGACACCCCGGTGCACCAGCACCCCCTGCGGGCGCACTACCTCGAAACCAGCGTGGACGAGATCGGCGTTCCCAATGTGGTGACCTCGGTGCTGGCGAGCTATCGCGGCTACGACACCTTGGGGGAGGTGACGGTGGTGTTTACCGCCGGGATCGCGGTGATCATGCTGCTGGGTGCCCGGAGACGACGCCGGTGATGGCCGACAACCCGCTGTTGCGCGTTGTCGCCAAGGCATTGATCCCGATGATCATGCTGTTCGCCCTGTATGTGCAGTTTCACGGCGACTTCGGCCCCGGCGGTGGGTTTCAGGCCGGCGTCATCTTTGCCGCTGGTGTGGTGTTGTATGCGCTGGTGATGGGATTGGACGCGGCGCGGGCCGCAGTACCCTCATGGGCCGTGCGGCTGGCGGTCTCCGGCGGTGTACTGCTGTACGGCGGGACCGGTATTGCCTGCATGTTCCTCGGCGGCGCGCTGCTCGACTACGACGTGCTGGCCCATGATCCGCTGCACGGCCAGCACTACGGCATCCTGCTGGTGGAGGCCGGCGTCGGGCTGACGGTGGCCGGTGCGATGATCGGCATCTTCTTCGTGTTCGCCGGCCGCGGGCGCTTGCGATCGCCGCCGCCGTCCGAGGAAGCCCCATGAGCACGGTACTGGGGCTCTACAATTATTGGATTGTGGTGCTGTTGATGATGATCGGGTTTTACATCGTCATCGGCTATGACAACCTGATCAAGAAATTGATCGGCTTGTCGTTGTTTCAGACTGCAGTGTTCGTGCTCTACATCAGCATGGGCAGCCTGCACGACGCGACCGCGCCGATTCTGATGGAAGGTGGTGCGTTGTATGCCCATCCGCTGCCGCATGTGTTGATTCTCACCGCCATTGTCGTCGGCGTCGCCACCACGGCCCTGGGTCTGGCGCTGGTGGTGCGAATCCATGAGGCGTACGGCACCATCGAGGAAGACGTCATCATGGCCGCGGAAGCAGCCTCCCGACCGCCGCCGGAGACCCCCCGCGGATGAGCGGCACCTGGCTGGCACACCTGCCTGCGCTGCTGGTGATGATGCCGCTGATGGCGGCGCCGCTCTGCGTGTTGCTGCGGCGGCCGTTGCTGGCCTGGGCGGTGTATCAGCTGACCACCGGGGTCGGGCTGCTGCTGAGCATCGCGCTGCTGCTGCAGGTGATCGAGGTGGGTGTCGTCCGCTACGCCATCGGGGGGTGGGCGCCGCCGGTCGGCATCGAGTACCGCATTGATGCGCTCAATGCCCTGGTGCTGGTCATCGTCTCCGGCATGGCCGCCCTGCTGGCCCCCTATGCGCGCGCCAGCGTCGCCCGGGAGATCGACGCAGACCGCGCTTATCTGTTCTACGCGTTGTTGCTGCTCTGCCAGTGCGGGTTGCTCGGCATTGCTGCGACCGGCGATGCCTTCAACCTGTTCGTGTTTCTCGAAATTTCGTCGCTGTCAGCGTACGCACTGATCGCCATGGGGCGGCACCGGCGGGCGCTGATGGCGGCCTTCGAGTATTTGGTCATGGGCACCATCGGCGGTACCTTCCTGCTGATCGGTATCGGTCTCATGTACATGATGACCGGCACGCTCAATATGGCGGACCTGGCGGAGCGGTTGCCGGCGGTCATGCACACCCGCACCATCGAGGCAGCGCTGGCCTTCATCGTGGTGGGCGCCAGCCTCAAACTGGCGCTGGTACCGCTGCACGCCTGGCTGCCCGGTGCCTATGGCGAGGCCCCGTCGGTAGTGAGCGCATTCCTGGCCGCCACCGCGACCAAGGTAGCGGTGTATGTGCTGGCTCGCTTCCTGTTCACGGTATTTGGTATCGGGTTCGCCTTCGGCACGTTGCCGCTGGGCGATATCCTGATGCTGCTGTCGGTGGCGGCGATGCTCTACGGGGCGGTGGCCGCCATCTTCGCCGATGACCTCAAACGGGTGTTGGCTTGGTCCAGTGTGGGGCAGATCGGCTACATCGTGCTCGGCCTGTCGCTGGCCACGTTCGACGGGCTGACCGCCTCCGCACTCCACCTGTTCAACCATGCCCTGATCAAGGGGGGGCTGTTCGCCATGGCGGGGCTGTTGATGCTGCAGGTCGGCGGCACCCGCATGGCGGACCTGGCGGGATTGGCGCGACGGTTGCCGGGGCTATTCGTGTTGCTGCTGATCGGCGGACTCGGACTCGTTGGCGTACCGCTGACCGCCGGCTTCGTCAGCAAGTGGGCCCTGGCGCAGGCCTTGATCGCCGAGGCACAGTGGCTTCCGTTGATCGCCATGCTGGTCAGTTCGCTGCTGGCGCTGGTCTATGTCGGGCGGATGATCGAGATCGCCTGGTTCCGTGAACCCCCAGAGGATGCGCCCGCCGCGACGCCGACGCCGTTGGCGATGACCCTGACGGCCTGGACCCTGGTCGCCGTGTCGTTGTGGGTGGCGGTCGACAGTGGGCCGCTGTTGGGGCTGGCGCAGGCGGCGGCGACGGCGGCCCTCGGGGTGACGCCATGATGCCCGGTCCGGGTCCGATGACCCTGCTGGCGGCGGTGCTGCTGCCCCTGGCCGGGGCCGCCGCGCTGCTGCTGTTGCGTCGCTGGCCCAATCTGCGCGAGGCCGCGACCTTGGTCAGCGGCCTGCTGTTGGCCGCGCTGGTGATCCCGCTGTGGTCGACCGATCCGGCACAGCCGCTGCGGTTCACACTATGGCAGTGGATGCCGGGGCTTTCGCTGGCACTCGAAATGGAGCCGCTGGGGTTGCTGTTCGCCACCGTCGCCGCCTGTCTGTGGCCCATCACGTCGCTGTATGCGATCGGCTATATGCGGACCGCCGGGGAGGGCCACCACACCCGGTTCTACACCTGCTTTGCCATTGCCATAGCGGCCACCATGCTGATCGCGTTTGCGGCCAACGGCCTGACCCTGTTCATTGGCTATGAAGTGCTCACGCTGGCCACCTGGCCGCTGGTGGCCCACAAGGGCACGGCGGAGGCGCGTCGCGGCGCCCGCATCTACCTGATCACCCTGCTGACGACCTCGATCGGCTTGTTCCTGCCGGCGCTGGTGTGGACCTACGCCCTCACCGGCACCACCGACTTCCGCGACGGCGGCATTCTTGCCGGGACCGCACCGCCTTTCGTGCTCGGCATTCTCTATGCGCTGTTCCTGTTCGGCATCGGCAAGGCGGCGCTGATGCCGTTCCACCGCTGGCTGCCGTCGGCGATGGTGGCGCCGACTCCAGTGAGTGCGCTGCTGCACGCGGTGGCGGTGGTCAAGGCGGGCGTGTTTACCGTGCTCAAGGTCACCATCTACTTCTTCGGCATGGACACCATGCGCGTCAGCGGCGCCGGCGAAGCGATGGCCTGGGTGGCGGCCTTTACCATCGTGGTGGCGGCACTGATCGCCGTGCGCGAAGACAACCTCAAGGCCCGATTGGCCTATTCCACCATCAGCCAGCTCAGCTACATCGTGCTGGGCGCTGCGCTGGCGACTTCAGATGCCCTGCTGGAGGGTGCCCTGCACATCGTCACCCACGCCGCAGGCAAGATCACCCTGTTCTTCTGTGCCGGGGCCATTTACCTGGCCGCGCACAAGACCCGGGTCAGTGAGCTGGATGGCCTGGGGCCGCAGATGCCGTTCACCTTCGCCGCCTTCACCCTCGCCGCGATGTCCGTGATCGGTCTGCCGCCGCTGGCCGGCAGCTGGGACAAATTGCTGCTGATGGAAGGCGCGGTCGAAGCCGGCACGCCGATGATGATGGGGGTGTTGCTGGTCAGTTCCCTGCTGGGCGTCGCCTACCTGATGCCGATCCCGATTCGGGCCTTCTTTCTGCCCCAGCATGGGGCGCCGGCTGAAGCAGACGACCCCTCCGGGGAGGCGCGGGTCGGCCGCCGCGCGAAGATTCGTGAGGCGCCGCTGGCCTGTCTGATTCCGCTGTGCCTGACCGCGCTGGCCTGCTTCTTTCTGTTCTTCTTTGAAGACCAGTTGCTCAGCCCGCTGGCCGACCGGCTGGGTTTCGGCTGGGAGGGTAAATGAACGACCGCCGACGCTGGCTGGATGACCCCAGGAACGTGAGCCGGCTGGTCCATGGCCTGTACGTGCTGTGTGCGGCGCTGTTGCTGGCCGACCTGCTCTATACCAAGCACACGCACTTCCCCTTTGAGGCCTGGTTCGGGTTCTTCGCCTTCTTCGGTTTTGGTGCCTACGTCTTCATTGTCATGAGTGCCAAGCTGCTGCGGCGCTGGTTGAAGCGGCCCGAGGATTATTACGAGCGCGACCGGCCGGGAGCGCACGATGACTGAGGCACTGTTGAACCCGGCCCTGGTGATGATCGTCGGCGGCATGCTGCTGCCGCTGTTCAAGGAGACGGCACGCAAGGTGGTGATGCTGGCCCTGCCGGTCGTCAGCCTGGCGCTGTTGTGCTGGCTGCCGACCGGCGATGCGGGCATGGTGCAGTTCTTCGGCATGACCCTGGAGACGCTGCGGCTCGACCGTCTGGCCTTCATCTTCGGTGTCATCTTCCATATCGCCGCGTTTCTGGCGGTGATCTATGCCCTGCACCTGAAGGACACACTGCAGCATGTGGCGGCCACGATCTATGCCGGTGCTGCGATTGGCGCGGTTCTGGCGGGTGATCTGGTGACGTTGATGCTCTACTGGGAGCTCACTGCGTTGTCGTCGGTGTTCCTGATCTGGGCACGACGGACCGAGCGGGCTTACCACGTCGGCATGCGCTATCTGATCATCCAGGTGGGGTCGGGGGTGTTATTGATCGCCGGCATCGCCGTGCGCTATGTCGCCACCGGTAGCATTGATTTCGAGCGGATGACCCTGGCCGAGCCCGGCGCGCTGTTGATCTTCCTTGCCTTCGGCATCAAATGCGCCTTCCCGCTGATGCACAACTGGCTTCAGGACGCCTACCCGGAAGCCACGGTCACCGGCACCGTGGTGTTGTCGGCCTTCACCACCAAGCTGGCGGTCTATGCGCTGGCGCGTGGTTTCGCCGGCACCGAGCTGCTGATCTGGATCGGCGCGGTGATGACCCTGTTCCCGATCTTTTTCGCCGTGATCGAAAACGACTTGCGGCGGGTACTCGCTTACAGCCTGAACAACCAGCTCGGGTTCATGGTGGTGGGTATCGGCGTCGGCACCGAACTGGCGATCAACGGCGCTGCTGCCCATGCCTTCGCTCACATCCTCTACAAGTCGCTGCTGTTCATGGCGATGGGGGCGGTACTGTTCAGGGTCGGCACGGTCAAGGCCTCCGAGCTCGGCGGGCTTTACAAATCCATGCCCTGGACCGCGGCATTCTGCATCATCGGTTCGATGTCGATTTCAGCGTTTCCGCTGCTGTCGGGTTTCGTCACCAAGTCGATGATTCTGACGGCGGTGGCCGAGGAGCACCTGTGGGTGGTGTGGCTGGTCTTGCTGTTCGCCTCCGCTGGGGTGCTGGATCACTCGGGGATCAAGATTCCGTTCTTCAGTTTCTTTGCCCACGATTCCGGTAAACGCTGCGAAGAAGCGCCGCTGAACATGCTCATTGCCATGGGCATCACCGCCGCACTGTGCATCGGCATCGGCCTCTACCCGCAGCCGCTATATGCCCTGCTCCCATTCGTGGTCGACTACGACGCCTATTCCACCACCCACGTGATCACCCAGCTGCAGCTGCTGCTGTTCGCTGCCGCCGGTTTCGCGGTGCTCTACCGGCGTGGCTGGTATCCCCCCGAGATTCCCTCGCTCAATCTCGACAGCGATTGGCTCTATCGGCGTGCCTGGCCGGCGCTGTGGGGTGGGTTGGCGCGGTTGGCCGGCCGGCCGCAGGCGCTTGCGGTTCGGGCGCTGCCGGATCGCTCCGCGCAGGGATTGGTGCGCGTATTGCAGCGCCACTTCCGTCCTGGCGGCCTGATGGCCGGCCCCTGGGGTACCGGGTTGATGGTGTTGTGGGTTGCCGTCCTGCTGATGGTCTACCTGGTGTCGTCGTTCGATTAATCGAGCGCGGCACGCAGCACCGCCAGCCGCTGCTGCAGGGCAGCGTCGTCGTAGGGGCGGGCCGGGTGCCGACCCCACACCGGGGCGGGCCAGGCATCATCGCCTTCGAATCGCACGATGTGATGCACGTGCAGTTGCGGCACCACGTTGCCCAGCGCGGCCACGTTCAGCTTGTGCCCGTCGAAGCTCCGCATCATGGCCGCACCCAGCTGCGACGACTCGCGCCACAGTTGCTGCTGTCGAGCCTCGGCCAGTTGATGGATTTCTCGCAGATCCGGCAGACGCGGTATCAGCAGACACCAGGGGTAGCGGGCGTCGTTGATCAGGCGAACGCTACACAGCGGGCCGTCGAGCACCGGCACGCTGTCGGCGGCGAGGCGAGGGTCGAGAACGAAGGACATCGGTGGCGGCTACACTCGGCGTATGGACACTGCCAAGCATACGCAGCACCCGCGAACGGCGTTGGTGGCCGGCCCGACCGGCCTGGTCGGCAGCGCCTTGATCCGCCGGTTGTTGGCCGTACCGACGGCCGGACCGATTCTGGCCGTCAGCCGTCGGCCCCTGTCCGATCACCCCCAGCTGACCGTCTTGCCGGTGCCGGATGGCGGTGCGCTGCAGCTGCCGGTCGCCGTCGATGATTTCTACTGCGCGCTAGGAACCACGCTCAAGCGGGCGGGTTCGCGGCAGGCCTTTCGCGCCATCGACGTCGACTTGGTGATTGCGTTGGCGAAGGCGGCGCGTTCCGCGGGTGCGCAACGGGCGGTGGTGGTCAGCGCCATTGGCGCCAACCCCCGCAGCACCTCGTTCTACCTGCGCTGCAAGGGGGAGATGGAGGCAGCGGTCGCGACCTTGGGCTTTCACTCCCTGCACTTCATGCAGCCGTCGCTGTTGATGGGCGAACGCACCGAACACCGGTGGGGTGAAGGTGTGGCCCAGCGGCTGGCGCCGCTCTACGCACCGCTGCTGGTAGGCGGGCTGTCACGGTATCGGCCGGTCAGCGGGGAGACGGTGGCCGCACGCATGCAGACCGTGATGGCGACTGCCGCGCCGGGCGTCCACCGGCACACCTTCGGGACCGATCAGCGGCTCTCGTCGTCGGGGTAACGCAGCGGCGGATGCCAGGTGGCCGCGGACCCCGGCACGTGCTCGGCCAGCCATGTGAGCATGTCGGTCCAGATCCGCTGGGACTGCGCGCGTGTCGGCATGATCCCGGCGTGGGGTAGTTCCAGTGTGATCACCGGCAGTGCCAGATCAACGCCGGCGAAGTTGCCGAGTGAGCCTGGATAGGTGCCCAGTTGGTTGAGCCGGAGCAAGCCGAAACGTTGCGGAGGATGTTGCGGGCCATCGAAATCCAGCACCCCATAGGGCGCGTGGATGGAGACGATGGCATGCGGCTCGAACTGGCGAATCTGCTCGGTCAGCCACACCGTTTCCGGTTCTGACAGGGCGCGCGGGCCGGGGTATCGGCGAGGGTCGGCGCCGGTGCGATGACGCCAGTACTCCAGTGCCCGCGTGCCCCAGTCCACCGACGGAAAATTGCGATTGAGGTCGACGCCACCCCGGTTCATCCGCCAGGACGGCGCCCGCAGCAGGCCATCCGGATTGGCGCTGGGAATCACCCGCCAGTGGAAAGGTTGCAGACGTTCCTGGTCGAGACGCCGCATCCAGTCGAAGACGATGCTGACCGACGTCAACTCATCGCCGTGAATGCCGCCAATCATCAGCACCCGACGCGGCGCCGCGGCCTCCGGCCGTGGCCGGAAATCCCGGTGCATCAGCGGAAATCCGGCGCGGCTGGCGGCGTCGGCCTGAAAGCCGGCGGCCTTGCAGAAGTCGGCATCGACGCTTCGCAGTCGCTGACCCAGACGCTCGCAGGCATGGTCAACCGAGGCCAGCGGAATCGCCGGTCCAGCAAACGAGGGAAAGGTCAGCCCGGCAACAAAAAGCCCGGCTAGCAGCCGGGCTTTGCAGGCAGGGCGCCCGCGATCAGGGCTTGGCACGTTCCTGTCGAACCTTCTCGATCAGCACGTCGGCCACCGCCACCATTTCATCGAAGCCGCCGGCCAGGGTGGGGTTGGTGTAGTACTTGCCACCCACCACCAATGTCGGGGTGCTGGAGACGCCGTAGCTGCGCGACAGCGCCTCGGCGCGACGCACGCGGGCATCCACGGCAAACCCCTTGAGGGTGTTTTCCACCACATCCGGCATGATCGGTGCGTTGGCTTCGAAGACTCCGACGATCTGGGCTTCGGTGGCCAGCGGCAGTCGCCGGACATGCATCGCCTCGAACAGCTTGGGATGGACGCTGTCGATCAGTTTCAGTGTGTCGGCGGTGTAGTAGGCCTTGCTGTGCAGCAAGCCGATGGGACGGCCGAGGCTGTTCGGTACGCGGACGAAATCGACATCAGCCGGCAGGCGATCAGCCCACGGTTCCAGCGTGTTTTCGAAGTTATAGCAGTGGCTGCAGCCGTACCAGAAGAACTCTTCGACCGCGATACGCTTGTTGTCCGATGGCTCCGCGACCTCACGCACTTCCTTGTAGTGCTTGCCTTCGACAAAGGCACTGCCGCTGCCACCTTGCGCCGAACAGGCGAAGGTGAACAGGCTGAGGAGGACCGCCGTCAGGGCGGCGGGGATGCGCAAAGTCATGGACAACACTCCTGTGTCTACTGAAGGCCGTTGAGGTAGGACGCCAGCGCCTCGATCTCTTCATCGGTCAGCTGCTTGGCGATCGTCACCATCATCTGACCATTGTGCGAGCCACCGCGTTCCCCGCTGCGGTACGCGCGCAGGGCGGCCGCGGTGTAGGTGGCGTGCTGGCCGGCCAGATGCGGGTAGGCGGCGGCCGGGTTGCCGGCACCGGTGGGGCCATGGCAGCCGGCACATCCGGGGATGCCACGTTCGGCGTCGCCGGCCCGGTACAGCGGCTGGGCAACGGCGACAGAGGCCTCACTGGCGACGCCGGGTTTGGCGGTCTGGGCCGCATAGTAGGCGGCCAGGTCGGCGATGTCCTGATCCGACAGGCCGGCGGCCTGACTGCTCATCAGGACATTCTTGCGCGCGCCGGACCGGAAAGCCTCAAGCTGGGTTTTCAGGTAGGGTGCGCCCTGCCCGGCCAGGCTAGGCCATTCAGGGTTGCCGCTGTTGCCTTTGGGGCCATGGCAGGCGCCACAAGTCGCGGCTTTGGACTCGCCGCGCGCAACATCGCCGCCGGTGAACAGATTGCCGTCGGTCGTTTCAGCCGCGGCGAACAGGGGCAGGCAGAGGGATAGAGCGAGAACCAGGCGCTTCATGGGTGGGGAACTCCGCAGGGTTAGCCTTGCCGGACTGGCAGCAAGCGCGTCAAATCGTTGAAGATGGTCCGCAATTCTACACGGTAGCAGCCAGTTGATGACACAGAATCCCTTTGCTCGCGCGCAGTTCCTGTTGTCCTGCGCCCGCACCGCGCAGCTACCCGACGACCGCGCGCCGGAGATCGCCTTTGCCGGCCGCTCCAATGCCGGCAAGTCGTCGGCGCTGAACGCGCTGTGTGGCCAGAAGCAGCTGGCACGTGTGTCCAAGACCCCCGGCCGCACCCAGCTGTTGAACCTGTTCGAGGTGCCCGGCGGGCGGCTGGTCGACCTGCCCGGCTATGGTTATGCCCAGGTCCCCGGCGAGGTGCGGCGGGACTGGGGCAAGCTGATCGGCGCGTACATGGAAACCCGGGACAACCTTATCGGTGCCGTGCTGATCATGGACATCCGGCACCCCTTGACCGATTTCGACACCCAGATGCTCGACTGGTCCGCCAGCCGCCGCCTGCCGGTGCACTGCCTGCTGACCAAGGCCGACAAACTCGGTTACGGCGCGGCCAAGAACACCTTGCTGCAGGTGCAGCAGGCGATCACTGATCGTGACCAGCCGGAGACCACGGTGGCGCTGTTTTCGTCGACCAGCCGGCAGGGGCTCGACCCGGCACGTCAGCACCTGATGGGCTGGCTGGGGATCGGCCCCGACGGTCAGCCGCTGGCAGCCTGACCGCCGCCTCACGCCTCACGCCTCACCTATTGGAGTAACGCCATGTCGCAGCCGGAATTTGATGTCGTGGTCTTCGGCGCCACCAGTTTCGTCGGCCAGATTCTCACGCAGTATCTGTTCGATCGCCATGGCGCCGGCAGCGCCGAGCTGCGCTGGGCATTGGCGGGACGCTCGCAAGCCAAGCTGGCCCAGGTGCGGGGCGGGCTTGGCGAGAGTGCAGCCGACCTGCCGCTGATCGTCGCCGATGCTGCCGACTCGGCGGCACTGACCGCGCTCTGCAGCCGGACCCGGGCGGTCATCTCCACCGTCGGGCCGTACGCGCTCTACGGGACGCCATTGGTCGAAGCCTGCGTCGACAGCGGCACCGATTATTGCGACCTCACGGGCGAGGTCCAGTGGATCGACGAGATGATCCGTCGCTTCGAGACCCGGGCTCAGGCCTCCGGGGCGCGCATCGTCCACTGCTGTGGTTTTGACTCGATCCCCTCCGATCTCGGCCAGTGGGTGTTGCAGCAGGCATCGCAGCGGCAGCTCGGGGCGCCCTGCACAACCGTGAAGATGCGGGTCAAGGCGCTGCGCGGCGGGTTTTCCGGCGGCACCGTGGCCAGTCTGATGAACGTTTTCAAGCTGGCCAGCGAAGACCCGGCGCTGCGCAAGAAGCTCGGCGATCCCTACCTGTTGTGCCCGGACGACCGGCGTGGCGAAGGTCGACAGCCGAACGTCAAGGGGCCCGCGCTCGATCCCGACTTCCAGGCCTGGGTGGCGCCGTTCGTGATGGCCGGGATCAACACCCGCGTGGTGCAGCGTTCGAATGCGCTCAGCCAGCAGGCCTGGGGTACCCGCTTCCGCTACGACGAGGCGATGCTCACCGGCAAGGGGTTCAAGGGACGGCTGTCGGCCATCGGCCTCACCGCCGGGCTTGGCGGCTTTCTGCTCGGCGCCGCGCTACCACCGACCCGGTGGGTCCTTGAGCGCTTCGTCGTGCCCAAGCCCGGCGAGGGTCCCAGCCCGGCGGCGCAGGCCAGTGGGTTCTTCGACCTGCGATTCCATGGCACCACTGATGATGGCCGCTCGATGCGGGCCAAGGTCACCGGCGATCGCGACCCCGGCTATGGCTCGACCGGCAAGATGCTGGGCGAAGCCGGCGCCTGCCTGGCGCGCGATATCCCCGACCTGCCCGGTGGTTTCTGGACCCCTGCCACCGCCTTCGGCCAGAAACTGGTCGACCGCCTGCAGGATCATGCCGGCCTTCATTTCGAGGTGGCGGAGGGCTGAGTCCTGAACCCGGCCAAGGCGTGAACCCCTTTTAGCGCGACAAGGGTTTCAAACAAAAACGCCCGGTGGTCGGGGAAACCACCGGGCGACCAACTCCGGCCTAAGGGGGGAGCCGGAATTCCGCCCAGGGAGAGGAGGCGGGAGTGACGGAAGGGAGGACCGCCACTCGCAGACTTGGAGGGCGTCGCCGCAAGGAAGTTCCCGCCCCCCGAACGGAAACTGTGAAATCGCCACAGCGCGCCGTTAGCGAGGGTTGTTTGAGGAACTCCGGGCAACGTTGAAACCGCCGTGAAGCGTAGCGAGCGAAGGCTGGCTGAAAGCCGCCGGAGCGCAGGAAGCGGAATGTATCGAGAGATACATGAGCATTTGTCAGGCACATCCGTGTGCCTGCCCCCTTCGGGGCTACGCGCAGTTTTCGTTCCAGACGAAACTGTCGAGCACCGCCTGCTTTCAGCCAGTCGAGCGCAGTAGCTTCACGGTGGTTTCAACAGAAAGCGCCCGGTGGTTGGGGACACCACCGGGCGACCAGCTCCGGCCATTGGGGGATGCCGGAATTCCGCCCAGGGAGTGGAGGCGGGAGCAACGGAAGGGATGGCCGTTCCTCGCAAACTTGGAACGTCGGCGGGTGCGGAAGTTCCGGGGGGGTGCACGGACGCCAACGCGACACAACCCGTAAGCAAAATCTCACACTTGAAAATCAACCATTTAGCGAGGGGTGGGACGCATCCTGGCCGTGGATGATGTCAATAAAATATTTCACAAACAACACGTTGCGAGTTCTATCCGTGGGAAGCGTCCCAGTTGGCTCCGAGGCCCGGTTCGGCGACCAACGGTACCGTCAGCACGGATGAACGGCACATGCGTGCCGACAGAACCGGCCCGAGCTCGCGGAGCATGGCCTCGGGGCCTTCGAACACCAGTTCGTCGTGTACCTGCATGATCATCCGCACCTCGGGCGCTTCATCTTGCAGGAACCCATGGACGTCAAGCATGGCGGCCTTGATGAGATCGGCAGCCGTGCCCTGCAGCGGCGCGTTGATGGCGGTGCGCTCGGCATACTGACGCTGTGCCGCGTTGCGGGCGTTGATGTTGGGTAGGTACAACCGGCGACCGCGCAGGGTTTCGACAAAGCCTTGTTCGCGCGCCCGCTCACGGGTGCCGTCCATGAAGGCCTTGACCCCCGGGTAGCGGGCAAAGAAACGTTCGATGATTTCGGCCGCCTCATTGCGGCCGACGCCGATGTTGCGAGCCAGGCCGAAGGCGGAGATGCCGTAGATCAGCCCGAAGTTGATCGCCTTGGCGGCACGACGTTGTTCGCTGCTGACGGCATCGAGCGCCACCCCGAACACCTCGGCGGCAGTGGCGCGGTGGATGTCCTGGCCATTGCGGAAAGCCCCCAGCAGTTTGTCGTCGCCGGAGAAGTGCGCCATCAGTCGCAGTTCGATCTGTGAATAGTCGATTGACAGCAGACTGCAGCCCTCGGCGGGCACGAAGGCCTGGCGGATGCGCCGGCCCTCGGCAGTACGGATCGGGATGTTCTGCAGGTTGGGGTCGGACGAGGACAGCCGGCCGGTGGCCGCGACCGCCTGGTGATAGCTGGTATGGATGCGCCCGGTCTTCGGGTTCACCATCTGCGGCAGGGTCTCGGTATAGGTCGACCGCAGCTTGGCGACGCTGCGCCAGTCGA
This sequence comes from Flagellatimonas centrodinii, assembly GCF_016918765.2. Classification (GTDB taxonomy): domain Bacteria; phylum Pseudomonadota; class Gammaproteobacteria; order Nevskiales; family Nevskiaceae; genus Polycyclovorans; species Polycyclovorans centrodinii. Next base: position 1,799,230 of record NZ_CP092104.1, read on the forward strand.
GGATCAGCCGCGGCAGCGGGTGCTCGTCGGCCAGCACTTCCAGTACGTCCTCGGCGGTGGAGGGCTCACCCTTCGGGGTCTTGCTCACCACCCGCAGGCCGAGCTGGTCGAACAGGATGGCGCCGAGCTGTTTCGGCGAGCCGAGGTTGAAGGGTTGGCCGGCCGCTTCGAAGCAGTCCTTCTCCAGGGTTTCCATGCGCTGCGCCAGCTCGGTACTGATGCGCTTGAGCAAGGGCACGTCGACGCCCACACCGTGGTACTCCATGTCGGCCAGTACCGGCACCAGCGGCATTTCCAGCTCACGATAGACCGCCTCCAGCGTGGGCTCGGCCTGCAGCCGCGGGAACAGCGTCTGATGGAGCCGCAGGGTGATGTCGGCGTCTTCGGCGGAGTAGGGTGCCGCCTGCTCCAGTGCCACCTGGTTGAAGCTCAACTGCGCCTTGCCCTTGCCCGCGATGTCGGCAAAGGTGGTGGTGGTGTGGTCGAGGTACTTGCGCGCCAGGGTATCCATGTCGTGCCGGTGCCCGGCGGCGTCGAGCACGTAGCTTTGCAGCATGGTGTCGTGCGCGACCCCCTGCACCTCGATGCCATGCCGGCGCAGCACATTGAGGTCGTATTTGAGGTGCTGGCCGACCTTGGGCCGGTCCGGGCTCTCCAGCAGCGGTTTCACCCGCGCCAACACCTCGGCCATGGGGAGCTGTTGCGGTGCGCCCATGTAGTCGTGCGCCAGCGGCACGTACCAGCCTTCGCCCGCCTTCACCGCAAAGGCCAGCCCTACCAGCCCGGCCTGCTGAGCGTCGAGGGCATCGGTTTCGGTGTCGACACAGATCAGTTCGGCCTGTTCCAGTGCGGCGATCAGCTGGTCGAGCTGCTCCGCGGTGGTGACGCAGATGCTGCGGGTAGGTTCGGCGTTCTCCTTTGGCGGCGGCGCTTGGGCGGGTTCCGGCGGCGCCTCGGCCGTCCCATCCGGCACCACCGGTTTGACCGCAGCGGCGGCACGTTCCGGCTTGAAGCCGAGGCGGTCGAACAGCGTGACCATGGCGGGCTCGTCACGTTCGCCGGGGCGCAGGCTGTCCAGGGTCACCGGCAGTTCCACATCGAGCACGATGGTGGTCAGCCGCTTCGACAGCGGCAGGTGGTCCAGCGCCGACCGCAGGTTTTCGCCGGCCTTGCCCTTGATGGCGTCGGCATCGGCGATCAGGGCATCCAGCGTGCCGTACTGGCCCAGCCATTTGGCGGCCGTCTTGGGGCCGACACCGTGCACGCCGGGAATGTTGTCGCTGCTGTCGCCCATCAGGGCGAGGTAGTCGATGATCTGATCGGCACGCACACCGAACTTCTCGACCACGCCGTCCGGGTCCATGCGGCGGTTCTTCATGGTGTCGAGCAGATGCACGTGGTCGTCCACCAGCTGCGCCATGTCCTTGTCGGAGGTGACGATCAGCACGTCCAGATCGGCGCCGCGCGCCTGTCGCGCGAGGGTGCCGATGACATCATCGGCCTCGACACCGGGGACCGCGATCACCGGCAGGCCCATCGCCTTGAGCAGCTCGGTGATGCGCGGGAACTGCTGTTTGAGGTCGTCCGGGGTCTCGCCGCGGTTGGCCTTGTAGTCGGGGTACCAGTCCTCACGAAAGGTCTTGCCGGGCGGGTCGAATACCACGCAGAGGCGTTCCGGCTGATAGTCCTTCATCAGCCGCTTGAGCATGTTGTACATGCCGAACACGGCACCCGTGGCCTCGCCGTGGGCGTTGGTCAGCGGCGGCAGTGCATGGTAGGCACGGAACAGCCAGGACGAGCCGTCGACCAGGATCAGCGGTGCCTGGGCGCTCATGGCAGCAGGCGCTCGCCGCGCAGCAGGTCGTCGAGGCTTTCCCGCTCGCGAATGACGTAGACCTGATCGCCGTCGACCATCAGTTCCACCGGTCGCGGTCGGGTGTTGTAGTTGGACGCCATGACGAAGCCGTAGGCCCCGGCGGTGCGCACGGCCAGCAGGTCGCCCTCGCTCAGGCGCAGATGACGGGCCTTGCCCAGCCAGTCGCCGGTTTCGCAGATGGGGCCGACGATGTCGTAGTCGCGGCTGTCGGCATCGCTGTTGGCGGTGACTCGCAGGATGTCCATCCACGCTTGGTAGAGGGTGGGGCGCAGCAGGTCATTCATGGCCGCATCGACCACCGCGAAGTGCTTGCCCTCACCTGCCTTGAGTGCTTCCACCCGCATCAGCAGCAGCCCGGCCTCGCCGACGATGGCGCGTCCGGGCTCGGTGCCGATGACCAGGTCGCGGCCGCCCAGACGCTGTTTGACCGCGGCGGCCCACACCGCCGGGTCGGGCGCCACTTCATCGCGGTACTGCACGCCCAGGCCACCACCGACATCGATGTGGCGCAGGGTGATGCCGTTGGCGGCCAGCCGGTCGATCATCGCCAGCACCCGGTCCAGCGCATCCAGCAGCGGTTGGATGTCCAGCAACTGCGAGCCGATGTGGCTGGCAATGCCGTGCAGGGTGATGCCGGGCAGCGTGGCGGCTTCGGCATACAGCGCTTCGGCGCGGGGAATGTCGATGCCGAACTTGTTGTCCTTCATCCCGGTCGAGATATACGGATGGGTCTTGGCATCCACGTCCGGGTTGACCCGAAGGGCCACCGGGGCACGCTGGCCGCGCCGTGTCGCCACCGCATTGAGCCGGTGTAGTTCCGATGCCGATTCCACATTGAAGCAGCCGATACCGGCTTCCAGTGCCATGGTCATCTCGGCTTCGGTTTTGCCAACGCCGGAGAACACCACCTTGGCCGGATCGCCACCGGCCCGCAGCACCCGCATCAGCTCGCCACCGGAGACGATGTCGAAACCGCTGCCAAGGCGTGCCAGCACATTGAGCACGGCGATGTTGGAATTGGCCTTGACCGCGAAATGGATCTGGTGCGGATGCCCGCCCAGCGCCTCGCTGAAGGCGCGGTAGCGGCCCTCGATGGCGGCACGGGAATACAGGTAGGCCGGTGTGCCGAAGCGCGCGGCAATCGAGGTGACCGGCACCTGCTCGGCATGCAGCACACCGTCACGGTATTCGAAGGCGCTCATGGCGATGACCCTGCCGGCGTCCCGTCAGCGTCAGCGGACGGCGTCTCGGTTGGCGTGTTTTCGGTCTGCGGAGCGGCGGTCGGTGCCGCCTGCGGTGCCTCGGGCAGGTAGAGTGCGCCGGACTGGCCGCAGCCACCCAGCAGACAGATCAGGAAGGTGAGAACGAGCAGTCGCATGGCGTGCTCCGGCAAGGCCGGAGTCTGGGAGAATAGGCCGTCCATTCTACTGCCAGACACCCATGACCCTGCACGAGACCGAGACCGAGGTTGTCCTCGAACCCGCCGCACCCGCGACTGCCGCTGTGGTCTGGCTGCACGGCCTGGGTGCCGATGGCCATGACTTCGTCCCCATCGTGCCGGAACTTCGGCTACCCGCCGATCACCGCATCCGCTTCATCTTCCCGCATGCACCGGTGCGGCGGGTGACGCTCAACGGCAACATGCCGATGCGCGCCTGGTTCGACATCTACGGCCTCGACCGCGACGGCCCGCAGGACAGCGAGGGGATCGAAGCGGCCCGGCAGCGGGTGCGCGGACGCATTGGTGATCTGGTGGACGACGGCATTCCGGCCGCCCGCATCGTGCTGGCCGGCTTCTCGCAAGGCGGCGCCGTGGCCATGCACACGGCCCTTCGGATGCCGGAGAGCCTCGGCGGGTTGCTGCCGCTGTCGACCTATCTGCCGCTGGCATCGACCCTCACCGCCGCCACCGCGACCGCGCCGACAAGCCTGCCGATCCTGATGATGCACGGGCAGTTCGATCCGGTACTGCCGCTGACCCTGGGTCAGGCGGCGCGTGACCAGCTGAGCGGCCTGGGCTATTCGGTGGACTGGCGTGACTACCCGATGCAGCACCAGGTGTGCATGGAACAAATCACCGAGATCGGTCGTTGGATCAAGACCCTGCTTGCCGCCACCTGAGCTGCTTACCCCATGTCCGCCATTCTCTCCATCCAGCAGGTCGACAAGACCTACGCTTCCGGGCACCGGGCGCTCAAGGACATCAACCTGGAGATCGCGCGCGGTGAGATCTTCGCCCTGCTGGGCCCCAACGGTGCCGGCAAGACGACGCTGATCAGCATCATCTGTGGCCTGGTCAACGCCAGCGCCGGCAGCATTACCGCCGATGGCCATGACATCCATCGCGACTTCCGCGCAGCACGCAGCAAGATCGGCCTGGTGCCACAGGAGCTGACCACCGATGCCTTCGAAAGCGTCTGGGCGACGGTGACCTTCAGCCGAGGCCTGTTCGGCAAGCCGCCCAATCCGGCCTTCGTGGAAAAGATCCTGCGCGACCTGTCGCTGTGGGACAAGAAGGACGCCCGCATCATGACGCTCTCGGGCGGCATGAAGCGGCGGGTGATGATCGCCAAGGCGCTGTCGCATGAACCCACCATCCTGTTCCTCGACGAGCCCTCCGCCGGCGTCGACGTCGAACTGCGGCGCGACATGTGGGGCATGGTGCGGCGGCTGCGCGACAGTGGGGTCACCATCATCCTCACCACCCACTACATCGAGGAAGCCGAGGAGATGGCCGACCGCATCGGCGTGATCCGCAAGGGCGAGCTGATCGTGGTGGAGCCCACCCGCACCCTGATGCAGAGGTTGGGCAAGAAGGAACTGGCGGTGCATCTGCAACAGCCGCTGACATCGCTGCCGGCGGCGCTGGCCGATCTGCCGCTGACCCTCGCCGATGGCGGCCATGCATTGGTCTATACCTACGATGCTCAGGGGGCGGATACCGGTATCGCGCCGCTGCTGCGGCGGCTGGGGGAACAGGGCATCGACTTCAAGGACCTGCAGTCGCGCGAAAGCTCGCTGGAGGAAATCTTCGTCAGCCTGGTGCAGGAATCCGCATGAACCGCTATGCCATCCAGGCCATCTACCGTTTCGAGATGGCCCGCACCTTCCGAACCCTGGCGCAAAGCATCGCCGCACCGGTGATCTCCACCTCGCTCTACTTTGTGGTGTTCGGTGCCGCCATCGGTTCCCGCGTCGGCGAGATTGACGGCATTGCCTACGGCGCCTTCATCATCCCCGGGCTGATCATGCTGTCGCTGCTGTCCGAGAGCATCTCCAACGCCGCCTTCGGCATCTACATGCCGCGCTGGTCCGGCACCATCTACGAAGTGCTGTCGGCCCCCGTCAGCTTCGTCGAGATCGTCATCGGCTACGTCGGCGCCGCCGCCACCAAGTCGGTGATGATCGGCACCATCATCCTGCTGACGGCGCGCGTGTTCATTCCCTACGAGATCGCCCACCCGCTGTGGATGCTCGGCTTTCTGCTGCTGACCGCCGTCACCTTCAGCCTGTTCGGCTTCATTCTCGGGGTGTGGGCCGACGGCTTCGAGAAGCTGCAGATCATCCCCCTGCTGGTGGTGACGCCGCTGACCTTCCTCGGCGGCGCCTTCTATTCCATCAACATGCTGCCCGAGCCCTGGCAGCAGCTCAGCCTGTTCAACCCGGTGGTGTACCTGGTGAGCGGCTTCCGCTGGGCCTTCTTCGGCAGCGCCGACGTCAGCATCGGCATCAGCCTCGGCATGACCCTCGGCTTCCTCGCCGTCTGCCTGGTGCTGGTGGCGTGGATATTCAAGACCGGGTATCGGCTGAAGCAGTAGTTTTTTGCGCGCTGAGTGCTGAGTGCTGAGAATACGCTCGACCGCTGCGGTTACTCGGCACTCACCACTCGTCACTCACCACGCATGCCTCAAAGATGCAGCCCGCACTCCGTCTTCGGCTTGCCGGCCCAGCGGCCGCTGCGGCCTTCGCCTTTCACCGTGCAGTGGGTGCAGCCGATGGAGTTGTAGCCCTCGGCCACCAGCGGGTGGAACGGCAGGTCGTGTTCACGGATGTAGGCGTCACGCTGTTCGCGGGTGACGTCGATCATCGGATTGAACTTGAGAATGCCGCGCCGCACTTCGAAGATTTCCATGCCGGCGCGGTTGTCGGTCTGCCAACCCATCAGGCTGGACACCCACACGGCGTAGTTGGGCTTGATCGCTTCCAGCGGCTCGACCTTGTTGATGGAGCAGCAGAAGTCGGGGTTCTTGCTCCAGGTCTGGTCGTCCACCGTGAACTGGTGCTTCCAGTCCTCGGCCTTGATGTCGAACACTTCCAGTCCGTATTCCTTCGACAGCCGGTCCCGGTAGGTGATGGTCTCCAGGAAGTGGTAGCCGGTGTCGATGAACGCGATCTTCTGCCGCGGCTGAAAGCGGTGGATGATGTGCAGGAAGTACGCGGACGTGGCCGCGAACGAGGAGGTCACCAGCACCTTGTCGACATCGAAGTCGCGGTAGAACTGCTGGATGCGTTCCTCAAAGCCCATGGTCTTGTAGCGGGCGTTGAGGGTGGCGATCTCGGCCAGGCTCAGGCCGGAGGAATTGGGTTCCTCGGGCGTGACGGCGGGCGGCGGTGTGGCAAGTGCGGTATCCATGGCGCATAGTCTAGTACGGAATATCGCCGCCGCTTCTCATAATGAATAAGCGTTATATGAAAAGAAGGGCGCCGCGCCGCGCAGGCGCTGGCCTCAGCCCGCCAGCGCCTTCTTCACAAACGTGGGCAGGGCGAAGCAGGCCCTGTGGATCTCGCGGTTGTAGTACTGCGTGTCCAGGGCATCGGCGTTGTCCAGGCGTTCCACCAGGCTGCCCGCCCGCTTCAGCGCAATGGAGCCACTCCACCAGCCGCTGGGGTAGATCATCTGCGGGAAGTGCAGCAGATGAGTCTCGACGAAGCCGGCCTCGCGCATGGCGGCGTGCATCTCCTGGATCAGTGCCAGGTGCAGCAGCGGCGATTCCGACTGCTGCACCAGCATGCCGTCGGGCTTCAGGGCGCGGATGCAGTCGCGGTAGAACTTGAGGCCGAACAGGCCCTCGGCCGGACCCACCGGGTCGGTGGAGTCGATGATGATGACGTCGATGCTGCCCGGTGCGACATCCTTCATCCACTGGATGCCGTCACCGAAGAACAGGGTGGCGCGCGGATCGTTGTTGCGGTCGCACAGCTCGGGGAAGTACTGCTCCGACAGGCGGGTGACGCGTTCGTCGATTTCCACCTGGGTAGCGGCCTTCACCTCGGCGTGCTTCAGCACTTCGCGCAGGGTGCCGCAGTCACCACCGCCCACCACCACCACGGTTTCCGGGTTGGGGTGCGCGTTGAGCGCCGGGTGGCTCATCATCTCGTGATAGAGGAAGTTGTCGCGGGTGCTGACCATGGTGCAGCCATCGATGGTCATCAGGTAGCCGCAGCTGGCGGTCTCGAAGATCTCGATCTTCTGGTACGGCGTCTGTTCCTCGTGGATCTTGCGGCCCTTGAGGGCGAAGGCGGTACCGGTGGCCTCGACCGCTTCCGAGATCCAGGACTGATCGAGTGACATCGCGAATCCCATATAAAATGTGTGCGGTCGATTATATCGGCTCTCCCCCCGCCGCCGAGTGACGCCTTCGTGAACACGCCTCCCTGGACCGCCGCCGACGCCGCCGAGCGCTACAACCTGCCGCATTGGGGGGATGGCTACTTCGGGGTCAGCGATGACGGGCACCTGATGGTGCAGCCGTTCCGCGACGCCTCACCGGTGGCCGTGGACCTCTACCGACTGGCCCAGCAGTTGCCGCGTGAGGGCCTGGACCTGCCGGTGCTGGTGCGCTTCACCGACATCCTGCGTGACCGCGTCGACATGCTCTGCGACGCCTTTGCCGGCGTGATTGACGACTACGGCTACCAGGGCCGCTACACCGCGGTGTATCCGATCAAGGTCAACCAGCAGGCCTCGGTGGTGGAAGCCATCGTCGGTCACGGCGGCAGCCGGGTGGGGATCGAGGCGGGTTCCAAGCCGGAGCTGGCGGCGGTGCTGGGGCTGGCCTCGCCGGGCAGCATCATTGTCTGCAACGGCTACAAGGACCGGGCCTACATCCGCCGGGCGCTGATTGGCAGCAAGCTGGGGCACCGGGTCTACATCGTGGTGGAAAAGCTCAGCGAGCTGCCGCTGGTGCTGGCGGAATCGGCGCGGCTGGAGGTCATGCCGCTGATCGGCCTGCGGGTGCGGCTGGCCAGCTCGTCGGAGTCCACCCAGCAGAACACCGGCGGCGAGAAGGCCAAGTTCGGTCTGACCACGCCGCAGATTCTCGAAGCCGTCGAGCTGATGCGCGCGGCCGGACGCCTGGACAGCGTGCAGATGATCCACTTCCACCTCGGCTCGCAGGTGGCCAATGTCGGCGACATCGCCCGTGGCCTGCGCGAGGCAGCGCGCTTCTACGTGGAACTGCGACGGCTCGGCGCGCCGGTGCAGGTGCTGGACGTGGGGGGCGGACTGGGCGTGGACTACGAGGGCACCCGCTCGCGCTCGTTCTGCTCCATGAACTACTCGGTGCGGGAGTATGCCCGCACCATCGTGCGCACGGTGCAGCAGGTGTGCGAAGACGCCGGGCTGCCGGTGCCCGACCTGGTGAGCGAGTCCGGACGCGCGCTGACGGCGCATCACGCGGTGCTGATTGCCGATGTGGTGGATTCCGAAGTGGTCCCCAGCGAAACCCTGCCACCGCCGCCGGAGGATGCCGCCCCGCTGCTGCAGGAGTTCGCAGACCTGCTGGCGGAATTGTCCGACCGCGGCCCGCTGGAAAGCCTGTACGAGTCCAACACCCTGCTGTCGGAGGCGCATGGCCTCTACACCGATGGCCGGCTGTCCCTGGCTGAACGGGCCTGGGCCGAGCGCGCCCATGTCGCGGTCGCCCGCGCCCTGCTGCCAGAGCTCGACCCCGGTATCCGCGCCCACCGCGAGGCGCGGGAGAAGCTCGCGGAGCGGTTGTCGTCGAAGTACTTCTGCAACTTCTCGGTGTTCCAGAGCGTGCCGGATGCCTGGGCCATCGATCAGGTGTTTCCCATCCTGCCGATTCATCGGCTGGATGAGATGCCTGCCGAGCGGGCCCGCCTGTGCGACCTCACCTGCGACTCCGATGGCCGGCTCGACCAGTACGTCGATCGCGAAGGGGTGATGCCGACCCTGGCGCTGCACGCGCTCAAGCCCGACCAGCGCTACCTGTTGGGCTTCTTCATGGTGGGGGCCTACCAGGAGATCCTCGGCGACATGCACAACCTGTTCGGCGACACCAACGCCGTCGACGTGGTGGTGGACGCCTCCGCCCCCGGTGGCTGGCGCCTGGAGGGCGCGGAGCACGGTGATCGTACCGACGAGCTGTTGCGCTACGTCCATCTGGCCCCGGAAAAGCTCGCCCAGAGTTATCGGCGCAAGATTGCCGCCAGCGACATTCCCGTCGCCCAGCGCGCGGCCCTGCTGGCAGAGCTCGAAGCCGGACTCGCCGGCTACACCTACCTTTCGGAGTAAACGGGCCGATGGCGTCGACAGCGGTGCTCAACATCGCGGCCTACCGCTTCGTGTCGCTGGACGATCTGCCGGCGCTGCGCGATCACCTGTACGGTGCAGCGCAGGCGGCCGCGCTGAAGGGCACCGTGCTGCTGGCGCCGGAAGGCATCAACCTGTTTCTCGCCGGCGCCGAACCGGCGGTGCGGGGGTTTATGGCCGGGCTGGTTCGCGATGCTCGTTTCGTCGACCTCGAGGTCAAGGAAAGCTGGTCGGACGAGATGCCGTTCCGCCGACTCAAGGTGAAGGTCAAGCGCGAAATCATCCGCATGGACCATCCCGCCATCCAGCCATCGTCCGGTCGTGCACCGGCGGTGGACGCGCCGACACTGGCGCGGTGGCTAGATGCCGGTGTTGACGATGACGGCCGGCCGGTGCGGCTGTTGGATACCCGCAACGCCTTCGAGGTCGATCACGGCGCCTTCGACAACGCGGTCGACTGGCGGCTCAACCGATTCACCGAGTTTCCGCAGCAGTTGCGCGACCACGCCGATGCCTTGCGCGATGTCACCGTGGTCAGCTACTGCACCGGCGGCATCCGCTGTGAAAAGGCGGCGCTGCTGATGCGCGAGCAGGGGCTGGACCACGTCTATCAGCTCGACGGCGGCATCCTCAAGTACTTCGAGACCGTGGGCCGCCGTCACTATCACGGCGGCTGCTTCGTGTTCGACCAGCGGGAAGTGCTGGACGACGACCTGCGCCCGACGGCGTCCCGCTGAGTCAGGCCTGCCGGGACAGCGTCTCACTCAGCAACGTCGCCACCACCTTGTCCTGCAGTGACGACGGGTGCTGCAGTTGCATCCGTGCCAAATGCGGCTGCCAGCGGGCATCGGGACGGCCGGCGCGCAGCGCGCGCCACAGCAGTTTCCATTTTGGCGTGCGGGCGGCCTCGGCCTTCACCACCGGCAGCGCGCGGGAGAGCGCCAGTTCGATGTCGGTGAAGTCGTGGCCGAAGGGATAGTCAGGGAACAGCCCCTGCGCTTTCAGCGGCGCCATGCGCGCGGCCAGCGCCTGCGGCGTGTTGTCGCGACAGGCCTCGGGGATCGTCCAGCCTGCCTCGATCTTGCCGGCGGTCTGGGCCTGCAGCAGCAGGCTGGCCTGGAAGCGGCTGTCGGCGATTTCGATCAGCGCCTTGGCAACCTCGCTGTCGGTCTTGGCACGCAGGTCGGCGATGCCATATTCGGTGATGACGATGTCGCGCAGGTGGCGCGGGATGGTGCAGTGGCCGTAGTTGAAGACGATGTTGGACACCGCTTTGCCGCCACTGTCGCGGACCGCGCGCACCATCAGCGCGCTGCGGCCGCCCGGCAGTTGGTGGGCCATGGCGACGAAGTTGTACTGTCCGCCGACGCCGGAGACCACGCGGCCGTCCTCGAGGCCATCGGACACCGCCGCGCCGCCGAGGGTGATCATCATCGCGGTGTTGATGAAGCGGGCATGGACCCGCTGGGCGACATACAGCCGCGGATTGGCGTCGAGCTGGTTGACCTTGTCGACGCCGGTCATGGCGATGCGCTGACGCCGTGATTCCGGCATCTCGCGCAGCGCCGCGTAGAAGGCGTTGGGGCCGAGGAAGAAGCCGCCGTGCAGCACCACGCCGTTGCGCAGCCGGGGGCCGAGACAATGTGCGGCCATCGCCGCACGGGCATCGGGGTCGGCGACATTGGCGCGGATGCGTTGGCCGTCGGGCGCAATCAGTTCGCCGCTGTCGTAGCGGGTGGCATCGTTGAACAGGCCGTGGTGCTGCAGCCGGCTGAAGTCATGGCCGCGAATCACCCGCACCCCGAGACGCTCCAGGCCGTCGAGGACGGCTGGCGTGAGCCGTGCAGGGTCACAATCGCCCGCGTTCACCAACTGCTGCAGCGCCCAGAAGTCATAGACCTCCCGGGTCAGAATGCCGGCGTCCATGAGGTGCAGGAAGCCATCGACGAACATCTCGGTGGCGCCGTAGAGGCCGCGTGAGAAGACATCGAGACCGCCATCGCGTTCGATCAATTGCGGATGGCGCGCATCAATCCCGAAGGCGCGGATGGCCTGGCGGTAGAGGGGGTTGTCGCGGTGGCGGGTGATGGCGCTGTGGACGATGGCATCGCCGAGCTGGCCGATGCCGATCTGCAGGGTGCCGCCATCCTTCAGCAGGGCGGAGGCGTGCAGGCCGATGGCATGGTCGGCCTCGCTGACGGCCATTTTCGGCGTCGGGAACAGGGCGTGGTGGTAGCGCGGATGGTCGATGATGTGATCGAAGGTCTCGGCCGACACTTCGGCGTCGTGGCGCATGAATGGCAGCTGCGGGTTGACCTGCGCCACCACCGCCACCTTGCGTTCGCCGCGGGCCTCGGCTGCGCGCAGCATCCGTACCAGTTCCGGCCCGGTATCGGGGTTGCAGCTCAGCGAGTAGCGTGGGCCGTCGGCGCCGTCCTCAACCCCGACCATTTGCGCACAGACATTGCAGCCCTGCAGGTAGACGTCGCGCGCGGCGAAAGTGTAGTTGGTGCTGATGTAGTCCTGCTGGGCATCTGCATTGCCGAGCTGACTGCCGGGCTGGAAGAAGAACTCGCGCACGCTGACATTGGCGGGCATCGATCCATTGGCTCGGTCGCGTACGTAGTCGAGTTCCGGTGCATCACTGAACACGCGGTCGAGGAAGGGCTGCAGGAAGGCGCGCTCCACCGGGTTGCCGGGCGCCGGCCGCGCCAGCGACAGTGCGGTGAGCAGGGTCAGCTTGAGGTCCGGTTGCGCCTTGGCACGCGCATACAGTGCATTCACCAGCGCCACCGGCTTGCCCAGGCCGAGCGGAACGCCCACCCGCAGGTCGCGCCCGACATGGGCGATCAGGGCATCGACACAGGCGTCAACGGTGGCGTGGCGGTGCGGCGAAGGCATGGCACAGGGTCCGAGTCTAAGATCGGTTCATTGTTTCACGCAGCGGACATGACATGAACCTGCCCCTGTTGGGCGAACGCGCGGTTGACTGGGTTGCCAATGCGGTGGAACGGCGGCTGCGCAGCGATAACTTCATTGTTGCCAACCAGACGCCGCACGCGGTGATCCTGCAACGTGGCCTGCTGTCGGTACGGGCTTACGACCGTCCGCAAACGCCGACCGTTCCGGTGGGTGGACGTGCCATGCCGGTGAGCCCGCGGTGCCATGGCGTGCCGATCCTCTTGGTGCCGCCGCTGGCGGCCAACTCGCTCAACTTCGACCTGCTGCCCAACCGCAGCCTGGTGCGGTATCTCAGCGCCCAGGGCTATCGCGTGTATCTGGCCGACTGGGGCGACCCCGACGACGATCATTCCCACCTCGGTCTGGCCGACTACACCACCCGCATGCTGCCCGAGGCCATCGCCGCAGTCCGTCAGCACAGTAGCGAGTCGGAGCTGACCTTGATGGGCTACTGCATGGGGGGACTGTTCTGTCTGATCTATGGCGGCTGGTCGCATGACCCGGATGTGCGCAACATCGTCACCATCGCCAGCCCCATCGACTACTACCAGATGGGCGTGGCCGGACGCCTTGCCAAGTTGATGCATCACCCGCTGCGGTTGGCGGCGCGGTATGTACCGTTCTCGCTGGACGACATCGACCCGCGCTGGCTGCGCATCCCCGGCTGGGCCTCGGCGACGGTGTTCAAGCTGACCAATCCGCTGGGCGTGGTGCAGAGCTATGTCGACCTGCTGATGAACCTCTGGGACCGCGACTACGTCACCGAATACCAGACCCAGGCCAAGTGGTTCAACGACATGCACGACTACCCGGGTGGCATCGTCCAGGACTTCGTCATCCGCGTCGGGCTGGCCAACCAGATGGCGCGTGGACGGCTGCGGCTGGGCAAGGATGAGCACGCCCTGTTCGACCGCATCGATTGCGCGCTGCTGGCCATTGCCGGCAAGACCGACCGTATCGTCACCACCGCGGCCGCCCGACGGGTGCTGGACATCGTCGCCAGCCAGGACAAGGACTTCATGATCTGTCCCGGCGGCCATGCCGGGGTGTTTGCCGGCCGCGAGGCGCCCGACACGACCTGGGCTTTTGCGGCCGACTGGCTGTCGTCGCGCTCGACGCCCCGGCCACGGCGCCGGCCTGTCGCCAAGGCCACGCCTCAGGCGGCGGTGCGCAAGAAGTCCACCAGCTCGGCACGGAAGCGACGTGGCGCCTCGAAGGGAATGGCGTGACCGCAGCCGGCAATCGGTACGATCTCGGCATGGGGCACCCAGCGGCGGATCATGAGCTGGCCGGTGGCCGGATACATGGTGGAGGCCATGCCCACCAACACCCGCATCGGGATGTTGATGTTCGGTAGCGACGGCCGCCAATCGTAGTTGTCGCGCAGGTAGCTCTGCAGTACATCCAGATAGATCGTCCAGTTCACCGTCGGTGCCAGGAAGCCGGTGAGATTGCCGTAATGGGCGACGCGGCTGAACTGCCGCATCACTCCGGCGTGGAAGGCGTACTGCAGAAAGGCTGAAAGCGTTTTCCACAGATGCTGCTGCAACGGCTTTGGCACCCGGTTGAAGGCCAGGCCGCGATAGGGTTCCAGTTCCGTCATCAGGGTCTGCCATTGCGGTAGGCGGGTGGCCTGGTCGTTGCCCAGCAGACCGTACTGCCAGTCGCCCTGGTTGGTGACACAGGGCGCCTGATCCATGTGCAGATAGGCACGCACCTGGCCGAAGCCGTGGCGACGGTGATACTGCAAGGCCGTGCAGGCGCCCATCGACAGGCCGCCCAGCAGGATCGGACCGAGCTTGAGGTGGGCCAGCAGGTCGTCGAGATCATCGGCATGCTGGTCGAGCACGCTGGGCTGCGACAGGCTGATGGCGTGGCTGGCGCCAAAGCCGCGCAGGCTGGGCAGGATGAAACGGTAGCGGCCGGTCAGACCGGACAGGAACGGCAGCCAAAGCTGCGAGGGCATGGCAAAGCCGTGCAGCAGCACCACCGGCTGACCCTTGCCGACGTCGAAATAGTGCAGGTGGGCGCCGTCGCGGGTACGGATCCAGGCCATGGGCTCAGCCTCGGTGAACGGCCAGCGGACCGAAGGCCTGGGCCGTCGGCATCATCGCCAGGGTATTGATGTTGACGTGTGCCGGCAGCGTGGTGATCCAGTACGCCGCTTCGGCGACGTCCTCGGCGGTCAGCGGCTGCACATCGGCATACACCTGCGCCGCCTTGGCATCATCGCCGTGGAAGCGCACGTTGGAGAACTCCGTGCCCCCCGCCATGCCTGGTTCGATGTTGCTCACACGCACCGGTGTGCCCAACAGGTCGGCGCGCAGGTTGAGGGTGAACTGGCGGACGAAGGCCTTGGTGGCACCATAGACGTTGCCGCCCGGATAGGGCCATTCGCCTGCCATCGAGCCGAGATTGACGATGTGTCCGCGGCCGCGCGCCACCATGCCGGGCAGCACCTGGCGGGTGATGGTCATCAGGCCCTTGATGTTGGTGTCGACCATCCGCTCCCAGTCTTCCAGCGCGGCGCGGTGCGCCGGCGCCAGCCCCAGCGCCAGGCCGGCGTTGTTGATGAGCACGTCGATGTCGCGCCAGCCGGCGGGCAGCTCGGTGAGAAATGCCTCGGTCTCCTCGCGCGAGCGGATGTCGAAACTGCGTGGCAGGGCCTTGGGCCCCAGCTCGCTGGCCAGCCGCTGCAGGCGCCCGCCGCGACGGCCGGTGATGATCACCGCATGGCCCTCGCGCACATAACGCCGCGCCATGGCCTCGCCGAACCCCGAGGTGGCACCGGTGACGAGGACAAGCATGGCGAGCTCCGCAGAATGTGGGCCTGCGCTTGTACCCGAGCCACCGGTTGACGGCAAGCGGGTCAGTGCGGAGGGAGGGCTGTCAGGGCGGCGATACGCGTGCCGTAGGTGGCAACATCGAAGCTGGGCGCGGAGCATCGTTGCGCGGTGCAGAAAAAACCCGCTGGACGCGACAGTTGCGGGTACTCGACGTCGTGATGGGGTAGACGCCCCTCGGTAGCGTCCCACCACTCGATGCGGCGCAGGCTGCCCGGGGTGCGCAGCGCCTCTGCATACAGTGCTGCAGCGGTCGGATCGCCCTTGGGGCCCACCACCACCAGGTGCAGGGGTTCGCGCCGCAGGGCTTCGTCCACCAGGAGCATCGCCGCTTCTTCGAAACGACGGGTGCGGACATCCTCGCGAGTGAGCAGGCGCAGCGCATGCACCCCCGCCGCGCGAAAGCGAGGCATACCGCTGTAATTTGCCAGCCGGTTCAGGAACAGCGCGGCGTCCACGTTCTCGGAAACGGTGGCAACCGGAGCCACCGGCCCGTCACCGGCTGTAGCCGTGAGGAATCCGCCAGCGGGGTCGCGAAAATCGTGGATCAGGGCGTCGGCAGCCGCCACTGCCAGTGGCAACCAACGGCGCTCGCCGGTGGCGGTGTGTAGCGCCAGCAAGGCCTGTCCCATCGCGAGGGTGTCATTGAGATAGCGGCCGTCGCCCCGGCTTTCGCCGTGATCAAAGCCGCCATCGTCGCGACCCCGGTTCGCCAGTGTCCACTCGGCGGCGGTGCGCGCTGCGGACAGCGCTGCGGCGGCCCCGGTGGTCATGTGGTATTCCGCCAGTGCTTCGATGGCCTGGCCATTGGCATCGGCATAGCGATGCGTGTCGATGCGGGGGATACCGAGCGGGCGACGGCCGGCATCGTCCAGCGCGAAATAACCGTCGGCCTTCTCGCCGCGCACCAGATCGGCATCCTGACTGACGTAGAACGCGCCGTCTGGTCCACGGAGGAAGCCAAGCAGGTAGTCCTGCACGGCCTTGGCGGCGCGGCAGTCCCCCGGACGACGCCACTGCCGGCAGGCCAGTGCATAGAGGCGTAAGACCCGGGCCTGCGTCCGCATCAGCTTTTCGTAATGCAACCGGTCCCAGCGACCACCGGTCGAGTATTGGTAGGCGCCGCCCCAGACCGGATCGATCAGGCCTGTGCCGGCCGTGAGGGTGCGTTGGGCCCGGCTTCGGGCCGCCGCATCGCCGTCCAGGGCCCACAGCAGGTCCAGCTCCACGCTGGCGCGGTCGAGAAATTTCTGAGGCAGGCGCAGGCCGCCGCGGCGTTCATCATGGTGGGCCATATGGGCCACTGTCAGCGCCTTGCGAACGGCGTCTGGCAAGCGCGAGGGCCCGGCAGTATCCGACGGCGTGGCGGCGGTTGTCGTGGGCTCCGGGGTCGGGTCTTGTTGAATGGCCCGAAGCAGTCGGCCGAACGCTTCGGGTGACTGGTAGCCGGCTCGCTTGACCAGCTCGGTGCCATCGGCCGCCAGGAATATCAGCGCAGGCCAACCCCAGTCCCGGAAGCGGTTGGCCAGCAGCGGGTTGGCATCATGGTCGACACGGATACTGACGAAGTGCTGTGCCAACTGCGCCCGCACCTCGGGATCCGCCAGGGTCTCCGCCTGCATCACGTGGCACCAATGGCACCAGGTGGCTTCCAGGTACAGGAACACCGGGCGCTGCGCTTGCGCGGCCAGGGCGAAACTGCTCTCTGACCAGGGGCGCCAGTCGATGTCCGGTTGCGGCATTCCGGTTGCCGGCCACAGGCCGATCAACATCAAGAGCAGGCGCGCGTAGGTCATGCCGATCATACGGCGAACCCGCCGATCGGGATGCAGTGTGACTCAGCCGTCCTTGGCAAAGATATAGGGTGCGCCAGCCTCCAGCGTCTGCATCTGGATGTCGGCATTGCCGAGGCTCAAGCCCAGCAGGTCGAGCAGGCTGGTGAGCAGGACATCGACCAGCACCAGAACCGGTGCCAGCAGATCGAGGACCAGGCCCAGCAAGGCATTCAGGCCAAGTGCATTGAGGACGCCGCCCAGCAGGCGACCGAAGGTGAGATGGGCCGCCAGACCATCGGCGAGGTCAGCCACGGCCCCGCTCAGCAGGGTGTTGGTGCTGGCGCCGATGTGGACGGCGTGATCCGGTGCGGGGCTGTCGGCCTTGGGGACAAAGGGGCCCTCGAAATCCAGCGTCTGCGGCGCGGTTTCCGCCAGTTCCACGATGATCGGCTGGTCCACCTCGATGGACAGCAGCAGCAGATCGATCAGCGGCGGTGGCTTGACGATAGCGGCCGCCGGGTTGCTGAGATCGGCCACATCGCCGACGGCAATGCGCGCCAGGGCGGTTTCGGCGACCACCGTGGTCTCATGTTCGGGCCGGTTGCGGTTGGCACACCGGACTTCGGTGAGCGTGGCGGTGGCGGCTGCCCCTTCGACAATCAACGGCAGGCTGACCACGCCGCCGCCGCCGAAGACATTGAGCAGCCCCAGGCGCAGGCGCAGTCGCAGTTGGGCGGAGCGGGCCTGGGTGCGCGGCGTGCCGTCGCTGTAGTAGCCGGGGCGGCCGATGGCGATCTGCGGCGGTTCGAGGATCGACAGCTGTATGGCCAGGCTCAGCAGGCCGGGGATGTTGACCGAGACCGGCAGGGTGAGCACCGTGCCCTGCGCCGCGCCCTGCGTCAGGGCCATCACCAGATCGAACAGGTTCACCTGCAGCTGGACGGCGGCCGACTCCAGCCCCGGCTCCAGGGCCAGCACGTCGCCCAGCCGTACCGACCGGTTGCTGACGTCGGCGGCTGAGGCCAGTTCCGCCAGGGCGCTGAGCACCACCGGGTCGACATCGCCGACCGTCGCCACCGCGTCCTCGATCAGCCGTAGCGCATCCGGCAGGTCCAGCGTCAGTTCCAGCAAGTCGTCCGGCTTGATGACCCCGAGTTGCAGCTGGGCCAGTTGCAGCAGATCGACCGAAGCGTTGGCGAGCCCCTGGTAGGCCAGCACGCTGAGGTTGACGCTGGACCCCAGCAGTCCGCCGAGCAGGCCGTTGACCAGACCCGGATCGGCGGCATTCAGCGTCAGCAGCGAGGTGCCGACGCTGACCTGGCCGATGACAGATTGACTGGCGTAGGCGGTGGACCGCATGACCGGGGGCGTGTCGCCGCCAGACAACAGGGGAAACATCGGGTCGGGAAACGGTTGGGCCAGGCGGATGCCGACCGAGGTGGCTTCGTCGAAGGGCACCGAGGTGTCGAGGCTGCGAATGCCATCGACCGAGCGTTCCTGGCCGAACAGGATCTCGCTGCCGCCTTCCAGTAGGGCGTCGGCATTGAAGCCATTGCGCAGCAGACTGTTGCGGACTTCATTGGTGAGGCCGGGGGCGTCGCCGACCTCCTCGCTGCAGCCCCCCACCACCCGTGCCGCATCCAGCGCGGCCAGTGACGCAGCGCCCTGCAGGGCGCGCTTGACGCTGTAGAGGCGTGCCAGTTCGATGCCGAGCATGATCGAGGCGAGCATCGCGACCAGCGTGATGCCGGCGAACACCGCCGCCGCCCCGCGCTGTTGTCGCTGTCCCCGCTGCTGGCCCGCACCTGCACGCATGTTGCCCTCCACCCCGTTGAGGTGTCAGGAGTATCCCCACCCGGAAGGCCGGCAGGTGGCTTGGGCCGACGGGAGGTGTCGTGGCCCCGACGGGGGCCATCAAGCGGGCCGGGAGGGCCCCTTTCGGGCACGGGCGATGGCGGCACGGACCTGTGCCGGTGCAGTCCCGCCGATGTGGTTGCGGGCGTTGACCGAACCCTCCAGCGTGATCACCGCGAATACATCGTCAGCGATCAGCGGCGAGAACCCCTGTAGCGTGGTCAGCTCCAGTTCGGCGAGATCGCAGCCGGCCGCAGTGGCGTGGGCCACCGCGCTGCCGACGACATGGTGGGCGTCGCGAAACGGCAGCCCCTTCTTCACCAGGTAGTCGGCAAGGTCGGTGGCGGTGGAGAAGCCACGGGCGGCGGCCTCGCGACAGCGTGCGGTGTTGACGCGGATGTGCGGCACCATCTCGGCATAGACCTGCAGGCACAGGCTGAGGGTGTCGATGCTGTCGAACAGCGGCTCCTTGTCTTCCTGATTGTCGCGGTTGTACGCCAGCGGCTGACCCTTCATCAGCACCAGCAGGGCATTGAGGTTGCCGACCACGCGGCCGGTCTTGCCACGCACCAGTTCCGGCACGTCCGGGTTTTTCTTCTGCGGCATGATCGAACTTCCGGTACAGAAGCGGTCCGGCAAGTCGACGAAGCCGAACATCGGTGTCGACCAGAGGATCAGTTCCTCGCTCCAGCGCGACAGGTGGACCAGGCAAAGCGCTGCGGTGGCGCAGAATTCAATGGCGAAGTCACGATCACTGACCGTATCCAGCGAGTTCTCGGTCACGCCGTCAAAGCCCAGCTCGGCCGCCACCCATTCGCGATCGATGGGGTAGACGGTGCCGGCCAGCGCGGCGGCGCCGAGTGGTAGTTGGTTCATGCGGGCGCGGCCGTCGGCCAGCCGACTGCGGTCACGCAACAGTTGTTCACGCCAGGCCAGCATGTGGTGACCGAAGGTGACCGGCTGTGCGATCTGCAGATGGGTGAAGCCGGGCATGAGGGTGTCGGCCTCGCGCTCGGCGAGATCCAGCAGATGCCCTGCAAGGCGGTCCATCAGCGGTAGCAGCTCGTCGATGACGTCGCGCACGTAGAGGCGGATATCGGTCGCCACCTGGTCGTTGCGGCTGCGCCCGGTATGTAGGCGTTTGCCGGCGTCGCCGATGCGTTCGGTGAGCCGTGCCTCGATATTCATGTGAACGTCTTCAAGCTCGGGCTTCCACTCGAACCGGCCGGCGTCGATGTCGGCCTCGATGGCCGTCAGACCGTCGACGATGGCGGTGACATCGGCCGCCTTCAGCACGCCGACGCGACCGAGCATGCGGGCATGGGCGATGGACCCACGGATGTCCTGGCGATAGAGCCGGGCATCAAAGCTGACCGATTCCGAGAACCGTTCAACCAGGGCGCTGGTGGATTCCTGGAACCGCCCGCCCCAGAGTTTGCCGCTGCTCATCGTCAAAGATCCCGTCTGGTGAAGCCGCCATTATAGGCGGCAGCGTCATTTCCCCCGGGCCGGTCATGACGCACAATGGTGACCATGCTGCGGACGCCCTCATGAAGCGGATTACCCCCGAATCGGTTGCCAGCCTCGACCTGATTCCCGATTTCTGCCGGGCCAGCGCCCTGCTGACCCAGGCTTTCGTGTTGCAGTTGGTGGCGATCGTGCTCACCCTGGCCGGTGATGCCCGTGGCGATGACGCCATCGCCCGCCTGATGATGTTGACCATCTACCTGCAGTGGATCGGCCTGATTTCCTCCGGCCTGCTGTGCTGGGCGCGACGCTGGTTGCGGGTGGCGCGGCCGGGCGTGGTGTTCTTTGTCTGCTGGGGCATGCTGGTGCTGTTGGTGCTGTTTCTGTCCGACCTCGGATATCTGGTGGTGACTGAACGGCGCTGGGTGGAGTCGCTGCCGGCAGAGTCGCGGTTGGAGTTCATCGCCCGTCACGGCACCATCGCGGCCATCGTGGTGCTGGGGGTGCTGCGTTACTTCTGGGCCCGCCACCAGTGGCAGCAGAATGTGCACGCCGAGGGCGAGGCGCGCTACCAGGCCCTCAACGCCCGGATCAAGCCGCACTTCCTGTTCAACTCGCTGAACAGCGTGGCCGAACTGATCCATGCCCGACCCAACGATGCCGAACGCATGGTCGAGGACCTGTCCGACCTGTTTCGCGCCAGCCTGGAAAAGCGTGGCCAGTTGGGGGTGCTGCATGAAGAGCTTGATCTGTGCCGGGCTTACCTGCGGATCGAGCAGCTACGTCTCAGCGAGAAGCTGCATGTCACCTGGGATGTGCCCGAGTCCTTGCGGGACTGGCCGTTGCCGATGCTGGTGATCCAGCCGTTGATCGAAAATGCGGTGCATCATGGGGTGTCACGGCTGCGCGGCGAGGGCACGATTCGGGTGGTGATCCGGGAGGTCAATGATCGGTTGATGATCGATGTCGAAAACCCCATTCCCGACGCTGATGTCAGCGAGACGCAGGTGGGGCGCACCGGCAACCATATTGCGGTCGACAATATTGCTCAGCGTCTGAACCTGATTTACGGTGATACCGCCCGCCTGGAGATGGGGAAAGACCCTCGCCTCGACGGACCGGTATTCTGTGTACGCTTGGTGCTACCGGCCACGCCGAAAAATAATGAGTTGAGTTAGGGGAATCGCTTGTGAGAGTCGTGATTGTCGATGATGAACCGCTGGCCCGAGATCGCCTGCGGCGGCTGTTGGCTGATTTTCCCGGCTACGAGGTGGTCGGCGAGGCCGGCGATGGTGAGACCGCGCTCGACGTGATCGATGACGAAGAGCCCGACCTGGTGCTGCTCGACATTCGCATGGGCGGGATGGACGGCCTGCAGGTGGCGCGCAGCATGCAGGACATGGACCTGCCACCGGCAGTGATCTTCACCACGGCCTACTCCGAGCATGCATTGTCCGCCTTCGATGCCAACGCCCAGGCCTATCTGCTGAAACCGATTCGGGCCGAGAAGCTGAAGGAGGCCTTGTTGCGGGTGCGCAAGCCCACCCGCGCGAATCGTCCGCCCGCCGCCGCGGCGGCGGGCGACCCGGGGCGACCGAAGCGGGAGTTCGTGCTGGCGACCACCCGTGACGGCCTGCTGCGGATCCCGGCCGAAGACATCGTCTATTTTCTTGCCGACCAGAAGTACACCACGGTGTTTCACCTTCATGGCGAAGTGCTGATCGAGGAATCGCTGAAGACGCTGGAGGAAGACTTCGCGCCGTGGTTCCTGCGGATTCACCGCAAGGCGCTGGTGGCGACCCGTTTCATCGCCGGGCTTGAACGCGAGAAGCAGGGCGAGCAGCACCACTGGCTGAAGCTCAAGCATGCGCAGCAGCCGCTGCCGGTGTCGCGGCGACGGCTGGCCGAAGTCCGACGGTTTCTCACCGACGCGCACTGACGCCGTTGTGGCGCGGCGGGGGCGGACAAATCCCCCGGTAGCCGCGATACTTCGCGCATGAGCACCGCCACCCTTCGTATCGCCACCCGCGAGTCGCCCCTCGCCGTGTGGCAGGCTGAACATGTCCAGGCGCGGCTGCGCGCGGCCCATCGCGATCTTGAAGTGACCCTGCTGCCGATGACCACCACCGGTGACCAGCGCCTGGAAGGCGCGCTGTCAGCGGTCGGCGGCAAGGGGCTGTTCGTCAAGGAGCTGGAGAAGGCGCTGCTGGACCGGCGGGCCGATCTCGCCGTGCACTCGATGAAGGATGTGCCGGCCGAGCAGCCCGAGGGCCTGCGGCTGGCGGTCTTCCTGGCGGGCGAGGACCCGCGCGACGCCTTTGTTTCCAACCGGTATGCGAGGCTTGACGACCTGCCCGAGGGGGCCTGTGTCGGCACGTCCAGCCTGCGGCGGCAGACCCAGTTGCGGCATCTGCGGCCGGACCTGCGGATCGAGGTGCTGCGGGGCAATGTCGGCACCCGCTTGCGCAAGCTCGATGACGGCCAGTACGACGCCATCCTGCTGGCCTGCGCCGGCCTGATCCGCTTGGGGCTTGGCGACCGTATCCGTCAGGCGCTGCCGGTTGACACCTTCGTGCCCGCCGTGGGGCAGGGCGTGGTCGGCATCGAATGCCGCCAGGGCGATGACGCCACCCTGCGCTACCTTGCGGCGCTGGCCGATCCGCACAGCACCGCCCGACTGGCCGCCGAGCGGGCCTTCAACGCTGAACTGGGGGGCAGTTGTCAGGTGCCGGTGGCCGGGCATGCCACCCTGCGGGCTGATCGCATTCGTCTCGACGGCCTGATCGGTGCCCCCGACGGGGCCCAGGTGCGCGACCAGATCGAAGGGGCGGTCTGTGATGCCGCCGATCTCGGCCGGACCCTGGCGCAACGCCTGCTGGCCGCCGGGGGCGACGCACTGCTGGCGCGCCTCGCTGCAAACTAGCCCGTCTGCAGGACCGGACGGGCGGCGGCCCGCTTGCGCAGGTGAATCAGCAGCAGCGACACCGCGGCCGGGGTGACGCCGGGAATCCGCGCCGCCTGGCCGAGGGTACCGGGGCGGTGATCGGCCAGCTTGGCACGGACCTCGTTGGACAGACCGCTGATGGCGCCGTAGTCGAGGTCCACGGGCAGCGCCATGTCCTCATTGCGACGGTTGCGGTCGATCTCCGCCTGCTGGCGGTCGATGTAGCCGGCGTACTTGGTGTCGATTTCCACCTGCTCGGCGACTGCCGGCGCCACGGCGGGTGCCAGGCCGGCCTGCACCAGGCCGGCATAGTCGTGCTCCGGACGTCGCAGCAGGTCCAGCACCGGTATGCGGTGCTCGCCGTCCCGCACCCGGGTCTCGCGCAGCGTGGCTGCGGTCCGCGCGATGGCAGCCTGCTTGGTGTCGAAGGCCTGCCAGCGGGTGTCGTCGACCAGCCCGAGTCGTCGCCCGGTCGGGGTCAGCCGGCGGTCGGCATTGTCCTCGCGCAGCAGCAGGCGGTGCTCGGCGCGTGAAGTGAACATGCGGTAAGGCTCGGTGGTGCCACGGCGGGTGAGGTCGTCCACCAGCACACCGAGGTAGGCCTCGTGCCGACCGGGCACCCAGGGGGCGTCACCGCGGACCTTCAGTGCAGCATTGATGCCGGCCAGCATGCCTTGCGCGGCCGCCTCTTCGTAGCCGGTGGTGCCATTGATCTGGCCGGCGAAGAACAGGCCGTCCAGCGCAAGGGTTTCCAGTCGCAGGTGCAGGTCGCGGGGGTCGAAGTAGTCGTATTCGATGGCATAGCCGGGCCGCACGATGCGCGCGCGCTCCAGGCCTTCGATGCTGTTCACGAAGGCCACCTGGATGTCATAGGGCAGGCTGGTGGAGATGCCGTTGGGGTAGATCTCCGGCGTGTCCAGGCCTTCGGGCTCTAGAAAGATCTGGTGACGGTCCTTGTCGGCGAAGCGGTTGACCTTGTCCTCGACACTGGGGCAATAGCGCGGACCGCTACCTTCGATCGCGCCGGTGAACATCGGCGAGCGGTCGAAACCGCTGCGGATGATGTCGTGGGTGCGAGGATTGGTGTAGGTGATGTGGCAGGGCACCTGCCGCGGGTGCTGGCGGGCATCGCCGAGGAACGAGAACACCGGCCGCGGTGCGTCGCCGGGCTGGGGCGTGAGCCGGGTCCAGTCAATGCTGCGGCCATCCAGCCGCGGCGGTGTGCCGGTCTTGAGACGGCCGACGCGGGGCATCAGTTCCCGTAGCCGCGCGGCCAGGGCCAGGCTGGGGGCATCGCCGGCGCGGCCACCGGCGTGGTTGTCCATGCCGACATGGATCTTGCCGCCGAGAAAGGTGCCGGTGGTCAGCACCACGGTGGGCGCAAAGAAACGCAGGCCGACCCGTGTCACCACGCCCTGCACCCGACCGCCCTCGACGATGAGGTCTGCCACCTCCTGCTGGAACAGGTCCAGGTTGGGCTGGTGTTCCAGCCGGGCGCGGATGGCGGCTTTGTAGCGCACCCGGTCCGCCTGGGCGCGGGTGGCGCGGACGGCGGGCCCCTTGGACGCATTGAGGGTGCGGAACTGGATGCCGGCCTGGTCGGCGGCCCAGGCCATGGCCCCGCCCAGGGCGTCGATTTCCTTGACCAGGTGGCCCTTGCCGATGCCGCCAATCGCCGGATTGCAGCTCATCTGGCCCAGGGTGTCGATGTTCTGGGTGAGCAGCAGTGTGCGGCAGCCCATGCGGGCGGGCGCCAGCGCCGCTTCGGTGCCCGCGTGCCCGCCCCCAATCACAATGACGTCATAGGTCTGGTGGTTCATCTTCAGTCAGCCCGGCCCGGTCTCGGCTAGAACACAATCTTGCCGGTGAGGGTTTCCCACCACATGCGCCAGTCGCCGAGATAGCTCTTCCACGGATAGCGGAAGGTGGCGGGCTTGTTGTGCTCGAAGAAGAAGTGGCCCACCCAGGCCCAGGTGTAGCCCTGCACGAACGCGAGCAGGATCAGCCACCACTGCCCGGTCAGTACGGCGCTGACCACCAGCAGCACGGCCAGGCTGGTGCCGACGAAGTGCAGCCGCCGGTTGGTGCGGTTGGCATGCTCGGCGAGGTAGTCCGGGTAGAAGGCATCGAAGCTTTCGTAATGATCACGCATGGGGGCTCTCCAAACGGCGCGTTTGCCGTCAGTATAGGCGTGACGCCCCGGAATCCCCATGAAAATCGCCATCCTGTCCCGCAATCGCCGCCTGTATTCCACCCGTCGACTGGTCGAGGCCGCCCGGGCGCGCGGCCACGCGCCACAGGTGATCGACGTCTTGCGGTGCTACATGAATATCGAGCCGCTGAAGCCGGAGATTCACTTCCGCGGCAAGCGGCTCAAGGCATTCGATGCCGTGGTGCCGCGGATCGGCGCCAGCGTCACATTCTATGGAACGGCGGTGGTGCGCCAGTTCGAGATGATGGGGGTCTATTGCGTGAATGGCAGCGTGGCGATCACGCGCGCACGCGACAAGCTGCGAGCGCTGCAATTGCTGGCGCGTCGAGGCATCGGGCTGCCCACCACCGGCTTTGCCCATTCACCCGACGATACCGCCGACCTGATCCGCCTGGTCGGCAATGCGCCGATGGTGATCAAGCTGGTGGAGGGGACGCAGGGGCAGGGCATGGTGTTGGCGGAAACCAACGAGGCTGCGGCATCGGTGATCGACGCCTTTCGGGGGCTGGATGCCTACTTTCTGGCCCAGGCTTTCGTCAAGGAAGCCGAGGGCAGCGACATCCGCTGTTTCGTCGTCGGCAATCAGGTGGTTGCGGCCATGCAGCGTACGGCGCGGCCGGGCGAGTTCCGGTCGAATCTCCATCGCGGCGGCAGCGCGGTGGCGGTGAAGATCACCGCCGAGGAGCGTCGTACCGCCATCAGGGCATCGCGCATCATGGGCTTGCAGGTGGCCGGCGTCGACATCCTGCGGGCGAAGCAGGGGCCGGCGGTGATGGAGGTGAATGCCTCGCCCGGACTGGAGGGGATCGAGAGTGCGACCGGGGTCGACATTGCCTCGCACATCATTACCCACCTTGAGACTGAAGTGATGTCCGGACGTCAGCGGGACCAGGGAGGGTAGACATGCGCAAGTCGTTCGAGCTGGCCGGTCAACCGGTCGCGGCAGGCACCCAGGTCACCATCGGGTTGCCGGTGGTGGGGCAGTACGCCGGTGAGCCGGTGACCTTGCCGGTGACGGTGCTGCACGGACGGCATGAAGGACCGGTGATGTTTGTCAGTGCCGCGCTCCATGGCGACGAGATCATGGGTATGGAGATCGTGCGGCGCGTTGTTCAGCAGATTGCACCCGAACGGTTGCGGGGCACGTTGCTGGCCTTGCCGGTGGTCAACATGCTGGCGTTCCTGCGACAGTCACGGTACTTGCCGGACGGTCGCGATCTCAACCGCAGCTTCCCCGGCAGCGCCAATGGGTCATTGGCGGCCCGGGTCGCACATCAATTTCTCGGCGAGGTGGTCGCCCGAAGTCACTGCGGGATCGACCTGCATACCGGGGCCCAGCATCGACCCAACTTGCCGCAGATTCGGGCCGATCTGTCGCAGCCCGAGACCCTGCGTCTCGCCCATGCATTCGGGGCGCCGCTGCTGCTGGATTCGGAGCCAACCCCCGGCACGCTGCGCGCCTTCACCACCCGACGCGGCATCCCGGTGCTGCTGTACGAGGCATCGGAAGCGCTGCGCTTCGACGAAACCGCCATCCGTATCGGTGTCCAGGGGGTCCGGAATGTCATGGCGGCGCTTGGTATGGTGCCGACGCGCGGCCGGGCGCCACCGACGCCGGCCGTCGCCGTCAGCTCCAGCTGGGTGCGCGCGGTTCGTAGTGGCGTGCTGCGTGAGCCGGTCGCGCTGGGGGCTGCCGTTCGCAAAGGGATGCCGCTGGGCATGATCGGTGATCCCATGGGTGGCGACCCGCAACCGGTGACGGCGCCGGTGGCCGGGGTGGTCATCGGCCGCACCGTGCTGCCGCTGGTGCATGAAGGTGATGCGGTGTTCCACATTGCACGAATGGACGAGGCAGAGGCGCTGACGGTGACGGCGCGGATGCAGCGGGAGCGTGTCCGGAATCGTTAACAAACATCAATGAATTTGTATATTTTACAATATATAATCACATCTCCCCTGGTCACCGGACGCGGCGGCTGTCCCGCTTTGCTGGCCCCTCCCGAGGTGATCCAGTAAACTCTCGCCGTTTCCCGCAACCCTACTGGCAGCCGCACGTGGACGTCACGCGCATCACGATCAAAAAAGGGCTCAACCTGCCGATTGCAGGCCAGCCGAATCAGGATTCCATCGACAACGCGCCGACCGTGACAACGGTGGGTGTGGTCGGCAGCGACCATGTTGGCCTCAAGCCGACAATGCGTGTGGAGGAGGGCGACCGGGTTCGGCTCGGTGATCCGCTGTTCGAGGACAAGCGAAACCCGGGGGTTATTTTCACCTCCCCGGGCGCAGGTACCGTGGTCGCCATCAATCGGGGCGCTCGCCGGGTGCTGCAGTCGGTGGTCATCAAGCTTGACGGCAACGATGAGGTCAAGTTTGCCGATCACGCGCCGGAGGCTCTGGCCTCGCTGGCGCCCGAAACGGTCCGTGCCCAGCTGATCGAGTCCGGGATGTGGACCTGCTTCCGCAGCCGTCCGTTCAGCAAGGTGCCCGCAGTGGATGCCGAGCCGGCAGCGATTTTTGTCACCGCGATCGACACCAATCCGTTGGCACCGGACCCCGAGGCCATCATCGCGTCGTCACGGGAGGCCTTCCAGCACGGTTTGACCGTGATCTCGCGGCTGGTCGACGGTGAGCTGTTTCTGTGCCAGGCGCCCGGCGCGAAGATCGCGGTTCCGACCCTTCCGAGCTTACGAGTGGCAGAGTTCTCCGGCCCGCATCCGGCCGGTAATGTCGGCACCCATATTCACTTTCTCAAGCCGGTGGGGCCCGGGCGTGCCGTCTGGCATCTCGGTTATCAGGACGTCATTGCCATCGGGCGCCTCTTTACCAGCGGCCGACTGTCCACCGAACGGATCATTTCGCTGGCCGGGCCGCTGGTCAAGCATCCTCGTCTCATCCGCACCCGTGTCGGTGCCAACGTCGAAGAATTGATCGTCGGACAGATCCGCAACAATGTGGATGCTCGTGCCCTGTCGGGGTCGGTGTTCAACGGCCGTACCGCGCGCGCATGGAGTGCCTATCTCGGCCCCTATCACGCCCAGATCACGGTGCTCGCCGAAGGCCGCACCCGCGAGATGTTCGGTTGGGTCCGGCCGGGGGTCGACCGTTACTCCAAGACCAATGTGCTGTTCTCGGCCTTGCAGCGCGCACGGCGCAAATTCGGCTTCACCACGCACGTCAACGGGTCGCCGCGCGCCATGGTTCCGATCGGCAACTACGAGTCGGTGATGCCGCTGGACATTCTGCCCACCCAGCTGCTGCGGTATCTGCTGGTCCGCGACACCGAGATGGCCCAAAAACTGGGCGCGCTGGAACTGGACGAGGAAGACCTCGCGCTGTGCTCGTTTGTTTGCGTCGGCAAGTACGAGTTTGGTCCGGTCCTGCGCGAAAACCTCGAACAGATCGAGGTCGAGGGCTAGCAGGAATCAAGCATGCCGGGCCAACGACGGTCCGGCTGGGTTTTTGAGCAATGCTCCGGGGCGATGACGTCAAGTTCAGGCGTCCGCGGCGGGCAACATCGAAAAGGTTGTGACATGGCTGGAATTCGGAACTTCCTGGATCAGGTTCACCCGCTCTTCGCCAAGGGCGGCAAGTTTGAGAAGTTCTACGCCGTCTACGAGATGGTGGACACCTTCTTCTACTCGCCATCCGACACCACCCGCGGCGCACCGCATGTGCGTGACGCCATTGATCTCAAACGGGTGATGATTTACGTCTGGATGGCGACATTCCCGGCTGTGATCATCGGCTGTTGGAACGTCGGCTTCCAGGCCAACAGCGCGATGGAAGCCCTGGGCCAGGCGCAGGTCGAAAACTGGCGGCACATCGTGCTGCATTACTTCGGCTACGACCCGGACAACTATGTAGCGAACTTCGTCCATGGATTGCTGTACTGGGTCCCCATTTATATGACGACCTTCATCGTCGGTGGGCTCTGGGAAGTGCTGTTTGCGGCCGTTCGCAATCACGAGGTCAACGAGGGCTTCTTTGTCACGTCGATTCTGTTCTCCCTGATTTTGCCGCCGGATCTGCCCCTGTGGCAGGTGGCGTTGGGGGTCAGCTTCGGGGTGGTGATCGGCAAGGAGATTTTTGGCGGCACCGGCAAGAACTTCCTCAACCCGGCGCTCGTGGGGCGGGCATTTCTCTACTTTGCCTACCCGGCGCAGATGTCCGGCGATGCGGTATGGACCGCAGCCGACGGCTGGTCGTCGGCGACCACCCTGGGGATCGCCAAGCTCGAGGGCATGGCCGGCGTCGAGCAGGCCGGCATCAGCTGGATGCAAACGTTCCTCGGAATGGAGCAGGGCAGTATTGGTGAGGTATCAGCGGCGGCGATCTTCCTCGGCGGCGCTTTTCTCATGATCACTGGCGTGGCGAGTTATCGAATCGTCTTCGGCGTGCTCATCGGCATGATCGCCATGACAGTCGTATTCAACGTGTTGGGGTCGGACAGTAACCCGATGTCCTCCATGCCTTGGTATTGGCACCTGACCATTGGCGGTTTCGCCTTCGGCATGATGTTCATGGCGACCGATCCGGTGTCGGCGACAATGACGGATGCAGGGCGCTGGATCTATGGCGCCTTGATCGGGGCGGTCACGATTCTGATCCGCGTGGTGAACCCGGCGTATCCGGAGACGATCATGTTGGCGATCCTGTTCGCCAATATTGTCGCCCCGCTGATCGACTACGGGGTAATGCGCAGCAACATCGCCCGCCGCCAGCGCCGCACCGCTGCGCAAATCGCCTGAGCACCAGGCCAGACAGGATTCGGAGTTTTCATGGCATTGAACAAGGACAGCAAGGTCTACACCCTCGCCATCGCACTGATCATCTGTCTGGTCGGCTCGGTACTGGTGTCGACGGCCGCAGTAGTGCTGAAGCCTCGACAGCAGGCAAACCAGGCCCTCGACCGGCAGGTGAACATTCTCAAGGTGGCCGGCCTGTATGAGCCCGGTATCGATGTCGGCGCAGTGTTTGCCGAGCGGGTGGAGCCCCAGGTCATCGAGTTCGCCACGGGTGAGGTGGCGGAAGACATCGATCCGGCTTCCTTCGATCCCGCGAAATATCAGCAGCCGTTGTCCAACAGCGAGGATATTGCCGGCATCAATAGTCAATCGCGCTATGGGCTGGTGTATCTGGTGCGTGACGATCAGGGCGCAGTGAGTCGCTATGTACTGCCGGTTCACGGCTACGGTCTGTGGTCGACGATGTATGCGTTCCTGGCGCTTGAGGCCGACGGCAACACGGTGTCTTCGATCTCGTATTACCAGCAAGCCGAAACCCCGGGGCTGGGCGGCGAGATCGAGAATCCCCGCTGGACTGCGCAGTGGGATGGCAAACAGATTTATGGAGAAGATGGCAAGGTGGCGTTTACCCTGGTCAAGGGTGGCGCCAGTGCCGACAACGAGTTCGGGGTTGATGCGCTTGCCGGAGCAACGCTCACCTCCAACGGTGTGACCAATACGATTCGTTTCTGGCTATCCGATGCCGGTTACAAGCCCTTCCTCGAAAATGCGACGAGAAGCTGATCATGTCTGACGCCAAGAAGCTCATCCTCGAACCGATCGCGGACAACAACCCCATCATTCTGCAGGTGCTGGGCATCTGTTCGGCCCTGGCGGTGACCAGCCAGATGAAGCCGGCGCTGTTTATGTCCATTGGATTGACGGCAGTCTGCGCCTTCACCTGCTTTTTCGTCAGCCTGATCCGCAATGTGATTCCTTCCAACATTCGCATCATTGCGCAGATGGTGGTGGCGGCGGTGGGGGTGATCCTGGTGGACCAGGCGCTCAAGGCCTATGCCTATGACATGAGCAAGCAGCTGTCGGTGTTCGTGGGCCTGATCCTTACCAATTGCATCGTGCTCGGTCGCGCCGAAGCGTTTGCCATGAGCAACCCGCCAGGGCGCGCGCTCCTCGATGGAATCGGCAATGGTCTGGGCTACAGTGCGATCTTGATGATCGTGGCTTTTTTTCGTGAACTCTTCGGGTCCGGGAAAGTCTTCGGTTTTGAGGTGATGCCGCTGGTCACGGAGGGCGGCTGGTATCAGGGCAATGGCCTGATGCTGCTTCCCCCAAGCGCATTTTTCCTCATTGGCCTGATTATCTGGGCGGTCCGTGCCTGGAAGCCCGCGCAGGTGGAGAAGCGCGAGTTCCAGATTCATCAGGTCCACCGCACCGAAGTGCTCTGATCCGGAACGACCATGGAACTCGTCAACCTCGCAATCAAGTCCATCTTCGTCGAGAACCTCGCGCTCTCGTTCTTCCTGGGCATGTGTACCTTCCTGGCGATCTCGAAGAAGATCGAGACTGCATTCGGACTCGGGGTCGCCGTGGTCGCGGTACAGACCCTGACGGTGCCGATCAACAACCTGATTTTCCAGTACCTGCTCAAGGACGGGGCGCTGGCCTGGGCGGGACTGCCCAATGTCGACCTCTCATTCCTTGGACTGATCAGCTACATCGGTGTGATCGCGGCACTGGTGCAGATCCTGGAAATGACGCTGGACAAGTACGTGCCTGCGCTCTACAACGCGCTCGGCATCTTCCTGCCGCTGATTACCGTCAACTGCGCGATTCTCGGTGGGTCGTTGTTCATGGTTGAACGAGATTACGACTTCGCACAGTCCGCGGTTTATGGGTTTTCCAGCGGTGCCGGCTGGGCGCTGGCGATCGTGCTGCTGGCCGGCGTGCGTGAAAAGCTCAAGTATTCGGACGTGCCCGATGGTCTTCAGGGCCTGGGCATTACCTTCATCAGCGCGGGCCTGCTGGCCTTCGGCTTCATGGCGTTCTCGGGCATCCAGCTCTAAACATTACGTCATAACGGACGATTCAAGGCATGTTTCTCGAAATCGGATTGGGCGTCACTTTCTTCACTGGCATCATCGTGCTGCTGGTGGGCATCATTCTGGTGGCCCGTGACAAGCTTGTGCCACAAGGCAATATCAAGTTGCTTATCAACGATGAGCGAACGCTTGAGGTGCCGACCGGGGGCAAGCTGCTGACGACGTTGGCCGAGTGCGGGCTGTTCGTGCCATCTGCCTGCGGCGGTGGCGGCTCCTGTGCCCAATGTCGTGTCCGGATCGAATCGGGTGGCGGCGACATCCTGCCGACGGAGCTGAACCACATCACCAAGCGGGAAGCCAAGGAGGGTGAGCGCCTGTCGTGCCAGGTGGCGGTGAAGCAGGACATGAAAATCTACATTCCCGAACATGTTTTCGGGGTGAAGAAGTGGGAGTGCACGGTTCGCTCGAACCACAACGTGGCCACCTTCATCAAGGAGCTGGTGCTGGAGCTGCCCGAGGGTGAGAAGGTCAACTTCCGTGCTGGCGGCTACATCCAGATCGAGTGCCCGGCGCACGAAGTCAGCTACAAGAGTTTCGAGGTCGAAGATCGATTCCGCGACGAGTGGGACAAGTTCAATATCTGGCAGTACACCTCCAAGGTGACCGAAAAGGTCGAGCGCGCCTACTCGATGGCGAACTATCCGGAAGAGGCGGGCATCATCATGCTCAACGTCCGCATCGCGAGCCCGCCGCCGCGTCAGCCGGATGTGCCCGCCGGCAAGATGTCGAGCTACATCTTTAATCTAAAACCCGGTGACAAGGTCACCATTTCCGGCCCGTTCGGTGAGTTCTTTGCCCGCGAAACCGAGAAAGAAATGGTCTTTATCGGGGGCGGTGCCGGCATGGCGCCGATGCGTAGCCACATCTTCGATCAGCTGCGGCGCATCAAGACCAACCGCAAGATCACCTTCTGGTACGGTGCCCGCTCGCTGCGTGAGATGTTCTACGTCGACGACTTCAACATGCTCGCGAAGGAAAACGACAACTTCAGCTGGCATGTAGCCCTGTCCGAGCCCAAGCCCGAGGACAACTGGAGCGGCTACACCGGATTCATTCACAATGTTCTCTACGAGAACTACCTGAAAGACCACAAGGCGCCCGAAGACTGCGAGTACTACATGTGTGGTCCGCCGATGATGAATGCGGCCTGCATCAAGATGCTGCTCGACCTCGGTGTTGAACGCAAAGACATCATGCTCGATGACTTTGGGGGGTGAGCCACTAAAAGGGTCCAGTGGACCCTTTTAGTGGCGAACGGCCAGGCAGGGATGCCTGGGCCGGAGTGGATTCGCGAGATGAGGGTTCGCCAGGGTGAGCCCCACCGTTTTAGCGAGCACTGCTCGCAGGTGGGGCGAACGACCGGACATGGATGTCCGGGCCGGAGTGGATTAGCACACTGACGGTTCGCCAGGATGGCCAGCGCGAAGGTGTATTCGCGGCACAACCCAACGCGTGCTCACGGCAGTGCTCACCGGACGAGATTGCCACGCCCGCTGTGCGGGCTCGCAATGACAGGAAAGGGGGTTGTCATCGCGAGGGGCGTAGCCCCGCGGCGATCTCATGGTCGAGGGCAGTGCCGGCCGAATGAGATTGTCGTGATCCCTGCAGGCTTGGCTACGACAACGTGGGCGCCAGCGCCAAGATGTATTCGCGGCAAAACGACGGGGCTCACCCCCCATACAGACTACGGTGTCCTCGCCCAGTCGCGCTAAACTACCCACATGCTCGCCACACTCGCCGTCACCTTCCTCGTCTTCAGTCTTGCCGTGCTCGGACTCGGGATCGGCTGGCTGGTTGCCGGGAAAACCCTGAAGGGCAGCTGTGGCGGGCTTGGGGGAGACGCCTGCGGGGTCTGTAAGAGTCCCTGCGAAGAGCGCGTGAAAAAGCTTGAGGAACTTCGGCAACAATCCTGACCGCTGGTGCGGCTCAGGAGATCGGGAGAAGTGGGATGACGCGTTCGCTGCGAGATATTTCGGTTCGGGAGTTCATGTCCGCATCGCTGGTCACTTTCGCGCCTGAAACCGAGATTTTCGAGGCCATTCGTAAACTGGTGCGCGCTGGCGTATCCGGAGCGCCGGTGGTTGACCAGCTCAGTAACATCATTGGCATCCTGTCCGAGAAGGATTGCATGAAGGTCGCGCTCAATGCGGCCTACCACGACGAGATGGGCGGCAAGGTCCAGGACTTCATGTCGCGCAGCCCGGTCACCGTCGAGGCCGACACCAGCATCCTCGAGGTGGCGCAGATGTTCTTTACGTCGCCCTACAAACGCTATCCGGTCGTTCACAATCAGCGGCTGGTGGGGCAGATCTCCCGTTCGGACGTGCTCAAGGCCATCGACACCCTCGGCTGATCGCGAATGCGCGGGCATCGCCACTCCGTCGACCGTGGCGAATCCGTCGACGCTTCAACCGCGACGATTGATTGGCGCATCCTGCGACGCCTGATTCCCGACCTGAAGCCGTTTTGGCGCCGCATTCTGCTGGCGTTGGCATTTCTGGTTGCGGCCAAGCTCGCCACCGTTGCGCTGCCACTGCTGATGAAACAACTGGTCGATACGCTCGACCGTAGCGGTGAGCAGCCATTGCTGGTGGCGCCGCTGGGGCTGTTGCTCGCCTATGGGGCTCTGCGACTCGCCAGCGTGCTGTTTGGCGAGCTGCGAGACGTCATCTTCGGGCGAGTGGGTGAGCGGGCGGTCCGCGGCGCGGCAGGTCGGGTTTTGCAGCACCTGCATCAGCTCGAGCTGGCATTTCATCTTGACCGACGTACCGGGGGGCTGTCCCGCGATCTCGAGCGGGGCATGGCGGGCATCAGTTTCCTGCTTCGCTTCCTGCTGTTCAACATTGTGCCGACCCTGCTGGAGATCGGGCTGGTGGCGATCATCCTGCTGACCCAATTCGGCCCCGGATTCGCCGTGATAACGGTGACGGCGGTGGTGACCTATGTCGGATTTTCGGTGGTGGTGACCCAGTGGCGCACCCGCTTTCTGCGTGAGGCCAACCGCCTTGATGCCGAGGCAAACACCCGCGCCATCGACAGCCTGATCAACTACGAGACGGTGAAGTATTTCAATAACGAAGCATTTGAAGCCCGCGCCTACGACGAGGCACTGCAGCAATGGGAGCAAGCCCAGGTGCAGAGTCGGGTGACCTTGGCCGGTCTCAATAGCGGACAGGCATTGATCATCGCGGTTGCGATGACGGCCATGATGATATTGGCGGCGCAGGGCGTAGCGGCTGGGCGTCTCAGCCTCGGCGATTTCGTCGCGATCAATGCGTTCATGATGCAACTGTTCATCCCGTTGAACCTTCTGGGCTTCGTCTATCGCGAGATCCGTCGTGCCCTCACTGACATGGGACGCATGTTCTCACTGCTGGATCGTGCGCCACGGATTGTCGATCGTCCGCAGGCGCGTCTGTTGCGGGTGTCGCGTCCGGGGATTCGTTTCGAGGGGGTCCGCTTCGGCTATCACCCGGAGCGACCGATACTCGATGGCATCGATTTCCGCATTTCACCCGGGCAGAAGGTGGCGGTGGTGGGGCCCAGTGGCGCCGGCAAGTCGACACTGGCCCGACTGTTGTTCCGCTTCTACGATGTCGATCAGGGCCGGATTCTGGTCGACGGCGTCGACCTCCGCGATTGCCAGCTCGATAGCCTGCGCCAGCACATTGCGGTGGTGCCGCAGGACACGGTCCTGTTCAACGCAACACTCGGCGACAATCTCCGCTATGGCCGCCCCGAAGCCGATGACCAAGCGCTGCAGCGCGCGATCGCGCAGGCGCATCTGGCGCCATTCATCGCCCGACTTCCGCGCGGGCTCGATACCCAGGTGGGGGAACGGGGACTCAAGCTGTCCGGCGGAGAAAAGCAGCGGGTTGCCATTGCCCGGGCGCTATTGAAGGATCCGCCGATCCTGATTCTCGACGAGGCGACCTCATCCCTGGACTCAGGCGCTGAGCAATCCATCCTGACCGCTTTGCGGGAGGCCGCAGAGGCGCGGACGACCCTGGTGATCGCGCACCGGTTGTCGACGGTGACCGATGCCGACGAGATTCTCGTGCTGGCGGATGGCCGAATCGCCGAACGCGGAGACCATGCCAGCTTGCTGGCACGGGACGGCGCCTATGCACGTCTGTGGCAGTTGCAACAGCCAACCCTCTGACCCCCTGTCGCTCAGCGTCGTTTTGACATACGTTTCGGGTTGGCCCGTCACTGCGGATACCGTTCGATGTCGACCGATGTTGCCGCACCGCCCACGATCCTGGTGACTGGCGCAGCCGGTGCGCTGGCCCGACGGGTGATCCAGCGCCTGTCGTCGACCGCACGCGTGGTCGGGGTCGACACCCGCAGGCAGGCCATGCTGCCAACGGGGGTGCCGTCCTACCTCCTCGACATGCGGCGTCAGGGGTTTGCCGAAGTATTTCGTGAGCACGCCATTGATGCGGTGATTCACATCGGGCGGGTGTTCACGCATGAGCAGAGCCGGATGGCGCGTTACAACGCCAACGTGTTGGGGACTCGCCAGTTACTCGAGCAGTGTTGCCTTCATGAGGTCTCCCAGGTGCTGGTCCACAGCACTTATCTGGTCTACGGTGCCCGCGCCGACAACCCGTCGTTGATTGTCGAAGGTTACGATGGTCGCGCCGAGGATCCGGTCGAGGACCTGGTGGATGCGGTCGAGTTGGAGCGCCTTGCCGAGCACTATGCGGCGCAGGTGCCGCAGCTCAACATGACCTTGTTGCGGCCCTGCAATATTGTTGGCCCCGGTGTCCGCAACACCATGGCGCTGCTGCTGTCGCGATCAGTAGTACCGGTCCTGCTCGGGCACTCGCCGGTCATGCAGTTTTTGCACGTGGATGACATGGCAGATGCCATGGTTCTGGCCTTTCGTGGCAAGCGGCCGGGGACCTACAACGTGGCGCCGGACGAGACCGTCCCGTTACAGGAGGCGTTCCGGCTCAGCGGCTGCCGCCGGCTGCCGGTGCTGGCAGCCCCGGCGATTCTGCCTCGGCTGGTGAGTCGGGCGCTGAATTGGGGCACCTTCTTTCCGCCTCATCTGATTCCGCACTTCCGCTATCCGGCGGTGATTGACGGCAGCCTGTTCCAGCGTCGTTTCCAGTGGTATCCACGGGTCCCTGCGGCGGATATCTTCGAAGGATATCGCCTGCGAAAATGGGGGGGCGCATGATTGGTTATCACTATCGAAGATATCTCGACAATTCATTTGAAGTATCGAACTCAGGCGCGTAGCCTTAGCCAACAGTCTGAAAAAAGGAGTTCCAGATGGCAAAGATCAAAGCCCCGAAGATGGACGTCGGTATTCCCAAGGACAGTCGCGGTGCCATTGCCAACGGACTGAGCCGGCTGCTTGCCGATGAATACACGCTCTACCTGAAAACCCACAACTTCCACTGGAACGTGACGGGTCCGATGTTCAACACCTTGCACACGATGTTCGAAACCCACTACACCGAGTTGGCCCTGGCGGTTGATGAGGTGGCCGAACGTATCCGCGCGCTCGGCTTTCCGGCACCGGGTTCGTATCGCCAGTACGCTGAACTTTCCAGCGTGGAAGAAGAGACCGGCGTGCCTGAGGCTCTGGAAATGGTGCGCCAACTGGTGAAGGCGCACGAGACCTGCGCCAAGACCGCCCGCAGCATTTTTTCGCTGGCCGAGGCCGGCAGTGACGAGGTGACGGCCGATCTTCTGACGCAACGCCTCCAGGTTCACGAGAAGACCGCCTGGATGCTGCGCAGCCTGCTGCAGTAGCCGCGCGCGTCGGCATCGCCACCATCGTGCCGGTCATACCCCTCACGCGGGCTGGGTGTCCATCATGGATACGCTGAGGGTGCAGGTTCGTCGGTTGCGGGTGCATTACCCGCTCCCGGCTGCGTTGCCGTGGCAGTCCGGGGGGGTGGTTCGCGCCGTTGAGGATGTCAATTTCGATCTGACAGCTGGTGAAACGCTGGGGGTGGTCGGTGAGTCAGGCTGTGGCAAGTCGACTCTTGCGCGGGCGCTAGTGGGCCTGCAGCCGGCTTCCGGCGGCTCGATACGGGTGCTCGGGCAGGAAATGGTGGGTGCCAGCGCTGCACGGTGGCGTGAGCAGCGGCGCCACGTGCAATTCATCTTTCAGGACCCGCTGGCCAGCCTTGATCCTCGCATGACCATTGGCGAGATCGTCGAAGAGCCATTGCAGGCGCTCTGTCCCGAACTCGGTGCGGGCGAGCGGCAGTCGAGGGTTCTGGCCATGCTGGAGCGCGTCGGGCTCTCCGCTGCACTACGCAACCGGTATCCGCATGAATTCTCCGGGGGGCAGTGCCAACGGGTGGGGATTGCCCGTGCGCTGGTGGTATCGCCGAAGGTGTTGATCTGTGACGAACCGGTATCGGCGCTTGACGTGTCGGTCCAGGCGCAGATCATCAACTTGTTGGCCGCGCTTCAGCGCGAAACCGGGCTGGCCATGCTGTTCATCGCCCACGATCTGGCGGTGGTGCGTCACCTCGCACAACGGGTCATGGTGATGTATCTGGGCCGGGTGATGGAGCAGGCGCCATCGGAAATCCTGTTCGCACAGCCACGGCACCCGTACACGCGGGCGCTGATGGCGTCAGTGCCGGGTGCGGGTCTGGTTGCTGAACCCCTTTCGGGTGAATTGCCATCGGCCGGCTCACCGCCCCCGGGCTGTGTTTTCGCCTCGCGCTGTCCACTCGCCGAGGACGACTGCCTGCGGCGAGTGCCCGGCCTCAATCGCACCGGAGCCGGCGCTGCGGTCGCCTGTCACTTCGTTGCCGGGGCCGGCATCGCGGTACCGGCCTGAGTCACGCCGGCCGGACCCTAGACTTCAACGTTTGCAGCCGGGGTTGCGCCCCGCCGCTCGCGCCTGCTGGTACACCGGCAGGACGGTGCCCAACTGTGCGGTGATGTCGCGGATGCGGGAGTCGTTCGACGGGTGCGTCGACATGAATTCTGCGGGGGCCTTGCCCCCACTGGCGCGTGCCATGTTCTGCCATAGGGTGACGGCTGCGCGGGGGTCGAAACCGGCGCGTGCCATGTAGTCGAGGCCGAGGATATCGGCCTCACTTTCGTCGCCACGGGAGAATGGCAGCAGGACCAGCAGGTTGGCGCCGAGTCCGACCAATTCCGGGTTGTAGCCGGTCGTGGCCGAGAAGATCTGCATGCCGAATTGGGTGGCGATCTCGTTGGACACCCGCGAGGCAGAGTGACCGGCCAGCACATGCGCCACCTCGTGACCGATGACCGCGGCCAGCTGATCCTGGGTGGACGCCACCTCGAGCAGACCGGTGTAGACGCCGATCTTGCCGCCCGGCAGGGCGAAGGCGTTCACGTCCTTACTCTCGAAGGTCTGGACTTCCCACGCCACCCGCGATGGGACTTGTGCGGTGATAGCGCGTGCCACGCAATCGACATAGCTGCGGGTGGCGGACGATTTCGCCAGTGGCATTTCCTGCTTCATCTGGGTAAAGGCGGTGACGCCCATCTGCGACAACTGCTCGTCGCCGACCAGCCGCAACTGGGTTCGGCCGGTGGGAGAGGTCGAGCAGGCCATGACCAGCCCGACAGTGATCAGGGCAACGGGGAGCACGTGGGTCAGCAGGCGCATGGCAAATCTTGGATCAAAGGAAGGACGATGATAAACCTTGGCCGCTGAACCGCGACCTAACGGCCGCCCGGTGGTGGCCACGGCTGGGTGTCAGGGCTCCAGCCGGTCAACATGCCAGCCGGCATCGCCACGCCGGTAGCGCAGGCGGTCGTGGAAGCGGCCGCCACGTCCCTGCCAGAACTCGATGACCGACGGCAGCAGGCCGTAGCCGCCCCAATGATCGGGCAAAGGGATGTCCTGGCCCTCGAAATGGGCGGTGACCGCCAACAGCCGGCTGTCGAGGGTATCGCGCGCGTCCACCACGGCCGACTGTCGCGAGGTATGGGCGCCGAGCTGGGAGGTGCGGGGGCGGCTGGCGAAATAGGCGGCCGAAATCGCGCGGGGCAGCTTCTGCACCAGACCTTCGACCCGCACTTGTCGTTCAAGTTGGTCCCACCAGAAGGTTGCGGCGGCCTGCGGGTTGGCGGCCAGCTCGGCGGCCTTGCGCCCTCGATAGTCGGTGTAGAACGTCAGTTGACCTTCGTGCAGCCCTTTGAACAGCACCACCCGGGCCGACGGGGCTGCTGTGGCACTGGCGGTCGCCAGGGTCATGGCGGTCGGCTCCAGCATGCCGCTAGCGCCGGCCGCATCAATCCAGAGCAGCAGCTGGGCCAGCGGGTCGGGGAGCAGGTCTTCGGGGTTCAGCGGCGGATTGCGGGTGTATTGGGCCATGAAAGCAAGCGGCTCTGGCAGAATCGGACCCCTCCATTCTGACGGACAACCGACATGACGGCATTTCGTGCAATGCGCATTCACCAGGAAGGCAAGACGACAATCGCCCGGGTGGATGCCATCGAGCTGGACGACCTCAACCCCGGCGAAGTGGTGATCCGCGTCGCCTGGTCCGGTATCAACTACAAGGATGCGCTGGCCGTGACCGGCAAGGGCAGGATCATGCGGGAGTTCCCGAAAGTCGCCGGAATCGACCTGTCGGGCATCGTTGCCGAGAGCAGTGACCCGACGTTCAAGCCGGGTGACCGCGTGCTGGTGACGGGGTGCAACATCGGCGAGTCACTGGACGGCGGTTTTGCCCAGATGGCGCGGGTACCGGCCTCCGCCGTGGTGCCGGTGCCCGACGGTCTCGACCTCCGTGACGTCATGGCCATCGGCACGGCCGGCTTCACCGCGGCAATGGCGCTGCGCCGCATGCTGGAGAACCACCAGACCCCGGAGATGGGGCCGATTGCGGTGACCGGGCCCACCGGGGGGGTGGGCGGCATCGCACTTGACCTGTTCAGCGCTGCCGGTTTCGAAGTGCATGCGATCACCGGCAAGGCCGATACTCACGGCGAATACCTGAAAGCCTTGGGGGCACATGCCGTGGTGGCCCGGCAGGCGGTTGAACTCGGCAGCAAACCGATGGAGAAAGCCTTGTGGGGTGGGGCGGTCGACAACCTCGGCGGCGACACCCTCACCTGGCTGACCCGGACAGTGCGCCCCTGGGGCAACATCGGCAGCATCGGTCTCGCCCAGAGCCACCTGTTGGAGACCACGGTCATGCCGTTCATCCTGCGGGGGGTCTCGCTGCTCGGCATCCACTCGGTCGACGTCCCTCGGCCCTGGCGCGAGGCCATCTGGCAGCAGCTTGCCGGCCCGTGGAAGCTCCGACATCTCGACCGCCTGGTCACGCGGACCGTTGATCTTGATGGGCTGCCCGCCGCCTGCGAGGAGCAGGTCGCCGGCACCACGGTCGGGCGCACCCTGGTCGAGCTCTCCGGCGAACGCTGAGCGCCTCCGGGCCCCGCTGGAGGCGGGGCCCGGGGCAGGAGGCTAGGGCGTCGTCAGTGTCAGCCGCTCGACTGCAGCGGCGTCAATGGCCTCCGGCGTGAACGGGAACCGGTGCCAGGCCTTGTCCGAATAGGCGCGGGTGAAATCATCGAACCAGGGGCTGGCGGGATCGGTTGACTGGGAGTAGGTGATGAAGCCGTCGGTTTCCGGCAGCCAGCCCTCGCCAGCGCGGGTCCACCCCACCACCTGGATGTAGCTGTTGCCGAAGTCCACCGGGTAGCCGGCGCTGCTCAAGCGCGGACTGCTGGCAATGGTGAAGGCGCCGTCGGTGTTGCCGAGCCCACCGAACAGTTCGATGTTGCGGTCGGTCACTCCGGAGCGCTGGATATCCCCCATGCGGGCATCGAACGCGAAACCGGACTCGCTGACGCGCGTGGTGGCATCTGTCAGCGCTCGGCGAACGCCCACGCCACCGGCATTGATGTCGCGCGGCGTGTTGACGGGGTCCTCCAGCGAGAACGGCGTCTGCCAGAAGCCGAGCGTGCCGGAGGCATCACGCCAGAACTCGCGCCAGAGATGTCCGCCGCGGCTGTCTCGATTGTTGGTCATGTCCCAGCCGGCAAGGGCCGCGCAGGCCCTGGCAAGGTCATCGGCTGCGCCATCACAGGTGGTGGCCACGACGTCGTCGCGCGCCAGCTCGGCAGAGTAGATCGCGCTGTCGAGCACGCTGGCCTTGAGCTGCTCGCGGGTCCAGCGGTTGCCGGACTGCCCGTCGCTGCCATCGAGTCGGCGCAACTGTTTGAGAATGCCGAGACGGGTGCGCAGTGAGCGTTCGGCTTCCTCGTCGCCGATAATGCGGGCGAAGCCGGTCAGCGGCTCGTCCGGGTGGGTGAGCCAGTAGCTGTCGTTGAAGTTGCCCACCCAGTCCGCGCGTTCCAGCACGGGCAGGTTGCCGGCACCGAAGATCCCGGGGGCCGGGGCATCGGCATCCGTGAGCCACTCGCAGTCGGCGCGCGAGCCGTCGAGCAGCGGCAGCCCGGGGGCCGCCAGCGCCACCACCGGTGCCAGGACGCTGGTGGTGCAGCGGCTGACCAGGTCATCCGGCACGTTGGGCACGGTGGTGATATCGGCGTAGTAGGCATTGCCCTCCGGTCCCGTGGCCACGGTATTGACCCAGGGTACGGCAACCGTTTCGGCCTGGATCTGCTTGAACTCGGCCAGCGAACGCGCCTGGTTCCATCGGAAGAAGTGGTTGATCAAGCGCGTGTTCTCGGCATTGGCATCGCGCAGCGTGTAGGCCTTGAGCGGGGTCCAGGCCAGAATGTTGATGCCGGCCACCTCCAGCTTCATCATCGGCCCGAAGTGACTGCGGTAGAGGGTGCGCGACATCGAGCTGAGCCCGCCGTCGGGCTGCCGGATCTGGATGCTCAGCGGCACCGCCTCCATCTCGCGAATCTGCCCGTCGTACAGGTAGGCTGTCGGCCGGCCCGGGACCAGGGTCAGTTCGTAGAGGGTGAAGCGGTAGGCGGTGGAAACGGTATGACTCCAGGCCACATGTTCGTTGAAGCCGATCAACGACAGCGGCACGCCGTACAGTGCGGCACCCATCAGATTCAGCTTGCCGGGGATGGTCTGGTGCGTCAGATAGAGTCGCTCGGTGCCTTCCCAGGGGAAGTGCGGGTTGCCGAACAGCAGCGGGCTCTCCTCCGCCGAGCCCTGCGGTCCGATGGCGTACATGTTGGAGCCCAGCTTGCGATCCTGGAAGAATTCGAACGGACCCCGGTTCTTCGCCAGGGTCGACTCCAGCAACGGGATGTCGACCAGGTTCGGCACCACGCCCAGCAGCGGCGGGCGGGCGCTGCCAATGCCGCTGACGAACACCGACGAGGACGCCAGGACCGTCAGCCGCAGGTAGCGGCGAAGCATGTCGTCAAGGGTGATCGGCTGGGCCCACTCGGCCTGCGCACAGGCCGCATGCCGGCCTGGATGCTGTCCATCCTGCAGTTCGGCGAGGTAGCGGTTGAAGCCGCGCACGAAACCTTCGGTGCCAGCGCGCGGGTCGGGGTCGAGGGCATCGCGCAGCGGTGCGATGGCCTGCTCGCGTGCCACCAATTTCCAGAAAAAATCGCTATCGACGTTGTTGGCCACCGAATCGTTGGCAAAGATGGTGTGGGTGCCGTCCGGGCCAAAGTAGCGGGCGCGTTCCCCGCGCAAGGTGAGATATTCGTCGAGCAGCAGACAGAGGTTGTCCTGTGCCTGCACATAGCCGTTGCCGTACCCCAGGCTTTCGTAGTCGTCTGCCTTGATGTGCGGTACGCCGTAGGTGGTGCGGGTGATGCTGACGCGGATGTCGCCGCCCTCACCGTTCTGCCCCAGGTTGTCGATGGCGGTGGTGTCGCCGCCGCAGGCGCTGAGGATGGCCGCCAGCAGGCCGATGCCAACGAGTTGACGATACATGGTGCTCCTCCAGAGTGTGTTGCCGGGTCCGC
Source organism: Flagellatimonas centrodinii (assembly GCF_016918765.2). Classification (GTDB taxonomy): domain Bacteria; phylum Pseudomonadota; class Gammaproteobacteria; order Nevskiales; family Nevskiaceae; genus Polycyclovorans; species Polycyclovorans centrodinii. The sequence continues at coordinate 1,843,441 of NZ_CP092104.1, forward strand.
TCGGGCGGACACTCGCGTTGTGGCGGTAGTGTGACATTTGTCGCGGGGCCATGCCCGATGCGGCGGTCGCGTCCCGCGCTGTCCACAAAAAAGGCCGGGCAGTGCCCGGCCTTTGCAATAACGCTGGTGGATCAGATCGAGGTCTTCATCACGATCTTTACCAGCTTGCGTGAGGTCTCGGTATACGGCGGGAAGAACATCCGCGCCATCATGAAGCGGGTGCGGACGATGGCCCGTTCGTGCGAGAAAGCCTTGAAGCCGAAATGGCCATGACCGGAGCCGATGCCGGAATTGTTGACGCCACCGAACGGCAGGTTCATGTGCAGGAAGTGCACCACCGCATGGTTGATGCAGGCGCCACCGGAACTGGTGTTCTCGATGACCTTGTCAATGTTCGCCTCGGTCTTGCTCCAGACGTACAGCGCCAGCGGTTTCTGGTCGGCGTTGATGCGGGCGATCACCTCGTCCAGCGAGCGGTAGCCGATGATCGGCAGCAGTGGCCCGAAAATCTCCTCGCTCATGATCTTGGCGTCATCGGGGATGCCATCCAGCAGGGTCGGGGCGACATAGCAGTCGTCGACGTCGACATCACCGCCACACAGGGTTCGGGCGCCACGTTCCACCGCATCATCGAGCAGGCTCTTGATGCGACCGGTATGCCGGCTGTTGACCACACGTGCGAGGAAGGGGCTGGCTTTCTGCGCTGCGGCATCGGCGCCGTAGGTGCTGTTGATCACCTCGACGCAGGCCTGGACGAACGCGTCCTTCACCGACTCGTGGACGTAGATGTGGTCGGGGGCAATGCAGGTCTGACCATTGTTGGTGTACTTGCCCCAGAGAATGGTGCGCGCGGCCAGTTTGAGGTCGGCACTGGAATCGACGATGGTCGGCGACTTGCCCCCCAGCTCAAGCGTGACGCTGGTCAGGTGCTTGGCGGCGGCAGCCATCACGATCTTGCCAACAGCCGGCGAGCCGGTGAAGAAGATGTGATCGAACGGCAGACTGAGCAGCTCGGTCGAGACTTCCACTTCGCCCTCGAAGACGGCGACTTCATCTTCCGGAAAGACCTCACGAACGATCTTGCTGATCACCGCGGCAGCGTGCGGCGTCATTTCCGAAGGCTTGATGATGGCCGTGTTGCCGGCAGCAATCGCCGAGACCAGGGGCCCCAGGCTCAGGTTCACCGGATAATTCCAGGGCGAGATGATCAGCGTCCGGCCCTTGGGCTCGTAGCGGACCCAGCTCTTGGTCCCCATCATCATCCGGGTCGGCCAAACGCCTTGGGGCTTCATCCACTTGCGGATGTGGCGGACGGCGTCATTGATTTCGGCAACGATCGGCATGATCTCGGTGAGATCGACCTCGATCGGCGGCTTCTTGAAGTCCTGGTATCCGGCTTCGTATAGGGCTTCGCTGTGCGCCTGAACCACCGCCTTGAGCCGTTTCAGGCGGGCGATCCGCTCGGCCGCGGTGGAGGTGCGCAGCCGCAGGGCGGTCTCACGCTGACGATCAAAAACCCGGCGGATATCCGACAGGTTGGCGGAACCCGCGTTCGGCAGGTACGAGACGGCGGTGTTCATGGCTGGCTCCTCGACTTCTAATCAAACGATTGTTCGAGTATAGGGCCATGACGGGCAGAAGCCCAAGCCCGGCGTCTCGAGGGCTACACTGTCGGGAAAATGTCCATTACATGAGGGGAGCGATCATGACCATGCTGAAGCCGCTGGACGCCGCGTGGCTGTACGTCGACACCACGGAGACACCGATGCACGTCGGGTGTCTGGCGATCTTCTCGTTGCCGGCGGACGCGCCCGAAGGCTTCATCAACACGCTGTTCGAACACCTTCGGGATACCCCGAGCTTCGCCGCGCCGTTCAACCAGCGATTGAAGAACCCTGGGCTCAAGGGGGTCCTGCCGACCTGGGAAACCGCCTACAAGATCGATCTCGATTACCACCTGCGGCATTCGGCGCTGCCGCGGCCGGGTGGCGAACGCGAGCTGGGGGTCCTGATCTCGCGGTTGCACTCGCACCCAATGGATTTCAACCGTCCGCTGTGGGAAGCCCACATCATCGAAGGGCTGGAGCACGGGCGCTTTGCGCTGTACATGAAGATGCATCACTCGCTGGTCGATGGCGTCGGCGGCATGCGCATGCTGCAGAAAATGATGGTGCCGGATCCCAAGGCCTCCGCGCTGCCGCCGCCGTGGGCGATCGGTCGTGGCCCGCGGACCCGCACCCCGACGCCGCGCGGACCGCTGATGCAGATGCTGAAACAGGCGGTACGACAGCAGTTCGAGACCGCGCCGCAGGTCGGCAAGGCGCTAGGACGATTGGTGACCGAGCACTTCAAGCGGGCCAATTCAGCCGAGGCATTGCCGTTCAGCGGCCCGGCGTCCATCCTCAACCGGCGGGTGTCGGGACAACGCCGCTTTGCCACCCAGTACTACCCGCTGGACCGGGTCAAGGCGGTCGCCAAGGCCGTCGGGGTGACCGTCAATGATGTCTTCCTCGGCCTCTGTGCGGGCGCCATGCGGCGCTACCTCGACGAGATTCAGGCCTTGCCCGAGCAGCCGCTGACGGCTGGGATACCGGTGTCGATTCGCCCGGCCGATGATGATGAAACCGGCAATGCCATCAGCTTCATCATCGCCAATCTCAATACCCATCTGGCCGACCCGCTCACCCGCCTGCACTCCATCCATCGCTCCACCGAGGTGGCCAAACAGCACCTGCAGCAGCTGCCGAAGGCGGGGCTGGAAAACTACACCGCCTTGTTCATGGCGCCGTTCATCCTGCAATTGCTGGCGGGTCTGGGCGGCAAGACGCGACCCATGTTCAACGTGACCATTTCCAACGTGCCGGGCCCCACCGAGCCGTTGTACTTCAATGGCGCGCGGCTGGAGCAGATGTACCCGGTGTCGCTGTTGTCACACGGTCAGGGGCTGAACATCACGGTGGTCAGCTACGCCGGCCAGTTCAATGTCGGTCTCACCGGCTGTCGCGACACCCTGCCGCACATGCAGCGCCTGGCGGTGTATATGGGCGAGGAGCTCGACACCCTCGAACAGCTGGCCGGGCTCAAGCGCAAGCCTGCGCGGCGTGCCACGACGCCCCGCCGCAAATCAGCCGCCGGGCGCTGACCCGGGGGTGGCCGATGGGGCGCTCTCGCCCCAAAGGTGCACGCCGTACTTGTAGTAGCCGGTGACATTGGTGAGCCGGGCGTCGCTGTCGGTCGGGACCGGCAGCACCTCGCCCTCCAGCTGGGCAGCGAGAAACGGCGCCAGCACCTGGCCGCCACCGCCGGTAATGACGATGGCGTCGATATCCCAGTCGTCAGCCCACTGGCGATTGACATCGGTGGCAATGCGCTGCGCCAGTTGCTGGAACGCCTGCTGTACCACCGGTTTGACGTCGTGGGTCTTGCCCTTGATCTTGATACTGCCGCGGCTGACCGCTTCGTACAGACGGAACAGCTCGACGGTGATGCCCGAGCGCTCCTGCAAATGCGCTGCCACCTGCGCGTAGGCGGTGGAGATGCCGGCATCGGTCGACAGACTGCCGCGTTCGGAATAGCGGGTGCGGTCGCTGATGGTGAAGTCGGCGGTTCGAAAGCCGACATCGACAATGCCGATCTTCTGGGAAACGAAGCGCTGTGAGGCCGCCTTGCCGAGGTCGTTCAACATCAGGTTGAAGAGGCTGCCGAAGGGTTGCGGGATCACCCGGACCTGATCGATGTAGACCTGCTTGTCCTCGCGCTTGCCATCGGCGTGGACCATGGTCAGCGCATGACGACCGCGGAGCAGTGCGGTAATGGCCTCACGGTAGCGGCGGAAAAAGCTGATCGGGAGCCCGGTCACCAGGCGGACCGGCTCGCCGTCCGGCACCATCGGCGCCAGTGCGGCCAGCGCCAGTTGCTTGGCGTACTTCGACAGGAACTGCTGGGGGTCCAGGGTGAAATGACGGCCCCGTGACTGGGTCTCCGCAAGATCCCCGACGAAGTAAGCTTCGTCGCCGACGATGAAATGCCGTGGCGGCGATTTCTGGCCGGCCACCAGCACGTCGGTGAACTGTGCTTCATTCGGCTCACCCAGAACCGACTTGAAGGTCTGGAACTGCCGCCCGTCCGTGGCCTTGGTGTAACCGAAGCCGATATCCGCCGCCAGCACTTTCACCCAGCTGCTCCTTGCCATCGTTCGCGAGAGTTGCGCCGGTTGTAGCATGGGCCCCTGAGCCGGTCAAAAGCCCGCAGGCTGCGCATAATGCGGGCTCCGCGAGTCAGAGGCCCCACGCCAGGAGAAGCGCCATGCGCGTTCTGAGAACCCCCGACGCCTGCTTCGAGGGCTTGCCGGATTTTCCGTTCGAGCCGCACTACGTCGATCTTGACGGACTGCGCATGCACTACGTCGACGAGGGCCCGGCGGCGGCGCCCGTGGTGCTGATGCTGCATGGCGAGCCGACCTGGAGCTACCTGTATCGCAAGATGATTCCGCGCTTCGCAGCAGCCGGCTACCGCGCCGTGGCGCCGGACCTGATCGGCTTCGGGCGCTCCGACAAGCTGCCCGATCTCGGTGACTACAGCTATCAGCGCCACGCCGACTGGCTGCGCGGCTTCCTCGCGCGACTCGACCTGCGGGATGTCACCCTGGTCTGCCAGGACTGGGGGTCGCTGCTGGGTCTGCGTATCGCGCCGCTGGAGGAATCGCGTTTCACGCGACTGGTGATTGCCAACGGTTTTCTTCCCACCGCCCAGCAGCCGGTGCCACTGGCATTCCGCCTGTGGCGGGCCTTCGCCCTGCACAGCCCGTGGTTTCCAGTGGGGCGGATCGTTCAGGCGGGTTGCCTGCGGCGGGTCGACCCCGCGGTGCGCGCCGCCTACGATGCGCCGTTTCCCAGCGTGGACTATCTGGCGGCTGCGCGCGCGTTTCCGCGGCTGGTGCCGACCACCCCTGCCGACCCCGCGGTGCCAGCCAATCGCGCCAGCTGGGACGCGCTGGCACGGTGGCACAAGCCCACGCTGACCCTGTTCGGGGCCGGGGACCTGATCATGCGCGGCGCCGACCGTCTGCTGCAGGCACAGATCCCCGGCGCGCGCGGGCAACCGCACGACATCCTTCGCGGCGCCGGCCATTTCATCCAGGAAGATGCCGGCGAATTGCTGGCGGATCGCATCCTGGCGTGGTTGCCCGCGATTTGACCGGACCCGCAATGGTGGGTTTTTGTCGGGACGGCCAATAGAATGGCCGGATGACGCTGCGATTCAGCAAGATGCACGGTGCCGGCAATGACTTCGTTGTCATCGACGCCACCCGCGCGCCGTTCGTGCCGGATGCCCGTCTGTTGCGGCGGCTGACCGACCGCCGCTATGGCGTCGGTTGCGATCAGGTGCTGGTGGTGGAGGCCCCCGGCCAGCCGGATGTCGACTTCGATTACCGCATCTTCAACGCCGATGGCTCCGAGGTGGGGCAGTGCGGCAACGGCGCGCGCTGTCTGGCTGTGTTTGTCCGGGCGCAGGGCCTGTCGACCAAGGATCATCTGCGGGTGCGGACCCAGACCCGGGTGCTGGAACTGGAGCACCTCTCCGATGGCCAGGTGCGGGCGAACCTCGGCGCGCCGATGTTCGCGCCCGAACAGGTCCCCATCGCCCTCGGCATGCCCTATGCAGTGGACCTGCCCGATTTCGGCGCCGTGGCATTCGATGCGCTGTCGATGGGCAACCCGCATGCGGTGATCCGGGTCGACGATGTCGATCAGGCGCCGGTCACCATATTGGGGCCGGCATTGCAGGCGCTGCCCGTGTTTCCGCAGTCGGTGAACGTCGGGTTTCTGCAGGTGACCGCGCCCGATGCCGGCCGCTTGCGGGTGTTCGAGCGTGGCGCCGGCGAGACGCTGGCCTGCGGCAGCGGTGCCTGTGCGGCTGCGGTCGCCGGGCAGCGCCGGGGCTGGTTCGGTCCGTCGGTGCAGTTGACCGTGCCCGGTGGCACCCTGCGCGTGGACTGGGCCGGTGGGGATGCACCGGTCTGGCTCACCGGACCGGTCGAAACCGTTTTTCAAGGAGAGTTGCTGTGAGTGAAGCGGGGAGCCCCAACGAGAACAACGATGCCGACGAGGTTGTGGCAGCGGCCGTCGACGAGGGCGCCGTGCTGGCCTTTCTGACCCGCCATCCGGACCTGTTGAGCCGGCATCCGGAGGTGCTGGAAACGCTGGAGTTGCGGCATCGCGCCGGCTCGGCCGTATCGTTGATGGAACGCCAGGTGGACCTGCTGCGCGCACGCAACGAAAGGCTGGAGTCGCGGCTGTCACGTCTGACTGATGCCGCCCGCGACAACGAAGGTCGGGCCGGCAACGTTCATCGGCTGGCACGCACCCTGATCCGCGCCCCCTCGCTGGCCGCGGTGGTGGCGGGCCTGCGCCAGGTGTTGCGTGAAGACTTTGATATCGACGAAGTGTTCATCGGCCTCAACAACGCGTACTACAAGCGCTCGGATATTGATGGGCTGACCCCCATCGAGGCCGAGGGCAAGGTCGCCAAGGCCTTCGAGAATTTCTTTCGCACCCGTCTGATCGAATGCGGACCGATCACCGAGGCCCGCGCCCGGCTGCTGTTCCCGCGGGCCGAGGAGACATTGCAGTCGGCGGCGGTGGTGCCGCTGGAGAAAGAGAAATATCTCGGCATGCTGGCGTTCGGTTCGCGCGACCCGGAACGCTTCCAGCCACGCCAGGGCAAGCTGTTCCTGGAGATGATCGCGGAGCTGGTGGCGGCGGCCGTGCGCGCCCGCCTGGGGTAGGCGGATGGAAGCCGCGACCTCGCCGTTCGGGCGCGCCGTGGCCGAGTACCTGGCGGTACTGACCGACGAGCGCCGGCTGTCACCGCACACCGTCGAGGCGACCCGGCGCGACCTTGCGGGGTTTGTCGACCACTGTGCCCGGGCGCAGACGCTCGAACCCGAGGCCGTCACCGTTCACCAGGTCCGGGCCTGGATGATGCGCTTGCACCGCGACGGTCACCAGCCGGTCAGCCTGCAGCGATACCTGTCGTCATTGCGGGGCTTCTATCGGCATCGGCTGCAGCGCGGTCTCGGCGATCGCAACCCGGCGGTCGGCGTGCGCGCGCCGCGACACCGGCGCAAGTTGCCGCAGGTCATCGATGCCGAGGTGTTGGGGCAGGCGCTGGACCAGCCAGCCGAGGGCACGCGCGCACTTCGCGACCTGGCCCTGGTCGAGCTGTTCTACAGCACCGGGTTGCGGCTGGCCGAGTTGCAGACCCTCGACGTGGCGGCGGTGGCCGACGGTCAGACCGAACTGCGGATTGTCGGCAAGGGCCGCAAGGAGCGGCTGGTCTGGCTCGGTCGCAAGGCGCGGTCGGCCTTGGACGCCTGGCTGCCACTGCGCCAGCAGTGGCTGCGCGGGCCGGAACCGGCGTTGTTCCTCAACCCGCGCGGTGGCCGGTTGTCGCGCACCGGGATCGCGCAGGCGCTGAAGGCCTGGGCGACACGCAGCGGCCTCGGCAGTCATCTGCACCCGCATCGCCTGCGGCATGCCTTCGCCACCCACCTGCTCGAAGATGCCGGTGACTTGCGGGCCGTCCAGGAACTGCTCGGTCATGCCAACCTCGCCACTACCCAGATCTACACCCAGGTCGACTTCCGCCGGCTGGCGGAGGTCTATGACCGTACGCACCCCCGGGCACGAAAGCGCCCGGCAGACGAGGGCGACGCTTGAAAGCCGGCGTGGCTGTCCCCACTCTGGAGGCATGAACGCACGCATCCCTCGGTGCCGGGGCACCTTTGATCATGAAGCAGTTTGACGGCACCACCATTCTCTGTGTCCGCAAGGACGGCAAGATCGCCATCGGCGGTGATGGTCAGGTCTCCATGGGCAATACCTGCATCAAGGGCAACGCGCGCAAGGTGCGCAGGCTCTATCACGACCAGGTCATCGCCGGGTTCGCCGGGGGGACGGCGGATGCCTTCACCCTGTTCGAACGGTTCGAGGCAAAGCTGGAACAGCATGGCGGGCAGCTCACCCGCGCTGCAGTGGAACTGGCCAAGGACTGGCGGACCGACCGTGCCCTGCGACGGCTGGAAGCCCTGTTGCTGGTGGCGGACCGCGAAACGGCCCTGATGATCACCGGCAACGGCGACGTCATGGAACCCGAGCCGCACGGGGTGATGGCGATCGGGTCGGGTGGCAGTTATGCGCAGGCAGCAGCGCGTGCGCTGGTCGAAGCCACCGATCTGGGCGCCCGCGAGATCGTCGAGAAGGCCATGCATATCGCGGCAGACATCTGCATTTACACCAATCACTCGCTGACCCTCGAGAGCTTCGAATGAGCGTCGACACCGGCACCGGTACCGTCATGACCCCCCGTGAGATCGTCGGCGAGCTCGACAAGCACATCATCGGCCAGGCCGACGCCAAGCGGGCGGTGGCGGTCGCCTTGCGCAACCGTTGGCGGCGGTCACGGGTGGAAGGGCCGATGCGCGCCGAGATTTCGCCCAAGAACATTCTCATGATCGGCCCCACCGGCGTCGGCAAGACCGAAATCGCCCGGCGCTTGGCGAAGCTTGCCAATGCACCCTTCATCAAGGTCGAGGCGACCAAGTTCACCGAAGTTGGTTATGTCGGCAAGGATGTCGATTCCATCATCCGCGACCTCGTCGACATCGCGATCAAGGACACGCGCGAGCAGGCGATGCGGGCCCAGCGCGCCGGTGCCGAGGCTGCGGCCGAAGAGCGAGTGCTGGATGTACTGCTCCCCCCACCGCAGGATTTCGGCGAGGCATCCAGTACGCGCCAGAGTGAAAGCAGTGCAGCTCGGCAGGTTTTCCGTAAGCAGCTTCGCGAAGGGCGGCTGGATGACAAGGAGATCGAGATCAAACTGAGCGGGCTCTCGCCCAACGTCCAGTTGATGGGGCCGCCGGGCATGGAGGACATGACGCAGCAGCTGCAGTCGATGTTCTCGAATCTGGGTGGCGGCAAACCGAAGACCAAGAAGATGAAGATCCGCGATGCCCTGCGCCAGCTGATCGACGAGGAAGCCGCCAAGCTGGTCGATGAGGAGGCCATCCGCAGCACCGCGATCCAGCGGGTGGAGGAGCATGGCATCGTGTTTCTCGATGAGATCGACAAGGTCTGCAAACGGGGCGAAGCCTACGGCGCCGACGTCTCGCGCGAAGGGGTGCAGCGGGACCTGCTGCCGCTGATCGAGGGCAGCACCATCACCACCAAGCACGGCTCGCTGAAGACCGATCACATCCTGTTCATCGCCAGTGGCGCCTTCCACCTGGCCAAGCCCTCGGACCTGGTCCCGGAGCTGCAGGGACGCCTGCCGATCCGGGTCGAGCTGGAAGCGCTGAAGACAGAAGATTTCGTCCGCATCCTCACCGAACCCGACTACGCCTTGACCGAGCAGTACAAGGCGCTGATGGCCACGGAGGGCTTGACCGTCAGTTTCACCGAGGATGGTGTTCGTCGCCTTGCCGAGATCGCCTGGCAGGTCAACGAGAGCACCGAGAACATCGGTGCCCGCCGCCTGCATACGGTGATGGAGCGCCTGATGGAGGCCCTGGCGTTCGAGGCGCCGGACCAGCAGCAGGATGCGGTCGTCATTGACGCTGATTACGTCAACCAGCGGCTGGCGGCTCTGGCGGACGATCAGGACCTGTCCCGCTACATCCTTTGATGCGCATCACCGGCCTGAAGGCCCGTCGTAGCCTGCGGGTGTTGGAGGTGACCTTTTCCGATGACCGTGTGGTGGCTTTGCCGTTCGAATTTCTGCGGGTGTACTCGCCGAGCGCTGAACTGTGGGGCCACGGTCGCAGCGAGCCCTTGCTGGTCGGTGGCCGGCGGGCGGTGGGGCTTGATCGCATCGAGCCGGTCGGTCATTACGCGGTGCGGCTGGTGTTCGACGATGGTCACGACAGTGGTTTGTTCAGCTGGGATGTGCTGGACCGCCTGGCTCGCGAGTACGAGACCCTATGGGCCCGCTACCTTGATCGGCTTGCAGCAGCCGGGATGTCGCGCGACCGCGATGTGATCACCCTGCGCGCCCTGCGTCCGGGCCCTGACGGATGATCGGGTGGTCGTCCCGGTGGGGCGGCTACAATGCGGCTTCGGTTCTATCCAGGGCGGTCATGGCAGGCGAACGCGACACCACCACCCATTTCGGGTTCCAGCAGGTGCCGGTGGGTGAAAAGCAGGGGCGTGTGGCCGGGGTGTTCACCTCCGTTGCCCGCAAGTACGACGTCATGAATGATCTGATGTCGCTGGGCATCCATCGCGTCTGGAAACGCTTCGTCATTGATCTTGCCGGCGTCCGCCGCGGTGAGCGGGTGCTCGATGTCGCCGGGGGCACCGGTGACCTCGCCCGCGCGTTCGCCCGGCAGACCGGCGAGTCCGGCCTGGTGGTGCTGTCCGACATCAATGCGGCGATGCTCGGTGAAGGGCGCTCGCGGCTGCTGGACGATGGATTGGTGCGGGTACCAGTGGCGCAGGCCAACGCCGAGTGTCTGCCGTTCGCCGAGGGCAGCTTCGACTGCATCACCATCGGTTTCGGGCTTCGCAATGTCACCGACAAGGATGCCGCGCTGCGCTCGATGACGCGCTGCCTGAAAGTCGGTGGCCGACTGATCGTGCTGGAGTTCTCCAAGCCCCTGCTGGCGCCGCTGTCGAAGGTGTACGACCAGTACTCATTCAAGATCCTGCCGTGGATGGGGCAACTGGTCGCCAATGATGCTGAGTCCTATCGCTATCTGGCCGAATCGATCCGCATGCACCCTGATCAGGACACCCTCAAGGGCATGATGGAAAATGCCGGACTGGCACGGGTTCAGGTCTACAACCTCACCGGCGGCATCGTCGCCGTCCACCGCGGGTATCGTCTCGAATGACACCGCCGCCGCTGGCGGCCGCGCTGGAGGTCGCCCTCAACCGTTACCTGCGTCTCGAACCGGCCGCGCTGGCCGAACTGGAGCGGCTGCGCGGCCGTCGCATCGGTCTCGAGATCACGCCCCTGCAGTGGCGGTTCGTCTTCGAATGTTTGCCGGGCACGGTGCGAGTGGGCGCCGACGAACGCACGCCCGATACCGATGCCGAGCTCAGCGGCAGCCTGGTCCAGCTGGGGCTGCGGGCCGCCGAAATGGCCCGTGGGCTACCGTTCTCGGCGCAAGGGTTGAGCGTGCGCGGTGACGCCGAATTGTTACGCCGCTTCGCTGCCATGGTGGGTGGCGTTGGCGTCGACATCGAGGAATGGTTGGCGCCCTGGCTGGGTGACGGCGCTGCCCACCGTGCCAGCCGAGTCCTGCAGGGCCTGTTGGGCTGGGGCCGGCGGACTGCGCAGACCCTGGGGACGAATACGGCGGAGTATCTGCGGGAAGAAACCTACGACCTCGCCCGTCGCCCGGATGTGGAGGACTGGATGGACCACGTGGATCTGCTGCGCGATGGCGTTGATCGTCTTGAGGCGCGGCTGCGTCGGCTGGAATCGACCGGAGCCGGACGATGAGTTCGATCAGCCGGCTCTGGCATATCCACGCAACCCTGCGGCGCTTCGGCCTGCGCGAGTTCTACGGTGGCAAGCCATCGCGTGACCCACGACCGCGCGGCGAACGCCTGCGCCTGGCGCTGGAGCACCTGGGTCCGGTGTTCATCAAGTTCGGCCAGGCACTGTCGACGCGCCCGGATATCGTGCCGCCGGACATCGCGCTGGAGCTCGCCAAGCTGCAGGACCGGGTACCGCCGTTCCCGTCGGAGCAGGCGCGCGCCATCGTCGAGCGCTCGCTGGGCAAGCCGGTGTCGGAGCTGTTTGCGGCCTTTGACGACACGCCGATTGCGGCCGCCTCGGTGGCCCAGGTCCACGGCGCCCGTTTGCATGGCGACGGCGGGTCGCCGGGGATCGAGGTGGTGGTGAAGATCATCCGTCCGGACATCGAGGCAGCCGTACGCAAGGACATCGCCCTCCTGTACACGCTGGCGACCTGGGCCGAGCGTCTGTCACCGCTAGCGCGACGGGTGCGGCCTCGGGCGGTGGTGGCCGAGTTCGAAACCATTCTGATTGACGAGCTGGACCTGATGCGGGAAGGCGCCAACTGCAGCCAGTTGCGCCGCAACTGGCTGGGGAGTCCACTGATCTACCATCCGGTGGTGTTCTGGGAGTTCACCCGCCCCGACGTGCTGGTGATGGAGCGCATCGGTGGCATCTCGATCCGCGAGCTGGACCGACTGCGGGCGCTCGGAGTGGACTTCCAGGTGTTGGCGGAACGCGGGGTCGAGATCTTCTTCAAGCAGACCTTCCGCGACAATTTCTTCCACGCCGACATGCACCCGGGCAACATCTTTGTCGATGCTGCAGATCCTGCTCATCCGAGTTATCTGGCGGTGGACTTCGGTATTGTCGGCACCCTGACGCCACAGGATCAGCGGTATCTCGCCGAGAACTTTCTCGCCTTCTTCAACCGCGACTACCGACGGATCGCCGAGCTGCATGTGGAAAGTGAATGGATCCCGGCGGAGACCCGGGTGGAGGCTTTCGAGGCGGCCATCCGCACCGTTTGCGAACCGATTTTCCAGCGTCCGTTGAAGGACATCTCCTTCGGCTTTTTCCTGCTGCGACTGTTCCAGATCGCCCGTCGCTTCAACTATCAAGTGCAACCGCAATTGGTGTTGCTGCAGAAGACCTTGCTACAGGTCGAAGGCCTCGGACGCCAGCTATACGACGAACTGGACCTGTGGAAGACCGCCAAGCCGATCATGGAAGAATGGATGCGGGTGCGACTGGGGCCGGCGGCGTTGATCGAAAAGGCGCGCTACCAGTTGCCGCTGCTGACGCAATCGTTGCCGCTGCTGGTCGAGCGCAGCCTGCGCAGTCTGGAGCGGGGTGAAGGCCTCGGTGGGGCGGCGGCCGTCCGTCAGCAGCAGGCCTTGTTGCTCGCCATCGACGGGAATGGCCGTCGTAATCGCTGGATGATCGCCGCCGGCAGTGCGCTGCTGGCGGCCTGTCTGCTGGCATCGCCGGTGGTGGAGGGTCGGCTGCCGGTGTGGCCGTTGCCTTTGCTGCTGTTGTTGTCCCTGGGCGCCGCCTGGCGCGCCCTGCGACGGAGTTGAGCATGATGTGGTCACGCGTGCTCGGTACGGGCAGCTACCTGCCGGTACGACAGGTGCACAATACGGAACTGGAGTCCCGCATCGAGACTTCCGATGCGTGGATATTCGCCCGGACCGGGATCCGCTCCCGGCATGTTGCCGCTGACGGGGAGGGCACCGTCGATCTTGCGGCCGTGGCGGCCGCGCGGGCGATCGAAGCCGCCGGCTTGCAGCCACAGGATATCGATCTGATCGTCTGTGCCACCACCACACCGGACATGGTGTTTCCGTCCACCGGCTGTCTGCTGCAAGCACGGCTGGGGACGCGCGGTGCGGCGTTCGACGTCCAGGCGGTCTGCACCGGCTTTTTGTACGCCCTGGCGGTGGCCGACAAATTTGTCGCCAGTGGCCAGGCCCGGCATGCACTGGTGGTCGGGGCAGAGGTCTTTTCGCGGCTGCTCGACTGGAGCGACCGGCGTACCTGCGTGCTGTTCGGCGATGGAGCCGGCGCGGTCGTGCTGGGCCGCAGTGAGCATCCCGGCATCCGCTCAACGCATCTGCATTCCGATGGCAGTCAGGCGCACATTCTGCAGGTGCCCGGCCACCTCACCGATGGCAAGATGCAGTCACACGCGGTGGTCCACATGGACGGACAGGCGGTATTCCGCTTTGCCGTGCGGGCATTGGAATCCGTCTGTCACGAGGTGCTCAAGGCCAACGGGCTTACCGGTGCCGACATCGACTGGCTGGTCCCGCATCAGGCCAATGAACGCATCATTCTGGCGACCGCGGACAAGCTCGGGCTGCCCCGCGAGCGGGTGGTGATTGCCTTGTCGCACCAGGGCAACACGTCGGCGGCCTCGGTGCCGCTGGCACTCGACGTTGCGGTGCGCGACGGCCGGATCCAGCGCGGACAGCGGGTGCTGTTGGAAGCCGTGGGTGGTGGCATGACCTGGGGTGCCGCGCTGATCGAGTGGTAGCGCGGCCCCCCGGGGCGCCTCAGGTCAGCGGCGGGATACGACCAGGCCCTTGAGCAGGTTCAGCGCCTCGTACAGGGCATAGTCGCGTTCGGCCAGGGCCTCTTCCTCGACAAATGCCGCATCGTCGGCCTTGCCGTTGTCCCCGTTCTCGTTCTTCAGGCTACCGCGCAGGTCGGCCTCGGTGATCGGGGTGAAGCCCTCATCCTGGTTCTCGGCCACCTTGAGCGGTCGGATGGTGACGTCGGGCTCGATGCCGTCCGCCTGGATGCTGCGGCCCGATGGGGTGTAGTAGCGCGCCGTGGTGAGCTTGATGGCCGAAGCGTCGGTCAGTGGCATGATGGTTTGGACCGAGCCCTTGCCGAAGCTCTTGGTGCCAACAATGATCGCGCGGCGCTGATCCTGGAGCGCACCGGCGACGATCTCCGAAGCGCTGGCGGATCCGGCGTTGATCATCACCACAATCGGTGCGCCCTCCAGAGCATCGCCCGGCTCGGCATTGAATTCGCGGCCGCTTTGCGGATCACGGCCACGGATCGACACCACAGGCCCCTTGTCGAGGAACGCATCGGAGACCTGTACCGCGGCATCCAGCACCCCGCCAGGGTTGTTGCGAAGATCGAGTACGAGCCCGGACAGACGGCCACCCTTGACCTCGCCTGCCAGCGTTTTCAGCGTGGAGTTGAGAGAGCGGCCGGTTTCGGTGGTGAAGCTGCTGATCCTGACGTAGCCCAGTTCGGGCGCCAGCAGGCGACCGCGGACACTGGTCACCTTGATGATGTCACGGGTCAACTCGATGTTGACCGGCTGCGGTACGTTTTCACGGGCGATCACCAGCTTGATCTGGGTGCCGGGCTCACCGCGCATCAGATCCACTGCTTCTGAAAGCTCCATGCCTTTCACCGGCTTGTCGTCGATCTTGACGATGAGATCCCCCGGTTGTACCCCGGCGCGGGCAGCGGGCGTATCGTCGATCGGTGACACCACGCGGACGAAGCCGTTGTACATCTGCACCTCGATCCCGAGACCGCCGAACTTGCCGCTGGTGGCAATACCCATGTCCTTGAACTCATCGGCATCGAGGAAAGCCGAGTGCGGATCGAGACCGGTGAGCATGCCGCGCACCGCATTCTCAAGCAGGGTTTTGTCGTCGACTTCCTCGACGTACTCGGTCTTCACCCGGTTGAGGATCTCGACGAAGGTCTGGAGATCCTGCAGCGGCAGTGTTTCTGTCCCCGCAGTGCCGCGATCAGCGAGCACACCATGGGTCAGTGAGAGCCCGGTACCGAGCAGGACACCCGCCGCCAGAGCGAGCGAGGTACGGGAGAGCAGGGACATGGAAGAAAGTCCGGTAGACGTTGAGGATGGGGCCAGAGCCCGGAAGCATTTGAAGATACCACAGGCATCCCGGCAGGCCCGGGCGCCCCGCTTATCGCGACAGCCAGGGCCTGGGGTCGATCGCATTCTTGCCCTTGCGAACCTCGAAGTAGACGCCGCTGTCCCGGTGTCCGCCGCTGGTGCCGGCACGGGCAATGCGGTCGCCGGCCTGTACCCACTGCCCGAGGCGGACATCGGCAGCGTCGGCGTGGCCATAGAGGGTGTAATAGCCGCCATCGTGTTCCAGGATCACCATCAGCCCGTAGCGGTGCATCCAGCCGACGTAGGCCACCCGGCCGCTGGCGGCGGCGCGCACCGTGCTGCCGCTGGTGGCGGCCAGCCATTGGCCTTTCCAGCGCAGGCCGGTTCCCCCCTTGGCCTGACCATATGCCGCCAGGACCTTGCCACGCACCGGCGGCACCAGCTTGCCGCGGGACTGGGCAAACGGCGTGTTCTTGCCGATGTTGATGGGGATGTCGGCGAGAATGTCGGTCAGCGACGCCAGCAGTTTCTGGACGGCCGCTTCGTCCCGTTGCAACTGTTTCAGCGCCTGCCCGCGGTCGCGGATACGGGCTTCGAGTGCGCGCACCGCTTCACGTCGCTCACCACGCCGCTGGTCCAGCCGTGCCACCGTGGAGGCCTGTTCGGTCCGTGAGGCTGCCAGCGCCTGACGGGCCGCATCGAGCCGGGCCTCGACCGTGCGCAGCCGCTCGATCTCATCGCGCAGGGCAGCGATGCGTTCAGCTCGCGCCGCGTTGAGGTAGCCGAAAAACGTCATTACCCTGGACAACTGGAGGGCGTCATCCTGGTTCAGAAGCAGCCGGGTCTGCGGACGATCCCCCATGACATGTGCAGCGCGTAGCTGGCGGGCCAGCGCTGTCTGTTGCGCCCGCACCGAGGCGGCTACCTGATGTTGCTCCTGTCGGCTGGCCTCCACAGACCGTGCCTGCTCCACCAACTGTCGATCCAGTGACTTGAGCCGTGCCGTGGCTTCGGCAATGGCCTGCTCGGCGGCCTGCAGATCGTGCTGCAGGCGATCCTGTTTGCGGCGGTCGTCGCGGATCTCGCTGCCAACGGACTCGATTCGCGCCTGAACCGTGGCCAGCTCGCGCTCGGCCTCAGCGATCTTGCGGGCATCCTGGGCAAGGGCGGCGCCGGCCACGAGCAGGCAGAGGGTCAGGGCCAAAGGACGGATCATGCGATAATCATATGCCGAGTCCGCTCACTTTCCGCGTCCCCGTATGGATCAAATGCTCAGCTTTGCCGGCAACCACCCGTTGCTGTTCGTCGCCCTGGCCGTGGTCATCCTGCTGCTGGTGGCCAACGAGGTCCATGGCAATCTCACCGGGGGCAAGCGATTGAGTGCGTCGGAGGCTGTGCGCATGATCAATGACCGCGACCCGCTGGTGCTCGACGTTCGCCCACCAGCGGACTTCAAACGAGGCCACTTGCTGAACGCCCAGAGCGTGCCGTTGACCAAGCTCGACAGCGAACTGGGGCGTCTTGGCAAGAATCCTGCACGGCCCGTGATTGTCTACTGCGCGTTGGGGGGCAGCAGCCTCACGGCGGCGCAGAAACTGAAGCAGGCCGGCCTGCAGGAAGTCTACCCGCTGCGCGGCGGTATCAACGGCTGGCTGAGTGCCAACCTGCCGGTCACTGCACGTTAGAGAATCGCCATGCCAACCGTTCTGATGTACACCACCCGTGTCTGTCCTTTCTGTCAGATGGCCAAGCGTCTGCTGGCAAGCAAGGGCGTGACCCCCGAGGAAGTGCGGATCGACGAAGACGCGGCGCGGCGGGATGAGATGTTGACCCGCACGGGTCGCCGCACGGTGCCGCAGATTTTTGTCGGCGACACCCATGTCGGCGGCTTCGACGACCTCGCCGCGCTTGAACGCGCCGGCGGCCTCGACCCCCTTTTGCAAACCTCGCCCTGACATGTCCGACCATCCCACTCAGCCAACCGTACCGCCCATCGATCCCGCCAGCGCGGCAGGGCGGCAGGTGCTGTTGCAGAAGATTTACGTCAAGGATGCCTCCATCGAGGTGCCTCAGGCGCCGACCATCTTCACCCGCGCCTGGCGGCCGGAAGTCGATGTTCAGGTCAACACCAAGGTCGACGACTTGCCAGAAGACGCCTTCCAGGTGACGGTGATCCTGACCGTGACCGCGAAACTGGGTGAGGACGTTGCATTCCTCGTCGAAGCGCATCAGGCCGGTGTGTTTTCCGTGAAGGGCTTTGAAAAGCCGGCTGAGCGCGCGGCCATCCTCGGCGGTTATTGTCCGGGGCTGATCTTTCCGTTTGCGCGCGAGACCATTGCCGATCTGGTTCAGCGCGCCGGTTTCCCGCAGTTGTTGCTGCAGCCGATCAACTTCGAAGCCCTGTTCCTTGAGCATCAGCGCAAGCGCCAGGCCGGGTCCGCAGCGGCCGAGACGCCTGCCACCACCCACTGATGGCGAACACCCCTACGCACGCGGTAGCGGTGCTCGGTGCCGGGTCCTTCGGCACCGCGCTCGCGATCCATCTGGCACGTCGGGGCAGCGACACCTTGTTGTGGGGTCGTGATGCGGCCGCCATGGTTGCCATGCAGGCCGCCCGCGAGAATCCCGCCTACCTGCCCGGCTGTGATTTTCCCCTGCGGTTGACCGCCGTTGAAGGGTTGGATGTCGCGTTGGCCGGCGCGGCCGATATTCTCATCGCCACCCCCAGCCACGCGCTTCGGGCGATGCTCGAAGCGGTCAAGCCGATGCTGCGCCCGGAGCAGGGTGTGGCCTGCGCCTGCAAGGGGCTGGAACCCGGCAGCGGTCGGCTGGTGCATCAGGTGATCGAGGACGTGTTGGGCCCCGCGGTCTCGCTGGCGGTCATTTCCGGGCCGACATTTGCCAAGGAGCTGGGGTTGGGACTGCCCACCGCAGTGACGGTGGCCTCGGCGCATGCTGCATTTGCCGACAAGATTGCCCAGGAGCTGCACGGTGACGGGTTCCGCGCCTATACCGCGGATGACCTGCCGGGCGTTGAGATCGGCGGGGCCGCCAAGAACGTCATGGCGATTGCCGTTGGAATTGCTGACGGCTTGCGTCTTGGCGCCAATACCCGCGCTGCCCTGATCACCCGCGGGCTGGCGGAAATCATGCGCCTCGGCGAAGCGCTCGGTGCCCGGCCGGAGACGCTGATGGGGTTGTCGGGGATGGGCGATCTGGTGCTGACCTGCACCGACGACCAGTCGCGCAATCGGCGCATGGGCTTGCTGTTGGCGAAAGGACTTGGCGTCGACGCTGCCATCGCCGAAATACGGCAGGTGGTCGAGGGCATCAAGGCGGCGCCGGAAGTGCTGCGACTGGCCCAGCGACATGGCGTCGAGATGCCGATCACCGAAACCGTCTGCGCCATCCTTGGTGGTGAGATCACACCGGTAGAAGGCGTACGCCGACTGGCGACGCGCCCGGCTCGCGCCGAGCAAGAGTAGCGGCAGCGAACCCCCTTCAGCGGGCGGCGCCGGCAAAATCCTGTTGTGCCCAGGCGGTGAACACGGCCACCGCGACGGCGTTCGACAGATTCAGGCTGCGGTTGTCGGGCCGCATCGGCAAATACAGGCGCTGGGCGGACGGCAGCGGGTCGAGCAGGGCGTCCGGCAGCCCACGCGTCTCCGGCCCGAACAGCAGCAGGTCATCGTGCTGATAGCGCACCCGGTCATGACGGGTCTGGCCGCGGGTACTGAAGGCCAGTAGCCTGCCGGGGCAGGCCGACCGAAACGCCGACCAGTCAGCGTGCTCGCGGATCATCGCGCGCTCGTGGTAGTCGAGTCCGGCACGGGCCAGCGCGCGATCGTCGGTGCGAAAGCCCAGGGGGTGCACCAGATGCAGGGTGGCCCCGGTGTTGGCGCAGAGACGGATGATATTGCCGGTGTTGGGCGGGATTTCCGGTTGGTACAGCACCACGGCGGGCATCATGGCGATGGCCGCTCGTTGCCACAGGCCCAGCAGCGTTCGAATGTCGTTGGGCTGGTTTCACCGCAGGCACAGCGCCAGTCGTCACGATCGTGCACTGGCCGTTCCCATTCCGCGAGCGCGGCCAGCGCTGCCGGCCGTTGCGACTCGTCGCGCAGCAGCAGGCGCGGGTACAGGTTCACCGGCAGGTCGCCGCGCCCCCCCCAGGCATGAAGATCGGGCAGCGCGACCTCGATCCCGCGGGCCGCCAGGTAGTCCCGCAGCAGATGCGCCTCGACCGGATCCGCTGCCAGATACAGCGTATTCATGCGGCTGTGCAATTGTTGGCCATGGCGACTATGCTGCGGGCCACGCTTTCTGGAGACCGAACATGCGCCTGATGACTGCCCTCGTGGGCTTTGGATTGATGCTGTCGGCCCATGCCGCCACAGCCCAGGGCAGCGGTGCCCTCGACGACAGCCCCTCGGCAGCCGCGATGGTGGCCGACCTGGTGGTGGTCCGGCCGCTCAGCCTGGTGGCGACCGTGCTGGGGACCGGCTTCTTCGTCGTGCAGTTGCCGTTGGCGGCGATCCAGCTCGATGTCGAAACGCCGGCGCGCAAGCTGGTACTGGAGCCCGCCCGCTACACGTTCGTGCGCGAGCTGGGCCGCATCGACTGAGGCGACAGCAGTCACGGCGCCGCCGTCGTCGCCGGACCGACCCGCACCGGACCCAGGCCCAGGGCAGCGGCAGCGTCGCGGACGCCACCTTCGATACGGTCAAGATCACCGACGATCACGTAAATCGCCTGCCGCGGTGACCCCAGCGCCGCATAGGCCGCGTTGGCTTGCGCCGTCGTTACCGCCTGAATCGCCGGTACGTAGCGGTTCCAGTAGTCCTCCGCCACCTCGTAGGCCAACGGAAAGATCAGCGACTGGGCAATTTCGCCCGTGGTCTCGTTGTCGCCCGGCAGTCCCAGCGTCAGGCTCTTGCGGGCGAAGGCCACCTCGTCATCGGTCAGCGGGCGCGTTTCGAGCGGTGCTGACAGCACCGACACCATGTCGCGCAGGGCGTCGGCGGTCTTGTCGGATTGCACCGGCGCTGTCGCGACCCAGGCGCGTTGACCGGCACTGGTGCGGGTTCCCGAGTAAGCGCCATAGCTCCAGTTGCGCTCGACCCGCAGGCGGGTGTTGAGACGGGCCGAGAACGAGCCGCCCACCGCATGGTTGGCCACCTCCAGCGCCAGCGATTGCGGGCTGCTGAGCGCGGGGGCCAAGGTCGCCACCAGCAGGTACGACTGCTCGGCGTCCGGCCGATCGAGCAACAGCACCTGCGGCGCCGGCGCCGCGACTGCTGGCACCTCCAAGGGCGGCCGGGGGGCGGCCGGCGGCATCCAGTCGCCGAGATGCGCGTTCAGCAGTGGCTCGAGCGCCGCCCGGGTGGTGTCGCCCACCACCACCAGCTGTGCGTTGTCGGGGCGCAGCCAGTGCTGACGGTAGCCTTGCAGCTGGTCCAGCGTCATCGCGTTGACCGAGGTCTCGGTCCCGCGGCCACGGCCGGCCATGGCGTAGGGATGGTCATCGCCGAACAACAGTGCGGCGTAGTGACGACTGGCCAGGCTGGCGGGGTCACTGCGCTCCTGGGCAATGGCCGCCAGCGTGCGGGCACGCAGACGCTCGAAGTCGTCGGCCGCCATCCGCGGACGCCGCAGCACATCGGCGTAGAGCGCCAGGCTCGGGTCCAGCCGCGAGCTCAGTGCGTTGAGCGTCACATAGGACAGGTCAAGACTGTTGCCGCCGCCGATCTCCGCACCCAGGCGCGAGGTCTCGGCGGCGAAGGCGAGAGCGTCACGATCCCCGGCGCCCTCGTTCAGCAGCTGCAAGGTGAGTGCTGCGGTGCCTGGCAATTGTTGCTGGTCCGCCGCTGTGCCGCCGCGAAACAGCAGACTGAACTGCACCACCGGCGCCGTATCGCGCCGCGCGAATGCCACCTCGAGCCCGTTGGCAAGCGTGAAATGCTCGAGCGGCGGCAGTTTGAGTGGATCGGCGGGCTGCACCGCCGGTGGCTGGCTGCGGTCGGCGCCTTCGGTTGCGATCTCGCCTTCGTTGAACGGGGTCACGGTGAGTACGAAGCGACCGTCATCGAGCCAGCGGGCGGCGGCATCACGCACCGACGCCGGGGTGGCATTGCGGACGCGATCAAGCCAGATATCCAGGTGCGCCGGGCTGTCGCAGTAGACCTCGGCCTGCGCCAGCATGGCGGCCTTGCCGCGATAGCCGTCGATGCGCTCAAGGCCGCGCACGGCACCGGCGAACACCTCGGTGCGGGCGCGTTCAAGTTCCTCTGCCGTCGGGCCCTCGGCAATAAACCGCTGCAGTTCCTCGCGGACACTCGTTTCGACAGCGTCAACATCGCTGCCCGGACGCACCATCACATCGATGATGAACTGGCCCGCGATTTCGGTGGGCATGACATAAGCGCTGGCGCGCGTGGCGCTCTGGTCGGCATGCAGCAACCGGTCATAGAGACGGGTGTTCTTGCCGCCGCCGATCAGGGTGCTGGCCAACTGCAGCAGGGTGTTGTCTGCTTCGCAGTCACCGGGCACGTTCCAGACGCTGAGCTGCCGGGTCTGCGGCACCCGGTCCTGCATCTGATGGCGGCTCTCGCCCTGGCGCCGTGCGACCCAGGCCTCCGGACGCTGTCGTGGCGGCCCTGCCGGGATGTCACCGAAGTAGTGTTTGACCTTGGCCACCACCGCATCGGTGTCGACATCTCCCGCAATTACCAGGGTGGCATTGGCGGCGCCGTAGTGCTGTTCGAACCACTCGCGGACGTCGTCGAGCGTGGCGGCGTTGAGGTCCTCGCGCGAGCCGATGGTGGTCCAGGAGTAGGGGTGCCCGGCGGGCCAGGTCTTGGCAGCGATGACCTCCCAGATACCCCCATAGGGCCGGTTCTCGCCCTGACGTTTCTCGTTGAGAACCACCCCGCGTTCTTCATCGAGCTTGGCCTGGGTCAGCGCTGGCAGCAGGTGACCCATACGCTCAGATTCCAGCCACAGGGCGAGGTCCAGCGCGCCGGTGGGCACGTTCTGGAAATAGTTGGTGCGGTCGTACCAGGTGGTGCCATTCATCTTGGTGGCGCCGGCCGGCTCCAGCAGCTTGAACGGATCGCCGTCGTAGTGCGCGGTGCCCTTGTACATCAGGTGCTCGAACAAGTGGGCGAAACCGGTGCGGCCCGGCCGCTCGTCCTTGCTGCCGACGTGGTACCAGACGTTGACCGCCACCAGCGGCGCCTTGTGATCCTCATGCACGATCAGCGTCAGCCCGTTGGGGAGGCTATGCTTGCTGAACGGGATGGAGAGCTCGGGGAGCGCAGGTAGCGCCTCCGCCGCAGGCGTCGATCGCGATGTCGGGGTGGCACAGGCCGCGAGACAGAAGGTCACCGACAGTGACGCCGCGAGGGCACGAAGTGGAACCAGCATGGGCAATGAACTCAGACAAACCGGAGGCCCGAGTGTAGCGGCCGGTGGCGCCCGCCGCCGCCGTCCATCGTTGGTGGTCGACGCGGACGGCCTGCGGTTGCAGGGTGCACGCTGGTGTCCGTCGCCCAACGCCGATGCGCGTCCCGATGCGTCCGACATCACGCTATTGGTGATTCATGCCATTTCGCTGCCGCCCGAGTACTTTCGTGGTGACGCTGTGGAGGCATTGTTCACCAATCGGCTGGACCCGCAGTCACATCCGGCCTTCTGCGACCTGCAGGGCCTCCGGGTCTCGGCCCATCTGTTTTTGCGGCGGGCCGGCGCGCTGATCCAATTCGTTCCCTTCACTGCGCGTGCCTGGCACGCCGGCGTGTCGCGTTTCGACGGGCGCGAACGCTGCAACGATTTTTCCATCGGCATCGAGCTCGAGGGGTCTGACCATCGTCCGTTCACGGCGACCCAGTACCGTCGTCTGGCGGCGGTGACCCGTGCATTGCAACGGTCGTTTCCGGGCATTACCCCTGACCGTATCGTCGGCCACTCGGATATCGCCCCCGGCCGCAAGACCGACCCCGGCCCCTATTTCGACTGGGACCACTACCGGAGCCTGCTATGACCCTGATCGGCGTCCTCGCCGCCATCCTGTTCGAGCGCGTGCTGGGCCAGTTGCCGGGCTGGGGCGATGCCCGTGTCCTGCCCTGGGCGATGCGCAATGCGGCGCGCTGGTTGCCGTGGCCGAAGCTGTGGAGTCATCCGCTGGTATTGCTGCTGTGGGGGCTATTGCCGGTCTGGGCGGTGTGGGAACTGCTGGAAGGGATTCCCCATCCCCTGTTGCAAGTGTTGCTGTCGGCGGGCGTGCTGCTGCTGTGCCTGGGGCCGCGTGATCTGGCGGAGGATATCCACCGCCTGCAGGCGGCCCATGAGGCCGGAGACAGTGCCACCGCTCACCGCCTGACCCAACAGCTGCGATTGGGCGCGCCGCAGCCGGACCCGTCGCACCGGTCACTGCTGGGCTCACTGTTCATCCAGTCGCACGAGCGCCTGTTCGGTGTCCTGCTGGCGTTCCTCGCCTTCGGTGCCGCCGGTGCGCTGGCCTACCGTCTGGCCAGCCGTCTGCCGATGCACCTGCTTGAACATCAGGGGGAGAGCCCTGCGCAGCGGTGGGCCGACCGGATCCACCAGGTGTTTGCCTACCTGCCGGCGCGACTGACCGCCCTGTTGTTTGGCCTGGCCGGCAGCCTCGACGACGCCCTGTCGGCCTGGCGTCGACTGGGCGATGAGCAGCGCAGCTGGGACCAGCGCACCTGGATCGTGCTGTCGGAGGTTGCGGCGGCGTCGGTGATGCGGGAAGAGGCTGACGGTGCGCCGGCCGTCCCCGGCAAGCTGGACGACTGTCTCGACGAGGTCCTGCGGATGCAGTGGCGTGCGCTGCTGATTCTGCTGGCCGTCTTCGCCGTGGGGACCACCGGGTCATTGCTGTGAAGCGATGCTGGCTTTTGCCGCTGCTGGGCCTCTGGTCCGGTGCGCTGGCGGCCACCGAGGCGACATCCCCCAGGGTGGTGACCCTGGCCCCGCATCTGGCGGAACTGATCTGTGCGGCCGGGGCCTGTGAACGGTTGGTTGCCGTGGCCGACTACACCGACACCCCGGCCGAGGTGTTGGACCTGCCGCGGATTGGCGACGCCTTCCGGGTGTCGTTGGAGACCCTGGTGGCACTACGCCCAACCCATGTCATCACCTGGGACGGGGGGACCCCGCCGGAGCTGGTGGCACGCTTGCGCGGGCTCGGCTTCACCGTCATTCCGGTCCGGGTAGAGCGGCTTGAGGATATCGCCCGTGCCCTGCGACAGCTGGGCGCGCAGATGGGGACCGAAACGACGGCCGATACAGAAGCCGCCCGGTTTCTCGATCAACTGGAGATCCTGCGGGCGCGGTATCAGGCACGGAAACCGGTCCGGGTGTTCTATCAGGTGGATGTGATGCCCGCCTTCACCGTCAATGGCGACAGCCCGATCAGCGAGGCGATCGCGCTCTGCGGCGGGATCAACGTCTTTGCCGGGTTGCCGCGTCTGGCCATGGCGGTGAACCGGGAACAATTGGTGGTGACCGCGATCGATGTGATCGTTCACGCCGAGCGCGATGCTGATGCCGTACAGGCGTTCTGGTCGAATCTGCCGCTGCCCGCCAGCCGCAGGCCGGCGTTCATTGCCGTCGACGCAGCGCGGATCGCCCGCGCCAGTCCCGCCATGCTGGACGCGCTGGTGCCGCTGTGCGAAGCCCTGGACGCGCTACGTTGACCGCGGCGTACGGCGCCACTCGACTTCTTCGCCGTGCTCCTGCCGGGCAAGCGCACGCGCGCAGACAAACAGGTAGTCCGACAAGCGGTTGAGATAGCGCATCGGGTTGGGCGCCAGCGGTTCGGCGGCATGCAGGTCCCACAGCGCACGCTCGGCCCGCCGCGCCACGGCGCGTCCGAGGTGGGCGTGGGCACAGGCCGGTGTGCCACCGGGCATGATGAATTCCTTGAGCGGCGGCAGCGCCTCGTTGAGTGCCTGCAGCGACGCCTCCAGCATCGCCACCTGTTCGTCGGTCACCAGGGTATGGCCCGGCATCGCCAACTCGCCGCCCAGGCTGAACAACTCCTGCTGGGTGCGTTGCAGCTGCTCGCGCATGGGCGTCGGTAGCGGATGGATCAGCACCAGACCGATCACGCAGTTCAGCTCGTCCACATCGCCCATCGCGTGCACCCGCAGATGCGCTTTCGACAGGCGGTCGCCAGTGGCGAGTCCGGTGGTACCGGTGTCGCCGGTACGGGTAACGATTTTGGAAAGGCGATGACCCATGAGTGTTCTCGTCGAGAGCGGGGCGGCGTTCCGGCCGCCCCGCCCGGGATTACGGCTGCCAGTCGTACCGCAGTGTCACATATCCGCTGGCGGCGGCGGTGCGGTAGTCGTCGATCAGCTCATAGCGCCTGTCCAGCAGGTTCTCGCCGCGAACGGCCAGCCGAAGACTTGGCGAAAGCTGCCAGGTGACGTCCGCATTGAGCAGTCCGTAGCCCCCCAGGATGGCCTGGTTGCTGTCCTCGCGGCGTCCCTGCGCAAACACGTCCAGGCCGACGGCAACGGTGTTGAAGCGACGCTGGGCTGACGCACTGAGCGACTTGTGCGATCGGCGCACCAGCTTGCCGCCGGTTACCTCATTCTGTGGGTCTTGCAGGGATCCCGACAGGTCGAATCGCCAACGGGCATCGTCATACTGCCAGCGGATCTCCGTGCCATGGATGCGTGCGGTCGCGTTGTACGGGTTGAAGCTGACCGGGTCGAACAGGATGAAATCGCGGATTCGCAGATCGAACAGCGCGACCGTGACCGCCTGGTGGTCACCGATCTGCTGGCGCAGATTCAGCTCTGCGCTCTTCGATTGCTCGGGCTGCAGGTCAGGGTTGCCGAAGCTGCCGAACAAGTCCGTAAGGTCCGGTTCCTTGAAGCCAGTGCCATACAAAGCTGCGATGCGGGTCGACGGGGTGAGGTGATAGCCGAGTTCGAGGCTGCCGGTGGTGACATCGCCGAATTGCTGGTGATCGGTATAGCGTGCCGACACCAGCGCATCGACCGCGCCCCAGCGATCGCTCGCCTGGAGGAATCCCGCCTTCCGACGGGTCTTCTCCTGCGTCAGACTGTCGCCGAAAGCGGAGTAGCTGATCGAATCGATTGCCGACAGATTGCTGAGAAAGCCGAGCCGGAGGTCGACACCCGCCAGCGCGCCCCACGCCTCCGCTTCGACCCCATGGCGCTCGATTTCCGAGCGGCTCAGAAGGTTCGGGCGGGCGGCGTCATCCGGCTGCAACTGGTCGAGGGTGTCGCGTGAGAACTGCCCGCTGACCTGCAGGTTCCAGTCGCCCGGTAGTGGCGTGATCCACCGCAGCTGCCCGATCCGGGCATCGAAATCCTGGCTGCGGTCGGCGCCGAACTGCAGGAACTCGGTGGTCCCAGTGGCCCACTGGTGCTGGAACTCGAACCGCTGGCCGGCGATGTCGGTTCCGCCGTTGAGGACCAGGGTGGTGTTTTCATGACCGGCATCACGTCCGCCGCTTCGCAGCGGTGGATAGCCGTCGATGTTCTGGACTTGAACATTGGCGTTGAAGTGGTGCGCACCACGACGGATTCCGCCACGGACGCTGGTGTCGCGGGTACCGTAGCTGCCGCCCTTGAGCGACAGGCCTCCGCTGAGGCCCTCCGGTGCCTGGCGCGTGATGATATTGACCACACCGCCGATGGCGTCAGAGCCCCAGGCGGCGGATCGCGAACCCTTCAGAACCTCGATGCGCTCGATGGATTCCGGCGTCAGGTGCTGGACCAGCGCATTGAGGAAGGTCTCGGTGGTGTAGCGCACGCCGTCCACCATGAACAGCGTGTGATCGGAATTGCCGCCGCGGATGAACACCGACACGGTCTGGCCAGGGCCGCCGTTGCGTGCAACATCGACGCCGGGAATGAACCGCAGGAGGTCGGCGATATCGTTCGGCTGCAGTCGCTCGATATCGGCCCGGCTGATGACGGTGATGGAGGGCAGTACCCCCGACAACGACTGCTCGGATCGGGTCGCGGTGACCGTTACCGGATCGAGTTCGGATGGCGTGTCCGCAGAGGCGGGAAATGACAACAGGAATGGCGCCGTAATGGCGCCCAGAAACAACAGGGTTTTCATGATTGAGCTCCTGGCGCGCTGCATCCCCGCAGCGGCCCAACGCAAGTGATCACGTCCGTAGACGTGGGCCTGACGCAGGTCGGTCTCCGGGCTTGCGAGCAATTCCTCGACGCCCTTCCCGGCATTCGCCAGTGGGTTCAATGGGTCGATTCTTCTCGCTTACCGTTGCGGGGGCAGCGCTGGCCTTTCACCAGCTTCCCGTTTCAGCCGAAGGGCGATGAAGCCCCTCGGACACCTGCGACGGCGGGAGTATACGTCAGCGGATTGGCCGAGCCGCGTCACCCGGATGGACGGGACATGGGAAAATGGCAACCCTTCTGCCGTTGAGTCGACCATGTACGCTGACCATCTCGCCACTGCCCGCGCTGCCGCCGAGGCCGCCGCCGACCTCATCCGCAAGGCCTATCGGGGGAATTTCAAGGTGGAGACCAAGGCCGATGCCACGCCGGTGACCGAGGTCGACATCGCGGCCGAGCGGGTCATCCGCGAGGTGATCGGCCAGCGCTTTCCCGGGCACGCGTTCTTTGGCGAGGAACTGGGGCGAGGCGACACCGATGCCGAGTTCCTGTGGTTGATTGACCCGATCGACGGCACCAAGGCTTTTGTTCGCGGCTATCCGATGTTCTCGGTACAGATCGCGCTGATGCATCGGGGCGTGCTGGTGCTCGGCGTGTCCTGTGCGCCCTGCTGGAATGGGGGTGCCGGCGAGACCGCCTGGGCGGTGAAGGGCGAGGGCGCCTGGCTCGATGACCACCCGATTCGGGTCAGCGATGTCGATGCGCTGCCACAGGCGACCCTGTCTCTCGGCAATCTGGCACGGCTGGCGGCGGCTCCAGGCTGGGCGCGCCTCGGCGGCCTCATCCCGCAGCTGCATCGCATTCGCGGGTACGCAGATTTTCTGCACTACCACCTGTTGGCGGCCGGCCGTATCGATGCGGTGGTCGAGACCAACGTCAACATTCTCGACATTGCGGCACTGACGGTGATCGTGCGTGAGGCGGGTGGCCGGTTCACCACCCTCGACGGCGGCGAGATCGGCCTCGATACCACCACCGTGCTGGCCTCCAACGGCCGGCTTCACCCCGCATTCGGAAGTCTCGCCGACGGACTCTGATCCGCGCGCCCCTAGGGGGTGTCGGTCGCTTTCAGCGGGGCGCTGCGCAGCGAGATGATCGGCCAGCCTCGGCCTTCCGCCTCGGCCCGTAGCACCTCGTCCGGATCGACCGCGACCGCCTGGTCGGCGACTTCCAGCAGCGGCAGGTCATTCCGCGAGTCACTGTAGAAGGTGACGTGGTCGGCGGCTTCAGCCTGGGTCTGTCGCCACGCCGCCAGCCGGGTGACTTTGCCGTGCTGGAAATTGGGCGTTCCCGCAATGCGGCCGGTGAAGCGGCCATCAATCTCTTCGGGATCGGTGGCAATCAGGTGATCAACCCCCAGCCGCGCTGCGATCGGCTCAGTGATGAAGCGGTTGGTGGCGGTCATGATCAGGGTGACGGCGCCTTCGGCCCGATGTCGGGCGATCAGCGGGTCGGCGCCCGGGCAGATGATCGGCTCGACCACCGTCTGCATGAAATCGGCTCGCCAGGCTTCGAGCTGCGCGCGCGGATGTTCCGTCAACGGCTTCAGGCTGAAGGCGGCGAATGCGTGAATGTCGAGGGTGCCTGCCTGATAGGCCTGATAAAAGCGGAGGTTTTCGGCAGCGTAGTAGGCCGGGTCGACCACCCCGAGCCGACACAGGTACTGGCCCCAGAGCAGGTCGGAATCGCCGGCCAGCAGGGTGTGGTCAAGATCGAAGATGGCAAGTCGCATTGGAAGTTCCGGTAGCCGCAACGGCGGCGCTGTGAAAGAATCAAGGTGAATTTTGACGGATTTGTGGCCCGTGATTGACCGTGATGGCTTCAGACCGAATGTCGGCATCATCCTCACGGATGCGGTCGGTGACGTGCTGTGGGCCAAGCGGATCGGTCAGGATGCCTGGCAATTCCCACAGGGGGGCATTGACGGCGGAGAGTCCCCCGAACAGGCGATGTACCGCGAACTGCACGAGGAACTGGGCCTGTTGCCGGATCACGTCCGTATTATCGGCTGTACCCGTGAGTGGCTGCGCTACCGCTTGCCGAAGCGGTTCATCCGACGTCGCCGCGGACGTACCTGCATTGGTCAGAAACAGCGCTGGTTCGCGCTGCAGCTGCTGGCCGACGATGCCGCAATCCATTTCGATGCCGCCGGCCACCCCGAGTTTGATGGCTGGCGTTGGGTGAACTACTGGCAGCCGTTGGAGGAGGTGGTGGCCTTCAAGCGCGATGTCTACCGCCAGGCACTGCATGAACTGGCGCCGCTGATCCTGCAGCCGGAGAAGTTCTCGAATGCGGCGTAGTCTGGTGGCACTGGTCGCCACGACCAGTCTGCTGTCGGCCTGTGCCTCGTTGTCCGAGGCGGAATGCCATACGGTGGACTGGCACGCACGCGGCCTGCGTGATGGACACGATGGGGTCCCATTGACCCGGGTGTATGACTACCGACAGGATTGCAACGAACACGGTATCCGGACCGATGAAACCGCGTGGCGGGCCGGGCACCAGATCGGCTTGCTGAGTTATTGCACGGCCGAGCGTGGCTATACCGAGGGTCTTGCCGGGCGGCGCTACCACAAGGTTTGCCCGCTGGACCGCGAGGCGGCATTTCTGCCGGCCTTTGAACTGGGCGCTGCGCGGTATTCGGTCGACAGCGAAATGGCGTCTGTTACCCGCAATCAGGCGCAGCTGGAAGCGACGCTGCTGGATCGCGAGACGCCGGATGACGAGCGACGCGAACTGCGCCGCCGTCTTCGCGAGCAGGACCGCTATCTAATTGCGCTGCGCCGCTACCGGGACCAGCTACTGCTGCTGGGCCCGGGTGATCCGCTGCCGCTGCGGCCGCGCGCTTACGACGTCTGGTCGGACTGAGACGCCTGCTTCAGGCCGCCTGCAGATGCAGCAGGCGGACCCGCTGGTATTGCTCCTTGAGTGCCGATTCGAGTCGCTGAAGCCGCTTGCGGACCTCACTGCTTTCCCACTGGTCCGCCAGCTGCTGCTTGGCGGCGTCGAATTTTTCACCTTGCAGCTGGGTCCACTCCGCCAGGGTCTGGGAGTAGTGCTGCCACTCGTGCTCCAGCAGCAGCTGCAGATTGGCCAAGCGGACCTTGTCGGGGCCTTCGTCCATCTTCGCCAAGCGCTCACGAGCCGCTTCGAATTGGCGCGCCAGCATCGCGCGGCGAATCACGAATTCCGGCACGCGCTTGAGGTTGCGGGCAAGGCCCAGGCGGCTACAGGCGGCGATCAGCCACTTGGTGGGGTCGTACTGCCACCAGCGGATGCCGTTGCGGTAGTCCCACTGAAACAAGTGGTGGTAGTTGTGGTAACCCTCGCCATACGTCACCAACGCCAACAGATCATTGTCGCGCGCCGAGTTGGCGACGGTGTACGGTCGGCGCCCCCAGTAATGCGCCAGCGAGTTGATGAAGAAGGTGACGTGGTGGCTGATCACCAGTCGCAGCAGGCCGGCCATCAGCAGGCTGCCCCAGACATCACCGTGCCACAGCCCCAGCAGCAGTGGCAGGCCGATGTTCATCGCCAGCGCCAGCGCCAGATAGTGGCGGTGCTGGAACATCACGATGGGGTCGGCCTTGAGATCGCGGGCGTTGCTGTAGTCGATGTCGCTGCTGGGGTAGTTCTTCAGCATCCAGCCCATGTGCGAGAACCACAGGCCGCGGCGCGCCGAGTAGGGATCATGATCTTCGTCATCGACGTGGCGGTGGTGCACGCGGTGCATCGAGGCCCAGATGAGGATGCTGTTCTGCAGGCTCATGGCGCCAAACAGCATGTAGAACACCTTCAAGACCGGGTGCGCCTCATAGGCGCGGTGTGCCCACAGCCGGTGATAGCCCCCGGTGATCGACAGGCCAGTGGCGAACAGCAGCACCACGCACCAGATCACCTCATAGGCGTCAAAGCCGAACGTGACGGCATACCACGGGAAGACCGTCAAAACCGGCACCGTGGTGATCAGGAACATGAAGACCGCGGGCCAGTTCCAGGGCGCTCGGTCGAAATCGGCAGTGGACATTTCAGTGTACGAGTGTTGACAAATCCATCGAAGTTTATCAGGCCGATGATGTCGGTGGGTGGCGGCAGGATGACAGTGCGATTTTGGCGATCAGCGGCAATTGCCACTGATTCTCCAGCATGAACCGGACCACCTGCGGCCAGCGGTCAGGATTGCGCGCCAGACGGCCGGCAGCCGCCGTAACCAGCGACAGCGCCGGCAACGGCGCGGTATCCGCTTGTGCGCGGTACAGGCCCGGCATTTCGCGCAGGAAATCGGTATCACCGGCTGCATCCATCAGCATCATCAGCCCCATGGCCGCATAGCGGCTGTAGACCCCTTCGCTGTGGAAGCGTCGGGCCGACGTGCGCAGCGTATCGGGCAGGGTGACCCAGCTGCCACTGCGGAATATGGCGGTCGACAGGCGGACATCCTCGAAAAACGGCAGTCCCTCGTCAAAGCCGCCGATACGGTCCAGGAAGTCGCGGTGGATCAACAGCCCCTGGTCACCGTGGATGGTGCCGGGGCGGCCGCTGTGCGATTTGGCCTCGAGAAAGCGGAACAGCCGACAATATCCGGCGGGCACGTCGTCGAAGTGCAGCGGCCAGTGACCCGCACGCTGGCGGGGGTCGTGCTGGCACATGAGATCGATGGCTCGGTGCAACTGGTCCGGACGGCTCAGGCGGCTGTCGGCGTGCAGGAACAGTCGCCAGGGGGCCCGTGCATGGGCATGCCCCAGGTTCATCTGGCGCCCCCGCCCCGGTGGAACGCAGTGGTGCACGGTCGCACCGCCAGCCGAGGCCCGCGCAACGGTCTCGTCACGCGATCCGCCGTCGACGACGCGGATTTCCAGCTGCACGCCGGTTTGGCTGCGGAGCTCGGCGAGCAGCCGGGGCAGCGTCTCGGCTTCGTCGAGGGTGGGGATGATCACCGCCAGGGCGGGCTGTGACAGGGTTGCCATACCGCATCATTCCCCGCCGCAGGGGTTGCCGCAAGCCGGAGGCGGCTGAGGTGACAAACGGCCACAGGCTGCCTAGCATCCGCGCCATCTCGCCACCGTTCCGGAGTGACTGTCCCCATGCCTGACGACCTGTCGTCCGCCCCCCAACGGGAACGGCCATGAATGGCTTGGTGGTGGTGGACCAGCGTGGGGACTGGCCGGTGCAGACGCCGGGAATACAGGTGGCGACGGCGTGGGAATACCTTACGGACGAGGCGTTCACCCGTGCCCGGCGCACCCGCGTCTACAACCTGTGCCGGTCATTTTCGTACCAGAGCACCGGCTACTACGTGTCGTTGCTGGCCGGCGCTCGCGGCCATACCGCGCTGCCCGAGGTCACCACCATCCAGGACCTCAAGCTGGCCGACGGCCCGCGAATCATCAACGACGAAGTCGACGAACTGATCGAGCGGTCGCTGGCGCCGCTGGGCTCCGAGCGCTACACGCTTTATGTCTATTTCAGTCGCAGCATGGCGAAGCGCCATGAACGGTTGGCGCGGGCCTTGTTCAATCTGTTTCCGGCGCCGCTGCTGCAAGTGAGCTTTGTTTACCGCGGCGAGAGTTGGCGGGTCGAGGGGATTGACGCGATCCCCCTGGGCGAGGTGCCTGAAACCCATCACGAGTTTCTGTTTGAAGCTGCGCACGACTACTTTCAGCGCAAGCGGCCGCATCGGCCAAAGCGGGAGTCGGCCCGCTATGACCTCGCGATTCTGGTCAATGACGACGAGCAGGAGCCGCCGTCGAACGCGCGCGCGCTCAAGCTGTTCGAGCGGGCGGCGGAGGATCTCGGTTTTGAAGTCGAGTTCCTCGACAAGGGGGACTACGGCCACGTCGCCGAGTTCGATGCCCTATTCATCCGCGAAACCACCGCCGTCAATCACCACACCTACCGGTTTTCGCGCCGTGCGGCGCGCGAAGGTTTGGTGGTGGTGGACGATCCGGTTTCCATTCTGCGTGCTGCCAACAAGGTGTTTCTGGCCCAGCTGATGACCCGGCATCGCATCCCGCAGCCGGGGACGATGGTGATCCATCGGGGCAATGTCAGCCATGTCGCCCGAGAACTGGGGTTCCCCTGCGTGCTCAAGCAGCCGGACTCGCAGTTCTCCCGCGGGGTGATCAAGGTCGAGACCGAGGCCGAGCTGAAGCGCCAGACCCGTGAACTGCTGGAACGCTCCGACCTCATCATCGCCCAGCGGTTCGAGCCCACCGAGTATGACTGGCGGGTCGGCGTGCTCAACGGCGAGCCCCTCTACGCCTGTCGCTACTACATGGCGAAGGACCACTGGCAGGTGGTGCGGCGGGATGCCAAAGGCACCAAGCACGAGGGCATCCACGAAACCGTCGACATCGCTGACGCCCCGCCGCTGGTGGTGTCGATTGCGGTACAGGCGGCGAGAGCGGTCGGCACCGGGCTCTACGGGGTCGACCTCAAGCAGTTCGGCAAGGTGGTCAAGGTCATCGAGGTCAATGACAACCCCAATATCGACTTCGGGGTTGAGGACCTGGTCCTGCGGGACAGCCTCTATCGCAAGGTGATGGAATATTTCATTTCCCGGCTCGAAGCCCGCACCCGGTCATGAATGTCCATCTGCGGCCGGGTCGGCTCGAGGATGCTCCGGCAATGCTCAAGCTCGAAGCGCTGTTTCCCAGTGATCGCATGCCCTTGCGTAGTGTCCGCCGCTTCCTGCGCACCCCCAACGCACGGGTCTGGATCGCCGAGCGTGAGGGGCGCTGTCTGGGCAACCTGATTCTGCTGCTGCGACGGGGTGGCCGCAGCGCCCGGATCTATTCGCTGGTGGTGGCCCCCGCCGCGCGGGGTCAGGGGTTGGCCCGGCGACTGGTGCAGGCGGCCGAGACCAGTGCCGCCAGCGCCGGCCGCGACAGCATTTTCCTTGAGGTTCGGAGTGACAACCCGGCTGCGCGTCACCTCTATGCGTCCATGGGATACCACGAATCCCGCAGACTGCCGGCCTTCTATGACGACGGCGCGGACGGACTGCGCCTGGAAAAAGTCTTGTCGTAATGCCGGGCCCGCGACCTCCGGGGCTTGCTAGCGCCGGCGACCACCTCCGCCACCACCGCGGCGCGGGCCGCTGCTGCTGCCGGGGCGGCGGGGCGGCCGCGGTGGCCGCGGCGGGCGAATGAAGTCAGCCGGCAGCCAGGCTTCGTCGAGCGCCTGTACCGGTAGCCGGCTGCCGATGTAGGCCTCAATGGCGGGCAGGCCGTAGACCCAGGTCTCGCAGCACAGTGAAACGGCATCGCCCGCCTCACCGGCCCGCGCGGTGCGACCGATGCGGTGCACATAGTCGGCTGCATCCTGCGGCAGGTCATAGTTGATGACGTGCGAGACCGACGGGATGTGCAGGCCGCGGGCGGCAACATCGGTGGCCACCAGAATCGGCAGCTCCCCTTGTTTGAAGTTCTCCAGCAGGGTCATACGGCGGGTCTGGGCCACGTCACCGGACAGCACGGCAGACTGCAGCCCATTGGCATTGAGGCCGCGTTCCACTTCTTCGGCCACCCGTTTGGTGTTGACGAACACGATGGTGCGGAAGGGCTCGTGCTGGCGCAGCCAGCCCACCAGCAGCGGCAGCTTTTCGTCGTTGGCGACATGGATCAGGGTCTGACGGACCCGGTCGGCCGTGACCTGCTCCGGCTCGATCTCGATCTTCTGCGGGCTGTTCATGTGCTCGTAAGCCAGTTCCAGCACGCGATGCGACAGGGTGGCCGAGAACAGATAGTTGCGGCGTAGCCCGGCTTTCGGCATGCGCCGCAACAGATAGCGGATGTCGTCGATAAAGCCGAGGTCGAACATGCGGTCGGCCTCGTCAAGTACCAGCACCTCGATGTCCTTGAGGTGATAGGTGCCCTGTTTGAGGAAATCGATGAGCCGCCCGGGGGTGCCGATCAGGATGTCGACACCCGCTTCCAGCTGTTCGCGCTGGGTTTCGTAACCGGCGCCGCCGTAACAGACCGCCAGCCGCAGGCCGCTGTCCGCGCCAATGCCTTCGGCATCCTTGAGGATCTGGATCGCCAGTTCGCGCGTGGGGGCCAGCATGATTGCGCGCGGGCTGCCGCTGTCGGCGCCTTCCTTGCGCGGTGTCTGCAGCAGGTGGTTCATCGTCGCCAGCAGGAAGGCGGCCGATTTCCCCGTGCCGGTCTGGGCCTGGCCGGCGAGGTCCTCACCGCGCAGCGCGCGCGGCAGGCAGGCGGCCTGAATCGGCGTGCAGTGGGTGAATCCGAGGCGGTCGAGGCCTGTTTGCAGGGTGGGGTGAAGGGAGAGCTGGTCGAAGCGCAGCTCGGACAGATGGTCGGGTTGGGTCATGGATGCCTGCGGTTATCTTTCGGGGCCGGCTTGCATCCGGCGGGGACTTCGGCTCAAATAGCGGGAACGCCCATGCGTCCGCGCGGTTTTCTGCGCCTTCCGTCGCACCGCGGCAATCCGGCGTTGCTTTCGTCTTAGAACAAGCAATCCTAACGTTTTCAGGTTTTGGTTTGCACGCTTGTGCGCGTGCGGACCGCCCCCATCCTCCCATTCCTGCGCGAATCCCCGCGCGATTTCCGAACGAGGGCTATCCCATGAGCGAGCACATCTCCGCAGTGACCGACGCCACCTTTGAACAAGAGGTGCTGCAGGCCTCCACACCGGTTCTGGTGGACTTCTGGGCCGAATGGTGCGGCCCCTGCCGCATGGTGGCCCCCATTCTTGAGCAGGTGGCCGGGGAGCAGGTCGGCAAGCTCAAGGTGGTCAAGCTCAATGTCGACGAGAACCCGGAAACCCCGGCCAAGTTCGGCATTCGCGGGATCCCCACCTTGTTGATGTTCAAGGGTGGCGAAGTCGCCGCCACGCAGGTGGGCGCGGTCGCCAAGGCCCAGCTCACCGCTTTCGTCAATCCACATCTCAGTGTTGCCTAACGCATGAAACAACGTCGCCGTCATTCGCGAGGCCGCAAGGGCCCGAACAACAACAATCAGGGCCCCGGTGCCGATCTCGACCTCAGCGGCCTCCCGGAGGACATCGACGAGGAAGAGGAAACCGAGGCGCCGGCCGTCGACGAGAACGGTAATCCGATCCCGGCGGGCGCGCCTCGGCCGCCCCCCGAGATCATCAAGGTGGTCGACCTCAAGCGGATGACCGCCGCGGAGCTGCTGGCCCGTGCCGAAGCCCAAGGGCTGGAAAACATCGCCCGGGTCAAGAAGCAGGACCTGCTCGTGCAGATTCTGCGGGCGGCCGCGAAGAAGGGCGCCCACATCTTCATCGAGGGCGTGCTGGAGATCATGTCGGATGGCTACGGCTTTCTCCGCGGACCTGACAGCTCTTACCTGGCCGGCCCGGATGACGTCTACCTGTCGCCTTCGCAGATTCGTCGTTTCAGCCTGCGCACCGGTGACACCATCAGTGGCCGCGTGCGTTCGCCGAAGGACAACGAGCGCTACTTCGCGCTGCTCAAGGTCGACACCATCAAC
The DNA here is from genome assembly GCF_016918765.2 of Flagellatimonas centrodinii. Taxonomy (GTDB): domain Bacteria; phylum Pseudomonadota; class Gammaproteobacteria; order Nevskiales; family Nevskiaceae; genus Polycyclovorans; species Polycyclovorans centrodinii. The sequence continues at coordinate 1,880,541 of NZ_CP092104.1, forward strand.
TTCGAGGCGCCCGAGGTATCACGCCGCAAGGTCAGCTTCGAGAATCTGACACCGCTGTTTGCCAATGAGCAGTTCAAGCTGGAGCGCGGTACGGGGTCGTCGGAGGACATCACCGCCCGCATCGTCGACCTGGTGGCGCCCATCGGCAAGGGCCAGCGTGGCCTGATCGTCAGCCCGCCCAAGGCCGGCAAGACCATGTTGATGCAGAACGTGGCGCAGTCGATCGCGACCAACTACCCGGATGTCTATCTCATCATCCTGCTGGTCGACGAACGGCCGGAAGAAGTGACCGACATGCAGCGCACCGTGCGTGCGGAGGTGATTTCGTCGACCTTCGACGAGCCTGCCACCCGCCATGTCCAGGTCGCCGAAATGGTCATCGAGAAGGCCAAGCGGCTGGTTGAGCACAAGCGCGACGTGGTGATTCTGCTGGACTCCATCACCCGTCTGGCACGCGCCTACAACACGGTGCAGCCCAGCTCCGGCAAGGTGCTCACCGGTGGCGTCGACGCCAACGCGCTGCAGAAGCCCAAGCGCTTCTTCGGCGCCGCGCGCAATGTCGAGGAAGGTGGCAGCCTCACCATCGTCGCCACCGCGCTGGTCGAGACCGGCTCGAAGATGGACGAGGTGATCTACGAAGAATTCAAGGGCACCGGCAACATGGAGCTCCACCTGGAGCGCCGGATCGCCGAGAAGCGGGTGTTCCCGGCCATCAACATCAACCGCTCCGGTACCCGCCGCGAAGAGTTGATGATGGACCCGCAGGATCTCAACAAGATGTGGATCCTGCGCAAGGTGGTCCACGAAATGGACGAGATCGGTGCGATGGAAATGCTCATCGACCGTATCAAGGGTACCAAGAGCAACGCCGCCTTCTTCGACGCGATGAAGCGCAACTGATGACCGCCGCCCCCTGCCGGCGGTCACCGCCGGCAGGGGGCCTGAGGCAGGCTTAGCCGAGCACCTCCGCGAGGAAGGCGTCACAGGTCGCGATCGACCGTCGTTCGGCGTCCGTGTGGTGCTTGGCACCGATATCGGGGACATTGGTTCCCGGCACCGCGAAGGCGTGCTTGGCGCCCCCATAGAGGTGCAGCTGCCAGTCACAGCCGGCGGCATCCAGTTCCGCCCGCAGCGCCACCACGTCTTCCATCGGTGCCAGTGGATCGTCGGCGCCGTGCAGCACCAGAACCTTGGCGCCGATCGGGTGGGCGGCCAGTCCGGAGGGCTTGAGCAGCCCGTGGAAGCTCACCACACCGCGCACGTCGGCGCCGCTGCGGGCCAGGTCGAGTGCGCACAGGCCGCCGAAGCAGAAGCCTATGGCCGCCACCCGCGTGGCATCGGCCTGCGGCAGCCCGCAGGCGGTGTTCAGGGCCGCCAGCATGCGGCTACGAACCCGCTTGCGATCCTCCATGAAGGGGCCCATCAGGGCGCTGTTTTCCTCGATACTGTTGCCGCGGACGCCCTTGCCGTACATGTCGAGTGCAAAGCCGAGATAGCCCGCCGCCGCCAGGCGCCGGGCATGGTCTTCGACGAAACCGTCACGACCGCCCCATTGGTGGCCGATGAGCACCACCGGGCGGGGGCCTGCGGTTTGGTCATTGAAGGCGACGAAGGCCTCCAGGGCGACGTCGCCGTCGCGATAGTCGAGGGTTTGCGTCTGGATGCTCATGCGAATCTCCTGTGCAAGGTGGGAGCGTGTGCGAACGCGCAGGATAGGCGTATCGACCGTGTCTCTGCAGTTGAACACGTCATTGAAGCGCCACATGGGGTGACGTAGAGTGCCAGCCCGATGAAACACGACCCTGCAACAGCCGCTGCCATGGCCACTGGCATTCGGGCCATGATCGAGGCCGGCCGCCTGTTCCATCAGCGAGGCTGGGTGCCGGCCACCGGCGGCAACTTTTCCCAGCGGCTGGATGACCAGCACATGGTGATCACGGCGTCCGGCGGCCACAAGGGCGAGCTGACCGAAGACCAGTTTCTGGTCGCCGACCTTGAGGGGCGGCCCCTGGAACCCGGGCGCCGGACTTCCTACGAGACCGGCCTGCACCTGCAGTTGTATCGCAGCGGCTTGCCGGGCATCGGGGCTGTACTGCACACCCATTCCATCGCCAACACGGTGCTGTCGCGCCGGTTCGATCGCATCACCCTGCAGGGCTATGAGCTGCAGAAGGTGTTGCCGGGGCGCCCCGACCCCTCGCAGACGGTCCACCTGCCGGTGTTCGAGAACGACCAGGACATCGCGCGGCTGGCGGCACGGGTGGATAGGGCACTCAAGGCCACGCCGGAAACGCCGGCCTATCTCATTGCCGGCCATGGGCTCTACGCCTGGGGGGAATCGGTGGCCGCCGCACGCCACGCCGTCGAGGCCCTCGAATTCATGCTTGCCTGTCATCTGGAGGAACAGACACGATGACCCAGCTCACCATCACCCCCGACCATGCCCCCGACCAGGTGCTGCTGCAGACCGGGGATTTCGACATCATCCAGCGCGAGCTGGCCGCCATCGGCGTGCCGCTGGCGCGCTGGCGCGCGGACGCCAAGCTGGCAGCGGATGCCGCGCCGGAGATCGTCCTCGAGGCGTATGCGGACTCGGTTGCTGCGCTCAATGCCCGCTATGGGTTTCAGTCGGTGGATGTCGTGGCGATGTATCCGGACCATCCCGACGTGGCCACGGCACGGCAGAAATTTCTGGCCGAACACACCCACGACGATTTCGAGATCCGCTTCTTCGTCGACGGTGCGGGCGTGTTCTACATCCGCAAGGCCGGCAAGGTCTACACGACGTTGTGCACGGCGGGCGATCTGATCGAACTGCCCGCCAACACCACCCATTGGTTTGACATGGGTCCGAAGCCGCTGTTCAAGGCCATCCGTTTCTTCACCCAGCCCGACGGCTGGGTGGGTCATTTCACCGGCGACCCCATCGCCAGCCGCTTTCCCGCCTATGCAGGGGCAGCGGCGTGAGGGCACAACGATGATCCGGGTCGTCTTGGTCGATATAGAAGGCACCACGTCTTCAATCAACTTCGTCCACCAAACCCTGTTTCCCTATGCCCGCCAGCATCTGCGGGCGTTCCTGCGCGCCCATGCCGACGAAGCCGAGGTCCACCGCCAGCTGGATGAAGTCGAACGGCTCGAGAATCGCGAGCTGTCGCTACAGGATGCCGCCGACGTCCTGGAACGCTGGATTGACGAAGATCGCAAGGTGACGCCGCTGAAGGCCCTGCAGGGCATGATCTGGGCCGAGGGCTACCGCCAGGGCGAGCTGCAGGGGCATGTCTACGACGACACCCCGGAAGCCCTGCGTGCCTGGAAGGCCAGCGGCCGCGCGCTCTACGTGTACTCGTCGGGCTCGGTGGAGGCGCAGAAGCTGATCTTCGGGCACACCGCGGTGGGCGACCTCACGCCGCTGTTCTCGGGCTACTTCGATACCCGGGTCGGCGGCAAGCGCGAGGCGGAGAGTTATCGGCAGATCCTCAAGACCCTGCAGTGCCCGCCGGCAGCGGTATTGTTTCTCTCCGATGTTGGCGAAGAACTCGATGCGGCACGTGCGGCCGGGCTGAAGACTTGCCAGGTGATCCGCGACGACAGCACCGTGCCGACGGCGGATCACCCGCAGGTCCCCGACCTGCTGGCGGTCAGGCTCGACTGAAGGCGGGCGAGCGCGCGCCTCAGGCGTCGCGGAACAGCGGCGCCCAGTCGTGGCTGGGGTCACCAACCACCACGAACTCGGGGTTGAGCAGGCTGTCTTTGCCGTTGTAGGGCAGGGGGGCCAGATCCGGGAGCCGCAGCACGCGGCCGCCGGCCTGCTCCACCACGCACTGTGCGGCACCGGTGTCCCATTCCGAGGTGAGCCCCAGGCGCGGATAGCAGTCCGCTTCGCCGGTCGCCACCAGGCAGAATTTCAACGAGCTGCCGGTGGAGGTCAGATCGTGATCGGGGAAACGCGCCAGCACGGCGTCGGTGCGGCCGTCCCGATGCGAACGGCTGGCGAGAATCGCGGGCCGTTGCGGGAAGGGGCGGGTGTGGATCGGGCTGCGCTGGCCCTCGCGCAGGCGGAAGGCACCGACACCCTCGGCCGCGACGTAGGTGTCGTCCAGTGCCGGCGCATGGACCACGCCCAGCACCGGGCGGCCGTGGTCAATCAGCGCGATGTTGACGGTGAACTCACCATTGCGCTTGATGAACTCCTTGGTGCCGTCGAGCGGGTCGACCAGCCAGTAGCGGCTCCACTGTCGACGCGTCTCCCACGGCGTGGCGGCCCCCTCCTCCGACAGCAGGGGGATGTCCGGCGTCAGCTGCTGCAAGCCTGTCGCGATATGGCGGTGGGCGGCGAGATCGGCCTCGGTCAACGGCGATTTGTCATCTTTGTGCGACACTTCGATTTCGCGGCGGTACACCGTCATGATGCGGTCGCCAGCCTCCACGGCCAGGCGCTCGATTGCAGGTAACCACTGGGCAAGTTCGGATGTCACGGGACAGTTCACCGATCGGAATGGAAGGGGGCGGTAGTGTAGGCGATGCCCGCATCGACTGGTCCCGCGTGGATCTGGTGATCCTCGACATGGATGGCACGGTGCTCGACCTCGCCTACGACAACTACTTCTGGCAAACCTTCTTGCCACAACGCTACGCCGCCCTGCATGGTCTGGACGAAGGAGGCGCGCGGGCCCGTCTGGAACCGCTGTTCACCTCGACTGCGCATACCCTGCCGTGGTACTGCACCGATTTCTGGAGTGCCCAGACCGGTCTCGACATGGCATCGCTGAAGCACGAGATCCGGCATCGCATCGCGCCGTTGCCGGGGGCCGAAGATTTCCTTCACCGGGTTCGTCACAGCGGTCGCGGCCTCTGGCTTGCCACCAACGCCCACCGTGATTCCTGGCAGCTCAAGCTGCGGCATACCGGCCTCCGCGACCACTTCGATACAGTGGTCTGCTCGCATGATTTCGGTGCGCCCAAGGAAGACCAGGACTTCTGGCAACGGTTTCGGCAGGCGCACCCTTTCGATCCGGAACGTGCGCTGTTCGTCGACGATTCGCGGCCGGTGCTGGATGCGGCCCGGCTGTTTGGCATCGGTCAGGTGGTGGCGATCCGCCACCCGGACCGCAGCACCGCACCGCGGCCGGTCCCCGGGCACGCCAGTATCGACGCGCTCGCGGCGCTCAATCCGCCGGATTAGCGCCGGCGCTGCCGGGCATCAGCCCGCAGTGCCCCAGCGCTGTCTGCCAAGCCTCGGTGTGCCGCTCCCGCGCCACGGCAAGTGCCTGCCACAGGCTGCCGTGGTGATCCCAGATGGCGAGTCGGGCAAATGCCGAAAACGCCGGTGGCGGTGGCGGAGCCGTTTGCAACAGGGCTTGTTGCGCCGTTTGCCAGGCGCTGCCGTCGCGATGCAGCTGCGCCAGATAGGGCTGTACCCGCGCCGCGTAGTAGCGATAGAACACGGTTTCGAGGATGCGCGCCCGCGGCGTCGGGCGTTGCTGTGGGCACAGCCGCGACAGATCAATGGCCTCCAGGTGATCGGCTGCACGGTTCAGCGCCAGGGTCATCCCCTGCACCGACCGCAGCCATCCGCCGCCGTACCCGCTCAGGGCCATTTGCTGCAGCCGCTGCTCCAGCGCCGGCAGTGCGAGGCCGTCGGGCGGCGGCTGGAGCGCGCGACCACGCGCTGCCAGCCAGCCGAGCTCGGCCAGCGGCGGGGCATCATCGGCACGGACCCAGTCGTTGGCAGCCGAGAAGTGTCGACTGAACTCGTCGCTGTCGAAGGTGACCTGCCACCACACCGCCGGGATGGTGCCGGCCTTGTCGGCGGCGATGGTATCCAGACGGTCACGCCATTCCGGGTCTGCGGTGTCATCCGGCTGCGCGTGCAGCCAGGTCCGGCAGCGGTCGAGGCGATGGGCGAACCGCAACTCGTAGTCCAGGCGCTGGCTGGCGGGCCAGTAGCGTCCGAGAATGCTGTTGCGCTCCGCCACCAGCTGGGTGAGGTTGCAGCGGTTGAAGTCGTCCAGCTCCAACAACCGTGCACGCACCTCGGGTGCCGCCAGTTGTCGGTCCCGATGCGAGGGGTATGCGAGAGGGGCGGGCCAGTCCAGCGGCGCCACCGGCTGGTCGCTGGCCCGGGCAACGCGGGCGGCGTAGTCCTCAAGCATGCGTGCCGGGTGTCCGCGGTCGCAGGCGACGACCGCCCACAGCAGCGGCAGCAGCAGCACGAGCACCCGGTAACCTTTCATGCCGACAGCCTGCCGGGATTGTCGGCGGACCGCGAATCGTGCAAGCGCTGCCGGAAACGACAACGGCCGGCGCAGAGGCCGGCCGTTGTCGTGACTGCGTGCCGGCTTACTCGGCCTGCGCGTCGCCGATGCTGATCAGCTCGACCTCGAATACCAGGGTCTCGTTGGGGCCGATCTTGGCGCCGGCACCGCGCTCGCCATAGCCCAGCTCGGCCGGGATCACGAAGCGATATTTGGCACCCGGCGTCATCAGCTGCACGCCCTCGGTCCAGCCTGGGATCACGTTGGCCAGCGGGAAGGTCACCGGCTCGCCGCGCGCGTACGAGCTGTCGAACTCGGTGCCGTCGATCAGCGTGCCGCGGTAGTGGACGGTGACGCTGTCCTCGGCGGTCGGGTTGGCGCCTTCGCCGGCGGTCAGCACTTCGTACTGCAGGCCCGATTCGGTGGTGGTGACACCCTCACGGGCACCGTTCTCGGCCAGGTAGGCCTTGCCCTTCTCGGCACTGGCGCTCGCCATTTCAGCGCGTTCCTTCATCTGCTTTTCCTGCATGGCCTTGGCGACGGTGTTCTTCACCGCCTCGCGGGCGGCGTCATCAAGCTTGGGCTCGGCGCCACTGATGGCATCGTCGAGACCGGCCTTGAGCGCGGCGATATCGACATCGTCCTTGACCGGAGCCAGGGAGGTGCCAAGGTCGATGCCGATGGCATAGCCGAATTTCTGGGCATCGGACTCCAGCGTGACGGCACCGCCGCCGGTCGAGTCGGGGGCGCCATTGGGCGAGCAGGCCGAGATCAGGCCGGTGACGGCCGCGATGGCCAGCAGGCGTGTTGCGTGAGACATGGAGATTCCTTGCGGAGGGTGAATGGGAAAAGCATGTCGGGCTGTCTGGCGTCCGACCAATCGTTGATTCTAGCGGCTCCCGTTGGTGTCCGCCGGGGCCTCGACGTCGCCACTGCCGGGTTTGCGCCGTTGCAGCAGCTGCAGCAGCGTCTGACGGGCTTCATCGGACAGAAGTTCCAGCGAACGCTCGGCGATGCGGTCGATACGGGCATCCACGGCCAGGGTCCGCTCGGCCGTCTCGGTCACCAGGCCGACGTCAATCAGGGTGTTGAGATACCCGCGGAACAGCGTCTTGTCGAAAAACTCCGGGGCGTCGCGACCGGTCAGCAGCGCCATACGCTCCGCGAGCAGTCGGCAGTCGGCTTCGAAGCGCTCACGCGGCAACTTCTGCTGATTGCGTCGCTCATCCGCGAGCAGCAGGGCGGTCATGCAGTAGCGCTCGAGGGTCTCGCCCATGACCCGCCCCAGCATCGACAAGGTGGAGTACGACGGATTGGTGACCTCCGGTCGGCGCAGACGATGGTCGTCCTCGCGCTCCAGCAGCCCCAGTTGCAGCATGACGTCGAGGCAGCGCCGGGTCACGGTCTCGACTTCTTCGGCCGGCCAGGGCAGGAAGAACTCGGTACGCAGGAACGGATAGAGCGCCCGCACGCCGGTGACGATGGCCTCTTCGCTCAGCAGCCACCGGGTCCGGTACAGGTTGGCGATCAGGCCGGGGATGGCGAACAAGTGCTGGATGTTGTTGCGGTTGTAGGTCATCAGCACCGCATCACGCCCGGCGACGCCGTAGACGTCGCCCCAGGGGTGGCTGACCCTGGCGATACGCGCGATGGGCACCGCCCAGTCCACCACTGCCGCGGGCGACGACTCTGGGAGCACCTGGTCAGGGCCCAGTGGCAGCCCCTTGAGCAGCCAGATCAGGTGGCCGATCTGCTCGATGAACTCGTCGCGGGATACGACCCGCTGCGGGCTGGCCAACAATGCGACAGCGGCAAGGCCGTTGGGATTGGCCACGGCAGCCGCATTGGTCCGCTGCGCGGTCTCGAAGGCGAGGTCGCTGACGAAGCGCTTGAACCCCTCGGGCTTGGCATCGCTGTCGGCCACCAGGGTGTCGCGCCAACCGGGCAGGTGGCGGTCGGCATGGTCCTGCAGCAACACCGGTTCGCCGAAGTTGATGTAGGCCTTGCCATAGCTCTTCGACAGGATCTTGCCCGCCTTCAGCAGGCCGTCGGCCGACTCCTTGGTTTTCTGGGCGCCGCGCAGTTCCTTCGAATAGCTCGCCACTTCCCAGCATTTGTCGTAGCCGATGAACACCGGTACCAGCGCCACCTTGCGCGAACGCTGCCGCAGGCTGGCCTCCACGATCATCGACATCAGGCCGGTCTTCGGCGCCAGCAGCCGCCCGGTTCGGCTGCGACCGCCCTCCGGGAAGAACTCGATGGAGTAGCCGCGCTGGATCAGGGCATCGACATAGGCGCGGAACACGGCGGTGTAGAGCCGGTTGCCGGCAAAGGTGCGGCGCATGTAGAAGGCCCCACAGCGGCGCAGCAACCCCCCCACCGGCCAGAAATTGAGGTTGATGCCGGCGGCGATATGCGGCGGCACCAGGCCGCCGTGGTAGAGCGCATAGCTCACCAGCAGATAGTCGGCATGACTGCGATGCGAGGGCACGTAGATGATCTCGTGCCCCTGGGCCCACTCCCGGACCCGCTCCAGCCCACGGACATCGATGTCGCGGAACACGCGCTTGAACACCATGCCACCGAGAAAGCGTTCCAGCAGGTTGATGCTGGCATTGGAATAGTCGGCGGCGATCTCTTCCGCATAGCGACGCGCCTTTCGCAGGATCTCCGAGTGCTTGCCCTCACCGCTGGCAGCCTCGGCCTCGATGGCGGCCTGCACACCGTGGCTGACCAGCAGGCCGTCCACCACCACCTGGCGACGCAGCAGCGTCGGCCCCAGGGCCGCCGTACGCGCCCGCAGGAAGTGGAAGTGCAGGACGCGGGTGAGCTTGCGCTGACCCAGCGCCGCATTCGGCGCGCGGTCCATGTATTCACGGAACGGCAGCGGCAGCCCGAAGTTGGCCAGCACGCTGCGGCCGTTGGCCAGCATGATGAACAGCTTGCGAATGCGGCCGGCCTGCACGCTGTCGGCGAACAGCAGCCGGAACAGGCTGGTTTCCGAGCCCGGGTCGCGGCCCCAGAACACCGACACCGGGACCACCTGGGCATCGAAATCGCGGGTGCTGGCCGCGGTTTCGATCAGGGTCGACAACTCGGTTGCCTGACGGCGTTCCTCCAGCAGCGCCGGCAGATACACCACGGCCGGACGGTTCACCGTGGGGAAATCAGCGCCGGTACGTGCCGGCCGCGGCAGCCCGAGGTCACTGCAGATGCGGTCGAGTACGAACAGGTCACTCCAGTCCCGCGTGGCCAGCACGTAGACGACTGGCTTGTTCGGGTCCAGTTTCAGCTGATCACCCAGCGGTGTGGGTATGGTCCGGTAGCGGACATAGCGACTGAATGGGCGAAAGATCGCCCAGGCCAGCGCATACAGCATGCCTGCAATGGTGCCTGCCATTCCCCTGTGGCCCTCCCGGACCGGTCCTGTGAGCGCCACCGGTGACCGGTGGTCGTTTACGCTTATTCGATGAAAAGTCTAAACCAAGCGGGCGGCGGACCCATGACAGAGGCTGCCGAGGCCGCCGGACGCGCTCGCCAACGCCTGCGGCGACTGGCCTGGTGGCTGGACGAGCGCTTCCGTATTCCGGGGACCCGTTTCCGCTTCGGTGTTGAATCGCTGCTGGGGTTGATACCGCTTGGCGGCGACCTGCTGGGGCTGGCGCTGTCCGCCTATGCGGTACAGCAGGCGGTGGTGCTGGGCGCCCCGCGCCGACTGGTAGTGCGGATGTTGGGCAATGTGGGCATCGATTTCCTGCTGGGGCTGCTGCCTGGGGTGGGGGACCTGGCCGACATGGCATTCAAGGCCAATACGCGCAACCTCCGGCTGCTGGAGGCGCATCTGGATGCCCTCGACCCGCCACCCGCCGCAGCGCCCGCTCGCCAGCTGGGGCGCCGCATCGGCGGCGCGCTGTTGTGGGTCGTGCTGATGGGCCTCGGGTTGGCGGCGGTGGTGGCGGTGGTACGGGCCCTGCTGGGGAACTGAAGTCGCATTGACCCGCTCGGGCAATTGCCGCACCTTGCAGCCACGCCCGCCACCACCGGAGTTGCCGTCCATGCCGTCCGCCACCTGGTTCGGTCAGCCACGAGGGCTGGCCACCCTGTTCTTCACCGAGATGTGGGAGCGCTTCAGTTATTACGGGATGCGCGCCATCCTGGTGCTGGCCATGGTGGCAGCAGTGGAGACTGGTGGGCTCGGACTGGATGACGCGACCGCCACCGCGATCTACGGGCTATATACGGCGGCGGTCTACCTATTGGCCGTGCCCGGTGGGTGGGTGGCGGACCGCATCATCGGGCAGCGGCAAGCCATCTGGTATGGCGGTATCGTCATCACGCTGGGGCACTTCACAATGGCGGTGCCGGCAGTCCCGACGTTCTATGTCGGCCTCGTGCTCATCGTCATCGGTACCGGCCTGCTCAAGCCCAACATCAGCACGCTGGTGGGCGAGCTGTATCCGCAGGGCGGGGCACGACGGGATGCCGGGTTCTCGGTGTTCTACATGGGCATCAACATTGGCGCATTCCTGGGGCCGTTGATCTGCGGCTGGCTGGGCGAGAAAGTGAACTGGCATGCCGGATTCGCTGCCGCCGGTGTCGGCATGCTGCTGGGGCTTGCGCAGTTCCATCTGACCGGACGGCACCTCGGCATGGCCGGGCAGCACCCGTCGCCAGAAGCCCCGGCAGCACGACGTCGCGACTACATTGCGGTCTGGGCCGGGTTGGCGCTGCTGCTGGCGATGGTGCTGTCCGCACTCGGCGGTTGGTGGGTGATCGATCCGGTACGGCTGGCACAGCACGCGGTGGGGGTGATCATCGGTGGTGCGGCACTGTTTTTCCTCTGGGCGATGCTGTTCGCCGGGCTCGACGGGCTGGAGAAGCGTCGGGTCGGTGTCATCGCCGTGCTGTTCGTGGCCTCGGCAGTGTTCTGGAGTGGCTTCGAGCAGGCCGGCTCATCGTTCAACCTGTTTGCCGAGCGCTACACCGACCGCATGATTTTCGGTTGGGAGATGCCCGCCAGCTGGCTGCAGTCGGTGAATCCGCTGTTCATCATCCTGTTTGCGCCGATGTTCGCCGCCCTCTGGGTGCATCTGGCGCGGCGCAATCTGGCGCCGTCAACGCCGCTCAAGTTTGCCCTCGGGCTGTTGCAGCTGGCGGCCGGATTCGCCGTGCTGTGGGTGGCGTCGCACGCGGTGATGGCGGGTGACAAGGTCCTGCCGACCTGGCTGATTCTCACCTATCTGCTCCACACCACGGGCGAGCTGTGCCTGTCGCCGGTGGGGCTGTCGGCGGTGACCCAACTGGCGCCCCGCCGCATGGTCGGCCAGATGATGGGCGCCTGGTTCATGGCCACCGCACTGGGTAACCTCATCGGCGGTTTGATCGCCGGTCATTTCGGCCAGGAGGCGCTGGCGCAGATGCCCGCACGGTTGGCCACCATCGTCTGGGTGGTGGGCGGTACCGGCCTGCTGATGCTGTTGCTGGCGCGCCCGGTGGCGCGGCTGGCGCGTTCCCCTGTCGAGGAGTCCTGATTCATGTCGAAGTTCGCGGTCGCCCTGTTGATCATTCTGTGTCTGCCGGGATGTCGCTCCGGTGATGACGGCGCCACAGCGCCGGCTACCGCAACGCCGGCCATCCCCACGCCAGGCGAGGCAGACGCGCTGGTGGCCGATATCAACCGCTATCAATACGACAATGCCGCACGTCTGTCGGCGGCGTTCTGGGTGGCCGCGACCTATATCAACGACGACAGCCAGCGGCTGTCAGCGGCAGCCGGCGAGGAACTACTGAGGGAGTCCGCGCGCAATCTAGAGGCGGCCAAGCGCTTTGTCGGGGTCGACGGCCTGAAGGCCGACACCGCGCGTGCCCTCATGCTGCTGCGCAATGTCGCGGCGCCGGCTCCATCGGCGCCGGCGTTGCAGGGCGAACTGGCCGAGCTGATGGCGCGGATGGAAGCCAACTACGGTGCCGCCAAGTGGTGTCCGGATGGCGACCTGCCCTGTCTGTCGCTGCCCGAAATCGAGAAGGTCATCAACAATGTCGATCTGGATCACACCCCGGACGAGATCGCTGCCGCCTGGGCAGGCTGGCATGAGACCGCACGTCCTATCCGCGACGACTATGTGCGTTTCGTCGAGTTGATGAACACCGGCGCCCGCGAGATGGGGGCCGCCGATGCGGGTGAAGTGTGGCGCGGCGGGTATGACATGCCGGCCGACGCTTTCGCCAGTGAAGTGGAACGGCTGTGGTCGGAAGTGTCGCCACTCTATGAGGCGCTGCATTGTCAGGTGCGGGCGCGGCTGAGCCAGCGCTACGGTGAAGCGGTGGTGCCGGCGGACGGGCTGATCCCCGCCCACCTGCTCGGCAATATGTGGGCGCAGCAGTGGGCCAATCTGTATCCCCTGATGACCCCGTATCCCGGTATCGGCGACCTGGATGTCACGACCCCGCTGGTGGCGCGCCGCGACGCCGCGTTGGCCGCGCGCAAGGCCGATTTCAAGGGCACGCCGACAGCGCTCGAGTTGGCCGACATGGAGCAGGCGGCCGATCGTGACATCGCCATCGAGATGACCCGCATCGCCGAGGATTTCTACGCCTCACTGGGCTTTCCGGCCTTGCCCGACAGCTTCTGGGCGCGGTCACTGCTGGTCAAGCCGCGCGACCGCGAGGTGGTTTGTCATGCCAGCGCCTGGGACATGAACTACCAGGGCGACGTGCGTATCAAGCAGTGCATCGAGCCGGACGAGGAACAGCTGACCACCATTCATCACGAGCTCGGGCATGTTTACTACTACCTGATGTACAACGACCTGCCGCCGCTGTTCCAGACCGGAGCTCATGATGGCTTTCACGAGGCCATTGGCGACACCATCACGCTCAGCCTCACGCCAGCGCATCTCGCCAAGGTCGGCTTGGTGGGGTCGGCCACGATCAGCGACGAGGCGGTCATCAACCAGCAGATGAAGTTGGCACTCGACAAGATCACCTTCCTGCCCTGGGGCAAGTTGGTCGATCAATGGCGGTGGGACGTCTTCGCCGGACGCACGCCACCGGCTGCCTACAACAGCGATTGGTGGGCGCTGCGGGCCCGCTACCAGGGGGTGGCACCGCCGCTTCCCCGCGCAGCCGACGACTTTGATCCCGGCGCCAAGTACCACATCCCCGGCAACACGCCTTACACCCGCTACTTCCTCTCCTTCGTGTTGCAGTTCCAGTTCCAGAAAGCCCTGTGTGAGGCAGCCGGACACGAGGGGCCGCTCTATGACTGCGACATCTACGGCAATGCCGCTGCCGGCCAACGGCTGCGTGCGATGCTGGCGCTAGGCGCCAGTCAGCCCTGGCAGGACAGCCTGGAGGCACTGACCGGCACGCGCCAGATGAGTGCTGCACCGCTGGTGGAGTACTTCACCCCGCTGCTCGACTGGCTTGCCGCGCAGAATCAGGGGCTCAGCTGCGGCTGGCCCGGGCAGGCGGGGGGCTGAGCGTGGATGTTGCGGCAGTGCTGGCGGACAGTCCCCTGTTCGCCGACGTCGATCCGGCCGTCGTCGCCGCGCTTGCCGCCCAGGCCGGCATCGTCGGGCTGCGCGGCGGTGCCCGGCTGTTCAGTGCCGGAGAAGAGGCGAAAGCGGTTTATGTGGTGGTCTCGGGTCGCCTTCGCGCGCTGTCGGACACCGGTGAGCTGCTCGGCGAGATCGGCCGCGGCGAGCCCATCGGCGAGATGGGGCTGCTCACCGAAGAACCGCACCGCGCCACCGTAGTGGCCGTACGCGACAGCATTCTGTTGCGGGTCGCCAGCGAGGCGCTGGTCCAGCTCTTCAGCGCCCACCCCGGCGCCCTGTTGAAAACCGTGCGCGTGATCGTCCATCGCCTGAGGCCGACCGCGCAGCAGAAGCGGCGCGCGCGGACCCAGGCGCAACGCACGGTGGCAGTGGTGCCAGCAGTGCCCGGGCTTGATGTGCGGCCGTTGGCACGGGCACTGGCGGATCGGCTGGCGCTACACGGCGATACCCTGTTGCTCGACCCGGCCACGGTTGATGCCGCGCTGGGGGCGGGCGCCGCGGATGCGCCGTTCGAGGACGGCGAGCGAAACGAGCGCCTGATGACCTGGCTGTCGGAACAGGAGCGGCGCCATCGCTATCTGGTCTATGCCACGCCGCCCGACGCCGGCCCCTGGGCGCGCCGCTGCATGCGCCAGGCCGACCGGGTGCTGATGACCGTGCCGGGCGATGCCATGCCGATGGCCACGGTGATGGTCGATGAACTCAAACAGAGCGGATCGCTTGCCGGGGTCGACCTGCTGATGCTGCGGTCGCCCGATGCTGCGCCGGGCGACGTCCTCGGCTGGCGGACACGGATCAACGCGGTGTCGCACCTCTATGCGCGCCCCGACCAGCCGGGAGACATCGAGAGCCTGGCCCGCGCCCTCACCGGGCGCGGCATCGGCGTCGTCCTCGGCGGTGGCGGTGCGCGCGGCTTCGCCCACCTCGGGTTGATGCGGGCGCTCGATGAACTGGGGGTCCCGGTCGATGCGGTGGGCGGCAGCAGCATGGGGGCCTTCTTCGCCGCGCTGCGCGCCTGCGGGCACGACTACGACACGATGCTGGCACTGGCACGCGAAACCTTCGTCGACAACAACTTCCTCAACGACTACCTGTTTCCCTCGGTCGCCCTGGTACGCGGTCGCAAGTTCATCCGCCGCCTGCACGATATCTTCGGCGACCAGCAGATCGAACATCTGCGCATGCCTTTTTTCTGCGTATCCAGCAACCTGTCGCGGGGGCGGGCGGAAGTGCATGACCGCGGTCCGCTCTATCTCTGGACCGCCACCAGCATGGCCGTGCCCGGCGTCGCGCCACCCGTGGTTTATCGCGAGGACCTATTGGTTGACGGCGCCCTGCTCAACAGCCTGCCGACGGACATCATGCAGAAGCTCGACCGCGGTCTGGTGCTGGCCTCGGATGTGTCGACAGGCGGCGAACTACGCGCCCCGGGCATCGAAGGCCCGGACCCGGAAGGTCTGTTCAACTGGCAGGGTGATACCAAGCGCCCCGGGCTGTTCAGCATCATGTTCCGCACCGCCACGGTCACCAGCGAGGGCGCCCGCAAGGCCCGCGCCGACCGCGCCGACGTCTATCTGCGCATGCCGGTCGGCGGCACCGCTCTGTTCGACTGGAAGCACTTCGATACCGTCAGCCAGCGCGGCTACGAGTACGCCATGGAACAGCTCACGCCACTGCGTGACGGGCTGCTGGCCGGCGAGATCTGAGGCCGCTCAGGCCCCGCGCGCGATCGCCCGATAGCCAATGTCCTTGCGGTGGTGCTCGCCGCGCCAATGGATCGCCTGAACTCCGGCGTAGGCGGCGGCCTGGGCGTCGCGTACGTGGGCGCCCTTGCCGACCACGCACAGCACACGGCCGCCGGCGGTGACGACATCCTGGCCATCCAGCGTGGTGCCGGCGTGAAACACCTTCACGCCTGCAGGAACGGTGTCGAGCCCGTGGATGGCATCCCCTTTGGCAGGGCTGGCCGGGTAGTGCTCGGCGGCCATCACCACACCCAGGGCCGGGCGGGGGTCCCATTGGGGGTGTTGGTCGGCGAGGCCGCCGTCGACCGCGGCTTCGAGCAGGTCGAGCAGGTCGGAGTCCAGACGCGCCATCAGTGGCTGGGTTTCAGGGTCGCCGAGGCGGGCGTTGAATTCGATCACCCGCGGCGCGCCGTGGGCATCGATCATCAGGCCGGCGTAGAGAAAGCCGGAGAACGGTGTGCCTTCGATTGCCATGCCACGCAGCGTTGGCTCAATGACCTCGCGGCAGACGCGGGCATGGATCTCGGCGGTGACCACCGGTGCCGGTGAATAGGCCCCCATGCCGCCGGTGTTGGGGCCGCGGTCGCCGTCGAATACGCGTTTGTGGTCCTGGCTGGTGGCCAGCGGCACGTAATCGGTGCCATCGGCGACGACGATGAAGCTCGCCTCCTCGCCCTCCAGGAAATCCTCGATCACCACCCGGGCGCCGGCCTGGCCGAGCATGTCGCCACTGAGCATGTCGCGCACCGCTGCCTCGGCGTCGGCAACAGTCATCGCCACCACCACGCCCTTGCCGGCGGCGAGCCCGTCGGCCTTGATGACGATCGGCGCGCCACGCTGTTGCACGTTGGCCAACGCTGCCTCGATATCGGTGAACACCTCATAACCGGCAGTGGGGATGCCGTGACGCTTGAGGAAATCCTTGGTGAACGATTTGCTGGCCTCCAGCTGTGCGGCAGCCTGGGTGGGGCCGAAAATGCGGCGACCGGCAGCTCGGAAGGCGTCGACCACGCCGCGCGCCAGGGGGGCTTCGGGGCCGACGACGGTGAAGTCGACGTTCTGCATCGCTGCCAGCGCCAGCAGGCTGTCGATGTCTTCGGCCTTCACCGCCACGTTTTCGCACTTCGGTTCCAATGCGGTACCAGCGTTACCCGGCGCCACCAGCACCCGCGACACCCGCGGCGACTGCGCCAGCTTCCAGGCCAGCGCGTGCTCGCGACCACCGTTACCAATCACCAGGAGGGTTTGAGAGAAGCTCGACATCAGAACATCCTTGGAAAAAGCGGAATCGGGAGCTCAGCGACCCCCACCGAAGGCCAGCAGGCTGATCATCAGGGCGCCGCAGTAGAAGCCGACGATCATCGTTGCTGCCCACAGGCGGGCGAAGACACTGTCATGGCGGGTGCGTCGATACAGCCGCAGGCAGGCCAGGCACAGCAGGATCTCGGCGGGGACGGTGTACAGCGCCACGCCGGCCACCGTGTCGATGTTGCGTGGCTGCCACAGTTGCAGCATTGGCGCCGCCCACTCCGCGGCGCCGAACAGCAACAGTGCGAGGAGTGCCGCCACCAGGTAGCGCGCCCGGTTGGCGGCATCGGCGAACAGGGTGATGGGGAACAGCAGCATGATCCACAGGCCCATGAAGTAAACCGGGACGTCGCCGCCGATGCGGGCGATCCCGTGGTCCGGGAATATCAGCGTTTCGCTGATGCGCACCAGCGTCCAGTCGGGCAGCACCTGGCCGATCGACACCGGCAGCAGGAAGGCCCAGCGGGCGATCCAGTCGGAATAGCCCCGCAGCAGCGCATAGCCCGGCAACAACAGGTTGTAGGCGATGGCGAGGACCAGCACCGCCAGGCCGTAGCCGTGGCCGCTGGTGAACATCACCGCCAGCAGTGCAACGATGCCAAAGGCCAGGTGGAAGGCGAGCGCCTCGCGCGGGGCGCTGGCGTGGTGGTTGGCCATGCAGTCTCAGTCCAGGGGCGGGCAGTTGACCCGCGTTCGGCGGGTACCGGGTGTGCGTTCAAGGGTGCAGCTGGCGTCAAGGGCGTCGGCTGGCAGAATCTTCGCCGGCGCGTCGGCGCTGCCCACCTGCACCGCCTTGTGGCCTGCGCATCCGGCTGACGACATCATCAGCCCGGCACCCAGAAGAACGCCGGAGCCGGCTGACGGCAGGTGACGCGGTAGCGATCGCACGGTGTGCACGAGATGCCGGATCGGGTCATGTCGGCCTGCCCGAACGGTGGGGGCCGGGGTGCGGGAACGGGCGATTCGGGGCAGCGGATATGCTGGAGATGCGGAGCCTTCCATGGCAGGTCAGGGTCTCGGTCAGGGGGTTCATGGCGCGAGGATACCCGAGGTCAGGTCCGGTCCAGAAACGGTTGCAGCGCATTCCACACGCCGTCCGGCGCCTCGACCTGCGGGTAGTGGCCGATGCCGGGCAGGCTGACGACGTCCGGTGCCGGTATCAATGTGCGGTAGCGCGCCACCATGTGGGCACCCGACACCGGGTCTTCCGGGCCATTGATCAGGCGCAGTGGTACCGGGGTCCGTTGCAATGCGCCCACCCACCGTTCGCGGTGTTGGCGACGATCGTCGATGTAGCGGATCAGCCGGTGCAGTTGGCGATGACCGTCGTTGTAGGTCAGCAGCGACCAGAAGGCATCCAGTGTGGCCGCGCTGGGACGGGTCTCGGGACCGAACACCAGCGAAAAACTGCGATTGAATCGATCCTGTCCCGACAGCGCCGATAGCAGCGCGCCCAGCGGCGAATGCAGCAGCCGTTGTGTCAGCGTTTGTCGGTGGGTTTCGGGAAACAGGCCGCCGTTGAGCAGGGCCACGGCACGCAGCGTCATCGGCAGCGAGTGGTCGAGCCCGCGCGCCAGCAGCTCCTGCGCCACGCTGACGCCGTAGTCGTGTGCCACCACCTGCACCGTGTCGACACCGCAGTGCTGCATCAGGGCAACGTGCAGGTCGGCCTGTTCCATCAGGTCGTAGCGGTGCCCACGCGGTTTGGCAGCACGCCCGAAGCCGAGCATGTCGGGCGCAATCACCCGCCCGTAGCGGGCCACCAGGCGGTCCCACAATGGCGCCCAGTCCCAACTGCAAGTGGGGAAGCCATGGATCAGCAGGACGGCTTCGCGGCTGTCGCCACCACTGTCGCGATAGGGCAGGTCATGGCCACGGAACGTCCAGTGCCGGGCCGCGGCGTACCAGGCATCCGGCGTCGGGTCATGGGTGGCGTTCACGGCAGATGGCGGCCGAGAAAGGCGCCGAGGCGGCGGGTGGCGGCATCGGCCTCCGGCACCAGACCGGCAAACAGCTGCCAGACGTGCCACAGCCCCGGCCACATTTCCAGCGTCACATCGACTCCGGCCGCCTGCGCGTGGGCGAACAGCTGACGCGCATCATCGGCCAGCACCTCGGCATCGGTGCCCTGGATCAACAGCGGCGGCAGCCCGCCGAGGTCGGCATGGACCGGCGACAGCTGGGGGTGGTCGGCAGGGGTATCGCCGGCATACATGCGGCCGCACTCACGCAGGGCCTCGACATTCAGGATTGGCTCGCGCCAGGCTTCGGCGGTCATTGCCGGGAGGCTGCAGGTGACGTCGCCCCAGGGCGACAGGATGGCCGCTGCCGCCGGCATCGGCAGCCCCTCGTCGCGTAGCCGCAGCAGGCAGGCCAGGGTGAGCCCGCCGCCGGCAGAATCGCCGGCGATCACCAGCCGTTCGGCACCCTCCGCGTCGAGCAGTGCGCGATAGGCGCTGACGGCATCATCCACCGCTGCCGGAAACGGATGTTCCGGCGCCAGCCGATAGTCGATGGTAGCGACGCGAACCCGCGCTTCCCGCGCCAGCCGACTGGTGAGTTCGCGGTACACCCGGGGTGCGCCGATGACATAGGCGCCCCCGTGCAAATAGAGCAGGGTGCCGCGTACGGCGCCGGCGGGCCGGGTCCACTCGGCATCGATGCCGCCGAGCGGGGCCGATTCGAAATGACTGCCGCGGGGAATGGTGATCTGCGTCGCCTGGGTCAGTCGCAGCAGCTTTTGCCGGCGTTGTTCCACGCTGAGATCGGCACGGGCGAAGATCGGCTGGATCAACACCTTCACCGCGCGCCGGAACAGGCGCGCGCGCAGTGACAGGGGGCCGGCATCGAACAGGGCGGCATCGGACATCGGAGTTCTCGCATGACAGGTGAGGGCGCCGACAAGCTTACGCGCGCCGCTGGCGGCCTTCACGTTTCCGTCCTGCCCGCCGCATACAATCCGGGCATGAACACGTTTCGCCTCGTGCTGCTGTGCCTGCCCGGCCTGTTGTTGGCCTGCGCGGGTGACGACCCCCTGTCGCTGACCGGGGCGGTCTGTGCGCCGGGCGCCGACCCATTGGTGTTCGAGGGCGATGTGGCGGCGGCGGATGCACGCCAGTATCGGCTGCAACCGTTCTCGGTGGTGGCGGGCACCGGCCGGGTCGAGGTGGCCTACGGCTGGGCCGAAGCACCCGGTCTGCCGGCCACCCCGTTGACTTCGACCACCCTCGATCTTGGCTTGTGGGATGCCGATGGCGTTGGCACCCCTGCGGGGTTTCGGGGCTGGGGCGGCTCGCGGCAGGGGCGGCTTGATCGCGACCAGCCGCCGGTGTTTGTCGAGGCGGGTGTTGCCGACCGCGGGTTTCAGCCGGGTGCCATCGAGCCCGGCGAGTGGAACGCGGAGCTGGGCATTGCCGCGGTCAGTCCGCAGGGGGCGCGTTGGCGGCTGGAGATTGCCTGCACCGAGGCCAGGGGTCCGGCGGCGACCGCCGCCGACCCGGTCGACCGGGGTCACGTCGCCCGCCACGCGCCGGGCTGGTATCACGGTGACTTCCACATGCACGCCTTTCACAGCCAGCCCAACGGCCCCGACGACAGCGACTTCATTGCCCAGAGCCGCGCCGCCGGCCTCGACTTCCTGATGGTGACGGAATACGTCACCGGCCGGCACTGGGAGACCCTGGGGATGACCCAGCGGCTCAACCCGGACCTGCTGATCTGGCCGGGGCGCGAGATCATCACCTACCACGGCCACGTCAACACGCACGGCGAAACGCGGTCGGTGCTGGAGTACCGCCACGGGGCGCCGGGGGTCGACATCAGGGCCATTCAGCGACAGGCCAAGGCCGATGGCGCCCTGTTCCAGGTGAACCACCCCACCACCTTTCCCGGCCCGGTATTTCAGAACTTCTGCCGCGGCTGTGCCTTCGAGTTGGGCGATGCCATCGACTGGGCACAGGTGGACACGCTGGAAGTGCTCAACGGCCCGATTCTCAATGCCGCCCGTGATTTCGGCCTGCCGCTGCCGGGGCAGATCGAACAGCCGTTCACCACCACCGCCATCTGGCTGTGGGAGGCGCAGCTGCGCGCCGGGCATCGCATTACCGCCGTCTCCGGCTCGGACTCGAAGGGCGTTGATGCGCCCGAAGATCGCGCTCGCAAGGGTTATGGAAGCTCTGCAACTGCTGTATTTGCAAATGAATTATCACGTTCTGCGTTGCGACAGGCGATTCAGGCCGGCCATGCCTACATCCGCACCCGCGGCGTCGCCGGTAGCCCCGAAGTCCTGTTCGAGGGCGAAACCAGTGATGGCCAGACCGCCATCTATGGCGACACCCTGGCCCTCGGCGACGGGGTCACCGCCACTTTACGCACCACCGTCACCGGCGGCGCCGGGCAGGTGCTCACCTACTTCCGCAACGGCGCACCGGTGGCGGCGGTGCCGGTGCTGACCGATCCCTTCGTCCACCAACGCGCCGCCACCCGGGGGGTGCTGGCGGAGGGCCCGTTGGGCACCATCTGGCGGATCGAACTGCGTGATCTGCAATCGCGGACCATCATCGGCAACCCGATTTTTCTGCAGGGCAGTTCGCCGTAACGACGGGCGCGCAGGGCCTACAATGGCCGCACGTCCCCCCGTTCCCGCCGCATGACCGTCCGCTACCGCATCACCCCTGCTGTACCGCGCGCCCACCTTTACGCCGTCGAGCTGAAGGTGGAGCGGCCCGACCCCGCCGGCCAGGTGTTCCGCATGCCGGTCTGGATTCGCGGCAGCTACCGGCTGCGCGACTTCGCCAAGCATGTGGTCGATTTGCGGGCGGAATCCGCGGACGGGCAGGCGCTGGCGGTGACCCGAATCGACAAGTCGACCTTGCAGGTGGCGCCGACCGACGGCGCATTGACCCTGCACTATCGCGTCTATGCCTTCGACGATTCGGTTCGCAAGGCCTTTCTCGACACGCGTCGCGGTTTCTTCAATCCCGGATCACTCTGTTACGCGGTGGCCGGTCAGACCGAACAGCCGCTGCAGCTGAGCCTGGGGCCGCCGGACGATCCTGCGTGTGTCGATTGGCAGGTGGCCACCAGCCTGCAGCCGACGCGGGTGGACGCGCAGGGTTTCGGTGAATACCGCGCTGACGACTATGAGGATCTGCTGGATCAGCCGGTGGAACTGGGTGCCTTCGAGCAGGTGGCGTTCGACGTCAACGGCATGCCCCACCGTCTGGTGCTGGCCGGCCACGCACCGGTGGACACGGCGCGGGTCTGCGCCGACCTTGCCCGCATCTGTGCGGCCGAGCACGCCCTCTTCGACAACACGCTGGTGCTGGACCGCTACCTGTTTCTGACCAACGTCATGACCCGCGGCTACGGCGGGCTTGAACACCGCCATTCCACCGCGCTGGTGTGCTCGCGTGACGATCTTCCGGCTCCCGGTGAGGCGGGCATGAAGCCGGCGTACCGGGCCTTCCTCGGCTTGGCCTCGCACGAGTATTTCCACCTCTGGAACGTCAAGCGCATCACCGCCCAGCGCTTCGCCGAGAGTGATCTCGCCAGCGAGGCCTACTCGCGTGACCTCTGGCATTACGAGGGGGTGACCAGCTACTACGACGACCTGTTCCTGTTGCGCGCCGGGCTGGTGCCGATGGAGGACTATCTCGACCTGCTGGCGGGCCAGGCGACGCGGCTCTGGCGCATGGCCGGGCGCGGCGTTCACAGTCTCGAAGACGCCAGCTTCGAAACCTGGACCAAGTACTACCAGCCCGACGAGAACACCCCGAACCAGACCGTCAGCTACTACGTCAAGGGTGCGCTGGTGGCGCTCGGGCTCGACCTGCAGCTGCGGCTGCGCGGGCAGTCGCTGGATGCAGTGATGCGGCTCGCCTGGCAGCGGTACGGCGCGCCCGGAGTGCCGGTGCCGGAAGGCGGCCTGGAAGCGCTCGCATGTGAGGTGGGTGGCCCTGAACTCAAACCCTTCTTCGATCTGGCGCTGCGCAGTACCGATGAATTGCCACTGGCTGAATGGCTGGCGGCCTTCGGTGTCGCTGCCGTGCCGCGCGCTGCCGTCAATGCGGCCGATAGTGGCGGACGTGTGGTCGGGACCCCACCGGCCAGTGCACTCGGCGCCCGCCTCGCCAACGACAGCCTGAGGGTGACGCAGGTGCGCAGCGGCAGCCCCGCCGAAAAGGCCGACCTGGCGGTGGGCGATGTGCTGGTGGCGGTCGACGGCTGGCAACTTGCGGCCGCCACCGCCGAACGACAGCTCGGGCAGTTGGCGCCCGGGCGGCCGGTGTCGGTTCATCGTTTCCGCGCCGGGCGGCTGGCCGAAATAGCACTGGTGCCGGAAGCGCCCGCGCTCGACACCTGGACCTTGATCCCCGATCCCGATGCGGATACCACCGCACTGCAGCGCCGCCGCGCCTGGTTGGGGGCCTGAGCGATGGAGGTCGTCGTCAAGCTGTTGCTGGCCTACCTGCTCGGCACCGTCATGGGGGGGCAAATCGTCGGTGCCTTGCGCGGCGGCATCGACTTGCGCAAGACCGGCAGTGGCAATGTCGGCGCCACCAATGCGCTGCGGACGCAGGGCGCTGCCTTCGCCCTCGGCGTGCTCGCCATCGACGTGCTCAAGGGTGTCGTCGCCGTGCTGCTGGTGCCGCAGTTGCCGTGGCCGTGGGGTGCCGGCGACGTGCCAGTGCAGACGGTGGCCTACGGCTGCGGCGTAATGGTGGCACTGGGGCACTGCTATCCGCTGTTCTACCGGTTTCAGGGCGGCAAGGGCGTGGCCACCCTTGCCGGCGTATTCGCCTGCCTGTTGCCGCTGGCGGTGGGCTGGATGTTGGCGTCCTTCGTGCTCGTCGTGATGCTCACCGGCTACGTCAGCCTCGCCACCCTCACCGCCAGCCTGGTGGCGCTGTTGCACATCGCCTGTTTTTCACCGCAGGGGCTGTGGTCGATGACCGGCGCCTTCGGTATCGCCATGGCCACGCTGGTGGTCTGGAAGCACCGCAGCAACGTGCGCAACCTGATCGAGGGCAGCGAGCACCGTTTCGAGAAGGCACGGGTGTTGGGTCGATGGCTGAGCCGCTGAACCCCGGGCAGCACCGTGCCTTGGTCGGCGCGTTGGCCGACGGTGACTGGCATTCCGGGGCCGATCTGTCCGAGACCTTCGGCATCAGCCGCGCAGCGTTGGGCAAGCGGATCGATGCCCTCGGCGCTTTTGGCCTGCAGGTGGAGCGTCGTCACGGCACCGGCTACCGTCTGCAGACCCGCCTGGATCTGCTCGATACCGATGCCATTGCCACCCCGGCGGGCTGGCGCTTGGAGCTGCAGCCGGTGACCGGCTCCACCAATTCCGACCTGCTGGCGCGCGATGCCGCAGAAGACCCGCAGGCGCTGCTGGCCGAGTACCAGCAGGGCGGTCGCGGGCGGCGGGGCCGCCAATGGGTCTCGCCTTTCGGTCACAGTCTGATGCTGTCCGCCGCCTGGAGCTTCCCGACCTGGCCGCGGGATCTCGGTTGTCTGCCGCTGGCCGTCGGCGTCTGTGCCGCTGAAGCGCTGGCCGGTCAGGGGATCGGCGAGGTGTTGCTCAAGTGGCCCAATGACCTCTACGCCCGAGGCCGCAAGCTGGGGGGCATCCTGCTGGAACATCGCGGTGAGACCGGTGGGGCCTGTCGTATCGTCATTGGCATCGGTCTCAACGTGCGGCCCTTCGCCGACGGGCAGGCGCCGGACCAGCCGTGGATCGCCGCCGACCAGTTGCGGGATACGCCGGTGGATCGCAATGCGCTGGCGGCAGCGCTGTTGTCACAGCTTGCCGCAATGCTGGCGGCCTATGCCGACACCGGGTTCGCCCCCTGGCGCGGGCGCTGGCAGGCGCGGGACCTCACGCTGGATCGCAAGGTGAACGTGTTGGGCCCCGGTGCCCCATGGCAAGGTATCGCCCGCGGCATCGACACCCAGGGCGCGCTACAGGTGGAGGTGGACGGTCAGCTGAAACCCCTGCACAGCGGTGAGGTCTCTGTACGCATGGAGACCCCGCGATGATCCTGTTGCTCGACATCGGCAACACCCGCCTCAAGTGGGGCCGGGTGGGTGCAGACGGCGTCCAGTATGGCGGAGCGCTGCCGCATGGCGGCGATTTCCAGGCCCTCGTCGAGCAGCTGCCGGTCACCCGCCCGGATGCCGTGTGGGTGTCGCATGTGCTGGGCGAGGCGCACGAGCCGGCGCTGGTCGCCGGCCTCACCCGTCGCTATGGCGTGGACCCGCAACTGGCCCGCACGCGCGGTGTTTCGCCCGGGCTGCGGATTGCCTACACCGACCCCGCCCGTCTCGGCGTGGACCGCTGGCTGGGGATGCTGGCGGTGCGGCAGCGAACCGAAGGCGCCTTTGTCGTGGCCAGTGCCGGCACCGCGCTCACGCTCGATGTGGTGGACGATACCGGCAACCACCTTGGCGGCTTCATTGCCCCCGGCTTGCAGACCGCACTGTCAGCCACCCTCGGCGCGACGCGATTTGAAACCGGCACCCGCACCAATGCCTTTCGCGCCAACCTTGGCCGCGACACCGATGCCTGCGTGCGCGAGGGTGCCGTCTTGAGCTGTCTCGGCGCGCTCGACCGCGGCCTGACGCTGGCCCCGGCCACCGCCAGCCGCTGGATGACCGGCGGCGATGCGCCCTTGCTGCTGCCGCACCTGGGCCACTGGGCCCACCGGCCGCATCTCACGCTGGAAGGGTTGCGGGTGCTGGCGTTGGAGGAATAATGATCGCCCGCTGACGTCAGACGTTAGCCCCACTCACACGTGGCCAACGCATGCCACGGCAGCACCTCGCAATCGGACCGCTGCTGTGCGCTATCGCCACCGTAGATGAGCCTGCGCTTCCAGGTTTCGTCGCCGAAGGTTTTGAGTCCACGCAGAAACGCCGGCTGTACGGTCTGGCCGGATTTGCATTCCACCGCGATACCGGCGGCGCCTTGCGGGATCAGGATGTCGATTTCGGTACCGCGGGTTTCGCGATAGTGATGCAGCATCGACGGCAGTCCGCGATGCAGGTGCCATTTGTGCACCTCCGAGGCCACCCAGCTTTCAAACAGGGCGCCGCGTAGCGGGTGTGTCTGCAGTTGATCGGCGCTGCGGATGCCCAGCAGCGCACAGGCCAGGCCGCTGTCGCAGAAGTGCAGTTTGGGCGCCTTGATGAGCTGTTTGGTGACGTTGCGAAACCACGCGGGCGTGGTGAAAACCAGATAGCTGGCTTGCAGCACGCCCAACCAGGCGCGCGCGGTGTTGTGCGAGACGCCGGCATCACCGCCGAGCTGGCTGAGATTCACCTCCTGGCCGGTGCGCCCGGCACACAGTCGGACGAAGCGGCTGAAGCTGTCGAGGTCACCAATCTGGGAAAGCTGGCGAACGTCGCGTTGGATGTAGGTGGTGTAGTAGTCACCGAGCCAACGATCAGGGGGGATGCCCTCCACCCGCGGCCGTGGGTAGCCGCCGGCCCACAAGGTGTCGTCGAGGGTAGCCGGACCGCCTCCGGGCAGGCGCATTTGCTCTTCAAGGGAAAATGGCAGCAGTACCCGCATGGCCGTGCGGCCGGCCAACGACTGGCTGATGGCCTGGGACAGCGCCAGATTTTCCGAGCCGGAGACAATGAAACGGCCTTTGCGGGGGTCGCGATCAACCGCATCCTGCAAATAGCTGAACAGCGCGGGCACCCGTTGTGCCTCGTCGAGGATGGCGCCGTCCGGGTACTGCGCAAGGAAGCCGCGCGGGTCATCGCGCGCAAACTCGCGGGTGTCGAGCGGTTCCAGCGACACATACGGCTTGTCGGGAAACGCCATGCGACACAGCGTGGTCTTGCCGGACTGGCGCGGCCCGGTGACGGTCACGATGGGGTACTGCCCGGCGCAGGCCAGCAGGTGGGGCAGCAGGGTTCTGGGCTGGGGCTGATTCATGCATGGATTGTAAGTTAACAATGCAATCCATGCATGAATCAGCGAACATCGGGCTGGCGTGTCGCGCCGATGCGCTCAGCCGTCCTGCACCCCATAAAGGGTTACGACGCAGGCGCTGCCGGTGCCGATGTTGTGCTGCAGGGCCAGGCGGGCGCCTTCCACCTGACGGACACCACTGCGGCCGCGCAACTGCTCGACCAGCTCGGTGCACTGCGCTAGCCCGGTGGCACCCAGCGGGTGGCCTTTCGACAGCAGACCGCCTGACGGGTTGGTGACCACCTTGCCGCCGTAGGTGTTGTCGCCGTCCATGATGAATTTCTCGGCGCCGCCCTCGGGGGCGAAGCCCAGGGCTTCGTAGGTGATCAGTTCGTTGGCGGTGAAGCAGTCGTGCAGCTCGCAGACGTCGATGTCGTCGGCGCCGACGCCGGCCTGCTCGTAGACCTGACGGGCGGCGTCGCGGGACAGATCGAAGCCGACGGCGCGGATCATCGATTCCGATTCGAAGCTGGAGGGGGTATCGGTGGTCAGCGCCTGGCCGAGGATGCGGATGCGGCTGTCGATGCCGTGACGCTTGGCGAAGGCTTCGCTCACCACGATGGCGGCGGCGCCACCGCAGGTCGGTGGGCAGCACTGCAGGCGGGTCAGCAGCTTGTAGATCACCGGCGAGGCGAGAATCTGCTCGACGCTCACCGGGTCGCGGAAGATGGCCTTGTCGTTGTGCTCGGCATGGCGGCGCGCCTTGGCGGCGATCATGGCGAAGGTTTCCGGCCGGGTGCCGTACTTCTGGGCATGCTCGTAGCCGGCGCCGCCGAACAGATGGGGCGCCATGAAGGCGTCCGGGTCGGGCTGCAGCTGCTGGGCAAGCGCGATGAAGTCCCCCAGCGGATTGGGGCGGTCGTCGAAGACGCTGCCCAGCGCGCCCGGTGTCATCTGCTCGAACCCCAGTGCCAGCGCGCAGTCGACGGCGCCACTTTCCACCGCCTGCCGCGCCAGGAACAGGGCGCTGGAACCGGAGGAGCAGTTGTTGTTGACGTTGATCACCGGGATGCCACTTTGCCCCACGCGATAGAGCGCGCGCTGGCCACAGGTGCTGTCGCCATAGACATAGCCGACATAGGCCTGCTGGATCTGGCCGTAATCGATGCCAGCGTCCTTCAGTGCCAGGCCCACAGCCTCGGCGCCCATCACGTCATAGGTCGCGCTGCGACCCGGTTTGCTAAAGGGGATCATGCCGACACCGGCCACCACAACCGAACGACTCATCTCCGCATCTCCTGACGACTGGATTTTCGCATGTGCGACCAGCGCCGACCCTAGTCCGCCGGGGGGCTGTGCGCCCCGCCCATAGGAGTAGGGCGTTACCGTCCGTTGCGAGGCCAGAGTGTCGAGACGCTTCCGGCGGAGGCGCTTCGAACTAGACAACAGGAGAGCGGGAATGGCATTCGATTTCAGTGACAAGGTAGTGCTGGTGACCGGAGCTGCCTCGGGTATCGGGCTGGCAGTTGCGCGCCGCTTTCTGGCGGCCGGAGCCACCGTGGTGGCCACCGATATCGATACCGACGCCTTGCTGTCGACTGCGGTGCCGCCAGAGGCGGCAAGCCGCTGGCGTACCCGGCGGCTGGATGCGGCTGATGCGGCGGATATCGGCGCCGGGATGGAATGGCTGTCACGGGAGATCGGGCGCCTCGATGTGCTGGTGAACAACGCCGGCCTGGCGCGGCTCGAGGCCATCAGTGACCTCACCGAGGCCGCCATCGACCTGCAGTTCGCGGTGTTGCTGAAGGGGCCCATGCTGGCATCGAAAGCGGCACTGTCATTGCTGGCGGACAGCGACGGCGCCATCGTCAACATTGCCTCCATCGCCGCGATCATCCAGGCCGGCGGCCATGCCTGCTACAGCGCCTGCAAGGCCGGACTGGTCAAATTCACGCGGGACCTGGCCAAAGAGCACCCCGGCGTGCGCAGCAACGTCATCCTGCCCGGCTTCATCGACACGCCCATTCTCAATGCCTACGGCGAAGGCGCGGCGCTGGATGCCATCAAGGCCGATCTGGTCACCCGTATCCCGCGCCGACGACTGGGGCAGCCGGACGACATCGCCGATGCCGTACTGTTCCTGTCATCGCCGCTGGCCGCG
This sequence comes from Flagellatimonas centrodinii, assembly GCF_016918765.2. Lineage (GTDB taxonomy): Bacteria > Pseudomonadota > Gammaproteobacteria > Nevskiales > Nevskiaceae > Polycyclovorans > Polycyclovorans centrodinii. Next base: position 1,909,493 of record NZ_CP092104.1, read on the forward strand.
TACATCTCGGGCGCCGAGCTGGTGGTGGATGGCGGCGTCACGGCGACGCCCCTGGAAGCGATGTAGGCATCCCCCCCTTTCGGGTGGGGGCAGGGGTGGCGCGGGTGGGGACACTGGCGTTCTGATAAATCCGTCAATACCCCACAACGAGGAGATCCCGATGCCGAACATGGCGCGCCACTGGTATTTCAATGAACGGCCCCAGGGCGAGATGGACGATCGCACCCTGGTCCTGCGCGAGGAGCCGCTGCCGGCGCTCAAGGACGGCGAGTTCCGGGTGCGTTCCATCTACCTGTCGATGGATGCCACGCTGCGCCTGTGGGTCGGAGAACTCGATCTGTACATGGAGCGCATTGCCCTCGGCGAGCGGATGAAGGGGTTTCTCATCGGTGAGGTGGCGGAATCGAAGCATCCCGGGTACCAGGCCGGTGACCTGGTGGCGGGCCTGGGCAGCTGGTCCGACTACCTGACCGACGATGGCAGCGCCTTCCAGAAAATGCCGCCGATTCCGGGGCTGGGGGTGGCCGATGCCTTCGGCATTCTCACCGTCGCCGGCCCCACTGCGTTGGTCGGGTTGATGGAAATCGGCAAGCCCAAGCCCGGCGACACGGTTGTGGTCAGCGCTGCCGCTGGTGCGGTCGGCATGCTGGTCGGGCAGATCGCCAAGATTCATGGCTGTCGCACCATCGGCATCGCCGGTGGCGCGGAAAAGTGCGCCCGTCTGAAAGCCGAGTTCGGCTACGACGAGGTGGTCGACTACAAGCAGGGCGATATCGTCGGCCAGTTGCGCAAGCTGGCGCCGGACGGGGTCGACGTGCTGTTCGAGAACGTCGGCGGCGAGGTGCTGGATGCCGGCCTCACGGTGATGAAAGACTTCGGTCGCGTGGTCATCTGTGGGCTGATCTCCAGCTACAACTCCGACGAGCTGGTGCCCGGTCCTTATATGTTCCGTAACGTGATCATGCGGCGACTCACCATCCAAGGGTTCGTCATCCTCGACTACTACGACCGCTATCCGGAATTCCAGGCCAAGCTGGCGGGATGGATGCTGGAAGGTCGCCTGAAGTACCGCCTGCATGTGGTGGACGGTCTGGAAAACGCGGTCGACGCGCTGAAGCTGCTCTACAGTGGTGGCAATCAGGGCAAGGTGATGGTGAAGATCGGCGACGAGCCGGGTCAGGCGTAACCGCGATGACGGCTTTGTCCGGTGCGGAAGGCGGCGCTACCCTCGACCGTCGAGCCCCGGAGGATGTCGTGAGCGCTGACCCTACCGCAGAACCCCGCCGCCGGCTGGACGAACCGGTGGCGCCCGCGCGCACGGTGGTGCTGCGGGCAGCGGCGTTGGAGCGGCTGAAGTCCGGGGCTCAAGCTTCATTGGTGCTGGTGCAGGGCCCTGCCGGTTTCGGCAAGACCACCCTGCTGCGGCAGTACAGTACCTATCGTGCCACCCAGGGTGATCAGATCGCCTGGATGCGGATGGATGCCCGTTCTGCCGACCCGGCACAGTTTCTGCGCCTGCTCTGCGATGCCGCCGACGGCTTCGACGAACGCGTGCGCCAGCGCAAGGCCAAGCTTGAGCCGCGCCCGCCGACGCTGCAGGATTTCAACCGGGCGCTGGGACGGTTGCGGGGTGGTGGCCTGATCGTGGTGGACAACTTCGAGCAGGCGTTCACCGCCGATCTCGAGGGCGTGTTCATGCAGGTGGTGCGGGTACTGCCGCCCGGTGTGCAACTCTGTATCGGCTCGCGGGTGCTGCCCTCCGATCGCCTGGTGAGTCTGCGCATGCGCGAACAGATGGTGGTGATCGACGAGCACGACCTTCGCTTCGGGGTGGAGGAGTGCGACGAGTTCTTTCGCGAGGTGCCCGGCCTGACCCCCGCCGATATCGCAGACCTGCATCGTCGCACCGACGGCTGGCCTGCAGCATTGCAATGCGTGCGCCTGTGTCTGCGCCGTGGTCGCGAACACCGTGGCCTGGCGTATGCCGGCAAGGGCATCACGCAGGACCTGATCGGCTTTCTTGCCACCGAGGTCTTCGACCATCTGGTGCCGGAACTGCAGACCACCCTGTTCCTGCTGTGCGTGCCGGAGAAGCTCAATAGCGAGTTGGTGTCCTTCGTGACCGGTGCCGACGACAGTCAGGCGGTGATCGACGAGATCGAGCGCGCCGGCCTGTTCCTGAGTCACCTGGACCTCGAGGGCCACTGGTACCGCTTTCACAATCTGTTCCGCCATTTCCTGCTGACCCGCATGCGGCAGGAAACCGATCCCGACGAACTGCGTCTCCAGCAACGGCGCATCGGCGACTGGTTCGCCGAGCACGGCTATCGTGAAGAGGCGATCCAGCACTGGATCGAAGCCGGGGACGTGGAACGTGCCGCGGCGTTGATGGACGAGGTCTGTGGTCAGTTGGTGGCGCAGGAACGTCTTGGCCTGATCGAGCGCTACGTCGACCAACTGCCGACCGAATGGGTGCTGCGGCACGAGAACCTCGCCAACGCCGCCATCATCGCTTACGGATTCCGTCGCGCCTTCGACAAGGCCAACCGCCTGATCGAGGCCCGTGCCGCGCTTCTCGCCGACAGCGATGATGTCCACGCGCTCGGCGTGCACAATGGCACACGGCTGTTCGTGCTGGTGGCACAGGATCGGATCGAGGAACTGGGGCCGGCTGCCCAGGAGGCCGGGCAGCAGCTCAGTGCCGATGATGGCTTCCGCTATGCCGTGACCCTGAACGCGCGTGCCCTGTGGCTGGTGGGGCGCAGCGATTTCGAGGCGGCGCGAGGGCTGTTGCTGAAGGCGCGCCCCCTGCATGAACGGGATGGCTCGTTGTTCGGACAGGCCTACCAGGAAGCGGTGTTCAGCATGTCGTTGAGTGCCGAGGGTCGCATCAGCGAAGCCTCGCGGGGGCTGTCCGCAGCCCTGCGCCGCACCGAAGAAGAAGCCTGTGGCAGTGTCACCGCCGGTTCGGTGGTGGCGGTCTATCTTGCCGATGCCCGCTACGAGCAGAACCGCATCGAAGACGCGCGGACCTTGCTGGCGGACTATGGTTCTCTGGCTGAGCAGCAGGCCATCGTCGACCCGCTGGCGACCCTGTTCCTGACCCGTGCGCGTATCGCCTTTCAGCGGGGAGATGCCGCTGAGGCCGACGCCGTACTGGACCGCGCGCTGTATCTCGGCTACCGCCACGACTTTGCCCGGCTGGTGGCCTGCGCGGCAGCCGAGCGGGTCCGGCAGGCCACCCTGTCCGGCGACCTGGATCTTGCCGAGCGCCGTCTGCGCGAACTGGACCTCGAGCGCTATGACGGCGCCGCGCCGCTGCTGTTTCACGCCGGCGAGAACGAACTTCATACGGCGACCTGGGCGCGCTATCTGATCCACGCCGGTCGCAGTGCCGAAGCGCGACGACTGCTGCAGGGGGAGATTCGCCAGGCACATGGCCAGCGTCGCCGTCGTCGCGAGCTGAAGCTGACCCTGTTGCTGGCCATGGCACAACATGCCGAAGGACGGGGAAACTGCGCGCGGCGCACCGTGCTGGAGGCTTTGGAACTGTGTCCGCCGCGCAATTTCGTGCGCAGCTTCCTCGACGAGGGCGGGATGTTGCTGCAGTTGCTCAAGGAGGTGCGGCGTTCATTCGAACATCTGTCGCGACTGGCGCACCAGGATCTGCTGGTGGCCTACCTTGATCACCTGTTGGCCGAGGCCGGCGAGCGTGTCGACGCGGTACCGGAAGCGCTGGTCGCCGATGCCGAGGGCGCTTCGCTGCAACTGCTGGAAACGCTGACCGAGAAGGAGCGCAACCTGTTGCGGCATGTCGCCATGGGGTTGTCCAACCGGGACCTGGCTGAGCGCCTGTCGGTTTCCACCAACACGGTGAAGTGGCACATGCGCAACATCTTCGACAAGCTGCAGATCAACAACCGGGTACAGGCCATCGTGGTGGCCCGGCACCTGGGGATGATCGATTGATGACCGCTGCCGCGATCTACTCGGCTTCGATCGCCTTGCGCAACTTCTTCATGGCGGCGGCTTCGATCTGACGAATGCGCTCGGCGGAGACGCCGTACTCATTGCCCAGTTCCTGCAGGCCGGCCTTGTCGCCGTCGTCTGCCAACCAGCGGCGCACCAGGATGTCGCGGGCGCGGTCATCCAGCGTGGTCAGTGCTGAGCGCATGCGGTCTTCGCGTTCGGACTGCCACTCGGCTTCTTCGATGGCCTCGAAGGCGTCAGTGCCGTCGGCGAGGAAGTCTTCCGGCACATAGGCCTCATCCCCATCGCTGGGGGTGGCGCTGAACGAGACATCCTGCCCGCCCAGCCGGTATTCCATCTGCAGGACTTCTTCCGGCTTGACGTTGAGGTCTGCGGCCACTGCGGCCACTTCCTCGGCATTGAGCCACCCGAGACGGCGCTTGGCCGAGCGCAGGTTGAAGAACAGCTTGCGCTGCGCCTTGGTGGTGGCGATCTTGACGATGCGCCAGTTCTTCAGGATGAACTCATGGATTTCGGCCTTGATCCAGTGCACGGCAAAGCTGATCAGGCGCACGCCGACACCGGGGTCGAAGCGCTTGACCGCTTTCATCAGGCCGATATTGCCTTCCTGGATCAGGTCGGCCAGCGGCAGACCATAGCCCTGGTAGCCGCGGGCAATGTGGACGACGAAGCGCAGGTTGGAGAGCACCAGGGTCTGGGCCGCCTGCAGGTCGTTGTCGTGATGCAGTCGTTCGGCCAGCGCCTTCTCGGCACCGGCGTCGAGCACCGGAATGCCGCCTACCGAGGCCATGTAAGCATCGAGGCTGCCGGACAGCGGGACCGGCAGGCTCGCAGGCATCTTCGCAAGTGCAGTCGTCATGATGTTGTTACTCCCATCTCCGGCTAGTTTAGCAGTCACGTTGTTGGAGTGCTAAACCGTCATCAAGTTCCCGCGCCCGGTGCGCCCGGGTCAATCTCGCGGAGATGGCGGTGTACCGTCCAGAACGCGCCCAGCCAGCCCAGCGCCAGCCCCGACAGCAGCAGGGCCAGGGCACCGTCGAGGGTCAGCCCGCGCAGCTCGAAGTGGCTCTCGTAGAGCCCCGACAGGACGCTGGCCGGCCCCGCGACCGCCAGTACCGTGCCCTGCACCAGCAGCAAGGCGAACAGTCCGCCCCCCAGCCCGTACCAGGCCCCGGTGTAGAGAAAAGGACGGCGGATGAACGGATCGGGTGCGCCGATCAGCTTCATCACCACGATCTCCTCGCGGCGCCGCTCGATGTCGAGGCGGATGGTGTTGCCGACCGTGATGATGACGGCCAGCGCAAGACCGGCAGCAATGATCCACACCGCCCGGCTTACCAACTGCAGAATGGCATGCAGGCGCGCCAGCCACTGCTGGTCGAGCTTGGCGATATCGACCTCAGGCAGCGCAGCCAGGCGGTCAGCCAGGGCAGCGACCGCTTCGGGGGGTAGTCGATCCGTGGGCTGGACCCGGATCAGCGACGGCAGCGGGTTGTCGTCGAGCAGGTCGAGCGCCTCGTCGAAGCCGGACAGTTCACGAAACTCCGCCAGATTCTCGGCACGGCTGTGGAAGTGGGCGGACGCCACTTGCGGGTCGTCGACGAGGCGACCGGCCAAGGCGCGCCCGGCGGCGTCATCGACGTTGTCCTTGAGATAAAGCGAGGCCTGCACCGAGCCTTCCCACGCCGTGCTCACTGCGGAGACATTGCGCACCAGCACTTCGAGGCCGGCCGGCAGCGACAGCGTGATGCCGATCACCGCGGCGGTCAGCAGGCTGCCCACCGGCTGGGCGGTCAGCTTGCCCAGCGAAAAGAAGAAGGTGCGGGCATGGGCCTGGCCCCAGCGGCGCAGCAGGTTGGGCCGCTCACTGGCCATGATCGGCGTCTCCGCTGACACGTTCGCTCAGGCGCCCACCATTCAGATGCAGAACCCGGTAGCCGGGCAGGGCGTCGATCAAGTCCAGGGCATGGGTGGCAATCAATACGGAAACGCCGGCATCGTTGTAACGCCGGAACAGGTTCATCACGCCCATGGCGGTATCGGGATCGAGGTTGCCAGTGGGCTCGTCGGCCAGCAACAGCAGTGGCTTGCGGATGACGGCGCGGGCGATGCCGACCCGTTGTTGCTCGCCCCCTGAAAGCATCATCGGCAGCAGCGACGCCTTTTCGAGCAGGCCCACCGAATCCAGCGCGGCGCGGACCCGACGGGCAATATCGCCGTGGCGCAGTCCTTCAATCACCAGCGGCAACGCCACGTTGTCGAACACATTGCGGTCGTACAGCAGATTGAACTGCTGGAAGATCAGGCCCAGATGCTGGCGGTAGGCTGGCACATGGCGGCTCGCCAGGCGTGCCACGTTCTGGCCGTGGACCAGTACCTGCCCGCGGGTGGGGATTTCAAGACGGGCGATCAGCTTCAGCAAGGTGGACTTGCCGGCACCGGAGGCGCCGGTGAGAAAGGCCATCTCGCCCAGCCCCAACTGCAGGTTGACGTCCGCCAGCACGTCCTGGCCTCCGGCGTAGCGGTGGCTGACGCGCTGCAGGTGGACGAGTTCGGACATGCGCGGATGTTAGCGGTCGACCAGCGCGTCCGCATAGGCTTCGGCGTCGAACACCTCAAGATCGCCAGCGCCTTCGCCGACGCCGACGAAACGAATCGGCAGCGCCATCCGGCGGGCGATCGCCAACAGCACGCCGCCTTTTGCCGTGCCGTCGAGCTTGGTCACCACCAGACCGGTGAGGCCGATGGCCTCGTGAAATTGCAGCGCCTGGGTCAGTGCATTGCCGCCGGTGGTGGCATCGACCACCAGCAGCACCTCGTGTGGTGCGTAGGGGTCGTGCTTCTGGATCACCCGCTTGATCTTGCGCAGCTCCTCCATCAGGTGCCCCTGGGTGTGCAGGCGGCCGGCGGTGTCGGCGATCACCACGTCGGTGCCCCGCGCCTTGGCCGACTGCACCGCGTCGAAGATGACGCTGGCGGCATCGGCCCCTTCGCCCTGCGACAGCATCTGCGTCTGAGTGCGAGTAGCCCAGGTGCCAAGTTGTTGCACGGCCGCCGCCCGGAAGGTGTCGCCTGCGGCCAGCAGCACGCTGCGGCCCTCACCCTTGAAGCGCTGCGCCAGCTTGCCGATGGTGGTGGTCTTGCCGACCCCGTTGACGCCGGTGACAAACAGGATGAACGGTTTGATGAAGGGCGGAATCTCGAGCGGCACGGCCACCGGGCGCAACAGCGTCAGCAGGGCCTCGCGCAGGGCGTTGCGCAGCTGGGTCTCGTTCTTGACCCGCCCCAACTTGATGTCGTCGCGCAGGCGATCGATCAGGGTGGTGGTGGCGTCAAGCCCGGCGTCGGCCAGCAGCAGGCGCTCTTCGAGCACGTCGAGGGCGTCGTCGCGCAGGGCCTCGCCGCTGAACAGGCTGCCGAGGTCGCGGGTGAGAAACGAGTCGCCCTGGTTGATCTTGGCGCGAACTCTGGACAGCCAATGGTCAGTCATGAAAGGGCTCCGGTGAAGCGACCGTGGTCAGCAGATACAAGCCGCCCACGTCGCGAATGATCGGTGCCGCCGGTCGCAGTAGCGGGTCCGGGTTGGCGGTGTCGATGGCGATCGGATAGCGCATCAGGCCGAGATAGGCGCTGCGGGCCTCCTGCAGCACCAGGCTGCCCACCCATAACGGGGTGCCATCATCGAAGCGGGCATCGGCCGGCCACAGCCGCAACAGCCACTGTCGCCGCGCGTCCTGTGGGTGGCGCAGCATCAGCACCTGTCGCTCACCGGCATGCACCTGGGGCAGCACCGGCAGTGTGTCAACCGCTGCGGCATCGCTCAGCCAGCGCAGCACCTGGCCGCTGGCCAGCGGCGGCGGCGGGGTCCAGCCGCTGCGCTCCAGGGCCTCGCGGATCGCCGGCAAAGGGCCCGCCCACTGCAGATTCAGGGGTTGCTTGGGACGGCCGGCGATGTCCGAGCGCTGGCTGGCAAACTGCTGGAAACCGTCCTGCTGCCAATCGGTCCAGGTGAAGCCGGTACGGACCTCGACGCTGCGCGCCGCGGGTAGCAGATCGCGGTCGAGGGTCCACTGTGCAGTGGCCGCCAGCAGGAAGGTGAGTCCGACCGGGACCAGGGTGGCGCCGAGTCGAACCACGCTCGGTCGGTGTCGGCGAAAGCCCAGTCCGAGCAGGGCGGTCCACAGCAGGCCGATCACCAGCAGCACCATCGCATGGCTGAACCACTGGGCACCGAGATACAGCCGGCTGACGGTGATCAGCACCAGCAGGGCCGATGCCACACCATAGAACCAGGTGCGCTGGTGGGCGCTGCGGCCGGTCGACAGCAGGACCGGGATCAGTCCGTAGATGACGGTCGCCAGCACCAGATCGCGGGCGGCATAGCCCGGGGGCGGGGTGAGCAGAAAGTAGGCATGGGGTGCGTCCACGGTGGGAACCCGCGCCAGACCCAGTGACAGCACCCCGCCGAAGGCCAGCGCCGCCAGCCAATGGGCGGTGGCGCGGGTGCGGCGTTGCACCATCAGGGTCAGCAGCATCGCGACCGCCACCGGTGTGTACACCGGCCATTCGCCAAGGTGCAGGAAGACGGTGGCGATGGCGATGCCATAGGGCGTGTGAAGGTCGCGCAGCCACTGGAAGATGGCGGCATCGGACGGCCAGGGATAGGCGTGCAGGCTGGGTGCCGCCAACAGGAACAGCGTCAGCGCGCCCAGCGCCCACAGCAGGATGGCGAGCAGGGCCAGCACCGGGGTTTCCGGTTGGCTGGGGTCGGCCAGGGCGGCGCCGAAGCGCCCTAGGCGCCGATGCCGGCGCGACCAGTCGAGCAGCGCTCCGAGCCATCGCTCGGCGCGATCGGAGGCTGTCTGCAGCGACAGTCGGGTCAGTGCAAATGCCCCCCATACCAGCGCAGCCAACAGCACCAGCAGCAGGGCCAGACGGCCGGCCACCTGTGCGGCGAGGCCCAACGAGGCGCCGAACACCACCCCGGGCAGGATGTAGGCGCTGGCCCAGACAACGGCGGCAACGCCGTCGGCCAGCAGAAACAGCCATAGCGGCATCGGCGATGCGCCGGCGACCGCCGGCAGTACCGCCCGTAATGGGCCAAGGAAGCGCGCCATCAGCACGCCTTTGCCGCCATGCCGTTGGAAGAACTGCTGGGCGCGGGTGACCAGCATGCGGCGGCGCTGTAACCAGGCACTCTCGAACAGGCGCTCGCGGTAGCGGCGCCCCAATGCAAACGACAGCAGGTCCCCGGTGAGGCCGCCGAGCGCGGCGATCAGCACGGCCGGCCAGAAGGCGACCACGTCCAGCGCCACCAGCGCGCCGATGGCGAACAGCACCAGGCCCGCCGGCACGAAGACGCCGAGAATGAAAACCGCATCCAGCATGGCCGCGGCAAACAGGATCAGCAGGGCCAGCCCCGGGTGGGCCTCGGTCCACAGCAGAAACGCCTGCCCGAGTTCGGTCACAGCGCGCGGAACGCCTCGCGGGCGGCGGTGCGGGTCTGCTGCAGTTCGGCGTCGCCATGTCGGGCCGATACAAAGCCGGCTTCGAAGGCCGAGGGTGCGAGATAGACACCGCCCGCCAGCATGGCGTGGAAGAACCGCTTGAAGCGTTCGACGTCGCAGGCCAGGACATCGGCATAGCCACCGATCGGGCCCGGCGAGAAGAACAGTCCGAACATGCTGCCGACCTGGGTGGTGGTAAAGGCGACGCCAGCGGCATCGGCCTCGGCCTGCAGCAGGCTGCAGAGCGCCGCGGTGGTAGCCTCGAGCCCGGCGTAGAGCGCCGCGTCGTCCAGCAATCGCAGCGTGGTGAGGCCGGCGCACACCGCCAGCGGATTCCCGGATAGCGTGCCGGCCTGGTACACCGGACCCACCGGTGACAGCTGCTGCATGACATCGCGCCGGCCGCCGAACGCGCCGACCGGCAGCCCGCCGCCGATGATCTTGCCGAGCGTGGTCAGGTCTGGCGTCACGCCGTAGCGTCCCGCTGCTCCCTGCGGACCAACCCGGAAGCCGCTCATGACCTCGTCAAAGATCAGCAGCGTGCCATCCGCGCTGCAACGTTGCCGCAGCCCCTCCAGAAAGCCCGGGGCAGGCGGCACGCAATTCATGTTGCCCGCCACCGGTTCGACGATCACCGCGGCAATCTGTCCGCGATGCTGGTCGAATAGCGCGTCCACGCTGTCGAGGTCATTGAAGGTGGCGGTCAGCGTGTAGCGCGCCAGGTCCGCGGGAACGCCGGGCGAGGTCGGCACGCCGAACGTCAGCAGCCCCGAGCCGGCTTTCACCAGCAGGGCATCGCCGTGGCCGTGGTAGCAGCCCTCGAACTTGAGAATGAAGTCGCGTCCCGTGGCGCCACGCGCCAGACGCAGCGCACTCATCGTCGCCTCGGTGCCACTGGAGCAGAGCCGGACCTGATCCATGCCCGGCACCCGGTTGCAGAGCAGCTCGGCAAGGTCGATCTCGGCGGCGGTCGGTGCCCCGTAGGACACGCCGACGGTGAGCTGCGCCTGCAGCGCGCTGATCACGGTCGGGTGTTGGTGGCCGAGGATCATCGGGCCCCAGGACCCGACGTAATCGACATAGCGATGCCCGTCGGCGTCGGTGATCCAGGCGCCGTCGGCGGCGGCGATGAAACGGGGCGTACCCCCGACACCGCGAAATGCGCGGACCGGGGAGTTGACGCCGCCGGGGATACGATGCCCGGCTTTCTCGAACAGGGCTTCGGATTGGGGACAGGCGGTATTCGACACGATCAACTCCGGGCGCAGCGCGCGGGGGAAAGCCCCGCGGCGGATCAGGCGGATGGAAGATCGCGATTGTACGTTGCCAGCGCGTCGGTGTAGGCCTGCGCTGCGGCCTCGATATCCGGTGCGCCGAACACGCCATCGATCACCGCCACCAGGCGAGCGCCGTGGTGGCGCACGATGGCGACCTGCGGCGGGGTGATGCCGCCGATGGCGCATACCGGCACCGACAGGCTGTCGGCTGCCGTGGACAGGGTTGTCAGCCGTGCCAGCGGTGCGTCCGGCTTCGAGCGGGACGGAAACAGCCGGCCGAAGGCGACATAGTTGGCGCCGGCCGCCACCGCAGCTCGCGCACGGCCGAGGTCGTCGCCACAGCTCACGCCAAGCCAGCCCGAGCACCCCAACTGCGCGCGCACGGTTGCTACGGCACCGTCACGCTGGCCGATATGAACGCCGGCTGCCCCGATCTCGCACGCCAGTGCCACGTCGTCATTGATGATCAGCGGGCAATGGTGGGCATCGCACAGCCGGCGCAGTGCGCGGGCCCGCGTCATGCGCTGGGGGGGGCTGGCGTGCTTGTCGCGGTATTGCACCAGCACGGCGCCGCCGCGCAGCGCGGCTTCGACTCCGTGCAGCAGGGTGTCGAGGTGCTGGCAGAGGGCATCCGCGGTGATGACATACAGCCCTTCAGGCAGGGTAGGGTTCATCCGCTGCGGCCGGGGATCAGGCGGCCGCGGCCGATGCGCTGGCCGGCCCGCAGCATCTGATGAACGACCCGCTGCCCGGTTTCGATCGCTTCGGCGATCGGATCGCCATGCGCGAGCCGAGCCGCCAGCGTCGCGGCCAACGTGCAGCCGGCGCCGTGGAAGGCGGCATCGACCCGTGGCCAATGGAAGGCACGCGCGCCGTCGGCATGGATCCACCAGTTGGTGACCGTGCTGCCCGCCACGTCACCGCCGGTGACCAGCACGTGGCGACAGCCGCGGTCCCGCAATGCCATTCCCCGGGTGCACGGGTCGTCGGCATCCGGCGCCATCTGAGCGGCTTCAGACTGATTCGGCGTGAGCAGGGTGACCGCTGGCAACAGCCGGTCGAGATAGGCCGGTTCGGCCAGGCGTGCACCGCCGCCCGCGCGCAAGACCGGGTCGACCACGACCGGGACGTCCAGCTCGGCAGCCAGGCTGGCAACCCATTCGGCCTGATCGGCATTGCCCAGCAGGCCCACCTTGATCGCGCTGATCCGACAGTCGGTTGCCAGTCGCGCCCATTGTCGTTGCAGCCAGTCCAGCGGCACGGCTTCGACCGCAGTGACATCGACCGTGTCCTGAATCGTCAGCGCGGTGATCAGGCTCAGGGCATGCGCCCCCTGCGCGCGGATGGCTTCGATGTCGGCTTGAATGCCGGCACCCCCCGAGGGGTCATGACCGGACAGACACAGGACCAGCGGGAGCGTCGGATTCATGGCGCCATTGTAGGCCGGCCGGGGTCGGTATCCGGGCGGTGTTTATGCACAAGGGCAGTGCACCCCGAGCGCGACCGGGTCGAGCGTTGACCTGAGGTCGTCGAAAAAATGTAATGAATCTCCAACACAATGATTTAAAAGGAATTAAGTTGATGAACAGAAAGTTTCCATCGGGCAGAAAACCAAGGCCGGACGGCAACTTAGGGTGGTGTTCCGACGGCTATGCACAAGTTTATCCACAGCTAATGTGGGTAAGCGCGATAAATGTTTTCAATGCATGCAGTTGCAGCGGATACTTAATGTCGATCCTCATCGTTGGTGGCGTGCGCGCCCGAAGGTGCCGCTTGACGGGCACGACGGAATGTCGGTCGACGGCCGCCGACGCGTCGGTCAGGGGACGATGCCGTCCAGCCACGCCGGCCCCAGTTGCGCCATCTGATCTTCGATCCACCGGCCGCGCTCACGCACATAGTCCCCCGGGGCATCGGCCCGGTAGCGCGACGGTGCCGGTAGCGATGCGGCCAGCAGTGCCGCCTCCGACGGGCTGAGTCCGGCTGCCGGCTTCAACCAATAGTGCGCAGCAGCCGCTTCCACGCCGTACAGGCCGGGTCCGAGCTCGGCGATGTTGAGGTAGACCTCGAGGATGCGACGCTTCGACCAGAGGATTTCGATCAACAGGGTGTAGCCCGCTTCCAGCCCCTTTCGCACCCAGCTGCGGCCCCGCCAGAGAAACAGATTCTTCGCCACCTGCTGACTGATCGTCGACGCCCCCCGGGTGTGGCCACCTTCGGCGTTGTGATCCAGGGCATCGCGGATCGCTTTGAGATCGAAGCCGTGGTGGGCAGGAAAACGCTGATCCTCGGCCGCAACGAAGGCCAACGGAACATGCTTCGGCAGGGTTTCCAGAGCCACCCAACGCTGACGCACCGGCGGCCCTTCACGATCAAACACATCTGCAGCCATGAACGCGGTGATCGGTGGTGGCAGCACTGCAAGTACCGCCACCGGGACGACCGTCAGCAGCAACAGGGTGGCCAGCGCGATCCAGAGCAGACGTTTCATCGAGTCCCCGTTGACATTGATCCCACCGAGAGTGGACACTCTCGGCTCGAATTCTCAACCTGTTCACAGCCACCCGCCCCTGCTCATGACGCCGATGTTCGCCAAAGCCGTCATTGCCGTGCTCGTCGTCGTAAACGACGCGCCGTAGGGGACGTTGCTGCTTGATCCAACCCCCGTCGGCGCAGTCCGGCGGGGGTTTCTCGTTTCTGGGGCCCGCCGGTATCGCCGACACCACCGAGCCCACCGATGAATGCATCACCCCGCCCAACCGAGATCGCACCGCCGCTGCAGTGGCGGACCTCGACGACCTCTTCGCTGCCAACGCTGGTCGCTGAAGTGGCGCAAGCCCATTGTGCCCACACCGCGCTGCTGGTGCTGGCGGTGCGTGATCGTGCCGATGTGCGCGCCGGGCTGGCCGGTATCTGCCTGATGCCCTTCACCCGTGCGCAGTACCGGGTCGACAGTGCCGAGGAGTGGGCAGCGGTGCTCGATGACGCCCGCCGGGTGTCACGGCTGTCGCCGGCCGGCCCAGTACTGATCGAGGTTGCGCCCGAACTCCAGGGTCAGCTCGGCGCTGCGCCCTTCAAGTGACAGGCAGGCCCGGATTGCGCCAGAGTTTCAAGGTGGGCTCGGCCTGGTTCAGGGTGTAGAAGTAGCGACGCGCGCCACCGCGCGAGGGGCCCCGTAGGGGATCGCGCGCAGGCGAAGCCGGCGCTGTGCACTTCAGATGACGGGCAAACCCAAATTGCGCCAGAGTTTCAAGGTGGGCTCGGCCTGGTTCAGGGTGTAGAAGTAGCGACGCGCGCCACCGCGCGAGGGGCCCCGTAGGGGATCGCGCGCAGGCGAAGCCGGCGCTGTGCACTTCAGATGACGGGCAAACCCAAATTGCGCCAGAGTTTCAAGGTGGGCTCGGCCTGGTTCAGGGTGTAGAAGTGCACCCCCGGCGCTCCGCCCTTCAACAGCGTTTCGCACAGCCGGCTCACCACTTCCAGCCCGAAGGCCTGCACCGACGCCTTGTCGTCGCCGTAAGCCTCAAGCCGCAGACGCACCCAGCGCGGCACCTCCGCGCCACAGGCTGCGGAAAAGCGCAGCAGCTGGGCCGTATTGACGATGGGCATCACGCCTGGAACCACCGGTACCTGCAGCCCTGCCTGCGTGCAGCGCTCGACGAAATCAAAGTAGGCATCGGCGTTGTAGAAGTACTGGGTGACAGCGCCATCGGCACCCGCCTGTACCTTGCGAACGAAATGCCTGAAGTCCGCCGCAGGATCGGTCGCCTGCGGGTGGACTTCGGGATACGCCGCCACCTCGAGCGTGAAGTGGTCACCATGCTGCTCGCGAACGAATGCCACCAACTCATCGGCATAGCGCAGCTCACCAGGGGCGGCGTTACTCAGGCTGGTGGCAGGCAGGTCGCCGCGCAATGCCACGATGCGGGTCACGCCGGAGTCGCGATACTGTTGCAGCAACTGAGCGATTCGAGCCCGGCTGGAGCCGACGCAGGTGAGGTGGGGCGCGGCCTCGATGCCGGTGCGGCTGGCCACTTGGCGGACCGCTTCAGCGGTCCCGTCCTGTTCGGAGCCGCCCGCGCCATAGGTCACGCTGAAGAAAGCCGGTTTGACGGCTGCGAGGTCGTCAATCAGCGACGGCAACTTCTCCCAACCGACCGGCGTTCGCGGCGGGAAAAGTTCGAACGAAAAGTGCAGATCGCTGGGCACGCTCACAGGCGTTTCTCATAAAAGTGACGGTCATGACCCTCACTGAAATTGCGGATGCTACCGAAGCGGCTGAACCCCAGCTTCTCGTAAAAGCGGGGGGCCTGGAACTCGAACGTGTCCAGAAAAATGCCACGGTAGCCCTTGTCTCGGGCGGCCTGTTCGGCGGTTCGCATCAGGGCAGAGCCCAGGCCGCTGCGGCGGTAGGGCTCGGTGACCACCAGAATGTCAACGTGCAACCAATAACTGCGCCACTCGCCGAGAAGGCCGCCGATCAGGCGGCCCTCCGGGTTGTGCGCGGCCAGTCGGAAGCGGTCGTAGGGCGCGCGGCCGATGAACTGCTGGTTGTAGTCCTTCAGCAGTTCGATGATGGCATTGGCGGTCGCATCCCCGCTGTCGTCCAGCGGGGCAATAGCCCAGTCCGACATGTGCGGCCTCAGTAGCGGTAGTGATCCGGCTTGTAGGGGCCTTCCACCGGCACGCCGAGGTAATCGGCCTGCGCCTGGGTGAGTGTGGTCAGCTTCACGCCGATCTGCTCCAGATGCAGTGCCGCCACTTCTTCGTCGAGCTTCTTCGGCAGGCGGTAGACGGCCTTGTCATAGGTGTCCTTGTGCTGCCACAGGTCGATGGCGGCAAGCGTCTGGTTGGAGAAGCTGTTGGACATCACGAAGGCCGGGTGGCCATGGGCGCAGCCCAGGTTGATCAGGCGGCCTTCGGCGAGGATGTAGATCGAGCGGCCGCTGTCGGTGAAGGTGTAGCGATCGACCTGTGGCTTGATCTGGTCGCGCTCGGCGCCGGAGGCGTTGAGGCGGTCCATCTGGATCTCGTTGTCGAAGTGGCCGATGTTGCAGACCAGCGCGTTGTTCTTCATCGCCTTCATGTGCTCGAGGGTGATGATGTCCTTGTTGCCGGTGGCGGATACATAGATGTCCGCAAACGGCAGCACGTCTTCGATGGTCTTCACCTCGAAGCCTTCCATCGCCGCCTGCAACGCATTGATGGGGTCCACTTCGGACACGATGACGCGGGCGCCGAGGCCCCGCAGCGAGTGGGCTGATCCCTTACCGACATCGCCGTAACCGGCGACGAACGCCACCTTGCCGGCAATCATCAGGTCGGTGGCGCGCTTGATGCCGTCAGCCAGCGACTCGCGGCAGCCGTAGAGGTTGTCGAACTTGCTCTTGGTGACCGAGTCGTTGACGTTGATGGCGGGCACCAGCAGCTTGCCCTGCTCGAACATCTGGTAAAGCCGGTGCACGCCGGTGGTGGTTTCTTCCGCCACCCCGCGCCAGTCCTTCACCACGCGGGTCCAGAAGCCCGGGCGTTCCTTGGCAACCCGCTTCAGCAGGTCCTTGATGACCTTTACTTCGTGGTTGTCGGAGGGGGTATCGACCCAGGTATCGCCCTGCTCCAGTTCGTAGCCCTTGTGGATCAGCAGCGTCACGTCGCCGCCATCGTCGATCACCAGTTCCGGACCGGTGAGGGTGCCGTCGGGCAGGCGATGGGTAACGGCATCCAGTGTGCAGTCCCAGTACTCCTCCAGCGTTTCGCCCTTCCAGGCGAACACCGGCGTACCGGCGGCGGCGACTGCGGCGGCAGCATCGTCCTGGGTCGAGAAGATATTGCAGGACGCCCAGCGGACATCGCCGCCGATGGCCTTCAGGGTTTCCAGCAGCACCGCGGTTTCCTTGGTCATGTGCAGCGACCCGGTCACGCGAACGCCCTTCAGCGGCGCCAGCGGCGCGTACTTCTTGCGGATGGACATCAGACCGGGCATTTCCTCCTCGGCCATGCGGACGCGCTTACGTCCAAAGGCGGCGAGGTCAATGTCCTTGACCTTGAATTCAGGGGCCAGCTTGAGCGGGGTGGGGGCATTCATGAGGGGACTCCGTTATTCGATGCGGCATTATATCCGCTTATACGGATACAAGGATAATTGTGCGGGATGTGACAAAAAAGGCCGCACAGGGCGGCCTTTTCGGAGGGGTGTCAGCGGGCGTCCGCCGCGAGTGCTTCGGCTCTATCCGTCTTCTCCCAGGGGAAACTGGTGAAGGTCTCGGTCTTGCGCACCTTCTGGCCGTTCTCGACGACATCGAAGGCGTAGGTCATCTCCGCCGGCTGGCGGCCGAAGTGACCATAGGCGGCGGTGGCTTGGTACATCGGGTGCAGCAGGTCGAGCATTTTCGAGATGGCGTAGGGGCGCAGATCGAAGTGGGCCCGCACCAGCTGTTCAAGGCGCTCGTCACTGACCTTGCCGGTGCCGAAGCTGGTGACGTAGATCGAGGTGGGTTCGGCCACGCCGATGGCGTAGCTCACCTGGACTTCGCACTTCTCCGCCAGGCCAGCGGCGACAATATTCTTGGCGACGTAGCGGGCAGCATACGCCGCCGAGCGGTCCACCTTGGAGGGGTCCTTGCCGGAGAAGGCGCCGCCGCCGTGGCGGGCATAGCCGCCGTAGGTGTCGACGATGATCTTTCGTCCGGTCAGGCCGCAATCGCCCACCGGACCACCGATGATGAACTGGCCGGTGGGGTTGATGTGGAACTGGGTGTCCTTGTGCAGCAGCTCGGCCGGGAGTACCTGTTTGATGATCAGCTCCATTACCGCCTCACGCAGCTTGGCCTGGCTGACGTCGGGGTCGTGCTGGGTCGACAGCACCACCGCATCAATGGCGGTCGGCTTGCCATCGGTATAGCGCAGCGTGACCTGACTCTTGGCATCCGGGCGCAGCCACGGCAGCTGCCCCGATTTGCGGGCTTCGGCCTGGCGCTCGACGATGCGATGCGACAGCTGGATTGGCGCCGGCATCAGCACGTCGGTCTCGTTGCAGGCGTAGCCGAACATCAGGCCCTGGTCGCCAGCGCCCTGGTCTTCGGGCCGCGCTCGGTCGACGCCCTGGGCAATATCCACACTCTGCTTGCCGATGACATTGAGCACGCCGCAGGTGGCGCCGTCGAAGCCAACCTGGGAGCTGGTGTAGCCAATGTCGAGAATGACCTTGCGAACCAGTTCTTCCAGGTCGACCCAGGCGCTGGTGGTCACTTCGCCGGCGACCACCGCGATGCCGGTCTTGACCAGCGTCTCACAGGCGACGCGGGCGTACTTGTCCTGTGCCAGCAGGGCATCGAGTACGGCATCGGAAATTTGGTCCGCCACCTTATCCGGGTGGCCTTCGGAAACGGATTCGGAGGTGAACAGGTACTGGCTCACGGGCGGGACCTCAATCAGTGGGGTGGGGCAGCAGGGTCGGCATGATGCCGCAGAAGGATCGCCGGAGTGTGACTGCCGACGGTTTAATCCGCTTATGCGGATATGCAGATAATAGCAGTGCGGCAGCGCTGGCGCCATCCCGGTGCCGTGCACTGGCGGAGTCGGCGGTCGCCGCGCTCGACCCTACAGTTCAGTTTCGGTTCATCGCCGCCGGGCACCATGGGGTCCATCGCGGTACGGGTGTGCCATTTTGTCTCGACGACTCATGTAGCATAATGGCGATGCTCGCTTTAATAACTCGGCGCGGGAGCCGATCTTTACAAGCGTTTCGCTTTCTCAGGGGAAATCACTAATGTTCAAGTTCATGTCGTCCGCAATTGCTGTTGGTGCGGTGTGTCTGGCCGGTGCGGCGCACGCCGCTGAGCCCTACGCCCTGCGTCCGTACTTCGAGATTGGTCCGAAGTTCATCTTTTCCGATGATGACCGTATGACTGACGACGGCACCGGCTTCCATTTCGGTGCGGGCGTTCCGCTCCATCGCTATTTCGGCCTTGAGCTGAACCTCCACCATTCCTGGTTCGATGCCGACGGCAGCGTTGGCAGCGTCGACTGGAAAGAGCGTGGTCTTGAAACCAATGCGCTGTTCACCTACCCGCTGTCGCATGGCTGGGTGCCCTACGCCTCCATCGGGATCGGTCTTGCCGAGTCGGATCTGGACGGCGTCGGCGACACGCTCGACACCACCTATTCTTACGGTGCCGGTATCTTCAAGTACTTCAACACGCTGGGTGCCCGCCTGGACGTGAAGTACCGCGAACTGGACTTCAACGACAGCCTCGGCGGTAGTGGTGTGGCGGGCGGCGCTGGGCAGCGGCTTGAAGATCTGGTTGTGCGCCTTGGCCTGGTGATTCCGTTTGGTGATGCGCTGGAATACGGCCCCAAGGCCGCGCCAGTTGCCGCCGTGGTGGACAGCGATGGCGACGGCGTGCCCGACACGGCCGACCTCTGCCCCGACACCCCGGCCGGCACGGAAGTGGATGCCAAGGGTTGCCCGAAGGCGCAGGAAATCGGCGATGCCGAACCGGCCGCTGCCCTGCTCGACGAAACCGTCTACTTCGAATTCGACAAGTCGGACCTGACCGCCGCCGCGCGTGCCAAGCTCGACGCGATTGCCGCTGCCATCGCCGAAGCCGGTGATGCGGTGCTGTCGATCAAGCTGGCCGGCCACACCGACGAGATCGGCACCGATGCCTACAACCAGGCGCTGTCCGAGCGCCGTGCCGGTTCGGTGCGCGACTACCTGAGCCGCAAGGGCATCGCCGCTGACCTGCTGTCGCTGACGGCCTACGGCGAAACCCGCCCGGCGGCCAGCAACGACACCGAAGCCGGTCGTGCGCAGAACCGTCGCGTCAACGTCGAAGCCACCAAGCGCTAAGACGGTTGCTGTTTCAACCCCCGTCCCGGCTCTCCGGGGCGGGGGTTTTTTGTTGGGGCGTCGCGTCTCGGCCATCACCGGGCCGACGTGTGATAATGCCGCGCTGACACGGTGGCATGGCCGGAATCGCCGGCCTGCCCACGCTTATTCAACCCGAGTAGCAGACCCTTGCCCATGATGGACCTGACCTCGCGACGCATCGTGCGACTGTCGCACCGTGACGCGTTGAACTGCCTGTTGCCGTTGGCGCTGGCCCTGTGGGTCGCCGGCTGTGCTGCGACGCCGGACAGCCCGCCCCAGACCGTATTGCCGATGGGCGACGAGATGCCGGCCACGGTATCGGCCGACGACGCGTTGCCGGTCGCGGCGCCACCCGCGAACGCTTCTTCTTCAGGTGCGCCGGATCAGGCGTCGCAGCAGCAGTCGGCCCCGCTCGATCTCAGCCTGCCGCGGGCCGAGCGCGAGTTGGCACGGCTGCCGCAGGCCCCGGACATGGGAGATCGTCCGGCAGCGCTGGATCTGGGCGATGCCCTTGGCATCGTCTGGCAGCGACACCCGCGGGTGCAGCAGAGCGAGCGTGCCCTCGAGGCCACCAATTTCGACATCAGCGGGGCCCAGGCCGGCTACTACCCCTACCTCGCGCTGCAGACCGAACAGCGTGACGATGGCGAGAACACCAGCATCGTCCGGGTGGTGCAGCCCCTCTGGAACGGCGGCCTGACCGGCGCCCAGGTCGAGATCTCGCGGTCGCAGCAACTGGCCGCGCTGGCGGAACTGAATCGGGTCCGATTGGAACTCGGGGTCAATACTGCCGAGGCCTATCTCAGCCTGGCTGCCACCAGTGAGCTGGACCAGCAGTGGCGCTCGTACATCGGGGCCCTCGAAGGCCTGCTTGAATTGATCCGTCGGCGCGCTTCGCAGGGGGTTTCCCCCCAATCGGACGAGCAGACCGTGATGACCCGACTTAGTCAGGCGCGGGCCAGCGCCCAGGCCAACCGGGCCTTGCTGGTGTCGGCCCGTACCCAGCTGGCCAGCCTGATCGACCTCGCGCCTGAGCGGGTGGAATGGCCGGACCAGCGCCGACTGTTGAGCGACGCGGAGCTGCGGGCGGTGGGGCGCGTCAACATCGAAGCGCATCCGCTGCGACAGGCGGCGCAGGCCGCGATTCGCCAGCAGCAGGCCACGACACGCGCCAGCAAGGCTGGCCTGTGGCCGCAACTGGCATTCGAGTACCGGCGCCAGGTCGACGGCTTTGTGGTCGACCCCAACAACGATGATGCCGCGCTGCTGGTGATGCAGTACCAGAGCAACAATGGCCTGCAGGGCTATCGGGCCTACCAGGCCGACCTCGCGCGCACCGCGTCGGCCGAAGCCGCGTTGACGGCCGCCATTCGCGATGTCAATTCCGCCATTGAAGTGGCGCGTGCGGAACGGGCCTCGGCCCTGATGCAGATCGACGCCCAGGTGGCTGCCGCCGAGTCGGCGCAGGCGCTGGTCGACAGCTTCCGCCGCCAGTTCGAGGTCGGCCGCAAAAGCTGGTTGGAAGTGCTCAACGCCCAGCGTGAGGCCAACGATGCGGTGTTGCAGGCCATCAGCGTGCGCCGCAGCCTGTGGTCGGCCAACGCTCGACTGGCGCTGCAGGGGCTGTTCTGGCGACGCCTGTCCGAGCAGGCGCCGGCGATAAACGTGATTCAGGAAGATTGACCGAATGAGTGAAGCCAAGGCCCCGCTGATCGGGGACGCGCTGGCCGCGCAGGCGCTGTGTGACATGGCGCAACGCCGTGGGCTGCATGCCTCGCTGCGGGAGGCGCAGCAGGCTTGGCAGGATGTTCACGGCGAAACGGCCGAGAAACGACTGGCGGCGGCCTGGCAGTGGCTGTTCGCCGGGCATACGGTTGAGCGTGTGCCGGTGCCATTGGCATTCGATGCCCAGATGCCGGCCTGGGTCATTGTCGACGGCGCAGTCGGTATCGTCTCGCGGCTTCGTGGCAATGATGAGGCGATGAAGATCGATTGGCTCGGCGTTGCACCCGAGCGGCAACCGGAGGTCATGGAGCTTTGGGTGCCGGTCTCTCCCAGCCTGGCATCGGGGGACAAGCTGTCGCACGCCCCCCGCCGCGGGCCGGCGACCGAGGCCATCGTGGCTGCGCTCAAGGCCCACAAGCCGGCGCTGTTGAACGTCGGCGCCGCGACGGTTGCCATCAACCTCATTGCCATCGTCTCGTCGCTGTTCGCCATGCAGGTGTACGACCGGGTGGTGCCGAACTTTGCCTACTCCACACTGTGGGTGCTGGCCAGCGGAGTGCTGATCGCTTACCTGTTCGACCTTTTCTTCAAAGGGTTGCGGGTGAAGATGCTGGAGGCGGTGACCATGCGCCTGGACGAAGCATTGTCGCTGTACTTCTTCGAAAAGGTCATGGCGTTGAAGTCTGATCGCCGCCCGTCCCGGGTGGGGTCGCTGGTGGCGCAGGTGCGTGACTACGAGGCGATCAAGGGTTTCTTCACCTCCTCGACCCTGTTCGTGCTGGCCGACTTGCCGTTCATCTTCCTCTTCATTGCCCTGATCGCCCTGATCGGAAAGGCGGTGGCATGGGTGCTGGTGTTGTTCGTGCCGTTGTGCCTGCTCATCGGTCTGGTGGTCTACAAACCGATGGCGCGCCTTCAACGTGAGCAGAACGACGAAATCATTCGTCGCCAGGGCGTGCTGTTCGAAGCTGTTTCGGGAGTCGACATTATCAAGTCGCAGGGCGGTGAGCCCAACTTCAGCGATGTCTGGTTGCGCTCCACCCGGGAAACCGCCAAGCGCAGCGAGAAGCTGCAGATGCTGACGGCACATGCGCAGAACGTTACCTCGTTCTTTCAGCAGATCGCCTACGTCAGTATTCTCATCGTCGGGGTCTACGAGATCGAGCGCGGCGTACTCACCATGGGCGGCATGATCGCCTGCGCCATCCTGTCGAGCCGTGCGCTGGGCACTACTTCGATGATCACCCAGCTGTTGCTGCGTTGGCATCACGCCAGTTACGCGCTGCAGGTGCTCAACGAACTCCTGTCCTGTCCGTCGGATGATGACCCCAGTCGCCAGGCCAATGCGCATGGCGTGCCTCTGGATCTGGTGGTTCAAGACCTTAAATATGGCTATGAGGGCGCGCAGTCCGCCCAGCTCGCCGTGCCCAAGCTCGAGATCAAGGCCGGCGAGCGGATCGCGATCCTGGGCCGCAATGGTGGCGGCAAGAGCACCTTGCTGAAGGCGCTCGCCGGCTTGGGCACCCCTGCTGAGGGTGAAGTCAGGCTTGCCGGGCTCGACCTGCAGCACTGTCGCCCGAGTTGGCTTCGCCGGGTGATCGGCTATCTGCCGCAGGACGTGCGGCTGTTCTCCGGCACCCTGCAGGAGAACCTCACGCTCGGGCTACCGCTGCCGGACGAGGCGGAGATTCATGCCGCGCTTGAGAAGACAGGGCTTATCGACGCAGTCAAGCGCCACCCCCTGGGCTTGGGGCTGCCGATCCGTGAGGGCGGCTACGGGCTTTCCGGCGGCCAGCGGCAGCTGGTCGGGCTCACCCGCCTGGTGCTGCAGGACCCTGACATCTGGCTGCTCGATGAGCCGTCGTCGAGTCTCGACTCCAATGCAGAGGAGCGGGTGATTCGCCTGTTTCAGGAGATGTCGCGAGAGAAGACCCTGATCTTCACCGCGCACCGCCCCAGCTGGTTGCCGCTGGCAGATCGTGTGCTGATCCTCGAAGACGGCGTGATCAAGGTCGACACGCCGGCCGACCGCGTGCGTGCGGTGCAGGCCAAGACTGCCAATGCCGCGGCCGCCAACACCGGCCCCGTGATTACCACCGGAGCTGCGTGACGTGAAGATCGAAGAACGCTTGTTCGCGCGCGCCGAGCCGCTCGATCTCGGTCGCAGCCACTATGTGTTGTGGGGTCTGTTGCTGTTTATCGGTGTGTTCTGCGCCTGGGCCACCTGGGCCCACCTTGAAGAGCAGATCCGTGCACCGGGGACGGTGATCGTGTCCAGCCGGTCGCAGGTGGTGCAGGTGGTGGACGGCGGCGTGCTGCAGAAGCTGCACGTTCGCGAAGGCGATACGGTACAGGCCGGCGACCTGCTGGCCGAGCTCGACCCCGAGCGCTTTCAGGCCAGTTCGCAGGAAATCCGCACCAAGGTGGCCAGCCTGCAGGCCAACATGGAGCGCCTGGAGGCCGAGCTCGAGAACCGCCCGCTGCGGTTTTCCGCCGAAGTGCTGAAGTACCCCGATATCGTCCAGTCCATGCGCAACCTCTATGACCGCCGCCGCGAGCTGCAAGAGGAAGAGCTGACCGCCCTCGAGCGTTCGTTGTCGCTGTCGAGCCAGGAACTGGAAGCCCTCGAGAATCTCGCCGCCACCGGCGATGCCTCCACCAGCGAGGTGTTGCGCATGCGCCGGCAGGTGAGCGAAATCCGCGGCGAGATCACCAACAAGGCCAATGGCTACCGGCAGGAAGCGCAGTCCGAACTGGCCAAGGCGCGTGCCGAAATGGAGCAGGCCGAGCAGGTGCTGATCCAGCGCGTGGGCGCGCTCGCAGCAACCAAGCTGTATGCCCCGATGACCGGCACCGTGAACAGCGTCAAGTCCACCACCATTGGTGCGGTGATGAAGTCGGGCGACGAGCTGCTGCAGATCGTGCCATCCGATGACCCATTGCTGATCGAAGCCAAGGTCACGCCCAGGGATGTCGCCTTTGTCCGCCGCGACCTCAAGGCCAACGTCAAGCTCGACCCCTACGACTACACCGTCTACGGCTCCCTGCGGGGGCATGTCACCTACATCAGCTCCGACACGCTGGAAGAAGACACGCCCAAGGGCAAGACCACCTACTACCGTGTGCATGTGCAGATCGACGAATTTCCCGACAAGCGCGGTGATGAGATCGATGTGCTGCCCGGCATGACCGCGACCGTCGAGATCATCACCGGCGATCGTTCGGTGGCCCAGTACCTGCTCAAGCCGCTGCGGCGGATCAGCAGCGAGGCGCTGGTCGAACGGTAAACGGGTGGCGACGCGTTGAGGGCTGGCATCGATATTGCTGTTGGTGTCGCATGACCGCATTGAGTCGATCTTGTCCGCCGTTGGCGCCGCCGTTGCGCGAATGGACCTCACCTGGGCGCCGCCACCAGCCGCGGCCGGTGAATGGTGAATGCCCCCCGCCCATCGAGCGTGGGGCGTGGCTTCAGCGCCTGTATGCACAAATGGCTTGGCCTCCGGGCTGCGATGTCGGTCACATTTATGGTGACGAATCACCATATAGGGGGTTGACCGGCAGGGGCGGCGCGGTTGAAGGTGGCTTATGGCTCGAAACCTCGTGCCGTAATGGCTTTCCGGCCCCGGCGCTGCACCACGATGGCGCCGATCCGGCAGGCCATGGTGAACAGAAAGTGTGCAGACCCGGAATGTTCATGCGCCACCGCTGTGCATCCGGTGGCTCCGGTCGGCTGACAGTGGTCGGTGACGGTCTGAGCAAGCCGGTTCAGGTATCGCCCCGAACTGCCTGTGTATTCAAGGAAAATTAATGCGAATCTTTGTTGAAAGGGCTGAGGGCATTTGCTAGGCTCGCTCCCAAATAGGGGCACCGTCACCACGTTGTTCTATTGTTTTTGCTCGTTCCACACTCCGGCGCGACGCCGGGCATGTAATCACGTAGGGGATTAAAGATGGCGAAAGAATCAAACGGCCGTGCGGATGTTGGTGTGCGTACTGAAGACACCAACACCATCAAAACGCAGGCCGAACAGGCATTGCTTGCTCAGCAGGCGCTCGAGGCTGAGCTGCTGAAGCAGAAGCAGGCTGAAGACGCCCTCCTCGCCAAGAAGGAGGAAGAGGAAGAAGCCGTCGAAGGTGAGCAGGAAGCCGCCCCCCAGGAGCAGGCCGCCGCTGACGCTTCGGAAGAAGTCCCCTCTGAAGAAGCTGGTTTGACCTCTGTCTTCGCCGATCAGGCCGAAGGCGCAGAAAACGTGATGGTTGCCCAGTCCGGAACGACGGCCAGCGATGCTGGCGGTGCCGCTGACACCGGCTGGGGTCTGGGAACGTGGGTTGCCATCGGCGCTGGCGCGACTGCCGCCGTGGCCTTCGCCCTGAGTGGCGATGACGATGACGACGACAATGCTGCCCCGGTTGCGACGAACGTCACGCTGACCACCGCCGAAGATACCGTTGCATTCGCCGGTCAGCTTCCCGCGACCGATGCCGATGGCGATACGCTGACCTACACCATTGACCAGGGTCCGACCGCGGCACAGGGCACCTTGAACCTCAACCCCGACGGTTCCTTCACCTTCA
This sequence comes from Flagellatimonas centrodinii, assembly GCF_016918765.2. Taxonomy (GTDB): domain Bacteria; phylum Pseudomonadota; class Gammaproteobacteria; order Nevskiales; family Nevskiaceae; genus Polycyclovorans; species Polycyclovorans centrodinii. The sequence goes on from NZ_CP092104.1 coordinate 1,935,438, forward strand.
GCCCGGCGGCCAACTTCAATGGCCCGGTGACCATCGACTTCACCGTCACCGATCCGAGTGGCGCCACCTCGTCGGCGACCCTGACCATCAACGTGACGGCCGTCAATGACGTGCCGGTCGCCGTGAATGGCAATGGCTCGGGTGCTGAAGATGCTGCCATCTCCGGCTCGCTCGCCGGCCTGGTCAGCGACGTCGACGGCGACACCCTGACCTTCGCGCTGAACGCGCAGGCGACCAACGGCACGGTCACCGTGAACAGCACCACCGGTGCTTACACCTACACCCCGAACGCCAACTTCAACGGTAACGACAGCTTCACCTTCACGGTGAGCGACGGCAACGGCGGCACCGCCACCGCGACCGTGAATCTGACCGTGACCCCGGTGAACGACGCCCCGGTTGCAAGCAACCTCACCGTCAGCGCCACCGAAGACCAGGTACTCAACGGCAATCTGCCGGCCGCTACCGACGTTGACGGCGACACCGTCACCTACGCGCTGAACACGGGCGCCGCCAACGGCACCGTCACCGTCAATGCCAACGGCTCGTTCATCTACGTGCCGAACGCCAACTTCAACGGCGCGGATGCCTTCACCTACACGGTGAGCGACGGCAACGGGGGCTCCAGCACCTACACCGTCAACGTCAATGTCGCCAACGTCAACGACGCACCGGTCGGCGCCAACGGCTCCGCAACCACCAACGAAGACGTCGTGCTCAACGGCACCCTGCCGGTGGCCACCGACGCCGACAACGACACGCTGACCTACGCGCTGGCCACCGGCCCGGCGAACGGCACCGTCGTTGTCAACGCCAACGGCACCTACACCTACACCCCGGCTGCCAACTTCAATGGCAGTGACGCCTTCACCTTCACGGTGAGCGACGGCAACGGCGGCACGGTGACCTACACCCAGTCCATTACCGTGGTGTCGGTCAACGATGCCCCGGTGGCGCAGGACCAGACCCTGCCCGCGATTGAAGACACCGTGTTGGCCGGTTCGGTCAGCGCGACCGACGTTGATGGCGACACCCTGACCTTCTCGGTTGCCGGCGGCGGTGTCACCGCCCAGGGCGGTCAGGTGGTCATGCAGCCCAACGGCAGCTTCACCTACACCCCGGCCCCCGGCTACGCCGGTCCGGATTCGTTCACCTACACCGTGAGCGATGGCAACGGCGGGACCGATACCGCGGTCATCACCCTCAACGTCGAAGAAGTGGACGAAGTCTTCACGCCGGGTATCGACATCTTCAACGGCAATGCCGGTGACGAAGTCTTCGTCGGTGCCAACAACAACCTGAACGCTGGTGACAGCGTCAATGGCGGCGGCGGCAACGATGTCGTCACGCACTCGGTGGATGGCGGCCTGCTGAACGTTTTCTCCGGCTTCATCTTCAACGATGTCGATGTTTTCGCCATCACCTCCGACTCGCCGCTGGCCGCAACCAGCACCTACGACCTGTCGAGCTCCGGCCCGATCGGCATTCTGCGCGTCGAGAACAGCACCGATAACGTCGTGCTGAACAGTGCCGGTGCAGGCGCGACGGTGGCGAACACCACGTTCCTCGAAATTCTCGATCAGACCAGCACCACCACTGACGTGTCGCTTGATATCCGCGATATCGACGTGACCGGTGCCAACGACTTCGTCGACGTGACGGTGCGCAGTGCCACCAACGCTGGTGATGCGCTGGACGACCTCAACATCGATTTCGCGGTCGAAACGGTCACCATCCACACCGATGGTCCGCTGGCCGTGATCATCAATGATCTCAACACCGATCTCGGCGGCGCCGCCGGTTCGGGCGCCGTCAACCTGGTGCTGGATGCGCAGGATGCCGCGCTGACCATCACCGACGTGCTGACCGCGAACGTCAAGAATGTGGACGGCTCGTCCAGCGACGAGAACCTGACCTTCTCGGTGGCCGCTGCCAACGGCAACACCACCCTGGTGGGCGGTACCGGCAACGATTCGATCACTGGCAGCGCCAACGCTGACAGCGTGACCGCAGGCGACGGCAACGACACCTTCAACACCGGTGCGGGCAACGACCGCATCGACATGGGTGCCGGTAACGACGTCGTCAATTTCACTGGCGCGGGCAACGTGTCGGTGCAGGGCGGCGACGGCAACGACACCATCAATGCCGGTACGCAGCTGACGGTGGCCGACACCATCACGGGTGGTGACGGAGCCGACCTGTTGAACGTGGGCGCCAACAACGGCACCAACGATCTCAACAACGTGACGCAGGTTGAGCGCATTCTGCTCGCCGACATCAACGGCAACTACAACTACACCGTCGGCGTCAATAGCGCTTTCGCTCAGGACAGCACCGGTGTTGAAGTCGACGGCAGCGCGCTTGACGCGGGCGAATCCCTGAACTTCAACGGCTCCAACCGTGGTACGGGTCCCTTGACCCTGATCGGCGGTGACGGCAACGATACCCTGATCGGCGGTGCCGGCAACGACGTCATCGTGGGTGACGGCGACAACGGCAACAATAGCGGCGGCGACGATGTCCTTCAGGGCGGCAACGGCGACGAAGAGTTCCGTTTTGATGGCGGTGAACTGACCGCTGCTGATCGTATTCACGGCGGTTTCTCTACCGATCTCGTGGGCACCAACCGTGGCAATGACACGATCACGCTGATTCAGGATGGCGTGAACCTGGTGGGTGGCCGCGAAGTGTTCGTGATGGACCTCGACGCCAATGCGTCGATCGAACTGGTGAAGGTGGAAGACGGCACCAACGCTGCTGGCAGCCGCATCACTGACCTGACCGTCGTTGCGGGTCATGATCAGGCGCTGACCAACGTCGACGCTACTGATCTCGACAGCAACGAAGCGTTCGATTTCGATGCTTCAGCGGTGGTCAACGGCAGTCGCTTCAGCGTGACCTCGGGTGCGGGTGCTGACACCCTGACCGGTGGTTCCGGCAACGACACCATCCGCGGTGGCGCAGGCAACGACGCCATCATTGGTGGCGCCGGTGTCAACCAGCTGTTCGGCGAAGACGGCAATGACACGCTGACCGGCGGTGCGTCCAACGATACGCTGGACGGCGGTGCGGGCAACGACAGCGTCGACGCCAGCCAGGGCGGCAACGACAATGTTGCGCTGGGCGACGGCAACGATTACGCCAACTTCGGTGCGACCGGCCTGACCAACAACGGTGGCGACACGGTTGCCGGCGGCGACGGCACCGACACAGTGGAATCGGCGCACAACACGCCGAACAGCATCACCGATGGCGCGTTCGCCAACTTCAGCAGCGTCGAAGTGCTGAACCTCACCGGCAATGCCAACTCCAGCACCACGCTGGGTGCCAACGCCCAGGCCGGCGGTATTCGTACCGTCAACCTGAATGGCGCCGGCAACGACGTCCTTAACGCGGGTGGTTTCACCGCTGACCTGCTGGTCAATGACAACGGCGGTGCCGGCAACGACACCATCACCACCGGAAGCGGTAACGACACCGTCGTCACCAGCCTGGGTGATGACAGCCTGGTGCTGAACAACGGCGACGACGTGGTGCAGATCAGCGGCACCGATCTGACCTTCGGCGATTCGATCGCTGCAGGCGCCGGTTCCGACAAGGTGATCATGGACAACAGCGGCGGTGCGGTTACCGCCGGGGTGAACCTGAACAACGTCACCGGGTTGGAGCGCTACGAGTTCAGTACCAATGGTGATCGTTTCGTCGGCGTCGATGCCGACAATAACTCGCTGACCTTCACCGGCGGTAACGTCCTGACGGTCAACACCATCACCATTGACGCCAGCACCCTGACGGATGTCAACGACAGCTTCACCGTCACGCTTGACGGCGGACAGCTCGATGCCGACTTCCGCTTCGAGGTCTTTGGTTCCGCGACGACCGACACCTTCGTGAAGGACAACGTTGGCACCAACAACAACATCCTGTTCGACGCCGGCAATGGCAATGACCGTCTGGTCATCCATGGCGACGACCTGGGTTCCACCATCACCATGATTGGTGGCGGCGGCGTGGATGCCATCCAGCAGACCGGTGGTCTGATTGACGACGACGGTTACGACAACGTCACCGGCGTCGAGCAGCTCATCGCTGGCGGCGTGGGTGACCGCGTGAACGCCACCCTGGGTGCTCAGGCTCAGGCCAGCGGCCTCAACACCATCATCGGTGGCGCACAGAATGACGTCGTCACCTTCGACGCCGCGTTCACCACGGCGACCACGGTCGACCTGCGTGCCGGCGCCACCGGTGGTAACGACTCCATCAACGCTGGCATGACCACGGCCCTGATCACCTTCCTGGGTCAGGATGTCGACTTCGATGCCAACGACACCCTGGTGGGCGGTACCTCCACCGGTGATGAAGTGCGCATCAGCGCGACCGGCGGTGCAGCGGATCTCACCAACAGCACCAACGTGGAAACCATCACGATTCTGGATGACGTTGCCAACGGTGCCGATACGTCACTGCTGATCGACACCAACTTTGGTGACGTCAACGGTCAGAACTTCCAGCTGATCGACGCTTCCGCGCTGGACTTCAACGAAGACTTCGTGCTCACGGCCACCGGCAACATCCACCTGGATGTCAACAGCGGCCTGGGCAACGACACCATTACCACCAACACCGGCAACGACTCGATCGACGGCGGTGGCGGCAATGACGTGATCAACGCCGGTTCCGGCAACAATGTCGTCAACGGCGGTGCGGGTAACGACTCCATCACCGTTGGCAACGGCAACGACTCCGTTGACGGGGGTTCGGGCAACGACACCATCTTCGGTGGCAACGGTCTCAACACCCTTGTCGGCAATGATGGCAACGACGAAATCACCGGCGGTGTCGACGTCGATGTGATCGACGGCGGAACGGGCAACGACCAGATCTTCGCAGGCCGTGGCAACAATGCCGGTGCCGGTGACACGCTGACCGGCGGGGCCGGGGCTGACACCTTCTACTACGTTGAACGTGCTGACAGCTCCACCTCACTTTCCGGCCGTGACACCATCACCGACTTCCAGACCGGCTCCGATGTCATCGACTTCCGGTATGTGACCGAAGCCGTGGCGCAGTACGGCGCAGGTGCGCTGATCAACTTCTCGGGCAATGCGGCGGACTTCGCCACGGCCCAGGGCGCGATCACCTCTGGCGACAACGTGCTTGATGTCGTGTACCAGCAGGACAACAACGTCCTCTGGGTCGACCTCAACGACGACGGTGTTCTCAACGGCAACGACCTGCAGATCATCCTGTCGGGAGTCAACACCCTCACCGGTGCTGACGTCCTGTCCGGTCTGACGGTTGGCCAGACCGTGATCACCCCGGGTGCGAACATCGTCGGGACCATCCTCAACGAGACCTTCACCTTCGATCCGGCCTTCGGCCCCGGCGACACCTTCACCCTCGACGGTGCCGGCGGTTCCGACACCATCGTCATCGACGGTCAGGACATCAGCACCTCGTCGCTCAGCAACGTTGAAGTGGCGCGTATTGGTGATGGCACGGCAGCAGGCGCGGATACCGCCACCATGACGCTGGCACAGCACAATGCCTTCACCGACATCGAAGATGACGGCGTCGGCGCTGCCAGCGCCATCACGCTGACCACCGGCGGCACCCTGGTGGGCGACGCCGACGTGGGCAGCTACCAGCTGGCCAACGCCGCGACCGACTTCACCCTGGGTTCGACCACGCAGAACGTCACCGGCGGTAACGGTAACGACATCATCCGTACCGGCGCCATCGACGATGTCGACGGTGTCATCAACGGTGGTGCCGGCATCGATACCCTGGTGGTTGACAGCGGTGACGACCTCACCGGTGCCACCGTCAGTGGCATCGAGCAGACCCTGGTCACGCTCTCAAGCATCACCATCACCGCTGCACAGCACGGCGCCACCAACGGCACTGGCACGCTGGGCATGATCGTGGACGCTGGCGATGTGCTGCCGAACACCACCGACACCATCACCATTTTCGATTCCACCGCGACCGCTTTCCCGGGCGTGGGCATTACCGGAATCGCCGATATCGAAAGCTATGTGCTGTCGGCTGGTGATGACATCTTCACGCTGGGCGCGCTTGGTCAGAACGTCGATACCGGCGCCGGCACGAACACCGTGAATGCCATCGCAGGTGCCCTCACCGGCACGCTGGGCGGCGTCGGTGTTGACACCCTCGTTACGGTGAACGGCACCAACATCAGCGGTGCCGATGTCACTGCAGTGGAGACGATCGAAATCAACAATGGCGTCACCATGACCGCGGCGCAGCACAACGCGGCCAACGTGGTGGATACGGACGCCAGCAACGACGCGGTGCTGATTTCCACGGTGGGCACGATTAGTGCCGCTGCCAACATCGAGAATTACAACCTCGATAACTTCGGCGTCCCCGGTGGTAGCAGCACGATCAACGTCAACGCGGCGACGACCGGCGTCAACATCACCGGCTCGGCCAACCTCGACGGCAGCAATGTCAATGTCGGTGGCCTCACCGTTACCGGCGCGTACACGCTGTCGGGTGCAATCGGTGACACCCTCACCGCCAGCAACGGTGCGGACATCACCGGCGTCAACGTCGGTGGTGACACCACGGCGGAAACCCTCAGCCTGACCGGCGGCATTACGCTGACCCAGGTGCAGCACGAAGCCTTCGGTGACATTTCCGCCATCGGCGGCGCTGACAGCGCCACGGTGGAAGGGGCCGGTCTGGTGACGGCTGATGCCGACGTCGAGACCTACAATGTCTCCTCCACTGGTGCCAACACTGTCGCTGTCAACGCTGGTCTGACCAGCGTCGACATCAATGGCGATGCGGCCAACCCGACCACGGTCAACGTGGGTGGGCTGACGGTGACCGGCAACTACGCGCTGGCCAACGGTGCCGATATCCTCAACGCGACCGACGGTGCCGACATCTCTGGTGTGAACGGCGGCGCCGACACCACCGCGGAGACCATCACCGTGCTGGGCGACGTCACCATGACGGTGGCGCAGCACAATGCGGCAGGCACGCTGAATGGCCTTGGCATCGCTGACGAAATCACCCTGGCGGATGCCGGTGTGCTGACGGGCGACGCCTCGGTTGAGACCTACGAGTTGGCTGATGGCGTCGGCAACGTGTTCACCTTCGGCGCCAGCTTCCAGAATGTCTTCACCACGGGCAGCAATAACGACGTGGTGCAGACGGGTGGTCAGGCAACCCTGACCGGCACCTTGGATCTGGCGGCCAACGCCGGCGCCCCGAATGACCAGCTGGTGGTCACCGGTGGCGACGTCGACTTCAGCGCGCTCAATGCCGGTGGCGAAACCACCGCCGAGACGCTGGATCTGGGCAACTTCAACGCCACCATGACCGAGCAGCAGCATGACGGTTTCACGCAGCTGGACGCTGCGGGGGCTGCCAACACCATCACCCTGACCGCTGCCAATGGCGACGGCCTGGTGACCGGTGACGCCGATGTCGAAACCTACGTCCTGAACGACGCCTTCACCTTCACGGTGGGCGCGGCCGGTCAGAGCGTGACGGGCAACGGTGGCAATGACCAGACGGTGATCGTTGACGGTCTGACCGCCACCGGCACGCTGGATGGCGGCGCTGCGGGCAACGACACCCTGGATCTGCGCAATGGCGCAGACATCAGCGGTGCGACGATCAGCAACTTCGAGAACCTGATCATCACCGGCGCGGTGTCGATGACCGAATCGCAGTACGAGTCCTTCGGCACCATCACCGGCGGACCCGGCACGTCCATCACCATCACGGTGTTTGATGGTGACGGCGTGCTGAGCATCGGCAACAACGTCGAGACCTACACCTTCCTCGACACCGGCACGGTGAACGTGCTGGCTGGCGCGGAAGCGGTCGACATCAACGGTACGGCTGCACAGCCGCTTGCCGTGAATGTCGGCGGCCTCACGGTGACCGGTGACTACGCGCTGGCCGATGCCACCGACGTGATCATCGCCACCGCAGGTGCTGACATCTCCGGCGTCAACAGCGGCGCGGCCACCACGGCCGAGCTGATCAACGTCACCGGCGACGTCACCATGACGGTGGCGCAGCATGCGGCCTTCGTCGCGGCCAACGGGATCGATGCGGCTGGCCCGACAGACCAGATCACTTTGGCCGACTCCGGCACGGTGGATGCGGATGCCGACATCGAAACCTACGTGCTTGGCGCGCTGGGTGGCAGCCTGCTGAACGTCGATGCGGCCGGTACGGCGGTTGACGTGACTGGCACGGGTGGCAGCGACGTGATCAATGTCGACGGCCTCACGGTGACCGGCACGTACAGCCTGGGTGGCGCGGCGGATGAAATCACCGCCACCACCGGCGCTGACATCTCCGGCGTTAACGGCGGCGCGGCCACTACGGCCGAGCAGTTGAACCTCACCGGGATCATCACCATGACGGTGGCGCAGCACACCGGGTTCGGCACGGGCAACATCGTGGCCGGCGGCGGCGCTGACGAGGTGATCCTGTCTGACGGTGGTGTGGTGGTGGTTGACGCCGACGTCGAGCAGTACACGTCGGCCTTCGGCGGCACCTTCAACTTGTTCGGCGACAGCGCGACGGCGACCAATGTCACCAGCACGGCCGCAAGCGCGGATATCATTTCCGCAGGTGGTCAGGTGCTGACCGGCACGTATGATCTGGGTGCCGGCAGTGACCAGATCGTTGCGCAGGGCGGGTTCGACATCACCGGTGCAACGCTCACGGCGATCGAAAGTCTCCGCCTTGACGGTGCCGGTACGTTCACCATGACTGGCGATCAGTACAACGCCTTCACGGCGGGTATCACGGACCTGGGTGGGGACATCCAGACCATCGTGCTGACCACGGCGGCGGCGGGTGTCGTGACGGCTGATGACGATGTCGAGAACTTCACCCTGCAGGGTGGGGCGGACAGCATCACCTTTAGCGGTGCTGATGCGATCCGCGGTGGTCAGAGCCTTGACCTTACGGTTGATGCGACGGCTGACCTGGTGCGCATTGACAACGTCACCATCGACGGCGGTATCGACAGCGCGCTGCTGATCCAGAACTTCGCAACCACGCAGGATGTGCTGCAGATCGGCGCTGGCGGTGGCGGTACCGATCAGGAGTTCTTCAACGTCAACGCGGCGCCTGTCAACATCATGGCGACGACCGATATCATTGAGTTCACCGACGCTGGCGCGGTGGATTTGACCGATATCTCCGACGGTGGCGCGGTAGAAAGCCTCATCGCGGATGTGGTCGCCAGTATCGATGCGGGCACCTTCACGGTGGCGGTTGAGTCGGACAACGGTGTCGGTGTCTACCAGTTCACGCTGGCTGGCAACGCTGCCGACCTCAACACGGCGGGCTTCTCGCTGGAGCACATCGCGACCTTGGTTGGCACGACCACCACGGCTGGCGGTGACATCGTGGTGTCGTACGACAACGTGTAATCGGTACTGAAAGCGCCGGGCCCCTCGGGGCCCGGCCTCTCGAACCTTTTAATCCCCGCTTCGGCGGGGATTTTTTTGCCCGAAGACATTTCATGCGCATTCTCTTTCTGCACCAGAATTTTCCAGGACAGTTCAAACATCTGGCGCCGGCGCTGAAGGCCCGTGGCGACGATGTGCGCGCACTCGCCATTGAGGGGGCCGGTCTCAAGGACCTGCCGATGTGGCGCTACAAGGTCGACCGCGCCAATGCCGACGGCATTCAAGGCTGGACCCGCGAGTTCGAGACCAAGATGATCCGCGCCGAAGAGGCGTGGAGAGCGCTGCAGCAGATCAAGGCCGAAGGCTTTGAGCCTGATCTGGTGGTGCTGCATCCCGGTTGGGGCGAGGGCTTCTGTGTGGAGGACGTGTTTCCCGACGCGCGCCAACTGCACTTCGTGGAGTGGTACTACCATGCCAACGGTGCTGACGTGGGATTTGATCCGGAGTTCTCGGCCGGCAGCCGCGAGCCGGGTCGGGTGCGGTCAAAAAACGCCATGAACTTGTTGGCTTTGCAACAGATGGATTGGGGTTACAGCCCGACCGCATGGCAGCGACAACAGGTGCCAGTGGAGTACCGGGAGCGGATCGACGTGATTCACGATGGCGTCGACACCCGGGTCATCGCCCCGGCGCCGGACCGCAAGGTGACGTTTTCCTCTGGCTTGGCGCTCGGGCAGGGCGATGAGCTGGTGACCTTCGTCAACCGCAACCTGGAGCCGGCACGGGGCTGGCATGTGTTCGCCCGGTCGCTGAAGCATTTGCTCAAGGCGCGCCCGAATGCCCACGTGGCGATTGTCGGGGGCACCGATGTCAGCTATGGCGCGCGGCCGGAGAACGGCAAGAACTGGCGCGAGGTGATCTGGCGCGAGGTGCAGGGCGAAGTGGATGCGAGTCGCGTTCACTTCCTCGGGCGCATTCCGTATTCGACCTTCATCGGCCTGCTGCAGGCTTCAAGCTGCCACGTCTATCTCACTGTGCCATTTGTGCTGAGCTGGTCGATGCTCGAAGCGATGTCGGTCGGTGCGGTTGTGGTCGGCAGCGATACTGCGTCGGTGACGGAGGTCATCAAGGACGGGCAAAACGGCTTGCTGACCCCGTTCCTCGACCCACAGGCATTGGCGGAACGGGTGGCCGACGTGCTGGCCCGACAGGACCACTATCGACCGTTGCGTGACGCAGCCCGCCAGACCGTAATCGATCGCTACGACCTCACCACCCGATGTCTACCGCAGCAGCTCGCGCTGGTGGATCGCGTGGCCGCCATGCCGCGGCGGGTTCACGCCTGATCGGCTAGAATTGCAGCACATTTTTTGACGCCAACCGGAGTGTTCCACATGGCAAAAGAAGAAGTCGTCACCATCGACGGCAAGAAGTACAACTGGGCCGACCTGAGCAAGGAAGCCCGCACTGCGCTGGTCAACCTCAACGCCACCGACGGTGAGATCAAGCAGCTGCGCGTCCGCGTGGGCATTGCGCAGACCGCGCGTGCCGCGTTTGCCGAGCAGCTGAAGGCGGCCCTGCCCAAGGGCAAGTAAGCCAGGCAAAACGAACGAGCCGCCTGCGGGCGGCTTTTTCGTATGCTAGTGGCCCCAGCGGTGGACCTCATCACCCCATGAAAGCCATCATCCTCGCCGGCGGCTCCGGCACCCGGCTGTACCCGGTGACGCGCGGCGTGAGCAAGCAGCTCACGCCGGTGTATGACAAGCCGATGATCTACTACCCGCTGTCGGTGCTGATGCTGGCCGGCCTGCGAGAGGTGCTGATCATCACCACCCCGCAGGATCAGGTGGCGTTTCAGCAATTGCTGGGCGATGGCAGCGACTGGGGCATGCGTCTGGAATACGCGGTGCAGCCGAACCCGGATGGCTTGGCGCAAGCCTTCGTCATCGGTGCCGACTTTCTGGCCGGCGAGCCGGCCTGCCTGATACTCGGCGACAACCTCTTCTTTGGCCACGGCCTGCCCGAGATGCTGCGGCGGGCGGCGGCACGCACCCGCGGTGCGACGCTCTTTGGCTATTACGTGCGCGACCCGGAGCGCTACGGGGTGGTGCAGTTCGATGCTGACGGCCGTGCCATCGACATCGAAGAAAAGCCCGCCGAGCCGAAGTCCAACTACGCCATCACCGGCCTCTACTTCTACGATGCCGATGTGGTCGATCTGGCACGTCAGGTGCAGCCCTCGGCCCGCGGCGAGTTGGAGATCACCGACCTCAATCGTGCCTATCTGGCGCGCGGTGACCTGCAGGTGGAGATGATGGGCCGCGGCTACGCCTGGCTCGACACCGGCACCCATGACTCGCTGCTGGAAGCCGGCAATTTCGTCCGTACGGTGCAGGAACGTCAGGGCCTGCAGATCTGCTGCCCGGAAGAGATCGCCTACCGTCAGGGCTGGATCGACGCCGCCCAATTGGCGCGCCTGGCCGAGCCGCTGCGCAAATCCCGTTACGGCCAATACCTGCTGGACCTGCTGCCATGAACATTGTCGAAACGCCCTTGCCGGGGGTGCTGCGGCTGGAGCCCAAGGTGTTTGGCGATGCCCGCGGGTTCTTCGTTGAAACCTATCGCGCCGAACAGTTCCTGCAACAGGCGCTGGAGGTCCGCTTCGTGCAGGACAACCAGTCGCGCTCACGCAAGGGGGTGCTGCGTGGCCTGCACTATCAGCTGACGCAGCCACAGGGCAAGCTGGTGCGGGTGTCGCGCGGCCAGGTGTTCGACGTGGCGGTGGACGTGCGTCGTGGCTCGCCGCATTTTGGCCAGGCCTACGGCTGCGTGCTGGACGATGTGGCGCATCACCAGCTCTACATTCCCCCGGGCTTTGCCCACGGCTTTCTGGTGATGTCTGACGAAGCCGACTTCGTCTACAAGTGCACCGACTATTACCATCCGGCCTCCGAGGCGGGTATCCGTTTTAACGACCCGGCGCTGGCCATCGACTGGCCCCGCCTTGACGTGCCCTTCGCCTTGTCCGACAAGGACCGGGTGTTGCCAATGCTGGCGGACCAATCCGCGCTTCCTGCCGGCCCGTCATGAACCTGCTCATCACCGGTGCCGGCGGTCAGGTCGGCCGCGAACTGGCGCTGCGCCTGGGGGGCGGCGATCTCGCGCTGGACCGTGCCGCGCTTGACCTCACCGACGCCGCCGCCGTGGGAGCCACCCTGGCGCACCATCGGCCGCGGGTCGTCATCAACGCGGCGGCCTATACCGCGGTCGACCAGGCCGAGCAGGACCCCGAGGCAGCCAACGCCATCAATGCCGCCGCGGTGGCGCACCTGGCCGCGGCCTGTGCGGCGGTTGGCGCGGTGCTGATCCACCTGTCGACGGACTATGTGTTCGACGGCACCGCGGCCATGCCCTACACCGACGACCAGCCCGCCGCGCCGCTGGGCGTTTACGGTGCCAGCAAGTGGGCCGGCGAGCAGGCACTGCGCGCCGCGTTACCGCAGCATCTCATCCTGCGGGTGAGCTGGGTGTTCGGGCAGTTCGGCCACAACTTCGTCAAGACCATGCTGCGGGTGGGGCGCGATCGCGACCTGCTCAAGGTGGTGGCTGACCAGCGCGGTGGCCCGACGGCGGCGGCGGACATTGCCGATACCCTGATGTCGCTGGCGCGCCGTGCAGCGCAGGCTGAAGCACTGCCCTGGGGCACCTATCACTATGCCGGCCAGCCGTTCGTCAGCTGGCACGGTTTTGCCGAGGCCATCTTTGCCGAAGCCGTGGCCGCCGGCGTGCTCGACCGTGCACCGCAGGTGCAGGCCATCAGCACGGCTGAGTACCCGACGCCCGCGAAGCGGCCGGCACAGTCGTCGCTCGACATGCAGCGCAGCGTCGCGCAACTGGGGCTGCAACCGCCGGACTGGCGCGCCAGCCTCCATACCCTGATGCAGGATCTCAAGGCCTCATGACCGCCGTCACCGTCCATACCCCCCGCAGACTGCTGGTGACCGGCGGTGCCGGCTTCATCGGCAGCAACTTCGTCCACACCCTGCTGGCGCAGGACCCCGATGCCGTGGTGGTGACCCTCGACGCGCTCACCTATGCCGGCCGCGCCGACAACCTTGATGCGCTGCCCGCAGCAGATCGCCACCAGTTGGTCAAAGGAGACATCTGCGATCGCCCCCTGGTGGACCGGCTACTGCGTGAGCACCGTATCGACACGGTCGTGCATTTTGCCGCGGAGTCGCACGTCGACCGCTCCATCGCCGGCCCCGAAGCCTTCGTGCAAACCAACGTGACCGGCACCTTCACGCTGCTGGAGGCCTGTCGCCAGTTCTGGCAGCAGGACCGGGGCCTGGGCACAACCAGCGTGCGCTTTCACCACATCTCCACCGACGAGGTCTACGGCACCTTGGGCGCCGATGATCCCGGTTTTTCCGAAACCACGCCCTACGCCCCCAACTCGCCGTACTCGGCGAGCAAGGCGGCGTCGGACCATCTGGTGCGCGCCTGGTTTCACACCTACGGGCTGCCGGTGGTCACCACCAACTGCTCCAACAATTTCGGCCCGCGCCAGCATGGCGAAAAGCTGATTCCCACCATCATCCGCAGCTGCCTGCAGGGCAAGCCCATTCCGGTGTACGGCGATGGCAGCAACGTGCGTGACTGGCTGTTCGTCACTGACCATTGCCACGGTATCGACGCCGTCATGCGCCGCGGACGGCTCGGCGAGTGCTACAACATCGGCGGTGGCAACGAGCAGCACAATATCGACGTGGTGCGGCAGATCTGCCGGGTGATGGATGCCGAACACCCCGAAGGCGTCCCGCACGAGCATCTCATCAGCTTCGTCACCGACCGCCCCGGCCACGACTGGCGCTATGCCATCGATGCCACCAAGATCCGTGACGAACTGGGTTGGACCCGGGCCCAGCGCTTTGCCGCCGAAATCAGTGAGACCGTGCGCTGGTACCTGGCGCACCCCGACCGGCTCGCCGTGTAGTACGGTGGCCGCCGTCCCTGCGCTCACTGCGTCCGTTGTTTGAGGAATCGCTTCAATGAATGACCCTGTCGTCCGCCCGATCGATCTCGCCCCGCCCGCAGAACTCACCGTGGCGGCTGTCCCGCCCTTGGTTGTTGCGCGTGCCGATACCCTGAAGCTCGCCGAGCGGCTGGAACAGGAACAACCACGGGAACAGGAGGCGCCCGAGCAGCAGCCACCGCCGGCGCGGGCGCAAGCCGAGGCCGAGGCTGGCGCTGACGGCGAGGCTGAGGCCGACGCCGCCCCGCCGACCGGCGAATCGCCGGCGCCACAGCCCTTCAATCCGTCAACGGTGACGCTGATCAGCCACGCCGAGCTGGAAGGCCGCGACCCCGATGCCGTGACGGTCTTCGGCCTGCCGCTGTGGGGGGCGGTTGCGATTGGCGGCGGGCTGGTGGCGCTTGGTGTGGTGGCTGCCTCCGACAGCGATGACGATGGCGGCGGCAGCACCGCGCAGGCGCCGCGTATTCTCAGTAATGGCGGCGGCGATACGGCCTCGGTCGATAGCGCCGAAAACACGACGGCCGTCACCACCGTGGTGTCGCTGGGGTCGGGCATCAGCTACAGCATTACCGGTGGCGTCGATGCCGATCTGTTCGATATCAACAGCAGCACCGGTGCGCTCACCTTCAAGACGGCCCCCGATTTCGAAACACCGGCCGATGACGATGGCGACAACCAGTACGTCGTCGAAGTGCAGGCCTCCGATGGCAGCCAGACCGACACTCAGACGATTACGGTCACCGTCGGCAACGTGGCTGAAATCACCAGCGACGGTGGCGGTGATACCGCCGATCTGTCGGTGGTCGAGAACACCACCGCGGTGACCACGGTCGTCACCGAAGCGACCGACGACACGCTGAGCTTCAGCATCGTCGGTGGTGACGACCAGGCGCTGTTCAACATCAACGCGACCACCGGCGCCCTCCGGTTTCTCGACGCACCGGATTTCGAGAACCCCGGCGATAGCGATACCGACAACGTGTATGAGGTGATCGTGCGGGTCAGCGGTGCCAGCGGGACCGACAGCCAGACGCTCACCATCACCGTGACCGACGATGGCGCCGAGAGTCAGGCACTGCGCCAGGACGATGCCATTGCCAAGGCCCTGAACGGCCTCAACGCCGAGGCACCGATTGATGCCCTGCAGTTCGCGGATGGCACCACGATGTCACTGCAAGCGCCTGCCGCCTCGCTGGATGTCGGCGGTGCTGCCAGCCCCGAAAGTGGTGCCATTGCACTGTTCGAATCGCCCTGGCTGACCGACGGTCTCTGATCGTCGGCGCCACCCCGCGGCGCTGCCGGATCGGCTGACCGCCGACCGGCCCCACCCACCCACCCTCGGCTCAATCCTTTAGGGTGGGGACGCCTCGGCGTCGCCTGCCCTACCGTCCTCAGACCGCAAACTGAGGAGAAGACGGTGGGGAAACTCATCAATATCGATAACGGCGGCACCTTGACCGACATCTGCGTGATGGACGGCGCACAGGTGTATCGCACCAAGACGCTGACCACGCCGTTCGACCTGTCGAAGTGCTTTTTCGAGGGACTGGTCAAGGTCTCCTCGCAGATCTACGGCAAGAGCGACATCGTCTCGCTGCTGTCGAGCACCGACCACATCCGCTATTCGACCACCCAGGGCACCAACGCGCTGGTCGAGCGCAAGGGCCCGCGGCTGGGGCTGGTGCTCGGCGGCACGCTCAGCGCGGCCGGCTTCGAGGACGACCCACTGCATACGGCACTGTTTGCCGATCTGGTCGGCGAGCGCATTGCGACCCTGGATGCGGGCCTCGACGATGCCGCGATCGAGCCGGCACTGGTCGACGCCGTCAACCGGCTGGCCTCGGCGGGTGCCAACCGGGTGGTCATCGCCCACGGCGGCCCCGACCGCCTCGCCGCCGAAATTCGCCTGAAGAAGATTCTGCTGCGCAAGTTTCCGCAGCACCTGCTCGGCGCCGTGCCCATCCTCTACTCCCACGAGGTGGTACAGGACGACAACGACGTCCGCCGCACCTGGACCGCGCTGTTCAACGCCTTCCTGCACCCGGCGATGGAGCGGTTTCTCTACAACGCCGAGCACAAGCTGCGCACCCACAAGGCGCAGAACCCGCTGCTGATCTTCCGCAACGATGGCCATTCGGCGCGGGTGGCCAAGACCATCGCGCTCAAGACCTACAGTTCGGGGCCCCGTGGTGGCATGGAGGGCGCCCGTGCGCTGGCAGCGCACCTGGGCCTGCAGCATCTGGTGTCGATCGACATCGGCGGCACCACCACCGACATCGGTGAGGTGCGCGACAACAGCGTCCGTGAGGATGCCCGCGGCCAGGTCGAAGGCGTGGAAGTGTCGTTCCCGCTGTGCAACGTGGTCAGCGTCGGGGTCGGCGGGTCGTCAGTGATCCGCGCCCGCGGCCAGGCGATTCAGGTGGGCCCCGAGAGTGTCGGCAGTGCACCCGGGCCCGCCTGTTTCGGCCTTGGCGGCACCGAAGCCACGATCACCGATGCCTTTCTGCTGGCCGGTCTGCTCGACCCGGCTTCCTACTTCGGTGGTGAGTTGAAGATCGACGCCGAGCGTGCCCGCAAGGCCATCGCCACCCATGTCGGCGAGCCGCTGGGTCTGGATGTTGACGTCGCCGCAGCGCAGATGGAGGCCGCCTGGGTGGAGAAGGTGGCGGCCGGCATTCGCGCCTTCACCACCGTCACACCCGACACCACCCTGGCGGCTTTCGGTGGTGCCGGGCCCTTCGTGGTCTGCAAGGTGGCGGAAGCGGTGGGCGCGTCGCGGGTGTTGATCCCCGGTCTGGCGGCGGTGTTCTCGGCCTTCGGCCTCGGTTTTTCCGACATCGCCCACCTGTGCGAAGCCCCCCTCGACGACAGCGCTGATCTTGATGCCGTGCGTCAGGACCTGCTGAAGCGTGCCGAACGCGGCATGTACGGCGAGGGCTTCGCCCTGTCCGAGTGCACGCTGGAATGGCGGGTGAGGATCAGCGGCGCCGATCGCGACGACTGTCTGCCGCTCGGCGACGCCGTGCCTGCCGCCGCGAGCGGCGAGACGCGCACGCTGCAGCTTCAGGTCACCCGCGCCATTGCCCAGCCGCAGCTGCGGGGCCGATTCAATGGCACCCAGGTGGCGCCCCGCAGCGATGTTCGCCGTCGGGTACGGGTGGGCGATGCGCATGCCGACCTGCCGCTGTACCGCGTTGAAGCCCAACCCGCGGGCGCGCGTGCTGCCGGACCGGCGGTGCTGGAAGAGGCGTTTTTCACCTGCCGCATCGACGCGGGCTGGTCCTTCGAGGTCAGCGACGCCGGCGACGTGTTGTTGACCCGCGAATAGAACATCTGGAGGAGCCCCGGAACATGAAAGTGCTGATGACCGAGAACCTGCGCATCGATCTCGAAACCGAGAAGTGGGAATGCCGTGCCTGCGCCGGCGAGTTGTTCGATGCGCGTGACAACTACAAGCGTGGCCTGCTGGTGTATGACCGCGACCCCCGCGAGATCCACAAACCGTTGCTCGACCCCGAGCGCTACGAATTCACCTATGCGCCCAATCCGGTGTGGTGCCGCATTCTCGAATACTACTGTCCGCATTGCGGGACGATGATCGAAACCGAATATCTGCCACCCGGACACCCGCCGGTACGCGACATCGAGCTGGATATTGACGTGCTCAAGGCACAGTGGAAGGACCGCGAAGAGGTGAAGACGGCGCCGGTGGGGGCCGAGCCGCCACGCCCGGCTGCCCACAGCGGACAACCGGTCGCGCAGTATCAGGGTTCGGGGAGCCGCTCATGAGACGGGTATCGGTCGATATCGGTGGCACCTTCACCGACTGCTTCGTGGCCTGGGACAACCGCTGCATCGAGACCAAGGCGCTAACCACCCACCAGAACCTGGCGCTGGGCTTCAACGAGGCGCTGAAGAGCGCCTGCGCCGACCTTGGGGTGAGCGAGCGGGAACTGCTGTCACAGGTCGATTCGGTGCGCTATGCCACCACGCTGGGTACCAACGCGCTGATCGAGCGCAAGGGCCCGCGGCTGGGCTTGCTGACCACCGCCGGTTTCAAGTCGTCGGTGCCGCTGACCCGCGCCAAGGGCTATGCCACCGGCCTGCCACACAAGCAGCAGATGGATGTCCCCAACGCACAACGGCCGGATCCGATCGTGCCGATCCCGATGATCCAGGAGGTGCGTGAGCGCGTCGACTACGCCGGTGCGGTGGTGATGTCGCTGGACGAGGACGGCCTGCGCGAGAGTCTCCGCGTACTGGTGGACAAGGGCGCCGAGGCGATCGTCGTGGTGCTGGCCAACTCGGTGGTCAACCCGGTACACGAGCAGCGCATCCGCGAGATCTTTCTCGAGGAATATCCGGGCCACATGCTCGGCGCCATTCCGATGCTGCTGTCGCATCAAGTGGCCGGCCGCAAGGGCGAGTACGTGCGGGCGATGTCGACCATCATCGACGGCTTCCTGCACCAGGTGATGTACCACGGCCTGGGGACGCTGGAACTCAATCTGCGCAATGCCGGCTACGACAAGCCGATGCTGTGCAACCACAACTCCGGCGGCATGGCGCAGCTCAACTCCACCGATGCCCTGCAGACGGTGCACTCCGGGCCGGTGTCGGGCATCGCCGCCAGCGAGCACCTGGCGACGCAGACCGGGCTCGGCAACATCGTCGCCACCGACATGGGCGGCACCAGCTTCGATATCGGCATCGTCGTCGAGGGCGGGGTCAAGCACTACGACTTCAACCCGGTGATCGAACGCTGGATGGTCAGCGTGCCGATGGTCCATCTGGTCACCCTCGGCGCCGGTGGCGGTTCGATCTGCTCCTATGACCGCATGTTCAAGACGGTACAGGTGGGGCCGGAGTCGGCTGGTTCCGATCCTGGCCCGGCCTGCTATGACCGGGGCGGTCTCAAGCCGACCGTGACCGATGCCGATCTGGTGCTGGGCTATCTGGACCCCGGTCACTACGCCGGCGGCTTCATCAAGCTCAACCCGCGCCGGTCGAAGCAGGCGATCGAGGCCCATCTCGCCGATGAGCTCGACATGTCGGTGGTCGAGGTGGCCAAGCTGATCAAGTCGTCGGTCGACACCAACATGGCCAATGGCATTGCCCGCGAGCTGCGCACCCGTGGCTACGAGCCGGAGAACTTCACCACCCTGGCCTACGGTGGCAACGGGCCGCTGCACGCCTGCGGCATTGCCCGCGCCCTGGGGGTAAAGACGATCCTGGCACCGCCGTTTGCGTCGGTGTTCTCGGCCTGTGGTGCCGGCAACATGAGCCAGCTGCACATCCATGAGATGAGCACCTGGACCGTGCTGTTCGACGCCAACCGGCAGCTGTTCTTCAAGGACTACGGATTCTTCAACGGCATCGTCGAGCAGCTTGAAGCGCGGGGTCGCGAAGACCTGCTGCGCCAGGGGTTCACCGCCGAGCAGATCGGCTACCGGCTGGAGCTGGACATGCGCTATGGCAACCAGCGCGTGGAAACCGCCGTGGTCACCGATCTCAACCGGATTACCGGCCCCGAGGATGTGCTCAAGCTGATCGAGCAGTTCTTCGCCCGCTACGGTGAGCGCTTCGGCGAGGGCAGTCAGACCCCGGAAGCGGGCGTGCGCATCAATACCATCCGGGTCTGCGCCTATGTCGAGCTGCCGGGCATCCAGTTCTCCGGCATCAAGCCGGAAGGGCCGGGGCAGCCGCCACCGACGGCGGTCGGCAGTCGCGACTGCCACTTCGTCGGCATCGACGGCGCCCTGACAACGCCGCTGTACGACGAAGCGGCATTGGCCGTCGGCACCGAGATCGACGGGCCGGCCATCGTGGTGACGCGCGCGACCACCTACCTGGTGGAGCCGGGCTGGCGTTTCCGTGCCGCAGAACAGAAAGCGGTCTGGTTCACGTCCATTGAGGGCACCCCTCAGATTTCACGGAGCACATCATGAATGACCCGCAGATGACGCCCGAGCAGCAAGAATTGCTCAACCGGTTCCTGCAGAACAACAAGATGTTCTATGCGCCCGATCCGGCGATCATGGAAAACCACAAGATCGAGGCGCGGACCGAGATCGAGGACCAGCTGCTGTCCGGCGCGGTCGACCCGCACAAGGTCAACGAGGTCCGGGGCCTGATCGTCGCCGCCCTCGACGAATCGCACACCATGATCGAGCAGATGGGCGCGGCGCCGGGTGCCAAGTGGGGTGACATGACCACCGCCATCTTCACGGCGTCCGGTGACCTGTCGCTGATCGCGCCGCATGGTGTCGGCGGCTTCGCCGCGGCGGTGTTCTACCCGATCAAGTTCATCAACAAGTACTGGGCGACGGAGCCGACCGTCGGCGTGCGCGAGGGCGATGCCTTCATCCACAACGACGCCCGCTATGGCGGCATCCACAACACCGACCAGTCGATGATGATGCCGGTGTTCTGGGAGGGCAAGCTGATCTGCTGGATTTCCGCCACCATCCACGAGGGCGAGAACGGCTCCTGCGAACCGGGTGGCATGCCGGCAGCGGCCGAGAGCAAGTTTGACGAGGGGCTGAAGATGCCCCCGTTCCGCTGCGCCGAAAACTTCGAGCTGAAGCGGGACATCGTCACCTTCCTGCAGAACTCGGTGCGCGACCCCAAGCTGCAGCTGGAAGACATGAAGGTGCGGCTGCACTCGGTGATCCGGCTGCGCGAGCGCATCATGCGGGTGCTGGAAGAGCACGGCCCCGAGGCCCTGATCATCATGCTGCGCAAGCAGCTGGAGGACGTCTCCGAAGAGGTGCGTCGGCGCATCCGCGAACTGCCGGACGGCACCACCCGCACGGTCTCCTTCGCCGATTCCACCCTGCGTGAAAGCGTCTTGCTGAAGCTCAACATGGCAGTGACGGTCAAGGGTGACACCATGATCGTCGACCTCCGCGGCTCGTCGCCGGAGCTGTTGAATCGTTCGATCAACGCCTGTCAGGCTTCGTTCAAGACCATGCTGTTCTGCGGTTACATGATGAACGTGTGGCCCGATCTGCCCTTCACCATGGCGGTGTTCACGCCATTCGAGTTCATCTTTGATGAGAAGTCGATCATCAACGGGTCGTTCGACACGCCGCAGGCCATGAGCCTGATTCCGCTGTTCAAGACCATGACCATCGCCTCGATTCCGATGGCCAAGTTCACCTACAGCCTGCCGCACCGCTACACCGCCATGGTGGCACCGCAGTACGACCAGCCGGCCACCCTGATCTACGGCGGCATGACCCAGCACGCCGAGTTCGTCGGCAACTTCTGCGCCGACATCAACGGCATGGGGCAGGGCGGCCGCAGTCATCGCGATGGCGAGCATTCGGTGTCGCCGCCGTTCTCGGCTTGTTGCGACCTCGGCGAGATCGAGCTGATGGAGGAAGACCTGCCGTTGGTGCGCCTCGGCGCCTTCACCCTGGCCAAGGACCGGGTCGGCTTCGGCAAGCAGCGTTCCGGTCTCGGCTACGAGCAGATCCACAGCTTCCGCGGCTCCGACCTGTGGGGCTACATGGTCGGCTGTTCCGGTTCGTTTTTCCCCTCCGCGCAGCCGCTGTTCGGTGGCTATGCCTCGCCGACCTATCCGCTGTGCAAGGTCAAGGGCACCAACATCTTCGAGCACCTCGAGAAGAACCCGGAGAAGATCCGCTTCGACATTCTCGACATCATGAACAACCAGCCGATCGAGGGCGCGCAGTACTCGACTCATCCGATGGCGATGACCTTCGAGCTGGCGGCGCCAGGCGAGCTGTACATGATGTGCCAGGGTGCTGGCGGCGGTTACGGTGATGTCTTGCAGCGCGACCCGGAAGCGGTGATGCGTGATCTCGAAGAAGACCTGATCGGTGACGATACCGCGCGCGAAGTGTTCAAGGTGGTGTACGACGCCGGATCGCGGGTGGTGGATGAAGCGGCCACCTCGGCATTGCGAGACGCCGAACGGCGCGCGCGCATTGCACGGGGCAAGCCCTTCGATGCCTTCGTCGCCGACTGGTGTACCGACGAGCCGCCCGCCAACCTGCCGTACATGGGCAGTTGGGGCCCGGATGTCAGCACGGTCTACGGCATCATGATGGGCCAGCGGGTGAAGATGGAGGGCAAGGCGCTGCAGAGCCAGTTCATGCTCAATCCCAAGGACGTCCGCATCGCGGAACTGGAAGCGGAAGTCGCCCGGCTCAGCGCGTCATGACCGGCCTGATGGCGACCCTCAGCACGGCTGCATCACCGCTGCTGTGGCTGGAGGACACCGTCTACGTGGAGCGCTTGCTCGGCGCCGGTCGAACGCCCTGGCTCGACAGCGCCGAGTACGTCGCGTTTCGCCGCAAGGCGCAAGGCTTGCTGCGTGCAGATCTCACCGCGGTGCCGCTGGTGCATGTGATGCAGGCCTGGGTCGCTGCCCATCCGGCCCTGGCTGCGGCGATGTCGGCCAAGCGCCGCACGACGTTTCCGCTGCGAACCCTGATGGCAGACGAGGGCTTGTCGGCCTATCTGGTGGAGATGGTCGGCGGCCTTCGCGCCGCGTTCCCGACCGCTCCGCTGGTGCTCGGCATGCCCTCGCCACGGGCGATGATCACGGCGGCATGGCAGATGGCCTTCGGCGCCGATGTCGACGACGCGATTGACGACGACGATATCGATACCTGCGCCGTCCACATGGCGGCATTCCTGCGCAGCTTTGGCGACTGCAAGGTCGATGGCGTGCTGCTGACGGCGGCGGCCGACGGCGTCGAGGCGCTGGAGTTGTACCCGCCCCTCCTCAACATCGCCACGCATTATCGATGGGATGTCGGCGTGCATCTGCCATCGGGGGCCGTTCTCGAAGGGGATACATCCGTGCTGCAGTGCGTGGTCGCGCCCCAGGCGGTCGAGGGGGTGCTGTCGGTGGTGAGCCTGCCCGACACCTTCTGGGATGGCGTGATGCCGGCCACAGCCGACACCGGCACGCCCACGCATCATTTCGCCACCATCCCGGCCGACGCTGTCCCCGAGAACGTCCTGGCGCGACTCGCCGCGCTTCGCGGTGCATGAGAGGAGAAAGACGACATGGCAGTGACTGAAGGCCAATGGTTGTGGTCACCGCGGCCCGAATATGCGGCGCGGTCGCAGCTCGCACAGTTCATGGACTGGTTACGGCGGACCCGCGACCTCGACATTGCCGACTACGAAACCCTGCGCCAGTGGTCGGTCGCCGAGCCCGAGGGATTCTGGTCGGCCTTGTGGGACTACTTCGACATTCAGGCGGACGGGTCCTCGACCCCGGTGCGGGAAGGCGAGGGGATGATGGAGACGCGGTGGTTTACTGGCGCCCGCGTCAACTATGCCGAACACCTGCTGCGGTATGAGGCCAAGGCGGCCGAGGGCGAGACCGCCATCTTCCACCAGACCGAGAACCGCCCGCTGGACCGGATGAGCTGGCAGCAGCTCGGACATCAGGTGCGCGTGCTGGCGACGCGGTTGCGGGCGATGGGGATACGCCCCGGCGACCGGGTGGTGTCGTACATGCCGAACGTGCCGGAAACCACGTTGGCGATGATTGCCACCATCGCGGTAGGGGCGGTGTGGTCATCGACCGCGCCGGAGTTTGGTATCCGCACGGTGGTGGACCGCTTGTCGCAGATCGAACCCAAGCTGATCTTCGTCAGCGATGGCTACCGCTTCGGCGGCAAGGACTTCGACCGTACCGCGGAAGTGCAGCAGATCGTCGCCGGTCTGCCCACTCTGGAGCAGGTGATCTGGCTGCCCTACCTGCAGCCGGACCGCAGCACACCGCCGGTGCCCGATGCGCTGTGCTGGGCTGAGGCGTTGTCCGGCCCGGCCGTACCGCCGGAGGCTTTCCAATATGAGCGCGTCGACAACCAGCACCCGCTGTGGGTGATGTTCTCCTCCGGCACCACCGGTTTGCCGAAGGCGATTACCCACAACCATGTCGGGCAGCTGGTGGAGCACCTCAAGCTCAGCGCCTTCCATTTCAATCTGGCCCCCGGCCAGGTGATGTTCTTCCACAGCACCACCGGCTGGGCGATGTACCAGTTGCTGGTGTCGTCGCTGCTGCGCGGTGCCGCCATCGTCCAGTACGACGGCAGCCCGGTGCATCCGGGGCTGGACTTCCTCTGGTCGCTGGCCGCCAACACCGGGGCGACCAACTTCGGCGCCAGCCCGACCTTCGTGCAGATGATGGAAAAGGCCGGGCTGCGGCCGCGCGATCACTTCGATCTCTCCGCCCTGGAGGCGGTGCTGGTGGCCGGTGCGCCGAGTACGCCGGAAACCTTCAAGTGGTTCTATGACAACGTCAAGGAAGACCTGTGGGTCACCTCGCAGTCCGGCGGCACCGAAGTGGGCAGCGCCTTCGTCGGCGCCTCGCCGACGCTGCCGGTCCATGCCGGCGAGATCCAGTGCCGCTGCCTGGGGATGGACATCCAGTCCTGGAGTGATGACGGCCAGCCGCAGGTCGATGCAGTGGGGGAACTGGTGTGCGTCAAGCCGTTTCCGTCCATGCCCGTCTTCTTCTGGGGTGATACCGACGGCAAGCGCTACCACGAGGCCTACTTCGAGCATTTCCCGGGCGTCTGGCGGCACGGTGATTTCATCAAGATCAATGCCCGCGGCGGTTGCTACATCTACGGTCGCAGTGATTCCACGCTGAACCGCTTCGGTGTGCGCATCGGTGCCGCCGAGGTGTACCGGACAGTGGAGCAGGTGGACGCGGTGGCCGACAGCGTGGTGGTGTGCTGCGAACTCGACGGTGGCCACTTCTTCATGCCGCTGTTCGTGCAGCTCAAGCCGGGGTTTGTGCTGGACGAGGCCCTCGTCAACACCCTCAACACCAAGCTGCGTTCCGACTGCAGCCCGCGGCACGTGCCGGACCGGATCTACGCCGTGCCGAAGGTGCCCTACACACTCACCGGCAAGAAGATGGAAGTGCCGGTGCGCAAGCTGCTGATGGGCTGGCCGGTGGATCAGGCCGCCAGCCGCGATGCGATGATGAACCCGGAGAGCCTCGACTGGTTCATCGATTTCGTGGCGACCACCGGCGACTACCAGAAGCCCGCACGCGCGTGAGCCCGTCGATGCTGATGCGCGATCCGCTGGCGCGGTATTCGGATGCGCACGGAACCGGGGATCGCCAGCCGCTGCCGGTGACCCTGATCGGCGGCTTCCTCGGCGCCGGCAAGACCACCCTGCTCAACAGTCTGTTGATGCAGGGTGAAGGGCGCCGCATCGCCGTGCTGGTCAACGATTTCGGGGATCTCAACATCGATGCCCAGCTGATCGTCAAGGTGGAAGGGCAGACGGTGGAGCTGGCCAACGGCTGCATCTGCTGCTCGATCCGCGACGACCTGATCGCCGGCGTGACACAACTGTTGAACGCCGAGCCGCGGCCTGAACATCTGCTGATCGAAACCAGCGGGGTGTCAGACCCCGAGAACATCCTCTGCACCTTCAATCAGTCCCCGGTGCGTCGCGACATCTTCCTCGAAAACGTGGTGACGGTGGTCGATGCCCTGCATGCGCTGGATGCCCGCGACACCGAGTACGCCGCGCTGTTCCAGCGGCAGGTGGGTGGGGCCTACATGGTGGTGATCAACCGGGCGGCGGCGGCCGGCGCCGCGCAGGTGCAGGCGGTACGGGCGATGATCGAAACCCTGCGGCCCGGCATCGCCCTTGTCGAAGCCGACGATGGCGCCGTGCCGCTGGCCGTTCTGTTGGGTGCCAGCCGCCAGGGCCAGGCCCTGTTCCGTCCCGAACCGACGATGGACAGCCGCGCCCACCCGTTCACCAGCATGGTGTGGAGCAGCGAGCGCCCGGTGCGGCGTAGTGACTTCAATCGCACCCTCCACGCACTGAGTCATACCGTCTATCGCGCCAAGGGCTTCATCAACTTCCAGCACTACCCGCTGGCCACGCTCTACCAGAAGGTCGGCGGGCAGGCGTCCTGCATCGACGGCGGCGCCTGGCGCGGCGCCACGCCGCGATCCGAGCTGGTGCTGATCGGGCTCGCCTCCGGCCTCGATCCGGCGGAGATCGGGCGTCAGCTCGATGCCTGCTGTGTGGGGTGATGCCGATGGGCGGCGGCCGCGTGCGAAGGCGCGGCTGCCGTTCAGTGTGCGGGCTGGCAACGTCCCGGCGTCTGGCTGATGCGCTGCAGATAGGCAATCAGGTTTGCACGGTCGTCGGCGTCGGCGGCCAGCCGCACACGCATGTGGTTGCCGGGCACCAGCGCATCCGGGTTTTCCAGCCATTGGTCCAGGGTCGTCGCAGTCCAGATCAGGTCTGCCGCCGACAGCGCGGGCGAGTAGTCGTAGCCGGGCTGTGTGCCGGCGCGGCAGCCGACGACGCCGCGGTGCATCGGCCCCGGACCATTGTCGTCCACCGCATGGCAGGCGCCGCAGCGGGCGGCATACAGGGCCTCGCCAAGGTCGGCATCCCGTTCCGCGAAGGCGGCTGCGGACCACAGCAGGGTGACACCGAGCAGGGAGGGGCAGCGGCGAGACATGGTCAGGCGTCTCCGTAGGGGCTGCCGGCCGACGCCGGCACGGCAGCCCAGGGGTGGCAGGGGCCGGGCGTTCAGCCGCCGAAGCTCATCGACTGCTGTGGCAAGGGTTCGCCGAGGGCCTGCGTCAGCGCGGTGTAGTGCAGGGCCTCGTCGGCGATGAGGGTGCCGGCCACCCGCGCCAGATTGCGATCGCCGAAGCTGGGGATCACTCCCAGATAGGCGTTCACCGCACCCAACTCCAGTCGTTGTGCGAGGCGCAGAATGTCTTCGGCGCTGCGAATCGACTTCACGTTGAGCTTGCCGCTGTCCCGGTAGGTCGCCATCGGTGCCGCCTCGACCGGGCGCCCGCCCAGGGTTTCGATGGCCTGCACCAGCACTTCGCGGTGGCCTTCATGGTGGCCCTTGAACAACACCGCGACGTCCAGCAGCGGCTTTGACAGCAGGCCGCTTTCGGCGCCGATCTGATAGGCGGCAATTCCCTCGTGCTCCAACCCCAGAGCCACGTTGAGAATGGCCAGATCGTTGGCCGCTGCCTCGCTGCCGTGACTGGCGGCGAAACCCTGCAGCGGGGCGCCACCGAGCATCGCGACGGCGGTCGCCGACAACACGGCACTGCGGGAAAGGAACGCGCGCCGGGCGGGAGCAAACGCAATGGTGGGGAATGTGGGGTGGGTCATGTGCAGGCCTCCGGGCTGGAATGGAAATGATGTCGACCCGAAACACCGATAGGGGCAGACATCGTGGCGAATGCTAAATACTACTTTACACAGTTTCAACTGTTTTATATTATTTGTGAAACCCACCACGCTGAGCCCTCATGAATCACATCGATCACCCCTCGCCCTTGCCCGATACCCAATCCTTGGCTGACCCGCGCGGCCTGGCCGTGACCCGCGCCGGCGTCAGTGGCCTGAGTCTGCCGGCCCGGGTGATCGATGTGGATCAAAGCCATTGCGACACGGTGGTGCGGTTTGATCTGGCGGTGGGTGTGCCGGCCGCGCAGCGCGGCACCCACATGTCCCGGTTGGTCGAGGCTGCCCATGCCTTGGCACAGCCGTTGGATCTCGGACACCTCGACAGCGCCGTGCGCCACCTGCTGCGGCGCATGGACGCTGACAGCGGTCACATCCACTGCCGCTTCCCCTGGTTCGTTTCGAAATCGGCGCCGGCCAGTGGGCGCCATTCACTGCTGGAGCTGGCAGTGGAAGCCTGGGTGCATGTTCACGAAGCGGGACGGATGCCGGTGTGCCAGCTACGTGTGCACGTGCCGGTGACCACCCTGTGCCCCTGTTCCAAGGCGATCTCGCAATACGGGGCGCACAACCAGCGCTCGCAGGTGTCGGTCACGCTGCGCGCGGCGCAACTGCCGTCGGTGGCGCAACTCGCAAGCCTGGTGGATGAACAGGCATCCTGCGGCGTGTACGCTGTTCTCAAGCGCGAGGACGAGAAGGCCGTGACCGAGGCGGCCTACGACAATCCGAAGTTCGCCGAGGATCTGGTCAGGGACTTGTATCTCTCACTGCAGCGCAAGCTCGACCCGCAGTATCTGAGTGTGGCGACCGAAAACCATGAATCGATACACAACCATGCTGCCTATGCCGTTATTGATCAGGTCCATGTGCCGATGGGACATCTCCGGGAGGACCTGCGGGATGGCGTTCTCTGAGGGGGTGACGGCCTTGGTCGATGGAGGGCTGTCGGCATGATGGCGACCAGCCTGCTGGAGCGCTGCGGCGACAGTCAGCGACGGGTGCTGGAGCTGCTGCTGCACGCGCCGGATGGTGGCACCGTGGAGTATCTGGTGGGGGCCCTGGGCATCACCACCAATGCAGTGCGTCAGCATCTGGCCGCACTGGAACGCGATGGGTTCGTCGAGCGTGCCGGCACCCAGCGCACGCGCGGCCGCCCGGAAATTCTCTACCAGCTCACCAGCGTCGGCCGTGAGGCCTTTCCCCGGCGCTATGGAGACCTGGCGGAAAGCCTGATCGAGGAGATCGGCGAGGTGGTCGGTGCGGAGGCGCTCGAGGCGGCAATGCGGCGCATGGGCGCGCGGGCGGCCCGGCAGGCCGGGGCAGAGCGCGGGCCCTTGTCACTGGCGGCAACGGCTGCCGCGATGCGCGGCGCCGGCTACGAGGCCGCGGTGAAGCCGGGCCCGGCGGGGGTGCCGGAGATCCGCGCGCACAACTGCGTGTTTCATCAACTGGCGGAGCGGTTCCCGGCGGTTTGTGAGTTCGATCTCGCGTTTCTGGAAGCAGCCACTGGCCAGGCGGTGGAGCACCGCGAATGCATGGTGCGCGGCGGACGAAGCTGCCGTTTCGGATTCCTGCCCAAGGATTGAGGGCAGCAACTCAGCAAGGGAGAAAGAGATGCCAGAGCACTGGTTTCGCGAACTGGGCATGCAGGTGCCCGTGGTCCAGGCCGGGATGGGCGGCGGCTTGTCGGATGCGCCGCTGGCAACCGCCGTCAGCCGGTCCGGTGGACTGGGCACGGTGGGAATCCTGCCGCCAGCGGCCTTCCGTACCGCGCTGGTAGAGACACGCGAGAATCTCGGCGAACGCCCCTTTTCCGCCAATCTGCTGATGCCTTTCGTCCGCGCCGCGCATGTGGCCGCCTGTGTCGAGACCCGGCCGACGGTGGTGGTGATGTTCTACGGCTTTGATGCCGCCCTGGTGCGGCGTCTGCAACGGGCCGGCATCCACGTCTGGCACCAGGTGGGCAATCTCGATCAGGCATCGCGGGCCGTGGCCGACGGCGTCGATGGCCTGATCGCGCAGGGTGTCGAGGCCGGTGGCCATCTTGGCGGCAATGTCCCTCTGCGCGATCTGGTGCCGGCGGTGAAGGCGATGGCCGAGGGCCTGCCGGTGCTGGCAGCGGGCGGCATCCACGATGCCCATGGTGCCGCAGCAGCACGGCGAATGGGTGCCGATGGCGTGGTCTCGGGCACCCGTTTCCTGCTTGCCCCGGAGAGCGGTGCGCACCCCGACTACAAAGCGCGTCTGCTGGCAGCCGACGA
This sequence comes from Flagellatimonas centrodinii, assembly GCF_016918765.2. Classification (GTDB taxonomy): domain Bacteria; phylum Pseudomonadota; class Gammaproteobacteria; order Nevskiales; family Nevskiaceae; genus Polycyclovorans; species Polycyclovorans centrodinii. The sequence continues at coordinate 1,965,401 of NZ_CP092104.1, forward strand.
AACACTGCGGACCCTGTTGTTCGGGCTGGCTTGGCCGGCCTACCACCGGGTGGTGCCGAATGCCGCCACCCGTCGCTGGTGTCGCAAACGACCCGAGGGGCCGCGCTGGCTGCAATGGATCAATACCCTCACGGTGCCGGCCAGAAGCGTGATCACGCTGGCGCAGGTGGCGGCGATGACCCCCTTGCAGCGCCTTTCCATCCCCCTCTATTCAGCCGTTTCCAAGACCCGCGACATGGCCGCCGGAGACGTGGACGTGACGCCGCTGTACGCCGGCGAGGGCATCAGTGCGATGACCACGATGCAGACGGTTGAGGAGATCGTCAGGGCGCTTGCCAGCGGGTTTGCCGGTGGCGATGCCTGAGCGTTCCCGCTAGGCGTCGGTTTGGCTGAGCTGCGCATATGCCCGTCGTAGCTGTTGCTCGGCCTCGTGCGCGAGCTGGCGGACGATGTCGCCGGCGGGCGCAATGGCGGTGATCAGGTCCAGACCCTCGCCACCCCAGACGATGCCGGTGTCTGCGGCGCCGGCCCGCTGGGCCGCCTGAAAGACCGGGGCGACCTGCGAGCGTTGCCGTGCCAGCGCAGTCTCATTTTCCTGCCACCGGTCGATGAAGCGGTTGCGGACCGCACGCCCGGTATAGCCCGAAGGCCATCGCAGCCCGCGGACGATGTCGAATACACGGGTACGGCAGGTGTCATCACCCCCCGCACTGAGCAGGCGCTGTTTGATGCGGGGGTGGCCCAGCGCTTCATCGGAGGCATACAGGCGGGTGCCAATCAGCGCTCCGCTGGCGCCCAGCGTCAGCGCCGCGGCAAGACCACGACCATCGGCGATGCCACCGGCCGCCACCACCGGTGTCGGCGTCACGGCATCGACCACCGCCGGGACCAGCGGCAGGGTGGCGCGGCTGCCGCCATGGCCGCCGGCCTCGGTGCCCTGGGCGACGATCAGATCTGCGCCAGCGTCACGGGCAAGGCGGGCGGCCGCCACGGTCTGCACCTGCGTGATGGCAGGGATGTCGGCCTGCCGCAGACGGTCGAGAATCCAATCGCTGTCGCCGAAAGACACCATCACCGCGTGAGGGCGGGCATCGATCACCAGGTCCAGCAGCGCCGGCGAGCTGCTCCAGCTGATCAGGCCGATGCCCCAGGGGGTGCTCAGCCGATGTTCGCGAAGCATCCGCAGCTGCGTCTGCATCCAGTCGAGGTCGCCGTAACCAGCGCCGATCATGCCGAAGCCCCCGGCCCGTGACACGGCGGCGCACAGGTCAGCGCCGGCGACGCCGCCCATCGGTGCGCCGATGATGGGCAGCTCGATCTCCAGCAGAGTGGTGAGCGCGGTCCTCAGGGGCACGGGTGTTCTCCAGTAGGCAGGCCGACGAAGGCTTCGGCAGTTATATCAAGTTATGATGTATTGGCACGAAGCAGGAGGTGCCCGGCAATGCCCAGGCCAACCAAGCGGCAGTACGAAGTGATTGGCGAGTTCCGCTACCAGTTGCGGCGATTTCTGGCAGAGAGCGAGCGGCTGGCGAAGGCTGCTGGAGTAACGCCGCTGCAGTATCAGCTGCTGTTGCAGACCCAGGCCCGGCCCGGTCGCGACTGGGCCAGCGTGCGGGAGTTGGCAGAGTCGCTGCAGTCGAGCCCGCACGGCACGGTGGCACTGATCGATCGCTGTGTTGCGTTGGGTCTGGTCGAGCGCCGCCGGCACCCGGACGATGCCCGACGCGTGGAAGTACACCCCACCCCCGGCGGACGTCGCCTGCTCCAACAACTTGCGGCCGCCCACCTCGAACAACTGGTCGCACTGCAGGGCCGCTTCGCGGTGCCCGACCGTGCGGCCCTGCGGGCAGCGCCCTGAGCAGGGCAAACCACCTGAGGCGCCCGCCGGTTCCGGGGTTCCGGCTGACAGTCGCTGCGGCATTGCCTACACTGGCGCCCCCAACGGGCCCCTTGCCGGGTTAGCACAGTGGTAGTGCAGCGGTTTTGTAAACCGAAGGTCGGGGGTTCAAATCCCTCACCCGGCACCATATTTCATGCTTCTCGCCTTCCGTGACGTCTCCCTGCGCCTCGGCAGCACCGTGCTGCTGGATGCCGCCAACTTCACCATCGAGGCGGGCGAGCGGGTCTGTCTGATCGGCCGTAACGGCGCTGGTAAATCCACGCTGATGCGGGTCGCCAGCGGTGAAGTGAAGCCCGAAGAGGGCGAGGTGGTGCGCACCACCGGGGTGAAGATCGCACGTCTGCAGCAGGACGTGCCGCGCGCCGCCGACATCACCGTCTACGATCTGGTGGCGCAGGGCCTGGGGGATCTCGGCGCGGTGGTGGCCGAATATCACCACCTGGCAATGGACCCCGACCCCGACCTCAAGCGCATGGGCACCTTGCAGGCGCGTATCGACGCCGACAACGGCTGGCTGTTGGAAGAACGCATCGGCGCCATCGTCGAGCGGCTGGAGCTGCCGGGCGATGCCAATTTCGGCAGCCTGTCGGGGGGCATGAAGCGCCGGGTGCTGCTGGGCCAGGCGCTGGTCGGCGAACCCGATCTGCTGCTGCTGGACGAACCCACCAACCATCTGGACATCCCCAGCATTCAGTGGCTGGAAGGCTTTCTCAAGGAATTCCCCGGCGCCATCCTGTTCGTCACCCATGACCGCGCCTTCCTCCGTGCGCTGGCGACCCGCATTCTGGAACTGGATCGTGGTGCCCTCACCAGTTGGCCGGGCGACTACGACAACTTCCTGCGGCGCCGTGAAGAGCGGATGCATGCCGAGGCGCAGGAGCGGGCGCTGTTCGACAAGAAGATGGCGCAGGAGGAAGTCTGGATCCGCAAGGGCGTACAGGCCCGACGCACGCGCGACATGGGCCGGGTCAAACGGCTCATCGAGATGCGCCAGCAGTTCGCCCAGCGCCGTAACCAGGCCGGCACCGCCAACATGGTGGTGCAGGAAGCCGAGCGCAGCGGCAAGCTGGTGGCCGAGCTGACCGGGGTCGACTACGCCTGGGGCGAGCGCAGCATCGTTCGCGGCCTGAGCACGACGCTGCTGCGTGGCGACAAGCTCGGCATCATCGGCGCCAACGGCGCCGGCAAGACCACCCTGATCCACCTGCTGCTGGGCAAGCTGCAGCCAACGGCGGGGCAGGTGAAGCTGGGCACCAAGCTGGAGATCGCCTACTTCGACCAGTTGCGGGCGCAGCTCGACCCCGATTCCACCGTGCTCGACAACATCGGCGACGGCAAGGACCAGGTGGAGATCAACGGCAAGGCCAAGCACGTCATCAGCTACCTGCAGGACTTCCTGTTCACCCCCGACCGGGCACGTTCGCCGGTACGGGCGTTGTCGGGCGGCGAACGCAACCGCCTGCTGCTGGCGCGCCTGTTCTCGCGCCCCGCCAACCTGCTGGTGCTGGACGAACCCACCAACGACCTCGATGTCGAGACGCTGGAGCTGCTGGAAGAGCTGGTCAGCGACTTCGCCGGCACCGTGATCGTGGTCAGCCACGACCGCGCCTTTCTCGACCGCGTGGTGACACGCAGCCTGGTGTTTGAAGGCCATGGGCGGGTCGCCGAGGTGGTGGGCGGCTACGAAGACTGGTTGCGGGAGCGGGGTGCCGAAGCAGTGGCGCGCCTGACACCCGCGGCACCGACGGCCACCGCCGCACCCAGGCCGGCACCGGCCGCCAAGACCCCCGTCGTGTCGACACCGCCGTCACGGGCGGCCCTGAGCAGTGACGACAAGCGCGAACTCGACCGACTGCCGCGCCGCATCGAGAAGCTGGAGGCCGAGCAGACTGCCTTCGGGGAGGCCATGAGCAAGCCCGAGTTCTTCAGCCAGCCAGCGGAGAAGATCGCCGAGGCACAACGGCGCCTCAGTGCGGTCGAGGCCGAACTGGCGGCGGCCTACGCCCGTTGGGAGGCGCTGGAAGCACGGCGCTAGCCGCGGATTCGGTGCCCGTCGGGGCGGGTCCTCTCGGGGCGCATCCGGCACAATGGCGCATGGATGCCATTGAGCGCCGTCGGATTCTGCTGCTGGGGGCGATCATCGCGATCGCGCCGCTGTCGATTGATCTTTATCTGCCGGCCCTGCCGACCATCCAGTCGCATCTCGGGGCGACCGAGGCCGAGGCCCAGCTGACGCTGTCGGCCTACTTTCTTGGGCTGGCCCTCGGGCAGTTGTTCTACGGGCCCATCTCCGATCGCATCGGCCGTCGCAAGCCGCTGTTCTTCGGCCTCGCCCTGTATGCCGGTTCGGCGCTGGGCTGTGCGCTCGCCACCGATATCGACAGTCTCATCGTGCTGCGTCTGCTGCAGGCACTGGGGGGCTGCTCGGGCATGGTGATCGTGCGGGCGGTGGTGCGCGACCTCTACACGCCCCAGGACATGGCGCGGGTGTTATCGCTGCTGCTGTTGGTGATGGGAGTGGCGCCGATCCTGGCGCCGGTGTTCGGCAGCTGGATCTTCGTCGCCTTTGGTTGGCAGGCGGTGTTCATCATCCTGGTGCTGTATGCCGTCGGTTGCCTGGTGGCGAGCGCCCGGCTGTTGCCGGAAACCCTGGCAAGCCCCGGCGAAACCCTGCGTTTTGGACGCGTGCTGAGCGGCTACCTGCGGCTGCTGCGGCATCGCCGTTTCATGGGTTACGCGCTGTCGGGCGGCATCGCCCAGTCCGGCATGTTTGCCTACATTGCGGTGTCGTCGTTCGTCTTCATTGACGTCTACGGCCTGTCCCCGACCGAGTACGGCCTGCTGTTCGGCGTCAATGCCTTCGGCCTGATCCTGGGGTCGCAACTCAACAATCGGGCTCTGCGCCGGTTCCGCAGCGAGCAGGTGCTGAAGGCAGCCCTCACCGCCTTCGCCGTGTTCGGCGTGGTGCTTGCGGTCGTCATCTGGACCGGCCTGGGCGGCCTGTCGCTGGCGCTGGTGCCGCTGTGGTGCTGCATCACCAGCCTCGGCTTCACCTTCCCCAATTCCACCGCCGCCGCCATGGCCCCCTTCGGCGACCGCGCCGGCATGGCCGCCGCCCTCATTGGCACCCTGCAATACGGCCTCGCCGCGCTCGCCAGCAGCGTCGTCGCCCACCTCCATGACGGCACCGCCAAACCGATGGCGCTGACCATCGCCGCCTGCGGTGTGCTGTCGGTGGTGGTGTTGCGGGTGTTGACGGGGAAGACGGTGGTGGCCCTGAAGGCCGAGTGACCGGTGCGCTGTCGGATTGACGACCAAGCGTTGTCAGCCGATCGCGGCAGCGCAGGTAAATCGAACCAGATTTCATGCTCAGGATGCGTATTCCGCGCGCTGATAGGTCTCACCTGAAGTGCCGTGGGCCGATCCATCGACGGGCTGCCTTGTGTCGGCAGGCAATCTCCACGGTTTTCATGCTGCCGGTCCGACGTCGACGGCCCCTGTTTGGTGTGCTGGGTGTGAAATTCTTCTTGTCGAAAACGCGATATGAGGCATTCGTCAGGAATGCGTAAATAAAAGAGCAAGTGAGATGATTCATCGGGTTGCGACATCTCTCTTGATGGGCGATATAGGCGTCAGGGCGACAGCGAGTCGCGGCGGAAATGAAAGGGATATTCAGAGCGACTCGATGGGTTCCGTAGTCGATACGCAGCGCCTTTGGGGCGTGTAAACAGGGAGTGTCGAAACAATGAAGATGTCAGGTCTTTTGGTTGCAGGTGTCGCGCTCGGCTGCATTCCGGGATATGCCGCTGGCAGTGGGAATGCCGTGGATCTGTTCTATATCCCGAGTGCTGATTTCGAGGTATCCGATTCCATCGACTCGGTCAGCGTGGATGGCGACGGCTTTGGCGCGCAGGGCAGGTTCATGGTCGCTGATCAGCTGTTCGTGGGTGCCGAGTACCAGCAAGTGGAGATGGATGATGTGCCCATCGAGATCTCCCAGCTCCGGTTTCGGGTAATTGGTGCACTTCCCTTGTCGGCCGGTGTCAACCTGACCCTAGAAGGCGGCTATATCGACGCCGATATCGATATCGGCGTCTTTTCACTATCGGGTGATGGTCCGATGGGCCACGTTGGGGTCGAGTTTCGCCCCTCGGAAACGCTCACCCTGTTTGGCAAGGCGGGGATCGTCAAAGTCGACGACGTGGACGGCCCCGAGTTTCACCTCGGCGTGCGGGCGCAGGTGTCCGAGGTGATTGGTCTTCTCGCAGACTACCGGATGACTAGCTTGGAGGAGTCGGGGGAGGAACTGGAGTTGGACGATCTTCGTGTCGGCGTGAGTTTTCTCTTCTAGCGGAGTCGTCCGTGGCTCAGGCGGGGTTGTGTGGGGCGCGACGAGGTGGCCACGCGCCCGGCTTCCGGTTTGTCGCATACTGAAGCCATGACGCGAGATGATATTCCGGGCTGGATGAATGCCGAGCGCTAAGGCATGGGGTACTGGCCTGATGATCATCGGCCTGCTCTGGCTGACCGCCTGCAGTCGCGATACCCCCGACGTCCCCGCACTGCCGCCGCTCGATACCGATGCCGTTATCCTCGCCTTTGGCGACAGCCTGACCTACGGCACCGGTGCGCCAGCCGAAGCGGCGTATCCCGCGCGGCTGGAAGCACTGATCGGCCGCGAGGTGATCAATGCAGGCGTGCCGGGCGAGACATCGGCACAGGGCCGCGCACGCTTGCCGGGGGTCCTCGATGACACGCAGCCGGACCTGGTGATTCTCTGCCTTGGCGGCAACGATCTTCTACGGCGTCTGGATCGTACGGCACTGGCCGACAACCTGGCGGTGATGGTCGACGAGATCCGAGGCCGCGGCATTCCGGTGGTGTTGCTGGCGGTGCCGGAAATCAGCGGTATTGCGCTGCGCGCTGAGCCACTCTACGCCCGGCTGGCCGTATCGCGCGGTCTGCCACTGCAGGGCGAGGTGCTGGTCGAGGTGTTGGGAAATGGCCGCCTGAAGTCGGATAGCGTGCACCCGAACGAACGTGGGTACGCGCGGATCGCCGAGGCACTGGCTGACCTGTTGGAGGCCGGTGGCGCGGTCTAGTCTGCTGTCGCCGTGGCTGGTGTCGTCATTGCAATCCCCAAGCCCAACGGGCAGCCCGCGGGCTGCCCGTTTTCATCCTGTCGGTGGCGATCAGGCATTGGGGTCGGGCACCAACCGTAGATAGGGCTTGAGCTCTTTCCAGCCCTTCGGAAACAGCGTCTTGGCGTCATCATTGCTGACTGCCGGGACGATGATGACGTCCTCCCCTTTGCGCCAGTTCACCGGGGTTGCCACCTTGTAGCCGTCGGTGAGCTGCAGCGAGTCGATGACCCGCAGAATCTCGTCGAAGTTGCGGCCGGTGCTGGCGGGGTAGGTGAGGGTCAGCCGAATCTTCTTCTTCGGATCGATCACGAACACGCTGCGCACCGTCAGGGTGTCATTGGCGTTGGGGTGGATCATGTCGTAGAGATTTGACACGGTGCGGTCGGCGTCGGCGATCAGCGGGAAATTGAGGGCTGCCCCCTGGGTCTCCTCGATGTCGCGGCTCCAGCCGTGGTGGTCTTCCAGTTTGTCGACCGACAGTCCGATGGCCTTGACGTTGCGCTTGTCGAACTCGCCTTTCAACTTCGCGGTGTACCCCAGTTCGGTGGTGCAGACCGGGGTGTAGTTCTTGGGGTGGGAGAACAGCACCACCCAGTGATCGCCCGCCCAGTCATGGAAGCGGATGCGGCCTTCGGTGGTGTCGGCTTCAAAGTCGGGGGCGATATCGCCCAGTCGCACGCTCATGGTCTGCTCCTGATGGAAGGGAGACCATTATTGTCCCTGTTGCGGGCGGGACAAGGCGTAACCAAAGAAGATCGGGTTCTGTGCGCCCGATGTCAGGCGTCAAGCCCTGCGATGAGCTCCTGCATTTCCTGGATATCGGTGCTCACCATCAAGCGCCGCACGCGCCGGCGCAGATCGTTCACCGGGGCGTCGCGGATGATCCGTTTGATCTCCAGCACGTTGGCGGGGTGCATCGAGAATTCGGTCAGCCCCAGGCCCAGCAGCAGACGGGTGTACTTGGGATCGCCGGCCATCTCGCCGCACATTGCCACCGGGATGCCGGCCTGCACGCCGGCGTCGATGGTCATCTGGATCAGCCGCAGCACCGCAGGGTGCAGGGGGTCGTAGAGGTAGTTCACCTCGTCGTCGACCCGGTCGATGGCCAGGGTGTACTGGATGAGGTCGTTGGTGCCGATGGAGAAGAACCGCGCCTGCCGGGCGAGGATGGGCGCAGCGATGGCGGCGGCCGGCACCTCGATCATGGCGCCCACCGGGACATCCTGGGCCAGCGTGTGGCCCTCGCGCAGCAGGCCGTCGCGAACGTCGTCGATCAAGGCCAGCGCCTGGCGGAACTCCTGCAGGCTGGAGATCATCGGCAGCATGATCTGCATGTGGCCGTGGCGCGAGGCGCGCAGCAGCGCGCGGACCTGGGTGCGGAACAGCTCCGGTTCCTTCAGGCACAGGCGGATGGCGCGCAGCCCCAGCGCGGGGTTGTTGGGGGTCGGCCCCTGGCTGCGGCCGGAGTCGACCTGCTTGTCGGCACCGAGGTCGAGGGTGCGGATGGTGATCGGCCCCTTCACCACCGAAACGATGCTGGCGTAGGCGTCGTACTGCTCTTCTTCGGTGGGTAGCGACTTGCGATTCATGTACAGGAATTCTGTCCGGTACAAGCCCACCCCTTCGGCACCATTGGCGGTGGCTTCGGCGGCATCGGCCGCCATCTCGATGTTGGCCAGCAAATGGCAGCGGACACCATCGTGGGAGATCGCCGGTTCGCCCTTGAGCTTGACCAGGCCGGCGCGGTAGGCAGCCTGCGCTGCCTGTTTCGCCCGGTAGGCGGCGATGGTGTCCGGGTCGGGATCGGCGATCAGATGCCCGAGCTCGCCGTCGACGATGGCCCATTCGCTGTCGCGCAGCAGTTTGCGGGCGTCGCGCAGGCCGACGATAGCCGGGATGCCGAGCGAGCGCGCGAGGATGGCGGTGTGCGACAACGGCCCGCCGTATTCGGTGACGAAGGCGGCGACGTTCTGTTGCGCCAGCAGGATGATGTCGGCCGGGGTGATGTCGTCAGCGACGATGATGCCGGTCTCCGGGCCATCGCCCTTCACCGGCAGCTGACGCTCGCTCTTCAGCAGGATGCGCAGGATGCGGCCGCAGACATGCTCGACGTCGTCCTTGCGGGTGCGCAGATAGGCGTCGTCCATCTGCTCGAATACAGCGGTGAGGGCATCGCGCGAGCGGCGCAGGGCGGCCTCGGCATTGAGCTTCTGGTCGCGGATCAGCTGCACCGTTGCCTCGGTGATGGAGCGATCGTCCATCATCAGCAGGTGGGTGTCGATGAAGGCGCCGACATCGCCCGGCGTGCCGACCGGGATCTGGCTGCGGACCTGTCGCAGCTGTTCGCGGGCCCGTTGCACCGCGCTGTAGAAGCGGGCGATCTCGGGCTCGACGCGGTCGTCTTCCAGCGTGTACTCGGGCGCTTCCAGGTCGCCGCCGTGCAGCTTCTGGATGCGCGCGATGGCGAAGCCGCGCGAGACCCCGATACCGGATAGCCAGAGGCTCACGGTGGCGCCTCAGTTCTCTTCGCCGAAGCGGTCGGCGATCAGCGCCGCCAGCTCCGAAAGGGCGGTTTCGGCGTCCGCACCCTCGGCGATCAGGGTGATCTGGCTGCCCTTGGCAGCGGCCAGCATCATCACCCCCATGATCGACTTGCCGCTGACCTGGCGGGCATCCTTGCGCACCTGGATATCGGCCTCGAACTTGCTCGCCAGGGTCACCAGTTTGGCGGCCGCGCGTGCGTGCAGGCCGAGGCGGTTCACGATGTCGACAGTGCGTTCCATGTTGTTGTCCTTATGGCGGTCGCGGGCATTGCAGAATGCCCCGCTGTCCGCCTTCCACCGCGCACTGGGTGAGGGCCGGCAGCGATTTCTGCGGATAGTTGAAGATGCGCACCAGCATTGGCAGGTTGACGCCGGCGACCACCGGCAGGTCGGTCAGGGCGCCGAGTTTGTTGGCGATATTGCTGGGGGTGGAGCCGAACGCATCGGTGAGCAGCAGCACGCCGTCACCGCTGTCGAGACGCTCGACCATTTTCTGCCCCTGAGACAGCAGCACCTCGTGCGATTGCACGCGCCGAACTTCCAGCACATCGGCGGACAGCGGCAGCTCGCCGATCATCTCGCGCATGGTTTCCAGCAGCAGATGGCCGATCTTGCCGTGGGTGACGAGCAGCAGGCCGACGCTCATGGGATGTCACCCCGTGAAGGGAGGCAGCATTCAAGCATGGTGCCGCTCCAGTTCGCGGTGGCGCAGGGTAAGGGGCTCGGGCCCGGTTCGCAGGCGGGTGGCCAGTTGCTCGGCAAGGTAGACACTCCGATGCTTGCCGCCGGTGCAGCCGATGGCGACCGTGAGATACGCGCGGTCCTGGCTGCGGAAAGCCGGCAACCAGCGCTGCAACAGCCCGGTGAGATCATCGAGCATGGCCGGCACCAGCGGTTGTTGCGACAGCCATTCGGCGACGGGTGCATCGCGACCGGTCAGCGGTCGTAGCGTCGGTTGCCAGTGCGGATTGGGCAGGCAGCGGACGTCGAACACGAAATCGGCATCCGGCGGCGTGCCATTCTTGAAGCCGAACGACAGCAGGGTCAGCGACAGCTTGTCGCGGCCGCCGCCGGGCACCTCGGCCTGGATCCGCTCGCGCAGGACATGCAGGTTGAGGTCGGAGGTGTCGATCACCGCATCGGCAGCATCGGCAATCGGCTTGAGCAGGACGCGTTCGCGCTCGATGGCTTCCTTCAGCGGGCGCTGTGGCGTCGACAGGGGGTGCCGCCGGCGGGTTTCGCTGTAGCGGGCCAGCAATACCGCGTCGTCGGCGGTGAGAAACAGGACGCGGTAGTCCACGCCCTGCTCACGCAGGCGCTCGAGGTGGCGGGTGAACTGCTCGATCTCTTCGGGCAACTCGCGGGCGTCGATGCCCAGCGCCAGCGAGGCGTAGCGCGGCGGGTCCTGACGCAGCGCATCCAGTACCAGGGTGTCGAGCAGGGTCAGGGGCAGGTTGTCGATGCAGGTATAGCCGAGGTCCTCGTACTGCTTGAGGGCGACGGTCTTGCCGGCTCCGGACAGGCCGCTGACGATCACGAGTTTCATGGGCGGGCGTTGCGTATGGCGCGCAGTTGGCGGGCGGTGAAGTCGCGGTCGGCACGATAGCCGGCTTCGCGTAGCCGGTGGTCGCGACAGGCCGCTTCCACCAGTACCGCCAGATTATGCCCGAGGCGGATCGGGATCGAGACCGTGGGGATGTTCAGGCCGCCGAGCAGGCGTTCGCTGCGCTGGCCGCTGATGCGCTCCATCCCGGTGGTCAGCGGCTCGCCCGGAGCATCGAGCTGGATCAGCAGCGACAGCCGCGCCCGCGGCCGCACGGCGCGGCGCCCGTAGAGCTTGCGAACATTGAGGATGCCGAGACTGCGGGCTTCCAGAAATCCCGATAGCACCGCCGGACAGTGACCGATGATGAAGTCGCCGGCACGCGCGAATTCGGTGGCGTCGTCGGCGATCAGTACATGCCCGCGGGCCAGCAGCTCCAATGCCAGCTCCGACTTTCCGACGCCGCTGACGCCGGTCAGCAGGACGCCGGTGCCGAACACCTGCATGAACACGCCATGCAGGGTGAAGGCTGCAGTCGGGGCGTCAGTTGGCCGGCTGATAGCGGGCAATCAGGGTGTACAGCGCGGCATCGTCCTCGGCCGCGCGCAGCTTCTTGCAGAAGGCCTCGTCGGAGAACATCTCGGCGATCGCGGCGAGGTGCTTGAGGTGCTCTTCATTGGCGTTCTGCGGCACCATCAAGCCAAATACCAGATCAACCGGATTGGCGTCATGGGCGTCGTAGTCGAGGGGGTGCTTGAGGCGCATGAAGGCCCCCACACTGGACTCGACACCGGCCATGCGACCGTGCGGGATGGCCACGCCATGGCCCAGTCCGGTGCTGCCGAGTTTCTCGCGGCCGGCCAGGCTGGCGAGGATGTCGGTGCTGGCAACCGAGGGCTCTCCCTTGGCCAGCAGCTTGGACAGCTCTTCCAGAGCTTTCTTCTTGCTGGTGAAGGTCAGGCCCGATACCACCCGATCGGCCCCCAGAATCTCGCTGATGGTCATAGCAATACGTTCTCGTTGTCACAAAAAAGGCCCGGCCGCGAAGCCGGGCCCTGGAGGCCGAAGTTTACTGCAAGGCCATCCGCTTATGCGCTTCGGCGTGGTGGTGGTCGCGAACCTTTTCCTTGTGTCGGCGGGTCTGGCGGTCGAGCTTGTCCATCAGCATGTCGATGGCGGCGTACATGTTGGGCTCAGTGGCTTCGGCGTGCAGGTCGGCACCCGAGGCATGAACGGTGGCTTCGGCTTTCTGTCGTTCTTTCTCGACCGTCAACACGATCTCGGCACTGATCAAGTGATCAAAATGTCGTTCGACCCGCTTGAGTTTGTCCTGCACGTAGGTCCGCAGTGCGGGGGTGAGGTCGACATGGTGCCCAGAGATGTTGAGGTTCATCTGAAACTCCTACGAGAAGTGCCGGGGGTCCCCGGCGTGGAAAAAAGCGCGGGTCAACCGCTCATGACCACACGCTCCTGCGCTCGTGCGACGGCGCGATGCCAAGCCCTTCGCGGTACTTGGCCACCGTGCGACGGGCAACCTGGATACCCTCGCCGAGCAGGTGCTCGGCGAGGGCGGAATCGGACAGGGGTTTTTCGGCAGGTTCCGCGGCAATCAGGCGCTTGATCATGGCCTGGATGGCGGTGGCCGATGCCGTGCCACCCTCGGTGGTGGTGACATGGCTGGAAAAGAAATACTTCAGCTCGAACAGCCCGCGCGGCGTGTGCAGATACTTGTGGGCGGTGGCTCTCGACACGGTGGACTCGTGAATCCCCAATTGTTCGGATACATCCCGGAGGACCAGCGGACGCATGGCCTCGTCCCCATATTCCAGGAAAGCGCGCTGCGCTTCAACAATGCACTGGGAGACCCGCAACAGGGTCTCGTTGCGGCTTTCAAGGGCGTTGATGAAGTAGCGGGCTTCCTGCAGGTGCCCCTTGAGCATGAGTTGGTCCCGTGAACTGTCGGCGCGCTTGATGAAGCGCTGGTACTCACTGTTGACCCGCAATTTGGGCGTATGTTCCGGGTTCAGGAAGACCCGCCAGCGCCCTTTCTCGCGGGCCACGAAGACATCCGGCGCGATGTAATCGGACTCGTGTGCGGCAAAAGGGCGCCCGGGATGGGGCTGCAGCGTACGGATCAGGGTCAGGGCCTGGTCGGTCTCGGCCACCGGCAGCCCGGTCTGACGGGCGACGGCGACCGGGTCGCGGCGGGCGACGAGCGGTAGGTGGTGGTCGACCAGCGTCAGGGCCGCCTGGATGCCCGGGGTGCGGGCCGGCATCAGCCACAGCTGCAACAGCAGACATTCCCGTAGGTCGCGGGCGGCGACGCCGGCGGGGTCGAAGTCCTGCACGGTGCGCAAAACCGCCTCGACATGCGCCGCCGAGACGCCGTAGCGGTCGGTCAGCAGTGCCAGCAGCTCCTCCCAGTCGCGCAGGTAACCGTCGCTGTCGACGGCATCAATGAGGTGCAGCCCGATGTCGCCATCGCGGTCGTCGAGGTCGGCCAGTTGCAGTTGTTCCAGCAGATGGTCGTAGAGCGAGCTTTCGCCCTTGATATTGGCATCGAGGAAGGCCTGCAGGTCATCGTCCGGCGTACCGCTGGTGGGGGCGGGATCCATGTCGCAGACATCGGACCACTCGGCATCGACCGGCAGATCTTCCGGCAGGGTCTCGGCATCACCGCGCACCTCGGTGGCCGCCGCCGCTTCCGCGGCCTCGTCCTCGTTGTCGGCAGCGGGGATCTCGACATCAAGCGGGTCGGACTCGGTAGCCTCCAGCATGACGTTGGATTCCAGTACCTGCTGAATCTCCTGCTGGAGATCGAGGCTGGACAGCTGCAACAGGCGGATCGCCTGCTGCAGCGCGGGCGTCATGGTCAGCGACTGCCCCATGCGCAGGCCGAGCGAGGCCCGCATGTTCATGGCTGGCGAAGGAGAAAGGTCATGGGGGGATTGTAGGTCCCGACGGCACAGAAATTGCAAGCAATTTCGTCATGAAGGGCGGCCGTTGGTCGGCTGACTTGGCGCCGTTGGTCTCATCGGCTAGCTTCAGGGCCTTTCTGATCCGAGTGTACCGTTCATGCGCGCCATCGTCTGTACCGAACTGGGCGGCCCCGACCGCCTGCAGCTCCAGACCCTGCCGGCGCGCAAGCCCGGTGCCACCGAGGTCCTGTTGCGGGTGGCCGCCGCCGGGGTCAACTTCCCCGATACGCTGATCATCCAGGGCAAGTACCAGCTGCGTGCCGAGCCACCGTTCATTCCCGGCGCCGAAGTCGCGGGCGAGGTGCTGGAGGTCGGCGCCAAAGTGCGTCACCTGAAGCCGGGCGATCGGGTGGCCGCATTGGTGTCGGTTGGCGGTTATGCCAGCGAGGCCATCGCTGCCGCCGATGCCTGCCTGCCGATCCCGGCCGACATGCCGATGGACGAGGCGGCCGGTTTCGCGCTCGCCTACGGCACCGTGATCCATGCCCTGGTGCAGTGTGGGCGTTTGCACCATGACGACACCCTGCTGGTGCTGGGGGCGGCCGGCGGGGTCGGCCTGGCGGCGGTACAGCTGGGCAAGCTGATGGGCGCGCGGGTGATCGCTGCCGCCTCCACTGATGACAAACTGGCGCTGGCCAAGGCCCACGGTGCCGATGAAACCGTGAACTACAGCCAGGTGTCGCTGAAGGAGGCGGTCAAGGGGCTGACCAAGGGACAGGGCGCCAATGTCATCTTTGACCCGGTCGGCGGCCCGCTGGCGCAGGATTGCCTGTCGGCCGCGGCTTGGGGGGGGCGCTATCTGGTGGTGGGCTTTGCTGAAGGCACCATTCCCCAGTTGCCGGCCAATCGCCTGCTGCTCAAAGAGGTGGCCGCAGTCGGCGTGCATTGGGGCGCGTTCGTGGTGCGCGAGCCGGCACGCAACCTCGAGAATTTCCGCCAGCTGTTCGCCTGGTACGAGGAAGGGCGGTTCAAGCCGGTGATCTCCGCGCGGTATCCACTGGAGCAGGCGGCTCGCGCCCTGCAGGACATGGAAGCCCGTAGCGTCACCGGCAAGGTGGTGCTGATACCGTAGCGGTTTCATCGATCCACCGTCTCAATCGCATGTTCAATCGTATCGCCGTGCTTTGCACCGGCAACATCTGTCGCAGTCCCATCGCCGAAGGGCTGCTGCGCACCGCATTGCCGGGGCGCACGGTATTTTCAGCGGGGACAGCGGCGGTCATCGGCGCGCCAGCTGATCCACATTCGGTCGCCGTCATGCGGGCCAACGGCCTGGATATTGCGGCCCATCGGGCACAGCAGGCGACCCAGCCGATGCTGCAGGGGGCCGACTTGATCCTGGTGCTCGATCAGGGCCATGCCGACTGGGTGACCCGCCGCTACCCCCAGTTGCGCGGGCGTGTGCACAAGGTTTGCAAGTGGCGCGACAATGCCGACGTCGACGACCCGTACCGTCACCCCCGTGAAGCCTTCGCTCGCGCTTACGTCGAAATCGAGCAGGGTGTGCAGGACTGGCTGCAGCGGCTCTAGCCGTCGCGGCGGTCTGCGAGGCTTGACCGCCGAATCGCTATACTGATCGGCCCTTTTTGCGCTGCCCCCTGGATGTCCAAGAAGCTCTACCTCATCACCTACGGGTGCCAGATGAATGAGTACGACTCGACCAAGATGGCCGACGTGCTCGGGAAATCCCATGGCTACACCCGGACTCAGGACCCTGACGAGGCTGACCTGTTGCTGCTCAACACCTGCTCTGTGCGCGAAAAGGCGCAGGAAAAGGTGTTCTCCGAGCTCGGCCGCTGGAAGGACTGGAAGGCGGCCGTGCCGGGACGGGTGATCGGCGTCGGCGGCTGTGTCGCCAGCCAGGAAGGGCAGGCCATCGCCAGCCGCGCGCCGATGGTCGACATCGTGTTCGGCCCGCAGACCCTGCACCGGCTGCCGGCGCTGCTCGACAGCACCCGCGCCAGCCGCAAGCCCGCCATCGACGTCAGCTTTCCCGAGATCGAGAAGTTTGACCGCCTGCCGGCGCCGCGCGCCGAGGGCGTCACCGCCTTTGTCAGCATCATGGAAGGCTGTTCCAAGTACTGCACCTTCTGTGTGGTGCCCTACACCCGCGGCACCGAGGTGAGCCGGCCGCTGGATGACGTGCTCACCGAATGCGCCCAACTGGTGGACCAGGGCGTGCGTGAGATCACCCTGCTGGGGCAGAACGTCAACGCCTATCGCGGGCCGATGGGGCAGACCGGCGAGGTCTGCGACCTGGCCCTGCTGATCAACTATCTGGCGCGCTTCCCCGGCCTGCAGCGGATTCGGTACACCACCAGCCATCCGGCCGAGCTCGGCGATGCGCTGATCGATGCCTTTGCCGACGAACCAAAGCTGGCCAGCTACCTGCACCTACCCGTGCAGAGTGGGTCAGACCGAATCCTCGGCATGATGAAGCGGGGCTACAGCCGCGCTGAATATCTGGCGAAGATTCGTCGCATACGCGCGGCGCGTCCGGACATCTCGCTGTCGTCGGATTTCATCATCGGCTTCCCGTCAGAACGTGACGAGGACTTTGTGCAGACCATGGACCTGATCGCCGAAGCCGGGTTCGACGGTGCCTTCAGCTTCAACTACAGCCCGCGTCCGGGCACGCCGGCGGACAACCTGCGCGACAGCGTGCCGCTGGACGTCAAACAGCAACGGCTGAAAATCCTGCAGGACCGGATTCGTGGGCTCGATACCGATTTCAAACAGGCGTTGGTCGGCAGCGTGCAGTCGGTGCTGGTGGAGAAGCCGGCACGCAAGGGCCAGGGGCAGATGGCCGGCCGGACCTCGACCAACCGCTGGATCAACTTCGAGGCGCCAGCGCATCTGATCGGGCAGTTCGTTGATGTCGAGGTAACCGAGGCGTTGCCCAACTCCCTGCGGGGACGCTGGCGGCCGGCGACCGGCACCGCTGCCGCCGCATGAGCGCGCCCACCCGCCCGGCACAGGCCCGCATCGATCTGGTGTTGCGGCCCGATGACAGTGAGCGGCTGGTCAATCTGGCCGGCCCCTTCGACGCCCACTTGCGACAGATCGAGCTGCGGCTGGGCATCGAGATCCGCAATCGCGGCAACCACTTCCAGCTGGTCGGCAGCCGCGGCGATGCCCAGCGAGGCGAGGCGGTACTGACGGCGCTGTTCAACCTCGCGGACGATCAACCGATCACCACCGAGCAGGTTCACCTGGCGTTGGCCGAACACACCGAAGACCATGCCGAGCCGCTGTCGGTGCAGGAGGTGTCGCCGCAGGGCGAGATCATCATCCGCACCCGGCGCGGCGTGGTGCGCGGGCGCAGCGTTCAGCAGAAGGCCTACCTCAGCGCCATCAATACCCACGACCTGAACTTCGGGGTGGGTCCGGCCGGCACCGGCAAGACCTATCTCGCGGTGGCCAGTGCCGTCAACGCGCTGGAGCGCGACCGCGTGCGCCGGATCGTGCTGGTGCGGCCCGCGGTTGAAGCCGGCGAGAAGCTGGGCTTCCTGCCCGGCGACATGGCCGACAAGATCAACCCGTATCTACGGCCGCTGTATGACGCGCTGTACGAGATGATGGGCTTCGAGAAAGTGGCGCGGCTGACGGAGAAGAACGTGATCGAGGTGGCGCCGCTGGCCTTCATGCGCGGCCGCACGCTCAACGAGAGCTACGTGATTCTCGACGAGGCGCAGAACACCACCATCGAGCAGATGAAGATGTTCCTCACCCGCCTGGGCTTCGGCAGTGTCGCCGTGGTCACCGGCGATGTCACTCAGATCGACCTGCCGCGCCACGAGAAGAGTGGCCTCAAGCACGCCCTGCAGGTGCTGGCCGGCGTGCCCGGCATCAGCCTCACCAGCTTCCGAAAGGAAGACGTGGTGCGGCACCCGCTGGTGCAGGCGGTGGTGGAGGCCTACGAGAAGTTCGAGGCCGCGCATGAAGGCTGAGCCCCCGCCGCTGGACATCGTGGTCCAGCGGTGCGTGCCGGCGGCCGGGATTCCGGCGGCCAACAGCCTGCGTCGCTTCGCCCGCGCGGCGCTGGCCGACCGTGGCGGCGAGCTGACCCTGAGACTGGTGGACGCCGTGGAATCGCAGGCGCTCAATCACCGCTTTCGCGGCAAGGACCGGCCGACCAACGTACTGTCGTTCCCCTACGACGGGCCGGGCTTGCTCGGTGACCTGGTGCTGTGCGCCGAGGTGGTGGCCGAAGAGGCGCGTCAGCAGGGCAAACGGCCCCAACATCATTGGGCCCATCTGGTGGTCCATGGCTGTCTGCATCTGCAGGGCCTGGATCATGAGGCCGCCGCCGAGGCCGACGCCATGGAGGCGCGCGAAATCGCGATACTGCGCGAACTCGGTATCGATAACCCCTATGCTTGATCCGTGATGCGCCCCCGGGGCGTCCACGGTTGTACGACCCCCTCACCCTTGAGGGCCCCACCCTGAACCATGAACGACGACGAACCTAGTAGCCGACCCGACACCAAAACCGAAGACACGCCGATCAGCCGCTGGTGGCGGCGTGTCACGCAATCCTTCGCCGTCGCGCCGCAGACCCGGGAAGAGCTGATGGCGGTCCTCGAGGAGGCCCGCGATTCCGAACTGATGGATGCCGACGCCCTGATCATGTTCCAGGGTGTGCTGGAGACCGCGGAGACACAGGTTCGGGACATCATGGTGCCGCGTGCACAGATGGTGGTGGTCGAATCGGATGGCAGCCTCGACGAGATTCTGCGGATGGTGGTGGAGTCAGGGCACTCGCGGTTTCCGGTGATCGGCGACTCGCGCGATGAAATCATCGGCATCCTGCTGGCCAAGGACCTGCTGAAGATCACCTCGACCGTGGCGGGCTTCGAGCCGGGGACCTTCGACCTCCGCTCGCAACTGCGCCCCGCGGTGTTCGTGCCGGAGTCCAAGCGGGTCAACATCCTGCTCAAGGATTTCAAGCGTGGGCGCAACCACATGGCGGTGGTGGTGGACGAGTACGGCGGCGTCAGCGGCCTGGTCACCATCGAGGACGTGCTCGAGCAGATCGTCGGCGAGATCGACGACGAGTACGACGAGGCCGAGTCCGCCACCATCCTGCGGCAGGATGAACGCCGCTACCTGGTGAACGGGCTGACTCCGATCGAAACCTTCAACGAGTACTTCACCACCGACTTTCCCGATGATGAATTCGACACCATCGGCGGTCTGGTGGTGCATCACTTCGGTCACATGCCGAGGCGCGGCGAAAGCGTGCGCATCGGCCGGTTCAACTTCAACGTGCAGCGCTCCGACAGCCGGCGGCTGCATTTGCTGCAGGTCACCCTGTCACTGGTGTAGGGCGATGATCCGGCCGTTGGTTCTCGCCCTGCTGGCCACGCTGCTGTGGACGGGAACGACGGCCGCGGCGCCAACCGTCAGCTTGCTGACCTTCCAGCCTGGCGAGATCTACTGGCAGCGCTACGGTCACAACGCCTTGCTGGTGCGCGATCCGCTGCGGTCCACGGCGCTGGTCTACAACTACGGACTGTTCGACTTCGCCCAGAAAAATTTTCTGCTCAACTTTGCCCGCGGGCGCATGCAATACCGGGTGGCACCGGAGCCGCTGTCGTACACCTTGGACGCCTATCGAGCCGAAGGCCGATGGGTGTACGAACAACAGTTGGCACTGCAGCCGGATCAGGCCACGGCGCTGGCCGACTTTCTGGCCTGGAATGTGCAGCCGGTGCATGCCGATTATCGCTACGACTACTTCGCGGCCAACTGCAGCACCAAGGTGCGCGATGCCCTCGACAGTGCGCTGGGCGGGGGCCTGCGCGCAGCCCTCGAAGGGGCGCCGAGTGGC
Source organism: Flagellatimonas centrodinii (assembly GCF_016918765.2). Taxonomy (GTDB): domain Bacteria; phylum Pseudomonadota; class Gammaproteobacteria; order Nevskiales; family Nevskiaceae; genus Polycyclovorans; species Polycyclovorans centrodinii. The sequence goes on from NZ_CP092104.1 coordinate 1,985,342, forward strand.
ACCAGCTACCGAGCTGAAGCCAATCGCATGATGGCGCCCGATCCCCTGATGATGCTGGGGACCGACCTGCTGATGGGCCCCGCGACCGATCGGCCGATCGACCGTTGGCAGCAGAGCTTTCTGCCCGAGGTGCTGATGACGGCGGTGCGTGAGCTGCAGGTGGACGACGGCATCGGCGGCACACGGCCATTGGTGGCACGCGGCGATCTGCTGGTGGCGGGCCGACTGCCGTCGGCTGATTCGCCGTCGACCGATCGGCGCGGCCCGCTGACGCTGCTGGGTCTGACGCTGGCCGCTGTCCTGTTGCTGACGGCCGCATGGCGACCGTGGTTGGCTGCCGCCATTGGGGGCGGCTTGGCGGTGATCGCCGGCGCGGTCGGAGTCATCCTGCTGCTGGCCTGGACGGTGACCGATCATTGGGCGATGGCGGCCAACCACAACCTGCTGCTGTTTTCGCCGTTGGCGCTGCTGATGGTGCCGGCCTGGTGTCGTCCGCGACACCCGGTGAGGCGACGGACGCTCGGCATTGCGGTACTGATCGCCTTGGGCGCGGTGCTGGCGTTGCCACTGGCGCTGTGGCCGGGGATGGCGCAACACAACCTGCAGTGGGTAGGCTTGTGGCTTCCCATCCATCTTGCGGGGCTGTGGGTACTCAGTCGCCGTAGCGAGCCGCGCTGACATGGCCAAGAACACGCCGTACTTCACACCTGCCACCCTGCGGTTTCTGAAGCAGCTGGCCGCCCACAACAACAAGGACTGGTTCAACGCCCACCGCGACGACTATGAAGCGGCCGTGCGTGAACCCTGTCTGCGGTTCATTACCGATCTGGCGGCGCCGTTGGCCACGCTCAGCCCGGAGATGGTGGCCAGCCCGAAGAAAGTCGGGGGCTCGCTGTTCCGGATTCACCGCGACACCCGGTTCAGCAGCGACAAGACCCCCTACAAGACCCACGCCGGCATGAGCTTCTTCCATGCCGCAACCAAGGCCACCGCGCGCGCTGACGCCGGCGGCAATGCGGCACCCGGGCGCCTGGATGCGCCGGTTTTCTACTTTCATCTGACGCCGGGCGACAGTTTTCTCGGCGGCGGCATCTGGCACCCACAGTCGGAAACCCTGCGGCGCATTCGCGCCTATCTGGTCAACAACCCGGCCAGCTGGCAGCAGGCGACCCGCAGTACCGGCTTCCGCCGCCACTTCACCCTGGGTGGCGACAGCCTGGTGCGGCCGCCGCAGGGCTTTGATCCTGAACATCCCTTGATCGAGGACCTCAAGCGCAAGGATTTTGTCGCCAGTGCCGCTGTCAGCGACGATGACCTGCTGCGGCCGGACCTGCCACGGTGGGTGATCACGCGCTACCGCGAGGTGTCGCCCATGCTCGACTGGCTCTGCGGCGCACTCGATCTGCCGTACTGACGCACGCCCTCAGCGGTCGTCACCGCCGCCTGCCATCAGCGCCATCTCGTACAACCGCTTGCGCGGCAGGCCGGTGAGCTCGGCCGCCACGCGTGCCGCCCGAGACGCCGGTAATTCCGCCAGCAGCACCTTCAACACCGCGGCGGCTTCCACTTCATCGCTGGCGGCAACCGGGGCCCCGCCGATGACCAGTACGAACTCGCCGCGCTGGCGGTTGGCGTCGGCCTGCAGCCAGCCGGCCAGGTCGCCAGCAGGGCAGGACACACTCTGTTCAAAGCGCTTGGTCAGCTCACGGGCGAGCATCACCGGGCGGTCCGGGCCGAGTACCGCGGCGAGATCAGCGGCGGTGTCGACGATGCGGTGGCTGGCTTCATAGGCCACCAGCGTGTGGGGCACGGCTCGCAGCGACGCCAGGGCCTGACGACGCGCGCCGCCTTTGGCGGGTAGGAAGCCGATGAACGTGAAACGGTCGGTCGGCAGGCCTGCAATCGACAGAGCCGCCACCAGCGCGCAGGGCCCGGGGACCGCCACCACCGGCAGGTCAGCGGCACGGGCGGCACGTACCAGGACGAAGCCGGGGTCGGAAATCAGTGGCGTACCGGCATCCGAAATCAGCGCCAGCGTCTCGCCGCCGGTCAGTCGCGCGATCAGCTGTTCGGTCTGCGCCCGTTCGTTGTGTTCGTGCAGGGCGCTGATCGGCTGCTGGATCCCGAGTTGCTGCAACAGCACGCCGGAGGTGCGGGTGTCCTCGGCGAGAATGCGGTCGACGCTGCCCAGCACCGCGGCCGCGCGGGGGCTGAGATCGCCGAGATGGCCGATGGGCGTGGCCACTACGTAAAGGTGACCGGGGCTGACCGCGGGGGCTTGATCTGACATCGGGCGATTGTCGCACCGTGTCATACTTTGCGGCCATGAATGTCGCTCACCGTTTCCTCCGCGTTTGGGTTCTGGGCGGGTTGCTGGCAGCCCTGCTGACGGGCTGTGCGACCGGTCCGGCGCCCCGTCAGGCGCCCTCCGCTCTGCCGTATCCCGGTGCCGCCCGCAGCGATCCGCTCGCGGGCGCAGAAGCCGCATTCGCGCGCGGCGACCTGGCAGTTGCCCGTGCGCACCTGGCGGCATTGGCCGACCACTCGGTGCCGGTGGCGCAAATGCAGCGGCTGCAGTTGTTGCGCGCACGTCTGGCGGCCGCCGAGGGGCGCGACGCCGACGTGCTCCGGCTGCTGCCGATGGCACCCGAGGGGGTGGAGATGGGCGCGGCCACCGAGGCCCTGCGGGCCGAGGCGCGGTCGCGGCTCGGCGACCCCGTCGGCGCGGTTCAGGCCTGGGTTGCACGTCTCGCGTTTCTGGATGATCCACGCGCGGTTGCCGACAACCGCATGCGGTTGTGGCAGGGGCTGTCGACGGCACCCATCGGCATTGATGATCGCCAGCGTGCGGCGGCTGCCGGATTTGTAGTGGAGGGTTGGATCGCGCTGGCCGAAGCCCTGCGTGCCGCTGATCGGGAGTCGGCCATGGCGGACTGGCGCAGCCAGTTCGGACCACATCCGGCAGCGACCTGGATGGCGCAGGGCGGTTTGCAGGCAACGCAGGCTGCCGGTGCGTCCGCATTCCTGCAATTTAACCCGCAGGGCGGCAGCCCCCGCTGGGCAGTGCTGCTGCCTCTGAGCGGACCGCTGGCCGCCAGTGGCGCGGCCATCCGCGACGGCCTGCTGTCCGCCTATCTGGGTCGCCGACTGCGGGTCCCAATCCGCTTCCATGACACCGGCGGCACCCCGGGAGGGGCGGCGCTGGCGTTCCAGGAGGCGCTGCGGGAAGGCGCGACCCTGGTGATTGGGCCACTGCGCAAGGAGAGTGTGTCAGCGCTGCTCGCCGGCGGGCGGTCACCCGTACCGTTGCTGGCGCTGAACCAGGTGGAATCAGGGCCCGGCGTGCCGGTGCCTGCCAATGTCGTTCAGTTTGCGCTGGCCCCGGAGGACGAGGCGCGGGCGGCGGCCCGCCATGCACGCCGACAGGGCCTGGGCAGCGCCGTGGTGCTGGTGCCCGAGGGCGACTGGGGTGATCGGGTCGAAGCGGCCTTCATCGATACCCTGGAAGCCGCAGGTGGCGCCGTGGTCGGCCGCGCTCGCTACACCCCCGGAACGGCCGATTTTTCGGCGCCGATCAAGCAGTTGCTGCGGGTAACGGATAGCGAGCGTCGCTACCAGGAGCTGGCAGCGGTGCTGGGGCAGCGGCCGGTATTCGATGTGCGTCGGCGAGGCGACGCCGATATGGTGTTCTTTGCCGGGCGGCCGGTCGATGGCCGCCAGATCTGGTCGCAGTTCCGCTTTCACCATGCGCAGGGTCTGGCGGCCTATTCGACCGCGCTGATTCATCAGCCAGGCGGCGGTGGCGACAGTGATCTGGTGGGCACCCGCTTCTGTGACCAGCCCTGGCTGCTTGACGATCTGCGTGATCCGCAGTTCGCCAGCGCTACCCGGGGCCTCAGCAGCCGGCAGGCGCAGCCGCGCCTGTTCGCGCTCGGCGCCGACGCCCTGACATTGGCGCAGCGGATCAGCGATGGCGCCTTCGATATGATGCCGATCGAGGGCCTCACCGGTGATCTCACCGTGAGCCACGACGGTCGGGTCGAGCGGGGCCTCGGGTGTGCACGCTTCACCCGCAGCGGCCTGGAGCGGCTGCCGCTGTCGTCGGACATGCCGGAATGGTCATCCGCGCCCCTGCCGCGCTGACGCCGGCACAACAGTCCGGTGCCGATGCCGAGCGGCAGGCCGCAGGGCTGCTGCAGGCGGACGGGTTGAAGCTGATCGCGCGCAACGTCCGCAACCGCTTCGGTGAGCTTGATCTGATTGCGCTGGAGCAGCAGACCCTGGTGGTGATCGAAGTGCGCGCGCGGACCAGTACCCGCTTCGGCGGGGCAGCGGTGACGGTTGATCACCGCAAGCAGGCCCGGATCATTCGCGCCACCCAGGCATGGCTGGCCACCCAGCCTGCCCACCGGTCACGGGCCATCCGTTTTGACGTGATGGCCATTGATGCCGGGCGTCCGCCGCAGTGGATTCGTGGCGCGTTTCTGGCCGAGGGCAGTTGATGCGCCTCGACCCCGCACTGCGGTCAGCGTTGGCCCGGGCGTTGCCGGCGGACCGCCGGTTGGAAGACCCAGCGGACTGTCTGCCCTACGGCTATGACAACTCACGCCGCTTTCACGCCCCGGACATGGTGGTCTTCCCGCTTGGTCACGATGAAGTGGTGGCTGTGGTGCAGGCCTGTCATGCGACCGGCACGCCACTGGTGGCGCGGGGTCGGGGCACCAACACCACGGGTGCCAGTGTGCCGGTGGCGGGCGGTGTGGTGATGTCGCTGGAGCGCATGAACCGGATTCTCGAATACCGGCCGGCCGACCGCCTGATGGTGGTGGAGGCCGGGTGCATCAACGCGGATGTGCAGCAGTGTGCGGCTGCCGATGGGCTGTTTTGGGCCCCCGACCCAACCAGCGCCGCGTACTCCACTGTTGGCGGTAACCTGGCCTGCGGGGCCGGTGGGCCGCGTGCGGTGAAGTACGGCACCGCGCGCGAGAGCGTGCTGGGCCTGCGTGCCGTCACCGGGGCCGGTACCGCCCTGGTGACCGGCGGCCGCACCACCAAGGGCGTGGTGGGGTACGACCTGACGCGCTTGCTGGTGGGCAGCGAGGGCACCCTGGCGGTGATCACCGAGGCGACCCTGAAGCTGCTGCCACGGCCGTCGCAACAACGCACTTTGCGTGCCTGTTATACCAACGCGGCGGCGGCGGTGGCGGCGGTGGTGCGCATCATGGGGCAGCCGGAGACGCCTGCCGCGCTCGAGTTCATGGATGGCACCGCGGTACGTCTGGCGCAGGCCTGGCAGGACACCGGCGTGCCGTCCGCGACCGGCGCGCTGCTGTTGATCGATGTCGATGGCAGCGACGATACGGTGGCGCTGGCGCAGCAGGCGGTGGCGCGCGCGGCCGACGGTGAAGGCCTGGTCGAACTGCGGGCAGCCGCCGATACCACCGAAGCGGCCGCACTCTGGGCCTGTCGCAAGGCGCTGTCGCCGTCTCTGCGGCAACTGGCGCCGAAGAAGGTCAACGAGGACGTGGCGGTGCCGGTCAGTCAGCTACCGACGCTGTTGTCGACACTGGAAGCGCTGTCGGCCGAACACGACCTGCAGATCGTCAATTTCGGCCACGCCGGCAATGGCAATATCCATGTCAATCTGCTGGCCGACCCGGAGGACCCGCGGCAGATGCAAGCGGTGAGTGCCTGCCTGGTGGCGGTGTTCCGCACGGTGCTGGCACTGGGGGGCACGCTCTCGGGTGAGCACGGTGTCGGCATCGACAAGCGCCCTTATGTCGGCTGGGAAATCGACCCGCTGACCTTGAATCTGATGCAGGACTTGCGGAGCCGCTTCGACCCTCGCGGCATTCTGAATCCGGACAAGACCCTGCCGCTAACCGCGCCGCCTACTTGACCACCCGCAAGTGATTGCGCGGCGGGCGTGGCTTGTCTTCGTCGTTCGGGGTGGCGGGCGGGGGCGTCTCGGGCGCCGGCGTCTCGCCATCGGGCGGTTCGATTTCGCCGAAGACCAGCCCCTCGCCATTCTCGCGGGCGAAGATGGCCAGGACGCTGCCCAGCGGTACCTGTACCTCGAATGCGCGGCCGCCGAAGCGCGCCGAGAACCACAGCATCTCCGGGAGAATCTCGAAGTGTTGCACCGCGGCGGGGCTGATATTGAGGGTTATCCGCCCGTCCTGTACGTACTGGGTGGGAACCACAACGCCGGGGTAGTCGACCGCGACCAGCACGTGCGGTGTGTATTGGTGCTCTGTGGCCCAGTCGTAGATGGCGCGGATCAGATAGGGGCGGCGGCTGCGGGCTTTCATATCAGGGTCGATTCTACTGCGGGGCGGGTTCGCAGGCGGCGGATGTAAGCCTGCAGGCGGTCGGCCGCCGGCGCAGGCAGGGCGTCGAGCCGGGTGCTGGGGTGGCACAACCAGACGGCCGCCGCGCAGTCGCCCAGATGGTAGTCCAGCCCCATGAGCCGGTTGCGGGGTCCGATCAGATCGGCGAGATCAAGCAGGTGCCCCAGGGTGTCCGGCCGCGAGGTCAGCAATTGCGGGAACACCGTGCCGAGCATCAGGTCGAGCAGCAGACGGACCCGTGCCCGGTGGGCGGGCTCGGGCGGCATCAGCGGCGGATGCGGAAAGCGCTCGTCGAGATAGGCGGCGATGATCCCGGCACTGACCACTGGCGTCTCGCGGTCGATCAATGCCGGCAGCCGCAGGCCGGGATTGACCGCCAGCAGATCCTCCGGCGGTCGGTGCAGGTTGACCGACTGAAAGCGTGCCTGAGGCAGGTTCTTCTCAGCCAGAATCAGCTGCAACCAGCGCGTCTCAGGCGTCCCCGGTAGCCCGTACAGCTGCATGCCGGCCCGCTGGGCGGGCTTGCGGGTTGCACTGAAACGGGTCTGGTTGGGCAGGCGCATCGGATGGTGGTCGGACTTATCGCCCCCCGAAAACAGCAACGCCGCTCATGGCCATGACGCGCATGAGCGGCGTTGTCGTCGTTCAGGGAAGACGGTTAATGGACGTCCTTCCAGAACTCCTTCTTCAGCAGATAGGCCAGCGCGGTGAACAGCAGCAGGAACAGCATCACCTTGCTGCCGAGGCCGACCCGACCGACCCGACCCGGCTCGGCCGCGTAGGCCATGAAGTTGACCGTGTCGGCGACAAAACCTTCGTAGTCTTCCGGCGACAGTGTGCCGGCCTGGGCCAGCGTCAGGCCGGTGTCGGGACCATGACCGCCACCGTGGCCTTCTTCACCATGGTGGGCAGCGTCATCGGCCTTCACCTGCCAGCCCTGTAGCTCCCACAACACATGCGGCATCGAGGCACCGGGCAGCACCAGATTGTTGACGCCAGCCGGGCGTGCCGGATCGACATAGAAGGTCATCAGGTAGCTGTAGACCCAGCTCGGGCCACGTGCCCGCGAGTTCACCGAGAGGTCCGGCGGCTTGCGGCCGAACCAGCCGGTGGCGTCGGCCGGCATCGCCGAGGTGATGGTGTCCCCCGGCTTGTCAGAGGTGAACATCAGGTTGGCCTTGAGGATGTCCTCGGGAATGCCGAGATCTTCACCGATACGGCTGTAACGCATGAGGTCCATCGAATGGCATGCGGAACAGTAGGCCATGTAGTTGCGGGCGCCGCGCTGCACCGACGGCAGGTTGCCGACGTCCGGCTCGAAGCTGTAGGGAAGGTGCCCGCCGCCAGCCGCGAAGGCCGCGCCGGAGAGCAGGAAGGCGGACAGCGTGAAAAGAATCCGTTTCATCGGTTACCCCGTCACCCGTTCCGGTTCTGGCTTGGTCTTTTCCATCGCCGTGTAGAACGGCATGAGGAGGAAGAAGGCGAAATAAATGATGGTGCCCACGCGCGAGATCAGCGTGCCGAGCTCGGTCGGTGGCTGCAGCCCGTAGTAGGTAAGCAGGACGAAGGCGACGGTGAACAGGCCCAGTGCGATCTTCGACAGCATGCCCTTGTAGCGGATCGAGCGGACCTTGGAGCGGTCCAGCCAGGGCACCAGGAAGATGATGACCACCGCACCGCCCATGGTCAGCACGCCGCCGAGCTTGCTCGGCACCGCACGCAACATTGCGTAGAAGGCGCCGAAGTACCAGGCCGGGGTGATGTGTTCGGGGGTGACCAGCGGGTCGGCCGGGATGAAGTTGGGCTTCTCCAGGAAGTAGCCGCCACCATCGGGGGCGAAGAACACCACACCGAGGAAGAAGATCAGGAACACGCCGGCGCCGAAGATGTCCTTCACCGTGTAGTAAGGGTGGAAGGCGATGCCGTCGAGCGGCTTGCCATTGCCATCCTTCTTCTTCTTGATGTCGATGCCGTCGGGGTTGTTGGAACCCACTTCGTGCAGCGCCATCAGGTGCGCCACCACCAGACCGACCAGCACGAAGGGCAGGGCGATCACGTGCAGCGAGAACAGACGGTTGAGCGTGGCGTCGGAGGGGATGTAGTCCCCCTGGATCCAGACCACCAGGTCATTGCCGATCACCGGGATGGCGCCGAACAGCGAAATGATCACCTGCGCACCCCAGTAGCTCATCTGGCCCCAGGGGAGGACGTAGCCGGCGAAGGCTTCGGCCATCAGCACCAGGAAGATCAGCGAACCGAAAATCCAGATCAGCTCGCGTGGCTTCTGGTAGGAGCCGTAGAGCAGGCCACGGTACATGTGCAGGAACACCACCACGAAGAACGCCGAGGCGCCGGTGGAGTGCAGATAGCGGATGATGTTGCCGAAGGGCACATCGCGCATGATGTATTCGACCGACGCCCACGCCTCGGCGGCGGCCGGCTTGTAGTGCATGGTCAGGAAGATGCCGGTCAGCAGCTGGTTGACCAGTACCAGCATCGCCAGCGAGCCGAAGAAGTACCAGAAATTGAAGTTCTTCGGCGCGTAATATTCGCTGACGTGATCCTTCCAGATCTTGGTCAGCGGGAAGCGGTCGTCGATCCAGCCGAGGAAGCCGGTGGTCTTGTGGGGGTTGGGCACGATCGCCATTACGCGGCTCCTACGGGGTCTTCACCGATGACCACGGTGGTGTCGTTCTCGTAGCGGTGCGGGGGCACCACCAGGTTGAGCGGCGCCGGCACGCCCTTGTAGACGCGGCCGGACAGGTCGAACATCGACCCGTGGCAGGGGCAGAAAAAGCCGCCCTGCCAGTTGCTGTGGATCTCCGGTGCCGGGTGGTCCGGCCGGAACGTCGGTGAGCAGCCCAGATGCGTGCAGGAACCGACCATGACCAGCACATCCGGTTTGATGGCACGCGCTTCGTTCTGGGCATAGGCCGGCTGTTGCGGCTCGGCAGACTCGGGGTCGCGCAGCTCGTCGCTGACCTTGTCGAGGCTGGCGATCATTTCAGGGGTGCGACGCACCACCCAGACCGGTTTGCCACGCCAGGCCACGGTGAGACGTTGCCCCGGCTCCAGCTGGCTGATGTCCTGCACCACGGGTGCGCCCAGCGCCTTGGCGCGTTCACTGGGCTTTAGCGACGCCAGAAACGGCCATGCGGCTGCGGCAGCGCCTGCGCCGCCCACCACACCGGTGGTGAGCGTCAGGAAGCGGCGACGGCCGGCATCCACGCCTTGATTGCTCATCGACTGATAGACCTCGTGCAAAGTGTTTCGAGAAACCGCGCTGTCACGACCACGCCACGCCCGCCGGGGCGGTCAGGGGGTCGGTAGAACGGCGGGAGTATACCGGTCTGTGGCGGCGTTCGAAACGTGTCGACCCGGTCGGTACGGCACCCCGGGTCACTCAGACGTCGAGGCCGAGCTTCTTGATCCGGTAGCGCAGTGAACGGAATGACATCCCCAGCAGTTCTGCCGCACGGGTCTTGTTGAACCGGGCCTTTTCCAGTGCCTCGAGGATGGCCTGGCGTTCGACAGCGTCCATTTGCGAGTCCAGCGCAGGCGCGCCAGCAGGCGTCAGTGCTGCGGTCTCACGCAACTGGAGGTCGGTGGCGGTAATGCGGCGGCCGTCACAGAGGGTCAAGGCCCGCTCGAGGATGTTTTCCAGCTCCCGGACGTTGCCCGGGAACGGATACGCCACCAGCCGCGCCAGTGCGGCGTCATCCAGCGTTGGCGGCCGTGGCCAGCCGTTGGTCCGCGCCAGGCGTTCGAGAATGTGATGAGTCAGCAGCGGAATATCGCCGGACCGGTCGCGCAATGGCGGCGTCCGCACCTCGATGACATTGAGGCGGTAGTACAGGTCCTGGCGAAATCGGCCGTCGGCGACACACCCCTCAAGGGATTCGTGGGTGGCCGAGATCACCCGCACGTTCACCGGTTGCTCGCTGTCGCTGCCGACCGGGCGGATGGCACGTTCCTGCAGCGCCCGCAGCAGTTTGACCTGCATGTGCAACGGCAGGTCGGCCACCTCGTCAAGGAACAGCGTGCCGCCCTCGGCAGCCTGGAACAGGCCGGTCTTGTCCTTGATCGCACCGGTAAACGCACCCTTGAGATGGCCGAAGAATTCGCTCTCCATCAGCTCGCTGGGGATGGCCCCGCAGTTCACCGGTACGAAGGCGCCGACCGCCCGTGGGCTCTGGGCGTGGATCATGCGCGCCACCAGTTCCTTGCCCGTCCCCGACTCGCCGGCGATGTGAACCGGGGCCTGCGATCGCGCCAGACGGCCGACCAGCTGCCGCAGGTGATCGATCGACGGATGCTGGCCCAGCAATCCGGTGGGCTCCGTCCCGCGAGATTCCACGGCCGCCCCGCGCAAGTCCAGGGCGCTGCGCACCAGCTTGCGCAGGACTTGCAGATCCACAGGCTTGGAGACGAAATCAAAGGCGCCGGCCTTCAGGCTCTCCACCGCAGCCTGCGCGCTGCCATAGGCGGTGATCACCGCCACTGGCGTGTCTGCGCAGTGCTCGCCGATATGCCGGACCAGGTCAATGCCACTACCGTCGGGCAGCCGCATGTCGGTGATGCACAGGTCGAAGCTGTGGCAGGCCAGCCGATCGTGCGCCTCGGCGAGCGAGCCCGCGGCCTCGGTGGTGAGGCCCATCCGCGACAGGGTGATCTCCACCAGCTCACGGATATCGGCCTCGTCGTCGACAATCAGGACGGCAGCTTTCATGGCGGCGAGGAGAACATGATCCGGAAACAGGCGCCAGCAGCATCGGGTCGATAGAGCAGACGGGCATGGTTGAAGTCGCAAAGCTCGCGGGCCAGATAAAGCCCGAGGCCGGTGCCGCGGCTGGCAGTGGTGAAGAACGGCTCGAAGATGCGTTCCTGCAGCGCGACCGGGATGCCGGGGCCATCGTCGGCAATATCCAGCCAGACATTGGCCGGGTCGCGCCCGGCCTCCAGCCGGACCGCCGCAGGCGCTGATCCTGCGTGCTCGAAGCTGTTGTCCCACAGATTGTGCAGTACCTGCTGCAGGTGTTCGGGATCGAAGCGAATCTTCCAGGCCGGGTTCAGCGGCGCGATGTGGATCGGGCGTTCGGTCCGCGCCGGATGTTCCAGATAGTTCTGGCGAATTTGCCGCAACTGGTCGGCCAGCACCAGCGACTGGACCTGAGTGGCATCCCGGCGGCTGAGGCTGAGCACGTCCCGGACGATGCGGTCGATACGCGCGCCGTGGCGATGGATCATGTCAAGCAGCCGCTGCTGCTCGGCGGACAATTGGGGGTCTTCAGCCAGCAACTGCCCGGCATGGGTCATCGCCGCCAGTGGATTGCGGATCTCGTGGGCGATGCTGGCCGACAATCGACCCAGGGCGGCTAGCTTTAGCTGCCGCGCCTGCTCGCGCAGTTGTGCGGCCTCGTCCAGCAGGATCAGCGTGGGACTGCCGGCGGCCCAGCCGAGCCGTGAGAAGCGCGGAATCACCTCGGGGCCCCCGGGGCTGAGGCTCAGCGGGCGCGGGCTGACAGCACTGCCGAGCATCCAGCTTTCCAAGGTCTGTGCCAACGCGGGCGAAACATCCATCAGCGCGCGACCACTGGCATCGGCGGGGGTCAGCAGTCGGCGTGCAGCGGCGTTGATCATGCGAATTTCGCGCTGTCCGTTGATGACCACCACGCCGGTCTGCATCGACTCGATAATGCTTTCGTTGAGGCGCGACAGGCTGGCCATCTCGGTATCTGCGCGCTCCACCAGCGCCTCACTTTTGCGGGCGCGAGCGGCGACGGCGGCAGCGGCGACGGTGGTCGCGAACAGCATCAGACCGAGTACGCCGGTACTGGTCATGTCGGCCGGCGAAATACCGCGGCCGATGGGCCGCAGGAACTCCTCGGCGAACATGCCGAGGGTCGCGGCTGAGGCGCAGACCATGGCGAAGCGTGGGGTCAGGATCAGCGCTGCGGCGACGGTCGGGGTGATCAGCAGGATGCCGAGGCCGTTCTCGACGCCGCCGGTGCTGTACACCAGCGCCGCGATGCCACCGAGGTCGATGCCGAACTGCACCAGGGTCTGCAGGTGAATACGCGGCGCTTGCAACTGCAACGGGATCAGCAGTGCCAGCGAGGCCACCGCATAGGCCTGATTGACCCGTCGGAACAGCTGCGCATCGACCTGTTCGAACAATTGCAGGGTCGCGCCGGACTCCAGCAGCGTCAGTAGCAGCGTGATCAGCAGCAGGCGATAGAGTGTCAGGGCACGCAGAATCCGCCAGTCTTCGGGCAGCCCCGGGCGGGTGACCGCAATGCCGGTCATCGGCGCCGGCTCAGGACCCGCTGCATCGTGTGCAGCAGCCGTCGTCATCGACGTCCGTGCGGGGCAGATGCGTGCCGCAGCGACTGCAGCGCGTCATCGGCACGAACGGCGGGTCGTCCTCGGTCGCATCAGGCGGCGCCTGCTTTGAACGCTGTTCCAGTTGCCGCAAGGCGATACCGGCCAGGCGCCAGACAATCCACGCGGCGGCGGCGATGAGCAACAGGCGGAAGATCATGGCGGCTTTAGATCGGCTGCGGTCGGGTCTTCGACGATTGTAGGGGATCGTTCCGCTGTCAGGTTTCTGGCAGACACCGGCGGTATGGGCGAGAATGCGCGTCCCCACACGATCCGAGAGCCTTGCATGAACCTGCACGAGTACCAGGCCAAAGAGATTTTTGCGCGTTACGGCATTGCCGTGCCCCAGGGTAGCCTGGCCACCAGTCCCGAGCAGGCCCGTGCCGTCGCCAAGAGCCTCGGCGGCGAGCGCTTCGTGGTCAAGGCGCAGGTCCATGCCGGCGGACGCGGCAAGGTTGGCGGGGTCAAACTGGTGACCGGCGTCGATGCCGTCGAGGATGCCGCCAAGGGCATGATCGGTCAGCGTCTGGTCACCAAGCAGACTGGCGCCGAAGGGCTGCCGATCAACAGCGTGTGGGTCGAACGCCCCTCCAACATCGCGCGCGAGCTGTACGTGTCGGCGCTGGTGGACCGCACCGAGGAGAAGATCGTGTTCATGGCCTCCGCCGAGGGCGGTATGGACATCGAAGAGGTGGCCGAGCACTCGCCCGAGAAGATCAAGTCGATCCACGTCCACCCGGCTGCCGGCCTGCAACCGTTCCAGGCGCGCCAGCTCGGCTTCTTCATGGGGCTCGACAAGGACCAGGTGGCACAGTTCACCCAGGCATTGCTCGGGGTGTACCGAATCGTCAACGAACTGGACGCCTCCCAGGTCGAGATCAACCCGCTGATCGTGACCGCCGAAGGCCAGATCATGGCGCTTGACGCCAAGCTCAATTTTGATGCCAATGCCTTGTACCGGCAGAAGGCCATCGCCGAGATGCGCGACCCCAGCCAGGAGGACGAGCGCGAGCGCGAGGCGTCCAAGTACGACCTCAACTACGTGACGCTGGAAGGCACCATTGGCTGCATGGTCAACGGCGCCGGTCTGGCGATGGCGACGATGGACATCGTCAAACTGCACGGCGGCCAGCCTGCCAACTTCCTCGACGTTGGCGGTGGCACCACCGCGGAGAAGGTGACGGAAGCCTTCAAGCTGATCACCAAGTCCGAGGACGTCAAGGCGATCTTCATCAACATCTTCGGGGGCATCGTGCGCTGCGACCTGATTGCCGAGGGCATCATCCAGGCCTGCCGTCAGACCGGACTGAAGTTGCCGGTGGTCGCCCGCCTGCAGGGCACCAATATGGAGAAGGGGCGGGAGATGCTGGAGTCCAGCGGGCTCAAGATCACCCCGGTATCCGACCTGACCGAAGCCGCCAAGACCGTGGTCGCACTCGCGAACGGCTGAGAGAGAATATGAGCATCCTGATCAACAAGAACACCCGCGTCATCTGCCAGGGCTTCACCGGCAAGCAGGGCACCTTCCATTCCGAGCAGGCGATTGCCTATGGCACGCAACTGGTCGGCGGCGTTTCACCGGGCAAGGGTGGTGCCAAGCACCTTGACCGTCCGGTTTTTGACACCGCCCACGATGCGGTCAAGGCCACCGGCGCCGACGCTTCGATGATCTATGTGCCCGCGGCAGGCGCGGCCGACGCCATCCTCGAAGCGGCGGATGCCGGCATCAAGGTGATCGTCTGCATCACCGAGGGCATCCCGGTGAACGACATGGTGCGCGTCAAGGCGGCGCTGGCCGGGCAGGACTGCGTGCTGATCGGGCCCAACTGCCCGGGCATCATTACCCCCGGGGAATGCAAGATCGGGATCATGCCCGGCCATATTCACAAGCCAGGCAAGATCGGGATCGTCAGCCGTTCCGGGACGTTGACCTATGAAACGGTGCACCAGACCACTCAGAACGGCCTGGGTCAGAGCACCTGTGTCGGCATCGGTGGCGATCCGGTCCGCGGTATGGGCTTTATCGACGTGATCCGTCTGTTCGAGGCCGATCCGGCGACGGCCGGCATCATCATGGTGGGCGAGATCGGAGGCAGTTCGGAAGAAGAGGCCGCCGAGTACATCAAGGACAACGTCAAGAAGCCGGTGGTGGCCTACATCGCGGGTGTTACTGCGCCGCCGGGCAAGCGCATGGGTCATGCCGGCGCCATCATCGCGGGGGGCAAGGGCACGGCCGACGAGAAGTTCGCCGCACTCGAGGCCGCCGGGGTCAAGACGGTGCGTTCGCCGGCAGATCTCGGTGCGGCGATGAAGTCGTTGCTCTGACCGACACGCCGTCTCTGTCACGCGCTGCGGAGGTGCCATGACGCGCCCGCTGAAGCTCGCGCTGGCCCAGCTCAATCTCTGGGTCGGCGATGTCGACGGCAACGTCGAGCGGATCGTCGAAGCGGCGGGGCATGCCCGTGACACACTGGGTGCCAGCCTGATCGCCTGCACCGAGCTGGCACTCATCGGTTATCCGCCGGATGATCTGCTGCTGCGTTCGGGCATGCCGGCGCAGATCGAGGCCGGGCTGGCGCGGCTGCGGCGCGAAGTGCGCGGCATCACCCTGGTGGTGGGCACGCCGGAGTACGCCGATGGCGCCATTTACAACGCCGCGCTGGTACTCCGCGACGGCGAGGTGCTGGGCCGCTATCGCAAGCAGCACCTGCCGAACTACGGGGTTTTCGACGAGCAGCGCCATTACCGGGCCGGACACATGCCCTGTGTGTTCGAGCAGGAGGGCTGTCGCATTGGCATCACCATCTGCGAAGACATCTGGGTCGCCGGTCCGGCGGCGCAGGCGCGGCAGGCAGGCGCCGAGCTGCTGATCAATCTGAACGCCTCCCCGTTTGACATCGATAAGGCCGCCAACCGGCGGCGGGCGCTGGACTCACGGGTGGTGGAAACCGGTCTGTCGATCGCCTACGTCAACTGTGTCGGGGGTCAGGATGAAGTGGTGTTTGACGGCGGTTCCTTCGCCGTCAATGCCGATGGTGAGGAGGCGTTTCGGGCGCCGACATTCGAGGCCGGCGTGTTCCCGCTGATCTGGCAGGACGGGCGACTGCAGGGCGCGATGGCGACACCGAAGACGGCCGACGCCCTGCTCTATGACGCGCTGGTCCAGGCGACCCGCGACTACGTCGGGCGCAACGGCTTTCCGGGCGCGCTGATCGGGCTTTCGGGGGGCATCGATTCGGCCCTGGTGGCCGCCATCGCGGTCGATGCCCTGGGGCCGGACCGCGTCTGGGGCGTGTCGATGCCGTCGCGCTACACCGCCAGCATGTCGAATGATGATGCCCGGATTGAGGCCGAGGCCTTGGGGATCCGTTACGACTGCATCGCCATTGAGCCGGCTTTCAGCGCCTTCAACGCGCTGCTGGCACCGGCATTCGCCGGCCGCGAGCCGGATCTCACCGAAGAGAACCTGCAGTCTCGGAGTCGCGGTGTACTGCTGATGGCCCTGTCCAACAAGTTCGGACATGTGGTGCTGACCACCGGCAACAAGAGCGAAATGGCGGTGGGCTATGCCACGCTATACGGCGACATGTGTGGTGGTTTCGCGCCGATCAAGGACGTATACAAGACCCGGGTGTTCGCGTTGGCGCGGTATCGCAACAGTCTGTCACCGGTGATTCCGGAGCGGGTGCTGACGCGTCCGCCGTCTGCCGAGTTGCGGCCGGACCAGACCGATGCCGACTCGCTGCCCCCGTATGAGGTGCTGGATCCCCTGCTAACGGCGTATGTCGAGGCCCAGCGGTCGATCAGCGAGATCATCGCCATGGGCTTCGACGAGCCTACCGTGCGGCGCGTGGCAGGGTTGGTGCGACGCTCGGAATACAAGCGGCGTCAGGCGCCGCCGGGCCCCAAGGTCACCCGCTGTGCCTTCGGCCGCGAGCGTCGCTACCCGATCACCGCCGTCTACGGCGACGTTTAGGGCTGCCGTGGCCAACACCACGGAGGCAGCGGCAGTAGAAGACGCGGCTAGACGCCGAGTGCTTCATCGGCATCGTCGCCGATGCCGAACCAGCCGCCGATGGTGGTACTGATGCGTTGCAGCAGGCCCGGCTCGACCTCGCGCTCGCCGAGGTCGGCAGCGGTTGGCAGGCCGTTTCCGCGGAGCAGGGTTTCGGTGGCGTCGGCCTGAGCATCAAGGCCGAGGGTGCGATAGCTACGCTCCATCAGGGCCAGCGCTTCGGCCGCTGCCGGAGCGCCGGGATAGGTGGCCACCAGGCTTTCGGCGCGACGCGCGGCTGCCAGAAAGGCCCCGCGTTTGACATAGAACCGGACGATGTGAAGCTCATGGCTGGCGATACGGTTGCGCAGTTCCACCATGCGTTGGCGCGCATCACCGACATAGGGGCTGTCCGGATATTTCTGCACCAATAGCGCGAAATCATCGAAAGCGCGGCGGGCATAGGTGACGTCGTCGCGGGTGGTGTCGACGCCCAGGCCGGTCAGCACGCGGTCACCGCGGCTCTGATTGATCAGGCCCTTGAGATAGTGCACGTAGGCACTGGCATCGTGGCGCGGGTGGTCGCGGAGGAAGCGGTCGGCTGCGGCCAGCGCGCGGTCCACCTCGAAGTTGCGGTAATAGGCGTAAACCCGTTCAAGCTCCGCCTGGGTGGAAAACACCGAGAACGGATAGCGGGTGATCAGCATGTCGTAGCGGCTGATCGCCGTCGCGAAATCCGACGAGATCAGGGCTTCGCGTGAGGCCCGATACAATTCAGTGGCCTCCAGTCGCAGTTCGCGCTGGCTGACACGGTCAGGACCGAACGGATTGTCCGGTGGCAAGGCGGTACCGCCCTTCGACGCGCAGGCGCCGAGCGTGGCGAGGACAATGGCGAATCCCAGGAAGCGGAGAATGGCAGTCATGAAAGCGTCAGGAAGCGAGCGGTGTGAAGCGGTCGAGTATAGCCAATGCGCCCGGTGACGCCTGTGGAGGATGACGACCACACCCTCAGTGCGGTGGTGGACGATGCCCTGGACGGCCAGCGGACCGATATCGCCTGCGCCCGTCTGTTCGACAGTTATTCCCGTGCCCGGTTGCAGCAGTGGATCGCCGACGGCCGCGTGCGCGTCGACGGGGCGGTGGTGGTGCGCGCACGCGATCCGGTTGCCGCGGGGGCGCTGGTTGAAGTGGATGCCGAGCCGGCCGCCGACACCCGGGTGTTGCCGCAGGACCTGCCGTTGACCGTCATTGATGCCGACCGAGACATCGCGGTGATCGCCAAGCCGGCCGGCCTGACTGTGCACCCGGGCGCCGGGCAGCCCGACGGGACGCTGCAGAATGCACTGTTGCATCACTTTCCCCAGACGGCTGCGGTGCCGCGCGCAGGCATCGTGCACCGGCTGGACAAGGACACCAGCGGTCTGCTGGTGGTGGCCTTGACCCTGGAAGCCCACGCATCGCTGGTGGCGCAGCTGGCGGCGCGCGAGGTCCATCGTGAATACGACGCGGTGACCCAGGGGCCGTTGATCGCCGGGGGCACCATTGATGCCCCCATTGGCCGCCATCCGCGGGACCGGCTGAAAATGGCGGTGGTGCCGCGCGGCGGGCGCGAGGCGGTGACTCATTACCGCGTCGAACAGCACTTTGGTCATCACAGCCACCTGCGGGTGCGGCTGGAGACCGGGCGTACGCATCAGATCCGGGTACATCTGGCCCATTTGCGCCACCCGCTCGTCGGCGACCTGCTCTACGGCGCCCAGTTGGTCCGCGGAAGCGGTCTGCCGGAAGCACTGCGGACGTTGCTGGCAGGATTTTCACGTCAGGCGCTGCATGCCCGGGTCCTCGGCCTCATGCACCCGCGGCAGCGGGTGGCAGCCCGTTGGAACTGTGAGCCGCCCGAGGATCTGTCGGCCTTGCTGGCCGCTTTGGCGGCGTATGACCCACGTGACGACGGCGCCTGAGGCTGCCGACCCCGGGGTGCCGGCAGCCCCGCCGGTTTGGTCGTTGCCGTCCGGGGTCGGTGCCCTGCAAACCAGACGGGGGACCGATCAGGGGTTTGGGTTCAACCTGGCAGACCATGTCGGTGCGCCGGTCGCCGCGGTGGCGGCCAACCGTGCGGCGCTGCTGCGCGCGCTGCCGGAGGTGAGGCGGATCACCTGGCTGCGACAGGTGCACGGGACCCGGGTGGTGTCGCTGCCGGCGAGCGGCTGCCCGGAGGCCGATGCGGCGGTGTCCCGGGTGCCCGGCGAAGCCTGTGCGGTACTGACGGCGGACTGTCTCCCGGTGTTGCTCTGTGATCGCGACGCCACGGTGGTAGCGGCCGCCCATGCTGGCTGGCGCGGCCTTGCGGCTGGCGTGCTGGAACACGTGGTGGCGGCGATGCAGGTGGATCCTGCGGCGCTGCGCGTCTGGCTGGGGCCGGCCATCGGGCCGCGCGCCTTCGAGGTGGGCCCCGAGGTCCGTGCTGCATTCATCGCGGCCGATGGCGACGCCAGCGCCTGCTTCGAGCCGTCGTTGCGGCCGGGCCGCTGGATGGCGGACCTGCCGGGTCTGGCGCGAAGACGGTTGCGGGTCTTGGGGGTGGATGCCGTGGCGGGTGGCGCGCACTGCACCTTCGAAGAATCGGCGCAGTGGTTCTCCTACCGCCGCCAGACCGACTGCGGACGCATGGCCAGTCTGATCTGGTTGCGACCGAGGACCTGATGCCGTCGGGCCCGGGGCCAACTTTCTTATTGCACCGTGCTGCCGGGCTCTGCTACAAGACGCTGAAAGGTCGAGCCCCCATGGTGACGGCCCACGATAACGACATGAGGCGAGGGAGCAAGAGGATGCCCGTATCACCCAAAAACCCGAACACCCGGCACGGTGGCCTGCTGTTGGCCGCGACTCTGGGATTGTTGCCGATTTCTGCGTCGGCACTGCAATTTGACCTGGCCGGGACGACCGTCTCGGTCGGCAATCTGGTTACGGTCGGCGCGCTGATGCGCATGCAGGATATCGACAGCAGCAACATCGGCAAGAGCACGCTCAATCCGGGCATCTGTGTCGCCCGGGTCGGGGACGATGGCAGCAGCGGCCCGGGTCCGCGCGGCACCAATACCTTTTCCGGCAACACCTGCTCGGCGACCGGTGATCCCGATCCGGCGCAGGGGGGTATCAACCCCAACACGTTCTTTCTCGGTCAGCCCGGGTCATTTTCGCCGAATGCCGACAATGGCAATCTCAACTTCGACAAGTACGACCTGGTTCACGGGGCCACCAAGCTGACCACCGACATCTCGTTCGAGGTGTTCGACGCCAACGTGTTCATCCGAACGCTGGCGCTGTTCGATGCGCAGTACGACGATCTCACCCAGATTCACCCGGATACCACCCTGCAGGCCGGACGTGAGAATTTCTCCTCGGCAGGCAAGGACGTGATCGCACGAGAGCTGCGCTTCCTCGACTTTTTCGTCAGCCGCAGTTTCGAGATTGCTGACCGGTTCATCAGTGTCAAGGTGGGTCAGCAGGTGCTCAACTGGGGCGAGTCCGGCTTCCTGCTGGCCAATTCGCTGAATTCGATCAACCCGGCCGATCAGGCACTGCTGCGAGTCCCGGGCTTTGACGTCAAGGAGCTGCAACGGCCCCTCGGCATGGTGACGCTCAACACCGAGCTGACCTACGGGCTGAACATGGAGCTGTTTTACGGCTACGAATGGGAGCCGATCTCCATCGACCCGGTGGGCAGTTTCTTCTCCGTGTCTGACATCCTGGGCGAGGGCGGGACCCACGCCATGCTGTCGTTCGCCAAGGCACCGGAAGATCCGGGCCAGGCCTACATCCCGAGCGGCCCTGACGATACCTACCAGCTGACGACCCGGGGAACCTACATCCCCGGCGACAACCCGGATGACCCGTCCTTCATCCTCAACTCGCCGTCGAGCCGCACCTTGCAGCGCAACTTCGCCGAGGAAGCTGCGCGTGAACCGGACGATGGTGGCCAGTACGGGGTGTCGCTGCGGTATTTCGCCGAGAACCTCAACGGCGGCACCGAGTTTGGCCTGTACTTCGCCAACTACCACGCCCGGGTCCCCAGTGTCAGTGGTTTCGCGGCACAGTCGACCTGTCTGCCGGACAGTGTGACGGGGGGGCTCGCCGGAGCGCTGATTCCCATTGCGCTGAGCTGTGGCATTGATCTGCCACTGGACCTGACGGATCCCGTTGGCACCATCGGCGGGCTGGTCGACCTGCTGAGCAGTGGCGCTCAGTTGCCGCTGACGCGGGACGCCCTGCCGCTGGATACCGCCAGCATCTTTGTCGAGTACCCCGAAGACATTCGCATGTACGGGTTGTCGTTCAACACCACGGTGGGCGGCTACGCCCTGTCGGGTGAGTACGTGTGGCGTGACAACCTGCCGATCCAGGTGCACACCACCGATCTCATTTTCGCGCTGTTGCAGCCGGCCTTCCCCGCCAACGACCTCGACCTGACCATTGCCACCCTGCCGGGCCGGCGCACGGCGGTGCCGGACTTCATCCAGACCAATTACCGTGGGGTGGAAACGCAACCGGGGCAGTACGTGCGCGGCTGGGAGCCGATGGGCATCGGGCAACTCAACGTGTCGCTGTTGCGACTGCTGGGTGCTACCGAGAATCCGTTCGGCGCATCGCAGATGACGCTGTTGCTGGAAATGGGCTACACCCATCTGCCGGGCTACCCTGAGCTGTCGGAATTCCAGGCCAACGGCGCCGGCACCGACACCCATGTTTCGGCCGGCGCGGACGGCACGGTGGGGCTTAACCCGGCCGACATCCGGTCGGACATCAATGACCCCAGCAGCGACAGCCGCACCTTCCAGAACGGCCTGCAGAACCCCACCGCCTGGTATGACCGCAGCGGCTTCGGCACCCAGGAGTCCTATGGTTATCGTTTCGTCACGCTGACGCGTTATGACAATGCCATCTTCGGGGTCAACCTTGAGTTCCTCAACGCCTTCTTCCATGACGTCGAAGGCGTTGGACCCGGGCTCGGGCAGAATTTCGTCGAGGGGCGCAAGCAGATCATCTCCGGCGTACGCTGGGATTATCTGTCGAAGTACCTGGGTGAACTTCGTTACACTTGGTTCACAGGCGGCGGTGTCCGGGATGCGCAACGTGACCGTGACAACCTGCTGCTGTGGCTGGGGTACCAGTTCTGATCCCCACGGCCGGATATCCGTCCGGCTCCGGTCGACCCCGGCTTGGCGACGCGGGGTCGAGAACACAATCAACAGCAGTCGAGACTGCGTGTGGGGAGAAGCGTGATGAGACACATGAAGGGCGTTGTGGGCGGCTTGCTGCTGTCGTCGCTGGTGTTGTCAGCGACGGCCGTGACCGCCCAGGAAGAGATCACCGTGAAGCTGATCCCGCGTCCGGCGCAGATCATGCCGCTGGCCGACGAGAGCCTGCTGCTCGATGTGGTCAACACCGGCAAACGGCTGGTGGCGGTGGGGGACCGTGGTCACATCCTGCTGTCGGCGGATGGCAACGAGTGGGCCCAGACCGAGGTGCCGGTACGCGCCGCGCTGACGGCCGTGGCGTTCGCCGATGACGGCGAGCACGGCTGGGCGGTCGGCCACGATGCCACCATCGTGCACACCCGCGACGGCGGCCGGCAGTGGACCCTGCAACACTTCGACCCCGAACTGGAAAAGCCTTTTCTCGACCTGCAGGTGTTTGATGCCGGGCGCGTACTGGCGGTGGGCGCTTACGGTCTGATGATGGAAACCACCGATGGTGGTGAGACCTGGACGGAAGTCGAGGCGCCGGTGATCCGCGACGAAGAAGTGCATTTCAACAGCATCACGCGGCTCAACAGTGGCGCCCTGTTCATCGCCGGCGAACTGGGGATGCTGGCGTTCTCGACCGATGACGGCGAGACCTGGACGCGGATGGAATCACCCTACGAGAGTTCCTTCTTCGGCGCCGTGCCGGCCGGCGAGAATGGCGTGCTGGTCTTCGGGCTGCGCGGCACGCTCTACCGCAACGACGACCCGGTGGCCCAGCCCGGGGTCGACGGCTGGCAAACGCTGGAGAACGAGAACGTGGCAACCATGTTCGGCGGCACCCGGCTGGATGACGGGCGGGTTGCACTGGTGGGTCTCAACGGTGTGGTCACCCTGGTCGATGGCCAGCAGGTATCAACCTACAAGTCTGCCCGGGGTACGCCCCTGTCAGCCGCCATCGAGTTCGGCGACGGGCTGTTGTCCGTCGGCGAGTCGGGCGTCCAGCGCGCAGCACTGACAAACTAAATACGCTTCTCAGGGGAGACACCATGGCCGCTCCATCCAGCGACGCGCCTGGCGGCATGCAGGAAAAGATTCTCAAGGTCATCGAGCCGATCATTTATGGTCGGCGCATGCTCATGCTGGCGCTGTTGGCCGGCTTCACCGCGCTGTTTACCTGGTTTGCATCGGGGACGCACGTGGATGCCGGGTTCGACAAGTCGATCCCGCTCGAGCACGAGTACATGCAGGTGTACAAGCATTACGAGGCAGAGTTCGGGGGCGCCAACACGGTGCTGGTGGCGCTGATCCAGAAGGAAGGCGACATCTATAACGAGCACTTCCTTTCCAAGCTGAAGCAAGTGACCGACGAGGTCTTTTTTCTGCCCGGGGTCGACCGCTCGCGGGTATCGTCGCTGTTCACGCCGGATGTTCGCTTCATCGAGGTTGTGGAAGGCGGCTTTCGCGGCGGTAACGTGATCCCGGCGGAGTTCCAGCCGACCGATTACTACTTTGACCTGGTGCGCTCGAACGTGGGCAAGGCCGGCATCATCGGCCGTTACACCACCAAGGACCAGCGCGGCGCCATGGTGTTCGCCGAGTTGCTGGAGACCGATCCGGTGACCGGCGAGAAGCTCGATTACCAGGAAGCGGCCCGTCAGCTGGAGGAGAAGATCCGCCAGTTCGAGGACGACCAGGTCGACGTCCACATCCTCGGCTTCGCCAAAGTGATCGGCGACGTGACCGATGCCGCGATGGAGGTCATCACCTACTTCTTCGTCGCGCTGGGGATGACCTTTGTCCTGCTGATTCTGTATCTCGGCAGTTTCAAGCTGTCGATCCTGCCGCTGGTGTGTGCCTTCGTGGCGGTCATCTGGGAATTCGGCCTGCTCACCCTGTCGGGATACGGGCTGGATCCCTTCGCCATTCTGGTGCCGTTCCTGATCTTGTCAGTGTCGGTTTCCCACGGGGTGCAGTACACGAGCTCCTGGGTATCGGAGCTGGCGACCGGCAAGAGCAGCTATGACGCCTCGGTGGAGACCTTTCGTCGCCTGGCGATTCCAGGGACCACGGCGCTGATTACGGATACCGCCGGCTTCCTCACCATCATGCTGATCCCGATCGACGTGATCCGCGAGATGGCCATCAATGCGTCCTACGGCATGATCGCGATCATCATCACCAACAAGGTGCTGATGCCGATCTGGCTGACCTACATGGACGTCAAGGACGTTGATGCATTCGTCAAGAAGCAGGAGGCACGCGAAGCGGTATTCAATCCGGTCTTCCGTGCGATGACGGTGGTGACGCGGCCGGTGCCGGCTGCAGTGATCATTTTGTCAGTCGCGGCTGTGTACGGCTGGGCGCTATGGAAAGGCGGCGACATGATCTATGGGGATGCGCAGGCCGGTGTGCCCGAGCTGCGACCGGATTCCCGCTACAACCAGGACACCGAGGCGGTGGTGGAGAATTTCGCCATCGGCACCGATATCCTCAAGGTCATTGCCGAAACCTCGAAGGATGCGTGCATCCGCTACGACGTGATGTCGCAAATCGACCGATTTGCCTGGACCATGCAGAACGTCGAGGGTGTGCAGTCCTATGTTTCGCTGCCGTGGGCTGCCAAACAGGTGACGGCCGCATTCTCGGAGGCATCGCCGAAGTACCACATCCTGCCGCGCAATCAGTACGTGATGGTGCAGGCAATCACGCCGATCCCAACCTCGTCCGGGTTGCTCAATCCCGACTGTTCGGCAATGGCGGTGTTCCTGTTCATGGCCGATCACAAGGCCACTACCATCACTCGGGCGACCGATGCGGTGAAGGCCTTCAATGCCGCGAATGCCGAGGAGTACTACGAAGAACATCCCAACGCCGATCCCGAACAGTGCGCTGGGCGCACGGTCGCCCGCCGTGCCTGGGGTGACCTGCGGCTGCAGTTGCGGCAGAAGACCGAACGGCTGCGCGGCCAGGGGTTGACCGAGACACAGATCGACGAGCACCCGGAAGTGGTGGCGCTGCGCGCCAGTGAAGACGAGGCCGAGACGCAGTACGACGAATTCAGCGTCGACTGCCCGGTCAACTTCGCGCTGGCAACTGCCAATGTCGGTGTCATGGCGGCGACCAATGAAGTGGTCATGGAGAAAGAGAAGGAGATCGTCTACTACGTGTATGCGGTCATCATCGTCTTTCTCTGGCTGTCGTTCCGGAACGTCGCTGGCGTGTTCTCCATCCTGCTGCCGCTATACGTGGTGTCGCAGCTGATCTACGCGCTGATGGCCATCAATGGCATCGGCATGAAGGTGGCGACCCTGCCGGTGGCAGCCCTGGCGGTCGGGATTGGTGTTGACTATGGGATCTACATCTACTCGACCATCGAGGAGTATGTGAAGAAGGGCCTCAGCCTCGCCGAGGCGTACTATGAGACGTTGCGCATGACCGGCAAGCCGGTCATGTTCACCGGCCTGGTGCTGTCGGGCTCGGTGGCGACCTGGTTGTGGTCGGGGCTGCAGTTCCAGGCAGACATGGGCATCCTGCTCACGTTCGCT
Source organism: Flagellatimonas centrodinii (assembly GCF_016918765.2). GTDB lineage: Bacteria > Pseudomonadota > Gammaproteobacteria > Nevskiales > Nevskiaceae > Polycyclovorans > Polycyclovorans centrodinii. The sequence continues at coordinate 2,010,858 of NZ_CP092104.1, forward strand.
TTCTTCGCCAACATGCTCGGTGCCGTCTTCGTCTGTCCGGCACTGTGCCGATATCTGATGAAGTTGCCCAACGGCTGACCCTCAGTCGGCCCACGAACCCCGCCCGTCACGGCGGGGTTTTTTTTGTCGTCGGTACAGTTGTCAGCGGTGGGTGGAGAGGGTAAAACAACTGAGGAACAATGCCTCGCGCAGGCTTTCAGGCCGCGACAGAGGCAGTCTGGATTCACGGGGACCGCGCGATCATGGAAAGAGCCGCCGATATCGGAGAGGCCGCTGAGCGGCGGTTCGCGCCTGCCGAGGCCGAGCGTTATTCGCCGCAGCTGCTTCGGGATCTGGCGCGCGCCAGCGAGCAACGACGCCCTGATCTGCGGTTTCCCGAACCGGCCGAACAGCATTTCCGGGCGCATCTTCGACGCGACTCCCGCGGTGCCCGACTGACCCTGTGTCTGTTGATGGCAGCCCTATGTCTGCTCACCGGCCGTCTTGATGTCGACGAGCAACTGGTCGATCTACTTCGGCTCGGCGGACCGGTTCGTCTGGTCGGACTGGGGGTGTTGCTGCCGTTTTGGCTGGTTGCGGTGCTGGTGCTGTGGCGGTGGCCGGATCGGGCCCTGGGGGCGCGGCTGATTTGGTTGGCGGCGTTGTCGCAGGCGGTGGCCTTGCAGGTGCTGGGCGACCACGGCTTCCTGACTGCGGCGGTACCCCCGGTGGTGCTGGCAGTGCTGAGCATGATGGCGGTGCTGGTGTTGGGGCGCTTCCGGCTACCGGATGCATTCGGCCTGATCGCTGCGTACTTTCTCGTGATGACCTTCGTCAATGGTGTCCTTGGCGACGGTCCTCGGTATGCCACCCGGCACTGGTTGCTGGAGGGCCTTGGGCTCTCCATCCTGCTACTGGGCGGCCTCTGGAACGAGATGAGCAACCGCCGTGCCTGGGCCGCGCAGGTGCTGCTGCATGCAGCAGCAGCGACCGATTTCCTGACCGGCATGTTCAACCGTCGGGCGTTCGAACAGTACTACCAGCGGATCAGCCTGCAGGCGCAACGGCAGGGGTGTCCCCTGGTGCTGGCCCTGATCGATGTGGATCACTTCAAGGGCTACAACGACCACCACGGGCACCCGGCTGGTGATCGAGCGCTCACCGAGCTGGGCGTGATGTTGCGCGATTTCTCCCGACGATCGCTGGATACGGCGGCACGCGTGGGTGGCGAGGAGTTCTCGCTGGTCCTGTTTGATTGCCAGTTACCGGGAGCCCTCGAGCGGCTGGAGCGTCTTCGTCGCAAGGTCGAAGCGCTGGCGCTGCCCCATCCTGATACCGAGTCGGGGGTATTGACCATCAGCATGGGGGTGGTCCAGGTCGGCGGTGAGGTGCCGCTGGAATCCGCCTACGCCATGGCAGACGAGCAGCTCTATCGCGCCAAGCATCTGGGGCGCAACCGGGTGGTTGCGGCCGATACGGACGCCTGACGAGGGCGGGGCCAGGCTCTGTGGTGTGCGCTGATCCAGCGCAGGCCACCGTTCGGCGGCTGGGGGCTGGTGGCCGACCGGGTTCGTGCCTTTAATGCCGATGTCGACCACCGTCATCGTAGCGGGCTCGACGGGGTGTCGCCGGGGCTGGATGGGGATGTGTCGTGTCTGACGTCGTCACGCTGGATGCTGAAGTGCTCGGTCGCCATCGGGTCGCGGCCAATGATGCGTACCCGGCCGACACCGTTCGCGAACTGGCCAAGGCCAGTGTGGCGACCCGACCGCCATTCCGATTCCCTGACGCTGCCGAGGCAGACTATCAGTTGCACGCTCGTCAACAGGCGCGCGGTGCGAGGGTCACCCTGTCGTTGTTGGTCATCATGCTCTGCCTGCTGGTCCCCGCCATGGTCGCCGAGAGCGCCGTCGGGCCGCTGGCCGCTGCGGCCATCGCATCGGTTGCGCACGTGCTGCTGCTGCCCGCCTGGGGCCTGGCACTGGCATTGGTCCTGTGGCGACCGCGTCGCCCCTGGGGCGCGATTGCCGTGTGGGTGGCCGCGCTGCTGCTCATCGGTGGCCTGCAGTGGTGGGCCTATCGAACCACCGCCGCGCCGACAGTACTGGTCAGTCTGGTGGCGCTGTGTACCGTGATGGTGCTCGGGCGGTTCCGCGGGCGCTACGCGCTGGGGCTGATCATCGCCTACGGTGGCATGCGGGCGATCGGCGAATGGAGCGGCTACACCCCCCACCAAACCACAGCGATGCAGGCGGTCATGGAGTTCCTGTCGCTCGGCGTGATTCTGGTCGGCGGCTTCTGGACCGACTTGGCTGGGCGACGTGCCTGGGCTGCACAGGTGGTGTTGCGCGCGTCCGCGGCCAACGATCTGCTCACCGGCCTTCTCAATGCACGGGCCTTCGACAGCTACTATCGACGACTGGCACAGCATGCACAGCGTCTGGGCCAGCGGCAGGTCATTGCGCTGGTCGAGATCGATCATTTCCGTGCTTATCAGACACGAGAAGGTCGGCTGGCCACCGATGAGGCCATCAATGTTGTCGGTCGCGTGGTCCGTGATTTCGCGCGTCGTGCACTTGACGTCGCCGGGCGCCTGGATGAGGCGACCTTCGTTCTGGTACTACAGGACTGTTCGGCCGCCGATGCCGAACTGCGACTGGAAGCGCTGCGGGTGCAGGTCGAGTCGCTTGAGCGCCGGCATCCGGTGGCGCCCACCGGGCTGATGACGGTCAGCATCGGTGCGGTCGAACTGGGCGGAGACGTGCCGGTGGACGATGCCCTGAGCCTGGCTGACCAACAACTCCGACGCGCGCAGCGGCAGGGGCGCAACCGGGTGCGACTGGGGCTTGACTTGCCGGCCACCGAACCCGGCCAGCAGGGACGTCCAGCGTAGGGGCCCTCGCGACGGCGACGCTGCGGTGATGATCAACCGGGCGTTTGCGCCGGCGGACAGGGCTGCTGGGTGATGACGCCGGTATTGAGCTCCATGGCGGTCAATGCGCCGCCCCAGACACATCCACTGTCGAGCCCGTAGACCTGCGCTTGGGGCCATGCCAGTCGGCCCAAGGTCGACCAGTGACCGAAGACGATGCGGGTTCCCGCCCAGGCGCGCTGTGGCCACAGGAACCACGGAATCGAACTTGGGTCTGCAGCGTCCGGGGGGCCCTTGTGCCGGAGGTTCAGGCGGCCATCGGCGTGCAGCATGCGCATTCGGGTCAGGGTGTTGATGACGAAGCGCCAGCGCTCGATGTCGGCCAGCGCCGGATGCCAGTGGTCGGGATCGTCGCCATACAGCTGGTCCAGCAGGCGGCCATGGTCCGGGCCACGGAGTACAGCCTCGACCTCTGCAGCCAGCGCCCGTGCCTGCTGCGCGGTCCATTGCGGCGCGAGACCGGCGTGCACCAGCAGGGTGTCGCTCGGGGCGTGCCAGTGGCAGAGCGGCCGGTGGCGTAGCCAGTGCAGCAGGAGGTCGCGGTCGTCAGCGGCCAGAAGGTCGTCGAGGGTGTCCTTGCGGTTCAGGCGCCCGTTGCGGGCCGCTGCCAGCAGGTGCAGGTCATGGTTGCCGAGCAGGCAGGTGGCGGCGTCGCCGAGACCGCGGGCGAACCGCAGCACGCCGAGGGAATCGGGTCCGCGATTGACCAGATCGCCGACCAGGATGAGGTGGTCATGGGCGGGATCGAAGCAAAGGTCTTCGAGCAGCCGTTGCAGCGGTGTCAGGCAACCCTGTACATCGCCGACCGCGAAGCAGCGTTCGGGAGGGTGCATGGGAGGAATCCTGCTAATGTAAGAAAATGCTGATGCGGGATGAACGGTAGTAAATGGCCCGTCCACCTGCTTTGACGCTGAAGCCAACCAGAATCAAGATCATCCCACATGATTGACACCCGCCACAGGGGCGGATCGGAGAACAGCATGCTGACGTACATCAAAGAGTTTCTGAAGGATGAAGAAGGCGCGAGCGCAGTCGAGTACGGCTTGATCATCGGACTGATCGCGGTTGCACTGATCATCGTCCTGGGTCTGCTGGGCGACGGTCTGAATACCTTGTTCGGCGCTGCCTCGGATGAAGTCGAGGGCGCGGCAGAAGGGACCGGCGGCGGCGCGACGACCGGCTGATCCGGGGGCGTCGGGTGGGTCCATGACGCACAGGAGGCTTGATCGTGGTGGTGCCTGGGTTGATTGCCGCATGGGCAGTGTCGGTGGCGTTCTATGATTGGCGACAGCAGCGTGTCCCCAACCTGTTGCTGTTGCCGGTGCTGGTCTGCGCCGTTCTTGCGGTGACAATCAATCGACAGTCGTTGCTGGGCGCCGGGGTGATGGAGGCCTTGCTGGGCATGGTGGTCGCCGCAGGGCCGTGGATGCTCGGCTACAGCCTGCGCCAGGTGGGCGCCGGTGACGTCAAGTTCGCCGCGATCCTCGGCCTGATCGTCGGCTTGCCGGTGGCGGCCACCGCGACCTTGATGACAGCGGTCATCGCCGGTGTCATCAGCCTGCAACTGCGAAAAATGGGCGGGCGAGGGCTGCGTTGGCCGCTGGCACCGGCGCTGGTTGTCGGGTTTGTAGGCGCCTACGGACTTCATCACGGATGGTTATGACATGACGATGCGAAGCACGCGGAAACAGCTGGGGGCGGTGGCGGTGGAATTCGCCTTCGTCTTTCCCCTGCTGTTTCTGCTGATGTACGGCATCGTCGTCTACAGCTACGTGTTCGTGCTCAACAGTGCCCTCAACTTCGCTGCGCAGGAATCGGCTGAAGCCGCGGTCCGCGTGGACCCGTCTGCCGCCAATGCCGATGTCCTGCGGACCACCCAAGCCCGTCAGACTGCCGCGTCGGTACTGAACTGGTTGCCGGTACACCAACGAGATCGCGTGGTCGGTACCGGCGGGTCCGCGGTGCAGGTACAGTTCTGTCCGGAGAGTGCCAATGCCAGTTGCCCGCCGGACGGGGGTGGCATCATCGTCACACTGACGATGCCGATCGCGGACCCCCCCCTGTTTCCGCGAATCACGTTACCGTTGATCGGCAACGTGCCGCCGTTGCCACAATCGCTTCGCGCCCAGGCAGTGGCGCGGCTATAAAAGAGGGTGGGAGGAACGCAATGAACAGCAGCACCGGAATGAAGGTTGCCGCGGCGGTGATGGCGGTGGTGGCGGTGGGGCTTGGGGTGCTGGTCGCCAACAGCTATCGACAGAGCACGGCCGAGGCAGAAGCTGCCCGCGCGGAAGCGAGCGCCCAACAGGCGCAGGTTCCCCAGACGCTGGCGGTGGTGGCGGTGAAGCCGCTGGCGGCCTATCAGGCGATCCCGCGAGAGGCGGTGTCGCTGGTTCCGGTGTCGGTCGCACCGACCCGCTACTTCACCAATCTCGATGAAGTCGTCGGTCGGATTCCGCTGGTTGACGTTGACGCCGGGGCGCCTGTCACGCCGCGCTATTTCAGCGAGGGCAATGCGCTGGCACGGATCATTCCGGAAGGTCATCAGGCCATCTCGATGGAGGTCAACGACGTCATTTCGGTCGGCGGGTTCGTGCGGCCGGGCGATATCGTCGACCTGTTGCTCTACTTGCGTGGAGGCGTCGGCGTCGATGCGGCACAGTCGCGCATCCTGTTGAAGCAGGTTCGTGTCCTGGCTTATGAGGACCGGATTATCGACCGGCCCGAAGGTCTGACCGATGCCGCCGAGGGCTCGGCCGACGCCCGCCGGCGCGTTCGCACCGCGGTGTTGGCGGTCCCCGAGCGAGACACCACGCGTGTCATGCTGGGGATGAGCCTGGGAGAACTGCGGTTGTCGTTGCATGGTCAGCGCGCCGCCAGCGGTGAAGTCACCCCCACAGCTGAGACCGGTCTCCCGCTGACGGCGGCCGCCGTTGCCGATATCCGCGACCGCGAGGTGCCGGACCAGGTCATCTCGATTGCAGAACTGGCGCGCATCAAGCCGCCGCCCGCCGTCGCCAAGGCGCGACCTTCGCGGCCTTCGGTCGAAATCATTCGGGGTGCCGAAATCACCCGAGTCACCCCCTGAGGTCATCATGGCGATAACGAACATCATCCGATCGGCGGTGCTTGGCCTGACCCTGTGGGCGACGACCACCTCAGCGGCGCCGACCCCGGTGGCGCCACCCGAGGTGTTGCTGGTGGAGCAGGGGACCCATCGTTACTACGGTCGGCTGGGAGCTGTCGAGCGCATCGCGGTCGGCGACCCCGGCATCGCCGATGTCAGCCTGCTCAAGCAGGGCGCCATGCTGATCACCGGGCGCAGCCTAGGGACCACCAGCCTGCTGGTGTGGCGCAAGCGCAGTGATGCGCCCCGTGCATTCCGGATCCGGGTGGTTCCGGTGAAGGATGCGCTCAATACCGCGCCACCGGATCCGGCGCTGGCCACCGCCACGATCCAGCCCGGCGTCGGGTTGTCCGGGCGTTTGCCCAACCTGATGGCCCACCGGCGGGCACGACAGGCGGCGACTGCCGGCGATGCCACGCTGGTGGATCGCAGCGAGGTCACCCTGGAAACCCAGGTGCTGACCGAGGTCACGATTGCCGACGTCAGTCGTGCCACCGCCCAGTCGTTTGGCCTCAACCTTGCCAAGGTGAGCGCCTCGGCACAGTTGGCATTGTCACCACCGGGCGTGCTGTCCGGCGTCAGCAATGGCGACCTGCAGTCGGGCGCCGGATTTCTGCCGGTGAACGATGCGTTCCAGATCGTCGTCGGTGACCCCAGCCGTGGCGCTGCCGGTGTGCTCAGCCTGCTGGAACGCCGTGGTCTGGCTCAGGTCCTGGCCGAGCCCTCGCTGTTGGCGACCAGCGGACAGACCGCGACCTACCTCGTGGGTGGTGAATTCCCGGTCCCGGTCAGCCAGGGCACCGGCACCAGTGGCGGCGGAATCAGTGTCGAGTACAAGGAGTTCGGTGTGCGCCTGTCGCTGACCCCTACGGTACTGGCGCGCGACCGGATCGCCTTGAAGATTGCGCCGGAAGTCAGTGATCTCGATTTCAGCAACGCGATCCAGATTGGCGGTGTTGCCACGCCGGCCTTGCGGGTGCGGAGAACCGATACCTCGATTGAACTCGGTGATGGCGAGAGCTTCGTCATCTCCGGCCTGATCAGCAGCAATTCCAGCGACAGTGTCGACAAGGTGCCTTGGTTGGGCGATTTGCCGGTTTTGGGCGCGTTTTTCCGTTCCACCAGCCTCAACAAGGAAGCCCGCGAACTGATCATGATTGTCACCCCGCACCTGGTTCGGCCGTTGGCACGGGAATCCGCCCGGCCGCCGCTGCCGGGCGCTGATCTCAAGCAGCGCGATCCCAACTTCGCCGAAACCTTTTTCCTTGAGACCGGTGATTTCACCACCGGCTACTCTGACTGAGCGTCGCTGATGAAAACCCAGGCTCTGGTGGTCGCCCACGATCCGGTTTATCTCAACTGGCTGCAGAACGCGGTGTCCGGCATCGAATTTTCGCTGGTGCGCCCGCTGGATGCGGAAGATCTGGTGCAGCGGGTGCAGGCGGCTGGCCGGGTGGATCTGGTGTTGTTCGAGTTCGATGCCGCCCAGATGGAGGCGCGCGCGACGTTGATGGAGCGTGTTCTCGATCGTTTGCCAGACGTGGCGGTAGCGGCGGTCGGGGCAGAGCCTCATCCGGATGTGGTACTCGCGGCAATGCGTGCCGGCGCCCGCGACTTTCTGGTGTTGCGGCGGGATGATGATGATCTGGCGCTGGCCGTCAGTCGGCTACTGCGGCGCTCGGGACCTTCGGCCCCTGCCGCCAACGGCCGCCCCGCGCCTCGCGGCAAGCTGTTTACCCTCACCGCGAGCCACCCACATGAGGATATTGCCTTCACCGCTGCCCACCTGGCGCTGGCGCTGACGGCCTCGGCACCGCCACCCGCGCGCGTCCTGCTGGTCGATTTCGCGACACCGGCGGGTGCCGCCGCGATTTTTCTCAATATCAACCAGGCCTACAGCGTTCTTGATGCGGTCAATGATGTCTTTCGCTGCGACCAGACACTGATCGATACGGCATTTTCGCGCCATGCCAGCGGACTCTATGTGTTGAGTCTTCCCGAGGACCTGCTGGGGCAGCCCAAGATCGAGGCCGAGGACTGTTTGCAACTTCTGCAAGTATTGCGCAGCCTGTTTTCGGTCACCGTTGTGGCGATGGACGGCCATCTGCCGACCGACCTGCTGGCGGGGGTCATCGGGCAGTCGGACCGGACCCTGTGGTTGACCGACCAGTCGATCCTCAAGTCGCGGCACGGCAAGGTTCTGCTGCGGGCGCTGCGCCTCGCAGACTGCCCCCTTGAAGGGGCCGGCATTCTGATTGATCGTTATCGGCGCAATCTGGGTCTGGAGCCGGACAATCTGGCGGAACTGCTGAACCTGCCGGTGATCGGGACGCTGGGCGGCGATCCGCAGGTGCGAATGCAGGCGATGAATGCGGGGGAGCCGCTGTCGACGCTTGCCCCTCGCGACGGCTTCGTCAGTGATATCCGTGCGGTCGCCTCGACCTTGATGGCCGGCGAGCCGCAGGTCGACACGGCCGTGGGTGGCGGCCTGCTGAAGCGTTGGTTCGGCGGCTGACATGCAGCCCCAGGACGCCCAGACCCAGCGGTTCCGGCTGTCGGACCAGTATCAACAGCTGAAGCGCAACTTTCACCGGCACCTGATCCAGCAGGTGGAGGAGCGAAACCTCGACCTCGATCACTGGGACAGCGTCAAGATTGACCGCTTCGTCACCGAACAGATGCGTCGCTACGTCGTCGAGCAACGTCTGCCGGTCAACCAGCGTGAGTCCGAGGTTCTGGCGCGCGATGCGCGTGACGAACTGGTCGGATTCGGGCCGATCCAGTCACTGGTCGATGACGACGCTGTCAACGACATCGTCGTCAACGGACCGGCGACGGTCTTCGTTGAACGGGAAGGGCGCCTGTATACCGCGCCGGTTCGGTTCGTCGACGATTCCCACGTGATTCGTGTGATTCAACGCATCCTGGCGCCATTGGGTCGGCGGGTGGACGAATCGACCCCGATGGTGGACGCCCGTCTTCCCGACGGTTCGCGGGTCAACGCGATCATCCCGCCAATCGCCCTTGACGGCCCCTGCCTGTCGATCCGCAAGTTTCGCAAGCAGGCGCTGTCGGCCGAGGACATGCTCCGCTACGGCAGTTGTACCCAGCCCATGCTCGACTACCTTCGGGAAAAGGTGGAGCAGCGTGTCAACCTGATGGTGCTGGGCGGTACCGGTTCCGGCAAGACCACCTTCCTCAACCTGCTGTCGCAGTGGATCCCGCAGGACGAGCGCATCATCACCATCGAGGATGCTGCCGAACTGCGCCTGCACCATGGGCATGTGGTGCGCCTCGAAAGCCGACCGCCCAATCTCGAAGGCGAGCGTGCCGTCAGCGCCCGCGATCTGGTGCGCAACGCGTTGCGCATGCGGCCGGATCGCATCATCGTCGGCGAGGTGCGCGGCGATGAGGTGCTCGACATGCTGCAGGCAATGAACACCGGCCATGACGGATCGATGACCACCCTTCATGCCAACGGTATCGACGATGCGCTACACCGGCTGGAGCTTTTGGCGGGGTTTGCCGGGTTCAATGGCAGTGAATCGACCTTCCGTGGCCAGGTGAGCAGTGCGTTGCAGATGCTGGTGCACGTCTCGCGCATGCCCGGGGGGGATCGTCGGGTGATGTCGGTGTCCGAGGTGCTGGGCGCCGACGCCGGCGGCCTGCGCTTGCGACCGGCATTCCGCTTCGATGTGGGGAGCCGCCAGCACGTCGATCTGAGGGGGCAGGGATGAACTTCTACGGCGCCATAGTACTGGTGGTGCTGATGCTGGCGGGCGCAGCGGCCCTGTTGTTTCTGCGAGCGTCAGCGCGTGAGCGCCAGTCGGCATTGCAGCTGCGGGTCCGCGCGCTGGGGGGAGAAGACACCGCCGCACTGGTCGCGGCGTTCCGGCCGCGAGCCGATGCCATCCGCAACCCGTTGACCCGGTGGGTCTGCACACTGCTCTGGCGCAGTGGCAGCGAGGCTGACCCGGCGAGCGTGAACCGTGTGCTGCTGGCCGTGGTGCTCATCGGGCTGCCGCTATTGCTGCTGATCTTCGGTTGGATGGCAGGCATTGCCATCGCCGGCTTCATCATCGTGATGGCATGGGCCTGGCTGTCACGCAAGGCCGCAACCCGTCGCGCGGTGCTGTTGGAGCAATTGCCGAACTATCTGGAATCGGTGATTCGGGTGTTGTCGGCAGGCAACACCCTGGAAGAATCGCTGTCAATCGCTGCACGGGAGAGCAGCGAACCCTTGCAGCCACTGATGATCAGTGTCGGCCGTCAAGTTCGTCTCGGGGCGCCGGTGGACGCGGTGTTGATGGAAACCGCGGAAATTCACAAGCTCAACGACGTCAAGGTGATGGCATTGGCGGCGGCAATCAATCGCAAGTACGGGGGGTCTTTACGCAATATCCTGCGGAGCCTGGTGCAGGCGATCCGGGCGCGGGATGTTGCCGCACGCGAGCTGAGGGCCTTGACGGCCGAAACGCGATTCTCCGCTGTGGTGCTGTCGGTCCTGCCGATCGGTATTTCGCTCTACGTCTATCTGCAGAACCCGGCCTACTACACCGATATCCTGCAGGATCCGGGTGGGCGCGCCATGATGCTTGGATCGCTGCTCATGCAGTTGGCGGGGATTGTCGTGCTGGTCCGCATGATGCGCTCGACGGAGCAGCCATGAGTCCTCAGACGCTCGGCATCCTGGTCACCCTGGCGCTGCTCTGTGCCGCCGGCGCGGTGCTGCTCGGAATTGGCCTGGTTCGTGGAGCACGTCAGCGGGAACGCCTGGTCGAGCGGGTGGCGCCACTGCTGATCGATGCTGGTGATGTCGGCTCCGACGACCGTAGCCGCTTGCTGGAGCGCATGGCCAAGGGCGGTCGGGCCATCGAGGGCTGGGTCGATCCTGACAATGAGAGCGCCCGGCTGATGAGTCAGGCGGGTTGGCGGAGCACCGAAGCACGTGTGGCATGGTACGCCTTTCAGGGGTTGATTCCGCTGGCCGGGGTGCTGGTCGTCGCGGCGTACTGGTGGCTCGGCGATGATCCGAAAAAGTCGCTGTATCTGCCATTGCTGGGGTTCGTTGCCTTCGCCTTGTCGGTGCTGATCCCGCGTTGGGTGCTGCGGCAGGCGGCCGCCCGCAGGCAGGCCCGTGTCAAGGCTGAAGTGCCGCTGTTCGTTCACTTGCTGGTACTGCTGTTCGATGCCGGACTGTCGACCCGGCAGGCACTCTCCAGCATGGTGCGGGAAGGCGGGGGCGTCCTGCCCGAGCTCGGGCACGAGTTCGCGATTCTGCTGCGCAGCCTGGATGCAGGTGCGGATACGGGAGAAGTGCTGAAGAATCTTGCTGACCTGCTGCAGGTCGATGATCTCGGCAACATCCTCGCTGTGCTGCGTCAGGTTGATCGCTTCGGCGGTGAGGTGCGCGAACCGCTGCTCGAAGCCCTGGCCGTCATGGAACAGAACCGGAGCCTGGAATTGCGCGAAGAGGTCAACCTGATGTCGGGGCGGATGACCGTAGTCATGGTGCTGTTCTTCTTTCCGGCATTGTTGATCTTCGTCGCCGGGCCGGCCTTCCTGTCAGTGATCAAGGCACTCAATGATGTCGCCGGCTAAGCGCCTGTCGTCGCTGCTCGCCATCCTGGTCTTGTCGGGGTGTAGCCTGCCGCAACGCCTGGGGCCGCCAGTGGCACCGACACCGACGCCCGAGATTCGGCCCGTCGACGGGGTCCGCGCAGGGCCGGTCCGGCTCGGTCGCGATAGCCGTGATGGCGAGCGTAGCGAAGACCAGGCAATTCATTCCGAATTGATCCGCGGGATGCTCGAACAAGGCCAGTATTACGCGGCAGTGGCCCACGTCGAAGCGCAGCGACTGCAAGGGGGCGATACGGCCGAACTGCGGTGGCTGGAAGCCGAAGCTCGGCGGCGGCTGGGGCAGCTCGATCAAGCGCGCACGGGTTTCGAAAGCTTGTTGCGTTCCGCTTACGGCGCGCGCGCCGAGCATGGGCTGGGCCTGATCGCCGCTGCCGAAGGGCGGTCGGAGCGTGCGCGCGGTCACTTGCGTAACGCCGTGCTGCGCGCACCTACCGTCGCGGAGTTTCGCAATGACCTCGGTTTCGCCGAGATGCAACAGGGACAGTTCGAGGCGGCGCTGACGCAGTTGGCCACCGGAGTCGAACTGGCACCGGAGGACACCCGTATCCGCAGCAACCTGGTGCTGTTGTTGTTGACCACCGGCGACCGTTCCCGTGCCCGTGACATGGCAACCTCGATGGCCATGCCCGAACCCGTCTTCACCCGCCTGCAGACGCAGGCCGACACGCTTCGCCGCCGTCTTGCGGCGACCCGCTGACCGGAGATAATGCCGATGACAACCCGCTACCTGCTTCTCGTATCCCTGATGGTGGGTCTGCCCGCTGGCGCTGCCAGCCCGCCGCGGCCCACCGCCGACGGCGAGGCCACTCGCGCCTGGTTGGCACAACAGAAGGGTGATGTCGCGACTGTCCCGACACCGCAGGCGATGCCCGGAGACGTGGCCGATCGCGTCTACCAGCGCTATCTCGACAGCTTCAGCCATCCGATCCCGGAAGCGTTCTCGCGGGACAAGTTCAACAGTGGTTCACAGTCGCGCTAGGCAGCGGGGCGCGGCCGCCATATTTGGCGCCATCACGGCGCTTTTGGGGCTGGCAGCGATCGGGCTGACGGTTGATCTGGCGCGGTTGTACTCGGCGCAGAGAGAACTGCAACGTGTCACCAATCTGGCTGCGCTCGACGCGGCTCGCGTCGCCGGTGGCTGCCTCGGGATGCAGGAGGATCCCCAGGCCACAGCCGAAGCCGAGGCGTTGGCATCGCTACTCCGCAACCAGGGGCAGCCCGACTGGCTACGTGCCGGCGGCGTCCAGATCGGCCGACAGGTGACGGGCGGCGATCGTCTGCGGCGCTTCGAGGCCGGCGGTGGATCACGTTATAACGCGGTACAGGTTCGTCTTTTCGCACCCTCCCCCCGGCGGTTGATTCCGGGATTCCGCGATGATGGCCCAGGCGGGCAATTGACGGCGATGGCGGCCGCCACCAGCCGCCCTCTCGTACGGTTCAAGGTGGGTAGCGGGTTGCTGGCGCTGGAAGATCCGTCGCTGCTCAATGCATTGCTGGGCCCCTTGCTGGGCAGCGATACGCCACTTGGCCTGACGCTGCTGGACTACCAGGCACTGCTGGGTGCCGAGATCACGGTAGGCCAGCTTGGGCTGGGGATCGGGCCCGATAGCCTCGATGAGACCCTGCAACAGATTCTTCCGGTCGACGGCCTGTTACGGGCGCTGGCATTGGCATTGGGCGATGTCGGCGAGCAGACGGCGGCAGCGGCCGCGATGGCGCTGTCACAAGCCGCGGATGGTGCCCGCGCGCTGGCGCCGATCGACGCGCTCGGCCTGACGCCGGGCTTTGAAGCGCCCGCGGGCGAACTGCTGGTCAATGCCGGTGACCTGGTGAGTGCCATCGCCCTGACGGTCGCGGACGATCTGTTGCAGCCGATCACCGTGGCGCTGCCGGCACCGCTGGGTGACAGCGAAGTGGTGATCGACCTGATCGACATCGGCCAACCGGTGATCGTGCCCGCAGGTACCGGCGCGAACGCGGGTGAAGATACCTTTGCCCGTTCCACCCAGGCCGCCCTGCAGTTCCAGTTCCCGCTGAAGGTCGATGGACTGCCGCCGGTGGAGCTACCAGTGTTCGTACAGAGCGCGCAGGCGACCGCGGAACTGGAGGATGTCGCCTGCGCCCGTCGCGGACAGCCGTTCGACGTTGTGACGCTGGGCGCGCGCTCCAGCATCGCGCGCATCGGAATTGGCCGCTTCGACGACATCAACCTGCCCAATCCGCAGCCGCAACCCGCGGTGATCCTCGATACCGACCGTACCATCAGCATCACCAGTCCCCTGGGGCTGGAGGTGCCGCTGCCGGTGCGGGTGGTGGTGCGCGCCGCAGCCTTCGTCGACGTCGGACGTGCCACCAATGAAACCCTGGTCTTTCCCGGGCCCTACGATCCCGAGACCGGACTGACGAGGTCCATCGGGACCCCGTCGCTGACCGCGATTGGCGATTCCCTTGCGAACATTCCGGCCACCCTCGATCTGGATGTCGAGATCGAGTTGCTTGGTACACCGTTGCCGATCGTCGCCAATCTGGTCGACGGCGTGCTGGCGACGACCGAGGCCGCCTATCGCGCGGCGCTGGTACCGGTGCTGACCTCGCAGTTGCTGTCCCTGGTCGACGCGGTGGTATTGCCCACCACGGAAGCGCTCGGACTGACGCTCGGTGGCGCCGACGTGATCGTCTATGAAGTCAGCAACGGCGATCCCGAGCTGTTTCTGCGATAGGCCATGATCCGCCGTTTGCTCCAGCGGTTGGGTCAATGGATGGGATGGGTCGCCGCCTCGGGACTGCTGGCCACGGGGATATCGGCCGTCGTTCATGCTCACTTGCTGCAATCGGAACTGGATCGTGGCCACGCCCTCGGGGTCGCCCAACGGGCGTTGGCAGACCCACTGGAGCGGTCCGACGAAGCGGCTTTGCTGCAGGTCGCGCGCGGGTTGTTCAACGAGCCATCACTGGGCTTCAGCTTTCTTGCAGTGCGGGGGCTCGACGACACCGTGCGGGTCAGTTTCGGCCGCTATGAGAACCTGCCGGTGCCGTGGCTCTCTCCCGCGGTACGCCACCGCTTGCGTGATGCGCTGTATCGCTTCACCAGTACCAGCGGCCAACAGGCCGTCCGCCGCGGGACCGAGCGACTCGGGGTCATGGAATATGCGGTGTCGCGAGACTTCATCTCCACCATCGAATCCGATGCGGTCGACCGGCTGCGCTGGGTCGGCCTGGCTGGCGCGTTGCTCAGCTTGCCGTTGCTGTTGGCACTGTGGCTCCAGCTCAGGACCCGACCCGCACGGCACCGCGACGCGCAGATGCGGCAGCGTTTGCACCCTGCAACCGATGGCGCAGTGCCTGCACGCATGCGCACCGAGCTGGTGCAGCTCGACGGCGCGCTGCTGGACCGATTGGGCCTGGCGCAGATCGTTGCCGATGCCGATGGTCGCCTGATCAGTCTCAATGCCACGGCTGTGCGCTGTTGTGGCTGGGCGGCGGATGAGGTTGAGCGACGCCCCGTCTATACCGTTTTTCATGCTGTGGACGTCGCCGGGGGAGCTGCCGAGATCCCCCTCGAGAAGGCGCTGGAATCGGGCGCGGATCAGCCGGTCTGTAACGGCTACCTGAAGCCACGCCATGGCCCACCGATGGCGGTCGAGATGATGGCGGCCCTGCTGCACAACGCCGACGGTGTCACGGTCGGCGCGGTGCAGCTATTCCGCGATCGCAGTGCCGACCAGCAAGACGTCATGCGGCTACAAGCGGAGCTGACGCATGCTGAAGCGGTCATTGACCACCTCGAGGAAGGCGTTCTGGTGACCGATGGCGTCGGTCTGATTCGTTCTGCCAATCAGCGGGCGCAACAGCTGTTCGGCTACAGTCGGGAGGCACTCGAAGGGGTGACACTGAGCAAGCTCATGCCGGTCCCGTTTCTCAATACCCCCGGTATTCGGCTGGACGACTTTCGAACGCAACAGGGAGCCAGCAGCCCTCCGCGGGTGGTCGGTTGGCGGCGCGATGCCACCACGTTCCCCGTCGATTTGCGCGTACAGCCGCTGGCAGGTGACAGCGGCTTGCGGTTGGTGACGGTGCGCGACATTACCGAACGTTTGCGGCGTGACAACCTGGCGAAGCGATTCGAACGTTTGCTCGACCATGCGCTCGACGAAGTGTTCGTATTCGATGCGCAGACCCTGTTGTTCGACAGCGTCAATCGGGGGGCTCGGCGCAACCTCGGCTACAGCCTTGAACAGTTGCAGCGCATGACGCCGCTGATGCTGGCCTCGGACCTGTCGGCCGAGCAATTGCAGGTCCATCTCAATGCATTGCGAGGCGGCCAGGTGGAGGCGGTGACCTATCGCACCGTGCATCAACGCGCCGATGGCAGCGGTTATCCGGTCGAGGTACGCCTCGACTATTCCCCGGATGAACGACCGCCGGTGTTCATCATGGTGGCCAGCAACATCAGCGCCCGGCTGGCCGTCGAGGCCCGGCTACAGGCGGAGGCGCGGCATGACACGCTCACCGGCCTGCCCAACCGAGCCATGCTGGCGGATCGGTTACAGGCGGCAATGGACTCCGCACTGCGAACCGGCCGGTCTCTGGCGGTACTGTTCCTCGACCTTGATCACTTCAAGCAGATCAATGACACCCTGGGGCATGCGCTGGGCGATCAGGTGCTGGTTCAGGTGTCCGAGCGGTTGCTCGGACTGGTTCGCCGCTCCGACACGGTTGCGCGGCTGGGGGGCGACGAGTTCGTTATCGTCGCCCAGCATCTGCACGGCAGTAGCAATGCGGTCGTGTTGGCCGACAAGATTCTGGCTGCCTTTAGCCGACGGTTGCCGATTCAGGGACACGACCTGGTCTTGTCTTTGAGTATCGGCATTGCGCTCTACCCGCAGGATGACACCGACGTCGACGGTCTTCTGCAACATGCGGATCAGGCCATGTACCTGGCCAAGCAACAGGGTCGGTCCGGCTACGTCATGCACGCCGCGCCGGTCTCGCCGGAGCGCCGGCGCCGGGCGGACCTTGAGCAGGGGTTGCCCGCTGCCCTGGCGCTCGACCAACTTCAGCTCGGCTGGCGCCTGCTGCAGACCGCCGGTGGCGAGGTTCGTGCGCTGCTGGCCGAAGCCTGCTGGGCGCATCCTCGACAGGGATCGATCGCGCCAGAGGCCCTGCGTCAGGTCGCACGCGCCGCCGGGCGAGTAGGGGAATTGGAACTCTGGACGCTGGCACAGGCCAGCGCTGCATTGCGGCGGTTGCCCCCAGCGACCGAGGGCTGGCTGATTCTGGTGCCGGTATCGGCATGGCAACTGCGCGACAGCGCATTTCTCGACCCGCTCGGCGCACTGCTGGAACGAAGCCCAGCGGTGCGTGCGCGCCTGGTGTTGCTGCTTCACGCCGCCAGTTTTACCGCACCGGTGGCGGCGCTCTGTGAGGCGGCTGCAGCGCTGCGCGCGCGCGGCGTTGGCATCGGATTGCGACGGGATGACGATATTGAAGATCCCCATCCACTGGCGGTCGATGTCTGTCTCGAGTCCGATATCAGCTTGCGGGGCACCTCCCGCGCCGACGATGTGTTGCGACTACTTGATCCCGGCCTCACCGAGATGTCCGGCGATCTCGCGCCACTCTCGACCCGGGCCCTGCTGTCACAGCTGACGCCGGGGGGAGCCGGGGACTGAAGGCCGAGTGCTCATGACCGGCGGCCGCCACGCCGGTTATTCGGCACGGTAGGATAGCGATATGAATCGATCCACTCTGCGTATTGCGCTGTGCCTGCTGGGGGCCCTGGCTGTCGCCGCCTGTGGCTCGCAAAATGATGCCATCGGCGGTGTCGACCTCGACGGCAACGAGGTCCAGCGTGGCGGCATCTTTGACACGGTCATCTCCGGCACCGAGGGCGAGGCCGGCTGGGTCTTCATGTTTGCCGAGGGCGAAACCGTCCGCAATCGTGATCGCATCGTCGGCTATGCGCGGGATCAAAGCGCCCAGCTCACCGGTCGCTTCGTCGGCGCCGCGAGCAGCGGCAATACCCGACGCGCCAGTGTGCTGTGGTTCGACAAGATTCTGGTGACCCCGGAACCCGATCCGGACGCGGATCCCGACGACCCGCCACTGGAGCCGATGTTGGAAACGCGGGTACGCACAGCGGTGCTGGAGATCGATATCGATCCAGCGAAGTCGTTTTCGGGGCAGGTAGTGGGCGACGGCCTCAACGTCAACCTCTCGGCGACCTACAACCGACGTCACTATGAGCGGGTGTCCGGGGTCTCCCTGTTGTCCGGCATCTGGGAGAACCTGGATCCCTTTGGCGGCGAGTTGCTGCGCCTGGATTTCAACAGTCAGGGCGGTTTTGGCGGGCGCGACATCGACGATTGCAATTACGCCGGCCAGGTCTACGAAATCAACCGGCGCTACAACCTGTATGCCTTCGAACTGGCATCGGCCTGCGATGAAGCCGTTGATGCCACCGGCCTGGCGACCATCGAGCCACCGCCCGTCAATCCCGGCGCGTCGCCCCGGCAACGCCTGATTGCCGTGGTGCCGGCGCGCACCAACGATGCGGTGTACATGATCGATGTCAGCCGAGCGGTGACCCCCTAGGGCTGCCACTCGATGCCGACCGACACGGTGCTGCGGGCGTAGTCGAACAGGGGCACGGTCGAGGCGTTGTCGTCGTAGCGGTAGTCGGCCAGCAGGCTGACCGACGGCTTCAGCTGCCGTCGGAGCCGCAGCCCGGTCGACAGCAAATCGTCCTGACGCCTCTCGGTCTGCAACAACCCGTCCGTGTCGAACTGCCGATTCTGGTGGCGATAGTGGCTGTGGCGGTAGCGCAGCGTCCACTGCAAGAACAGTGCGCGCGGTGTGCCATGAGCCAGCCCGAAGCGGACCTCACCACGCACCGGTGACTGACTGAAGAACTGCGGGCCCAGCCACAGATCACGACGCTCATTGAAGGCCACTGACAGATCAAGCTCACCTCGGGCCGATCCCAGCGGCCGCGAAAGCTGCAGGCCGGTGCGAAGCCGCCAACCGCTCAGCAGCTGAAAGGCGCCGGTGGCACTGATGCCGCTCACCTGCGCTCGAAGATCCAGTCGTTGTGCGCCCAACTGGCGGCCGCGAACGCCCTCGACGTGCAGGAGATACTGCATGAAGCGGTGGTCGAGCTGGGTGGTTTCGAGCCCCAGCGCCTGATGGCCCTGCCATCGTCCGTTGCCGTCGTGCCAGCGTAGGGTGACCTGGGCGCCAAGCTGGTCGTTGCGATCACTGCCCGGATAGTTGCGGGCGAACAGGCTGCTGCGCAGGTCGCGCTCCTTGCCCAGCGGCCACTGCACCACGCCGAACGCTTCAGCATAGTGTCGACCCTCGGTGACCCCGTCGGGGTCGACACTGTCGCTGATCAGCGACGGGTTGCCATCGTGGCCACTGCCGAGATAGAGGTAGTACTGGCGGGCTGCGGGTGCGTCGCCATCGGACCGTAGCCGCTGCAGCGCAGCGCGGGCGCGGGCGCGGATGGCCGGATGGTTCGCCAGGCGCTCGGTCGCCTGCAGGTGATCGACCGCTGCCGCCGTGTGTCCGGCTCGCGCCGCCAGCAGAGCAAGATGATAGCGGGCGACCGCTGCGTACGCCGGTCGTGCGGCGAGGGTCTCGAAGCAGGCTTGCGCGGCCTGCCACTGACCGAGCTGGAAATGGGTCAGACCGAGATTGAACTGCAGATTGGGGTCTTGGTGGCCGGCCGCCACGGCCGTCCTGAAGGCATCAAGTGCGGCACCGTAGTCGCCGGAACGATAGGCCTCAATGCCTTGCAGAAACGACGCCTGGCCGGGCGTCTGTGCCGCCGCCAGCCCGATCCACAGCCCCAGCAGGGGCAACCAGCGTCGGCTTAGCCGAGGCAACGGTCGGTACATGGTGCCGCATGATCGACGAGGGTACGTTCAGGGACGTGTCGGCTGTGCCGGGGCCTCAGGTAGCGGAGGGGGTTCGGGCGGGCGACGCAGGTCGGGTTTGTCGCCACCGAGGGCATTGCTGCTCTCAAGTGCGGGTTCCGTTGACTCCATGCCGAACGTTCGGTCCAGCGGCGCGCTGGCGGGGTTGAGGCCGAGGTCGAGACGCTCATGACGGTCCCCCAGCGTCTCCGGCAGGTGGATGCGAGACATCGATTCGCCGGGCGCTTCGCCCGGACCCAGCACATCCATTTCCAACCCATCGAGGTGGCCTCCTTGCGCAAATACCGACAGCGGAACCAGCAGCGAGATGATCGCCAGTACGCTGCCACAACGGCTAGACATGATGACGCTCCGGAACGTGCGATGCGAGCCCGCGCGCAGGCGCGGGGGCTTCGGTGAGTGGGGGCGGTGCCGGCTGGCGCACCGGCACGACGAAGCGGCGATGTGCATCTCCGTGGCGCAGACTCGCCGTCAGGACCGCGTCGACCGCAACCTGGTCCTGCTCGTAGATCAGCGGCAGCTCCAGCAGATTGGCGCCGGCGCGCAGGTCGACCTGCCAGCGAACCGTGCGTTGGCCGCTGGCGGTATGCGCCAGACGGGTGCCGGGCGGTAGCTGCAGCTCGATGGTGACGGCGGTGAGCGCCTCCGGACTGCGGAACACCAGCCGGACCGGGTCAGCCATGACGTCGACGGGCGCCGTTGAGACGGCAGGGATGGGCGCCCCGCGCGGCGGCGCCAGCATTTGCCAGCTCAGTGCGGCGACCAGCAATGCGGCCGCGGCTGCCAGCGGCAGGCGGTACGGCGCGCGTCGGGGCGTCCTCGGCAGTAGGCGGGCGGCCAGACCGGCGGGTGGGCGCGGCGCCGGCAATGCCCGCAGTGTCGACAACAGCGCACGCCGCGCCTCCAGCTCGGCGCTGCAGGACGCGCAGTGATGCAGATGATCGCGTACGGCCATCCGCTGGGGTGGCGACAGTCGATCGTCCAGCAGATCGTCCAGCAGGGGGCGGCAGTCGTGACAATTCATGGGCAGGTCCTCATCCCTCTACACGTTCGGCCGGCGCCAGGGTTCCGTCAAGCAACCGCCGCAGACGCGCGCGCGCGCGGTGCAGTCTCGACTTGAGGGTGCCGATGGGAATGTCGTGGGTGGTGGCTAATTCTTCCAGCGTGTACCCCTCGATGTCGTGCCAGGCGATCAGGGCCCTTTGCGGCAGCGGCAGGCGGTCTATTGCCTGCTGCAGGTACTGGCATCGATCCAGACGGGAGACGGCGGCCTCGGGACCGTTCTGATCGGGCGCCGGCAGGGCATCCAGACCGTCGTCATCGTCGCCGGTATGACCGAGGTCCAGCGGCTGACGTTGGCGGCTGCGATGCTGATCGACAAACAGGTTGTACAGCGCACGTGCCAACCAGGGGGCAGGACGGTCCAGTCCGACCAGGGTGTCGGTGTGCGGGAGTAGCCGGAGCATCAGACTCTGCAACAGGTCTTCGGCATCTTCGGCACGGCCGGTGAAGCGGTATGCGAGACGGTACAGGCTGTCGAGATGCGGACGCACCACGGCCTCAAAACGGCGGGCTCGGAGCGTTGCGTCACCAGATCTCGAAGACATAGAAATCAGACACGCAAACCTCGCGTGAATGGTTCCCGCTGTTTAGCGCCAGAGTGGCGGCGGTTCCGGTGGCAGACGCAAACGGCGGTCTTCGGTGAGCGGGGCAATACGGCCGCTGTCGGCGTGATGGCTGATCCAGGCATCGACCTGTGTCAGGTTCTGTTCGATCACCGGATGTGCTGGTGCCAACCGGTGCGCGCGTCGCAGCAGGTCGGCAGCGACGAAGAAGTCGCCGCGCTCGCCCCGCGCCACCGCCAGGTTGTTGAGGGTCACCGGATCAAACGGGTTCTGGCCGAGCTGGGCTTCCAGCTCATCGATGGCGCGCACAGTCTGGCCCTGTGCGAGCAGGTCGGCGGTGTACTCCTGTTGTGCGACCGCGGTACCGGTGGAGGCCGAGCAGGCCAGCAGAACCAGCAAGTAGCGCTTCAGTCTGTGCATTTTCACTTGCCTCCCCAATTGAAGTGGGCGGACAAGGGCCGTGGGGCCTCAGGCACGCCGATCTGCGGATGGAAGTAGTACCGCAGGAAGCCGGTGAACTGATATTCGGTGAAGTCGCGTGCGTTGTCCGAGCCGACGGCGCCACCGACGAACAGTGTCGGCGACACGCGATACTCGAGCGCGCCCCCCATGGCATAGCCCAGCCCGGACTGGCTGCTGCTGGCATACCCGCCGACCAATCGGGTATCCGGATTGGCATCAATGATGTCCTCCAGCTCGGCCTGCAGATTGGCGTTGTTGGGGAACAGCGCGGCGCCGTCCTCGCGGAAGGTCTGCAGCCCCAGTGCGCCATTCAGGCGATAGCTGATCTTGCCCCAGGTCCCGCTGAGTTCCACCGGCACGGTGACACCGAGAAAGAACTGCGGACTGAAGTAGCCGCCGTGGCCGAAGGTGAAGTAACGGCGGTTCTTGTCGTAGAAGAACGTGGTGATGTTGAGCCCGTAGGTGAGTGTGCGGCGGCCATCCCGCAGGGCACGGACATAGACGCCGCCGCCCAGCTCACCAGCGGAATTGTCATCGGTATTGCGGCCGTCAAAGGTGGAGAAGCCGAAGTTGCCGTAAACCCCGATGCGCCCCAGATCATAGGCGATGTCGATCCGAGCCCCGGTTCGATTGATGGCGCCGGTGGTGACGCCCAGTAACGGATCCTCGATGCCGGCGTAGGCCAATATGCTGTCACTGACCGGGCGTCGCGAAAGATCAAAGGCGAAACGCCAGACCTCGGTGGTGGGGGCCCAGCGGACCCCGCCGGTCAGCCGCTCCTCCGTGAAGCCCAGCGGCGTCGATCCGATATCGGCAGAGAACGTACCGGCACGATAGGTCAGCCCAAGCGCCAGCCCGCTGTCGCTGAGCGACCGCGTGTCGTCGCCCCCATTGATCAGCGGCAATGCGCCGAATCGCAGCAGCTGTTCGCCGGAGATGCTGCCGGCATCCAGGTATACCGGCACCGCCCGGACGCCGAACTGGCCGACGCGGCTGACGCCACCACGGAGCTCCATGGGGGTCTCGATGTTGAATAGCCGGGACAACCCGGACTCGCCATCACGAACCCGCGAGTGCAGGGCGCCACCCAACCAACCGCTGTTCTGGGCGCGCAGACGTTCCAGCGGATCGCTTTCCGCGTCGACGCCGCGGCCGCCAGTGTCGCGTGCGGTCGCCGAGCGAACCGTGGACGGAACCGCTGCTCGGGTGGCGGTCGGTGTCCGGCCGGGCGTGTGGGCGAGAGAGTCATCCACCTTCAGGCGTAAGCCGGTAGTGGCCCTCGGCGTCGTCGACGGTGACGCCGCTCGCGGGCGGGCCGGCGGCTGGCGGGATTGGGTCGACGTTGAAGTTTCCAAGCGCAGGCCCGGCAGGGATTGGCGCGGCGCGAACGGATCGGCGGCACCTCGCGGCGGCACCGAAGTATCGAAGGTCGATGGCCGTGGCTGCAATGGGCGTTGTGGCAATACGCCCTGCCAGTCGTCGGCATCCGCCGCCGGCCGCGGGAGCAGGGGCATGCGGACGTCATCCGCGCTGATCAGCTCCAGCCGTGGCGGCCGTGGCGCCGATGCCACGATTGGCGTCTTGGCGCGGCGGGCGGCAGCGGTTTCGTAGTGACGCAATGCCAGACCAGTGTTGCCGTTCTGTTCTGCCAGCCGGCCGGCGAAGTCGGCGGCCTCGACGCTGTCGGGGAATCGCTTGCGGAAGGCATCGACCCGTGCCTCGGCCAGCGTCGGGTCGCCGCTGGCCAGGGCGCTGTTAGCGGCGCCGGCGAGTGCCTCGCGATGTTCAGGCTCGGTTGCCAGCAGCCGGTCATAGATCGCTAACGCCTGGGTCTGGTCACCGCCAGCCTCGAACACCCTCGCCAGCGCCATTTGCACGCGGGCCTCCTGCGGTCGCCGCATGACCACTTCGCGCAGCAGCGCATAGGCGTCGGCCAGATCACCGCGCTCTCGGGCGCGGTCGGCCAGCCGGATGCGGTAGTCGACGATCAGGCCCTCGAGCGTTGCGGACTGCGCGCTGGTGAGCGGCTGCCGCAACAACAGATCGGCAGTGCTTTCGAACTCGACGTCCTGGCCCAATTGCAGCAGCAGCGCGGCGTACTGCAGGCGTTGGTCGGCGCTCGCCGGGCGTCCCTCGAAGCTTCGGCGTAGATAGCTGAGCGCACGGGCAGGGTCGCCGAGACCGGCCCAGCCACCGGCCAGGGCACCGAGATAGTCCGGGTCATTGCCGGCAGCGCGATCGGCTGCCGCCATGGCGCCATAGGCGATGTCCATCGCGCCGGCCTCGGCAGCGATGCTGGCGCGCTCCAGCTGGTATTGGATCCAGGCGCGCCGTTGCAGGGCCGTTGCATCGGCATTGCGTTGCTGCAGCGGCATGCGTTCCAGTTCGTAGAGCACGTCCAGCCAGCGGTTGGCGTCCGCCAATGCATAGGCCTGCGCCATCTGTACTTCCGGCAGATCGGGATGGGTCTGCTGCAGACTGCTGATGAGGGCATCGGCTTCGAGTCCCTCGCCACGAGCACGCAACAGACGGGCGAGGTCAAGGCGAACCCAGGGATTGTTCGGTGACAGTGCCAGGGCCTGACGAAGGTCGCGCAGAGCGCGTTCGTCATCGCCACGCTGGGCTGCCTGCTGGGCGCGGGCGCGCAGGGCATCGGCCTGCGCCGGGGCAATGGCGGCGCGGACGCTGTCAGGGCCATCGGCCGCGACGGCTTCGGCTGCTTCCAGTCGGCCGTCGCGTGCCAGCAACTGTGCCAACTGCGTGCGTGCATCGACATTGCGCGGGCGTGCTGCCAGGACAGTGCGGAGCTCGCGCTCGGCAGCGGCGGTTTCACCGGCGCTTGCCAGCGCCGCGGCGTAGGCTGTTCGCAGACTGGGATCGAGGTCGGCGGGTGCGGCCGCAAAGGCAGCTCGATATTCGCCCAGCGCCGTACCGACGTCACCGGCTTCGCGCGCCAGATTGGCGGCCCGGAAGCGGGTGAAAAAGCGGGCGGAACGTTGTGCCTCGCGCCAGCGGCCTGCCTGCGCCGGCTGTGCTGCCATGGCGCGGCCCAGCAGCGTGTCGGCCTCGGCGTAGCGCTCCTGTCGCAGGCGCACCAGCCCCAGCCCGCCGAGCGCGCCGGCATTGTTGGGGGATTGCCGGAGCAGGGCGTTGAACTGGCGCTCGGCGTCGGCATCGGCCCTCGCTTCGAGCCGATCAAAGGCACGTTGCACCGCGGCATCCCGCTGACGCTGTGGCGAGTCCGGGCGCTCCGCGCGCAGCCGGGTGCGCTTGGCGCCGATCGCCTCGTCGCCCTTCATCACGGCCAGATACTGGTCGAACAAGGGTTCGTCGGCCGGTGTCGCTTCCAGCCAGATCAGTGCCTGACGCCAGGCGGCGACGGCTTCCTGGCGGACTGCCGCCTTGTCATGCAGTTGCCGCAGCCCACGGATGCCCTCGCGGCGGGTTGATTGCCGGTAGGTCTGCTGCCGGGCGAGGGCCAGGGCATATTCCGGTGACTGCGGATTGCGGGATGCAAGGGTGGCCAGTGCGATCATCGCCTCATCCCGTCGTGCGTCGTCCGCGGCCAGCACCTGGTAGTACTCCAGCCGCAGCGGATCACTCGGCGGGTCGCCGTCGAATGCACGCCGATAGGCGTCGATGGCTTCCACGATCTTCTGTTCACTGGCGAGGCTGCGCGCGCGCGCCAGTCCGGCCGCGTCGATCTGCAGGACTGCCCGGCTGGCGCTGATGTCGCGCAGGTAGCGGGAATCGGGATTGACGGCGCGCAGGCGCGCCGCCCAGACCTCGGCCTGGTCGGGGTTGCCGGCGCTGTTCGCGAGTACCCCGAGCCGGCCGAGCGCTTCCTCGTTGTCCGGGTCAGCCTCCAGCAATCGCTGCCAATTCTCGGTTGCCAGCGCCGGGCGGTTTCGCTGTTCCCAGAACCGCGCTTGTTCGGCCAGGCGGCTGATCGCGGCATCGTCTGCCCAGACGGCACCACCGGTACCGGTCAGCAGGGCGAGCGCCAGCAGGCGGGCGCTTAGTGTTTGGAGTCGCGGTGCCATTTGAGTATCAACCGCCCCTTGGAATCGAATTGGTAGCGTCGCTCGCGATAACCCTCGGCGAACAGGGCCAGCACCTGGTCATAGTACCGGGCGGGCTGGCCGATGAGGGCGCCACTGCGGCTCCGTTCCCCGACCAACCGGACGCGTTGTGCCAGGTCACCAGCGCCATAGGCCTGCAACAACGGGCCGACCGCGAACTGAAAACCCGGTGGTCCCTCGCCAACCGCGCGGCCGCTGGCGACATCCCAGCGCTCCGGCACGGCGCCGAGCCGGCGTACATGCGCCAGCATCGGGCGCAATGCGATCTGGGTCTGCGACACCGCGTCGAGACCGGGGACCGCCATGGCGGCCCACAGATAGACCCGAATCGCATCATAGCTGCCGATGGTGCCGTGCTCGGGGTCGGGTCGATAGCCCTCGGGTGTCAGCAACAGCCAGTCCGGCGCCAATCCCTGGGGGGTGCTGGCCTGCAAGGCGGTCACGGAGTCCGCGAGGATCGCTGCCCACGGCCCTTCGGGCATGGCCTGTGCCAGAAAATGCAGCTGGAACGGCGGCAGATAGCTGGGATTGAGCCGGGTGCCGTCCGGGGTGACGAAGCCAACAGGGGCGGGAAGCAGCAGGGCCTGCTCATGCTGGCGCACGGTGGCTTGTTGGATCACCTGCTGCAACAGGGCGCGGGCCGGCACGGCATAGGCCGGTGTCTGCCACAGGCGTGCCGCTTCCAGCAGGGCATAGGCGATGAACAAGTCGGCATCCGTGGCGGAATTGGCATCAATCACGCCCCAATGGTCCTGCTCGGCGTCGTAGCCCCAGAGCCAGGCCGGCAATTGCGGACCTAGGTTGCCGTCAGCAAGATTGTCGTGCGTCCAGCGCAAGACCCGGTCGAAGGTTTTGCGGTCATTCGCCACCAGCGCCAGAAACAGGCTGTAGGCCTGGGCTTCGGAGACGGTTCTGGCACCCTCGGTCCAGTCGACGACGCGACCGTCATCCTGGATGAAGCCATCGCGGAATGCATCCCAGAAGGGCCAGGCCGCAGCATCGGCCCTGCCGGCATGACACCCCAGCGACAGTAGCGCCAGGGTAGCCGCCGTCAGGATCTTCAGCGTCGGCATCCAGTTCGACATCGATCAGGCAGTACCGGCGTGACGTCGGGCAGCGCGCCGACGCAGCAGGGTGCGCAATGCGGCGCCGAACAGCAGCACTGCCAGGATCAGCAGCGGGAGCATCAGCAAGGGATTCTCGCTAACCCACTTGCGCAGGGCATAGTCCCAGGGCAGGTGACCGACCGCATAGGTGGGTCCGAGGCTGTATCCAGAGACGGTGTCGCCATGCACCAAGGTCAGATCGCCGCCGAAGTACTGCGACTGGCCCGGATCAAGCAATGCACGGCTGACATCGAAGACGTTTCCGCCCGGCGCGGCGGTAAAAATGATCAGCGAGCGCTCTGCCGCCCAGGGGGAAGCGGCTCCGATGACCGCCCCAAGGGTGCCAGCGGCGTCGTGAATAACCTCCCCGGCGTGCGCACGGGCACCGTCGAGATCGCGACCCCGGGCCTCGGCGATCCAGCGGCTGAGGACACTGTCGCGCCGCAGTGTCACCCGGCTGTCCTCGAACTGGATCGGCAGGTGACCGTTGAGCCGGTCCAGCAGTCCCAGACGATCGCTGCGGCCGACAATGACCAGGTCGCGATCAAGCGTCTCCGGCACCTGGCCGTCACGGAACACGACGCTGCGGATCAGCGGCACACTGCCCTGGTGGCCGAGGTGTCCGGCAACCGTGAGCAGGGCGGCGATATCCTGCGCCGCGGCGTTGACCGGCAGGACGAAGGCGGTCTGGGCGCCGTCGGCATATCGGGTATAGGGGAAGCCGCCTTCGGCCATCAGAGACAGCTCCGGCATCTCGGCGTAGTAGGCATGCCGGGGGAACGTCAGCGTGGCATCGCGATCCACCGAGCCCTGCAACAGGTCAGGGTTGAAGGCCTCGCAGAGTTTTTCGGTGCTGCGGACGAAATGGAATTGCCACGACAGCCGATTGCGGTGACCAATATGGGCCTTGGGAAGCACCATCCGCTCCCGCTGCTCAAGGCTGTGGGCACTGTCACGCTTCAACTGTTCATCGCCGACGAAATGATTGTTGATCAACACGCTCAATGCCGATCGCTCGGCAATTGAGCCCCCGGCGCGGAAGGTGAAATCCAGCGTCGGTCCACTGCCGGAGATCATGAAGAGGTCAGGGGGCAGTCGGAAGTCGACATTGATTGGCCCGGGTGCGAGCCCCCGGGCATTGAGGTTCTTGTCGGCATAGGCGCCGAGATCGATGGGGGCGTCGGGGTTGGCCCAGCGCGGCGAATCGTTGCGGTTGCGCGGGGGCGGCAGGGTGAATTCGCCGATGTCGGCATGGTCGCCGCGCAGTGAATCGCTACCGAACACGAGGGAGCGGGCCGCCTGCAGCGCGCCCGCAGCATCCCGTGCGCTGATGACCAGCAGCCGTGCCGCCGGGGCTCCCGGATGCGCGATCACACGAATCTCTGGGGTCTCCGGGATCGGCAGTGCCTCCAGTAGTGGCACGTCTTCGCGCCGGGTCCGCAGGACCACCGCGTGTTGCGGCGGCAATTCGGAGAAGCGGACCGGGAATTCGGCCCCGCGGTAGTCGGCCAACGCCCCGAACCAGGAGGCGATGATGGCGGCGGCGTTGATGACACCGTCTTCGGGTGCCGGCCCCATGATCACCGGCAGCTGCAGGCGGCGAGTGTCCGCCGCCTCGAAGAACGGGGCCGGCAGGTCCGACAGGTCGGGCTGAATCGGCAGCGGCGCCAGCTTCAGACGCAACGCGCTCTGGTTGCTGATCTGCGCCCACAGCGTCGGGTGGGCGGGGTCTTCGCACTCGTCGATGGCATAGCTGGCGATCAGCTCGAATCGGAGCTGGTTGTAGGGCAGGAACAGGTTCGGATTGATGTCGAGGGTGTGCTGGGCGCCGGCCGCATCCTCGGGTGTCAGTCGCCAGGTATCCACCAGCTCGTCGTTCAGGAGGACGTTGAGGTGACTCTTGTCCGCGCGCAGTGCTGGCGAATGGCTGACCTCCAGGGTCAGCTCGGCGCTGTCGACCACCTGATCGGTCCGCAGCGACAGCGGCAGCGAATACTGTCCGAAGCTGGTGCGCAGACGCAGTGGCGCGTTGGCGCCAAGCGCTTCGAGGCGGATCAGCCGGGCACCGGCATCGGCGCTGGCGACCGCCGGGGCGCGGACGTCGTCGGTCGCCGTCTGTGCGCGCGCCTCGCCGATGCCTGCACCCAATGCCAATGCCGCCGCCAACCCTGCCAGCGTCGCGGCCGTGGTTGAGGCACCCCCGCGGCGCAACAGCGCGTCGCGAATACTTGTTCCCATCCAGCGGAAGAATCTCATCGTTCCCAGCCTTCCAAAGTTGGCGACCCCTTTCAATGCCACGAGGGGACGGTCATAGGTTTGTGCATCACGCCAGCGCAGCCAGGCATCGGCGCGGCCGTAGAGCGCGTAGACCAGCTGCGCTTCCTGTTCCGGATTGAGGGCGCCGAACTCCAGCGCGACGACGTTGCGACCGGCGCGCCGCACGGTGGCCGGGGTCCAGGCCAGTCGATGGTCGGGGATCAGCGCGACTTCGACCGAGGCGCCGACCTCCAGCTGCAGGTGTTCGAGACCGGGGACGGCCGAGCCGCCATAGGAGAGATCGAGGGTTTCGGTCAGTTCGACCGATTCGCTGCCGGGCAGCCGCAGGGCCACTGGCACCTGGCAGCGCACCCGCACGGCGTGGCGAACCTGCCGCTTTTCGGACGCGACGCAGATGGCGGCTCCGAGAATCAGCAGGTTGTAGGCCGTCCAGCCCATGTTGATGCCAATGGTATCGATCGGTGCGCCCGGCAGCAGCATCCGCAGGCTGCCGATCACCAGACCGATAAAGTTGGCCAGATAGAAGTAGAAGTAGGGTCGGGCGATGTCGCCATCGAAATAGTCGCGGTCGACGATGCCACCCTTGGCAGTGACGTTGAACTTGCCGAGTTTCGGGTTGATCATCGCCAGCGTGGTCGGAATGATGATGAATACGGCCAGCACCGTCTCGTACACCTCTGCCCAGAACGAGTGCCGGTATTTCCCCTGCAATCGCGAGTTGGTCATGATCGCCATTACCAGGTGCGGAATGGCGAAGGAGATGATCATCAGGCCCTGCGCAGCAATCACTTTTGCGTCGAACAGCAAGTAGGCCAGCGGTGCGCTGAGGAAGACCACGCGCGGAAAACCATAGAAGAAGTGCAGCATGGCATTGGCATAGCAAAGCCGCTGCCCGATCTCCAGGCCCTTCTTGAACAGCGGATTGTCGACTCGGAAAATCTGTGCCATGCCGCGCGCCCAGCGGATGCGTTGACCGACGTGTGCCGACAGCGATTCGGTGGCCAGCCCCGCGGCCTGCGGGATATTGATGTAGGCGCTTTTCCAGCCGAGGCCATGCATCTTCAGCGAGGTGTGGGCATCCTCGGTGACGGTTTCGACCGCGATGCCGCCGATCTGTGCAAGTGCACTGCGGCGCAGTAGCGCGCAGGAGCCGCAAAAGAAGGTGGCATCCCAGTAGTCATTCCCGTCTTGCAGCAGGCCGTAGAACAACTCGCCCTCGTTGGGTGCCTGACGGAACACGCCGAGATTGCGCTCGAATGGGTCGGGGGAGAAGAAGTGGTGCGGGGTCTGCACCAGCGCCATGCGCGGATCCCGCAGCATGGTACCGGCAGTCATCTGCAGGAACGAGCGGGTGGGGATGTGGTCGCAATCGAAAATGGCGACGAATTCGCCATGGGTCTGCTTCAGTGCATGGTTGATGTTGCCGGCCTTGGCGTGCTTGTTGTCCGGCCGCGTCATGTGGGTGGCGCCGATTTCCTTGCAGAAGGCCGCGAACTCCGGGCGGCGACCGTCATCCAGCACGTAGACATTGATCTTGTCGCGCGGCCAGTCCAGCTCCATTGCGGCGAACACGGTCGGCCGCACCACCTTCAGGGGCTCGTTGTAGGTGGGGATGAACACGTCGATCGTCGGCCATTGGTCGAGATCATCCGGTAGTGGTACGGGTCGGCGCTGCAGCGGCCAGACCGATTGGAAGTACCCCAATAGCAGAATGCCCCAGGCGTACAGCTCGGCCAGAATCAGGCCGGTGGCGAAAAACAGGTCGATGGCGTCGAAGCCCTCGCCGATCGGCAGGGTTTCGGTCACACGCCAGTAGAGGTAGCGGGTGGTGGTGAGGGTGGACACCCCCATCAGCGCATAAAGCACGCGACGATCATCGCTACGCCGTGACATCACCCAGCCGATACCGATGGTGGCGACGCCGACGCCGGCCTGCCACCAGAGCGACAGCGGGGCGGTGATGAACAACCAGCCCACTGCCAGGGCGGCACCCACCATGAACCAGGCCAAGATCCGGCTCAGGCGATCTTCGGGGTTGCGCACAGCAGTGTCGTTGAGCATGGGCCGTCGTTCCGGTGCGGGCCAGCTGGCGCGCCAGGGCGCCGGACGGCGGTCAGCCGATCTTTTTCGGCGTGGTCAGCCCGGGGCGACCTGAGAGGCGATCGAACAGGCTGCCGAGCGTCGGCTGTTCGCGGGTGACGTCGGGGGCCGGGGCTGCGGGCTGCCGCGGGGGCAGCTGAAGTTCCAGTTTGAGCTTTCGCGGCTGGGGCGCCGGCGCTCGGGCAATGAGACGGGAGAACGTGGCCTGCAAAGACTCGTCGGGCAGGGCGACCGGCTCGACCGGCGTCACTGTCGGTACAACGGGGGTGGCCGGTGCGGCTGCCGCGACCGGGGGCGCTGTCGGCGGTACCACCTGTGGTGGCATGAATGGCGCGCTCCGCGGCGCCTCGGTCGGGCTTGCCGACGCAGCCGACGACTCGGCTGGCAGGGCCTCGCGACGGCCTCCGATCAGCTTCAGCTTGGGGGGATGGGCACGACCGCTGAAGTCACGGTAACGGACGCCGTCAAGGCTCAAGGCCTTCATCAGGTGATCAACGTCGTCAAGATTGTCGTTTGCCATGGGAATGCTTACGCCTGTTCAAACTGATGCTGGTGGGCCAGCCGGAACCGCAGGACATCGTCAACACCTTCGGCATCACCGACCTGACGCAGATCGAGCTGTTCGCCGGCGCCAAGGTGCTGCAGCCATTCGGCATAGATGCCTTCAAAGATAGCGCCGCTCCAGGACAGGCCGTCTGCTCCGAACCAGGACCGCAGCGGCGAACACCCATGCAGGAACTGCACGTCGGCGGCGCCGGCCTCCACTTTGAGCCAGCCCCAATCCATGCGCCGGAGCAGCTGGTTGGCGGCCGCCTCGACATCCGACAGCGTGTTGCAGGTGCTTATCGGATGGGCGGCACCGAGAGCGCGACCCGCGAGATAAGCCAGAGCCCGTAACTGCGGGCCTTCCACCTGCTCGGCCAGCACCTGGCCGAGGCTCTGCAGCACGCTCACCGCACCGCTTTCGCGGGGGCGCGACTGCAGATACTCGAGGCTGGTGGAATGCATGAAGACGAATCGGTGGTCAGGTTCTGTTGGAAGCTTAAGGAAACACTGATCAAGTCCCCTCAAACGCTTTTTGCGATTGACTGGACATGAGAAAATATTGCTGACGAATTCCACGGGGATGAGGGTGATGAAGCAGCGCAGCTTTGCTGATGCCGAATATGCCGCCAAGCCACGTCAGACGCGGCAGGATCGGTTTTTATCGAAGATTGATGCCGCAACGCCCTGGCCTGCACTGCTTGCGGTCATCGATCCCTTCTACCCGAAGGCGGGCAATGGTCGACCTCCCCTAGGCTGTGAACGCATGCTGCGGATGTACGTTGCCCAGCAATGTCTTGGTTTCTCCGACGAGGGGATCGAGGATGCGATTTACGACTCTGGCGCAATTCGCCGGTTTGTCGGCATTGATCTGGGACGGGAGTCGTCCCCGGATGCCACCACGGTGCTGAAGTTCCGGCGGCTATTGGAAACCCACGGGCTGACGAAGCTGATCTTCGAGACCATCAAGGGACACCTGGCCGAACAGGGACTGCTGATGCGGGAAGGCACCATTGTCGATGCCACCCTGATTGCTGCTTCGCCTTCGACAAAGAACAAAGCAGGCGAGCGAGATCCTGAGATGCATCAATCGAAGAAGGGCAACCAGTGGCACTTCGGCATGAAGGCCCATATCGGCGTAGATGCCGCCTCGGGACTGGTGCACAGCCTCATTGGCACGGCGGGTAACGTGGCTGACATCACCCAAGCCCATGCCCTGCTGCATGGCGAAGAGCGACACGCCCATGGTGATGCGGGCTATCAGGGTGTGGAGAAGCGGGAAGAGTGCAACCCCGAACACACCGTCGCCTGGCAGATCGCGATGCGACCGGGCAAGCGACGCAAACTCCCTGACACCGAAGGCGGACGGCTGCTTCAGCAAACCGAACAACTGAAATCCAGCCTGCGTGCCAAGGTCGAGCACCCATTTCACATCATCAAGAACCTGTTCAGGCATCGGAAGGCTCGCTATCGGGGCTTGTTCAAGAACACCGCCCAGCTTTACAGCCTGTTCGGGCTGGCCAATCTGCTGATTGCCGCCCGACGAATCCCCGAGCCCAGCAGATGAATTGCGTCTGCAGCAAGCAGAATCAGTGGGCAAATATGCGAAAGAGCCCGAATATCGGGAAGAACTGAGCGATTCTCATGCCAAACGTGCTGAAAACCGCAAAGTCAGCCGACTCTTGGCGCCCAAGTGCGGAGCGGCGCAAAATTCAGACACTTGATCAGTGTTTCCTTAACAGTGTTCCCTAGCCGGTTGAATCGCCGCGGGTTATTTTTCCTGACGCCTGTCTGCTGTCAGCCCCCGCTGGTCGACCCGAGCGGCCAGCCGGGCAAAGTCGGCCGGCGCCAGGCGTTCGGCCCGCTCCTGGGCGGCGATGTCACAGGCCTCGATTTCGGCGGCGGACAGGATCGGCTTCAGCGCATTCGCCAACTGTTTGCGACGCTGTCCGAAGGCCAGGGCGACAACGCGATCGAAGGTGACCCAATTGCCGATGACGAAGTCCGGTGCCCGCGGGCGCAGCCGGACGATGGCGGAATCGACTTTGGGTGCCGGGCGGAACGCCCCCGGGCCAACCGTGAATAGCGCATGTGCCTCGGCGCGGGCCGCGATGCTGACCGTCAGGCGACCATAGGCATCATCACCCGGCGCGGCGCAGATGCGGTCGACCACCTCCTTCTGAAGCATGAAATGCATGTCGTCGATGGCCTCGGCCTGACCCAGCAGGTGAAACAGCAGTGGCGAGGAAATGTTGTAGGGCAGATTGCCCACCAGCCTCAGCGCTCGGGTATCGCGGCGGAACTGCCGATAGTCGACGCGCAGGGCATCGGCCTGGGTCACCCTGAGGTCGCCGCGACCATGACAGACCTGCGCCAGCGTCGGCAGCACATCGGGATCGATCTCCACCACATCGAGCTGCCCGCAGCGGCTCAGCAAGGGGCCGGTCAGGGCCCCCAGACCGGGGCCGATCTCGACCAGGGTTTGCGTCGGTAGCGGGTTGATCACCTTCAGCAGGCGCTCGATGACCCCGGGGTCATGCAGGAAGTTCTGGCCGAATCGCTTCTTGGCCCGCGGCATCTCGCTCATATCAGCTGCTCGGCGAGTTTCAATGCGGCCAAGAAGCTGCCGGTATCGGCCTCACCGCTGCCGGCGAGGTCGAGGGCGGTCCCATGATCGACCGAGGTGCGGACGATGGGGAGCCCCAAGGTTACGTTGACCGCAGCGCCGAAGCCGGCGTACTTCAACGTCGGCAGTCCCTGATCGTGATACATCGCCAGCACCGCATCGGCACCGGCTAGCCAGCGGGGCGTGAAGGCCGTGTCCGCCGGCACCGGGCCGGTCAGGTCCAGACCTTCCGCACGCAGGCGGGCCAGGGTCGGCGCGATGATCTCGGCATCCTCATGGCCGAGGTGGCCGCCCTCGCCTGCGTGCGGGTTCAGACCGCAGACGAGAATGCGGGGCGCATTGAGGGCGAAGCGCAGGCGCAGGTCCCGGTCGAGGACGCGCAGGGTTTGCGCCAGGCGTTGTGGCGTGATGGCGGCGGCGACGTCGCGCAGTGGTAAGTGCGTGGTGACCAGAGCCACCCGCAGGCCGTCCGCCACCAGCAACATGACCGGCAGCGGCGCCCCGCAGCGTTCTGCCAGGAACTCGGTGTGACCGGTGAACGGCATGCCGGCGTCGTTGATCACGCTTTTCTGTACCGGGCCGGTGACCAGCGCGTCGGCGTCGCCACGGCGGCAGGCATCGGTGGCACACCGCAGCGTTTCGAGGACGTAGCCGGCATTGGCCGGGTCGAGCTGGCCGGCAACGGCGGCTACCGCCATCGGGATGTGCCAGACCCGCAGGTGTCCGGCGCGCTGCGGCTGCGGCGGGCTGCGGTGATCCACCTGCTCGATCTGAAGCGGTAGTCCCAGTTGCCGCGCGCGCGCCGACAACAGGGTGTGGTCGGCGACCACCCGCCAGTCGGCAGCGGCATCCTGCTGGGCGCATTGCACCACCAGATCGGGGCCGATGCCGGCGGGCTCCCCAGGGGTGATCAGCAGGCGGCGCAGCCCCATGCGGGCCTCGGCGCCGTCGGGCTCAGGATGCGTCCGGCTGATCGCCGGTCTGCCGGTACTCAATGTAGGCCTCGGCACGGAGACGACGCAGCCAGGTGTCATATTCCTCGGCGGCGCGACGTTCCTGCAGGGCCTGACGGGCACGGCCACGCTTGGCCAGTTCGGTGACATCGCGGGTACGGCGGTCGACCACCTCGGCGATGTGCCAGCCGAACTGGGTCTTGAACGGCGCGCTGACCTCGCCCGGCGCCAGCGCATCGAGCTGGCTCTGGAACTCTGGATCGAACACGCCCGGTGGCTGGAACCCGAGGTCGCCGCCATTGTTCTTGGAGCCCGGATCGTCGGAGTATTCCGCCGCCAGGGCCTCGATACCTTCGCCCGCCTCGATGCGGCGATAAAGTTCGCGGGCCAGCGCGCGGGCCTGATCTTCGTTGCGCAGCGTATTGATTTCGATCAGCAAATGGCGAGCCTGGGTCTCCTCGACGGTCTGGCGCTCGGCGCCGCCGCGCTGGTCCACCAGCTTGATCAGATGGAAGCCGTTGGCCGTGTCGAGTACCGGGCTCAGTTCACCGACCTCGAGCTGGGCGGCGGCATCGGCAAACAGCTGGGGCAGGGCATCGGCCGCACGGAAGTCGAGGTCACCGCCCTGCAGGGCCTGTTGGCCATCGGATTCGGCGACGGCGATGGATGCGAAATCTTCGCCGGCGACAATTCGCTCGCGCAGGGCTTCGAGTTTGGCACGGGCCCCGTTGCGGGCTTCGGGGCTGGCGCCGTCCGGCACGCTGACGAGGATATGCGCGAGGCGGTACTCGGCGTTCGGGTTGTCCGGCTGGTTGGCGAGGAACAGATCGATGTCCTGATCGGTCACCGTGACGCGGGAGTCGACTTCGCGCTGTCGCAGGCGGTTGACCAATACTTCCTCGCGGATCTGCTCGCGCACTGCCAGATAGTCGGTGCCCTCGGCACGCAGCGCGTCGGCAAATTCGGCCAGGGTCATCTGGTTCTGCCGGGCGATATTGGTGAGCACCTCGTTGAGCTCACGGTCGTCGATGCGAATCCCGGCCTGCTGTGCCCGCTGGGTCTGCAGTCGCTGAAGGATCAGGCGTTCCAGCACCTGCGCACGCAACGCTCCCTCGGGTGGCGCGGCGAGACCGCGGGCACGAACCTGCACCATCGCCTGTTCGATGGCGCGGTCAATTTCGGTTTGCAGGATGACGCCATCATTGACAACCACGACGATGCGGTCGAGCGGGACGTTGGCCTGGGCCGGGAGCATGACGGAAAGCAGGAGGCCGAGCAGCAGCCCGGCGGTACGGAATGGGAGCATGGCAAGTCATTTGCACGAAGACCCCGCAAGCGTAGCACGGTGACGGCCGTGATCGCCGGGCTGCCGGATCAGGGCAGGTCGGAGCGCGATGCCCCCGGCAGCAGTGCTTCCAGGCCGCCGCCGATACGGGTCAGACCTTTCAGCTCCAGCTGCAGGTAGATGCCGCTGTCATAGCGGCCGTCGGTGCTGGCGAGATAGCGACGGTAGGCCGCATTGAAGGCCCAGCAGCAGGTTTCGTAGCCGACCCCTGCGAACAGGTCGAGGCTCTGGTTGCGGGCCAGCGAGTAGCGCCAGCGGCCAACCGCATCAAAGCCGCCGAACAAGGGCAGTCGTGCCGCGATATCGCCCTGTTCCAGCAGATCCTGACGGTAGCGGTAGCCCAGCTGCAGGTCGCGGCCGCCCTCGCGATAGCGGACGGCCAAGCGGCTGCGGTCGAAGCGGCGCTGGTCCGGCGACCACTGGCTGGCAACGCTGGCGCTGATCCGTCGTGACAGCCGGTAGTCGAGGCTGGCGATGAAGTCGGTCGCCCCTGAATCCGGCAGGTCAGCGGCCGGCAGCACCACGTTGGGCGCTTCGATCCGGTAGAGCTGCCCGACGCTGGCAGACCAGCGGACTTCGCCGCTCTGCGGGTCGAGCAGGCGGCTGGTCGCCGCCAGCGCAACATGGTGGGCATCCGAGACCCGGTCATCGCCGGAGAAGCGGTTTCGGGCAAACAACTGGGTGAAGTCGAAGTCGGGCTCGCCGGCATCGAACAGGGGCAGTTCGCTCTGGTCGCGGAATGGCACGTAGAGATAGAACAGACGCGGCTCCAGCGTCTGCAGGCCGCCACCGTCGGTAATGCGTTCGAAGCGCAGACCACTCTCGACCCCCACCGAGGGCAACGCGCGGTCGGGGGTCTGATCGCCGGTGCTGGCGTCTGAGAGTTGATAGCCGGTGTAGCGGTAGTCGACTTCAGCAACCACATACCGACTGACCTCGTCGCGTTCGAGTCGGAGGAAGGGCCGCAGGTCGATACGCTGTCCCTCCAGCGAATCGGCACGGGCGAAGTTCACGTATTCCGAGCGGATGCCGGCGCGGGTGTTGAACAGCGAGCCCTGGGTCAGCGCCGTGAAGCGAAGTTGCGGCAGCCGTCGGTAGGGCTCATCGATCGGCTGCAGGTTGGCGGCGATGGTCTGGTAGTCCTGTACCAATGCCAGCAGGGTGTAGGACGCGGGCGCTTGATAGGTGAGACGGGCACTGCGCTCCAGGTGGGTGATGGCCGACAGGTCGATTTCGCCACCGAGGTCTTCAAAGTACCGTTGGTCGCTGATCTCGGCAAAGCGGATATCCACCGCCAGGCGGTCATTGATCAGCCCCCGATGTTCGGCGCGAAAATAGTCGCGACTTTCGTCGTTTTGGGTTCGGTCCTGCGGCAACACGTCGTATCCGACCAGGCCTTGCCCCTCGCGCAGCAGATAGCGCCCCTCGGTCATCATCATCAGGCCGCGATCGGACATGTAGCGCGGCGTCACCGTGGCATCGACGTTCGGTGCCAGATTGACGTATACCGGCCAGCGGGCATCGAAGCCGGTGTTGTCGGACTGGCCGATGGTGGGGAACAGCAAGCCGGTGCGGCGTTCGCCGTCGATCGGGAACTGGAAGTAGGGCAGATACAGGATCGGCACCCCGGCGAAGCGGATCCGTGCATGGCGGGCCGTGCCGAGCCCGCGCTCGTGGTCAAGGCGGATCTCGCTGGCTTCCAGCGCCCAGGTCTCGGCATCGGGGGCGCAGGTGCTGTAGCGGGCGCCGCTGAGATCGGCGTTGCCGTCCGGCGACAGGCGGAGGGTGTCTGCCCCCCCTTGCGCGGCGCGATCGGGGAGGGTGAAACGGGTGCCGAAGAAGGTACCGGTCTCGTCCGTGAGGTTGAATCGCGCCGATTCGCTGCGGATCACCAGTTCCGGGTTGCGGAACACCGATTCGACCTCCATCCGCACCTCGTTGGCGGCCCGCTCGAACTGCAGCGCCTCGGTGCGGAACACCTTGTCGCTCTGCCGTAGCTCGACCGCCCCTCGCAGCGAGGACACCCCGTCGCGGATCAGGTCCGCATCGTCGGCGGTGAGAGTCAGCTCGGGGCTGCTGCCGAGTTCCGGGGCATCCGCCATAAGCGCCAGTTGCGGGCAGACACCCTCTGCCGCCCGGGCGACTCCGGTGACGAGCAGCAGGCCGGCGACGACCGTTCGGAAGGGAGCAGGGAGCACAGCACAGGATAATCGGGGCCGGCGCGCAGTATCGGTAGCGCCGCCGGGATGCGCAATGCGGCAGCCGGCTCCGGGCCGCGCCGGCGCATACACTATTGCGATGAAAACCGAACTCGACGCGCGCGCCCTGGCCGCCCGTGACTGGGCACGACAGCAGCTCGGGCGGCCTGCCGCCGGCTTCGCCCCGGCCTCTGCCGACGCCAGCTTTCGCCGCTATTTCCGGCTGGTGGACGGGGAGGACAGTTGGGTGTTGATGGACGCGCCACCCGCGCAAGAGGACTGCGTGCCGTTCCTGAAGGTCACGGCGCTGATGCATGCGGCGGGTCTGAATGCGCCGCAGGTGCTGGCGCAGGATCTCGTGGCCGGCTTTCTGCTGCTGAGTGACCTCGGCCACCGGACCTGGCTGCCGGTGCTGGGTGCTGACAACGCCGCGACCTATTTCGAGGCGGCGCTACAGGCGCTGGTGCGATGGCAGCAGGCAAGCCGGCCAGGGGTGCTGCCGGCCTATGACCGTGCGCTGCTGGGCCGCGAGCTGCAACTGTTTCCCGACTGGTTCGTCGAACACCATCTCGGCCGGCGATTCGATGCCGTTGAGCGCGGTCTCTGGGAAACGGTCTGTGACCGATTGCTGGACTCCGCACTGGCGCAACCGACGGTGTTTGTCCACCGTGATTTCATGCCGCGCAACCTGATGGTGAGCGACCCCAACCCCGGCATCCTCGATTATCAGGATGCCGTCATGGGCCCGATCAGCTATGACGTGATCTCACTGTTCAAGGATGCTTTCATCAGTTGGCCGCAGGCCGTGGTGGACGACGGACTGCGCCGCTACTGGGTGCTCGCGCGCGAAGCCGGGCTGCCGGTCGACCCCGATGTAGATCAGTTCCGGCTGCAGGCCGAGCGCATGGGCAGCCAGCGGCACCTCAAGGTGCTCGGCATTTTCGCCCGTATCCGCTATCGCGACGGCAAGCCGCAGTATCTGGAGGACGCGCCGCGTTTCGTTGGCTACCTGCGCGCGCGCTGTGCCGTCGATGCCGAGATGGCGCCGCTGGCTGACCTGCTGGATCGTCTCGGGCTGTCGACATGAAGGCGATGATCCTCTGCGCCGGCCGTGGCAGCCGCCTGCGGCCGCTAACCGATACCGTGCCCAAGGCGCTGGTGCCGGTGCACGGACAGCCGCTGGTCGTCCATCACCTGAAGGCGCTGGCGCGGGCCGGCATTCGCGAGGTGGTCATCAACACCGGGTGGCTGGGGGCGCAGTTCGAGCCCATGCTTGGCAGCGGCAAGGCGTTCGGGTTGCGTATCGAGTGGAGTCACGAGGGCTGGCCAGCGCTTGAAACGGGCGGTGGTATTGCCCGGGCGCTGCCGCTGTTGGGTGAGCAGGAGTTTCTGGTGATCAACGGCGATATCCATGTCGGCGGCCTCGACTGGAAGCGGCTCGCACGGATGCACCTACCCGGTAACGACCTGGCCCATGTAGTGCTGGTGCCCAACCCGCCGCACAATCTCAAGGGTGATTTCGGCTTTGTCGCCTCACGGGTGGTCGATGCCGGCCCCAGCTATACCTTCAGCGGCATTTCGATACTGCACCCGGCCTTGTTCGAAGGCGCGCCCGCCGGCAGTTTCAAACTGGCGCCGTTGCTGCGAAAGGCAGCGGCGCGGGGGCAGGTGACGGCGGAACTGTTCAATGGCCGCTGGTCGGATGTCGGCACCCCCGAACGTTTGGCACACCTGGAGAAACAACGTGGTTAAGGCACTCAAAAGCACGGAGGGTCGCGTCGCCCTGGTCATCGAAGCGGCGGGACATCGTCTGGTCTCCGATGCCCCGGAGGGGCAGGGCGGCGATGGCCTCGGTCCTGACCCGCACGATTACTTCGATGCGGCGCTGGCCGCCTGTACCGCGATGACGGTGCTGATGGTCGCCCAACGCAAGGAGATGCCGCTGGACGATGTTCAGGTGGACATCATCCGCGACGAGGACAGCGATCACTACCGTATGACCCGTCAGGTCAGACTGGTGGGCGATCTCGATGCCGAACAGCGCGCCTACCTGTTGGGGATTGCCGACAAGTGCCCGATCCACCGCCTGCTGCACAAGGCGATTTCGGTGGACACCGTACTGCGGGATTGACCGTTCCCCGACCAGCCTGCTTGTCGTCTGGGTGAAAACGACCGCTCCAGCGGGTTCGGGGTGTGGCCTTTCGGGACCGTTGCTGGACAGGGATGTCCAGCGACGAGCATTCCATGGACGGACTTGAGCGGGTGCCGAAAGGCCACACCCCGGACCCGGCGCACTACGCCACCCGCGCCTCGCGGGTCATCGCCACCACCTCGGCATCGCGGGCACTGAAGTCGCCCTGGATGTAGGCCGGGGTGAAGTCGTCGGTGAGGATGGCGTCGTAGCGCAGGGCGTCGTAGTGCCGCACCTGCTCCCCCTCCTCGGCACTGAGGTGGCCGGCCTTGACCGCGCTATCGATCTGCTCGCTGACCTGGTCGCCCACCAGCGCGCCGCTGCTGGCCAGCTTGTAGAACCGCAGGTAGGCCGGCTCGCTGGCCGTCAGGGCGTCGAAGCAGCGCTCCAGTCGTCCCACCGGGTCCTCCGGACCGCCGTTGCGGAACACCAGTGCGCTCAAGCGATCGCGCAGGGCACCGGGTTCCATCAGCTGATCAGCCACTTCGGCGTTGAGCGCGTCGGCCACCGGGCGGTAGGGGTTCCCCAGCGGAAACACCACCCGCCGCATCACCCATGCGGCACCACGCATCGGGAAGTTGTCGAAGAAGCCTTCGAAAGCATGGCCGATCTCGGCCAGCGCGTTGTCGAGCGCCCAGCGGGCGTGGGCCAGCTCATCGTCGCGTTGATCGTGCTCGAGGTAATAGCGAATGACCGCCGATCCCATATAGAGGTGGCTGAGCACATCGCCGAGGCGCGCTGACAACCGTTCCTTGCGCTTCAGTTCACCGCCCAGCAACCCCATCGTCATGTCGGCCACAAAGGCCAGCGAGGCACTCATGCGTTCCAGTTGACGACCATAGTGCGCCATTGGCCCCGGGGCGGGGGCGCGTGCCAGCACGCTGCCACTGAGACCATGGGTGAGGGCGCGGACGGCGCGGTTGATCGAGAAGCCGACATGGCTGAACAGCAGCTTGTCGAACGCCGCCAGGTCATCGGCGCGCGCGGCTTCCATTTCCGGGAACACATACGGGTGGCAGCGGATGGCGCCCTGGCCAAAGATCATCAGGTTGCGGGTGAGGATGTTGGCCCCCTCCACCGTAATGGCAATCGGCGTCGCCTTGTAGGCCGTCGCCAGCGGGTTGCGCGGGCCCTGCTGCACGGCACGGCCGCTGAGCACATCCATACTGTCGTTGACCACCCGACGCATCATTTCGGTCATGTGGTACTTGGCGATTGCTGTCACCACGCTGGGGGCGCAGTGATCCACCGCCGAGGCGGTCAGCAGACGGGTCGCCTCAAGCGTGTAGGTGAGGCCTGCAATGCGCCCGGTCGCCTCCTGAACACCCTCGAACTGGCCGATGGCCACCTTGAACTGTCGGCGAATTCGGCCGTAGGCGCCGACCATGCGGTAGGACGCCTGCCCGGCGGCGGTGGCGAGTGCCGGCAGTGAAATGCCACGGCCAGCCGACAGGCACTCCACCAGCATCCGCCAGCCCTTGCCGGCCATTTGCGGGCCGCCGATGATCCAGTCGAGCGGGATGAAGACATCCTCTCCGAAGATTGGACCATTGTGAAACGCGGCGCCGGGAAAATGACGACGGCCGATCCGCACGCCCGGATGGTTTGCCGGGATCAGGGCACAGGTGATACCGAAGTCCTGCTGCTGTCCATCACCGAGGAGACCGTCAGGATCCCGCAGCTTGAACGCCAGACCGACAACGGTGGCAACCGGCGCCAGGGTGATCCAGCGCTTGGAGAAATTGAGCCGGATGCCCAACGCTTTCTTGCCCTCGTGCTCGCCGTAGCAGACCACGCCGTTGTCGGGCATGGCGGTGGCGTCGGAGCCCACTTCCGGGCCGGTCAGGCCGAAACAGGGAATCTCATCGCCGCGTACCAGGCGCGGCAGCCAATAGCGCTTCTGCGCATCGGTGCCGTAGTGCATCAGCAGCTCGCCGGGTCCCAGCGAATTGGGCACCATTACGGTGACGGCGAGGGCAATGCTCTTGGTCGCGAGTTTGGTCACCACCGCCGACTGCGCCACGGCCGAAAAGCCGAGACCGCCATGCTCCTGCTTGATGAGCATGGCGAGGAACCCCTTCTCCTTGATGTATCGCCAGGCCTCCGGCGGCAAATCCTTGTCCTCGAACTCGATCTTCCAGTCATCGCAGAGTTGGCAGAGGGTTTCGCACTCATTGTCGAGAAAGGCCTGCTCCTTCTCGGTTAGCGCGGTGTAGCGGAAGTCGGTGAGCTGCTTCCAGTTCGGGCGACCGCGGAACATCTCCGCCTCCCACCAGACGTCGCCGGCCTCCAGCGCTTCGCGCTCGGTCGACGACATCTCTGGCAGCACCTTCTTGAAAACCGCGAAGATCGGCGCGGTGATCACGGCGCGCCGCAGCGGCCGTAGGTTGAGCAGCAGCGCCAGCGGCAGCCACAGTGCGAGGCAGAGTCCGAGCGTCAGGGGGCCGAGGGTGCCGAGCAGGAACAGGATGACCGGCGCGGCGCCGGCCGCCAGGGTCCAGATCAGCAGGGGCGCACCGACGAAGGCGAGGGCCCAGACGGTCAG
This sequence comes from Flagellatimonas centrodinii, assembly GCF_016918765.2. Taxonomy (GTDB): domain Bacteria; phylum Pseudomonadota; class Gammaproteobacteria; order Nevskiales; family Nevskiaceae; genus Polycyclovorans; species Polycyclovorans centrodinii. The sequence goes on from NZ_CP092104.1 coordinate 2,054,526, forward strand.
CAGCGTGACGAGAACGGCGGCGAGAATGAACATGACAGGTCTCCGATCTAGCAGGTTTCGGCACTCGACCGGGACACCGGGGTCGAGGTATCGGGGGGGCTTCGGTCGGCGCTGGTGCGCGGGATGAGGGTGCGGATCATCAGCTTGAGGTAGTCGCTGAACGCCTGCCCTTGGGGCATGGCGTCCGGCGTATCGCGGCGGATCTGCAGATTGCCCATGAAGGTTGCGTAGGCAAACAGTGCCCACTGGCGGGCACTGCCATCGTCAAACCCGAGGGCGCGGTAGCAGTCATGCAGATAACCGATGCGGCGCTCGGACACCCGGCGGACCATGTTGGCGACGGCAGGGTGGTCCTCGGCGGCGGCGATCGCCAGATACAGGCGACCGGACCGATAGCTGGAATTGGCCGCCTTGAAGATTTTGACAATGCGCTCGTAAGGGTCTGGTTCGGGGCCGACCCGCGTCAGGATTTCATCGGTTTCCTGCTGCTCCCAGCGCGCTAGCGCCGCCTGCAGCAGCGCCTCGCGGTTGGCGAAGTGCCAGTAGAAGCTGCCCTTGGTGACCCCCAGGCGACGGGCCAACGGTTCCACCGCCACGCTCTCGATGCCGCCCTGCGCCATGGCTTCGAGGGCGGCATCGGCCCAGTCGGTGGCAGACAGGCTCTGTCGCGATTCGGTGGCGGTAGGGGAAGGGGAGCGTTTCATGCGGATTCGGTGGCCGGAGCTTGCTCCACCATACGCTGCCGTATGGATGCTCGCAATTGCCAACCGGCCGCTGGCGAGCGGCGAACCGGTCAGTCGTTCGCCGGCGCGCGGGTGTGATGGCGCAGAAAGGCGAGGATGTCGGTTGCTTCGTCGATCCGTGCCGACAGGGGAGTGCCGGCCCCGTGCCCCGCCTGACGCTGCACCCGCAACAGGATGGGTGCGGGGCCGGTCTGGGCGTGCTGGAGGGCGGCCGCATATTTGTAGGAATGGGCCGGGACCACGCGGTCGTCGTGGTCCGCGGTGGTGATCAGCACCGGCGGGTAGCGGGTGCCCGGACGAACGCGGTGATACGGCGAATAGCGACGCAGGACCGCAAAGTCGGTGGGATCATCCGGGTCGCCATAGTCCCCGGTCCAGGCCCAGCCAATGGTGAAGCGATGGAACCGCAGCATGTCCATCACCCCCACCGAGGGGACCGCAGCCGCGAACAGGTCGGGATGCTGATTGAGCACGGCACCGACCAACAGGCCGCCGTTGGAGCGGCCGTGGATGGCCAGTTGTTCCGCCCGGGTCCAGCCCCGATCGATCAGGTAGCCGGCGGCGGCGGTGAAATCGTCGAACACATTCTGTTTGCGGGCGCGGATGCCGGCCTGGTGCCAGGCGCGGCCGTATTCGCCACCACCGCGCAGATTGGCCACGGCATAGACGCCACCCGTTTCCATCCACACCAGGTTGCTGACCGAGAAGCGGGGCGTCAGCGAGATATCGAAGCCGCCATAGCCGTAGAGCAGGGTCGGGTGCGGCCGGTCGCGCGGCAGATCGCGGCGATGGCTGATGAACATGGGGACCCGCGTACCGTCGCGGCTTCGGAAGAAAACCTGGCGGGTGACATAGTCAGCAGGATCGAATCCGAGGCTTTCCGGCCACAGCGGTGTCAGCGCGCCGGTATCCTCCGCCAGCACCGTGGACGGTTGGTTGAACGCGGTGTAACTGACGTACAGGCGCGGATGGTCCTGCCGCCCCTGCAGGGCGGCCACCGTGCCGGGCGCCGGCAGGGCGAGCATGCGGCGGTCGCCACCGTCGCGGTTGATGCTGACCAGTCGATGCGTGGCGTCATGCAGGTATCGAAGCACCAGGCGGTCGCCCGCGAACACGGCGGCATCCAGCGTGTCGGCCGCCTCGGCCACCAGTGTTTCGAACCGGTAGGGGCGGCGGTCCAGTCGCACCCGTAGCAGTCGGCCGCGGGCGGCGCCCTCGGTGGTAATGAAGTACAACACCGGGCCGAGATTGCCGATGAAGTCGTAGCGTCCACGGAAGTGATCGACCAGGACGATCGGCTCGGCGTCGAGCCAGGGTGTTTCCGCGTCGTTCAGGGGCAGTACCGTGACGGCGTTCTCCCCGGCCGCACCGCGCCACAGGCTGATCACCAGGTAACGCCCATCCTCGCTGACCTGTCCGCCGATGCCCCAGCGCGGATGCTCGGGCCGCGCGTAAACCCGAACATCGTCGTCGGCTGACGTGCCGACCTGGTGAAAATGGAGCGCCTGATGCGTGAGGGGATCGAACGCGTCGGCTTCGACATCGTCTGCAGGCGGGTCCGGGTAGCGCGAGTAGAAGATGCCGCTGCTGTCGGCGGCCCAGGCCAGATCGGAGAATTTCACGCGGGACAGCCTGCCCGGGAAGTCGACACCGCGTCGGATGTCGCGAATGACGTAGGTGTTCCAGTCGGAGCCCGCTTCAGCGCGACCGTAGGCCAGGTAGCGGCCATCCGGCGAGACGCGCCAGTCGGTCAGCGCAACGGTGCCATCGTCTGACCACTGGTTGGGGTCGAGCAGCACCCGACTGTCGTCGGTGTCCAGCCGTCCGACACGCAGGACCGGCTGGTTGCGGATGCCATCGTGCTCGGTGAAGAACCATTGGTCGCCGATCACCACCGGCACATCGCGTCGGCGTTGCTGCCAGAGCGACGCGAGGCGAGTCCGCAAGGCAGCGCGCTCGGGCAGCTGCGACAGATAGCCTTCACTATGGGTGGCCTGTGCCGCCACCCAGGCCGTGGTGGCATCGCTGTCGTCTTCCAGCGCCCGGTAGGGGTCCGCGATCCCGGTGCCATCGGGTGCCGTCACGGTGGCGTCGCCGCGGGGGGCCGCTGGCGGCCCCGCAGACACGCTGCCGACACTCAACATCAGGGGCAGGGCGATGGACCAAATGCGCACACGGACTCCTGGAAGGCGACGACGCTCCGGGTGCGGTGTGCATCCTGAGCGCGGATCGGCCCGTACTATACTCGGCAGTGCGTGGGTGGTACCTCGCGCGGCATAAGGACATTCGAATGAAAAGGGAGACCCGTATGCGAATTCTTCACCTTTCCGCTCTGGCGCTGTGCCTGGCGGCCGGCGTATCACAGGCCGAAAGCGACCGCTTCTACGGCGCGCTCATGGGGCACTACGTGTTCTCTGATGATGCCCGTCCCGATCTCGATGACGCTGGAGGTTGGTCGGCGGCCCTCGGCTGGACCCTCCCGACCGACTGGGAACGAGCGCGCATCGATATCGAGTTCAGCGGCTTCGGCAGTTACATCGATCACGAAAGCGACGCCGTCAACGACTATTTCCACGGGGTCGGGTTGGATCTTCGCTGGCGCCCCTTTGCCGGCGCCGGTGTCGATCCCTATCTGATCGGAGGCGGCGGTGCCGTCTATGAGGACACGCAGTTCCTCGACAAGACCTTCCCGATGGTCAATCTCGGCCTCGGCATGCGCGTCGCCACGCCATTCCGCAACATCAGCCTGCGAGGCGAGACCCGTGCTTACGGCGTCTTCAACGACCGCATCGGGGTTTTTGCCACCCCGCCAAGGGCGGACGAGGATTTTTACGTCGACACGCGGATCTCGCTGGGGGTGGAAGTGGCGTTCAGCACCGCAGTCGCGGTCGGCGACGCCGACGATGACGGCGTGATTGATGGCCGCGACCAGTGTGAAGGCACACCGCTGGGACGCGAAATCGATGGTCGTGGGTGCCCGCTGCCGGCCGACAGTGATGGTGATGGTGTCACCGATGACCGTGATGCCTGCCCTGGTACCCCGGTCGGGGTTGCAGTGCTCAGTACCGGTTGTCCCCCCGAGCCGGTGGCCGCGATGGTGACGCCGGCGCCCGCCGCGCCGCTGGATGCCGATGGCGACGGCGTTGCCAATACCGCTGATCGTTGCCCCGATACGCCTCGCGGCATGCGGGTCGATGCCGCGGGCTGTGTGGTGCAGCAGGTGGTGGTATTTCCCGACGTCAACTTCGAGTTCGGATCCGATCGCCTGACCCCGGGCGCCCGCAACACACTCCTCAACATGGCAGGAGGGCTCCGCGGACAGCCGACCCTCAAGCTCGAGATTGCCGGCCACACCGACGCCCTGGGAACCCAGGTCTTCAACCTCAAGCTATCGCAGAAGCGCGCGGAGGCAGTGCGTGCCTACCTGATGGCCAATGGCATCGCCGGCGATCGCCTGATGGCCAACGGGTATGGCGAGGGCAATCCGGTTGCCAGCAACGCCTCGGAAGCGGGCCGTGCCGAGAACCGGCGGGTGGAGTTCCGCGTGACCTCACGCTAACCGGCCGCGATGCCGCCGCCGGTGGGTCGGGTTGACCGTCGGCGGCGGCTGGCACCGATCAGGTTTCCGGCGGTTCCTCGTCGCTGAGGCCGTCGTCGGTCTCCGCCTCATCGTCGTCGAAGTCAGCGTCGAGCTGTGCCGTTAGTCGGGCCAGCTGTTCGAGATAGCCCTTGAGGATGCGCTCGCCCATGCCCTCTTCGGTCAGCTGGTATTCGATGGCGTTGCGAAGCGCCTCGGCGTCGAAATAGCGGTGCTCCGGGTCGGTGAGTTCGTCGACCTCACCGATCTGTCGCTGCCAGTGCTCGTTGATGGTGAGCACGATCAGGCGGCTGGCATCATCGGCATCGCGCTCCACCGAGACGAAATCAAACCGGTGGGACAGGCCGTCCCAGGTCACCCACTGCTCTTCCTGGCTGTCGATCCAGGTCAGCACGGCCTCGGCATATACGGCCGCAAACTTGCGGACCTGACTTTCCTCGATATGGGTCACGCTCATGGCTCAGGCTGCCACGGTGTGCAGCACGCCCTCGGCCTGCTGGTCGGCGTGGTAGCTGGATCGCACCATCGGGCCGCTGGCGACATGGGAGAAGCCCATTTTCTCGCCGATCACACGCAGACGGTCGAACTCGTCAGGATGAACGAACCGCGCGACCGGAAGGTGGTGACGACTGGGCTGCAGGTATTGGCCCAGGGTCAGCATGTCGACCCCATGGGCACGAAGGTCCCGCATCACCTGCTCGATCTCCTCGATCTCTTCGCCGAGCCCAAGCATCAGGCCCGATTTGGTCGGAACCGCAGGGTGCAACCCCTTGAACCGCTCCAGCAGGTCCAGGCTCCAGTCGTAGTCGGAGCCGGGACGCGCCTGGCGATAGAGGCGCGGCACGGTTTCGAGGTTGTGATTGAAGACGTCCGGGGGGGCATCACGGAAGATGGTCAGCGCCGGGTCCATGCGGCCGCGGAAATCGGGGACCAGCACCTCGATCACCAGCGAGGGCGACAATACCCGCGCCTCGCGGATACAGGCAGCGAAATGGCCGGCGCCACCGTCGAGCAGGTCGTCGCGGTCGACGCTGGTGATGACCACGTAGCGCAGGCGCATGTCACGAATGGTGCGGGCCAGCTTGAGCGGCTCGTCGGCATCCAACGGATTGGGGCGGCCGTGGGCGACGTCGCAGAATGGACAGCGACGGGTGCAGATGGCGCCCATGATCATGAAAGTGGCGGTGCCCTTGCTGAAACACTCGCCGAGGTTGGGGCAGCTCGCCTCCTCACAGACGGTGTGGAGGTCATTGTCGCGGAGGGCGGCCTTGATCCGCTGAACTTCGCTGGCATCGCCGAGCTTGGCGCGAATCCAGTTCGGTTTGCGCGGCGCGCTGACGGTGGCCTCGATCTTCACCGGGATGCGCGCCATCTTGTCGGCACCGCGAAGCTTCTCGCCCGCGATCAGCGGTGCAGGGCGGCGGGATGGCGGCGTGGGTTCGGACATACGGGGCGCACCAACTGCAAACGGACGCGTAGTGTACCGCCGTGCCCGGGCTCAAGCAGTGAGATGGCGGCGGACTCGCCGGGTTGCCGGCGTCGCCTCGGCTGACGGTTGCGGTTCTGCCAGACCTGGATGCAAGCGTTGGCGAATCGCCGCTTCGGCGCTGGCGGCGAGCTCGTCGCGACCCAATTCGGGGTGCAGCGGCGGCTCGTAGAACAGGTCGAGCCACAGGTGTCGCACCCGCAACAGGCGCCAGAGGTGCCGTACCAGTTCGTCATCACCGACGAACGCGACCACCGCCGCACCGGCCGCCGGCGATCCGTATCGCAGGGTGACGGGTTGCACCGGCCGTTGGGCCTCCACGGCTGCCGAGAACAGTCGCGGGTGGAACGGCAGGACGTCGACGCCGCGAGTCGTGGTTCCCTCCGGAAACACGGTAACGGTGCCGCCGCCTTGCAGAAACGGGGTCAACCGCGCCAGCAACGGCCGCGACCCGCCCGTGCCCCGTCGAATGTAGAAGGTGCCGATGGCATCGGCCAGCCAGCCCGCCACCGGCCAGGTTTGCACTTCAGATTTGGCAACGAAGCGGGTCGGCTGGCTGGCGATCAGGCCGAAGATGTCAACCCAGGACACATGGTTGGCCACCACCAGGTGGCCGCCGGTGCACGGCTGTCCGTGGACCCGCAGACGAATCCCCAGAATTCGCAACAGGTGTCGGGCCCAGCGTTGGCCGATACGCTCGGGCGAGAGTCGGCGGCCGCCTTCAATGCCGAGCACAACGCAGAGCAGCAACCCCAGCAGCAGATGCGCCAGCAGCCACGGCAGGCGAAACGCACGCAGGAGCATGATCTCAGGCGGCCAGTGACGTCGGTTCGGCGGCGGTGGTCTCGCGGCCGAGGAAGTGGCGGGCGTAGCGCGGATTCAATTCCGACACGTCGAGCAGCATGAAGACATCGGCGCAGTTGAAGTCGCGATCCCAGTACGGCTCGCCACAGGCTTTGGCACCCAGTGACACATAGGCCTTGAGCAGCGGTGGCAGGCGCGTCTTGTCGGTGGGGCGGTGGTCAGCGGCCGGCAGGCGGATGTAAGGCCGTACCCGTTGGTACTCCGGCGCCAGGTACTTGCCGCGAATCTGATTGAGGATGGCGTGGGCGCTGCTACCACCGTCCTCGAGACCGATGCTGGCGCAGCCGAAGCAATAGTCGAAGCCATGACCAGTGATATAGGCGGCGATGCCCTGCCACAGGGTGGCAATGGCGGCACCCCCTCGGTATTCCGCATCGACACAGGTCCGACCGATCTCCATGACCCGGCCTGGCAGACTGTCGACCATGGCGAGATCGAATTCGCCCGAGGAATAGAAGCCACCCGCGTGCGGAGCCTGATCATCGGTAAGGATGCGGGTACAGGCGATCACCTCACCACTGAGGGTGTCGCGCACCATCAGGTGCCGACAAAAGCGATCGTACTGGTCGCAGTCGATGCCGTCGCCCTTCAATTGGGCGCCGAGCTCCCCGGCGAAGATGCGATAGCGCAGCCGCTGGGTCTCAAGCACCTCGGCGGCAGTCTGCGCGAAGCTGACCTCGAAGCGGGCACGGGGCGTAGCGGTGAACGGTGATTCGACGATGGCGGACATGACCCATCTCCGGTTGAAGATGGCGCGAACTCTATGAAGCCGCCATAACGCCAACATGACGCTGTCATGACGGTTGCATGACATGCGCCAAGCCGTGGGCGAGGGCCCTGTACCCGAACGCCTCAGTGCCCCGCTGTGGCATCAACCCCCAGGGGAAGCCGGAAAATCGGGAAGGGGCCCGCCGCCTTGACCTGCCAGGGAAGGCGGCCCAGCACCTGATGCAGCGCTGAACAGGCGATGTAGAGGTCGCCTTCGGGGCCAAAGCTGAAGCCGTCAGGCCAGCGTAGCCGGTCCGACTGCAGCAGGGTTTCCATGCGGCCATCCGGGTACAGGACGACGATACGGGAGCCTTCGGGATCCGACAGGTAGAGGCGCCCGTCGCGGTCACTGGTGAGCCCGTCCGTCACCGTCTTCGGCGCGAACCGCTGTACCCGTTGCGCCAATGCGCCCGGCGAAAGGCTGATATCGAGCAGGTCGGCCACCTGGACGCGGTACAGGGACTGCGCGGTCACAGCGCCGAAGTAGAGCCAGTAGCCGTCACGCGAAAGCGCGATGGAGTCGACCCCCGGACGAATGCTCAGCAGCCCCAGCACCTCCATCCGCCGGCCCTGGACTCGCGGGGTGAACTGTTCGGCCGCAACCGAAAAATGGCCCTGCAGCAGGCGCCGGGCGCGTCGTTGCTGGGTGTCATAGACGATTAAGGCCGGCGTCTGGGCAAAGAAGCTGGCGTCCGCGATGAAGACGTAACGGCCGTCTGCCGACACCTGAAAATCGTTGAGGTGGGAGCCGAGACCTGCGAGCGACCGCGGGAACCGGAATTCGTGTACGACGGCACCGTTGGCAAGGCTGAAGGCCAGCAGGCGGCCAGGCTTGAGGCCGTGGCCGCCGTTGTCGAGTGTCCACAGCCGATTTTGCTGATCGACCCGTAACGACAGAACGTCGCGGAAGGCGCGCGGCTCCCCTTCGCCGGTCTGGAAGGCAAGCGTCGGAAACGGTCTCATCTCGCCGTCAACGATCTCGACCACGCTCCACGCCGGGTGTGCCTCCGGATGCAGGGTGACGAACAGTCGGCCATCGGCGGCGACGGCGATATTGCCCGGAGGTGTCGGCAGTTCGGCCACCACCTCAAGCCGCGCCGGATCGACCAACGGCCCAGGGGCAACACGCTGGGGAAAGCTGCTGCCGCCCCCGTAGCGCAACTTGACGACGGTGATGACCACCAGTCCGAGCACGAACAGCCCGGCAGCAAGGCGGGTCAACCAACGTTTCACGGCACCACATCCGCCGCGACTGTGTCGGGCTGCTGGCGGTCGCGCGCCGCTTCGTAGAGTGGGCGCTGGGCATTGACCAGCTGGCAGAACAGATCAGCGGTTTGCTCGGCGTCATACAGCGCGCTGTGAGCCGCCGCCGGGTCGTACGGCAGCCCGGCAGCGATCAGCGAGCGCGCCAGCACCGTCTGGCCCAGCGCAGCACCGGCCAGGGTGACGGTGTCGAAGACCGAGAACGGGTGAAACGGATTGCGCTTGTAGGCGGTGCGCGCTACTGCTGCGTTGACGAAGCCGAGGTCGAAATGGGCATTGTGGCCCACGAGGATGGCCCGCTTGCAGCCGTTTTCACTGACCGCCTGGCGGATCGGCCGGAAGATCTTCTCCAGTGCCTCGCGCTCCGGTATGGCCAGTCGCAGCGGGTTGTCGACCTTGATCCCGTTGACCTCCAGGGCCGCCTTCTCGATATTGGCGCCCTCGAACGGCACCACATGCGCAGCCACCGTCTGCGCCCGCGTCAGCTGCCCCTGCTCGTCGATGCCGAGGATCACCGCCGCGATCTCCAGCAGCGCGTCGGTTCCGCTGTTGAACCCGCCGGTCTCGACATCCACCACGACGGGCAGGAAGCCCCGGAAACGGTGGCCGATCTTCGGTTTTGGGGCAGGCGCGTTCATCGTTGGGGGATACCGGCTTGGCGGGCTAGTGTAGCCGCGGCTCTATAATACGGGTCTTCAATTCCCTGTTCTCCGCCGGATCCTCACGCATGTCAGCCATCAAGAAAGTCGCGCTCGCCTACTCCGGCGGGCTGGATACCTCCGTCATCCTCAAATGGCTGCAGGACACCTATCAATGCGAAGTGGTCACCTTCACCGCCGATATTGGGCAGGGCGAGGAACTGGATCACGTGCGACCCAAGGCAGAGCAGTTCGGGGTCAGGGAAATCTTCATCGACGATCTTCGGGAAGAGTTCGTTCGCGATTTCGTGTTCCCCATGTTCCGCGCCAATGCGGTGTACGAAGGCGAGTACCTGTTGGGCACCTCCATCGCGCGACCGCTGATCGCCAAGCGACTGGTGGAGATCGCCCGAGAGACCGGTTGCCAGGCCATCGCCCATGGCGCCACCGGCAAGGGGAACGACCAGGTCCGGTTCGAGCTGGGGGCCATCGCCCTGTGGCCGCAGGTGAAAGTGATTGCGCCATGGCGTGAATGGGACCTCAACTCGCGCGAAAAGCTGCTCGCCTATGCGGCCGATGCCGGGATCCCCATCGCCAAGAAGAAGGATGGCGGGTCACCCTATTCCATGGACGCCAACGCCCTGCACATCAGTTACGAAGGGGGCGGGCTGGAAGATCCCTGGTGGAGCCCGGATGAAGGCGTGTGGCGCTGGACCACCAGTCCCGAGGCGGCGCCCGAGACGGCAGAGGAGATCACCATCGGCTTCGAGCAGGGTGATGCGGTGTCGGTCAATGGCCAGGCACTGAGCCCGTTCGGCGTGCTCGACACCCTTAACGCGCTCGGCGCGAAGCACGGCATCGGGCGCCTTGACCTGGTCGAAAATCGCTATGTGGGGATCAAGAGTCGCGGCTGCTATGAAACCCCGGGCGGCACGATTCTGCTCAAGGCGCATCGTGCCATCGAGAGCCTGTGCCTCGATCGTGAACAGGCGCATCTCAAGGACGAGCTGATGCCGCGGTATGCCACGCTGGTCTACAACGGCTACTGGTTCAGCCCCGAGCGGCAGATGCTGCAGCGGGCGATTGATGACAGCCAGACCCGGGTCAATGGTGAGGTGCGGCTGAAGCTCTACAAGGGCAGCGTTCTGGTCCTCGGACGCCGCTCGCCGGATTCCCTGTTTGACGCCAACCTGTCGACGTTTGAGGATGATCGGGGGGCGTACAACCAGAAGGACGCCGAAGGTTTCATCCGTCTGAACGGTCTGCGCCTGCGAACCGGCGCGGTGCGCGACCAACGCTAGGTTGTCCGCCAGCGCAGACGCGCCTTGCGGCCGATCCCCGGCGGTGCCGGGGCCCCTCGGCCGGGGGCACGCTGCGCACAACCAGAAGGACGCCGAAGGTTTCATCCGTTTGAACGGTCTGCGCCTGCGGACCGGTGCGGTGCGCGACCAACGCTAGGTTGTCCGCCAGCGCAGACGCGCCTTGCGGCCGATCCCCGGCGGTGCCGGGGCCCCTCGGCCGGGGGCACGCTGCGCACAACCAGAAGGACGCCGAAGGTTTCATCCGTCTGAACGGTCTGCGCCTGCGAACCGGCGCGGTGCGCGACCAACGCTAGCTTGTCCGCCAGCGCAGACGCGCCTTGCGGCCGATCCCCGGCGGTGCCGGGGCCCCTCGGCCGTGATTCACGTTCAATTCAGGGCGCCACTGTCAAGGTGAGTTCGTGACTTCAGGTCACCACACGGTCGAGGGGCACGTCCCCTCGGGCCTCCACCTGAAACAGGAGAACTGTGATGAAAATGAAAACCCTCGCGCTTACCGCCGTCCTCGGCCTCGCCGCATCCCCGATGATGGCGACGGCTGCCGGAACCCATGACGAGCCCTCGGCAATGGACCAGGCCGGCGCCTACGTTTCCGACGCCGCACTGACCACCAAGGTCAAGGCGGCACTGGCGGCCCATGGTGAACTCAGCGCGCTGGCCATCAGCGTCGAAACCGACCAGGGCATCGTGACCCTCTCCGGTGACGTCGAGAGCGATGCCAATGCCGCGTTGGCGGAAGAAGTGGTGTCCGGACTGGATGGCGTCAAGGACGTCCACAATGCGCTGGAAGTGGACGTGCCGGCCGAGTGATGCGTCGTTGAAACGATCATCGTGATCGGAGGCTGCCGGCGATAGCGCCGGCGGCCTTTTTTGGGTCTTGCCGCTCAGTCCTCGATGCGTCCGCGCAGCCGCTTGACCCGGCCCTGATGGGCCTTGCCATCGAGTCGGCGTTGACGAGACGCCCGCGTGGGCCGGGTGGGGCGTCGCGCCGGACGCACGGTCGCCGCCTGACGCAGCAGGTCGGTCAGGCGTGCCAACGCTGCGACCCGGTTCTGTTCCTGGCTGCGGAACTCCTGTGCCTTGATCACGATCTCGCCGACGTCGGTAATGCGGTGGTCGCGCATCGCCAGCAACCGGGTCTTGACCGCCTCGGGCAACGACGAATCGCCAATATGGAAGCGCAAGTGGACGGCGGACGACCGTTTGTTGACGTTCTGGCCGCCCGCACCCTCGGCACGGATCGCGGTGATCACCACCTCGTCGGTGGCAATCTCGAGATCGTCGGTGATCGACAACGTAGACACAGGGCCGGGCTCGGACACGGTGAAAGTGCGGGCAGTGTGAACGGTCTGGTTCGCATCGGCCAACCGGCGTGGCCGGCCTACGTCTAAAGTCGACTGCGGATTCCGCCGCGTCAGCCGTCTTTATTTAAGGAGCACCGCAATCCGATGGCGGTGGATCGTCATCCACAGGGGCCAGGAGAGGGCGATGGGGCGCGCACCCGGCAGCACCATGACAGGCACGGCATTCGACGCAGCCACCGTCGAGGCGGTGTGGCAGCGCGGGCTCCGGCTCACCGGCATGGACCCGTCCTTCGTCCGTGCCGATATCTGTGGCGCCATCATGGTGCGTGACCAATACGGTCGTTGCCGGCCGGGCGGCGTCGGCTGGGAGATTGACCATATCCAGCCGGTAGCCCGTGGCGGCACCGACGCGCTCGACAATCTGCAGCCCATGCAATGGGAGAACAACCGGGCCAAGGGTGACGACCTGCCCGGCGACTGGTCGCCGGCACAATGGGTGGCGCGCCGCGGCTGAATGTCGGGGTTGCCGGGGGGCGGTCGCCACTGGTCAGAGCCGCCCGCCCTCTCGTCACGCCGCCGAGCGAATTGTGGCGATCACCGCCGATAGTGTGGCCTGGAAACCCCCGCGCCTTGCCGCAACCCACTCCCCGACGCCTCAAGCCGTATGAACGATCCCCGCAGTCCCGCGACGCTGTCCGTGCATCCCAGTGCCGATGACGGACTGCGTGCCTTTGAGCACAAGGCGCGGATCGGCATCTGGTCGCTGCAGGCCAAGACCCGGACAGTCTCCTGGTCGGAGGGCATCTACCGTTTGCTGGGGCACTCCCTGAGCGAGCCGGTTTCGCTGGCGCAGTCCATGGCAGCGTTCGTGCCGGAGTCCCGTGAGCGGCTGCAGAACGCGCTCGACAACAGTCTGGCCCACGGCGTCGGATTCGAACTGGAACTCAGTGTGATCGATGCCGACGGCATCGAGCGCATCCTGCTGGTGCTTGCGGAGGCGACGTTCGAGGCGGGCGAGGTGGCCGGGCTTACCGGCCTGTTCGTTGACATCGACGCACAGCGGCGCGCCCATGATCGCTTGCTGGCCCGACTGGCAGAGGAGGAGGCGGAGCTGCGGCTCGCTCACCGTCTCGCCCGTTTGGGAAGCTGGCGGTGGGACTTCAGCTCAGCCGAGCAGGAATGGTCGCCCGAGGCCTTTCAAATTTTCGGGCGCAGTCAGGAGGGCCCGACGCCGGATATCCGCTGGCGGCATCAGCTGTATACCGCTGAAAGCGTACGCCGGCTGGACGAGGCCATTCGCTGTGCCTCGCGTGACGGCACTCCCTACGACCTCGAACTCGAGGCGCCCGATGGTAGCGGGCCGTCACGCTGGATTGCCGCGCGGGGCGAACCGGTACGTGACCAGTGCGGCACCATCATCGGCTTGCGGGGGACGGTGCAGGACATCACCGAACGTCGCCGTATGGCGCTGCAGCTGGCGTTCAGTGAAGAGCAGTTTCGAACCGCCATGGAGCAGGCGCCGATCGGGATGGCCCTGGTATCGCTGGAGGGCCGATTCATCGAGGTCAACAGCGCGTTGTGCCGGATCGTTGGCTATGCACCCGAAGCGCTGGAGGCGTTGACGTTCCAGGAAATCACCTACCCCGAGGATCTCGATGCCGACCTCGACTCGGTCCGGGAATTGCTGGAGGGTCGCCGAACCTCCTACCGGATGGAAAAGCGCTACATCCGTCAAGATGGCGTCATCGTCTGGGTCCAGTTGACCGGGTCGCTGCTGCGGACCGACACCGGGGTGCCGCGGCATTTCATCGCCCAGATCGAGGACATCACCGAGCGGCGTCTGGGACGTCAACGTCTGGAGGACCTCAGTCGGCGCCATGCGCTGGCGCTGCAGTCGGGCGATCTCGGGGTCTGGGAGTGGTCGCTCGATGCCAGCACCCTGCTGTGGGACGAGCAGATGTACGAAATCTACGGCATGCAGTCGGGCGCTGCCCTGCATCTCGAAGACTGGCAGAACGCAGTTGTACCGGAAGACCTCGCAGAGGCCGAGGCCGCACTGCGCCGGGGGATCGACGAACGCACAGAAACGCACTTCAGCTTCCGTATCCGGCATCCGCTGCGCGGGCTTCGCTATATCGATGCCTCGCAGATCCCGGTGTTGGATGCCAGCGGCACGCCGATCAGTGTTGTCGGTGTCAATCGCGATGTCACCGAAACCCGACTGGCGCAGAGTCGTCTGCGCAGCAGCGAGGAACGGCTGCGACTGATGATGGATGCAGCGCAGGATTACGCCCTGTTCATGCTCGACCTTGAAGGGAAAGTGGTGTCATGGAACCGTGGGGCGGAGCGATTGCTGGGCTACACCGAGGCGCAGATCCTCGGGCAGTCCTATAGCTGCCTGTTCACCGCCGATGCCTGTTCCGCCGGGGCTCCACTGGCTGCGCTGCAGCAGACATATGAGCATGGGCGGTCGGATCTGGAGGGCTGGCGGCAACGCGCCGACGGGCAGGCGATCTGGGTCAGTTGCGTGATGACGACCGTTCGCGACGACCAGGGCCGGCTCGTCGGCTACTCCAAGTTGACCCGCGATCTCAGCGCGCAGCGGACCACGGAGCGACAGCTGGCCGATGCCCATCGTCTGCGTGAGGCAATCGTCGAGGCCGCGCCTTTGGCCATCATTGCCACCGATCCCGACGGCACCATTCGCAGCGTCAACAGTGCCGCCGAGCAGATGTTGGGCTATCGGCGCGATCAGCTCATCGGTCAACACACGCCGGTAATCTTTCATGATCCCGACGAGTTGCGCGATCTTGCGGCGGCATCCCGAACGGGGTCAACGCCACAGGACCCGGGGTTCGAGGTACTTGCGCAGCTTGCCGAGCAACCGGAAACCGTCAGCCGCGAGTGGAAATATCGGCGGCGGGATGGCACCACCCTGGCGGTCAACCTCACGCTGACACCGATTCGCGGTCGCGATGAGCGCATCACCGGCTATCTTGGCCTGGCGCACGACATCACCGAGCGCAAGCGCCGCGAGGAATACACCCGTTACATCGCCCATCACGACGCCCTCACCGGCCTCCCCAACCGGGTCCTGTTGGGCGATCGTCTTGACCAGGCACTGCGTCGCGCACGACGCAGCGGCGACCATGTCGGGGTGATGATGATCGACCTTGATCACTTCAAGCGGGTCAACGATTCACTCGGACACCAGGTCGGTGATGAACTGCTGAAGGTGGTCGCCGAGCGACTCCGTACCTGTGTTCGCGAGGCCGATACGGTCGCTCGCATGGGCGGTGACGAATTCGTCGTATTGATGCCCGATCTCAAGGACGATCCCAGCGTTCGCCGGGTTGCCGAGGCGGTGCTGTCGCGGATCTCGCGCCCGATCACGGTCGGCCAGCACGAACTCAATGTGACGCCCAGCATCGGTCTCTGCATCTACCCCGTTGACGGCCCCAATGCCGGTGTTTTGCTGAAGAACGCCGATGCCGCCATGTACAAAGCCAAGGACAATGGTCGCGCGTGCATTCAACATTTCGATAGCGATCTCGAACTGAGCGTGATTCGCCGCATGGAGATCGAAAGCGACCTGCGCCGCGCGCTCGACCGCAAGGAATTCACGCTGCACTACCAGCCACAGGTCAGCATGGTCAGCGGCCGCATCACCGGGGTCGAGGCCCTGCTGCGGTGGCACCACCCTCGCCAAGGCTGGATCTCGCCGGCCGAATTCGTGCCGATTGCCGAAGACACCGGCCTGATCGTGCCGATCGGCGCCTGGGTGATGAAAGAGGCCTGTCGTGAGGTACTGGCTTTGCAAGCGCGGTTGGGTGTCTCCCTACGTCTGGGCGTCAACCTGTCGCCGCGGCAATTCCAGCCGGGCACGCTGCTGGCGCTGCTCAGGGAAACCTTTGATGAAACAGGCTTCGAGCCCCGACAGCTGGAGCTGGAAATTACCGAAGGGGTGTTGCTCGGTAGTCTCGAAGGTGCCGAACGGACCTTGGAGGAGGTCAGTGCCCTGGGGGTGGCGGTGGCAGTGGATGACTTCGGCACCGGCTACTCGAGTCTGTCTTACATCACCCGATTCCCGATCACCACCTTGAAAATCGACCGTGCCTTCGTCAACAAGGCGCCGGACTCGCCGCGTGATGCCGCGGTGGTACAGGCGATTCTGGCAATGGCGCGCGGACTCGATATCCAGGTCGTGGCCGAAGGCGTTGAAGACCAGCGGCAACTGGAATTCTTGCGAAATCACACCGGTGGCGGTGCGCGCGGCAGCATCGCGCTACCCGCCGACCGTCTGAGCCTGCAAGGCTTTTACTTCAGCAAGGGGTTGCCGGCCGACGCCTTGTTCGACGCCTTCAGCAGCATCGAGACCGCGGCCAGCAGCGCCCTGTTCGGGGCGTCGCAGCGCGCCCCTGCAGCGGCGATCAATACTTGATCGAGCAGCCGTACGGGCGGGTGCTGGCGCGGCTCACGGTCTTGCCCGCCAGCGTCTCCGCCAGGGCGGTACGGAAATAGGGCTCCGCGCGGTCGATGTCGGCCGGGTCGGCACTGGGAATGCTGTCGATCCCGCCGGCATATACCAGCATGCCCTCCGCATTGATCACGTACATGTGCGGGGTGGTCTTGGCGTCGTAGCGGCGGCCGATCTCACCGCTGGAGTCGAACAGGACGGCGGTCGGCGCGGCATCGCGTTCGGTGGTGAGGGCATTGGCCTCGTCCCCACTGACATGTCCCTGCTTGCCGGGCGCCGAGGAGATCACCGACAGCCATACCGCGCCGCCATCGGCAGCCATCGCCTGCAGCGACTGCATGTTGCCCTGGTAGTGCTTCTGCACGAAGGGGCAGCCATGGTTGGTCCATTCGAGCACCACGGTCTTGCCCGCAAAATCGGACAGTGAATGCGTCTCGCCGTGGCTGTCGATCGCCGAAAAGGCAGGGGCCGGGGCGCCGATCGTGGCGGCGTGAACCAGTCCGGCGCTCAACAGGAGCGCGGCGGCGGTCAGCAGAGGGGGCAAGCGCATGGGCAAGGGCTCCGGGTGGGGTGGGTCATCGGGGCGAAATGGCGTCAATCACCAGGTCGGGCGTCAGAATTTGTGGCAACACCTCGGGGTCGCCACCGGCCCGTGATACCAGATAAAGCGGCACCCCGGAACGGCCATGACGTTCCAGAACGGCCGTGATTGCCGGGTCGGCGCGGGTCCAGTCTCCGACCAGAAATGCCACCCGATGTTCCGCGAATGCGGACCGGGTCCGTTCGACATTGATGGCGACGCGTTCATTGACCTTGCAGGTGATGCACCAATCGGCCGTGAAGTCGACGAAGATCGTGCGCCCCTCGGCCCGCAGCGCTTCGAAGCGGGCATCGGAGTAGGGCTCCGCCGTCGGGTGAAGGGATGGCAGCGTCGCCTCGGCGGTTGTCGGTGACAGCGCCGGTAGCCGCAGCAAGGCGAGGGCGCCGAGGACGGCCAGCAGCGCCAGCACCCGCGCACCGCGCTGCCCGCGACCCAGCAACCACAGCGCAAAGGCGATGGCGGTGGCGCCAAGCATCAGCACCGCCATTGCCGAGGGGCCGCTCTGACGGCCGGCCACCCACACCAGCCAGATCGCCGTGACAAACAGCGGGAACGCCATCAGCTGCTTGAAGCTCTCCATCCAGGCACCCGGCCGGGGCAGCAGGCGGGCCAGCCCGGGCGCGAAGCCGATCAGCAGGAACGGACTGGCGAGCCCGAGGCCGAGCGCGGCGAACACCGCGAGCGCGGTGATGGGCGGCTGGGTCATCGCGAAGCCCAGCGCGGTCCCCATGAAGGGCGCGGTGCAGGGGCTCGCCACCACCACCGCCAAGACGCCGGTGAAGAAGGAGCCGGACAGACCCGAGGTCTGGGTCAGCGATTGGCCGAGGCCCATCATGCCGATGCCGACCTGCACCGTGCCGACCAACATCAATCCCATCGCGAACAGCAGATAGGCGAGCGCGCCGACGAACACTGGTGACTGCAGCTGGAATCCCCAGCCGATGGCCTCGCCGGCCGCGCGCAACGCCAGCAGCAGCGCGGCGACCGCGACCGTGCTGGCGATCACGCCAACGGTGTAGGCGAGCGCATGCGCTTGCCGCCGTGTTGGAGGCGTGTCCTGCGAGCGCAGCACGGATAGCGCTTTCAGCGACAACACCGGAAAGACGCAGGGCATCAGGTTGAGGATCAGGCCACCGAGCAGCGCGAACGCGAAGACGGTTGCCAGCCCGGGGCCCGCGGACGATGTCGGCAACGCCGGGGCGTCGGTTGTGCTGATCACAGCAGGCACGTCGCCGGGCTGGGCGCTGATCGCAAACGCCTGGTCGCGATTCCGGTCCCGGACCACCAGGACCCCGCCAACCGGTGCCACCGCCTCAACGAAATAGGGGCTCAGCGCCTGGGTCAGTCGCAGGGCACCGTCGTCGCGCGTGACTCGGGCCGGCGCCGCATGGTTCAACAGGTCATTGGCCAGCGGGAAGAAGCGGACCTCGGCGGAGGCCGGCAGCGGCAACGGCAGTCGCAGCGACAGGTCGCCGTTGGCGATCCGGTACTGCACTGGTCCGCCGGGCCACGGCTGGGGCAGCTGTGCCCGCGCTGCGGCGAATGCCGCCCCTGCTGGGGTGGCGGTGGTGGCGGCCGGGTCTACCGCCAGGGTCAGCGCCAGCCGCGCCTCGCCGGGGATGCAGACATCGGAACAGACCAACCACTTCACGTGCGCCTGAAGGGTGTGTGAGCCGCCGATGTCAGCAGGCACCTCCAGCGGCACCAGGTGCAGAGTGGTGTCGCTGTAGCCGTAGTTGGTCAACTCACCGAGCGACTCGGCATGCGGATAGGGCCAGTGAATGGGGCCGGCGGCAAACCCTGCCGGAAGAGTCCATTCGATCCGCGTGGCAAGTCCGGAGTCACCGGGGTTCTGCCAGTAGACGTGCCAGCCCGACGCCGGTGTCAGCGCCACCCCCACCCATTGTGTGCTGCCGGGGCGCAGGCCGTTGTCCTCGGCCATCAGCTCAGCACGAACGTGTGGCGCATCAACCACGGCGGTGCCGGCCCATGTGTACAGGGGGAGCAGTGACAGCAGGCCGACAGCGGCGTGGAGCAGGGAACGTGGGATCATGATGGTATGACAGGCATCTGGCCTTCGGACGCCCGGAAGTGTGGCGGAGTTCCACGCGGACTGCTGCTTTCTGTCGCGGTGTTCATGATGTCGACCGCCGGCGCGGCGCCGGCGGTCAGTCTGCGTTGTGGTTCGGCAGTGGTCCGCGAGGGCGACACCGTGATGCGTCTTCGCGCGGCCTGTGGTGCCCCGAATCACGCGCCGGCGGCCATTGCCGGCCCGTTGCCGCTTCCCCCGATCGTCGAGTGGACCTACGACTTCGGCCCGCAGAAGCTGTTGCGGCAGGTCCGAATCCGCAACGATCGCATCATCGCCATCCGCACCGACGGCTACGGGGTGCTCGGCACCGTGCCCGAGGCCTGTGGCCACACCTCGCTGCCGCGAGGGCTGTCTGCCTACCGGCTGGTGTATCGTTGCGGCGCGCCAGCGCAGCGGTCGCAGCGGCTCGTCTTGCGACCGGCGCAAGCTGGAGGAGGGATCGACATCGGCCCCCAGCAGCCAGTGGTGCTGGAGCGGTGGCAGTATTTGCGGAGTGGGTACACCCTGACAATTGGCCTGGAGGATGGACGTGTCGACACCATTGAGCTGGACCGGCGTGTTGCCGGTACTGGGGATGATGCTGATGACCAGTGGCTGCGGTATCGGTAGCGCCCAGTTGCGACCCGATGGCGGACCGTTGCAGGGCTGTGCAGGTGGCCCGCACTGTGTCTCGAGTACGGCGGCGGAAGCCGGCCGACAGATCGCGCCTCTGCGGTTCACCGTCGATCCGGCGCTGGCCCAGGCGATCCTGGTGGCGCTGGTGCGTGATCAGTCGCGCGCCACCGTGATCACCGATCAGCCTGGCTATGTTCACGCCGAATTCATGACACCGCTGATGCGTTTTGTTGACGACGCCGAGTTCGTCATCCACCCGGAGGGCACCATCGACATGCGCTCGGCCAGCCGCATCGGCTACTACGATTTTCAGGTGAACCGGAATCGCCTCGAACAGCTCCGGGCGCAGTTCGACGCCCGGCATCCGTGACCGCGGGCCGCTGATGAACACCCCCTGGTTGTGGGTCGGCAGTGTCCTCGGTGGCCTTGGCGTGATGCTCGGCGCCTTTGGCGCTCATGGGCTGCGCGCCCGGGTGTCACCGGAGCGTCTTGCCAACTGGCACACCGCGACCGAGTATCACCTCATCCACGCGCTGGCACTGCTTGCCGTGGGCCTGCTGCTGCGGCAGGCGCCCCAGGCCGGTGCAGCGGCGTCCGCCGCCGGGTGGTGCTTCACGCTCGGCACGCTGGTGTTCTCGGGCAGCCTGTACCTGCTGGTGCTCAGCGACCAGCGCTGGCTCGGGGCCATCACTCCCATCGGCGGGGTCCTGCTGATCATCGGCTGGGCGTGTCTGAGCTGGGCGGCCCTGAAGACCGGTTGAGCGTGCCGGCTGCGCAGCTTGCGGCGCGGTCAGCGACAATACGGACATGTTCATCGGGCCCCATCACATCGTCCCGCCGGTGATCCTTGCGCCAATGGCGGGGGTGACCGACCGACCCTTCCGCATGCTCTGCCGACAGCTTGGTGCCGGACTGTGCGTCTCGGAAATGACCACCGCCGATGCAACGCTGTGGGCGACCGAAAAATCGCGACTGCGCCGGGATCATGCCGGCGAACCGGGTCCGATCGCGGTGCAGATCGCCGGCTACGACCCACAGATGCTGGCCGCGGCGGCGCGGTTCAATGTGGCACAGGGCGCCGAGATCATCGACATCAATCTGGGCTGTCCGGCGAAGAAGGTCTGTCGCGTCGATGCCGGCTCCGCGCTGATGCGCGACGAAGCCCTGGTGGCGCGCATCTGCGAAGCCGTGGTGGCGGCCGTGCCGGTACCGGTGACGCTCAAGATGCGGACCGGTTACGACCGCCAGCACCGCAACGCGGTGTCGATTGCGCGGCAGGCGGCCGATGCCGGCATCGCCGCCCTGACGGTTCATGGGCGCACCCGCGAGGACCAGTACGAGGGTGTCGCCGAGTACGACACCATCGCTGCGGTGAAACAGGCGGTGACCGTGCCGGTGATTGCCAATGGTGATATCGACGGGCCTGAAAAGGCGCGAGCCGTGTTGGCGTACACCGGGGCGGATGCGGTGATGATCGCGCGGGCCGCACAGGGGCGCCCGTGGATCTTCCGTGAAGTCGCGGCCTATCTCGAGGACGGACGGACGCTGCCGTCGCCGTCATTGGCCCAGATCGGCCAGTGGCTGTTGGACCATCTGGACGCGCTATACGCGTTTTATGGCGAAGGTCGCGGTGTCCGCGTGGCCCGCAAGCACATCCAGTGGTACTGCCAGGCAGCGCCGCAGTCGGCGGCCTTCTGGGTCGCCGTGCGACGCCTTGACGATGCCGGTGCGCAGCGACGCGCCGTCGCTGAATTCTTTCACCACCTGGGGCTGCAGCAGGCCGCCTGACACCCGATTCGGAGTCAACGATGCGAATACTTCACACCATGCTGCGGGTCGGCGATCTCGACCGCTCCATCGCGTTCTACCATGACGTCCTGGGGATGACGCTGCGTAGCCGGCGCGACTTTCCCGGTGGCCGCTTCACGCTGGCTTTCATGGGTTTCGAGGGTGACCCCACCGAAATCGAGTTGACCCACAACTGGGACCGTGAGGCCTACGAGCTTGGCGATGCCTACGGGCATGTGGCGGTGGCGGTCGAGGATGCCGCTGCCACCTGCGAGCGAGTGCGCGCCCGCGGCGGGCGGGTGGTCCGCGAGGCCGGCCCGATGCAGCATGGCACCACCGTGATCGCCTTCGTCGAAGACCCCGACGGTTACCGGATCGAGTTCATCCAGCGCGACTCCTGATGCGGGCGATCGACCTCCGGCGATTACGGAGGGGGGGGTCGGGCCGCCGGACCGAAGGGGTCCTCCATGCGCAGGGGGACGTCGGGATCATCGGTCTCGAGCAGTCGCAGCGTGTCCAGCGGCAGGCGCAGATCGGCCTGGTTGATGATGGCGCGCTGCGGGGCTTGCGGGAACTGCGCACGCAATGCCAGCCGTGCGGTTACCGGCGCATTGATCTCCTGATTTACCGGCAGCCGGGTCTTGATCAGGGTGTCAACCGGCGCCTGAATGGTCTGGTCGATCTCCATCGTGACCCGGCCGCGGTGACGGATGCGAACCTGATCCTTCACCGGCACCCGCAGTGACACCGGCAGGTTCATCTGCATCGGCAGCTTGGCGGTGACCGGCAACTGGCGGTAGCGTTTCACGTCCTGGAAGTTGAAATCGGCCAAGGCTTCGATGGTGGCGATGGTGTCGACCGGAATGGTGCCGTCATAGGTGATGGTGAAATCAACGGGCGCCAGCGTATCGATCTCGACATCGGCCGAGTAACGGCCCTGCAGCGGCAGGCTGAGGGTCTGTCGCAGCGGCACCTCGGCGGCGATCTCGCCCTGCAGCAGGATGTCGATGTTGTCGGTGACCTCGGCAAAGCCCTCGACTTCTGCTGGCAGCGTCACGGCACCGGGAATGTTCTGGATCTGCAGGCCAATCACCAGGCGCTGGATCAGTGCCAGGCCGATGAATGCGCCGATCACCACGACCGCGGCGCCGCCCACCCCCAGCAGCAGCCAGCGGCGCAGGCGACCCTCGGACGTTGCCGGGGACGACATCGCTGGCGTCGTGTGCGGCCAGCTGTCGGATGGCGAGCCGGCCCGTCCGCGGCGGCTCACGGCGAGGTCTCGTCCGGGGTCGCTGGCGCATCGGCGTCATCGTCCTTGAGGCCGAGCCTGAGGGTGCGCAGCGGCAGGGTCAGGTCGGCATAGTTGATGATGATGTCCAGCGGCTCGGGAGGCAGTGTCACCTTGGCCTCCAGCGGGGTCAGCACCGGCACGTTGAAGGTGCCGCTGATCGGCACGTCGGCCTTGATTTCGGTTTTCAGGGGCACCACCAGGTCGTCCCGCAGTTTCGCCCGCACTGGCGAACGCACCTTGATCCGCACCTTCTGGTCGACCGGAATCAACAGATCGATCGGCACGGTGGCTTGCACCGGAACCTTGCCGCGGATCGGCAGCTTGTGCCAGTCACCGAGGAAATTGGCGTCGATCACGGTATCGATATCAAGCACCTGATCGATGGTGATGGTGTCACGCACCCGCACATCCAGCTTGAGTGGGATATCGTCGTCGAGTTCCACCATCAGGTTGAGGGTGTCCCGGACCGGAATGGTCACCAGCTGGTCGACCGGTACGGTGGTGTTGACGGTCTCGTCGAGACGAATCTGCAGGTTCTTGAGAATCTCGGCGGTGATCGGCAGGTCGTCGGGCAGCGTCACCTTGGCCGGCTGATCGGTCAGCAACAAACGGGCGTCGACGTTGCGGAACACCCACAGCGCGACCAGTGCGCCGCCGAGCACGGCGCCGAGCAACAGGACCCCGAGCAGAACCCAGGTGGCGTAGCCGCGCTGGCGGCCGGCAATGGTGCGATCAGAAGTCATAGGACACCGCCAGGGCAATGAGGTCACGGTCTTTCAGGGTGTTCTGCCGGCCGCCGCCGCCGAAGCGGGCGTACTGCAGGTTGAAGCTGAAGTTGCCGTATTTCGCTTCGAGATTGTTGAGCATGATGGTGCGGCCCTCCAGATGGTTTTCCGCCAACCCCGGGGCCACGCCCTCGATGTCGTGCACCATCACGATCAGCGGGCGCAGCGACAGGCCACTGACCATGACGTTGTTGTAGAGCAGCAGGACGCCGGCACGGTAACCCCAAGAGAAGGCAGTGACGAATTGGCCGGTCTCCTGAATCGGGTTGATGAGCAGGCCGTTGCCGGTTTCGGCAATGCCGGGCGAGGCATGGGTGCTGGTGCCGGGCGCCTCGAACTGGGCGACCGAGGTGTGCGGCAGGTCCGGCAGGTAGATGCCATCGAGTTCGAACAGCAGGCCGAACTGGTCGGCGCCGAGGACCTGGCCCGCCGCCCAGATTCGCAGGAAGCTGGCCGAGGCCTGCCACAGCGGCATGCGCTCGTAGCCGGCGATATAGCTGTTGGGCGCGATTTCGCCCGGTGTGCCACCACGATAGGCGGTGAGGAAATCGGGGATCGCCAGCTGCGAGGCAGCCAGGGTGGCCGGGCCGAGGTCGGCGGGGTCCAGCGGGCCGCCGGGGAGGGTGAGCGCCGGCAGCAGGGTCAACAGGCTGCCGGCGACATCGGTCACCGGGTTTTCCGGAATGATGGTCAGCGTGTTGCGCGGGAAGGCCGGCTGAAACGCGGCGAACAGCAGGTCCTCCAGATCGACCTGCACCGGGAAGTTGGGGCGATACGACAGCTCCATCTGCCAGGCGGCGCCGAAGCCATCGCCGATCAGGCTGGCGCCGAACATGCGGATGTCCTCGGCGTAATCGAGGAAGTAGCGCGCACTGTCGAGTGGCAGTGCATCGAAATCGGTCCCCGGTGTATCGACGCCGGGGATGCCGCAGTCGCTGAGGAACTGCACCAGATTGGTGGTATCGCGATTGTTGGCATTGCCCTCGCGACGGGTGCAACTGGCGTCCGTCGCGAAGACGCTGACCGACGGCAGGCGGCTGTGGTAGTTGGCAG
The DNA here is from genome assembly GCF_016918765.2 of Flagellatimonas centrodinii. GTDB lineage: Bacteria > Pseudomonadota > Gammaproteobacteria > Nevskiales > Nevskiaceae > Polycyclovorans > Polycyclovorans centrodinii. The sequence goes on from NZ_CP092104.1 coordinate 2,079,211, forward strand.
CGAACAGGCCGAGCTCGATGCCACTGCGGTCGAAGAAGTGGTAGACCGCCAGGCCATACTGACCACGATCCGAGGGTTCCCGGTTTGGCGCGCGTGCCGCCGAGAAGCTGGTGGCCGATACCAGCCCGAGCAGCGAGTTCGCCGGCGTCCCCTGCAGCAGCGGGTCTTCCGGTGTCTTGCCGAACGGCAGCACCACGGTTTCGTTGGGCTCGACCTCGTTGCCGGCGTCGAAGAAGGACAGCAGCGACCCCTTCGCCGGAAAGCCGAAGGGCAGCCATTCGAGCTGGTAGAACGCCTCGAAGGTGGTGCTCTCGAACAGGTCGCCTGCCAGCACCAGCATGTTCTGCGGCAGGTAGAGCTCGAACAGCTCGGCACCCGGCCGCACCAGATTGTTGAGGTCGGCCGGGTTCACCACATTGATGCTGGTGGCGATGCCGAAGGCGCTGACCCCCCAGTTGAGCAGCTGCCGTCCGAGTTTGACGTCGAGCAGCCGTTTTCCGGGCAGCTCGAAGGTGGTTTTGAGGTAGAGGTTGCGGAGGGCGAATTCCTCGCCGACATCGCGCTCCGCCTGTTTCGACCGGGGGGTCCTGACGAAGCTGCCGGTGCCCGGACCGGGCGTGATGATCCGGTTGGGGTGGGTCTCGTCGAAGCCGTGGTTCACCGGGTCGAAGAAATAGATGGCAGAGGCCTCGAGGCTGTAGTCGCCCCAGTCCACCGACAGTCGCGGCGACCATTTGGCGGTGGCAGCGGCAATATCACCGCGGTCGTAATTGAGGTTGCCGTCATCGATGTTCGATGACAGCCCGCCGGGCGCCGCGAGAAAGCGCTCATTCGGGGCGGTATCACCCTCGCTCAGACCGATACAGTTGTCGGCGCTGCAGAGGTCGCGGTTGCCCGCCACGCTGGCCTTGCCGATGAGGTTGACGTCACGGTCCTCGACGCGCCAGGCGGCACCGATCGACACCGTGTTCTGCAGGGAAAAAAGTGGACCATTGTCACCGCCAGGCTGCCAGTCGATGGCGTGACCCGGGCTGGCGATCAGCAGCAGTGCTGCCGTCAGCAGACGCTTTTGCGCGCTCATTCGGTTCTCCGGCGCGGCTTCCAGAACTGGATGCGCGGGAGGTCGGAGGCGATGTCGCCGGTTTGCCCCTCGATGCGGTGGGCGATGAGGATGACGTCCTCGATCGCGCTGGCCAGTCGGAAGATGGCTACGCACAGCTCCAGCAGAATACGGATCAGCAGGCTGATGCCGACGAACTGTGCCGGTCCCAGCAGCAACAGCCACAGCAGGCCCGGCAGCGCGCCTTCGCTGAAGGCCTCGATGACCCGATAGAGTGCGCTCAGGGCAGCGAGGCCGACGCCGAGCAGGAACAGCATCGGCACCACCCGCGTCGTGGCGTAGCGTTCGAAGCTCGGATCGAAGATGGCGCGCAGCGTGTCGCGCGCAGTCGACAGGCGCCAGGCCGCCGCCGGGGTGTCGTCGGGTTCCGTCATGCTCTCCTCCCACTGCAGAAGGTCTGCGATTACCGCGGCCTTCGATTTGTTGTCAGGTTTCAGTGAAACAGTACATGATGTTGCGACAAATCGAATAGTGAAATCATTCCACCCGGGGATGGAAGGAGAGGCGCGCATGCGCAAACCAAAGGTGGTGGAGCCTCGCGGCATGGCGCGGATACTGGCCGCACTGCCCGGGCCGAAGGGCGAAGCAGGGGGAGGTGCGATCAGCCTCGCGGGACGTCTGGCGGATGCGGCACGGCAACTGCCGGGCGCCGATCTTGCCGAGGCGCAATTGCGTCGTGCAGAGCAGCGGCTGCTGCGCGAACTCAAACAGCGCATGGCGGCGGTCGATCCGGCACCGACGGGGGGTGATGCGCGTGTGCCCGCGGATGGCGCGGTGTCGCGCACCTTCGTGATTCCCCTGTTGCAGTCGCCGCGGCGCGTACTGGAGGAGCTGCTCGAGCGGTCGCAGACGCAAACGCGCGACCAGGCCTTCGATGACTTCTATTCGGTGTTGCTGAGCGAACTGGTCCCGGACGAAGCCCGGATGCTGGCGCTGCTGTCGGATGGCGAGCCGCAGGCGATCCTGCATGTCGGTGTGGGGGCGCCGATCGGCCCGGTGCGGCGTCTGGTGGCCGAAAATTTTGCCGGTTTCGGCCGCGCCGCCCAGGTCAAGTTGCTGGAACACATGCCGCTGTACATCGAACACCTCAAGGCCTTGCGTCTGGTTGAGGAGCAGCCCGAGGTGGCGGCGCTGGAAGTGAAGTACCAGATTCTCGAAGGCCTGCGGGAGGTCCGAGACGCCGAAGCGCAGGCACGGCGTGCCAGCCGCCAGTCGGTGCGCCTGGTACGGCGGAGCCTGCGATTGTCACCGCTGGGCGATCAGCTCTGGCGCGCCTGCGTGGCGCCGGAAGCCGCGCCGCGTGCAGGGTTCCGGCTCACAGAACACAACAACGACACACCATAAGGGGAGACACATCATGTTCGCCGCCGCCTGGGCTGATTTCACACTCAATATCTGGCTGTACCTGTCGATGCCGATCACCAGTGGCGTGGTCGGCTTCGTTACCAATGTGATTGCCCTGAAGATGATGTTTCACCCGCTGGACTTCGTCGGCATCAAACCCCCCTATCTCGGCTGGCAGGGCATCGTCCCGCGCAAGGCCGGCAAGATGGCCAGCATTGCCTGCGACACCATCGTGCCGCGATTGGTCAGCGAGCGGGAGATCTTCGATCGCCTCGATGTCAATCGGGTCGCGGAGGAGATCGAGGCGCCGATCGTCGAGTTGGTGGACCAGATTCTCGAAGAGCTGATGATCGAGTACGAACCCACCATCTGGGAGTCGCTGCCGATTGCCGCGCGCACACTCATTGCCAAGCGGGTGAAGGATGATGCGCCGGAGGTGGTGGCGGCGGTGATGGGCGAGCTCAAGGACAATGTCGAAAGCATCTTCGACCTGAAGGACATGGTGGTGTCGACGCTGGTGCGCGACAAGGCCCTGATCAACCGCATCTTTCTCGAAACCGGCAAGAGCGAGTTCCGCTTCATCGCCAATTCCGGATTCTACTTCGGGTTCCTGTTCGGGATCATCCAGATGATCGGCTGGAGCTTCTACAAGGCCGACTGGCAGTTGCCGCTGTTCGGGCTGCTGGTGGGCTATGCCACCAATGTCATCGCCCTGCACATGATCTTCCGGCCGCAGGCGCCGGTGCGATTCGGCGCGGTGGTGGTCCACGGGCTGTTCTTCAAGCGACAGAAAGAGGTCTCGCGCGACTACGCCCGGTTGATCGCCGACGAGATCGTCACGCCGTCCAACATCATCGAATCGGTGCTCAAGGGCCCCTACGCCGACCGCGTGTTCAACATGATTGCCAAGCATGTGAAGAAGGTCATCGACGATCAGTCGGGGTTGGCGCGCCCATTCGTCGCCTGGACCGTGGGTACCCGGCGCTACATCGACATGAAAGCCGCTGCCGCCACCCGCATCGTGCAGCACCTGCCGGCCGCTACCCGCAGTATTGATCGTTATGCCAAGGAAGCGATGGATATCGCCCAGACCCTCGCCAGCCGCCTCGAGGTACTGCCACCACCGGAGTTCGAGGGCATGCTGCGGCCCGCGTTCAAGGAAGACGAATGGATCCTGATTCTCGTCGGTGCCGTCCTCGGGCTGTTGGTCGGGGTGGGGCAGCTGCTGCTGTTCACGGTGCTGGCCAAGGCGCCTGCCACCGTCGCTGCAGTGTCGGCCCTGGTGGGTGCAGGAGTGGCATGACCACCGGCACGCTGCTGATGCTCCTGTTCAGCGCCGTGGTCGGAGGGGTGATCGGCGTCTGGCAGGCGCGGCGACGCGCCCGGCGGGTGGTGGCGGAACGCATTGCCGCAGCGGTCGAGGCGCGGCTGCTGGAACGGTACGGGCGACGCCCTGGCGCGGTATCTCCTGATCGTCGCGAGGCCGGAACAGGGCGCTAGCGATGATGCCCTGGCGTATCGCCTTCATCGGGCTGGCCCTGTCGACCGGAGCCGCCGCAGCGGCGCCGCTGTCCGAACGGATGCAGTGCATTCGCGACAATTTGCCGGACCGTTGGGTGGCGCGCATGTCGGTGCAGGCCGTCGATGTGGGCGGCGGTGAGACCACGCATACCCTGGTCTACGCCGACCGGCGCCAGCCGGCGGCGCGAACGGTGGAGACCAGCGTGCAATTTCTCGCCCCCGAATCCCTGCGGGGGGTTGCGCATCTGTATCGGCAACGCGGAGACGACCGTCAGCAGTACAGCTACCTGCCGGTGATCGGCAAGGTGCGCGAAGTGACCGGGGCGGCGGTGCCGGCAGCAGTGCTGGAGGGGGTGCCGGGTCTGGCAGATCTCGAAGCGCTCTGGCGCTGGCCAGAGCGGGCGGCGATCAGTCTCGGCTCACCGGGGCAGGCTGATGGGCACGCGGTGCAGGCCGTGCGTGCCAACCGTCGGGTCGGCGAGGGTGATGCGGCCGGCTTCGAACGCTTCGAGGGGCAACTCGATCTGCGAACCTGCCTGATCACCGAGGCGCGGCTCTATGCCGTGGATGGCACCTTGCGGCAGTCGATGCGGGTGGATCGGCGTAGCCTGCAGGCCTTCGGTCCGCGCTGGTTGCCGCGGCGTATCGAACTGCTGCGCACGGCGGATGGCGGGCGTGCCGTGGTCACCCTCGATGCCATTCGGATCGACCCGCCCTTTCCCGATGCCAGCTTTGATCCCCGACGATTCCACCAGGCACCCCTGGCAGTCATGCTGACACCCCGATAAACAGCGGCGGCCGCAGGCGCGGTCCGCCGCCGGCAGCACTTCAGGTATTGGCGTCGCGCGCGGCCTTGCGGGCCTCGAACTGGCGCTTGCCCGGGAGAATGCCCATCAGCTTGCAGATGATGCCGAGCATGATTTCATCGGCGCCGCCGCCAATCGAGATCAGGCGCGAATCACGATAGGCGCGGGTGATGGTGCTGTCCCACATGAAGCCCTGACCGCCCCAGTACTGGAGCACGCCGTCGGTGACCTCGCGGGAGACGCGCCCGGCCTTGAGCTTGGCCATCGAGCAGAGCATGGCGGCGTCCTTGCCGGCGATGTAGTCCTCGGTCGCCTGGTAGACCAGCGCCTTCAGACACTCCACCTCGGTCCGCAACTCGGCCATGCGGAAGTGCACCACCTGGTTGTCGAGGATGGACTGGCCGAAGGCCTTCCGCTGCCGGGTGTAGTCGATGGTCTCGTCGATCAGATTGAACAGGCCATCAATGGTCGAGGCGGCGCCGTAGAGCCGCTCTTCCTGGAACTGCATCATCTGGTACATGAAGCCGGCGCCTTCCTGGCCGATCAGGTTGCGCTGCGGCACCCGGACCTCGTCGAAGAAGATCATGGCGGTATCCGACGCCCGCATGCCCAGCTTGTCGAGCTTGGTCTTGCGGTCAACCCCCTTGGCGTCCAGTGGCACGATCACCAGGCTCTTGTTCTGATGTGCCTTGCCCTCGCCGGTGTTCACCAGGGTGCAGGCCCAGTCGGCCTGGGTGCCGTTGGTGATCCACATCTTGGAGCCGTTGATGACGTAGTCGCCGCCCTCCTTGCGCGCGGTGGTCTTGATGCTGGCGACGTCCGACCCGGCGCCTGCCTCCGACACCGCGATCGAACAGCACATGTCGCCCGCGATCACCGGTGCCAGGTACTCCGCCCGCAGGGCTTCGGAGCCGAAGCGTGCGAGTGCCGGCGTGGCCATGTCGGTCACCACGCCCAATGCCATCGGCAGGGAACCGTTGGTGCAGTTGCCGAGGGCCTGCGCGAACATCACCTCATAGGAGTAGTCCAGTCCGAGTCCGCCATCGGCTTCCGGCTTGTTGATACCGAGCAAGCCCAGTGCGCCCATCTTCTTCAGCACCTCCTTCGCCGGCCAGATGCCGGCCTGTTCCCATTCCGGTACGTGCGGGTTGAGTTCTTCAACGACGAACTTCTTGACGGTGTTGTAGAGCGCAGTGTGCTCGTGAGTAACTATCATTACCAATGCTCCATGGATGAGCGGAAGTCAGGCACGGGTTATAGAGCCATGGCGCTTTATACGTCAATGTTGATAAAGCATCGGCTGTTAAGGAAAGAGGTCTTACCGAACTGCGGGATGCAGGGGCGGCCCGAAGCCGTCGATGCGCAAGACGAACAGGCGCGGCCAACACTTGCCGGTGACTAGCAGGAGACCTCGGCGAGCGTCCCAGGCGATGCCGTTGAGCACATGTTCGCGCTCCCGGAAGTCGGGCGGCGGTTCGAACCGGGCGCGCAGTTCCGACAGGTCGAGCCAACTTTCGACCTGCCCGCTTTGGGGGTCGATGATGGCAATGCGGTCGGTCATCCAGACGTTGGCGAACAGCTTGCCGTCGATGAACTCCAATTCGTTGAGGCGGGTCACCGGGCGGTCGCCGTCACGCACCCGAACGGCGCCGATCGGCTGCCCGGACTCAGGGTCGAGACGACGCAGAAGTTCGCTGCCGTCGCTCATGAAAAGTTGCGCGCCATCGGTCGTCAGTCCCCACCCTTCGCCGCCGATTGCGAAACTCTTTTCACGCTCGCCGTCGAGGTCGTAGACGAAGCCGACACCGGCTCTCCAGGTGAGCTGCCAGAGGCGCTCCCGGAGGACCGTTATGCCCTCCCCGAAGAACCTGTTACCGATCGGTATCGACGGTTTTACACGCGTGCCGTCTATGGTGCTGAAATGTAGCTGTGACGTGCCATATCCACCGGTCGACTCGATCAGGGTGTCGTCGTGGAGAACCAGTCCCTGGGTGAAATCGCGAACGTCATGCGGGTGGCTTTCGACAATCGAGTAGGCACGTGTCGGCGCCGCCGCCGAGGCGGTCGGCACGGGGTTCGACAGGGTCAGAATGAGGGCGATCAGAATGCGCATGGCGGGCTCGAGAATAGATCACTGTTGCTTTTTTTAAGGCGCATCAGTAGAACGTCAAGTCCATGGAACTTCTGATGCCGTTTCCATCGCACACGCGGGCGTTCCGCGATCGACGTACACGGAGGTGAGTGACATGGCGAGTACCCCTGATTTGACTGATCAGATGATGGCAGTTCCGGCGGCAGATGCCCCGGCCGCAGCACCCAAAAAAGCAGCCGCGAAGAAAAAGGTAGCCAAGAAGCCGGCGGCCAAAAAAGCAGTTGCAAAGAAGCCGGCCGCCAAGAAGGCCGCAGCGAAAAAGCCCGCAGCAAAGAAGGCAACGGCGAAGAAGCCCGCAGCAAAGAAGGCAACGGCCAAGAAGCCGGCGGCGAAGAAGGCTGCGGCCAAGAAGCCGGCGAAAAAGGCTGCCGTGAAGAAAGCGGTTGCCAAGAAGCCGGCGACGAAGAAGGCTGCGGCCAAGAAGCCGGCGAAGAAGGCTGCTGTGAAAAAGGCGGTTGCCAAGAAGCCGGCGGCGAAGAAGGCTGCGGCCAAGAAGCCCGCCAAGAAGGCTGCCGTGAAGAAGACTGCAGCCAAGAAACCAGCCGCCAAGAAGGTTGCCGCCAAAAAGCCGGCCGCCAAGAAGGCGGTGAAGAAGGTGGTCAAGAAGGTGGCCGCCAAGAAATCGGTGAAGAAGGTCGCCAAGAAGGTTGCGGCCAAGAAGCCGGCGGCCAAGAAAGCGACTGCCAAGGCGACCAAGGCCGTAAAGGCGGTGGTCAAGAAGGCCAAGTCGGCTGCCAAGGGCAAGAAGAAGTAAGCGTCTTCCGCAGTCCCCGGAGGGCGGCTACGTCCCCGGGGCTGCGGACCGTTACACTGACGCAGGTTCTTCCGACGAGTCACGTGTAACCATGATCCGCAGCATGACGGGCTACGCCCGAGTCGAACAGCAGACCCCCTTTGGCCGGATCAGCTGGGAAATGCGGTCAGTCAACCACCGCTATCTCGACATCGGCTTCAAGCTGCCTGAAGAATTCCGTTCGCTTGAGAACGACCTGCGAAATGCCGCGGGCGCCCAGTTGTCGCGCGGCAAGGTGGAGATCTCGCTGCGGTACAGCCGCGAGTCGGCCACTGCGACCGCCCTGCAACTCGACACCGAACGCCTCGCACACCTGCGCGATGCCCTCGACGCCGTCGGTGGTTTGATGGGGCCAATGGGTGTACCCGATCCGCTACGTCTGTTGGCATTCCCCGGTGTCGTCCGCGCCGAGCAAGCGGATTTCACGCCGCTGATCGCCGCCGCGCGTGAAGCGTTTGATGCCCTGTTGGTTGACTTCAGCGATACCCGCGAGCGGGAGGGTGAGCGCCTACAGCAGTTTCTGCTGGCGCGGTGTGACGAGTTGCTTGCACAGGTCACTCGGGTCCGGGACCGCTTTCCGGACGTTCGCGCGCAATGGCTGGATCGGTTGCGCGCCCGCTGTGGTGACCTCGGCGTCGACGTTGAGCCCGGACGCCTGGCCCAGGAAGTAGCACTGGCCGCCTCACGTCTTGATGTCGAAGAGGAGCTGTCGCGGTTGGAGGCGCATGTCACCGAAGTTCGCAAGATATTCAAGCGCAAGGAAGCGGTGGGGCGGCGGCTCGATTTCCTGATGCAGGAGCTCAATCGCGAAGCCAACACCTTGTCGTCGAAAAGTCAGGATGCGGACATGACCCGGTGCGGCGTCGACATGAAAGTGTTGATCGAGCAGATGCGCGAGCAAGTGCAGAACATCGAATAGGCAGCTGCCGGGTCCGGCGGCTTTTCTCTCGTGCGGGCCACCGCGGTCGGAATGTCGCTGCGCCGCCTTGACACTCGGTAGCCCGGAGCGTACCGTTCAAAAAATGACAATTGTCATTTAGTGGGATGTCAGGACCGGCCGATCAGCGTGATCCTGGCGGCGGCACGACAGCACGGGTATCGGGGTCGCGGACGAGCGTCGACAGACCCTGGACCTCACAGTGGCGGGCGGTGACACGGCATCAGACCGGGCGCCGCTCAGGAGGGACAACATGCGCAAGATTTGGGCGGGGACACGGCATTTCGGCTGGCTGTTGGTTTTGACGGCACTGGGTGTGGGTGGATGTGCCGGCGACTACAGCGGGCTCGGCGATGAGGGCCTCGGCGGTGGGCAACCGCCGCAGTCGCGGAGCATGGAGGCGCATTTTGACGAGCGCGTGGGGCCGACCTTGGCCCACTGCCGCACCTGCCATGTGCCCGGCGGCATCGCTGACGTGGAGGATGGCGACGACTTCATGCTGTCCCCCAACAGCGGACAGGACTTCGACAACCTGGTCGCCAGCTGGGAGCGGCTGGGTGGCAATAACCCGACCTCGCGCATCCTGTTGATGGCGTCCGGACAGGAGACCCCGCACAGCGGCGGCGCACCCTGGCCGGTTGGCAGCGCGGCCTACAACAACATGGAGATTCTGCTGAAGTGTCTGGCCGATCCGGCTGGCTGCAGCGATTACCTGGCGGGCGGCGTCGTCACCGGCGCGCTGTTGCCGCTGCTCGGATCGAAGCGGGCGCGGCACGTCTGGCAGACCTTCTGCGAAGGGGCGGACGGTCAATCGCCCCAAGCGGACACTGCACGGCTTCCGGTGGACCCGCGCACCCTGATTCAGCCGGGTGTGAACGCTGATCGGGCCGTTTACTACAACGCCTATTGGGAGGATTGCCACGTCAACCTGACGGATGACCAGCAGCAGCCGCGGACATGTGGCGAGTTCCGTCAGCGCCGCGATCGCGGATTCCACTTTCTGCAGGACGAACTCTCCGCCGACGGTGGCATCACCGGCATCATGACCGCCGAAGAGCACAATGCCACCTGGCAGAAGTGGGGGCTTGATGAGCGGCCCGACAATTTCGACGAGATGGTGATCCTGCGCTACGGCCTCAATCCAGCGCCGTTCGACAATCCCTACCCGCTGCCGGGCGAGGACCCCACCACCAACGACGGTGGTTCCGGGCAGCTACCGTTGGGCCTGCGGCAGATCAAGGATGAGACCGGGCAGTGGACCGGCACCATCGGACTGGGCGCCTGCTTCGCCTGCCACGGCGGCAGTATCGGTGACAACAGTGACCCGCACGCGGTCCTCGGTGTGGACAACCTCGGCCTGGGCAACAACAACTTCGACACCCTGATGTTCGCTCGCGACGGCATGCCGACGGCGGGTACCGCGCTGGCGCCGCTGCTGCCGCCGGTGGACGCGCTGACGCTGTTCAATATCGGCATCAAGCAACGCGGCCAGAACAATGCCGTTGGGGCTTTCGAACTGTTGATCACCTTGCTCGACTTCGACACCCTCGGGATCAACCCGGATCCGGTGAAAACCCTGATTGGCCCCAGTGGGGTCATCGATCAGTCTCACCCACTGGCCCATACCCAGGACACGCCGGCCTGGTGGAACTTCGGTTCGCGGTCGCGCAAGTTTTTCGACGCCGGTGTCTCGGTCGACAGTACCCGCATCATCATGGCCGCGGGCCCTGCCAGTATCGGCACCCTCATGACCCTCAGCGGCGAGCCCTACCGCGAGCGGGTCAAGGCCTATGACCTGGATGTCGCCAACTACTTCCTGTCGCTGGCATCGCCGCCATTTCCGGGGGAGATCGATACCGCGTTGGCCGAGCAGGGGGCGGTATTGTTTCATGGCATGGACCTCTGGGCCGATCCGGGCAACGCCGGCCGAGAGCGCCCGCTGGGTGGCAATGGATCCTGCGCGTCTTGCCATGGCGCCTACTCGCCACGCTACGTCAATGATCCCGCCTTCCTGCAGGACCCGATGCTCGAGGGTGTGGCGGGACATATCGTGCCGCTGGATGTGATTGGTACCGACCCGGCGCGCTCCGACATGCTCACCCCGACTCTGCGCCAGCGCTGGGCCACCACCTACTGGGGTTACAGCGACAACACCCCGGGCTGGGTGGCGCCTGGCGACAAGGACCCGGTGACCGAGTTGCTGGATGATCTGCTGCCGCGTGCCACCGACACCCTGCAGCCGCCGCTGGCGCGGCCGGTCGGCGCCTGCGAATGGGAGCAGGGCGTGATCGGCTACCAGGCACCGCCGCTGTACGGGACCTGGGCCACGGCGCCTTATTTCCACAACGGCTCGGTACCGACGCTGGATGCGGTGCTCGACTCTTCGAAGCGGGTGCCGATCTGGCAACGGCAGTTGCAGACCCTGGGGCCGGTCACCGGCTTCGACCAGAGCCTGTCACGTGCCTATGACTTCGAAGCCGTCGGCTGGAAACACACGGCGCTCGACTGCAGCGATATTCCCGGCTCGGCACCGTTCAATTGCAACCCGCTGAACGATGACGGCCCGTCTCTGGTGCAATTGGTCACCAATTTCCTCAACCAGGCGGTCGCGCTTAGCGGGATCGTACCGCTGCCGGACCTGTCACCCGAGGGCTTCGACAAGCGGCTGGTGTTCGACACCCGCATTCTCGGTAATGGCAACGGGGGGCACGACTTCAGTGACGTCTTGACCGAGGCCGAACGCAAGGCCGTCATCGAGTATCTGAAAACGTTGTAGCGGGTGGCGAACACCCCCTTTCTTTGACCGAGGTGACAATGCAGCGCAGGCCGCTGGATACCGAAATGGCGATGTTTCAGGACGCCGCCCGAAAGTTTTTTCAGACCGAGATCCGCCCTCACGGCGAGCGCTGGCGGGAGGCCGGCATCGTCGACCGCGAGGCGTATGGCAAGGCGGGGGATGCCGGCTATCTCTGCATGTGGGCCGATGAGGCCTATGGCGGCCTCGGCATCAAGGACTTCCGATACGAGCAGATCCTGATCGAGGAAAATGCGTTCCATGGCGACCCGGGATACTTCATCACCCTGCACAGTCGTCTGGTGGCCCCCTACATCGATCATTTCGGTACCGAAGCACAGAAGGCGCGCCTGCTGCCGGACCTGATCTCCGGCGCCAAGATTCTCGCCATCGCCATGACCGAACCGGATGCCGGGTCCGACCTGGCCGGCATGAAGTCGCGCGCGGTGGAGTCGGGCGATCACTGGGTGCTCAATGGCACCAAGACCTACATCTCCAACGGCATCCTCGCGGACGTTGTGATCGTCGCCGCGCGCACCGACCCCGACAAGCCGCACGGCGTCACGCTGTTCCTGCTCGAACGTGGCATGCCGGGCTTCGAGCGGGGGCGCGTGCTGAAGAAGATGGGAATGAAGTCGCAGGACACCGCCGAGCTGTTCTTCCGCGATGTGCGGGTGCCCAAGGCCAACGTATTGGGGCAGGTCAACCGCGGGTTTCAGCATCTGATGCAGGGCCTGGCCGAGGAGCGGTTGATCGCCGCCTGCGGCAATGTCGCTGCAGCCCGCGTGGCGCTCGACGTGACCCGCGAGTTCGTCCGCAACCGCAAGGTCTTCGGCAAACCGCTGTCGACCCTGCAGAACACTCGATTCAAGCTTGCGGCGCTGGATGCCGAACTGGACATCGCCCAGGTGTACGTTGACCGCTGTGTCGAGCAGCACAACCTGGGGCTGCTCGACCCGGTGGATGCCGCGCGTGCCAAGCTGTTCAGCAGTGAGCTCAACGGGCGCATGGTCGACGAGGGGGTACAGCTGCACGGCGGTGCCGGGTACATGGACGAGTACCCGATCTGCAGGCTCTACCAGGACGAACGTATTCATCGCATTCTGGCCGGGACCTCTGAAATCATGAAAGAGATCATCGCCCGGAACATTCTGGATTGAGCCGATGAGCGAGACCTCGGAACTGCTCTGCCACGTCGATGACCGGGTGGCGATCCTGCGCCTCAACCGTCCGGCGTCACTCAATGCCCTGACGCCCGGTCTGATCGGCGCGCTGCACGCGGCGCTGGATACGGCCGCCGAGGATGATGCGGTGGGCGCCATTCTGATCACCGGGGAGGGGCGCGGCTTCTGTTCCGGCGCCGATCTGACCGCCCCCGACGCGCAACCACCACGGGACGCCGCTGGCTTGCCTGATCTGGGTGCTGCGCTGGCGCAGGGCTACAACCCCCTGATCCGGCGCATGCAGTCGCTGCCGAAGCCGATCGTCGTGGCCGTAAATGGCATGGCGGCGGGCGCCGGGGCCAGCCTGGCACTGATGGCTGACCTGACCATCGCCGCGCGGTCAGCCAGTTTCCTGCAGGCTTTCGTCAACATCGGCTTGGTCCCTGACGCCGGGGGGACCTGGGTGCTGCCGCGAAGGGCGGGGCGTCAGCGGGCGATGGGGCTGGCGATGCTTGGCGACCGACTGTCGGCGGAGATGGCGCGCGACTGGGGCCTGATCTGGTCGGTGGTGGACGACGAGGTGCTGTTGACCGAAGCCGAAGCGCTGGCGCGGCGGCTTGCACATGGGCCCGGTGTGGCGCTGGCAGGTATCAAGCAGGCATTGCTGGCGGCCGACCACAATAGTCTGTCGGCACAGTTGGATCTGGAGGTCACCCTGCAGCGTGACTGTGGTCGCAGCCGCGACTTCGCGGAAGGCGTCAGCGCCTTCATGCAGAAACGTCCCGCCGCGTTCAGGGGGTGTTAGCGTGAGGGTCCGGACGGGTACATCGGACGCGGCGCGGACCCGCAAGCTGGGGTCAGTCGGTCCGGCGCACGTAGGGTTCCAGAAATCCGATCATCGCCGCCACCGCCGCATCGCGGTAGGGCGGGGTGATACGGCCATGCTCGAACCACGACCGGCGGAACACCGCGGTGCCGATATCGGCTGCAAGTGTGGTGACATCCGGCGGTGCCGCCGGCAGGTCGCGAGCCTGCGACCAGATGCCGCGGATGAAATCGCCCAGGCGTTTGTTGGTCTGTTCATGGGCGCGCAGACTGGCGTCGGATGCGCCGCCGCCGAGCAACAGCAGGCTGGCGACCGGCTGGTCGTTGTAGAACGCGGCCGCATGATCGGCGACCAGACCGATGCCGCCGCGCCAACCGACCGCATGCAGCGCGTCCAGTTGTGCGCCGAACATGGCCTCCAGTGCCGACAGATGGCGCGATGCCAGCTCTCCGAGCAGGGCATGCGGTGTCGGAAAGTAGGCGTAGACACTGCCGCGGGTGTAGCCGAGGCGCTGCGCCAGAACCGGAATCGAAAATGCCGAAAGCCCGCCGTCTCGAAGCACGCATTCGGCCTCCTCGAGGATACGTTCGAAGCGTGCTCGGGCGCGTTGCTGGGTCGGACGTCGAGCGACGTCGAAGGGGTCATGAGTGTCCGGCATGCGCGGCAGAATACCTGTATTCAGCCCGCCGGCGCCGGCGTGCCGGGAAGGTCGGCATGAACATGTGGCGAGGGTCTTCGTTGCTGATGGCGGCGCTGCTGCTGTTGCTGGTCGCAGGTGCCGCGCGGGCGGTGCGCCCCGGAGAGGCGGCGCCGGTCATCGAAGCCCCGATGGCCGACGGCACGGTGCTGTCGTTGTCGCTGCTGCGGGGGCAGGTGGTGTATGTCGACTTCTGGGCCTCATGGTGCACCCCCTGCCGTCAGGCCCTGCCGGCCCTCGACCGTCTCTTTGGCCAGTATCGCGACCAGGGGTTCTCGGTGTTGGCGGTCAATGTCGACCGCGAGCGTACCGCCGCATTGCGGATGCTGCAGCGGTTGCCGGTGCGCTACCCGGTGGTGTTCGATCCCGACGGCCACTGGCCGCAACGCTATGCCCTGCAGGGCATGCCGTCTGGCTACCTGATCGACCGTGATGGACAGGTGATCCTGGTGAAGACCGGCTACCGCGCCAAGGACCTTCCGCAGCTGGAACGGGCCATTCAACATGCATTGGAGGAAACCCGATGAATCCAACCGTCCGTATCACCCTCTCGGCCATGGTGATGATCGGCCTGGGTGGCTGCGCCGCGGTGCAGCCCTGGCAGCGCGGGGATCTGGCGCGCACCGAGATGGCGCTGGACCCTGATCCACTGCTGTCGTCCTATCGCCAGCATGTCGAGTTCAGCAAGGAGGCGGCCAGCGGTGGCGCCACGCTGGGCGGTGGCGGCTGTGGCTGTAACTGAGCGAGTGACCATGAAACGTCGACCCCCATCGCTGGGCGCCCTGACTGCGGCCGCGCTGGCGCTCCCTGGGCTGGCCGCTGCACAGACCGAGATCCAGGCGGATTATCTCTATGCACACTACCGCGAGGGCGATCTTCCGGCGGCGCGCGCCGCCAGTGGCCAGGGCAGCGACCGCTATGAAATCGATACACACCTGATCCGCCTTGCCGGCGAGCGTGACGAGCACTCGCTGACGGCCAGCCTGCTCTACGAAACCATGAGTGGGGCTTCTCCCTGGTGGGTGCAGCCCGGCGCCGATGGTCAGCCAGTCCAGGTGATGAGCGGTGCCAGCATTCGCGAGGAACGGATCGACCTCGACGCCACCCTCACCACACCGGTCCGCGGTGCTGAGCTTGGCGCCACTCTCGGCTACTCACACGAGGACGACTACGAGGCGGTCAACGGCGGCGTCGAGGCGGAATTTACCCCCGAGTCCGGGCCGCGGACCTACAGCCTCGGACTTGGCTATTCCTACGACCGGATCGACCCCACCATCGGCGCCAGCAGCGCCGACGTGATCGATGATGCAGATCGTGACAGCGTCAACGTTTATGCCGGCAGCACCTGGGTGATCAACCCGCAGACCCTGGTACAGGGTGCGCTCAGTTTCAGCCTGCAGGATGGCTATCTCTCCGACCCGTACAAGCGGGCATTTCTGACCGACATCGCCAACACCGTGCGCGATCGCCGACCCGAGAACCGCCGACAGTGGTCACTGAGCACGCGGCTGCGGCACTTCGTCCGAGCGGTCGGTGGCGCGTTTCATGTCGACTACCGATTTCACCGCGACGACTGGCGGATCGAATCGCATACCCTCGAGCTGGCCTGGCACCAGACACTGGATCCCTCGCTGCGCATCAGCCCTTCGATTCGCTGGTACAGCCAGTCCCAGGCCTATTTCTATGCGCCGTTCTACGGCAGCCTGCGCGACGATGGACTGGCGTCGTCAGACTACCGGCTGTCACCCTACGGGGCCCTGTCATTTCGCCTGGACCTGCGCAAGGTGGTTGACGACTGGCTGCTCGGCGGCGGGGTGGAGTGGTACGAGGCCTCGAAGGACTACGCGCTGGGGTCGGTGAAAGTCGAGAATCCGGGGCTGATCGACTACCTCAATGTCACCGTGCGCCTCGGGCGCCGCTTCTGAGCGGCGTGAAGGCCGCTTGCGCAAACGTCTTCCGTTTTCACCGACTGGGGGGTCCCTGCGTCCTCCATCTCCACGCCGCCGATGCGAGCGCGCGACAGGCAGCCGCCGCCGCCGACGTGGAGCTGCAGCGGATCGAGGCCAGATTCTCGCGCTACCGCCACGACAGTATCGTCAGCCAGATCAATGCCTCGGCCGGCGATCCCGCCGGCATCGCGGTGGATGACGAGACCGCTGCCTTGCTCGACTACGCCGCTGCCGCCCACCACGAAAGCGGAGGCGCCTTCGATATCACCTCCGGGGTGCTGCGCCGGGTCTGGGATTTTCGTGCCGCGCGGGTGCCCAAGCCCACCGAGGTCGAGGCGCTGTTGCCTTTGGTGGGCTGGCATCGGCTGCATTGGCAACGCCCTCGGCTGGTGCTGCCGGAGGCCGGCATGGAGGTCGATTTCGGCGGCTTCGGCAAGGAATACGCTGCCGACCGTGTCGCCGCCCTGTTGCTGGAACGCGGCATCCGCCATGGTCTGGTGGACCTGGCCGGCGATATCCGGGTGCTGGGGCCGCACCCGGACGGTCAGCCGTGGCAGATCGGACTCCAGCACCCGCGTCAGGCGGGTGCGATTGCCCGCATTGCCTTGCGTGAGGGGGCGGTGGCGTCCAGTGGCGACTATGAGCGCGGCTTCGAGGTGGACGGGCAGCGCTACTGCCACATTCTCGATCCCCGCAGTGGATGGCCGGTGCGGGGGCTGGCGGCCGTCAGCGTGGTGGCTGACCAGTGCCTGATTGCGGGCACCGCCGCCACCACCGCCATGTTGCTGGGCCCCGAGGCCGGGCGGGACTGGCTGGCGGCGCTGCAGCTGCCGCATCTGTGCGTGGCACCTTCGCTGGCCGTCCACAGCGCTCCCGCCGGGCTGTTCGCGACAACCCGGCCGTGACCGGCCGCGGCAACCGGCCGTGCATACTCCGGGCGATGCGGCGGTCGGTACTGGTCGTGTCGGATTGCGGCAGAATTCCGCCTTTGGACATGCACGTCGTCCGCCTGCATGCCGCCACCCTGGAGTTCCCTGATGGACGCTGCAACCCTATGTCTTCTGGCCACTGGCCTGTTCTTTTTGAATGGCATGCTCACCGGCGTCTGGAAGTATGTCGCCATGGCCCGGAGCGACACCGCCACCGCGCCGGTGTATGTCGACATCGCCCACCGTACCTCGCTGATGTACGCCTTCTCCGCCCTGGTGCTGCACGCCTTCGTGCCGTACTCGCCGCTGGGTCCGGTCGGGACGCTGTGGGCCGCCGGTATCCCGCTGCTGTTCTTCGCACTGGCGATCGGCACCTATGTGCTGCACGGGATCCTGCGCGACACCGACAACCAACTTCGCAAGCCGTATGTTCTCGGACGGGGCCGTGTGCCCGGCGTGTTGCTGCACGGTTTCATGTGGGCGTTGGTGCTGGGCGAGATCGGCGGTTTTGCGATTCTCTTCTGGGGGTTCCTGCAGGGCCTGTGAGCGCCGGCAGATGAACTTCTTCGACCGCGTCCTGCAACTGCACGGCATCCTGCGCGACCGGCGTCTGCCGGTGCCGCGTGAGGAGCTGCAGACGCGACTCGAGTGTTCCCGCGCCACCCTCTACCGTCTGGTCGAGAAGCTGCGCGACGAGCTGGGGGCGCCACTGCGCTACGAGAAAGGGCGTGGCTATTGCTACGACCGCGAGGCGCCGCAGTTCGATCTGCCGGGGCTGTGGTTCACCGCTGAAGAATTGACCGCGCTGCTGACCTTCGAGCAACTGCTGGAGAGCGCCGGGGCCGGCATGGTCAATGAAGCGCTGGCGCCGCTGCGCGACAAGGTACGGGCGCTGCTCGGCAATCCCGCGGCCGGCCTGCCGGACTGGAGTCGACGGCTGCGCATCCTCAGCCAGGCGGCTCGGCCGGCCGGCCCGTGTTTCGCCACGCTGGCATCGGCGTTGGCGCGACGGCTGCAAGTGACCATCGTCTACCGTGCCCGCAGCGATGGCGACACCGAAACCCGGCGCACGGTGTCGCCTCAGCGCCTCACCCGCTACCGCGACAACTGGTATCTGGATGCCTGGTGCCACTGGCGCCAGGGTCTGCGCTCGTTCTCGGTCGACCGGGTGGCGAATGCGGAGCTGCTGCCCGAAGCGGCGCGGGAGTGCAGCGATGCCGAACTGGATGCCGAGTTGGCGGCCGGCTACGGCATTTTCGCCGGCGCTGCGGTGGCTGAGGCAGTGCTGCGATTCAGTGCCGATGCGGCACGCTGGGTGTCAGCCGAACAATGGCATCCGCGCCAGCGCAGCGCCTGGGATGCGGACGGTGGCTATCGGCTGTGGCTGCCCTACAGCCAGCCCGACGAGTTGCTGCGGGACCTGCTGCGCTTTGCCGGCGAGGTGGAAGTCCTGGCGCCCCCCGCGCTGCGGGCAGCCGTTCGGGCAGCGCATGCGCGAGGGGCGGCGCAACACGCCCCCGACTGAGCCGTCTCATGGAATGAGACACCGTGCCGATAGCGTGGGGGCCCTACCGACGTCAGGAGCCCGCCATGTCCCGTCTTGCCGCTGTGATTGTCTTGGCCAGTCTCGCCATCACCCCGCTCACCGCCTGTCTGGCTGGAGAGCCGCAAGCGTCCATCATTGCACCGCTGGAACAGGTGGCCTCGCATCCCGGACGCGCGTTGTTGCCGGTGCTGCAGCCCGGCGATCCGGTGCGGCTGGTGCGTGAGCCCGACCACCCTTTCCAGCCGGGCGCGGTGGCGGCCTACTGGGGCGAATTCAAGCTCGGCTACCTTCCCGCCGCGTTGAGCGGTACGGTGTGCAGTGGCTGTGCGGAAGGCGAGGTGCCGGCTGCACGGGTTTCGGCAGTGGCCGGGCAGGGCGTAGCGCTGGAGTTGCTGCACCGACGGGCCTCATGACAACAACATCTGGAGCGTGAATGAGTGATCTCCTGGGGCATCCTGTCTGGGTGCTGCTGAGCGGCTTGCTGCTGTTGGCGGTGGTCGCCCTGGTGCTACGCGGATTCCGCCTGCAGCGGGCGCTGGAGGCGGCCAGGCACGCACACGCCCAGGCCGCGGCCGCGGCCGCGCGGGTGCCCGCCTTGGAAGCGTCGCTGGAGGCACAGCGTGCAGCGCAAGGGCAGGCCGAGCGCGAGCAGGCGCGGCTGCAGGCCGAGCTGGCGGCCGCCCAGCGCAACGCCGACGAAAAGCTGGCGCTGCTGCAGGACACCGAGCGTCGCTTCGGAGAAGCATTTCAGGCGCTGTCTGCACAGGCGCTGGAGAAGAACAATGCGGCCTTCCTGCAACTGGCCAACGAGAGCCTCAAACGGTTCCAGCAGGGCGCCGAGCACGACCTCGGTGCGCGCCAGAAAGCGATTGAAGCGTCGCTGGGTCCGGTGAAGGAGAGCCTGGGCAAATTTGATGAACGGGTGGCGGCGATGGAGCGCCAGCGCGAAGGGGCCTATCAGGGGTTGCGGGAGCAGTTGCGGCAACTTAGCGAACACCAGCTGCCGCGGTTGCAGAGTGAGACCCAGGCGCTGGTGAAAGCCCTGCGGCAGCCGCAGGGGCGTGGCCGCTGGGGTGAACTGCAGCTGCGGCGGGTGATCGAAATGGCGGGCATGGTGGAGCACTGCGACTTCACCGAGCAGACCAGCGCTACCAACGACGAGGCCCAGCGGCAGCGACCGGATGTGGTGGTCCGACTGCCGGGCGAGCGGCGTATCGTGATCGATGCCAAGGCGCCAATCGACGCCTACCTCAGCGCGCTTGAAAGTGAAGACGACATGACCCGGCGCGACCACCTGCGACGACATGCGCTGCAGTTACGGCAGCAGATCAAGGCCCTGGGCGACAAGCGCTATTTCAGCCAGTTTGATGACACCGTCGATTTCGTGGTGCTGTTCGTACCCGGCGAAGCCTTCTTTTCGGCCGCCCTGGCCGAAGACCCGTCGCTGTTCGACGAGGCCACCGACCGACGGGTGATGCTGGCCAGCCCGACCACCCTGATCGCCCTGCTGAAGGCGGTGGCCTATGGCTGGCGTCAAGAGGCGGTGGCGCGCAGCGCACAGGACATCGCCGCGCTCGGCAAGGAACTGGCCGAACGTCTGGGGACCTTTTCGGAGCATCTGGTGAAAGTTGGCAATGCCCTCGGGACCGCGGTTCGGCATTACAACGGGGCGGTCGGCTCGCTGGAGACCCGCGTGTTGGTGTCGGCACGGAAGTTCGAGGCGCTGGGGGTCGGCGGCGGTGACCCGCTGTCGCGACCGGAGCCGGTGGGGACCGCGGTGAGGCCACTGGCCGCACCGGACCCCGGCGAGGGCGACAAGGACTGACGGCGATTGCGGCCATGGCGGATAATCCAGCCATGAACGAGGCCCCCGTCCCTGGATCCCTGGTGATCGTCTCTGCCCCCAGTGGCGGCGGCAAGACCAGTCTCACGCGTGCGCTGGTGCCTTACCTGGCACAGCGTGATGTCCGTGCCACCCTGTCGGTGTCGTACACGACACGGGCCATGCGGGCCGGCGAGGTTGACGGTGAGCACTATCACTTCGTTGATGTGCCGCAATTCCGGGCGATGATCGCAGGTGACGCTTTTCTCGAGCATGCCGAGGTGTTCGGGCGCCACTACGGCACCGGTCGCGCCAGCACGGATGCGCTGCTGGCGGCCGGTGTCGACGTCATGCTCGACATCGACTGGCAGGGCGCCCGTCAGGTCCGGCAGCGCGCCGAGGCGGTGACCTCGGTGTTCATCCTGCCGCCCTCGCTGGCGGAACTGGAGCGGCGGCTGCGCGGGCGTGGTCAGGACAGCGACGAGGTGATCGCACGGCGCATGCGCGAGGCGCGCTCGGAGATCGCCCATTACGACGAGTACGACCATCTGATCGTCAACGAGGACTTCGAGCGGTCGCTGGAAGCGCTTGCCGCCATCTTCCTCGAGCGGCGACAGCGGCAGGCGATGCAACTGCGGGCGCATCCGGGTCTGATCGACCGGCTGCTGGCATAACGTCGGGCGACCCGGTATCCTCTGCGGTCTTTCGGCGCCCTGCCGACCCCGAAGCTGAGGATTTTCATGGCCCGCGTCACTGTAGAAGACTGTCTGGACAAGATTCCCAACCAGTTTGACCTCACGCTGGTCGCGGCCAAGCGTGCCCGCCAGTTGGCGCGTGGCGCCGATGCCCGCATGCCCTGGGGCAACCACAAGTCGACGGTGCTGTCGCTGCGCGAAATCGCCGAGGGTCTGACCGACCGGGCGGTGCTCGAGGAGCAGGACCTGCCGGCAGTGCAGCAGCCGAAGATGGAACTGGAAGCGCTGGACCCGTCGTTCGACGCCTGAGCGCTCCGAGGTTCTGAAAAGCCCGCCTGACGGCGGGTTTTTTGTGGGCGTCTTGCCGGCCGCCGGAACTCCATATACTCGGTCCATGGAATTGCCCGTCATCCAGCGCATCAGCACCGTGTTCCGGACCCAGCGGGCCGAACGTGAGTTCGGCATCGAGAGTCTTGGCCGATTGCTGGAGCAGTACCTGCCGGACGAACACATTGAAGAGGTGCGGCGCGCCGCAACCTTCGCACGGCAGATGCATTCGGGGCAGAGCCGCTCCTCCGGCGAGCCCTACATCTATCACCCCCTGGCCGCAGCCCGCATCCTCGCCGAGATGCGGATGGATCACACCACCCTGATGGCGGCGATCCTCCACGATGTCATCGAGGACACCGGCATCTCGAAGGAGTCGCTGGCACTGGAGTTCGGCAAGGATGTCGCCGAGCTGGTGGACGGCGTCTCCAAGATCGACAAGATCGAGGGCATGAGCCGCACCGAACGGCAGGCCGAGAGCTTCCGCAAGCTGCTGCTGGCGATGACCCAGGACCTGCGGGTGATTCTGGTGAAGCTGGCCGACCGCATGCACAACATGCGCACCCTCAACGCCATGGCGCCGGACAAGCGCCGTCGCATCGCCCGCGAAACCCTCGATATCTATGCACCCATTGCCCAGCGTCTGGGCATCCAGGCGATCCGCACCGAACTGGAGGATCTGGCCTTCGCCAACCTCTATCCGAACCGCTACGGCGTGCTGGCGCGGGCGGTACAGGGCCAGTTGGGCGATACCAAGAAGCTGATCAAGGAAGTCGAGTCGCGGCTGTCCACCAGCCTGCGCGAGGAAGGCATCGGCGCTTCGGTGGTGGGGCGCGACAAGAACATCTACAGCATCTATCAGAAGATGCGGAAGAAGAAGCTCAAGCTGCTCAAGGTAATGGACCTGCTGGGCTTCCGGGTGATTGTCTCGAAAGTTGATGATTGCTACCGGGCCCTGGGGGTCATCCACCATGTCTACAAGCCGGTGCCGGGGGAGTTCGACGACCATATCGCCAACTCCAAGGCCAATGGCTACCAGAGTCTGCACACCACCTGCATCGGGCCGGGTGGCCAGAAAGTGGAGGTGCAGATCCGCACCCGCGACATGCATCACATCGCCGAGAGCGGCATCGCCGCCCACTGGCAGTACAAGCTGGGCGGCGGTGGCGGCCCCTCGGCGCCACAACTGCGTGCGCGCGAATGGCTCAACAGCCTGTTCGACACCTACGGCGGTGCCGGCGCGCTGGACTTCGTCGAGAACGTCAAGGTCGACCTGTTCCCGGATGAGGTCTACGTCTTCACTCCCAAGGGCGAGATCCGACGCCTGCCCAAAGGCGCCACACCAGTGGACTTCGCCTATTCGGTTCACTCCGAATTGGGTAACCGCTGTGTCGCCGCACGAGTCGACGGACACCTCGAGCCGCTGTCGACGCCCCTAAAGCATGGACAGACGGTACAGGTCATCACTGCCCGGCACGCACGTCCCAATGCGGCCTGGCTGAACTTCGTAAAAACCGCCAAGGCGCGATCCGCGATCCGCGTGTTCCTCAAGAACCAGCATGAAGACGAGGCAATTCGCCTCGGTCGCCGTTTGCTGGAAATTGCCCTGCGTGAACTCCACGTCAATCTGGCGGTGCTCAAGGATGAGCCGCGCTGTCAGACCGTGTTGCGGGCCTTCTCGCTGGGTGACATGGAGGAGTTGTATGCCTCCATCGGCACCGGCGCACGATTGGCGCCGCTGGTGGCCCGGCACTACCTGCCCGACGGCCATGCCGACCGCGCAGCAACCAGCCAGGCGGCGCCGCTGGCGATCGAGGGCACCGAGGGCCTGGTGCTCGACTACGCACGCTGTTGCCGACCGATTCCCGGAGACGATATCCGGGGCCATGTGAGCATGGGCCGCGGCATCGTGGTCCATCGTATGGATTGCCGCCACGCCAAGGGCCGCCCGCAAGACTGGGTGCCGCTGACCTGGGCCGACCACTATCAGGGCGACTATCTCGCCGAAGTCAGGATGAAGGCGCTCAACAAGCGCGGGCTGCTGGCCAGCGTGACCGGCGAGATCGCCCAGGCCGAAGCCAGCATCGAGAATGTGCAGATGCCCGAGGATGTCGGCGGCGATGTGGTGGAGACCCGCTTTATCCTGTCGGTGCGCGATCGCGTCCATCTTGCACGCGTGATCCGCCGCCTGCGGCGGGTCGACTCGGTCGAGCGCGTTTACCGTCCCTGATTCCCTGTCCATCCCGAAACGTCCCATGAAAAAGCAGATCATCCAGACCGACCATGCGCCGGCCGCCATCGGTACCTATTCGCAAGCCGTCCGGGTGGGCGATACGGTTTATCTCAGCGGTCAGATTCCGCTGGACCCGACCACCATGGAACTGGTCAACGCCAGCATCGATGAGGAGATTCACCAGGTCTTCCGCAATCTTGCCGCCGTGGCCGAGGCGGCAGGCGGCAGTCTTGCCGACCTGGTGAAGCTGAACGTGTTTCTCACCGATCTTGCCCATTTCGGCCGCGTCAACGAGATCATGCGCGGCTATGTGCCGGAGCCGTTTCCGGCGCGGGCCGCCATCGGTGTGGCCAGCCTGCCGCGCGGCGCCCGGGTGGAGGCCGACGCCGTGCTGGTGGTGTAGTGCCGAAAAAGCCGGCACCGCCGCCACTGACGCTGGAGACCGCGGTCACCTTTCTCAAGGGCTGTGGCCCGCAGGTTGCGCAACGGCTCGCCCAGTTGGGCATCGAGACGGTGGCCGACCTGCTGTTGCACCTCCCCAGTCGCTACGAGGACCGGCGCCACTGCACCACCTTCAGTGCTTGGGCCGATGGTGCCGAGGGTGTGTTCCGGGCCCGGGTGCTGCACAGCGAGGTGCGGTTTGCGCCGCGTCGCAGTTTGCGGGTGTTGGTGGAAGACGACAGCGGCACCGCCCTGCTGCGCCTGTTTCACTTTCATCCCAACCAGCAGACGCTGTTGGCGCCGGGACGCTGGGTGCAGGGCTTCGGTACCGGGCGGATCACCCGCGAGGGGCTGACGTTTGTCCACCCGACGTTCGAGGTGGCCGACAGCGCCGACGCGTTTGTGCTGGAACCGCACCTCACGCCGGTCTATCCCACCACCCAGGGGCTGGCACAGCCACGGTTGCGCAGCCTGGTGGAGCGCGCCCTGGCCGTGGCGGCGGAGGACGCCGCGTTCCAGCAGCCGGTGCCCGGCATTGATGGCCCGGAAACGTTGGCGGCACTGAACCAGCTGCACCGGCCGACGGCGGACGATGCCATCGTTGCATTGGCGCGCTTCGAGCACCCCGCCCAGCGGCGATTGATTGACGAAGAACTGCTGGCCCATCAGCTGAGCCTGCGTTGGCTGCGGCGTACCTTGCAGCAGCGGCCGGCGCCGGCGATCGGCGCCCTCGCCGAGGCCCAGACGGCGTTGAGCGCCGGCCTGCCGTTCGCCCTCACCGGCGCGCAGCAGCGGGTGTTGACGGAGATCGGCCACGACCTTGAACAGCGCCGACCGATGCTGCGTCTGGTGCAGGGCGATGTCGGTGCCGGCAAGACCCTGGTGGCGGCGGTGGCGATGCTGGCGGCGGTTCGGGCCGGGTTTCAGGCGGCATTGATGGCGCCGACCGAGCTGCTCGCCGAGCAACACGCACGTAGCTTCCAGACCTGGTTCGCGCCGCTGGGGATCGAGGTGACGCTGCTCACCGGCCGTCTTCGCAAGAAGGAGCGCGACGCCGCGCTGGCGCAGCTGCAGGCGGGTCATAGCGGCGTGCTCGTCGGCACCCATGCGCTGTTCCAGGATGAGGTGCGGCTGGCTCGGTTGGGCCTGTTGGTTATCGACGAACAACATCGCTTCGGAGTGCAGCAACGGCTGGCCTTGCGGGACAAGGGGCCCGAAGGCCTGACGCCGCACCAGCTGATCATGAGTGCGACGCCGATCCCGCGCACCTTGGCGCAAACCGTTCACGCTGACCTGGACATCAGCGTGATTGACGAGTTGCCGCCGGGACGCACGCCGGTACGCACGGTGGCGATGTCCAACAGTCGCCGCAGCGAGGTGTTCGCCCGCATCGGCGAGGTCTGCGCGCAAGGGCGTCAGGCCTACTGGGTCTGCACCCTGGTGGAGGTGTCGGACCAGCTCGAGGCGCAGGCCGCTGAAGAAACCGCCGCGCAGCTGCGGGAGGCGCTGCCGCAACTGCAGGTGGGCCTGGTTCACGGTCGCATGCGTGGCGAGGACAAGGAGGCGCAGATGCGTGCGTTCAAGGAGGGCCGAACGCAGCTGCTGGTGGCGACGACCGTGATTGAAGTGGGTGTCGATGTCCCCAATGCGTCGATCATGATCATCGAGAATGCCGAGCGACTCGGCCTTTCGCAGCTGCATCAGTTACGCGGTCGGGTGGGGCGGGGCAGTGTCGAGAGTCAGTGCGTGCTGCTGTACCAGCCTCCGCTGTCGGAGATGGCGCGTGCGCGGCTCGGTGTCATGCGGCAGAGCAATGACGGTTTTGTCATTGCCCGCACCGATCTCGAATTGCGCGGACCCGGTGAGCTGCTCGGGCGGCGCCAGACCGGGCTGGTGGGACTGAAGATCGCCGATCCGGTGCGCGATGCCGCGCGGGTCGCCCGCCTGCAGCCCCTGGCGGACGAGCTGCTGGCAAGTGCGCCGACGGTGGCGCGAAGGTTGATCCGCCGATGGGTCGGCGATTTCGACCGCTACGGCCAGGTCTGAGCGGCAGCCGCGCACGGCCGCCGCCCGCCTGCCCGCGACCGGATCAGGTTTTCTGTGAGGCCTTGAGGGCCTCGGCCAGGCCTTCGATATGCAGTGACCGCTGTGGGAAGGGGATCTCGATGTCCTCGGCGTCGAACACCAGCTTGATGCGCTCGGTGAGATCGCAGCGGGTGCCCCACCAGTCGCTGGACTTGGTCCAGCCGCGGAAGGCGAAGTTGACCGAGTTGTCGGCCAGCTCCTTCACCTGCACGGTGGGCGCCGGCTCCGGCAGGATGCGGTCTTCTTCGGCCAGCATCTTTTCCAGCAGTAGCTTCGCCTTGCGCAGGTCCGAGCCGTAGCCGATGCCCACCGTCAGATCGATGCGACGGGTCGGCAGTGCCGAGTAGTTGGTGATGGTCTGGGTGGTGATGTTGGAGTTCGGCACGATCACCACCTGGTTGTCGAGTGTCTTCATCGTCGTATGGATGATCTTGACCTCATCGACCACCCCCATGGTGCCGCCGATCTCGACGAAATCACCCCGCTTGAACGGCCGGAAGATGATGAGGATCACGCCGGCGGCAAGGCTGGACAGCTGCCCCTGCAATGCCAGACCGATGGCCAGTGCGGCGCCGCCAAGCACGGCTGCGGCCGAGGTCGTGTCGACCCCGAGGTGCCCCAGTGCCGAAATGATGACGATGGCGAGCCCGACGCCGTACAGCACGTTGGAGAGGAAGCTGGCGAGGGTCTCGTCAGTGTTGGCACGACGCATCATGCGTCGCAACAGGGCGATGAGACCCTTGATCACCCATTTGCCGATGAAGAAGGTGGCCAGTGCGGCGACCACGTTGAGGACCAGGGGTAGGCCAGTGGCGACCAGCGCCTCGGTGTCGGACAGGCGATCAAGCAGTTCAGTCATGAAAATCCCTTTAGCAGTCGTGGGAATGGAACACGGGGGGACAGGGTCGCAAGAACGCTTCGCAATTTCAAAGGCTGAAGCGCTGCCAGCGCCGTGGGCGCTGAATGTCCGCCCTGAAATGCGACAGCCCCCGCCCGTTGCGACGGGTGGGGGCTGTGATTAATTATAAACAATTAAAAAGTTAATCAATTTTATTTAACAACGATCGTGATCGTTTTCGATGTCACTGGCGGTTGATGCGGCTGATGTTTCCAATCGCCCAACACCAGTTGCAGGGTATGTTTTCCGGGGGCCAGCTTGACCGTGGTTTCGGTCTGTCCGCCGCCGAAGTGCACCACCTGCTCACTGGCCGGCAGGGGCTGGCCGAGATTGACGGTGGGGTTGTCGATCAGCAGGTGGTGATGGCCGGTGTTCTCCTGGTTCACCCCCGCCGGGGCCACGCCCATGTTGCGCAGGCCGAAAACCACCTTGACCGGGTTGCTGACGGTGGCGCCGTCGCGTGGTTCGAGGAAGTACACCTCGGCCCCGGTCGGGGCCGGCTGCGCCAGGCCCAGTTCGGTTTCCATCTTCTGGCTGGCCTGTTTGCCGGCCTGCTGTTTCAGCGACTCTTTCCAATCGGCAGTGGCGAAGCCGGGGAGGGCGAGCGTGAAGGCCAGTGTGATGGCGAGCGGGGTCTTGCGCATGAAGAGCTCCGTAGGGTCAGGTGAATCTAAGGGACCCCGAGATTAGGGGATCGTTCGTCATGCGGCTATACTCGCGCCGCCGCAAGCACCTCCGGTGGTGCCTGATGGCCTGGCCGCGCGACGCAACGTCGCCTGGCCCGTACCCCAACCCATCGCCTGAACCGGTGCCCCTCTGACGAGCGGGCGCGGGCGTACAGGACCTCAGGACGGCACGTTCGCCCGGTGGTTCCTCGCCTGCAATCGTGGCGCGGAATGACTTCGCAAGTGCCTCCTCCGGTCCGCTCTGGAGTCAATAGACACATGTCGTTTTCTGAACTGGGACTGCACGAGTCCCTGATGCGCGCCGTGGCGCGCGAGGGCTACACCACCCCGACCCCGATCCAGGCCAAGGCCATCCCCCAGGTGCTGGCAGGCGGCGACGTCCTGGCGGCGGCGCAGACGGGAACTGGCAAGACGGCGGCGTTCACCTTGCCGATCCTGCACCGCTTGGCCGAACAGGGCATCGAGCAGGGGCGGCGTGCTCCGCGGGTGCTGGTGCTGGTACCCACCCGTGAACTGGCTGCCCAGGTCGGCGAGTCGGTTGCCACCTATGGACGCGATCTCACCCTCAAGCACGCGGTCATCTTCGGAGGTGTCGGCATCAATCCGCAGATCGATCTGCTGCGTCGCGGGGTCGATATTCTGGTCGCCACCCCCGGGCGTCTGCTCGACCTCGCCGGTCAGCGCGCTGCCGACCTGTCGAAGATTCAGACCCTGGTGCTGGACGAAGCCGACCGCATGCTCGACATGGGGTTCATGCCCGATATCAAGCGGGTGCTCAAGCTGCTGCCGGCGAAGCGGCAGAACCTGCTGTTTTCCGCCACCTTCTCGCCCGACATCCGCAAGCTCGCCGAAGGGCTGCTGCACCAGCCGGTGAGCATCGACATCGCGCCCCGCAATGCGGCGGCGGAAAGCGTCGGTCAGCGGGTGGTCTATGCCGAGAAGGGCGACAAGCCGGGCCTGCTCGGCTTCATGATCTCGCGCGGCAACTGGCAGCAGGTACTGGTCTTCACCCGCACCAAGCATGGTGCCAATCGTCTCTGCGAGCGCCTGATCAAGGACGGTCTCAGCGCCGCCGCGCTGCATGGCAACAAAAGCCAGAATGCGCGCACCAAGGCGCTCGCCGGGTTCAAGACCGGTGAGGTGCGGGTGCTGGTGGCGACCGACATCGCAGCCCGAGGGATCGACATCGACGAGCTGCCGCACGTCATCAATTTCGAGCTGCCCAACGTGCCCGAGGACTACGTCCATCGCATCGGACGCACCGGTCGTGCCGGCTTGACCGGCGAGGCGCTGTCGCTGGTGTCGCGTGAGGAGTTCCCGCTGCTGAAGGACATCGAGCGGCTGATCAAGCGGCAGATTCCGGTGTTCGAGGTGGAGGGCTATCAACTGTCACCGCCGGGCCAGGCGCCGAAGGAAGAACCGCGCCCGCCGCGGCCACAGCAGCGACGTGGTGGCGGCGGTGGCCGCCCGGGCGGTGGTGGTGGCGGGCAGGGGCCACGCAGCGGGCGTGGCGGCCGCGGCGGCGCGCCGAAGAGCCAGAAAAGTGCAGAGCACCTGATGGGCAAGTCGCGCAAGGTGCATTGAGCCGGACCGACGCCGTGCCAGCACCGTGGAATCGACGGGCATGCCTTTCCGGGGCATGCCCGTTTTTCGTCAGGCGTTGAAGACTTCGGCGCCGTCTGCGCTGCCGATGATCAGCAGATCTGCCGGACGATGGGCGAACAGGCCCACGGTGACGACACCGGGAATCTGGTTGACGGTGGTTTCCAATCCCACGGGGTCGAGGATGCGCAGGCCGCGCACGTCGAGAATGAGATTGCCGTTGTCGGTGACCACGCCCTCGCGCCAGACCGGATCGCCCCCCAGTTTCACCAGCTCGCGGGCGACAAAGCTGCGGGCCATGGGGATGACTTCCACCGGCAGCGGAAAGTTGCCGAGCACCTGCACCTGTTTGGAGGCATCGGCGATGCAGATGAAGCGCCGCGAGGCGCCGGCGACGATCTTTTCGCGGGTCAGTGCGGCGCCGCCACCCTTGATCAGGCGCAGATGCGGGTCGGCCTCATCGGCGCCATCCACGTAAATCGACAGGGTGCCGGCATTGTTGAGATCGACCACGGGGATCCCCAGGGCCTTCAGCCGTGCGGTGCTGGCGTCGGACGAGGAGACGGCGCCGGGGATGTCGTCCTTGCGCTCTGCCAGCAGGTCGATGAAAAAATTGACGGTAGAGCCGGTTCCGACCCCGAGCACTTCGCCGGGGACGAGATGGTCGAGGGCGGCGCGGGCCGCGTGCTGTTTGGCGAGATCTTGCGGGTTCATGACGGAGTTCCAGGAGGCGGAGGGCGAGCGGGACGTGAGCCGAACAGGGCGGTGCCAATTCGCACCCAGGTGGCCCCTTCGGTGATGGCGGCCGGATAGTCGTCGGACATGCCGGCGGACAGCGTGTCGAGCGGCAGGCCATCGGCCTGCAGCGACTGCAGCAGTTGGCGCAGCCGGGCGAACGGCGCCCGTGCATCGTCACCGGGCTGCAGCGCCGCCGGCAGGGTCATCAGGCCGCGCAGGCGCAGGCCGGGCAGGCGGGCGACGGCGGCACACAGCCCCGGCAGCGCCGCCGGCGTACAGCCGGACTTGCTGGATTCGCCCGACAGATTGACCTGAACACAGACTTCGAGCGGGGCGTGCGTCGCCGGGCGTTGCGCGGACAGCCGCTGGGCAACCTTCAGACGGTCAATGCTGTGAACCCAGTCGAAGCCGGCTGCGACTTCCGCGGTCTTGTTGGATTGCAGCGGGCCGATGAAATGCCAGGTCAGTCCAAGGTCGCGCAGGGCGTCCATTTTCGGCAGGGCCTCCTGGACGTAATTTTCGCCGAAATGGCGTTGGCCAGCCTGCGCCAGAGTGCGCACCTCATCGGCGCTGCGGGTCTTCGACACCGCGATCAGCCCGACCGACTCTGGCCTACGCCCGGCAGCGTTGGCGCAGTCGCGCAGGCGGCCACGCAGGTCGGTCAGTCGGGCGCGGTAGTCGGGCATCATCTTGCTGGGGGGGCGAAAGCGCTATAACGTCGGTTGTAAGGGAATAAGCGAGGCGGCGACCCGCCGTCACAGTGTACTGCCGGGAGAACAACGACAATGGATATCGCGCAACTGCTGACCTTCGGTGTCAAGCAGGGGGCCTCGGACCTTCACCTGTCCGCGGGGGTCGAGCCGATGATCCGGGTCGACGGGGACGTCAAGCGCATCAACCTGCCGCCGCTGGAGCACAAGCAGGTGCACGACATGGTGTACGACATCATGAACGACAAGCAGCGCAAGGCCTACGACGAGTTCCTGGAGACCGATTTTTCCTTCGAGATCCCGGGGCTGGCGCGTTTCCGCGTCAACGCCTTCAACCATGCCCGCGGCTCGGGGGCGGTGTTTCGTACCATTCCTTCCAAGATCATGAGCCTGGAGGATCTGCACTGCCCGCCGATCTTCAAGGACCTTGCCGACACGCCGCGCGGCCTGATTCTGGTCACCGGGCCGACGGGCTCGGGCAAGTCGACCACGCTGGCGGCGATGGTGAACCACAAGAACGAAAGTGAGTACGGGCACATCCTCACTATCGAGGACCCGATCGAATTCGTTCACCAGTCGAAGAAGTGCCTGATCAACCAGCGCGAGGTGCACCGCGACACGCTCGGCTTTTCCGAGGCCCTGCGCAGCGCCCTGCGCGAGGACCCCGACACCGTGCTGGTGGGGGAAATGCGTGACCTCGAAACCATCCGTCTGGCGTTGACGGCGGCGGAGACCGGGCACCTCGTGTTCGGCACCCTGCATACCAGCTCGGCGGCGAAGACCATCGACCGTATCGTCGACGTCTTTCCGTCGGCCGAGAAGGAAATGGTGCGGGCGATGCTGTCGGAGGCGCTGCGGGCGGTGGTGTCGCAAACCCTGCTGAAGAAGAAGGGCGGTGGCCGCATCGCGGCGCATGAAATCATGATCGGCACCCCGGCGATCCGTAACCTGATCCGTGAGAACAAGGTGGCGCAGATGTATTCGTCGATTCAGACCGGGCAGCGCGATGGCATGCAGACGCTCGAACAGTGCCTGCGCGACCTCGTCAAGCGCGGCATGATCACGCCCGAGGATGCCCGACGCAAGGCCAACAAGCCGCTGGATATCTAGGCCGCCGACTTCACACGGAACCCAGAACATGGAACGCGATCAAGCGGTCAAGATGATGCAGCAGCTGCTCAACCTGATGAAGGAGAAGGGCGGGTCCGATCTGTTCATCACCTCGGGGTTTCCGCCAGCGCTGAAGATCAATGGCCAGATGACACCGGTGGGCGACAAGGCGCTGCCGCCGGAAGCGGCCGCGATCATGATGCGTGCCCTGATGAACGACCGTCAGACCAAGGAATTCGAAGCCACCAACGAGTGCAACTTCGCCATCTCGCCCCCCAATGTCGGCCGTTTCCGTGTCAACGCCTTCGTTCAGCAGGGCCGGGTCGGCGGGGTGCTGCGCACCATCCAGACCGAGATCCCCAGCTTCGAGCAATTGCGACTACCTGCCCGGTTGCAGGACATCGTGATGGAAAAGCGCGGCCTGGTGCTGATGGTGGGAGGCACCGGCTCCGGCAAGTCGACCTCGTTGGCGGCCATGGTGGGGTATCGCAACCAGCAGAGCCGCGGGCACATCATCACCATCGAGGACCCGGTGGAGTACGTGCACCCGCACGGCGGCTGCATCGTCACCCAGCGGGAGGTGGGGGCCGACACCCAAAGCTGGGACAACGCCCTCAAGAACACCCTGCGACAGGCACCGGACGTGATCCTGATCGGCGAGATCCGCACCCGCGAGACCATGGAGTACGCGATCAACTTCGCCGAAACCGGGCATCTGGTGCTCTCCACCCTGCATGCCAACAGTGCCAACCAGGCGCTGGACCGCATCATCAACTTCTTCCCCGAGGAGCGGCGCGCGCAGTTGCTGATGGACCTGTCGTTCAACCTCAAGGCGATCATCTCGCAACGCCTGATCCGACGTGAGGCGGGGGGGCGGGTGGCAGCCATCGAGATCATGCTCAACTCGCCGCTGATCGCCGATCTCGTCTTCAAGGGAGAGATTCACGAGTTGAAGGCGGTGATGGCGCGCTCGAACGAGCAGGGGATGATCACCTTCGATCAGTTCCTGTTCAACCTGTTCGAGGCCGGCGAGATCAGCTACGAAGAGGCCCTGCGCAATGCCGACAGCAAGAATGAGCTGCGTCTGCGCATCAAGCTTGATTCCAAGCGTGCAGCGCAGAATCTGCTTGATGATGAAGGCGTCAACAGCCTGCTGATGAAGGAAGAGGAAATCGAACGCAGGGGCCTGCGCTGATGCTGAAAATCCTGCCGTATCTGAAGCTGGCGGTGGAACGCAATGCCTCCGACATTTTCTTCACCTGCAATGCGCCGGCGATGCTCAAGGTCGACGGTGATTTCCTGGCGATCGGCAAGACCACGCTCACGGCCGACTTCATCCGCGAACTCGCCCACAACCTGCTGACGCCGGAGCAACAGCAGGAGCTGCGCGACGAGTGCGAGATCGACCTCGCCACCCAGGCCGGTGGTCTCGGCCGCTTCCGCGTCAATATCTTTACCCAGCGTAACCAGATCGGCATGGTGCTGCGTTATGTCAGGGCCGACATCCCCCAGCTCGATGATCTCGGTCTGCCGGCAACGCTGAAGGATCTGGTGATGCTCAAGCGCGGGCTGATTCTAATGGTCGGCGCGACCGGATCAGGCAAGTCGACCTCCCTGGCGGCGATGATCCACCATCGCAACCTCAACGCTGCGGGGCACATCCTCACCATTGAAGACCCGATCGAGTTCGTCCACGGAAACCACCGCAGCATCGTCAACCAACGTGAGGTTGGCACCGACACTCGCAGTTACGAACGGGCATTGAAGAGCTCACTGCGCGAAGCGCCGGACGTAATCCTCATCGGCGAGGTGCGGACCCGCGCCACCATGGAGGCCACGCTGACCCTTGCCAATACCGGGCACCTGGCACTGTCCACCCTGCATGCCAACAATGCCTACCAGGCGCTGCAGCGGGTGATCAATCTGTATCCCGACGAGAACCGCGATCAGCTCTACATGGACCTGTCGATGACCCTGCGCGCGGTCATCAGTCAGCGACTGGTGCGGCGCAAGGACGGCAGCCGCACCGCGGCTGTCGAGGTAATGATCAATACCCCGTTTATCCAGGACCTGATCCTCAACCGTCGCATTGACGATATCCGCGAGGCCATGGCGCAGTCCTCTGACAAGGGCATGCTGAGCTTCGATAACTCCCTGTTTGCCCTGTGGAAGCGAGGCGATATCGAGGTGGAAGAGGCCCTGGCCAACGCCGATTCCCGCGCCAATCTCGAGGCGAAGATCAATTTCGGTGGCTGAAACCTTTTGAAATCAACCGTCTGGTGCTCCCCGGTAGTGGCAGGCCCGCGTCCGGTCGCGGTCGCCGCTGGCGCTGCGCCGGGTGCCGTGGTGCTTGCAAGCCCCCGGCCACCTCACTACAATCGCGCGCTCTTCGAGGTCCGCCCCCGGGCAGACTGAACTATTACAAACGATTGCGGTGAGTCATGAAGACGGTCTTTATCAACAATGAGAACGCCCAGCGCGACTGGTACGTTCTGGATGCCGACGGGGTCACCCTCGGTCGCCTCGCCACCGAAGTGGCACGCCGCCTGCGCGGCAAGCACAAGCCGGAATACACCCCCAACGCGGACAATGGCGACTACATCGTCGTCATCAACGCGGAAAAGGTGAAGACCACCGGCAACAAGGTGCAGGACAAGATGTATTACAGCCACTCCCAGTTCCCCGGCGGTCTGAAGTCGGTGTCGCTGGGCAAGGTGCTGGACACGCATCCCGAGCGCGCCATTCAGCACGCCGTCAAGGGCATGCTGCCGCGCGGCCCGCTGGGTTACGCGCAGTTCCGCAAGCTGAAGGTGTATGCCGGTGCCGAGCACCCGCACACCGCCCAGCAGCCCAAGACCCTCACGCTTTAAGGCGCCCCGCACATGGTTATCAAGAAAGCTTCCGCCGAACAGAAGTACGGCACCGGTCGCCGCAAGACGGCTGCCGCTCGCGTGTTCCTCAAGCCGGGTTCCGGCGAGATGTCCGTCAACGGCAAGACCGTCGAAGACTATTTCGGCCGCGAAACCTCGCGCATGATGGTGCGTCAGCCGCTCGAACTGATCGACGGTCTGACCCGTTTCGACATCAAGGTCACCGTCAATGGCGGTGGCCCGTCCGGTCAGGCCGGTGCCATCCGTCACGGCATCACCCGTGCGCTGATCGAGTACGACGAAACCCTGCGTGGCCCCTTGCGTGCCGCCGGCTTCGTCACCCGCGATGCCCGCGAGGTCGAGCGCAAGAAGGTCGGTCTGCACAAGGCGCGTCGCGCCACGCAGTACAGCAAGCGCTGATGCCGGAGCGGTCCGGGTTCACCCGGGCCGCTTTCGTCGCTACACTGCGTTGTCGGTGAGATCCCATTTGGGGGATCGTCTAATGGTAGGACCCGGGATTCTGATTCCCGTTGTCTAGGTTCGAGTCCTAGTCCCCCAGCCAATCTCGTGAAGAGCCCGCCACTGGCGGGCTTTTCGCGTTCAGGAGGTGGAGGTCATGGTCAGGCGTTATGGCGGTCTGGGTTTGTTGCTGCTGCCGGTGCTGTCGCTGGCGGCGGAGGGCATGTGGACACTCGACGCGCTGCCGCGCGATGCACTCAAATCCGAATACGATTTCGTGCCGGATGCCGCGTTCGTCGACCACGTTCGTGCCGCATCGGTGCGTCTCGCCAGCGGCTGCTCCGGCGGCTTCGTATCACCCGATGGACTGGTGCTGACCAACGCCCATTGCGTGGTCGACTGCGTCCAGTCACTGTCGACTGCAGACCGTGACCTCGCCGCCAGCGGCTGGGTGGCCCGTCAGCGATCCGAGGAGTTGCGGTGCCCGGCGATGGCGGTCAACCAGCTGCAGGCCACCACCGATGTCACCGCCCGTATTGCGGCCGCAACCGAGGGCCTGCAGGGCGAAGCGTTTGCCCGCGCACGCAATGCCGAGCAGTCCCGGATTGAAGCCGAGTGTGTCGGCGACGAGGCTGGGACACGGCGCTGTGACGTGGTCACCCTCTATGGCGGCGGCCAGTACCAGCTGTATCGCTATCGACGTCACGCCGACGTCCGGTTGGTGTTCAGTCCGGAGACGGCGATCGGCTTCTTCGGCGGCGACCCGGACAATTTCAGCTTTCCCCGCTTTAGCTTCGACGCCGCCCTGCTGCGGGTCTATGAAGATGATCGTCCGGTGGCGACGCCGCAGTATTTCCGTCTCAACACAGAGGGCGCGGCCGCCGGCGAGCTGACCCTGGTCAGCGGCCATCCAGGGCGAACCCAGCGCCTGCTGACGGCGTCGCAACTGCGCCGCGAGCGCGACCTTGATGTGTTGCAACGGCTTTTGCACCTCGCCGAACTGCGCGGGGTGCTGTTGCAGTACAGCCGGCTGGGACCGGAGGCTGCGCGGGTGGCGGCCACCGACCTCATGCAGGTCGAGAATGCCTACAAGGTGCTGGATGGCCGCCTGCGGGCACTGCACGACCCGCTGTTCTTCGATCATCGTGCCGTTCAGGCCCGCGCGTTGCGTACCGCGCTGGCCGATGACCCGAAGGCCCTGGCCGCCCTGACGGCAGCCGAGCAGGGCATCGCCGAAGCGCAGACCGCCTACCGGGCGCTGTATACGCCCTACCAGTTGATCGAGCGTGGGCGCGGTTTCGAAAGCGAGCTGTTCCGGCACGCCCGCACCCTGGTCCGGGCGGCGGCGGAACGCGAGAAGCCCAATGACCGGCGTCTGCGTGGCTACACCGAGGGCGAGTTGCCGCGTCTGCGGCAGCAGGTGTTGGGGGGCGCGCCGATCACGGCGGACTATGAACGGGCGCGACTGGCGTGGTCGCTGACCAAGCTGCGCGAGCGCCTGGGGCCCGACGATGCCTTTGTCCGGCTGGTCCTGGGCAAGGCCGACCCGGCGACCGTAGCCGATCGTCTGGTGGCAGGCTCGGCGCTGGCCGACGCCACGGTGCGCCGGGCCTTGTGGGAGGGCGGTGCCGAGGCGGTGGCGGCCTCCGAAGACCCCTTCATCCAGCTGGCCCGGGCGGTCGATCCGCTGGCGCGGCAGCTTCGTCAGCGCTACGAGCACGAGGTGGAGGCGGTCGAAGCGCGCCACGGTCGGACTCTCGCCGGGCTGCGGTTCCGGGCCTATGGGACGTCGGTCTACCCGGATGCGACGTTCACGCTGCGCCTGTCCTATGGCGAGGTCCGCGGCTGGCGTGAGGGCGACGCCGAGATCGCGCCCTTCACCACGGTCATGGGTCTGTTCGAGCGTGCCACCGGCAGCCCGCCGTTTGCCCTGACACCGCCCTGGAAGGCGGCGCAGGCGCAACTTGATCCGCAGCTGCCGTTCAATTTTGTCACCACCAACGACATCATCGGCGGCAATTCCGGCAGCCCGGTCCTCAATCGTCGTGGTGAACTGGTGGGCGTTGCCTTTGACGGCAATCGCCATTCGCTGGGGGGCGCCTACGGCTACGACCCCCTTCGCAATCGCTGCGTCGCGGTGCACAGCGCCGCCATCGTCGGCGCCCTCGGTGCCGTTTATGGTGCCGACGCGCTGGTGGCCGAACTCAATCCGTTACCGGTGCCCGCCGAAACACGCTGAGCCGATTGCCGATCGGGCTGACGGTGTCGCCGAGCACGCCTTTCTCGGTGATCAGGATCTCGTCGCTGCTGAACAGCGGCGGCTGGCCGCGCCGGGCCTGTGACGGAAACCGCAGGGTCAGCGGCGGCAGCGCGGCTTGGGTGTCGCCATTGGGCGCAAACAGGCGCAGACCGCCAAGGCCGAAGTCCGGCACCAGCAGGTAGGGGCCGTCGGCCGATGGCAGCAGGCTGAAGTCATCGGGCACGCCGATGAAGCTGGCGACGGTTTCGATCGGGCCGGGGCCTTCGGCGGTCCACGTCAGGCGGCGGACGCGCGCAATGTCGGGCAGCCCGCTCTCGCTGAAATAGAACTGGTCGCCGTCGGCCTGCAGGCCGTTGGGGGCGAGCATGCCACCCTCGAGCCATACCGAGACATCGGTCGCCTGCAACGGGCTGCCGGGGGCGAGCGCGACCCGCAGGATCTTGGGGTCCGGCAACGCAGTGGTCGCGACCGGCCCATTGATGATGTAGAGCGCGTCGTCGGGCCCCACCGCCATGCCGTTGGGCGCGGCGATCCCCAGTGGCGTGATGGCGGCCAGCTGCGCCACGGCGGTCAGCGGTGCCGCATAGAGCTGTCCGTCGAAACAGGCGGCATAGAGCGTCTCGGCACGAATCGCCAGTCCGGTGAAATTGCAGCCACTGGCCGATAGCGGTGTGGCAATCAAGCCCGATTCGGCACGGGCGACTTCGTATACATTCTCGCCGCCACTGACGAACAGCCGGCCGTCGTCGCTGAACAGCAGGTTCTCGGCGTCGGGAATGCGCAGCAGTGTCTCGAGGCGGCCACAGCCGGTGTCGACGCAGAGATCCTGCGGCTCGGGCAGGGCGGTGTCGGTGTGGCTGTCACCCCCGCTGCAGGCGGCCAACATCGCCAGCAGGAGAACGCTGGTAATCCGGTCCCGCAGCGTCATGCCGTGGGCACCTCGATCGCCACCGCCACCGCTTCGCCGCCACCGATGCACAAGGTGGCGACGCCACGGCCGCCGCCCCGTGCCCTCAGGGCGCCGATCAGTGTGGTCAGGATGCGGGCGCCGGAGGCGCCAATCGGATGGCCGAGCGCACAGGCGCCGCCATTGACGTTGACGCGATCATGGGAAAGGCCGTGCTCCTGCATGGCGGCCATGGTCACCACCGCAAAGGCTTCATTGATCTCCCACAGGTCGACATCGGCCACGGCCCAGCCGATTTTTGCCAGCAACTTGCGGATGGCATCCACCGGCGCCACGGTGAACTCGCCGGGGAGGCGGGCGTGGCTGCTGTGGGCGACGATCCGTGCCAGCGGGGTGGCGCCCGCCCGATCGGCTGCTGCGGCCGACATCAGCACCAGAGCTGCAGCGCCATCATTGATCGAACTGGCGTTGGCGGCGGTGATGGTGCCGTCCTTGCGGAACGCCGGCTTGAGACTGGGGATCTTGTCAGGCATGGCCTTGAACGGGCCTTCATCCCGGCGCACGGTGTCGGTACCTTTGCGACCGTGCACGTCGACCGGGGTCATCTCGAAGTCGAAGCTGCCATCTTCATTGGCGCGTCGGGCGCGGGCCAGGGATTCGATGGCGAAGGCATCCTGTTGCGCGCGGGTGTATCCATAGCGGTCGACCGCGGTCTCGGCGAACACCCCCATCGGTGTGCGCGTCTGGTAGGCGTCTTCCAGTCCGTCGACCGCCATGTGGTCGAGCACCTCGCCATGACCGTACTTGAGGCCGGCTCGCATGCGGATCAGGTGGGGGGCATTGGTCATGCTTTCCATGCCGCCCGCCACCAGCGTCGATACGCTGCCGGCGCGGATCATGTCAGCCCCCAGCATCACCGCCTTCAGCCCCGAGCCACACATCTTGTTGATGGTCAGCGCGGTGACATGGTCCGGCAGTCCGGCCTTGCGGCTGGCCTGTCGTGCCGGCGCCTGGCCCTGTCCGGCGCCGAGCACATTGCCCATGATCACGTCTTCGACCTGCTCCGGCGCAATGCCGGCACGCGCCACCGCAGCCTTGATCGCGACCGCGCCGAGATCACTGGCGCTGAGGGTCGAAAAAGCGCCTTGCAGCGCGCCCATCGGGGTTCGCGCCAGGCCGGTGATAACGACGTCGTCGGCAGTGCTCACAGTGTTCTCCAGCAGCAATTGGGCGGGCAAGTATCGCCGATGCCGGGGCCGGCGACCCACCAGAAAGACGGGGAAACCCGGTAACCTGCCCTGCCGTCCAGCCCGCATCCGGCATGACCGTCTTCGACCATCCCGATTTTGATCGCCATGAGCAGGTCGTGTTTCACCATGACCCGTCCAGCGGCCTGCGCGCCCTCATCGCCATCCACAGCACGCGCCTCGGCCCCAGTCTCGGCGGTTGCCGGATGTTTCCCTACGTCGACGAGGCAGCCGCGCTGACCGATGTCTTGCGCTTGTCGCGGGGGATGAGCTTCAAAGCCGCGCTGGCGGGTCTGCCGCAGGGGGGCGGCAAGAGCGTCATCCTCGGTGATCCGCGTCGCGACAAGTCGCCGGCATTGCTGCGGGCCATGGGACGTGGCATCGAGCGTCTCGGCGGTGCCTATGTGGTGGCAGAGGACTCCGGCACCAACGTGGCTGATATCGAGGTGATGTCCGGGGTTACCCGCCACGTCAGTGGCCTCACCGATGCCCAAACCCGTGCCACCGGCCGCACCGGCGACCCGTCGCCGGCAACCGCCTACGGCACCCTGGTGGCGATCCGTACCGCCGTGCGCTTCGCCTTCGGTCGGGATGACCTCGAGGGGGTGCGGGTGGCGATCCAGGGTGTCGGCAATGTCGGCTACCGTCTGGCCGCGCTGTTGCATGCCGAAGGCGCCCGGCTGTGGGTGGCGGATACCCATTCGCCGGCGGTCGACCGCTGCGTGCGGGCCTTCGGCGCGGTGGCGGTTCCCGTGTCTGCGATTCATGCCCAGGCGGTCGAGGTGTTCGCCCCCTGCGCGCTCGGCGGTGTGGTCAACGACCACACCTTGCCGCAGTTGCAGGCGCGGGTCGTGGCAGGGGCGGCCAACAACCAGCTGGCGCGGCCCGAGCACGACAGCCTGCTACAGGCGCGGGGCATACTGTATGCGCCCGATTACGTGGTCAATGCCGGTGGCATCATCGATATTCACCACCAGCGAACCGGCTATGACGCAGCGGCCGTCCGGGCCCACCTCGATCGCATCGGTGACACCCTCAGCGACATCTTCACCAGGGCCGCAGTGCGCGGTCGCGCCACCGGGGCGGTGGCCGACGCGCTGGCCGAAGCGGTGTTCCGGCCATGATCGACGTCGATGCCGATGCCATTGGTCAGGTCCTGCTGGCGCGGCGCGCCTGGTTGGCGGTGGCCGAGAGTTGCACCGGTGGCCTGCTGGCGGCGCGCCTCACCGATGTGCCGGGCGCTTCGGCATGGTTCGATCGCGGGGTGGTGACCTACTCCAACCGCGCCAAACAGGACCTGCTGGCGGTTCCCGAAGCATTGCTGGCCGCGCATGGCGCCGTCAGTGGGCCGGTCGCCGAGGCGATGGCCTCCGGTCTGCGGCGCCGTGCCGATGTCGACTGGACGGTCGCGGTCACCGGTATTGCCGGGCCGGGGGGCGGCACACCGGAGAAGCCGGTCGGGACGGTCTGGATCGCCTGGGCCGGGCCGGGCGGTGTTACCGCCCAGCGCCATCAGTTCGCGGGCGACCGGGCGGCGATCCGGCAACAAACGGTGAACATTTCGCTGCAGGGCCTGCGCGCCCGGATAACTGTGAAATAATACAGGTAACCTCACTCAGGACAGACCATGGACGACAACCGCAAGAAAGCCCTAGAAGCCGCCCTCTCCCAGATCGAACGCCAGTTCGGCAAGGGCGCGGTGATGCGGATGGGGGTCGACACGCGGCCGGAAGTGGAGGTGATCTCCACCGGTTCCATCACACTGGATGCCGCCCTCGGCATCGGCGGCGTGCCGCGCGGCCGCGTGGTGGAAATCTACGGCCCGGAATCATCGGGCAAGACCACCTTCGCCCTGCACGTGACCGCCGAAGCACAGAAGGCCGGCGGCGTGGCCGCCTTTGTCGATGCCGAACACGCGCTGGATGTCGGCTATGCCGAAAAGCTCGGGGTGCAGGTGAATGACCTGCTGATCTCGCAGCCGGACACCGGCGAGCAGGCCTTGGAGATCGTCGACATGTTGGTGCGGTCCAATGCCATCGACGTGATCGTGATCGACTCGGTGGCGGCGCTGGTGCCCAAGTCGGAGTTGGAAGGTGACATGGGTGATGCCTCCGTGGGGGTGCAGGCGCGCCTCATGAGCCAGGCGCTGCGCAAGCTCACCGGTACCATCAACCGTTCGAAAACGACGGTGATCTTCATCAACCAGCTGCGCATGAAGATCGGCGTGATGATGCCGGGTCAGAGCCCGGAGACCACCACCGGCGGCAACGCGCTGAAATTCTATGCATCGGTGCGCCTCGATATCCGCCGGATCGGCGCCATCCGCAAGGGCGACGAGGTGATCGGCAATGAAACCCGCGTCAAGGTGGTCAAGAACAAGATGGCACCGCCGTTCAAGCAGGTGATCTTCGAAATCATGTATGGCGAGGGGATTTCCCGCGAAGGCGAGCTGATCGACCTCGGGGTGGAGCACAAGCTGGTCGACAAGTCCGGCGCCTGGTATGCCTACAA
The DNA here is from genome assembly GCF_016918765.2 of Flagellatimonas centrodinii. Taxonomy (GTDB): domain Bacteria; phylum Pseudomonadota; class Gammaproteobacteria; order Nevskiales; family Nevskiaceae; genus Polycyclovorans; species Polycyclovorans centrodinii. The sequence continues at coordinate 2,121,389 of NZ_CP092104.1, forward strand.
CGGCGACAAGATCGGTCAGGGCAAGGACAACGCCCGCAACTATCTCAAGGACCACCCCGAGATTGCCGGCGAGCTGGAGAAGACCCTGCGTGACAAGCTGGTCCCCAAGCGCAAGCGCGCGGGTGAAGAAGACGCCCCGACGCCCGCCAAGTAAGCCGCTGGATGCCGCCAGCGCCCGCGAGCGGGCGCTGCGGCTGCTGGCCCGCCGCGAGCATGGCGCGCGCGAGCTGACCGCCAAGCTGCGGCAGCGTGGCGCCGATGCCGACACCGCCGAGGCCGCGGTTTCCCGCCTTGCCGAACGCGGCCTGCAGTCGGACGACCGCTATGCCGAAACGCTGGCCCGCCATCGGGCCGGGCAGGGCTATGGCCCCTTGCGGATTCGTGCCGAGCTGGCACAGGCCGGTATTGATCGCGGGCGGATCGAGCAGGTGATGGAGGACCTGCAGGTGGATTGGGCGGCGCAGGCGGCCGCCATCGTCGAGCGGCGTTTTGCGGGCGCCGCTGAGGACCGGGAGACCGGTCTGCGTGCCTGGCGTCACCTCGCCGGCCGGGGATTTTCGGCGGGTGAGATTCGGGCCGCAGTGCGCGGCTACGACCCGGACGATCCGGGCGGAAGCTGACAGCCGCGAGGTTCCACCGGGCGGCCGTGAGTCCCGACGCGCTTTTCGCTACCCTATGCGACCTTTTTCGCTGCCCGGCCGCATGAACAGCAACGACGTCCGCGCCCGATTCCTGGCGTTTTTCGAGTCCAAGCAGCACACCCTCGTGCCCTCGGCCCCTCTGGTGCCGGGTAACGATCCGACGCTGCTGTTCACCAACGCCGGCATGGTGCCATTCAAGGACGTGTTCACTGGCCAGGACACGCGGCCGTACACGCGGGCGGCATCCAGCCAGAAATGCGTGCGCGCCGGCGGCAAACACAACGACCTCGAGAACGTCGGCTACACCGCACGGCATCACACCTTTTTCGAGATGCTGGGCAACTTCAGTTTCGGCGACTATTTCAAGGCCGATGCCATTCCCTGGGCCTGGGAGTTCATCACCTCCCGCGATTGGCTGGGCATCGACCCCTCGCGGTTGCTGGTCACCGTCTACCACACCGACGACGAGGCCTACGGGTTGTGGAAGGACACGGTTGGTGTGCCGGCCGAGCGGATCGTCCGTATCGGTGATAACAAGGGTGCGCCTTACGCGTCGGACAACTTCTGGACCATGGGCGAGACCGGTCCCTGCGGCCCCTGCACCGAGATCTTCTACGATCACGGCGACCACATCCCGGGTGGCCCGCCGGGCTCGCCGGACGAGGATGGCGACCGCTGGATCGAGATCTGGAACGTGGTGTTCATGCAGTTCGAGCGGCATGCCGACGGCCGCATGACGCCGCTGCCCGCGCCCAGCGTCGACACCGGCATGGGCCTGGAACGTATCTCGGCGCTGCTGCAAGGCACCCATGACAATTACCGCATCGACAGCTTCCGTCTGCTGATCGAGGCGATCGCCGCGCGTGCCGGACAGGCGCCGTATGCATCGGCCTCGCAGAAGGTGATTGCCGATCACATTCGTGCCACCAGCTTTCTGCTGCTCGACGGTGTGTTGCCGGGCAATGAGGGACGCGGTTACGTGCTGCGGCGGATCATGCGTCGCGCCATCCGTCACGGCTACAAGCTGGGGCTGAACGAGCCCTTCTTCCATGCGCTGGTGGCGCCGCTGGGCGAGGCGATGGGCGCGGGCTACCCGGAGCTGGTGGAGAAACGCGCCTGGTTGGAGCAGACCATCCGTGCCGAGGAAGATGCCTTCGCGACGACGCTCGACAAGGGCATGAAGTTGCTCGACGAGGCGATTGCCGGGCTTGCATCCGGCGTGATCCCGGGGGCGGTGGTGTTCAAGCTGTACGACACCTACGGCTTTCCCGTTGACCTGACCGCCGACATCGCCCGTGAGCGCGCGCTGACCCTGGATCTCGACGGCTACGAGCGCGAGATGGCGGCGCAGCGCGAGCGTGCGCGCGCGGCCAGCAGTTTCAAGGCAGGCGCCAGTCTGCGGTACGAGGGTGATGCCACCTGTTTCGTCGGCTATGAGTCGTTGCGCGCCGATGCCACCGTGGTGGCGCTGTTCCGGGACGGTGAACCGGTGCCGTCGCTGCAGGCCGGCGAGCAGGGCATCGTGGTGCTCGACCGCACGCCGTTCTATGCCGAGTCCGGCGGTCAGGTGGGCGATGCCGGCCGCATCGGTACCTTTGTGGTGGACGATACTCAGAAGATCAAGGGCAGCGTGTTCGGCCACAGCGGACGGCTGGCCGAGGGCGGGCTCGCGGTGGGGGATGCGGTGACCGCCGAGGTCACCGACAGCCTGCGCCGTGCCACCATGCGCAACCACTCCGCCACCCACCTGTTGCACCGCGCTTTGCGTGACGTGCTGGGCGAGCACGTGGCGCAAAAGGGCTCCCTGGTGGATGCCCAGCGCACCCGATTCGACTTCTCGCACCCGTCGGCGGTGACGGTGGAGGAGATCATCGAGATCGAAAACCGCGTCAACCGTGCGGTGCTCGCCAACGTTGAGGTGGGCGCGCGGGTCATGGGCTATGACGATGCCATTGCCAGTGGTGCCATGGCGCTGTTCGGCGAGAAGTACGGGGACGAGGTGCGGGTGTTGCAGATGGGCGACTTCAGCACCGAGTTGTGCGGGGGTACCCATGTTGGCCGCACGGGCGATATCGGTCTGTTCAAGATCGTCTCGGAGTCGGGTGTCGCGTCCGGCATTCGTCGGGTTGAAGCAATCACCGGTGAGAACGCACTGGCCCATCTGCGCGGGCTCGACGACACGCTCAGGGCGGCCGCAGATCGGCTGCGCAGTGGCCGCGAAGACCTGATCGAGAAGATTGAGGCGCAGCTGGAGCGCGCCAAGGCGCTGGAGAAAGAGCTCGCGGCCCTCAAGGGCAAGCTCGCGGGTGCCGCCAGCGGCGACCTGGTCAGCCAGGCGCGGATGGTCGGTGACGTGCGGGTGATCGCGGCCCGAGTCGACGGTGTTGCCGGCAACGACCTGCGGGACCTGCAGGACCAGCTCAAGAACAAGCTGGGCAGCGGCGTCGTGGTGTTGGGCGCGGCGGACGGTGACAAGGTGAGCCTGATCGCCGGCGTCACCCAGGATCTTACCCGCCGCATCAAGGCCGGTGATCTCATCAAGCATGTGGCGACCCAGGTTGGCGGCAAGGGCGGCGGACGCCCGGACATGGCGCAGGCCGGGGGGACCGATGTTGCGGCCCTGCCAGCAGCGCTGGAATCGGTTTATGCCTACGTGGAAGGCACACTCTAAATGGCATTGATTGTTCAGAAGTACGGTGGCACCTCGATGGGATCGGTGGAACGCATCGAGCACGTTGCCACCAAGGTGGCCGGCTTCGTTCAGCGCGGCGATCAGGTGGTGGTGGTGGTGTCGGCGATGAGCGGCGAAACCGATCGTCTGCTGACCCTGGCGCGCTCGGTGAATCCCCGTGGCAGTCAGCGCGAGTTCGACCAGATCGCCGCTACCGGGGAGCAGGTCACCATCGGTCTGCTGGCGCTGGCGCTTGGCAAGCTGGGGATACAGGCACGGTCCTACACCGGCTGGCAAGTGCCGATCCGTACTGATGGTGCCCACATGAAGGCCCGGATCCAGGGGATCGATCCCGACCGCCTGCGTGCCGATTGCCAGGCCGGTGTCGTGCCAGTGGTCGCCGGGTTCCAGGGCATTACCGATGCCGGTGCCGTCGCCACCTTGGGGCGCGGCGGCTCCGACACCACCGGGGTCGCCCTGGCGGCCGCGCTGGCGGCCGACGAATGCCAGATCTATACCGATGTCGACGGTGTCTACACCACCGATCCGCGGGTCGAGCCCAAGGCGCGCCGGCTCGACCGCATCACCTTTGAGGAAATGCTGGAAATGGCCAGCCTCGGCTCCAAGGTGCTGCAGATCCGGGCCGTCGAGTTCGCCGGCAAATACAAGGTGCCACTGCGGGTGCTGTCCACGTTCAAGGATGGCCCGGGCACGCTGATCACGTTAGAGGATTCAAAAGTGGAAGACCCCCTGATCTCCGGCATTGCCTTCAACCGCGACGAGGCCCAGCTCACCGTCAATGGCGTGCCGGACCGGCCCGGGATCGCGGCTGCCCTGCTGGGCCCGGTCGGGGACGCCAACATCGAAGTCGACATGATCGTGCAGAACGTTGCCGCCGACGGCAGCACCGACTTCACCTTTACCGTCCACAAGAACGACTTTGATCGGGCCACCGAGGTGATGCGCACGGTCAGCGCCGAGTTGGGCGCCAAGGGTGTCGGCGGGGCCACCGACATCGCCAAGGTGTCGGTGGTGGGGGTCGGCATGCGCAGTCATGCCGGCATTGCCAGTCAGATGTTCAAGGCGCTGGCGACTGCCGGGATCAACATCCGCATGATTTCCACCTCGGAGATCAAGATTTCGGTGGTCATCGACGAGATGTACCTCGAGTTGGCCGTGCGCACCTTGCACAAGGCCTTCGGTCTGGAGCAGCCGACCGCCGCCTGAGCGCCCGTTGCACGGTGCGTGTCTACAGGCTGCGGGTCCAGAAGGTGAGTTGCTTGTCGTCCTCTGTGTCGGCGCCGATGTCGCGCCAGCGGTAGCGACATTGCAATCCGGGTTGACGCTGGTAGCCACGCCCCTGCCAGAGTCGGTCGTTGCCGCGATAGGCGGCGGGCTTCAGGGGGTGATTGTCGTGTCGCTCCACTGCGCAGAAGGTGCTGTGGGTCAGACCCAGTGCCCGGGCATGTGCCTCCCGCAGCTCAAAAAAGGCGCGCCCGATGCCCTGTCCGCGGGCTGTCGGAAGCAGCACCGATTCGCCGCAGTAGAACCAGGGCGCCAAGTCGATGCCGCTGGCATGAAACGGCGCCTGCATCTCCGGCGCAGCGTCGGTCAGGGGCAGGCCCGTGGTGGCGCCGACCGGACGTCCCTCACACTCCACCAGCCCGACGATCGCGCGCGGGCAGTCGCGATAGCGGGCAAGGTAGTCGCGCTCGTACCCCAGATCGCCTTCATAGAGATAGGGCCAGTCCCGGAACACGGTGATGCGCAATGCCGCCACCGCGTCGAGCCAGGGCGTCAGGGCGGCGCCGGTCAGGCGGTGCAGGTGGTAGGGGGCTGGCAGCCGGGACAGGGGTGCGGTCATAAGTCAGAATATTTGAATGAAGATGTCAAAACAGTTCGCTTGTTTGAATGACTGAGCCCCCGTACGCTGCAGCAGGTGTTCCCGGAATCCGTTCATGAATACCCCGACCCCGCGCTACACCATGATCGCGATAACCCTGCATTGGGGTATCGCCCTGTTGATCTTCGGTGGCTTCGGTCTCGGTCAATACATGACCGAGCTCGCATTTTCGCCGACCAAGCTGAAATTGTTCAGCTGGCACAAATGGGTGGGGGTCACGGTCTTTGCGCTGGTGATGTTGCGGGTGCTGTGGCGGCTGTCGCACGTACCACCCGCGCTGCCGCCGGAAACCCCGGTCTGGCAGCGTCGAGTGGCCGGGGCGACCCACGGATTGCTGTACGGGCTGATGGTGTTGATTCCGCTCAGCGGATGGTTGTACTCGTCGGCGTCCGGGTTTCAGACCGTGTACTTTGGGGTGTTGCCGCTGCCGGACCTGCTGGCCCGTGACGAGCACCTGGCAGGATGGCTGAAGTGGGCACATGTGTCGCTGAACAATCTGTTGGCCGGCTTGGTGATACTGCACGTGGGTGCAGCGCTGAAGCATCAGTTTGTTGATCGTGATGGCCTGCTGTGGCGCATGCTGCCGGGTCGTTCCACTACCGGAGAATGAGATGGTTTCGCCTTTTTCCTTTCACCGCGCCCGCTGGGGCGCTGCGCTGGGTGTGCTGCTGACGGCGCTGTCGCTCCAGGCCAGCACCACCGCGGTGGTGTCGGGTCGCAGTGAAGTGGTGGCGACCTTCAAGCAGATGGGGGTGTCGGTGGAAGGCCGCTTTCAGCGGTTCGAGGGCGACATCCGGTTCGACCCGGCCGCCCCCGAAGCGGCCTCGGCGATGCTGGTGATCGACACCGCCAGCTTCGATCTCGGCCTGCCCGACTACAACGCAGAAGTACGCAAGCCCGAATGGTTCGACAGTGCTGCGCATCCGCAGGCCCGTTTCAGCGCTGACGGACTGAAGCCGCTCGGCGATCAGCGCTTCCGTGCGGACGGGACGCTGACGCTGAAGGGCAAAACGACCCCGCTCTCGGCCGACCTGACGGTGACCGAGGGCGACGGTTATCGACGGTTCGAGGGCGAAGTGACGATCGACCGCACCCATTACGGGATTGGTGACGACGCCTGGGACGGCGTTGTCGATGACGCCGTCCGGGTGCATTTCCGGATCGCCCAAGCGTTTGACTGAGCCGGCACCCATCCTCAATTCCCCGCTTCCCCCCGATAACCGGAGTCCATGATGAAAACCCTTTTCTCGATCGTGCCCGCTGCCGCCCTGCTGAGCCTCAGTGGTGTTGCCCTGGCCGCCCCCGTGAACTACACCATCGAGCCGTCGCACACCTATCCCAGCTTCGAAGCGCCGCACATGGGCATCTCGTGGTGGCGGGGCAAGTTCAACACCACCAGCGGCACCGTGGTGCTCGACCGGGAGGCCCGCACCGGCGAGGTGAACATCACGATTGATGCCGCCAGTGTGGATTTCGGTCACGACAAGATGAACGAGCATGCGCGCGATGCCGACTTCTTCAATGTCGCCAAGTACCCCACCATCAGCTATCGCGGCACCATCGAGTTCGATGATGGTGAGCCGGACGAGGTCAAGGGCGAACTGACGCTGCTCGGCGAGACCCGGCCCGTGGTCCTGGAATTCGAAAGCTTCAAGTGCATCGAGCACCCGTTCTTCAAAAAGGAAGTCTGTGGGGCCGATCTCGAGGCCGAGTTCAATCGCGCCGATTTCGGCATGAGCAAGTACGCCGAGGGGGCCGCCGGTGAGGTGAAACTGGCGATCCAGGTCGAGGCCTTGCGCAACGATTGAGGTGAATTTACCCCGGCGGGTGCGCGCGTGGATTCGCCCGCGCGCGCACCGCTGTGCCACTATCGGGGGATGACCGCTCCGGCCCTGCATGCTCCCCGAGTGAACCGACGCTTCACCCGGCACATTGATGCGGGCGAGGTGCTCTTTGATGTCGGCGAGCGGGGCCACGAGGCATTCATCGTCGCTGCGGGCGCCGTGGAGATCGTCGGCACGGTCGGCGGCGAGCGGCGCCGGTTGGCGCGACTGGGTCCCAATGAGCTGTTCGGCGAAATGGCCCTGATGGGGGACCAGACACGAACTGCGCAGGCCATCGCCTGCGAGCCAACAACCGTCTACGTCATCCCCCATGACACCTTCTCGGGCTGTCTCCACCGCGCCGATCCCCTGCTGCGTCACCTGCTGCGGCTGACCATTCTCCGCGCCCGTGCGGCCCTGCGCGACGATCTTGCGTCCCAGTTGACCCCGCCCGATTACGAGACCCTGCAGGACGATCACCTCGATGCCGAGCGCGAGGTGGTGCTGCAGCGTCTGTTGATCGAGCAGGATCTGGCGGAAGCGCTTGATCGCGACGAATTCTCCCTGCATTACCAGCCGATCCTGCGCTTGGCCGATGGCGACGTCACGGGTTTCGAGGCGCTGCTGCGTTGGCGGCATCCCGCCCATGGCGCCGTGTCGCCCGCGGTATTCGTGCCGGTGGCCGAGGCCAGTGGTCAGATCGTGCCGATGGGGCACTGGATTATTGACACCGCCGTGGCTGCCGCCGCCCGGATTGCGGCGCGGCCGGGGCCAACGCTGACGGTGGCGCTCAACCTGTCGATCCGGCAGTTCGATGACCCGCAGCTGTTTCCCACGATCGAGGCTGCCCTGGCCCGGCACCAGCTGGCGCCGGACCGCCTGAAGCTGGAGATCACCGAATCGTTGGTGATGAGCAACTTCGATGCCAGCCGTGACCTTCTGCGGCGCTGCAAGGATCGCGGGATCGGCTTGTCGGTTGATGATTTCGGGACCGGGTATTCGTCCCTTTCCTACCTTCACCAGCTTCCGGTCGACACGCTCAAGCTCGACCGCTCGTTCCTCAGTGACGTGCTGACCAACCCGGCGTCGCTGAAGATCGTCCGGGCAGTGGCGCGGCTGGCCGCAGATCTCGGGATGCAGACCGTGGCGGAGGGGGTGGAGACCACCGAGCAGGCGGAAGCCTTGAAGGCCATCGGTATCGACTGCGCCCAGGGTTTTCTCTACTCCCGGCCGGCGCCCCTTGATCAGGTGCTTGAAAGTCTGCAAAGCGCTTGAGTGTCGGCCGTGCCACGGGTATCATCCGCGGTCTTGTGCGCCCAGGGGGCGTGCGAGTGCCCCTTCGGTGTCGCGCCACAGCCGCCATCCAAGGGCCTGATTTGACTCGGAGGAACTGAATATCGCTCAAGAACGTGATGACCGGCGCAACGGAGAAATCACCGCGCCGCGTGTACGGGTAATCGCAGACGATGGAGAACAGGTGGGCATCATGCTCACCCGGGATGCCATCGCCAAGGCAGAAGCGGATGGTCTCGACCTGGTCGAAGTCTCCCCCAATGCCGAGCCGCCCGTCTGCAAGATCATGGATTACGGCAAGTACCTTTATCAGAAGGACAAGGCCGCGCATGCTGCGAAGAAAAAGCAGAAGATCATCCAGATCAAGGAAATCAAGTTCCGTCCCACCACCGACATCGGCGACTATCAGAACAAGATGCGCCAGATGCGCGGTTTTCTGGAAGAGGGCGACAAGGTCAAGGTCACCATCCGCTTCCGCGGCCGCGAAATGGCGCATCAGGAGCTGGGTCTGCAGTTGATGGAGCGCGTTCGAAACGAGCTGGAGGAACTGGCTGCGGTTGAGCAGTTTCCGAAGATGGAAGGTCGTCAGGCGGTCATGATGATCGCGCCGCGCAAGCGCTGAGCGGCACAACGGATTTTTGCGGTAGCCGCCCAACAGGGCGGGACAAGGAAGCCCTTCCGAACGTTTCGGAAGGCCCGGTCAGCTCCCACCAGGGCGGGATGTGAAGCCGGTCACATGCGGTCAAGGAGTCCAAGATGCCCAAGATCAAAACGATCAAGAGTGCTGCGAAGCGCTTTGCCAAGACCGGCAAAGGCGGCTTCAAGCGCGGTCATTCCCACAAGCGCCACATCCTGACGAAGAAGTCTGCCAAGCGCATCCGCCAGCTGCGGGGGCCGACCCAGGTCGCCGCGGTGGATGTTCGGGAAGTCCGTCAGATGTTGCCGTACGCATAAGGGGAGGATCGACACATGGCACGAGTCAAACGTGGTGTAACGGCGCGCGCGCGTCACAAGAAGGTCCTCAACAAGGCGAAGGGCTACTATGGCGCCCGCTCACGCGTGTTCCGGGTTGCCAAGCAGGCGGTCATCAAGGCCGGGCAGTACGCTTATCGTGACCGGCGCGTCAAGAAGCGCGAATTCCGGGCGCTGTGGATCGTTCGCATCGGCGCGGCCAGCGTCGAGAACGGCCTGTCCTACAGCCGATTTATCAACGGGCTGTCGAAGGCCGGGATCGGCCTGGACCGCAAGGTGCTGGCTGACCTCGCCATCCATGACAAGCCCGCGTTCGCACAGCTGGTCGAGAAGGCCAAGGTGGCGCTCGCCTGAAGTCGTATTCGCGCCCGTCATACGGGACGTTACACAGGGGAGCGGCGTCGAGCGCCGTTCCCCTTTTTTATTGCCATCAATCCGAATATGAGCGAATCACTGGATACTCTGCAGGAAGAAGCGCGTGCCGCCATTGCCGCCGCCGCAGATCTGCGCGCACTGGAGGCGCTGCGCGTCGAATGGCTGGGCAAAAAGGGGCGCATTACCGAACGTCTCAAGCAGCTGTCTGAACTGACCGGTTACGAGCGGAAGGCGTTCGGCGAGAAGATCAATCGCGTCAAGCAGGCCGTCTCGGAAGCGCTTTCGGCCCGACAGCAGACCCTGGAAGCCGCCGCCCTTGAAGCCCAGTTGGCGGCTGAGGCCATCGACGTCTCGCTGCCGGGGCGGGGGCCTCTGGCCGGCGGGCGGCATCCGCTGACGCGGACACTGGAGCGGATCGAGCGTCTGTTCAACGACCTCGGGTTCGAGACGGTTGACGGCCCCGAGATCGAGGACGATTTCCACAATTTCACCGCGCTCAACATTCCCGCGCTGCATCCCGCCCGGGCCATGCACGACACCTTCTACGTCGACGCCGGGCAGGGGGTGCTGCGCACCCATACCAGCCCGGTGCAGATCCGTACGCTGGAAGCGTTGGTGTCGCGTGGTGCTACGCCGCCGGTGCGGGTGATTGCTCCAGGGCGGGTGTTTCGTTGCGATTCCGATCGCACCCACAGCCCCATGTTTCATCAGGTGGAAGGGCTGTACGTGGCGGAGAATGTCTCTTTTGCCGACCTGCAGCACGAGCTCAACACGTTCCTCGCACGCTTCTTCGAGCGCGAAGTGACGGTGCGCTTCCGCCCCAGCTATTTTCCTTTTACCGAGCCGTCTGCCGAGGTGGATCTGCTCGACGAGCGTGGTCGCTGGCTGGAGGTTCTCGGCTGTGGGATGGTGCATCCGAAAGTATTCGAGGCGGTGGGACTCGATCCCGAGCGCTATACCGGCTTCGCGTTCGGCTTGGGCGTGGAGCGGTTCGCCATGCTCCGCTACGGGGTGGATGATCTCCGCCAGTTCTTCAACAACGACCTGCGCTTCCTCGAGCAGTTCCGCTGAGTCGAAACCGGGCGAATCCAGAACATGAAACTGAGTTACAACTGGCTGCGTGAGTGGGTCCCTGTCGGCGATAGTGCCGATGCCTTGGCGACCCGCCTGACCCTCTCCGGGCTTGAAGCAGAGGCGGTGCCGTTGACCGGCGCCCTGCCAGAGGGCGTCGTTGTCGGCCACATCGTCGCGGTGGCGCCACATCCCCAGGCAGACCGTCTGCAGGTCTGTTCGGTGGACGTCGGCGCAGCGGCACCACTGAGCATTGTTTGCGGTGCTGCCAATGCCCGTGAGGGGCTCCATGTGCCTTGCGCCACCGTCGGCGCGCGCCTGCCGGGCGGTCAGACGATAACGCAGGCCAAGCTCCGTGGTGTCGACAGCTTCGGCATGCTCTGCTCAGCGCAGGAGCTGGGGCTTGCAGAGAAGGCGGACGGTCTGCTGGAACTTGATGGCGACAGCCGACCCGGCACGCCGATCGAGCAATACTTGTCATTCGATGATCAGATTCTCAATCTGGAACTGACACCGAATCGCGGCGACTGCCTGTCGATCATGGGGCTGGCGCGCGAGGTGGCCGCCATCCAGGGGGTGCAGATGCGCCGTCCGAATCTGCCGGCCGCAGTGGTGGTCGGCGACCGGCAGGCGCGCATCGATATCGCCCAGCCCGAAGGCTGCCCGCACTATGCAGGCCGGCTGATCACCCGCCTGCGGCCCGGCGTACGAACCCCGGACTGGATGCGGGAGCGGCTTCGCCGCAGTGGTATTCGCACCATCCATCCTGTGGTCGATGTCACCAATTACGTCATGATCGAGCTGGGCCAGCCGATGCATGCATTCGACCTTGCCAAGCTTGAAGGCGGCATTCAGGTGCGGGCAGCGCGGCAAGGGGAATCGCTGACCCTGCTGAACGAGCAGGTCGTCACGCTGGACCATGGCGAGTTGGTGATTGCCGATGAGCGCCGGGCGCTGGCCCTGGCTGGTGTCATGGGCGGCGTCGATTCCGCGGTGGGTGAGGACACCACCGCCGTCTTTCTGGAGTCGGCCTGTTTCGCGCCGGCTGCGGTCGCCGGCACCGGGCGGCGCCACAAGTTGCACTCGGATTCGCTTTACCGCTTCGAGCGGGGGGTGGACCCGGGCCTGCAGCGGGCCGCGCTCGACCGGGCGAGCCAGCTGATCGTGCAGCTGTGCGGTGGCGACGTGCATCCAGTCACCCAGAGCGGACGGCTGCAGCCGGAAACGGTCACCGTGCGGTTGCGCGCGGCGCGGGTCGAGCGGCTGCTGGGCGTTGCCATTGCGTCCAAGGACATCGAAGCCTTGCTCGGTCGGCTGGGGATGACCCTGCGTCACGACGTTGGCGGCACTTGGCAGGTGCGTGTCCCGAGTTACCGCACCGATGTCCGCGAGGAAGTGGATCTCATCGAGGAAGTCGCACGACTGCATGGCTACCAGGCGATTCCGGCGCGGCCCTATGCCGCGGCGTTGGCGGTCGGCGCTGCGCCCGAGCGACGGCAGCCGCTCGCGAGCCTGCGTGACCGTATGGTGGGGCGCGGCTGGCAAGAGGCGGTGACCCTCGCCTTTGTCGACCCGGCGGTGCAGGACGTCCTGCTGCCGGAAGGCGAGGCCGTGCGTCTCGACAATCCCCTCGCCGAGACCCTGGGTGCGCTGCGGCGGACGCTGTGGGCTGGCCTGCTGCCGGCCTGGCTGCACAACGAACAGCGTCAGCAGCGACGGGTTCGCCTGTTCGAAATGGCGGTCTGTTTCGAGCGGGTCGACGGCGTGATCGCCGAGCAGACGCGGATCGGCGGGCTGGCCACCGGGCCGGTGGTGCCGGAGCACTGGGATGGCGCGGCACGGCCCACCGACTTCTATGATCTTCGCGCCGATGTCGAGATGCTGCTGGGCGCCAATCTGACGCGCTGCCGTTTCGAAGCGGCCGCGCATCCGGCGTTGCACCCGGGCCAGAGCGCACGGATTGTGCTGGACGGGGTCGAGATCGGCTGGCTGGGGCGCCTTCACCCGCGGGTCGTGCAGGCACTGGACCTGCCGGAGGCCCCGCTCCTGTTCGAACTGGTGCTGGCGGCAGTCCGCGACATCCCGGTACCGCGTGCCGCCCCCTTGTCGGAGTTTCCCTCCAGCCGTCGCGACCTCGCGGTCGAAGTGCCCGAGGCCCTGCCCGCGGACGCCCTGCTGGCGCGTGCACGGGCGGTCGGTGGTGCGCACCTGGTGCAGGCCCGTGTCTTCGACGTCTACCGCGGCAAAGGCTTGAGCGATGGATGCAAAAGCGTCGCGATTGGCTTGATTTTCAACGATAATTCGCGCACGCTACAGGCAGAAGACATCGACCGCGCCGCGCACGCCATCCTGGAGGATTGGCGCCAGCGGTTTGGTGCGGTGGTTCGGGGGTAGTCAGCCGAGGGGATACGGTGGCGTTGACAAAGGCGGAGCTCGCAGACGCGCTGTTCGACGATCTGGGCCTCAACAAGCGCGAGGCCAAGGAGTTCGTCGATCTCTTTTTCGAGGAGATCCGGACGCGGCTGGAGGAAGGCGAAGAGGTCAAGCTGTCTGGCTTCGGCAATTTCGAGCTGCGCGAGAAAAACCGCCGCCCCGGCCGCAATCCGAAAACCGGGGAGGAAATCCCCATTTCAGCTCGTCGGGTGGTGACGTTCCGCCCCGGACAGAAGCTGCGCCTGCGAGTGGAAGCTGATGCGCGCGGTTGACCTCAAGACCGAGGAACTGCCGGAGATTCCGGCCAAACGCTACTTTGCCATTGGCGAAGTGGCCGAGCTCTGCGAGGTCAAACCGCATGTGCTGCGCTATTGGGAGCAGGAATTCCCGCAGCTGAAGCCGATCAAACGACGGGGCAACCGGCGCTACTATCAGCAGGAGGACGTGCTGATGGTGCGCAAGATCCGCAGCCTGTTGTACGAGCAGGGCTTCACCATTACCGGTGCGCGGCAACAGCTGCGCGATGCGCAGCGAGCCGATGACACGGGTGGGGTCTCGCCGGCCGTGCAGGGCACCCATCAGCGCGCCAGCGAGATCCAGCATCTTCGCGATGAGCTTGAGTCCTTGCTCAAGCTGCTTCCGGGCGACTGAGCGCCGGCGGAATCGCTTTTCATCAGGAGGCGCATTGGATACACTGCGCGCCCCTCGCATCCACGGATGCAGCGGTTGTCGGTCGGGGCGTAGCGCAGCTTGGTAGCGCACCTGCCTGGGGGGCAGGGGGTCGTAGGTTCGAATCCTATCGCCCCGACCATTTTCAACCACTTAGCAGCGCCATTTCTCCAGGTAACGCTAAGGTAACGCTTCAGTAACGCATGGCAGGGGCGGCAAGCCCCCGGTGGATACACGCTCCCACGGCACTTCATGGCCGCTGAGGTAGTGTTCGGTCATCTCCACGTGCTCATGTCCCGCAAGGCGCTGAACCTGCTCTTTGGTCCATCCCGCGTCGCGGTAGAGTGCAATCCCCAGGGATCGAATCTCGTGGAAGCTCGGTGGGTGATCTATTCCCGAAAATCGGCCGCTGGCCTCGCGTGCGCGCTCGAATGCGCGTGTGAGCTGCTCGGGGAGCACTTGGGTGTGATGAGATCGATGCTTGGCCCGTAAGGAACGCGGGCGCGCCTTTTCCGGCAGCCGGTGAATGATGAACGGCGAGGCGATGTTGTCACGGCAGCGACCGAGGACTACGCGCAGATCCGAGCTCACCTCGATCTCAAGCCGTTTACCGGTTTTCCGCTGCTCGATCCGTAACGTGGTGCCCAGGTCGGCGTCCCACGTCAGAGCGCAAATATCCTCGCGCCGCTGCAGTGTGACCAGAGCCAGGTCAATGGCGTTCTGAAGCCAAGACGGAGCCGCTGCGCGGATCAACATCAGATCCGGCCGAGTCAGCCGGGCGCGCTTCCGCTTGGCAACGGGCCGTCGTGTCGCAGCTGCGGGGTTATCGGCCCTCAACCCCTCTTCAATGGCGGTAGCGAATAGCTCGACCAGCTGCTGGCGATACATCTGCCTGGCGCGGTCACCGTCTGATGCGACCTTAAGGAACTGAGCAACGTCAAACGGTGTGACGGCGGAGACGTCCCAATCACCAATCTTTCGCTCGATGGCGGTGAGATAGTCGGAATACGTCGCCCGAGTCTTGTCAGCCAATTTCCGACTGGAAAGCACTTCACGGCGGTGGATCTCGATCAGTGACCGCATCGAGCTTGTTTCGCCCTGGGCGATCTTGTCGAAAATGCTTGACTTAGCTGAAAACTTCAGATTCAACGCGCGGGCAGTGCTATTTGCCTCCTCGCGGCCGCAAGCCTTGCCGAAGTAGTAGTACTTCCCCGTGATCGGATGACGCCAGCGATAGCCCTTCGTCGGGTGCGTATGAAGACCCCGTTCAAGACCGCGATTTGAAGGTCTACGAGGTGCGGGCGACATCTCGCATCACCTTTTCCAGGATGGGGTCACCGTCCGCCTCGAAAGCGACCACGTCGACGTAGTAACGCTTACCCAAGCGGCGGTTCGGGATCTCCCCTTTGTCGGCAAGCCTACGAAGCGTCGATAGAGACGGATGTTTCCCGTCACCAAAGAAGCGCCGTTTGAAGTCTTCAAGGGTGAGGTACATGGCTACCTAGACCACAGCCTTTGCAGGTGTGTCTGTCGAACGCGGGTCATCGGCCTTCGGCTTTTCCATCACAAGAGGAGTGTGCCTGCCAGCCTCGAAAGCCATGTAGAACAGCTTAACTATGCGAATAGGGATTTCGGACTCTTCGAACGGATACTGACGACGACAGAGCTCCATAAGGTCAGAAAGATCAGACATCGCTTGGCTTGTGAGGGCAAGACCCTCATCAAGCATGGCGTCTTCGTCGCTGAAACGCGGAATTGCGGTTACCTCGTACTGGAACATTTCAATTCTCCTTTCTGCTGGCAGTTCTGCTGCGGCGAGACTTGAGTGACCCGCTTTCTGGACGTGGGCCGGGTTTACGCTCAGAGCCAAGGCAGGCCTGTAGCGATGCGTAAGTGATGAACAAGCCGGTAGGGTGGTCGGCGTCATCGAGAAGCTCATATCCTTCGAGCTTTCCCGCGTCCAAGAGCTGGTGAACGCGCTGGCGAGAAACCCCGAGTTCCTTTGCTGCGCTATGGACGGAATACCCCACCGAATAGCCGTTCCGAGAGAGGCCGACCGGTTTGCCGGTGTCGCGATCGGTGATGACTCGCTGAGCTGAGGTCACGTCGACCTCCTTCCAGGAGGTGCTGAACATGCCGAACTCGAGCAGCTGAGAAAGTCGGAACTTGTGGACCTTGCGGCGATTGGCACTTGACATGCGTCTAGTATTTCATCGCGATTGACGTTCGTCAAGAGTGCGGGGAAAACAGCAGAATTGGCCCCTTGAGACCTTGGGGGCAGTCTCATTTTTGAGACTAACTTTACCGTCGGAGAGTGAGGGCAAGAGACCATCGGCGGAGGAGGAGAGGCCATTAGCCGAACTTCTTCCGGTACCAATCCGGCGCCACGAGAGGCTGCAACTCGATGACCTTGACTGGCGGGGAGAGGCGAACGACTGAACGCTGAACTGAAATATCGACGCCAGTCTTATCGAGGATTTCACGTCGATGCCGATAATAGGTCCGTCGAGCCAGCTGCAATGGCTCGCCCTCTTTCCACCGAGATAGGGTTCCAGCGGCGGCGCTGGTCAATTCTTTGGTTTCGCTCACTTGATACTCCGGGAGCTTGCGAATCTGTGATCGAGCTCGATACACACGATTCAGTTCCAGTTCGGTGATCTGCCCGAGATAACAAAGGCCGTTCTGGGTGAGGAATCGGGACTTGAGCGTGATTTCTTCACGCAGCATTCCAACGTCTTTGCACCACTGAATGACTTCCGGGTCGACGTGCTGGCCGTGTTTCCTTTTCTTGTGCTTTTCGAGCTCGAAAGCTTTGAGATAGACCTTCTGGCTGGCGTACTTGGAGCCATAGCCAAAGGTGACAGTGGCGTGCTCAGGAAGCACAGAGCCAAGCTGGCGGCCGGCGTGATGACGAGCGAGCTGAAACAGGACCGCCTGGGCGTTGTAGTCGGAGCCTGACCAGTAGTTCACGGTAAGGTCGATACGGCTGACGCGTGCACCGGTCCAGATCCAACCCCTGTCAGCGAAACGGAGACAGTCGCCAGCGGTGAACGGCGGGAGGAAGTGCTGAGCCATCAACCGATTGATGCGGTCAATGGTTTCGTCGGGTTCTACCCCGTAACCACGGACGGTTTGGAAAGAGCTGAAAACTTCTGATCCTGCTTGGCGACTCTACGCCGCATTCTCGGGTTGTGGAATCGCTCGATGTAGTCGAACACATCCGCCTTGGCGACATCGAGCGTCGGATACTTCACACGGTGCGTGCGCTCCCGCTTGAGCATGCCGAAGAAGCCCTCGCAGGCAGCGTTGTCTCCGCAATGGCCAACGGCACTCATTGAGCACAGCAGCGTGTTCCTGGTCAGATAGCGTTGATAGTCACTGCTGCGGAATTGGCTGCCGCGATCCGAATGTAGGATCACTGACCATCCGCCCTGACGTTGCCAGATCGCCATTTCGACGGCCCGGATCACCATCTGACGGTCCTGCCGGTGATGCATCGACCACCCGATCACGAGCTTGCTGAACAGGTCGAGGACGACGCATAGATACAGCTTGCCCTCGTCGGTTTTGATCTCGGTGATGTCGGTCACCCACTTGGTCTCGGGCTCCAAAGCATTGAAATCCCGCTCCAGCAGATTGCGCACGCCAGGTGGCGGCAGCCCCGGCTGACCGCGCGGGCCGCGCCGTTTCCTGCGCGGCCAGCCCTGCACGCCGTGCAGCGCCATCAGGCGAGCCACGCGATTGACGCTGGCAGTCTCACCTTCTTCGGCAAGATCCTCCTGCATGCGAGGCGCACCCAGAACGCCACGGCTGTCTTCGTGAAGCTCACGGATGCGTGCAAGCAGTCGATCGTTGTCGACCTGACGTGCGCTGGGCTGGCGCGTACTCCAGCCGTAATAACCGCTCGGCGACACCCGCAGGCAGCGGCACATCAGGCGAACAGGGAAATCATCGCGGCAACGCTCGATCGCCTGATATCTCAGGACGACCCCTTGGCAAAGAACGTCGCCGCTTCGCGTAAAAAATCCCGCTCCTTCTTCACCCGGGCAAGCTCGCGTTTGAGCCGCGCCAGCTCCTCATCGCGGGCGGTGCCCGTGCCACCAAAGGCGACTTGCCCTTGGCTCTCAATCTCGCGCTTCCAGCGGGTTAGCAGGCTGTCCCGGATGCCCAACTCCCGGGCGACCTGCGCGCAACTCACACCCGGCTGGCGGCACTGCTCAACAGCCCCGCGCTTGAACTCCGGGCTGAACTTCCTTCGCTTCGACATGAACACTCCTTTTGGCCATTGTCGGCCTTCTCGAAAGTGTCCGTGCTATCGGGGTAGAACCCGTCCCAGCGATAGCCGAAAACGTTATCCGGTCGCTGCCAACGAGCGATATTGCCGTGGAACATGACGGTAGCACCGTCACTGAGTATGAACATTCGAGAGTCGAATGAACCTTCACACTCGGCGTTGACAAGGCTCTGCCACTGAAGCTGACCATCGCGGTCGACACGGCTTGTAACACCGTCGGAAACGATAGGCAGACCCCCCCGTTCATGGAATTGACGGATGGTCAGATAGTCGATGAACAGGGGACGCTCGGTTTCAAGCTCGAGGACCTGGCCAAAGTGGTCTTGTCGCCATCGAACGTTGTCAAGATCGACGATCTCGGCGGTCATGGGCAAACCCCGGGGTGGGTGCCATCTGTGCCATTTTTGGCACTAACTTTACGTGCAACTGGCACGTAAAGGTCCTGCGCCTCCGCCGCGGGGGCGCGCGGCTGCGCCGCCTGCGCACCCCTCGACGCCGGCGTATAGAGGCAGTCCGATAGGGGGCACGCGTTACCCACAGCTGCTGCTGGCTCCCTGGAGGGCCCCAGCATCTGTGGATAACGCTTAGTGCGGGGTGGCGTAGTGCGCGCAATGCGCGTAACGAAACCCGCTGATAAGTCCCTGAGTTTATTGGGACGGAATACCGCAGTTGACGACATGGCCAAACCTCCGAAAAGGCTTAGCGCTCTGAGAGATAGCGACGACCGGCTAACTAGCTGGGGGGCAGGGGGTCGTAGGTTCGAATCCTATCGCCCCGACCATTTTCAACCGTTTTCGAAACAAAAAAGAAAGGCCGCGCACTCCCGTGCGCGGCCTTTTCCGTCGTGGCGGAACGCTAGAACAGGTACTGCACCACCGCCTGCGCAAAGTCGCGGTCGCGATAGAGGTTTTCGCTGCCAGCGCCGGTGAACCACTGGTAGCCCAAGGTCATGGAGAGCGCCGACTTGTAGCGCGTCTCGACACTGAGCGTCACGCTTTTGCGGTCCTCAACGAAGATTTCGGCGGGACCGGGTGAGGTGCCCTGGACGTCGTGTGACCAGATGAAGAAGGGCTCGAAGCTGATACCGGGGAACACCGATTCGTAACGGACGATGGCGATCACCCGATAGCCCCAGGAGAACTTGTCGACATAGGCATCGAGCGGCGCCTGGGTCGGGTTGAAGCGGAGGCCGTCAGCACCGGTGATGCAGGTGGGATTGTTGGCACCGCAGGCCTGCTGGGAGCCATTGGCGCCGCTGCCGTCGGCACCGGCGCTGGCATGGGTGTAAATGCCGGGCCCCTCGATCTGCAGTTCATCCAGGCCAGGCAGGCTGGGAATGTGGACGAAGCCGAATTCGCTCACCAACTGGACCTGGTCGGCACCGAACGGGTTCTCGGTAGCGCCGTAGACCCGGGTGGTCCCGAGGTTGTACTGGAAGACATCGAACTCCTCCCAGCCCTGGATGTAGCTGTTGGCCGGGAATTCGCCCTGTGCGTAGCCACGGTAAGGCCCGATGAAGCTGGGGAAGGAGCGGGCGGAACCTGGCACGTGACCGAGGAACAGGTTCAACGTGTCGTTGTAGCCCAGGCCATCGTTGCCGTTTTCGACCGCATCGCTGCTGCCGAAGTTGGCACCGCCACCGGCACCCCCATGACTGCCATCGGGATTGAAGCCGACACCCGCGCTGGTCCCGGCGCAGCCCACCGCCGGGTCATGGCAGCGGGTCAGCGTCGGATTGGCGCCGGTAAACGCCAGATCCATGATCGCCACCTGCAGTGGCTGGTTGGGCCGGTAGGCAAGCTCGCCCTGCAAGGCCAGTTCACCGAAGGTGGTGTTGAAGGAGAAGCCGAAGGTGTCGATGTCCTCGGGGTACTCGAAAATAATGGCGCCACTGTCCAGCGGGACGGCATCGTCGAACTGCGACTTGTTTTCGGGCGTCGGCGCAATATCGGTGGTCAGGCTGCCCAGCAGGTTCAGCAGCGCATTCAATCCCCCCGGCAGGTTCTGGATGCCGAGGTCGCCCAGGTTGGCTGGGTTCAGTACCAGCGGCAGCGCATCCTGCAGGAACTGGGTGCGCGCGCCGGCCACCGTCAGGCCCGGAACGTTCTGACAGGTATTGATGAAGCTCAGCGTCGAGTTGGCGTTCTGCTGCAGAGGATTGCCCTCGGCGCGGGCACACGATGCATCGGTCGACTGGAAGCTGATGAACGGCAGGCGTGAATGCAGGCGCGAATAGTAGAAGCCGAATTCAGTGCCGTAGTTGAGGTCTTCCGCAAAGTACTTGAACGACACGCCGAACTGGCCACCGTTGCTGGCTTCGCGGTCGGGCAGGCGCCCCACCGAGGCCGAGGTCGGCGTGATTAGCGCCAGCGGGTTATCGAGGAAGTAGCCGACGCTGGCCGGATCATCCGCCGAGCCGCCGAAGCTGAGGTTGACGAAGTTGTTGATGTTGGGTGTGCCGAGGTCGACGAACGAGAAGTAGCTGCCCGGCGGCGGGATCTCGAAGGGTTCCCAGTCGTACTGGTAGAACACCTCGGCCGTTGCGTTGTAGAACGGTTCGAAGGAGAACAGTGCCAGGCCCACCGGCGTGAAGACTTCCTCAACGGCGAAGCCGATGCGGTACAGGTTGTTGGCGTTGACCGGGTTGATCGAGTTCAGCGAGTTCACCGCCAGCAGTGTCGACTCCCCCCAGTTCAGCGTCTGCCGACCGATCTTGAAGCGGATCGGGTAGTTCTCGAACAGGTTGATGTCGCCGTAGATGTTGAGGTCCAGCAGCTGGAACCCGGCGCCGACCTGTTCCAGCACGTCGTCGTTGCTGCGTTCCGCCGAAAAGTTGCCGCCGGGCCCGAAGACACGCTGGAAATAGCGGTTCGATTCGGGATTGCCGGTGGTGCCGACCTGGTCCCGATTTTCGGGGGTGATGCGGTTGGTATAGCGTTCGTCCAGGCGATAGTTGACGTCGTCATAGAAGGCCAGCCAGCGGGCGAAGATGCCAAAGCCGTCCCAGGTGACGTTGAAGTCCTGGGTGATCTTGCCGATGCCGGAAATCAGGTCATGCTTGTCGTAGTTGAGATTGCCGTCATCGATGCGCATGGTCAGTGCGCCCGGGTTGGCACCCGGCGTGAGTTGCTGTGACGGGTGCAGCTGGCCGGTAAACAACCCCTGGCACGACTGGAAACGGCCGCCGCAGACATCGGGATTCA
Organism: Flagellatimonas centrodinii; assembly: GCF_016918765.2. GTDB lineage: Bacteria > Pseudomonadota > Gammaproteobacteria > Nevskiales > Nevskiaceae > Polycyclovorans > Polycyclovorans centrodinii. Next base: position 2,142,737 of record NZ_CP092104.1, read on the forward strand.
GGTTGGCCTTGCCGATCAGGTCACTTGCCGGCGATTCCATGCGCCAGGCAGCACCCACCGTCACCATGGTGTTCAGCGTCGCCGGCAACGACTCGCCGAACAACGGGATGTCGAACGTGATGGCGTGGGCCGGTGCCCAGACGCCTGCCGCCAGCGCCAGGCCAGCCCCCCAACGGAACCCTTGACGTTTCATCTGTGCCACTCCCGAATAGTGCAGGCGCGATCACCTGTCTGATGTTGCGTTTCAGGCCGATGCCGCTCCCTGTGGCGACGGCCGCCTCCCCAGCAACCCGGGCCCGTGTTCCCGGGCCCGGAGTCCGGCGCGCCGTGGCGCCGATTCCCCCAGTGATTATGGCGCCTGAAGTCGGTGCTGTCCCGCGTGATGACGCGCGAACTGCTGCGCGACCCGGCCCGAGCGTGAGCCGCGCGACAACGCCCAGCGCAGTGCGCCCGTGCGGGTGTCATTGTCCATCGGGGGGGCGCCCATCTGCTGCAGATGCAGGCCGACCGCCTCCAGGTACTGGTCCTGCGAGAAGGGCTGGAACGATAGCCACAGGCCGAAGCGCTCGGACAGGCTGATCTTCTCCTCGGTGGACTCCCCGGGATGCAGCTCCCCATCCTCCCAGTGGAACTCGTCGTTGTCACTGCGCACGGTGGGCAGCAGGTACCGTCGGTTGCTGGTCGCGACAATCAGCATGTTTTCGGGCGGCGCCTCAAGACCGCCGTCGAGTGCGGTCTTGAGGGCGGTCAGACGATGGTCCTGGGCGGAAACGCTGAAGTCATCGACGTAGAGCACGAACCGTTCCTGCCGTTCGCGCAGCGGCGCGACGATATCGGGCAGGTCGGTGAGGTCGTGTGGCGATACTTCCACCAGCCGCAGGCCGCTATCACCGTAGAGGTGCAGCGCCGCCTTCACCAGCGAGGACTTGCCGGTTCCGCGGGCGCCGGTCAGTAAGGTGTGATTGGCCGGATGCCGGTGCACGAACTGCTGAAGGTTGTCGAAAAACGCCTGCTTCTGACGGTCGATACCGATCAGACTTGCCGGGTCAACCTGGTGTAGCGGGGTGACCGGGGTCAGCGCCCCCCGCGCCCAGCGAAAGGCCAGACCCTGTCCGAGGTCGGTCATGCCGTGGCGTCCAGTATCCAGGTCGCCACGCCGGCGGGGTCATCCCACATCGGGACGTGACCCCAGCCAGCCGGGTGCGACCACTTGACGCTGGCGGGGACCCGATCGCGGCGCTGGGCGCCGCGGGTCAGCAGCCAGTCGCGGCGGCCGAAGGCAATGCTGCAAGGCACATTCAGTCGTTCCGGATGCGCCAGCGGGCCGATCGCCTCCAGCGTCGGAATGACGCCTGGCGCGGTCGCCAGATGGTGGGCCTGGGCGCGGGCGACGTCTGCCGGGATGCGGTCGCCGCGGACGCTCATTGGTACCGCCAACATGAGCCGACGCGCCAGCCCGAAGCGCAGCAGGTAATCCGCAAGACTGCTGCCCTTGCGCAGGGCGAACCGCAGGGTCCGCAGAACAGGCCGGGTATGCCAGGGGCTGTCGACCGGCCACAGGCCGGCGGGTGAAATCGCCGCGACGCTGCGCGCCCCCCCTTGAAGTGCCAGGGCCAGTGCGATGCCGCCCCCCATCGAGTTGCCGGCGACGTCAACCGGTCCGGCGATGCCGCGTCGGTCCAGTTCATGCTGCAGGGCGGTTGCCAGCGCCTCGAGCGTCGGCGTTTGATCCGGGAGCATCGGTGTGGTGCCGAACCCGGGGACATCCAGCGCCAGGACCCGACGATGTCGGGCCAGTGCCTCCATGACCGGCGCCCACGCCGCGTGGGTCATGCCAAGGCCGTGTAACAGGACCAGCGGACGGCCGGCGCCGCGTTCAATGCCGCCCCAGTCCGGTGCCTGCGCTGTCATGATCAGGCGAGCTTCTTGTGGCGGTTACGGCGATTGACGCCCGGTTCGGCACCGGTCCGCCGACGGAAGTCGTCCTCATACTCGCGATAGTTGCCCTCCAGAAACACGATCTCGCCGGAATCCTCGAACGCCAGAATGTGGGTTGCGATGCGGTCGAGGAACCAGCGATCGTGGGAGATCACCAGGGCGTTGCCGGGGAAGTCCAGCAGCGCCTCTTCCAGCGCGCGCAAGGTCTCAACGTCGAGATCGTTGGTGGGTTCGTCGAGCAGCAGCAGGTTGCCGCCGGCCAGCAGCAGCTTGGCCAGATGCACCCGGTTGCGCTCCCCGCCCGACAGATCCTTCAGCCGCTTCTGCTGGCTTTCGCCCTTGAAGTTGAAACGGCCGATGTAGGCGCGTGAGGGCATCTCGAAGCTGCCGGCGCGGAGGATGTCCTGACCGTTGGCAATTTCCTGGAACACGGTCTTGTCGCCATCCAGCGCGTCGCGGTTCTGGTCGACGTAGGCGATCTTCACGGTTTCGCCGACGCGGATGCTGCCCTCGTCCGGCGTCTCCTGCCCGGTGAGCATGCGGAACAGTGTGGTCTTGCCGCGGCCGTTGGCACCGATGATGCCGACGATGGCGCCGCGGGGGATGCGGAAATTCAGGCCCTGGTAGAGCCACCGGCCGTCGTACTGCTTGCCGACATTGTCGACCTCCAGCACCACATCACCGAGACGCGGGCCGGGCGGGATATAGAGTTCCTTGGTCTCGCTGCGCTTCTGATACTCCTGCGAGGCCAGTTCTTCGTAGGCCTTGATACGCGCCTTCGACTTGGTCTGCCGGCCCTTGGGGTTCTGGCGCACCCACTCCAGCTCCTCCTTCATGGCCTTGGCGCGGGCGTCGTCCTGCTTCTGTTCGACTTCATGGCGCTTGTCCTTCTGCTCCAGCCAGGACGAGTAGTTGCCCTGCCAGGGAATGCCGTGGCCACGGTCCAGCTCGAGAATCCAGCCGGCGACGTTGTCGAGGAAGTAGCGATCGTGGGTGACCGCAATGATGGTGCCGGGGAAATCCTTGAGGAATTTTTCCAGCCAGGCGACCGACTCGGCATCGAGGTGGTTGGTCGGTTCGTCGAGCAGAATCATGTCCGGCTTGGACAGCAGCAGCCGGCACAGAGCGACGCGACGACGCTCGCCACCGGAGAGGCGGCTGACATCGGCGTCCCAGGCCGGCAGGTTGAGGGCCTCGGCAGCCTTGTCGAGGATCATGTCGACATTGTGGCCATCGAGTGTTTCGAGCTCGGATTCCAGCTTTTGTTGCTTTTCGCTCAGCTTCTCGAAGTCGGCATCTTCCTCGGCGTAGGCGGCGTACACCTTGTCCAGTTCGGCCTTGATGCGGAAGATGTCGGTGAGTGCTTCTTCAACATTGCCCCGCACGTCCTTCGATGGGTCGAGCCGGGGCTCCTGCGGCAGGTAGCCCATGCGAATGCCGGGCTGCGGCCGCGCTTCACCGTGAAATTCCTTGTCGATGCCGGCCATGATTTTCAGCAGGGTCGACTTGCCGGCACCGTTGTACCCGAGCACGCCGATCTTGGCCCCCGGGAAGAACGACAGCGAGATGTCACGGAGGATCTCTTTCTTCGGCGGAACGGTCTTGCCGACCCGGTTCATGGTGTAAACGTACTGGCTCATGGTCACCGCAAATGCGTTGGGGAATCGGGCGCGCATTATCCGGGCCTGCCGCCGGCTTGGGAACCTCTGCGGCTCGACAGCGCCCGTAGTCAGGCGTTCGGCGGCGGGCAGGTGGGCGGTTTTACCTGCCGCATGCGCTGGCTGGCGACCGCTGCGGACGGCCTGGGCAACTGATTTGATGTCAAACGAATAATCCTATATGCTTTGACATCAAATGAATTCCGTTGTCACGCCAAACGACGAGCTGACCCGTCTCGCCAGCGCCCTGCGTCGCATCGCACAGGGGCTCGACAGTCACTCCAAGCTGCTCGAAGTCCGCGCCGGCCTCACGGCGTCGCAGTTGCTCTGCCTGCAGGTCCTCGCCGTGCAGGGCAGTCTGCCGGCGAGCCGGCTGGCGGCCGCCGTGAGCCTGACACCCGGCACCATCAGCCTGGTCCTGGACCGCCTCGAAGCCAAGGGTCTTGTGCAGCGGGTGCGTTCCCCGCGCGACCGGCGGCAGTTCGATCTGGTGTTGACCGATGCCGGACGGCAGCGGATGCAGGAGGCGCCCGGGGTGCTGCCGGCGATCTTCGTCGAACGCTTCGCGACGCTTCCTTCGAGCCGGCAGCAGCGGTTGGTGCAGACCCTAGATGATTTGACGGCGCTGATGCAGCCGTTGAAGGAGCCCACGCGCAGCGCCTGACGGCCTGTGCATCTCGACACAAGGAGAACCCGCATGTGCGGATTCGCCGGTGAGCGCCGATTTGACGGCCGCGCCGCCTCAGTAGAATCAGTCGCCGCGATGAGCGCGGCCGTGGCCCGTCGCGGGCCGGACGCCGAGGGCGTCTATGCCCAGGGCCCGTTGGCGGTCGGACATCGCCGCCTCAAGATCATGGATCTCAGCGAGCGCGCCCAGCAGCCGATGATCGACCCGCTGTTGGGCCTGGGCGTGGTCTTCAACGGCGCCCTGTACAACCATCCCGAGCTTCGCGCTGAACTGCGGGCGGACGGCTATCACTTCCACTCGGAAGGCGATACCGAAGTCATCCTCAAGGCCTGGCATCGCTGGGGCGAGGACTGCGTGCAGCACTTCCAGGGCATGTTTGCGTTCGCGCTCTGGGAGCGTGATAGCGGGCGGCTGGTGCTGGCCCGCGACCGCCTCGGGATCAAGCCGCTTTACTACAGTCGCGATGGCCGGCGTCTTCGGTTCGCCTCGACACTGCCGGCGCTGCTCGCCGGCGGCGATATCAGCAGCGAGATCGATCCGGTGGCGCTGCATCATTACCTCCACTTCCACGCAGTGGTACCGGCCCCGCACACCCTGTTGGCCGGCGTGCGCAAGCTGGCGCCCGGCACGCTGCAGGTGATCGAGCCGGACGGACAGGTCCGGGAGCGTTGTTATTGGTCCCTCTCGTTTGAGCGCAATGCAGACGACACCCGGCGCAGCTTCGACGACTGGCGCGATGAAGTACTGGCGGCCACGCGCCTGGCCGTCCATCGCCGGCTGGTCTCGGATCAGCCTGTGGGGGCGTTGCTCTCGGGGGGGGTCGATTCCAGTCTGATCGTCGGACTGATGGCCGAGAACGGGGCCAACCTGCGGACCTACTCCATCGGTTTCGAGGACGTCGGCAGCGAAAAGGGCAATGAGTTCGAATACTCCGATTGCGTCGCCCAGCACTTTGCGACCCAGCACCAGCAGATCCGTATCGACAGCCGCAATTTGCTCCGCCGTCTGCCGGAAGCCATCGCCGCCATGAGTGAACCCATGGTGTCGCATGACTGCGTAGCGTTCTACCTGCTGTCCGAGGCGGTGTCCGAGCACAGCAAGGTGGTGCAATCGGGGCAGGGCGCCGATGAGGTTTTTGGTGGCTATCACTGGTACCCGCCGTTGCTCGACAGCGCTGACGGGGCTGGCGACTATGCCCGCGGCTTCTGTGACCGCGATCAGGCCGAATATCGGCAGGTGGTGTCACCGGCACTGGCCTGTGCCGATGACGTCAGCCGCGACTTCATCGCCCGTCACTTCGGTGCGCCCGGTGCCACGCGTCCGGTGGATCAGGCGCTGCGGATGGATACCACGGTAATGCTGGTCGATGACCCGGTGAAGCGGGTCGACAACATGACGATGGCTTTCGGGCTCGAAGCCCGGGTGCCGTTTCTTGACCACGAACTGGTCGAGCTGGCAGCCCGCATTCCCGCCGAGCACAAGCTGGCCCCGCATCTGGGCGAAGCCGGCGGCAAGCACGTGCTCAAGGAAGCGGCGCGGGCAGTGATCCCCGCGAAGGTGATTGATCGCCCCAAAGGTTACTTTCCGGTACCGGCGCTGAAATATCTGCGAGGGGACTTTCTCGACTACACCCGGGATCTGCTCCGCAATGACGCGGCCCGTCGCCGCGGGTTGTTTCAGTCGCCCTATGTTGACACCCTGCTGGCCGACCCGGAGGCGCACATCACGCCGCTGCGCGGGTCCAAGCTCTGGCAGCTGGCCTTGCTCGAAGGGTGGCTGCAAACCCACGTCGATAGCCACTGAGACAGGGACGCGTCATGACCACCCCTTCACGTCGACATCATCGCGCCGACGCGCGTTTGGCCCGTCGTACTGGTGTCAGTCTCGACCACTGGGCGCAGCAGGCCGGTGATCCGGCGCTGCGGCCGGACAAGCGGGACGTCAGCATCGACTGCGGCTGGGGGCATCTGCTGTTGGCGCAGACCTACGACGATGCCGCCACCGTGGCGCGCCACCTGGATGCCGAGTCGACCGGGCGTCGCAACATCGCCATCTACGTGCGTGACCCCCATGTCATTCTGGCGCAGCAACCGCAGAAGCTGTTTCTGGACCCCAGCCATACGTTTCGTTTGTGGCTCAGCAGCTGGCAGCCACGACGCCCGCGGCGGACCAGCTTCACCCTGCGACGCTTGCGCACCAAGGCCGATGCCCAGGCGATCCACCGGATTTATCAGGCACGGGGCATGGTGCCCGCCGCCCCCGAATTCGTGTGGAAGAACCGGGCCGGACGACTGCTGACCTACTTTGTTGCCGAGGATGACCGCACTGGCCAGGTGGTGGGCACGGTGATGGGTGTCGATCATGTACAGGCCTTTGACGACCCCGAACAGGGCTCCAGCCTGTGGTGTCTCGCCGTCGATCCGACAGCGCACGCGCCGGGGGTGGGTCAGGCATTGGTCAACACCCTGGCCGCGCACTATCAGGCGCGGGGGCGTGCCTTCATGGACCTCTCGGTCATGCACGACAACGATCAGGCCATCGGGCTTTACGAGAAAATGGGCTTCCAGCGGGTGCCGGTGTTTGCGGTGAAGTGCAAGAACGCCATCAACGAATCGCTGTTCGTGCCCCACGCGCCTGCCGGCGAACTCAACCCTTACGCCCAGATCATTGCCGATGAGGCGCTGCGGCGGGGGATCCGGGTGGATGTACTGGATGCCGAGAACGGTTACCTGCGGATGACCCTCGGCGCGCGCTCACTGGTCTGCCGTGAGTCCCTGTCGGAGCTCACCAGTGCCGTCGCCATGAGCCGCTGCCAGGACAAGCGGGTCACCTCGCGTCTGCTGGCTGGCGCCGGTCTGCGGGTGCCCGGTCAGCGAGTGGCCGATGGCAGCGCCGACGATGTGACCTTCTTGCGAAAGCTCGGGGCGGTGGTGGTGAAGCCGGCAGACGGCGAGCAGGGGGCCGGCATCAGTGTGGATGTGCGGACCAGCCGCGAACTGCGCACCGCCATCAAGCAGGCGCACCGTGTCCACGAAACGGCCTTGATCGAAGAATACTGCCCCGGTGATGACTTGCGGATCGTGGTGATCGGCTTTGAAGTGGTGGCGGCGGCGTTGCGGAAGCCGCCGGAGGTGGTGGGTGACGGCCAGCTGCAGGTGGGCGAGCTGATCGAAAAGCTCTCGCGGCGTCGGCAGGCGGCGACCCAGGGCGAATCACGGATCCCGATCGACCGAGAGACCGAGCGCTGCATCAAGCGCGATGGCTACACCATGGATACGGTGCTGCCCGCTGGCACCGTTCTGCGAGTGCGCAAGACGGCCAACCTGCACACCGGTGGTACCCTTCACGATGTCACCGATCGACTTCATCCAACGCTTCGCGATGCGGCGGTTCGGGCAGCGCGAACCCTGGAAATCCCCGTCACCGGTCTCGATTTCCTGGTGACGGCGCCCGACGCGCCGGACTACGTGATCGTCGAGGCCAACGAACGTCCCGGGCTCGCCAACCACGAGCCACAACCGACGGCACAGCGGTTTGTCGACCTGCTGTTCCCGCTCACCAGCCCGCCGGAGGACCCCCGTGCGCAAGCTTGAAATTGACAACGATTACATTCGCCAGGTGCTACTTGAGCTACTGGCCATTCCCAGCCCGGTCGGCTTTACCGACGAGGTTGTGCACTACACCTGCGGCAAGCTGCGGGAGCTGGGGATTCCCTTCGAGCTGACCCGGCGAGGGGCCATCCGCGCCACCATCAAGGGTGAGACCGATCGGCCGGCCTGTGCGGTGGTGGCGCACCTCGACACCCTCGGTGCCAACGTGCGGGCGCTGAAGGACAACGGCCGCGTCAGTCTGCTCCCTATCGGCACCTGGTCCAGCCGGTTTGCCGAAGGCGGCCGGGTATCGCTGTTCACCGACACCAGTGTGCTGCGCGGGACGATCCTGCCCCTGAAGGCTTCCGGCCATGCCTTCAATGAAGGGGTCGACCACCAGCCCATCAGCTGGGACCACATCGAGCTGCGGATCGACGAGTTCTCAGAGACCCGGGAGGATCTGGTGCGTCTGGGTGTGAACATCGGCGATTTCATTGCGGTGGATCCGCAGCCGGAAATCACCGAATCGGGTTACGTATCGTCTCGCCATCTCGACGACAAGGCCGGCGTGGCTGCGCTGTTGGCCGCCTGCAAGGCAATCGTCGAGAGCGATCTGTCGCTGCCAGTGTATTTCCATCCGATGTTCACGGTGACCGAAGAGGTGGGGTTCGGGGCCTCGGCGATTCTCGACGAGCGGATCAGCGAGATGATCGGGATCGACATCGCCATCCCGGCGTCGGGGCAGAACTCGCGCGAACGCGGCGTCACGATTGCCATCGCCGACTCGTCGGGGCCGTTCGACTACCACCTGACCCGCAAGCTGCTGAATCTTTGCCACGACCATGGGGTTGACCATCAGCGCGACGTCTTCCCGTATTACTTTTCCGACTCGGCTGCGGCGCTGCGGGCCGGATTCGATATCCGTCACGCGCTGATCGGCTTCGGCGCCGATTCCTCGCATGGCTGGGAGCGGACCCACCTGTCGTCGCTGACGTCGGTGGCCGAGCTGTTGACCCTGTATGCGCAGAATGGCCCGGTGGTTGCGCGCGATACCAAGCCCATCGGGCCGCTCGAAGGTTTTCCGCACCAGGTCGAGCCGGCGCTGTTGGACCATGAGGTCACCTCACTGCCGCGGCCCAAGGAATTCCTCGAATAAGCGGGGCAGCTTCGCCTTTTGGCAGGACTCGGGTAAGCTTGCGGCCTGAATGAAGTGTCGCGCGAGAGACCGTCACCCGGTGACGGCACCGAAGGCGCAAACCGCCCGGGTGAGACGGCATCGAAGCATGTCTTCGATGCCATCGAACGACCCGCCAGGAGGGCGGGGCCGGGGCTGGGAAGGACGCTGAGTGTGCGCCATGGATGGCGAAGTTGACGTAAGGTATTGATAACGTGTCGCGCGAGAGACCGTCACCCGGTGACGGCACCGAAGGCGCAAACCGCCCGGAATCGCTCAGGTACCCAGGAGCGCGACACCGCAGCAAAACTCTGGAGAGCGGCCGCCTCGAGCGGTCCACCGATGGGGCAGGCGCAGTGCGCCCGAACTCTCAGGTACCAAGGACAGAGGGGCGGGTCGCCACAACCCATCGAGTTTGCGCACCCGCATGCTGAAAAAGACCGCCCTGCACCCCGAACACCTGCGCCTCGGCGCCCGCCTGGTCGATTTTGCTGGCTGGGACATGCCAATCCAGTACGGATCGCAACTGGAGGAGCACCATGCCGTCCGGCGGCACGCGGGGATGTTCGACGTCGCCCACATGTCGGCCATCGATATCGAGGGTGCCGACGCGACGGCCTTCCTGCGGCGGATGCTGGCCAATGACGTCGCCAAGCTGACGATCATCGGCAAGGCGCTCTACAGCACCCTGCTGCGGGAGGATGGCGGTGTCATTGACGATCTCATCGTCTACCGCACCGGCGAACAGCGCTACCGTCTGGTGGTCAATGCCGGCACCACCGACAAGGACCTGACCTGGCTGCGGTCGCAGTCGGCGGGGCACGCCCTCACGCTTCATCATCGTCAAGACCTCGGCATCCTCGCTGTTCAGGGGCCGCAGGCCCGGTCGATCGTCGCCCCGCTGCTGCCCGAGGGCCTGCCTGCCGCTGTTGCCGCGCTGAAACCGTTCTCGGCCGCTTGGGTGGACGACACCTTTGTCGGACGCACCGGTTACACCGGCGAAGATGGCGTCGAAGTCATCCTTCCGCATGCGGAGTTGGTCACCCTGTGGCGCGGGCTGGAAACCGCCGGGGTTCGACCCTGTGGTCTCGGTGCACGCGACACCTTGCGCCTCGAGGCCGGCATGAACCTGTACGGCCAGGACATGGACGAAACCGTTCATCCCCTGGCGGCTGGACTCGGGTGGACCATCGCCTGGTCGCCGGAAGATCGACTGTTCGTCGGCCGTGCCGCGCTGGAGGCCCTCCGTGGAACCGACCATTCCCACCTGATCGGACTGGTGCTGGAGGGGCGTGGGGTGCTGCGTGCACACATGCCGCTGCGCTTTGCCAACGGCGTCACCGGCGAGATCACCAGCGGCGGTTTCGCGCCGACGATGAAGGCTTCGATCGCGCTGGCGCGCGTCGGCGGCGGGTTTTCCGGTGCCTGTGAGGTGGAAATCCGCGGACAATGGCAGCCGGTGCGGGTGGTGAAGCCCCCCTTCGTTCGCCATGGCCAAGTGCTGGTCTGACCCTTTTTCTCTTGAACGTCTTAGCTGGAGCCCCCCCATGAGCAACATCCCTGCTGACCTGAAGTATGTCGTTTCCCACGAGTGGGTCCGTCGTGAGGCTGACGGTACCCTCACCATCGGTATTACCGACCACGCCCAGGCGGCGCTTGGCGACCTGGTGTTTGTCGAGGCGCCGGCGGTCGGCCGGGTGCTGTCGGCGCAGGAGAGCTGCGCGGTGGTGGAATCGGTAAAGGCGGCCAGTGATGTGTACGCGCCCGTGGCCGGTGAGGTGATTGGCGTCAACGACCGTCTCGCCGATGCGCCCGAAATTCTCAACACCGACCCGTATGGTGACGGTTGGATGTGGAAGATGAAGCCGGCAGAGGGCGCGGATATCGAGGCCCTGCTCGACGCCGCAGGTTACGCAAACGCGCTCAAGGACCAGTAAGCCGGTCGCGGTCGCCGCCCTCCATTCCAGCCCTCAAACCATGCCTTTCATTCCCCATACCGAAACCGATATTCGCGACATGCTGGCGGTGATCGGCGCCGCCGACATCGACGCCCTGTTCGACGAGATCCCCGCGTCCCTGCGAGCAGGGTCGTTGGGCAGCGTGCCCGACGCCCTGCCGGAAATGGCGGTCAGTCAGCTGATGCGGGCGCGTGCCGCGCAGGACGTGGTCGCACTCAACTTCATCGGGGCGGGCGCCTACGAGCACCATATCCCGGCTGCTGTCTGGGAGATCACCACCCGCGGTGAGTTCTACTCGGCCTACACGCCGTACCAGGCCGAGGCCAGTCAGGGCACGCTGCAACTGCTGTACGAGTACCAGACCATGATCTGTGCCCTCACCGGCATGGAGGTGAGTAACGCGTCGCTCTACGACGGTGCCAGTGGCCTGGGCGAGGCGCTGTTGATGGCGGTGCGCGCCAATCGTCAGAACCCGTCCGGGCGGGTGCTGATGCCGCGAACGGTGCACCCGCGCTACCGCGACGTGGTGCGGGCGACCACGTCGGCCCAGAATGTTCAGACGGTAGCGGTCGACTACGACCCCGGGCGCGGCGTCACCCTGGCCGCCGCGCTGGAGGCGCATGCCGACAGTGCGCCGACCGCGGTGGTTATCCAGCAACCCAATTTCTTCGGCCAGCTGGAAGATGTCGATGCGCTGACCGATTGGGCACACGCCCGCGGTGCCCTGGTTGTGGCGGTGGTCAATCCGACTTCGCTGGCGCTGCTGAAGCCGCCGGGACAGTGGGGCGCCCGTGGGGCCGATATCGTCTGTGGCGAGGGCCAGCCGCTGGGCGCGCCGCTGGCATCCGGCGGGCCGTACTTCGGATTCCTGACGGCGCGGCAGGCACTGGTGCGCGAGATGCCAGGGCGGATTGTCGGGCGCACGGTCGACCTCGACGGCAAACCCGGATTCACGCTGACGCTGCAGGCGCGCGAGCAGCACATCCGTCGCGCCAAGGCAAAGTCGAACATCTGCACCAACCAGGGCTTGCTGGTTACCGCCGCGACGCTCTACATGAGCCTGGTCGGGCCCGAGGGCCTGGCCCGCGTTGCCGCCGCCAGCCATCACGGCACCCAGGGGCTGGTCGCGCGGCTGACCGCCCTGCCGGGCGTAACCGTTGCGTTCGAAGGGCCGCGTTTCCATGAAGCGGTCCTGCGGCTGGACCGTCCGGTGGCGCCGGTACTGGCGCGCCTTGCCGACATCGGCATTCTCGGGGGCATCGACCTCGCGACCGATTACCCCGAACTTGGCAACGCCCTGCTGGTCTGTGTCACCGAAACCAAGACTGAAACCCACCTCGACCAGTACACGCAGGCCCTGCGTGACGTTCTGGTTACCCCGTAAAGGAGATGCGCATGTCGACCGTAACCCTCAAAGGCAATCCGGTTCAGGTGTTTGGCGAGCTTCCCGCCAAGGGGGCGGATGCCCCCGGTTTTCGGCTGGTGGGGAGTGACCTGCGCGATCTGTCGCTGCACGACTTCGCCGGCAAGCGCAAGGTGCTGAACATCTTCCCCAGCGTCGATACACCGACGTGTGCCACCAGCGTTCGCAAGTTCAACGAGCGGGCTGCCGGGCTGGCGGATACCGTGGTCCTCTGTGTATCGGCTGACCTGCCCTTCGCGCAGGCCCGATTCTGCGGTGCCGAAGGTCTCAGCAACGTCGTCACCGCATCATTGATGCGCGGACGCAACTTTGCCAAGGACTATGGCGTGCTGGTTGAAACCGGACCCTTGGCAGGTCTTACCGCGCGCGCTGTCGTGGTGCTTGACACCGACAATCGGGTGATTCATGCCGAACTGGTCGCCGAGATCGGCGACGAGCCGGACTATGACGCCGCGTTGTCGGCGCTGGGCTGAGGCCAATGGAACCGCTGATCTTCGAACGGTCGTCGCCGGGTCGGGCCGCCTGGGCGCAAATGCCCTCGGCGATGGCCGACACCAGCGACATCCCGGCGGCGCTGCGCCGCCGGGATCCGCCGCTGTTGCCGGAAGTCTCGGAACTGCAGGCGGTACGACACTACACGCGGTTGTCGCGGCTGAATTTCTCCATCGACACGCACTTCTACCCGTTGGGGTCGTGCACGATGAAGTACAACCCGCGCGCCTGTAACACCCTGGCGATGTTGCCAGGGTTTCTCGGGCGCCATCCGCTGGCGCCGGAAGACCACTCCCAGGGGTTCCTGGCCTGCCTGCACGACCTGCAGGACATCCTGCGCGACGTCACCGGCATGGCCGGCGTCAGTCTGACGCCGATGGCCGGCGCGCAGGGCGAGTTTGCCGGGGTGGCGATGATCCGTGCCTATCATGAGGCGCGAGGGGACACCGGACGCACCGAGATTCTGGTGCCCGATGCCGCGCACGGGACCAACCCGGCGACTGCCACCATGCTGGGTTACGTGGCGCGGGAAATCCCCACCAATGACGAAGGCGATGTCGATGTCGAGGCGCTGAAGGCGGCGGTGGGCCCGCAGACCGCCGGCATCATGCTGACCAATCCGTCGACCTTCGGCGTCTTCGAGCGACGCATCAAGGAGATTGCCGACATCGTGCACCAGGCCGGCGGCCTGCTGTACTACGACGGTGCCAACCTCAATGCCATTCTCGGCAAGGTGCGGCCGGGGGACATGGGGTTCGATGTCATCCACATGAACCTGCACAAGACCTTCTCGACGCCGCATGGCGGCGGTGGGCCGGGCGCCGGCGCCGTCGGTGTTTCCAAGCGGCTGCTGCCGTTCATGCCGATTCCCGTGGTCGGCAAGGCGGATGATGGCCGCTATCGCTGGCTGGACGAGCGCGACCTGCCGCAGAGCATTGGCCGTCTGTCCGCCTGGATGGGCAACGCCGGCGTCCTGCTTCGGGCCTATATCTATGCCCGCCTGCTGGGGCGCGAGGGGATGCATCGGGTGGCCGAATTTGCCACCCTCAACGCCAACTACCTGATGGTGCAGTTGCGGGCACGGGGGTTCGATCTCGCATTCCCGACGCGGCGCGCCAGTCACGAGTTCATCATCACGCTCAAACGGCAGAAGGCCGAGCTGAATCTGACCGCCACCGATATTGCCAAGCGGTTGCTGGACTACGGCTACCACGCGCCGACGATCTACTTCCCGCTACTGGTCCCCGAATGCCTGTTGATCGAACCGACCGAGACCGAAGACCGGGAGACGCTCGATGCCTTCGTCGACGCGCTTGCGGCCATCTGGGACGAGGCGAAAGTCGACATCGGCAAGGTCAAGGGCGCGCCCTACAGTCAGCCGGTGCGGCGTCTGGATGATGTCCGCGCCGCCCGCCAGCTCGACTTGCGCTGGGTCGCACCGGGCTAGGACGATGTCCAGTGGACATCGACCCCGCCAGACGGACGCACATGGAGGTGCGCCACGGGGGGCGGAAGCGTGAGCGGTATTGCCAAGGATGGCCGTCACCCACGTCATTCATCAAGAGTCTGAGTTCACTATGTCGGTTCTGATCTGCGGTTCCCTGGCGTATGACACGATCATGGTCTACTCCGGCCAATTCAAAAACGCCATCCTCCCCGACAAGGTCCACATCCTGAACGTTTCGTTCCTGGTGCCCGACCTTCGCCGTGAGTTCGGGGGCTGTGCCGGCAACATCGCCTACAACCTGTCGCTGCTGGGCGGCGACCCGCTGCCGATGGGCACCGTCGGAAAGGACTTTGATGCCTATGCCGCATGGATGGACGAACACGGCATCAGTCGGGCCCACGTGCGACAGATCGACAGCGCCTGGACGGCACAGGCCTACATCACCACTGACCTCGACGACAATCAGATCACCGCCTTCCATCCCGGCGCCATGAATCTGGCGCACACCCAGGACATCGCCACCACCGGCGTGACGGTCGGGTCGGTCTCGCCCGATGGCCGCGACGGCATGCTGCTGCATGCACAGCAGTTCGTGGATGCCGGCATCCCGTTCCTGTTTGACCCCGGGCAGGGGCTGCCGATGTTCAATGGCGAGGAGCTGAAGGCCTTCATTACGCAGGCCAGCTACGTGGCGGTGAACGACTACGAGGCAGAATTGCTGGTGGACCGCACCGGCTGGTCCCTGAAGCAGATCGCCGAGCGGGTGGACGCCCTGATCGTCACCCGCGGCGGCAAGGGATCGCATATCATCGCGCGCGGCAAGACGCACGAGATTCCGGTGGCCAAGGCCGAGTCGCTGGCCGATCCCACCGGTTGCGGCGACGCCTATCGTGGCGGGTTGCTGTTCGGCATCGCCAAGGGGCTGGACTGGGATACCACCGGCCGCATTGCGAGCTTGATGGGCGCGATCAAGATCGAACGTCCCGGGACCCAGAATCATCGTTTCACCCTTGAGGCGTTCCGAGAGCGCTACGAGCAAGAATTCCGCGCGCCGTTGAACGGCCTGTGATCCCGCCGCGTCTGCGGCCTGTTGTCCCCACCGCTCACTGGAGCCCCCGATGATCGAGCTGAAGCTCAAACCCCGCGAGGACCGACGTCTCCGCGCCGGGCACCTCTGGGTGTACTCCAATGAAATCGAGGCGGCGGAGGGCTTTCGCCAAGCCGAACCCGGCAGTCTGTGCCGGGTTCTGGATGACCGCGGACGGCCGCTGGGGCTCGGCTACCTCAATCCCCACACCTTGATCGCCGTTCGCCTGCTCACCGGCTCGGCTCAGGCCAGTATCGATGCCGACTGGTTCTCCCGGCGCCTCGAGGCCGCCCTGGCGCTGCGCGCACGGGGCCACGCCACGCCGCACTACCGTCTGGTTTTCGGCGAGGCCGACGGGCTGCCCGGACTGGTGGTTGATCGCTACGACGACCTGTTTGCCGTGCAGATCAGCACTGCCGGCATGGAACGGCTCAAACCGGCGCTGTTGGCAGCATTGCAGCGGGTGTTCTCGCCCCGTGGCATCTATTTCGCCAATGACTTGCCGATGCGCGCCACCGAGGGCTTGTCGTTGCAGGACGAAACGGTTGGCGAGGTCCCGGAGCAGGTGGAACTTGACGAGTCCGGGGTGCGCTTCCGGGTGCCCCTGGCGGGCGGGCAGAAGACCGGCTGGTTCTATGACCAGCGTCAGAATCGTGACCGCTGGGCACGCTACGCGGCGGGCGGACGGGTCCTGGATGTCTTCAGCTATGCCGGCGGTTGGGCGCTGCGGTCGCTGGCGGCCGGCGCCGAATCGGCGACCTGTATCGACCGCTCCGAGCCGGCGTTGGCCGCGGCAGCCGACAGCGCCGGCCTCAATGGCATGTCGCTGGAGGCCCTGCAGGGCGAGGCGCTCGACGTCATGAAGCGGCTCCGCACCGACGGCCGCAGTTTCGATGTGGTGGTGGTGGATCCGCCCGCACTGGTCAAACGCAAGAAGGACTTTCAGCACGGGCTCGAGCACTACGCGGCGCTGAACCGGGCGGCCATTCAACTGCTGGCACCCGATGCGATCCTGATCAGCTGCTCCTGCTCACATCATGTCGCCGAGGCCGATCTGCAGCGGGTGCTGTTGCGCGAGGCGCGGACGGCGAATCGGCGCATGCAGATTCTCGAAACTGGCGCGCAGGGACCGGATCATCCGGTGCATCCCGCGATTCCGGAGACGCGCTACCTCAAGGGCATCGTCAGCCGGCTGCATACGGGATAGCCGCGTGACGGGCGCGATGGACGCGGTCACCGGGACGCCGCAGACGCCGGGTACAATGCGGCCATGTTGACCCATCCCAACTTCGATCCCGTGGCACTGGCGCTCGGGCCGGTCAAGGTGCACTGGTACGGCCTGATGTATCTGGCCGGCTTCTATGGCGCCTGGTGGCTGGGGACGCGCCGTGCCCGCCAGCCCCACATCAACTGGCCGCGTGAGCAGGTCACCGACCTGTTGTTCTACATCGTCATGGGGGTGATCCTCGGCGGCCGGATCGGCTACACGTTGTTCTACAACTTCGACCGGTTTCTGGCCGAGCCGCTGGTGATCCTGCGGATGTGGGAAGGCGGCATGAGTTTTCACGGGGGCCTGTTGGGCGTCGTGGTTGCCTACTTCTGGTTTGCCCGGGTGAAGAATCGCAATGTCTTCGACATTGCCGATTTCGCTGCACCGCTGGTGCCGATGGGCCTGCTGACCGGGCGAATCGGCAACTTCATCAATGGCGAACTCTATGGCGCGCCGACCCAGATGCCCTGGGGCATGGTGTTCCCGGCGGCGAGCCCCGAGCCCCGGCATCCGTCGATGCTCTACGAGGCCGGCCTTGAGGGGTTGGCCATGTTGATCATTCTGTGGTGGTTCTCGCGGAACCCACGGCCGAGAATGGCGGTTTCCGGGTTGTTTCTCGTCCTCTACGGCGTGTTCCGCTCGCTGGTGGAACTGGTCCGGTTGCCGGATGCCCATATCGGCTATCTCTACGGCACGACCTGGTTCACCATGGGCATGCAGCTGTGCGTGCCGATGCTGTTGGTCGGCGGCGCCATGCTGCTGCTGGCGTACCGACGGCCGGTCGCGCGGGAGGGCTGAGCTGATGCAGGCCTATCTCGACCTGATGCGCCATGTCCTCGACCATGGCACCGAGAAGACGGATCGCACCGGTACCGGCACCCGCTCGGTTTTCGGCCATCAGATGCGGTTTGACCTGTCGGCCGGATTTCCGCTGGTGACTACCAAGAAGGTGCACCTGAAATCAATCATCGTCGAGTTGCTGTGGTTCCTTCGGGGCGACACCAACATCGGTTGGCTGAAAGAGCGGGGTGTCAGCATCTGGGACGAGTGGGCCGACCCGCAGGGTGATCTGGGCCCGGTTTACGGCAAGCAGTGGCGCAGTTGGCCGACGCCCGACGGCCGCCAGGTGGACCAGATCCGTGAGGTGTTGGCGCAGCTCCGTTCGACGCCGGATTCGCGCCGCATGATCGTCTCCGCCTGGAACGTCGGTGAGCTCGACAAGATGGCACTGATGCCCTGTCATGCCCTGTTCCAGTTCTACGTTGCCGATGGCCGGCTGTCGTGCCAGCTGTATCAGCGCAGTGCCGACATCTTTCTCGGTGTTCCCTTCAACATCGCCTCCTATGCATTGCTGACGATGATGATCGCGCAGGTGTGTGGCCTGCAGCCGGGCGATTTCGTCTGGACCGGGGGCGACTGTCACCTCTACGCCAATCATCTCGAACAGGCCGCGCTGCAACTGACCCGGCCGCCGAGGGCGCTGCCACGGATGGAGCTCAATCCCGCAGTGACCGATCTGTTCGCCTTCGTGCCGGAGGACTTCACCCTGACCGGGTATGACCCGCATCCGCATATCAAGGCGCCGGTCGCGGTCTGACCGTCCGTGGGCGGCCCAGCTGCCGTTCGCCATGTTGCGCCCCGGAAGATCTCGACCTTCTTTATGCTGCGGACATGAATACACCTGATATCACGCGTCCGATCTGCCTGATCGCCGCACTGGGGCGCAATCGTGTGATTGGCCGAGACGGCGCGCTTCCGTGGCAACTGCCAGATGATCTGCGGCGGTTCAAGCAGCTCACGCTGGGGCAGCCGGTGGTGATGGGGCGGCGCACCTGGGAATCGCTGGGGCGACCGCTGCCGGGGCGCGAAAATCGGGTGTTGACGCGCAACCCAGGCTATACCGCGCCCGGAGCGGCTGTGTTCGATACCCTCGACAACGCGCTGCTGCCGCCAAGCGAGGGCAAATTGTGGGTGATCGGCGGCGGCGACCTGTATTCGCAGGCATTGCCGCGTGCCCAGAGCCTGTATCTCACCGAGGTGGATGCGGCGCCCGACGGCGACGCCTGGTTCCCCAACTGGGACGAGACGGTGTGGACCTGCGTGTCGCGTACCCATCATCCGGCTGACGACCGACATGCGGTCGCCTTCGATTTCGCCGAGTACCAGCGCAGATGAACGTTCGCGCGGCACTGCTGCTGGTCGTGTTGCCGACCATCTTGCAGGCTGCCGAGCCCGAGGTTGTCGACATCCGTTTCGAGGGCAACACCACGACGCGTGAGGGGGTGCTGCGGCGCGAACTGGTCTGGGTCGAGGGCACAGCGCCCGATGCCGAGGCATTGGAAGATGACCGCCAGGCGCTTTTGGACCTCGGGCTGTTCCGTGAAGTGGATGTCAGTACCGATGACCTGCCCGAAGGGCGGGTGCTCACGTACCGGGTGCGGGAGAAGTACTACCTGCTGCCCTTGCCGCGAATCTCGGCGAATGTTGACGGGCGGTACAGCTATGGGGCCCAGGTTCGATGGAGCAACGTTCTGGGGCTCAACCATCGCATGGTGCTCTACGGTCAGCGCGAGAACGCCGAAACCGAGGGGGTGGGCGAAGAAGTGCAGTACGCCCTCGACTATGTGGCGCCGGCGTTGACCGGGCGCTACGAGACGCTTGCCTTCGGGGTCAGCCATTTGAAACGGCCTGTGGAGGATGCCACCGGCATGGCGACCTACGAGGAGCGTATCGACACCCTCGGTATCAACTGGTCGCGGCAGCTGACCCAGGGACGGTCGAATCAGGGCTGGTCGGTGGGGGTGGGGCCGAGCTGGCGGCGGCAGGTGACCGCGGGCGCAACCGCGCCGCCCTCCGATGGCGAGGCCGTCGCGGTGGGCGGGCAACTGGGCTATCGCAATCTGCGCTTCAAGGTTTACAGCGACGAGGGCCTGCGTCTGGGGATCGGCGTGGATACCGCCGTGGAGGGTCTGGCGGCGGACTATGACTTCGTTCGCTGGAGGAGCGATGTCGCCTGGTTCCGGCCGCTGGGGGACACCCCGCACCAGAGTCTGCAGCTGTTTGCCGAAGTCGGTGGTTATCACGGGGGGCCGGCCAGTATCGATGCCTTCGCGCTCGGCGGCGGCGGCCAGCTGCGCGCGTTCGAACGGGATTTCATTGAGGGCGATGCCTACTATCGGTTGGCGGCGGAGTGGTTGCGTCCGTTGCATTGGCCCTGGCTGCGGACCCTGGTGGTGCTGGAGGCGGGCAACGTGTTTGAAGATGTCTCCGACGTCAGCCTGTCTCGGGTGTACACCAGTCTCGGTCTCGGTGTGCGCTTGCGCATCACGCAGTTCGTCAATCTCGAGGTGGAACTGGGGTGGGCATTCCCGATCGGTCAGAGCGGGTCGGGTGCCGCCTTCGGCGGCCGGCCCTGACCATCGACGGGCCCATGCTGTAAATTGGGCTCATCCTCATCATTCCGGAGATCTTCATGAGCGACCTTCAGGCCGCCTTCGCCCAGGCGCAGGCTGACGTCAAGACCCTGACCAAGCGACCCGCCAACGAAGACATGCTGTTCCTCTACGCGCATTTCAAGCAGGCAGCCGAAGGGGATGTCAGTGGCAGCCGACCGGGGATGCTCGACATGGTCGGGCGTGCCAAATACGACGCCTGGGCCAAGCTCAAGGGTACGGCCGCCGATACGGCCCGTCAGGCCTATATCGACAAGGTGGGAGCGCTGCTGAAGAGCCATCGCTAGATCGTGGCAGCCGGCATGCAGAACGCGCTGACGGCGCGGGCGGACTACCCGCGTTTCGAGTCGCTTGACACCCGTTGGAAAGACAATGACGTGTATGGGCATGTCAACAATGTCGAGTACTACAGCTATTTCGATACGGTCATCAATCGCTACCTGATCACCGAGGGCGGTCTCGACATTCATGCCGGTGCGGTGATCGGTCTTTGCGTTGATTCACACTGCCGTTATCACGCACCGCTGGCGTTTCCCGACCGTATCGAAGCCGGGCTTCGGGTTGCTCATCTGGGTCGTACCAGCGTCCGGTACCAGATCGCGCTGTTTCGCGAGGGGGCCGCCGAGCCCGCGGCAGAGGGGGGCTTTGTTCATGTTTTTGTCGACCGCGCCACGCGGCGACCGCAGCCACCACCGGCGCCGCTGCGTGCCGCGCTTGAAGCACTGTATCGCCCCACCCAGGAGCCCTCATCGTGACGATGAAAACCCGCGCCGCCGTACTGCGCCAGATGGGCCTGCCGGCTCCGTACGCCGATTCCCGTCCACTGCAGGTCGAGACCGTGGATCTGGCCCCCCCGGCTGAGGGAGAGTTGCTGATTCGCGTGCAAGCCGCCGGCCTGTGTCATTCCGATCTGTCGGTGATCAACGGATCGCGCCCCCGGGTGATGCCGATGGTGCTCGGGCATGAGGCAGCGGGCGTGGTCGAGGCCTGCGGCCCAGGCGTGACCGACTTTGCGCCGGGGGACGCGGTGGTGTTTTCCTTTGTCCCGGTCTGTGGCCATTGCGACCCCTGCGCCAGCGGTCGTGCCGCATTGTGTGAACCGGGCGCGCGCGCCAACGTCGCAGGCAGCCTTCTGGGCGGGACCACACCCTTCACCGATTGCGGT
Source organism: Flagellatimonas centrodinii (assembly GCF_016918765.2). Lineage (GTDB taxonomy): Bacteria > Pseudomonadota > Gammaproteobacteria > Nevskiales > Nevskiaceae > Polycyclovorans > Polycyclovorans centrodinii. The sequence goes on from NZ_CP092104.1 coordinate 2,164,079, forward strand.
GATGGTGCGACACTGCATCATCATCTGGGCGTATCGGGGTTCGCCGAACGGACGGTGGTGTCCCAGCGCTCGGCGGTGAAGATCGACCCCAGCCTGCCGCCGGAGATTGCAGCGCTGTTCGGTTGTGCGGTGATGACCGGCGTCGGCAGTGTGGTCAATACCGCCCGGGTCGCGCCCGGACAGAGTGTTGCGGTATTCGGTATGGGCGGTGTCGGGTTGGCAGCCCTGTTGGGCGCCGTGGCCAGCGGCGCGTATCCGGTGGTGGCGGTCGACGTGCGCGCCGACAAGTTGGCGCTGGCCCGCGAGTTGGGTGCCACCCACACCATTCTCGCAGCGGCCGAGATCGACGTGCCGGCGGCCATCAAGGCGGCCGTGCCCGGCGGAGTCGAGGTTGCCGTGGAGACGGTGGGCCATGAGCAGGTACTGCTGCAGGCCTATCAGGCCACGCGTCGGGGCGGGACCACCGTGACCGTCGGCTTGCCGCATCCCTCCCGCAATTTCGTCATATCGGCGGTGAGTCTGGTGGCCGAGGAGCGGACGGTGAAGGGCTCTTACATGGGGTCCTGCGTACCCTCTCGCGATGTTCCTCGGTTCGTTGCGCTGTATCGGGCCGGCCGGCTGCCGGTCGATCGGCTGCTGACCCATACCCTGACGCTGGACCAGATCAACGAAGGCTTTGACCGGTTGGCACGCGGTGAGGCGGTACGCCAAGTGGTCCTGTTCACGGCGGAATTAACCAGAAAGGTAATATAAATTACCTTTGCGGCGCGGAAGACGATTTGGGCGTACCCGCCGAGAACTCTCGATCACACAAAGAAACCTTGACCTTGTCCGCGAACCGACAGTGGGTCTGTTACCATCCGCGCAGCGTTATACCTGCAGAGTGGTAATAATAATTTCCTTGGAGTTCTGATGATCCCCCGCACCGTTTTCTCCTCTGATCACGAGGATTTTCGCCAGACCAGCCGTCGCTTCATCGAAGAAGAGATCATGCCGCATCACGAGCGCTGGGAAGCCCAGCAGCATGTGGATCGGGCGATCTGGAACCGCGCCGGTGAGCTCGGCATGTTGAACATGTCGATGCCCGAGGAGTACGGCGGATCGGGCGACCGCCTTTTCAGCGTGGTGCAGATGGAGGAGCTGGCCCGCGCCGGCGCCACCGGAATCGGCTGGCCGCTGCACAGTGAGATCGTCGCCCATTACATCAACAATTTCGGCAGCAAGGAGCAGAAGGCGCATTGGCTGCCGAAGATGGCCTCCGGCGAGACGGTCACCGCGATCGCCATGACCGAGCCCGGAACCGGGTCGGACCTGCAGGGCGTCAAGACCCGTGCGGTTGCAGACGGCGACGACTATGTCATCAATGGATCGAAGATTTTCATCACCAACGGCTATCTCTGCGATCTCGCGGTGGTGGTGGTGAAGACCGGTGACACCGGCGAGGGTGCCAAGGATATTTCCTTGATCCTTGTTGAGGCGGACCGCGAAGGTTTCAGCAAGGGCAAGCCGCTGAAGAAGGTCGGCATGCATGCGCAGGACACCTGCGAACTGTTCTTCGAGAACGTGCGCGTGCCCAAGGCCAACCTGCTTGGCCGCGAGGGCATGGGCTTCGTCATGTTGATGCAGGAGCTTGCCTGGGAACGGTTGATCATCGCCATCACGTCCATCGCCGGTGCCGAAGCGGTGCTGGAAAAGACCATCGAGTACACCCGCAGCCGCAAGGTTTTCGGCAAGCCGGTGGCCAGCTTCCAGAACACCCGGTTCAAATTGGCCGAGCTGAAGACCGAATTGGCGATCGGACGGACCTTTGTCGACCGTTGCCTTGAACAGGTCACCAAGAAAAAGCTTGGGGTCGATGACGCCGCAATGGCGAAGTACTGGACCTCGGATCTGATGTGCAAGGTGATCGACGAGTGCGTTCAGTTGCACGGTGGCTATGGCTACATGATGGAGTATCCGGTCGCCAAGGCATGGATCGATGCCCGTGCCCAGCGCATCTATGGCGGCACCAATGAGATCATGAAGGAACTGATCGCCCGCACCCTCTAGGGAGTCGCCATGTCTGCCAACCCGTTGCTGAAGGGCATTCGTGTCCTCGATTTGTCGCGCCTGCTGCCGGGCCCGTTCTGCTCGCTGTATCTCGCCCAGATGGGCGCCGAGGTGATCAAGATCGAGGAGCCCGGCACCGGGGACTATTGCCGCAGCTTGTCGCCCGAGATGTTCACCCTCGTCAATCGGGGCAAGAAATCGGTGGTGCTGGACCTGCGCCAGCCGGAGGATGCCGAGGCCTTCCGTCGGCTGGCCGACGATGCCGATGTCGTGCTGGAATCCTTTCGGCCCGGTGTCATGGCCAAGTTGGGCTGTGACTACGCCACCTTGCGGGCGCGGAATCCGCGTCTGGTCTATGCCGCGCTGACGGGCTACGGGCAGACCGGCCCGTATGCCAGTCGGCCCGGGCATGACATGAACTATCGCGGCTATGCGGGCGACCTGCATCAGAACGCGCCGCTGGGTGGCGCGCCGGTGCAGGGTAACTTCCAGGTGGCAGACCTTGCCGGTGGTGCACTGACCTGTGCCGTGGGTATTCTCGCCGCGGTGATCGGCGCGCGCAGTAGCGGCGAAGGCACCTTCGTTGATGTCGGCATGATGGATGGCACCCTGGCGCTGCAGGTGGCCGCCTTGAGCGCGCAGCGCACGGTGGGGCAGGTGCCGGCGCCCAGTGCCGATGCGCTGTCCGGCGCGATGCCGAACTACAGCGTTTACGAGACCGCGGACGGCCGGTATCTCGCGGTGGGCTCGCTGGAGTTCAAGTTCTTCAAGCGCCTGCTGGAACTTGCCGACGCCACCGAGCTGTTGAAGTTGCCGTTGGTCCCCGGTCCGAAAGGGCAGCCGCTGCGCGACGCGCTGACGACGTTGTTCAGGGGGCGCACGCAAGCGCAGTGGGAGCAGTTGCTGGCCCATGAGGATACCTGTGTGTCCGGCATCCTGACCCTGGATGAGGCGCTCGACAACGAACAGGTGCGTGCACGTGGGCTGGTGCGCAGCGTCGCGGGCAAGCCGGCCATCGGCTTGCCGATCCAGTTCAGTCATGCGGAACCCGTCGAAGGCGACAGCCCGGCGCTCGGGGCGCACACCGCCGAGGTGTTGTCCCGCGGTTGACCCACCTGTTGCGCGGATGTGAGAGTTTTGGGTGTCAACCTGAACGATCGATCTGTGCGGCGTACACTCACCGGGTTGAACATGAATCGATACGGCAGGCAGTCTGCGGTTGCACGGCGGGCGCCCTCCGCCGGTGTCCGCCGCTCGTACGCGATCACCCTGCCGTCTGGCGCAAACCGTTTTGTCAACGTGGCCCTATCGGGCTGCGGGTGTCAGAATTAGGTCAAGAAAACCATATGGGGAAACAAACATGCTGATCCTGACGCGGAGAGTGGGTGAGACCGTCATCATCGGTGGCGGTATCACGATCACCGTCCTCGACATCAAGGGTGGACAGGTCCGGTTGGGTGTGATGGCACCGAAGGAAGTGCCGGTGCATCGCGGTGAACTGGTGGAACGCGAGCGTGAACGCGCGGCCGCGGCCGCGGCCAACAAGCCCGAAGAATAACAAGGCGACAACCGCGCCTTTACCTGCGCACGGCGCGTCGCTACAATCGCGCCCCGCCTGAGGAGATTCTCTGGCGCCGGGGCGCCCGTAGCTCAGCTGGATAGAGCACCAGGCTACGAACTTGGGGGTCGGAGGTTCGAATCCTTCCGGGCGCACCACTGTTGCAGTGAGGGAGTTTCCCTCGTGTCGTCCCGGAGAGTTGGCCGAGTGGACGAAGGCGCTCCCCTGCTAAGGGAGTATAGGGTTTATCCCCTATCGAGGGTTCGAATCCCTCACTCTCCGCCAGTTTTTTCAGGCAGATCGTGTGGGCTCGTAGCTCAGCTGGATAGAGCACCAGGCTACGAACTTGGGGGTCGGGAGTTCGAATCTCTCCGAGCCCACCATTTGTCTTCTCCGTCACACCTCCACGTTTGGACGCCAAGCCCCGAAGTCGGGCAGGCTGCGTCCCTGATTCCACGTGTGCAGGTTGATGGTCTCCTCTGATCCACTCGCGGTGGCCGTGATCGGTGCCGGCATGGCGGGCCTTGGCTGTGCCCGACGTCTGCAGCAGGCGGGCGTGATGGTTCGGGTGTTCGACAAGGGTCGACATCCCGGAGGCCGCGTCGCCAGTCGCGATACCGCTGCGGGCAGTTGTGACCATGGCGCCCAGTTCTTTACCGGGCGAACCGACGCGTTCGTCAATCTGATGCGGTCGAGTGGCGCTGCAGCTGCACCCTGGGCGCTGCCGACGAAACCTGAGCCGTGCTGGGTCGGTGCACCAAGCATGCGCGACTTCGCGCGGTCGCTGGCGCACGGGCTCGAGGTTCACAATGGCCTGACGCTGACCGGACTGCAACGCAGGGATGACGGGTGGCAGTTGCGCCTTCGCGATCACAACGATGTCACGTCCACCGCTTCTGGCTTCGCGGCCGTGTTGCTGACGGTGCCGGCACCGCAGCTGGCGTCCCTGTTGCCGGCCGCTGCGACGCTGGATGGCAGCGATGTCCGCTACGCCCCCAGTTGGACGGTGATGCTGGCGCCCGACGGGCCGCCGCCACCGGTTCCCGCGGGACAGCGCCTGGAAGATGGCGGGCCTCTCGGCTGGGTGGCGGACGAACAGTCCAAGCCGCAGCGAGCGGGACATCCGCGGTACATCGTTCAGGCATCGGCGGCCTGGTCGGCGGCGCACATCGAGTCCACGGCCGACGCCGTCATGGCGCAGATCGGCACAGCGATGAGGCAAATGTGGGCGGTGCCGTTCCGGGCGCTGTCCGCGCATCGCTGGCGGTACGCCCTTGCCACACACTGTGCGGACGGGCCGCAGTGGGATGACCATCTACGACTCGGATGCGCCGGCGATGGCTTCGCAGCGGCGCGAGTGGAGTCGGCCTGGGGCAGCGGTGTTGCGCTGGCCGACATCGCCCTAGTGCATCTGGGCAGGGCCGGCGCCGGTGGCTGATCGCGGACGCCGAGTGCTGTGGACAGGTGCCCGATCGGCAGGACGTCTGCTGTTGAGCCGTCTGCCCGGACGTCGCGAGACGCCGTGGGCCGCGATCGGCGAGGACTGGTTCAACACCCTGGGCGAGATGAAAGGTGCGGCGATGAAGCTGGGACAGCTGGCGTCGCAGTACGCCGATCTGCTGCCCCCTGAGCTGGCAGCGCCCCTGGCGCGCCTGCAGCGCGAGGCGGTTCCTCGTGCCTTCGCTGAGATCGATGCGGTATTACGCCAGCAATGGTCGGCGCAGGCCTGGGCCCAAATCGACTGGCTGGACCCGACCGCGATGGCGGCAGCCTCGATCGGGCAAGTGCATCGCGCGCGGCTGGTGGATGGTCGGGAGGTCGTGGTGAAGGTCCGTTACCCGGGCGTCGCCGAGGCGGTCGACGAAGATGTTGATGCACTCGGGCGTCTGTTGCGCATGGGCCGGCTGTTGCAGATTGACCGGGCGGCGCTGGACGGGCTACTGGCCGAGGTGCGGGTCCGCTTCCGCGAGGAAACCGATTACGCGCAGGAACTGCGGCATCTGGAGAACCTCCGCGCACGCGCTGCGCATCCCGCTGTCCGCTATCCCGAGCCGGTACCCGAATTGTGCGGCGAGGCCGTCCTGGTAACCCGCTATTGTCCCGCAGATGCGCTCGCGGAGGCGGTGAGGTATCCGCAGCCGGTACGCGATCGATTGGGCACCGTGCTGCTCGAATGGTCGTTGTCGCAGGTTTTCCAGGCCGGCGTGATCCACGCCGATCCGCATCCCGGCAATTTCGGCTTCTCGATGGACGGGACGATAACGGTCTACGATTTCGGCTGCGTCAAACCGCTGGCGTCGCGGCTGCCGCCGCAGCTCTTGAAGGGGCTGTCGGCGGCGCTGGATGGCGATGTCGCCGCCCTCCACGCGGTACTCTTCGTGCTCGATGCGTTGCCGGTCGATGCCCACGATCCGCAGGTGCGGCAGCAGATCGGCACGACCTTGGCGCCCGCATATCGCGCCATGCTCGAGGTGACGGTCGATCGCCTGGTGTCGGCACCGCAATTCGACTTTGCTGACACGGAGCTCATCGACGAGGCGCGACGCGTGGTTCGCCAACACTTGCGTCTCTGGCGGTTGTTCCGGCCGGTACCGCCACTGGCCTTCGCGGCCCGCGCCGTCAGCGGCCATTACTGGATGCTGCGCGCGCTCGGCGCCCGAGTGCCGGTGGCAGGCTTGTTGCGCCATTGGTCGGATACACCCTGAGCCGGCTCGTTGGCAGTTCGCGGTCTGGGCTACCCTGAAGGCTGCGTACCCCGACACAGGGCGGGTCGTCGTCACCGAGTCGCCCGAAGGAGACTGCATGTCAGCTGAACTGGCTCCCGATGCTGCCGGCCGCGGGCCGGCCCATGCCGCACTGATCGAGGCCGCCGCGCGGTTTGCCAAGGATGTCCCCGGAAACGTCGACTGGGTGAGTGCGTACTTTCGCACCACCGACGAAGAGATTCTTGCCGCGCTGCCGTTGGCGCAGTGCCTGGAAGCCGCCCATGCCCATCGCCGCTTCGCCGCCGTGCGCCCTCCCGGGGCCGGTCACCTGCGGGTTGATGCCACCGGCGATGGCCGTCGGATGCGTTTGTTGGTGGTCAGCCCGGATCGCCCGTTTCTGGTCGACAGCCTGCTGCTGAACTTGCGCCGGGCCGGCGCAACGATTCATTGGGTGGTTCACCCGTTGCTGGCGCTGGCGCGCACCGACGCCGCCTTGCCGGACGCTGCGGCGAATGGTCCGGTTGAATCGCTGGTGCAGGTGCTGTTCGAGCCGCCACCGACCAATTCGACCGAGGCGCTTGTCTCACGGTTGCGTCAAACCCTGCAGGAGGTCCACCAGGCGGTCGCCGACTATCCGGCCATCTGCGATCGCCTGAGGGCCCTGGCCGACGACCTGCGCGCCCTGCAGGGCGGCGCTGCGCAGGACGAGGCTGCCGCCTTCGTCGACTGGCTTGTCGACGGCCATTTCACCTTCCTCGGCCTGATGGAGACGACCCTGACCGATGCGGCGGGACGCTCCGGCTTCCATATGCAGACCGAATCCGGGCTCGGTCTGGCCCGTCCGAACGGCCCCTTGGCCGATACCGATGCGCTGATGGCGCCCAGCGCCGAACTCGACAAGTACGCCGGATCGACCCGGCTGGTGGTGGTGACCAAGGCCATGCGGCGCGCCACCGTGCACCACGACGAGTACCTCGACGTCATCTCGATCAAGCATCTCGGACCGCAGGGTGGCATCGGCGGCACCGTGCGCGTCATCGGCCTGTTCACCAGCGATGTCTACGACGAACGTCCCCGACATATCCCGCTGTTGCGCGCCAAGATCGGCCAGTTGCTGGACCGCGCCGGCGTTGGCCCGGGCTCCCATGCCGGCAAGCAGCTGCGCGACGTGGTGGCCATGTTGCCCCGCGACGAGTTGTGGCAGTCCTCGGAAGAGGAGCTGTATGCCCTGGCGCGGGGGGTTCATGCCCTGCGCGACCAGCCGCGGCTGCGATTGTTCCTGCGTCGTGACCGCTACGGGCGTTACTTCTCGGCACTGGTGTATGTCCCGCGAGAGCGGTATACCCGCGACTGGCGAGACCAGGTAGTCGACACCCTGATGTCCGCGCTGAGCGGGACCGAGGTTGATCGCCGGGTCGAGTTCCCGCGGGGTGGGGTTCATGCGCGCTTGCATCTGCTGATTCGTACCCCCCCGGGGACCGCATCGCCGCCCGATGTGACGGCGATCGAGGCGGCGCTGGAGGCGGCCACACGCACCTGGGCCCAGGGTCTCGAAATGGCGCTGCGACGATTGCCGGACGGCGATGCGCTGTGGCGTCGATGGGGACAGGCCTTTGACCGCGGGTTCACCGAGGCGACGCTACCCGAGGCTGCCTGCGACGATATCGCGGTGCTCGAGCAGCTTGATGACGCCCAGCCGATACGCGTCCGACTCCTGGTGACGGACAGTGAAGATGCGGCTTGTGTCACCCATCTCCGGCTCTACAGCCGCGGTCAACCGGCGGCGTTGTCGGAGGTGCTGCCCCGGCTCGAACATTTCGGACTTTTTGTGACCGAGCAGGACCCGGGGGAAGTCCGGCCGGTGGGTGCGCCGCCGGCGTGGGTCCACCGATTCGAGGTACGAGTGCACGGGCGCTGTGTCGGCACCGCCGCCGAGCAGCAGCAACGTTTCGAGTCTGCATTTCACGCGTTGTTGCGGGGCGAGGTCGAGGACGACAGCCTGCATCGGCTGGTGCTCCTTGGCGGACTGGGGGTCCGCGACGTGGTGATCCTTCGTTTGCTGACCCGCTATCTGGTACAGACCGGACTGCCGTATTCGCGCAATTTCATGATGGATCGGCTGGTGGCGTCGCCATCACTTGCGGCGAAGCTGGTGGCGCTGTTTCACGCCCGCTTTGACCCGGCGCAGCCGCGCGACGGACGTGCTGCGGCAGTGGCCGGCGTCGACGCCGAACTTGATGCGGCGCTCGACGCGGTTCCGGGCCTCGACGCAGACAGGGTGTTGCGGGCCTGTACGGCGGTCATTCGCGCCGGGCTTCGCACCAATTTTTATCTCGGCAAGCCTGAAATCAGCCTCAAGCTCGATCCCCGGCGACTGCCAGAACTGCCGTTGCCTCGCCCGATGTTCGAAATCTATGTCTACAGCACGACCATGGAGGGCGTTCATCTGCGCGGGGGACAGGTGGCCCGTGGCGGTCTTCGCTGGTCCGACCGTCTGCAGGACTATCGCACCGAAGTGCTGGGCCTGATGAAGGCGCAACAGGTGAAGAACAGCATCATCGTCCCGGGCGGGGCAAAGGGCGGGTTCGTGCTTCGGGGAGGCGATCGCAGTGATCGCGAAGCCTGGTCTGCGGCCGGCCGTGCCGCGTATGTCGCCTTCCTGCGCGGCCTGCTCGATCTCACCGACAACCGCGAGGGGCAGCGGATCGTGGCGCCGGCCGGCGTCGTCTGTCATGACGGACCCGATCCCTATCTGGTGGTCGCGGCCGACAAGGGGACCGCCCGTTTTTCGGATCTCGCCAACGCCACTGCCGCCGAGTACGGCTTCTGGCTCGGCGATGCCTTTGCCTCCGGCGGCAGCCAGGGTTATGACCACAAGGCCATGGGGATCACCGCGCGGGGTGCGTGGGAAAGTGTGCGTCGACACTTCCGTGCACTGGGCGCCGACAGTCGCGATATCCAGACCGCGCCGTTCACCGTGATCGGCATCGGGGACATGAGCGGCGACGTGTTCGGCAACGGCATGTTGCTGTCACCGCAGATCCGGCTGATCGCCGCGTTCGACCATCGTCATATATTCATCGACCCGAACCCGGATCCGGCGCGCAGCTTTGCCGAGCGCCAACGACTGTTCGCGCTACCCCGTTCCAGTTGGGCTGACTACGATCCGGCGGCGCTGTCAGCGGGGGGAGGCATATTCGAGCGCAGCACCAAGCAGATTGCCCTGTCGCCCGAGGCCAGGGCGGCACTTGCGACCGATGTCGAGCGAATGGGGCCATTCGATCTGATCCACTGCATTCTGCAAGCGCCGGCAGACCTGCTGTGGAATGGCGGCATCGGCACCTACGTCAAGGCCAGCCACGAGTCGCATGCGGTTGCAGGCGATCGTGGTAACGACGCCGTCCGTATCGACGCCCGTGATCTCAGGGTGCGCGTCATCGGTGAGGGCGGCAATCTCGGCCTGACCCAGGCGGCCCGAATCGAGTTTTCGCTGGGCGGCGGGCTGGTCAACACCGATGCCGTCGACAACGCCGGGGGTGTGCACAGCTCCGACCGGGAAGTGAATATCAAAATCCCGCTCAATACCCTGATGCGTGAAGGCACGCTTGATCGCGCGACGCGCGATCCGCTGCTGGTATCGATGACCGACGACCTGATCGCGGCGGTACTGCATGACAACCGACTGCAGAGTGGGGCGCTGGGGCTGATGGCGGCGGGTGGCGTGGCGCGGCTGGATGAACACTTGCAGTTGCTGACGCGACTGGAGCGCGACGGCTATCTTGATCGTCGTGTTGAGGGCTTGCCCGATGACGAGCGTTTGCAGGAACGCCGTCGACGCGGACTGGGACTGACCCGACCGGAACTGGCAGTGCTGCTGGCATACGCCAAGATTGCGCTCTTCGATGAGCTGGTGGCCAGCGAGGTACCGGACGACCCCGCCCTGCTGCCCTGGCTGATCGGCTACTTTCCGGCAGCCTTGGTCGAGCGTTATCCCACGGCGCTGGAGCAGCACCAGCTGCGCCGGGAGATCATTGCCACCGTGTTGGCCAACGCGATCTGCAACCGCATGGGGGCACCGTTTGCCCATCGCGTTGCGGCTGAGCTGGGCGTGCGCCGACCGCAAGTCGTGCAGGCCTGGGCGCGTGCGCACGCGCTGATGGACGCCGACGTCTACTGGGCCTGGACCGATGCCCCAGCCTCGCCGCTGGACCTGCCGCAGCAGCAGGTGGTGGGCCAACGGGTTGGCGGGCTGTTGAAGCATGTCACCCGATATCTGTTGACGCTGCCGCCATCGATCGATTCAGCGACGCTGCAGTCTCGCTATGCTGCCTGGCGAGCGCTACTGGCCGATCCGGCCCTGCAGGCAGCATTGCCCCCGGCTTACGCCGCCGACCATCAGCGGGTCATCGAACAGCATGTCGAATCCGGCTTCGACCGTGCACCGGCCATCACGCTGGCCACCACCCGGTTGTACGGTCTGATCCCCGACCTGGTCATGCTTGACCCGCAAGGTCGGCATTCACCCCGCGCACTGGTGGATCTGCACCTGGCAGTGGGCGAACGGTTTGCCTTGCCGTGGCTGCAGGCGCAGGTGGCCCAGTTGCAGGTGAGCGGGCGCTGGCCGGCGCTGGCACGGGGGAATCTGCGAGACGATGTCTATCGGGTGCATCGCCAGCTTACGGCACAGGTGTTGTCGCAGTCCGGCGACGTCGTGGACACCGCAATGACGATGCAGCACTGGTCGGCGCCGCGTGAGGAGCGACTCCGATTTCTCGAACATCGGCTGTCGGCGCTCAGGGCCGACAGTGGTGACGACTTCATGCGGCTGGTGGTGGCGGTGCGCGAACTGTTTCGTCTCTGTGCAGCAGGTGCCTGAGCTGTATTGACGGATTCAGGGCTTGACCCACAACGGTCTGAGGCCACGCTGCTGAAGCGCCGTCACGGCCGCATGTGCCACCTCGACGTCGGCGAAGGGGCCCAACACAACCCGATGCCACGTCACGTCTTTGTCACTTTCGACCCAGATGGCGGTCGGTCCGAGGTTCCGCTGGGACAGTTCCTCACGCAGATTCACGGCATTGATCGGATCGACGAACGAGGCCACCTGGAGAAAGCCGGGTGCATCGGTGGTGTCCTCATGCGGGGGGCGCTGCAGGGGCTGTTCGCCGGGCACCAGCGCGGTGACCTCGACCTGGGCGGAACCGCTCGCCAGCATGTCCAGACGCGCTGCCGCCGCATAGGACAGGTCGATGATTCGACCTTTGTGAAAGGGGCCGCGGTCGTTCACCTTGACCACGACCGAACGGCCATTGCCAAGGTGGGTGACACGAACATAGCTGGGCAGGGGCAGCGTCTTGTGGGCGGCGGACATGGCGAACATGTCGTAGCGGTCGCCACTGGCGGTGGTGTGGCCGTGGAATTTCTTGCCGTACCACGAGGCACCACCTCGCTCGCGGTAACCGGCGGCATTGTCGAGCACCCGATAGGTGACGCCGAACACCGAATATTGCGGTGAATTGCCCGATCGCGATCGAGGCTCGGCACGGGGAACGGCATCCGGGATGCGATCGAGATCGGGCGGGACTTCATCCGGTTTGGGCGCGACGTCGTGGTCCAGAGCGTATCGGCCACCGGGCTCGTGGCCGGGCGGCGGGCGCGGCTTGCCGGGTGGTACGGGGCGTGGGATTTTCGCTTGCGAAGATTCGGTTGGCCGCGGCGGGGGGCGCTCCCGCAGACTACTGCAACCTGCCAATGCCAGGATCAGCAGGGCCGGGATGGCGACCGCCCTCACCGGGATGGCAACGCAGGATCGTCACCAATCGCCCGGGCCAGCTGGGCGACCGCCATGGCGTAGTAGGTGCGGGGGTTGTAGGTCATCACGGCATAGAAGTTGGGTAGCCCCACCCAGTATTCCGTGCTGCCGTCCTCGAGTGTCAGCGCGATGATGCCAGCGGGCGTCTCGGCCGGCAGGGTATCTTTGGTGCGGATGCCGAGTCGCGACAGATCACCGGCGCGGTACTCGGCGGTCCGCTGGTTGACCTTCGCGGTGTCGGCCAGCGTTCCGGAAACGGTTGCGGGGACCATCAGCGGCTCACCACGGCGCCACGCCTGTGCCGGTCGGTAGTCGACCAGATAGCGGCCGATGGAGCCGATCGCATCGTCGAGCTGCCAGAGGTCGCGGTCGCCATCCTGGTCAAAGTCGACCGCCAGTCTTCGGTAGTTGCTGGGCATGAACTGGGCGGCTCCCATGGCGCCGGCATACGAGCCCGTGGGCGTGCGCGGGTCGCGGCCCGTTTCCTCGCAGAATGCGAGGAACTCGATCAACTCACTGCGGAAGAATGGGCTGCGCGTCGGGTGGTCGTAGCCTTGTGTGGCCAACGCATCCAGCACCCGCACATTGCCGGTGATGCGGCCGTACCGTGTTTCGATCCCGAGGATGGCGGCGACCACACTTGGTGCGACACCGAATTCCGCTTCAACCCGGGCCAGCGTTTCAGCGTGATCGCGCAGCAGCTTGCGACCATTGTCGATGCGCGCAGCATCGATCCGGCTGGCATAGCGGGTCCAGGTCTCGGTACGTTCAGGTGCCGTCTGCTCGCGCACGATGAGCTGGGGCAGGGTGCGGGCATCGCCCAGCGCCGATTGTGCGCGCGCCAAGGCGGCAGAATCGAAGCCGTACTCGCTGCGCAGTGTTTCGAGGATACCTTTCGTCTCGGGGTGTTCGGCGTACTGCGCCGCAGCCGCCAGGGGCAGCAGCAGGCTCGCAGCGAGGCATCCGGACTTCAGCCAGTCGTTCATCAGTTGGAAAGTAGCTTTCGGTGGGTCTGTATGGACATGAGCATGCCGAAACCGGCCAGCAGGCTCACCGCTGAGGTGCCACCGTAGCTGATCAGTGGCAGGGGCACCCCCACCACCGGCAGCAGACCGATGACCATGCCTATGTTAATGAAGACATAGACAAAGAATTTGAGCGAGAGTGCCGCCGCCAACAAGCGCTGGAAGGTGTCTTGCGCCCGCAGCGCGATGACCAGGCCGCGGCCGACGATGCCAAGATAGAGCAGCAGCAGGAACAGCGTTCCGATCAGGCCGAATTCCTCGGCGATCACCGAAAAAATGAAATCGGTGTGTGATTCCGGCAGGAAGTCGAGCTTGGCCTGGGTGCCCTCCAGCCACCCTTTGCCGAACAGGCCACCTGAGCCGATGGCGATCTTCGACTGGGTGATGTGGTAGCCGGCCCCCAAAGGGTCGCGCTCGGGGTTGATCAGCGTCAGGATGCGGCCGCGTTGATAGTCGTGGAGCTGGTGCCAGAGGATGGGGGTCGCCGCGGTGACCACCAGGACCGCACCAATGATCCACCGCCAGCGCAGACCCCCGAAGAAGAGCGCGAAACCGCCGGCCGCAATCATCAGCAAGGCAGTGCCGAGATCCGGCTGCTGCATCACCAGCATCGCCGGTACGGCAACCAGGGCCAGGGCAACCGACATCGTGCCGATGCTGGGTGGCAGCAGACGGTGGTGAAGGTATGCAGCGACCAGCATCGGCATGGCCAGCTTCATCATTTCCGATGGCTGGAAGCGGATCACACCCAGATCAAGCCAGCGCTGCGCGCCCTTGGCCGCGTCGCCAAGAATCAGTACCAGGATCAGCAGCAGGACGGTGACGCCATAGAGCCAGGGGGAGGCCGTGCGGTACCACTCGGGCGGCGATTGCGCCACCGCCACCATCACCACGAAGCCGAGCGCCAGTCGCTTGCCCTGGGCCCATACAGCATCGGTGTCGTGTCCGGAGGCGGAGTACAGCACCACCAGTCCCAGGCCGGATACCAGCAGCAACAGGACCAGCAGCCAGGAGTCTATGCGCCAGTGCTCCAGCCAGTCGCTGAGGCTGGGCTCCTCGGTGCGCCGACCGACCTCAAGGAGTGGCATTGGCAGGCTCCGGTGTCGGGCGGGGTGTGGGGCGACTCAACGCGGGCACGACAGGCGGAGGACTCTCGAAGCGCACCTCGCCCAACAGGTACTGGTCCATGACCTTGCGGGCGATCGGCCCCGAGACCGCGCCACCGTGTCCTGCGTGTTCGGCCAGTACGGCAATGGCGATCTGCGGATCGTCCGCCGGTGCAAAGGCGATGAACAAAGCGTGGTCGCGCAGGTGCAGTGGGGTCTGCTCCAGACTGCGTGCCACACGGTCCTCTTGGGACAGGCCGGCAACCTGCGCGGTGCCGGTCTTGGCGGCGATCAGATAGGGTGCGCTGCTGCCAACCCGATAGGCCGTGCCACCCGGCTGATGGGCAGTATCGATCATCGCCTGGATCACCTTGTCCCAGTGACGGCTGTCGCTGAGCACCACCGGCGGTAGCCCGGTGGTGGTCTCGTCGATGCTGGTGCCGCTGGCCGGGTCCCGGGATGCGCGCAGGACATGTGGGGTGAAGCCGTTACCGCGCATCGCGATGCGTGCGGTCATCTGGGCCAATTGCAGCGGCGTGGTCAGGGTGTAGCCTTGGCCGATGCCGATGTTGAGGGTCTCGCCGGGGTACCAGGCCTCGGCGCGGGTACGTCGCTTCCACTCGCGCGAAGGCATCAGACCGGTGCTCTCCAGCGGCAGATCGATGCCGGTGCGATCGCCAAGGCCGAACTGAATCATGGCATCGTGAATGCGATCGATCCCGAGGGTCATTGCCAGCTGGTAGAAATAGATATCGCAGCTGTGCATGACCCCCGACACCATGTCCATCCAGCCATGGCCCTGGCGGCGCCAGCAGCGATAGCGGCGGGTCGAGCCCGGCAGCTGCATGCTGCCACCGCAGAATTCGCGGTGTTCCGGGTCGGTGACGTTGTATTCCAGCCCGGCCAGTGCCATCGCCGGTTTGACGGTTGACCCCGGGGGATATTGACCTTGCAGGGCGCGGTTGAACAGTGGCCGCGAACGGTCTTCAAGCAGCGCTTGATAGGAGGCCACGTCGATGCCCTCAACAAAGCCGTGCGGATCGAATCCAGGTTTGCTGACCAGCGCGATCACCTCGCCATTGCGGGGGTCCAGGGCGACCACCGCGCCGTTGAGCTCGCCGAGCGCAGTCTCGGCCACCTGTTGCACCCGGGCATCAAGGCTCAGTACCAGGTTCTGCCCCGACTTTCCGGGTCGGTGGTCCAGCTCGCGCAACGGGCGCCCGAGTGCATTGGCCTCGATGATCTTGGCGCCCGGCAGGCCGCGCAGGCGTTCCTCCTGACTGCGTTCGACCCCCGCCTTGCCGATCTGCGTGAGTCCTTGGTAGGCCGTGGTGTCGATGCGCTGCAGATCGGCTTCCGAGATGCCGCCGACATAGCCGATGACATGGGCGGCGGAGACCCCCAGCGGGTAGTTGCGGGTGAGGCCGGCGGTTACTTCCACCCCACCAAGGTCGTGACGATTGACCTCGATGCGGGCGACTTCTTCCATCGACAGGTTGCTGCGCAGCGGAACACCCCGGTAACGCGGGGTTTTGCGCACACGCTCCTCGAACCGCGTGATGTCGGCGTCGGTCAGTTGTACGAGGCCACCGAGCTGGGCGATCAGCGCCGGCATGTCCTCGACCTGTTCCGGGACCACGTCCAGCACGAAGGCAGGGCGGTTTTCGGCGAGTACCACGCCGTTGCGGTCGAAGATCAGGCCACGGACCGGGGGTACCGGGGTGACGCGCAGCCGGTTTTCGTCAGCACGGGTGGTGTAGTAGCGGTGGTCTTCCACCTGCAGACGCACGAGGCGACCGATCAACAGCAGCGATAGACCGACGCAGACGAGCGCGCCCACCGCGATGCGGCTGGAAAACAGATTCTTTTCGCGGTGAAGATTCTTGAGGGGCTCGTAGCGCGCCATGGGCAGAGCTTACCGTGCGGGGGGCGCGTGAGGGTGTGATTATTTATTAAATTAAGAAACTACTGTTTCTTAATCATCACGACGGGGCCGCAGCCATCGGACCATCAGGCCATAGACCAGAGGCCACAGCAGGGTGGTCGGAATGATCGGCATCCATCGAAGCTGGGCGCTGGCCTGATGGCCGGTAAGCCCGTCGATCCAGAACAACAGGAAGGTGTAGAGCGCCCAGATCGGCACCAACACCAGTGTCGCCTGCCACAGCTCGAATAGGACGAACACGCCACGCAGCCGGCTCACCAGATAGGCCACCACCACCAGTGCCAATGCGTGTTGCCCCAGCACCGTGCCGAACACGACGTCTGCGGCCAGCCCGACAATGAAGCCGCCGACCAGGCTGGAGACACGCGGCTCGCACAGGGCCCAGTAGGACAATATCATCGGCAGCCAGTAGGGGCGGACAACGCCGAGCCAGTCGGGGAGGGCGATCAATTGCAACAGGAGCGCGAGAACCAGGCTCAGCACGAAGCTGAACTGGACGGACCGCTGACGTCTCACGGTGTCGCGGCCGCCGTCGGGGCCTCGGGGGGCATGTCGGGGGCCGCGGCATCGCCGCCGCCGTTGATGGCCGCTGCCTCGGCATCCGCCGCAGGTGTTTCGGTATTGCGCCGTTCGCTCCACACCAGCAGCGCCTGGCGTCCCTGATTCAGCTGTGCGCTGGGATGTGCCAGCGCTTCAAGAAAATGCTCGCCAGCGGTGTGGCGCAGCGTGTGGATGCGCCCGACCGGGTAGCCCGCCGGGAACCGCCCGCCAAGTGGCGAAGACACCAGCAGGTCGCCCTCCTTGATATCGGCATTGGAGGGGAGGAACGGCAGCTTCAGTCCCTGACCATCGCCACGTCCGACCGCAATGGTCTGCAGGCCGGTTCGGTTGACCTCCACCGGGATGCCGTGATCCGGGTCGGTAATCAACAAGGCTTGCGACAAGCTCGGCGACACCTCGACAACCTGTCCGAGAACGCCGTGCGCGTCGACCAGTGCCTGGCCGCGATAGACGCCGTCGCGGATGCCCTTGTTGAGTGTGATCTGGTGGCGGTACGGGTCCTGATTGATGGCGATGATCTCGGCGATCAACACCTTTTCGTCCAGGGCCTCGCGGGAGGCCAGCAGTTCGCGGATTCGGCGGTTCTCCGCCTCCAGCGCATCCAATTTCTGCGCGCGTACCTGCAGCAACATGAGGCGCTGGCGCAGCTCTGCATTGTCACGGGCCAGTGATTCCCGGCTCTGCATGCGGTCGGCGGCAATGCCGGCCCGGGTCGGCAGACTGGCGACCCAGATCAGCGGGGTCAGCGCCGTGGTCATGATTTCGCGGGTGAGTTGCAGCCGTTCGCCGCGTGCATCCGTCAGAATCAGGGCAAGCGCGCAGAACATCAGCGTCAGAGTCCTCAACCCGAGGCCGGGGCCTCTGGGGAAGTAAGAACGATGACCGGCGCTGATCGTGTTCAATTGATGGCAAACCCAAACATTTGTCGCGTTTTTGTCACAACGCGACTTCCACCGCGAGCATACGGCGACTGCTCGCTGTCCGCAATGGGGAGACGGCGGGAATTCTCAAGGAAACCGACGGCTTGAGACATTTGCCTCATGAACCGCTGGAGCACTCCCGCCTAAGGTCAGGGCATCGTGGGAGGATTTCTCGCCGACGCCTTCAGTCGAAGCTGTAAAAGTCGCCTTGACGGTCCAGCATGTTGAGCACCATGCCGCCACCCCGGGCCACGCAGGTCAACGGGTCGTCGGCAATGATGACCGGCAGGCCGGTCTCTTCCGAGATCAGCTTGTCGAGATCGCGCAACAGGGCGCCGCCACCGGTGAGCACGATGCCGCGCTCGGCGACGTCCGAGCCCAACTCCGGCGGGGTGCGTTCCAGCGCCTGCTTGACCGCCTTGACGATGCCGGCGAGGGGCTCCTGCAAGGCGTCGAGAATCTCGTTGGAGTTCATCGTGAAGTTGCGGGGTACCCCGGCCGCGAGGTGACGGCCGACAACGTCGATCTCGGTGACTTCATGACCCGGGAAGGCAGTGCCGATCTCTTGTTTGATGCGCTCGGCAGTGGCTTCGCCGATCAGCATGTTGTATTGGCGACGTACGTAGCTGACGATGGCCTCGTCGAACTTGTCGCCGCCGATACGCACGCTTTCGGCGTAGACAATACCGTTGAGCGAGATCACCGCCACTTCCGAGGTGCCGCCACCGATGTCGACCACCATCGAGCCCCGGGCTTCACCGACCGGAATGCCGGCGCCGAGCGCCGCTGCGATCGGTTCCTCGATGACATAGACCTTGCGGGCGCCGGCGTTTTCCACTGATTCACGAATGGCACGGCGTTCCACCTGGGTGGAGCCGTAAGGCACGCAGACCACCACCCGGGTGACCGGTCGCATCATGCGACCCTTCTGCACCTTGCGGATGAAGTACTGCAGCATCTTCTCGGTGACCGTGTAGTCGGCGATCACGCCATCGCGCATGGGGCGGATGGTGGAGATGTTGTTGGGGGTACGGCCCAGCATCTGCTTGGCGTCGATGCCGACGGCTTCGATCTTCTTGCTGCCCTTGGCATCAAGCCGGATGGCGACGACGGACGGCTCATTGAGGACGATACCCTCGTCACGCACATAGATGAGGGTGTTGGCGGTACCGAGGTCAATGGACAGGTCATTGACGAACAGGCGGCGGACGGCGTCGATCATCGAAGGTCAGGTTTCCGAAGGTCTTGAAAGCGTGGAAGCACCAGACGAATGCCGGTGCGGGCGGGCGGCGCAGGCCGTACACTATGCAATCGGATAATCATAAACCAATTCCACGGTTCCCCACGGCAAAAAATTATGAGCCTCAGTCCCGAGCAAGTCCGGCAGGTGGCGCATCTGGCGCGCCTCGACCTCCAGCCCGAGCTGGTCGAGCCCTATGCGCGGCAGCTCAGCAACATTCTCGATCTGGTGGGTCGGCTGTCTTCGGCCGACACGGCCGGGGTGACCCCGATGGCCCACCCGATGGACATGACCCAGCGGCTGCGGCCCGACGTCGTCACTGAGACCGATCGTCGCGAGACCTACCAGGCGCACGCGCCTTCGGTTGATAGCGGTCTGTTTCTGGTCCCCAAAGTCATCGAATAACCCGTCGGCGGCAGGGTGGGGCGAGGGTGTCGCCCCGCAACCCTGCGGCCGCGCGCTCCACCAAGCAGGATCCCATGCACACACTGTCGATAGCAGCACTGGCCGAGGGGCTGCGCGCCAAGCGCTTCTCCTCGCGCGAGCTGACTGCACACTTCCTCGGACGCATCGAGCGTCTTGACCCTCAGCTCAACAGCTTCATCACCGTTACCGCCGACCAGGCGCTGGCCCAGGCGGATGCGGCTGACGCCCTGTTGGCCCGTGGCGGTGGCGGGCCACTGACCGGGATCCCCCTGGCACAGAAGGATATTTTTGCCACGGAGGGTGTGCGGACCAGTTGTGCCAGCCGGATGCTCGACCGGTTCATCGCGCCCTATGACGCCACGCTGGTGAAGAAGCTGCACGGCGAGGCCGGCATGGTGATGCTGGGCAAGTGCAACATGGACGAATTCGCCATGGGGTCGTCCAACGAGACTTCCTGGTATGGCCCGGTGAAGAACCCCTGGGACACTGGCCGCGTGCCTGGCGGCTCGTCGGGTGGCAGCGTTGCCTGTGTTGCTGCGGGTCTGGCGCCGGTGGCCACCGCCACCGATACCGGGGGGTCGATCCGCCAGCCCGCGGCGCTGACCAACCTTACCGGCATCAAACCCACCTACGGGCGGGTGTCGCGGTTCGGCATGATCGCCTTCGCCTCGAGTCTCGATCAGGCCGGTGTGGTGGCGCACAGCGCAGAGGATGCCGCCTGGGTCCTGCAGGCCATGAGCGGCTTTGACCCGCTGGACTCGACCAGCGTCGAGCGGCCGGTCGACGACCTGGTGGCGCCGCTGACGCAGTCGATCAAGGGGCTGCGGGTCGGCCTGCCGACGGAATACTTCGCCGATGGCATGTCGCCCGGGGTGCGTGCCTGTGTCGATGCCGCGATCAAGGCGCTGACCGAGCAGGGGGCGGAATTCAGTGAGGTCAGCCTGCCGAATGCGCCGCTGTCGGTCCCGACCTACTACGTGGTGGCCCCGGCCGAGGCCAGTTCCAATCTGGCTCGCTACGATGGCGTGCGCTTCGGTCATCGTGCCGAAAGCGTAAAAAATCTTGAAGAGTTGTATAAAAAATCACGAGGGGAAGGCTTCGGCGCCGAAGTCCAGCGGCGCATCATGATCGGCACCTATGTGCTCAGTCATGGCTACTACGACGCCTATTATCTGCAGGCCCAGAAAGTGCGGCGGCTGATCGCCGAGGACTTCCGTCGGGCCTTCGAGCAGGTGGACGTGATCCTCGCGCCGACCACCACCGATGTCGCCTTCCGCTTCGGCGAGAAGACCGACGATCCGGTTGCCATGTATCTCAACGACATCTACACCATCGCTGCCAACCTGGCCGGAATCCCTGCGCTGAGCATGCCGGCCGGTTTTTCCGAGGGACTACCAGTGGGTGTGCAGTTGATGGGCAACTACTTCGACGAGGCGCGGCTGCTCAACGTGGCGCACCAGTATCAGCAGGCGAGCGACTGGCACCTGCAGCGGCCGGAGGCGTTCAAATGATGATCCCGAACGGATGGGAAGCCGTCATCGGACTGGAAGTGCATTGCCAGCTGTTGACCAAGACCAAGATCTTCTCCGGTGCCAACACCGCCTACGGCGCGGCACCCAATACCCAGGCCGACGGCGTCACCCTCGGCTTGCCCGGCGTGCTGCCGGTACTCAACGGCGAAGCCCTGCAGATGGCGGTGAAGTTCGGCCTGTCGGTGGACGCGCAGATCGCCGAGCGCTGCGTGTTCGCCCGCAAGCACTACTTCTATCCCGACCTGCCCAAGGGCTATCAGATCTCGCAGTACGAACTGCCGATCGTCGAACACGGCCACCTCGACATCGAGGTTGAAGGGCAAGGCAAGCGGATCGGTATCACCCGCGCCCATATGGAAGAGGACGCCGGCAAGTCATTGCACGAAAATTTCACCGGCGTCACCGGTATCGACCTCAACCGTGCCGGCACACCGTTGATTGAAATCGTTTCCGAGCCCGACATTCGCTCTTCGGCCGAGGCTGTGGCCTATCTGAAGAAGCTGCATCAACTGGTGGTTTACCTCGGCATCTGTGACGGCAACATGCAGGAAGGTTCCTTCCGCTGTGATGCCAACGTCTCCGTGCGGCGCGTCGGTGCCGAAAAGTTCGGCACCCGCACCGAGACCAAGAACATCAACTCGTTCCGCTATGTGCAGCAGGCGATCGATTTCGAGATCGAGCGCCAGATCGAAGTGATCGAGGGCGGCGGCCACATCGTGCAGGAAACCCGGCTGTTCAACCCGGATACCGGCGAAACCCGCACCATGCGTGTCAAGGAAGACGCCAACGACTACCGCTATTTCCCCGATCCTGACCTGTTGCCGGTGATCGTGACCGTTGAGGAACGCGAACGTATCCGCGCCACCCTGCCGGAACTGCCCGAGGCCAAGCGCGACCGCTTCGAGCAGCAGTATGGGCTGCCGCGCTACGACGCCACCGTGCTGACCGGCGAAGCGGCGCTGGCCGACTATTACGAGGCGGTGGTCAAGGCCTCCGGTGCCGATCCCAAGCAGTGTGCCAACTGGGTCACCACCGATTTGCTCGGCGCTCTCAACAAGCTGGGCAAGGCTATCGTCGACAGCCCGATCACCGCCGACATGCTCTCCGGCATGCTCAAGCGGATGGCCGACAACACCATCTCCGGCAAGCTCGCCAAGGACGTCTTCGAGGCCATGCTCAACGGCGAAGGCGATGCGGACGCCATCATCGATCGCAAGGGCCTGCGCCAGATCACTGACGACGGCGCCATCATCGCCATCATCGAGCAGGTGATGGCGGCCAACCCCGGGCAGCTGGCCGATTTCCGCAGCGGCAAGGACAAGCTGTTCGGCTTCTTCGTCGGCCAGGTGATGAAGGCCAGCCAGGGCAAGGCCAATCCCGATGCGGTGAACCGGCTGCTCAAGGACAAGCTGGCGGGATGAGTGCCGGAGGCGTCAACCCGCTGATTCCGTTTCTGCTGCCGGGGCGCGGTGTCCGCGGCTTTGCGGTCAACCTCACCGAACAGCTCAACAGCATGTTCGGCTGGCGCGACTACCCGCCGGATGTGGCACAGCAGCTCGGGCAGGCCCTGGCGGCAGCTCCGCTGCTGGCGGCCGACATGCGTCAGGAGGGCCGTTTCAACCTGCAGTTCCAGGGGCAGGGGCCGGTCAAGTTGATGGTGACGCAGATTGACGAGGCGCTGCAGTTGCGCGGCATGGTCAAGCACGATGCCGATGCCGAGGGCGACTTTCAGGCCCTGTTTGGCGGCGGCCTGCTGGCGGCGCTGGTGGAACCGAAGCGGGGCGACAATCGCTACCAGGCGATGGTGGACGTCGTCGGGCTGGAATTGGCCGAGGCCCTGCAGATCTACTTCGCCCGTTCCGAGCAAACCCAGACGTTGATCCGTCTGGCGGCCACGCCCGAGAAGCTGGCAGGCGTGATGTTGCAGCGCCTGCCCGAGGGCGAAGGCCGCAATGACGACAATTGGCACCACGTCTACACCCTGTTCAGGACCGTGAGCGCCGGCGACCTGTTGCGCTGGGAAATTCCGGACCTGCTCGCGCGGGTGTTTGCCGAAGACGAAGTGCGGCTGTTCGAACCGCGCGCGGTCGCGCTGCGCTGCCAGTGTTCGCATGCCCAGATCTCGGCCATGCTGTTGGGCCTGGGGCGCGAGGAGGTGGATACGGTGCTGGCCGAACAGGGAAAGGTCGAGGTGACCTGCGAATTCTGTGGTCGCCAGTACCGCTATTCGCCGGCAGAGGCGCATGCGCTGTTCGTCGCCGAAACGGCGGCCGCCGCCGGCCAGACCCGGCAATGATCATCCCGCCCTACCGGATCGGGCCCTCGCAGATTGCCGGCGCCGGCAAGGGACTGTTTCTGGCGGCGCCGGTGGCGCGGGGGGCGGTGATCATCGCGCCTGACAATGTGCACACCGTCTGGCCCGAGTCGCGGCTGCGGGCGCTGCCCGCGGACAGCCTCGAAGTGCAGGCCAGCGTCCGTTGGTTCGAGCAGTGGTTCTCGATCACCCCGGAGTGGAGTGACGAGTGCTACGTCAACCACGCGTTCAAACCCACCGGGCTGTGGCATCTGGGATTCATCTTTGCACTCGCCGACCTGCCGGCGGACACCGAAGTGACCAGCGACTACCGGCTGTTGCTCGGGGATGGCGAGAATCCGGGCTTTGTCTGCTCGCAGACCGGGCAGCCGATTATCGGACTGCCCTGGCAACTCAGCCTGCAGACCTCTGCGCGTCAGCTCCTGGGCCTGTTCGAACGCAGTTGATAGACGCCGTGTGACTGCGCCACGACCACCCCGCTGGGGTCAGTGAGGTCGCCGGTCAGCACGAACTCCGCCTTGCCGTGGGCGTCCAGATCGGCCTCGATACGCGCAATCTCGCTGTCGTCGATGCGGATGTCGATGCGGACATCAGCGGTGGCCGGCTTGAGGAACTTGAGGTCGAGGGACTTCACGATCGGGAAGCACTTCGCCGGGTCGAAGGTCGACAGGAACAGGGCGCCCCCGGGGATCTCGGCACAGGTGAACAGGGCACCGGCATACATGGTGCCGATATGGTTGCCATTGCCGGCAAACGGCATGCGACAGACCACGTGCCCCCGTTCCAGCCGTTCGACCTGCAGACCGGTTCTTTCGACAAAGGCGATACCCTTTTCGAGCATCTGGATCGCCGGCTGTGCATCCATTCGACATACTCCCCGCGTAATGAAGGCGCGAGTGTACCCTTGTCTCCATCCCTCCCCATCATCCTTGAATCTTCATGAATCCCATCCAGTGGGTTGAACGGGGCCTGGTCCCCGACGTTGTTGCCCGAGCCGGTATGCGCGCGCTCATCGCCAAACGGCTGCAGGCGCCGGAAAGCGTCGACCAGGAGCGTCGCGTTGAAGCGTTCGCCTCGTTTCTCGATGACCTGCGGCGCAGCCCGATCGCCATCAACACTCGCGATGCCAACGTGCAGCACTACGAAGTTCCTGCCGAATTCTTTCATCGTCACCTTGGCCCCTGCCTGAAGTATTCCTGCTGCCTGTATCCGGACGGCAACGAGACGCTGGCACAGGCCGAAGAGAAGATGCTTGCCCTGTATGCCGAGCGTGCCGGGCTGGTCGACGGCATGCGCATCATGGATCTCGGCTGCGGCTGGGGGTCACTGTCGCTGTGGCTGGCGCGGCAGTACCCGAATTCACAGGTGGTCGGGCTCTCCAACTCCCACGGCCAGCGCGAATTCATCATGGCGCAGGCCAAGTCCAGGGGGCTGACGAACCTGACGATCATCACCGGCGATATCGTCGACTTCGACTACCCGGCACAGGGGGTGGAAGCAGGCTTCGACCGTGTCATGTCGATCGAAATGTTCGAGCACATGAAGAACTACGGCCTGCTGCTGAAGAAGATTGCCGGCTGGTTGAACCCCGAGGGCAAGCTGTTCGTCCATATCTTCGCCCACAAGTTGCTGGCCTATCACTACGAAGTGCGCGACGAAAGTGACTGGATGACGCAGTACTTTTTCCTCGGTGGCACCATGCCCAGCGAACACCTGCTGGCGCATTTTCAGGACGATCTTCGTCTGGCCCGCCAGTGGTGGGTGAACGGCCAGCACTACGAAAAGACCTCCAACCACTGGTTGGCCGGCATGGACGCCGCGCGTGCCGACATCATGCCCATCTTCGAGCAGGCCTACGGCCGTGCTGACGCCGGTATCTGGTTCAACCGCTGGCGAATGTTCTACATGGCCGTCGCCGAGTTCTTCGGCTATGCCGACGGCAATGAATGGGGCGTGGGCCACTACCTGTTCGAGAAGCGGTAGCGTCGCCAATGCGGAGGTCCGGTCGGTCACTCCAGCTGCTGATGGCCGCCGTCTGCCTGGCGGGTTGCGCCGGCGGCCCCGGATATCACGGGCCGGTGAGCGATCACTTCGACGGTGAGCGGTTTCACAACGACACACCATTCGATGTTGGCTGGGCGGACCTCTGGCGCTACTACCGGGAACGCGATCCCGGTCCTTGGCAGCGGGACCTGCGCCCGCCTTCGCAGCCCGCGCCGCCAGCGCGGGTCGCTGACGGTGAGCTGCGGGTGACGGTGGTCAACCACGCCACGGTGCTGTTGCAGTACGACGGTCTCAACGTACTGACCGACCCGATCTGGAGCGAGCGTGCCAGCCCGGTGTCATGGCTGGGGCCGCGGCGCCATGTGGCCCCGGGGCTCACTTTTGCGCAACTGCCTCCGATTGATGCGGTTCTGATCTCGCACAACCACTATGACCATCTCGACCTGCAGACGCTGCGGCGCCTCGACGCCGCGCATGCGCCGCTGTTCGTGGTGGGTCTCGGGGAAGACCGCTGGCTCCGCGACGCCGGGCTGCGACGGGTGCAGGCCCTCGACTGGGGCCAGCGGACATTGCTTTCCGACGCGCTCGGCGTGCGCGCACTGCCGGCAAAACACTGGAACGGGCGCAGCCTGCTGCCGGGCCGTCGCAATCGCAGTCTGTGGCTGGCGTTTCTGATCGAAACCCGGGGTGGCCCCGTCTACTTCGCCGGTGATACCGGCTACGGCGCCCACTTCGCAGATACCGGCGATAGGTATGGTCCGTTTCGGCTGGCCCTGCTGCCGATCGGGGCCTACAAGCCACGATGGCTCACGGCTTACCAGCACACCAGCCCGGAAGACGCGGTGCGAGCCCACACCGACCTGCGCGCCGCGCAGAGTATCGGAGTGCACTTCGGCACCTTTCAGCTGTCCGAGGAAGGGCAGCATGAACCGGTCACCGATCTGGTTGCAGCCCGCCAAGCCTCCGGGCTTGCCGACACCACCTTCATCGCGCCGACATTCGGTGCGGCCCGGGCCATTCCGGTCCTGCCCTCGATGCTCACGGAGCCCTGACATGATCCGAACCGTTGCCCACGCCTGTGGTGCCCTGCTGCTGGCGAGCACACTCGCCGCCCAGGCCGAGACCGTCCGCTTCTACGGCTATGCCTTTGATCTCGAGACCGACGCCTATCTCTACACCGAAGTCCACGAACAAGAGATCGTCGACGGCCAGTGGCGTGGCGGTCGCATCCGCTACTTTGATCCGGCGGGTGAGTTGATCGGCGACAAGCCCCTCGACTTCAGTCAGAGCCCGTACATCCCGGTTTATCGGCTCGACCTGCCGTACAAGCAGTATGCCGAGGGCATCAGTGCGGTCGACGACGAGGTCACGCTGTTCAAGGAAGTCGACGGCACGCGTGAAGAGGAGCGGGTGGACGCGCGGCCGATGATGGCGGCCGATTCCGGGTTTCACTCGCTGCTGCGTGACAATTTCGACACCCTGATGGCCGGTAAGACCGCGAAATTCCGATTGCTGGTTGCGGGGAATCTGGACGCCTACAGCTTCCGGGCGCGCAAGGTGGGTGACATCACCTTCGACGGCGCACCTGCAGTGCAGCTGGTGGTCGAGCCGGACTCGCTGCTGCGGCTGCTGGTGGACCGGCTGGAACTGGTCTACGAGCCGACACAACGGCGGCTGCTGGAGTATCGGGGGATCTCCAACATTCACGATCCTGCGACCGACAAGCCCTACAACGCGCGGATTGTCTATCCGTCGAAGCCGCCTGCGGGGGCGCCAGAGACGCTGCCACCGCTGCAGTAGGCTCAGAACGTTGGAAAGCGCAGCGCCGGGTCCTTCAGCAGTTCCGGGCTGCGGGCGGCGATCGCCCCCCAGAACAACAGCAGGATGAAGCGCTCGGCCTGGCGACGGATCTCCGGGCGACGCGCCTCTTCTTCGAGATAGTCCATCGAGAAGAACACCATCTGTCGGACGATGATGCGGGCGATCTCGATCAGCTCGGCGGAGGTCACGCCCGGCAGCTTGAGGACCTCCATCAGATCCTCCGTCATGTCCTGAGCGATGCCTTCCAGCAGATCCTGCATGGCCTTGCGCATCACCGGGCTGCTGCCGTAAAGCTCGCGCACGCCGACGGTATAGGCTTCACGGTGCTCGGTCACGAAGTCGAGGACCAGGCCGACCGACTCGCGGGCAATGGCCTGGGCTTCCTGCAGGCCTTCCGCCGGGCTGCTGAAATCCGCCATGCGGAAACCCTTCTGTGCCGGCTGCATGCGCCGCTCCCGGAGGCCGCTGCGCAGGGCGGTGCCGAGTTCCGCCAGCATGGCGACCCCCAACTCATCGAAGTCGCGGAAGTGGCGGTAGAAGGTGTTGGGGTTGAGCCCGGCATGGCGGGCCACCTCGCGCAGCCCCAGCGAGGCGATGCTGCGGGTGGTCGCCGCCAGTTCGAGTGCAGCCTCCATCAGCCGTTCGCGGCCGCTCAGCGGGTTCTTTGACTTCATCGTTTGGCCAGAATCCTGTAATAATTACATTTAATATCAGTATGTTGACAATTAGACATCAATTGATGGCACATTGACGGTTGACGTCAATGTGTACATCCGTCTACTCTGCAGGTAGACGATTGTATACACCATGAGATGTCGACCTGAGGAGGCCGATCATGACTGCCAAAAAACCCGCCCCGACGTCCCGCAGTGCCAAGACGCTGTCGGTGATGCCGACGCGCCGCGACGTGACGTTCGATCTTCCCGCAGACCGCGTGCATGACTGGGCCAGCGGCAATGTTCACTTTACCCACCTGATGAACACCATGTCGTTGGTGATTCCGGTCGGCGAACGCTTCTTCATTGACGCCGTGCGGTATTACCGCGATCAGGTGACCGACCCTGAGCTGAAAAAGGCGGCCACCGCATTTATCGGCCAGGAGGCGATGCACGGGCGTGAGCACGACGAGTACAACGCCAAGGTATTCGAGCGTCTGCCCAACGCCGAGCGTTTCGAGAAGCGCATCACCGCACTGTTGCGCTGGTTCCAGACCCGCACGCCGCCCTCCATGCGGTTGTCGGGCACGATTGCGCTGGAGCACCTCACCGCGATCATGGCCGATGGCCTGCTGCAGGAACCGCGGCTCAAGGAACAGTCGGAGCCGGGCTACTCCGCGCTGTGGCACTGGCATGCGCTTGAAGAGACCGAACACAAGGCGGTCGCCTTCGATGTCTGGACCACCACGCAGGGGACCGGTCCGCGCGCCTACCTGGAGCGCAGCTTCGGGTTGGTGCTGGCCACCACCATTTTCTGGGCCGAGGTGATTCCGGCCTATCTCAGCTTCCTGCGCCATGAAGGCAAGCTGACCGACATCAAAGGCTGGCGCGCGTTCTACCGCCTCGCCTTCGGTGAGATCGGCTTCCTGCGCAAGATGGTGCGGCCGTGGTTTGACTACTTCCGTCCCGGGTTTCATCCCTGGCATCACGACAATCGGGCCTTTCTCGAGGACATCGATGCGTTCGTCGACCAGTACACCCGTACCCAGGGGCCGATGGCCCGGGCCGCCTGAGCGGCAACAAAAAGCCCGGCATTGCCGGGCTTTTTGTTGGGGGGTCAACGACACCAGACTGGTTTCTCGTAGGGGTCGTCCCGCAACTGCGTCAGGCGCGCCACCACTTGCGGTCGCACCGTGGTCTCCGGAAAGCGCTCGATGAATTCTGAAAGGGTCTGCTCCACCGGGGCCTGTGCCTCGGTGCAGGTGCAGGTGCCATGCGCAACGACATCCTCGATATCGGCCAACCATTGGCGGCTGAAATCGCCATAGCTGTCCGGGTGCTGAGCCCGAAACTGCTGCCAGGCTGCGTACTGATCGAGCAGAACCGGCTCGCCGAAGCGGACGCAGGGCGAGGCGCTATCGGCAAAGCGCAAGTACACCGGGAGTGCCTGGTCGCTGTAGGAGGCGACGAACTGTTCGAAAAACGCAACGTCGGCAGGGCGGCCGGAGGATTGCGCCAGCGCCAGCAGGGCCGGGCCGTCGATTTCGGCATGGATGTCGTAACCCCGATGGAAGACGAATCCGGGGACCTCCGATTGCAGTTGCGCGAAACGATCGGCGTCGAGCCGCTCAAGCCATGCCTGCTGACTGTCATCCAGCAGCATGACCGCATCCTGCACCTCGGCAGCGGCGATCAGCAGTGGCTCCAGCGACTGCGGTGCCTCGGCCTGGTGGATCGCCTGCCACAGGGCGCTGAAGCGCTCGATGGCGGGCAGCGTTTCGTGCCCGGTGTCGGCAGTGGGCGTCGGCACGTCCACGGTCGTGGCAGTGTCGTTTCTGCACGCCGTCAACAACAGCGCGGACGCGAGGGTAACCGCTGTGATGGTCCGCTGGACGCCGCGGGCGCTCACGCCTCCCATCCCAGTTTCTCGCGATCGCCGCACTGTTTCTCGATCAGGGCTGCGTAACGGCTTTCGACCTCATTTCGCTTTACTTTCATGGTCGGCGTCATCAGGCCGTTGTCGATGGTCCAGAGGTCCTTGACCACCACCACCTTGGCGATCTGCTCGTGGGCTTCTAGCGGCTGGTTGACGGCTTCGACGTCGGCGACCAACGCCTGGCCGGCATCCTCGCGGCTCATCGCGCGCCCGGCATCGTTGAGCGAGACCAGCAGGATCGGCTGCTTCAGGCCGCTGCCGACCAAGCACAGCTGGTCGATCAGGGTGTTCCGCGCCATGGCGCCCTCGATCGGCGCTGGCGCCACGTACTTGCCCTTCAAGGTCTTGAAGATGTCCTTCACGCGGCCGGTAATGAACAGATAGCCGTCTTCGTCGATGCGGCCGCGATCACCGGTGCGCAGCCAACCATCTTCGGTGAAGGTCTCGGCGGTCTTGTCGGGGGCCTTGTAGTACCCGGCCATCACGGCCGGGTGTTTGAACTGGATCTCGCCATCGGCGGCGATGCGCATGTTGGCGCCCGGCTGGGCTCGGCCCACAGAGCCCCAGCGGTTGGCCTTGGGCAGATTGGCGGTGGCATAGATATTGTTCTCGGTCATGCCGTAGCCCTGCAGCACCTTGATACCAAGTTTGTCGAACCACTCGATCAACGGGATCGGCATCGGCGCTGCGCCGACGAACAGATAACGGGCATTCTGCAAGCCGATGGCCGTCTTGATCTTTTTGCGGATCAACCCTGACAGCAAGGGGATCTTCAGCAGTCGGTCGAGCTTGGCTTGCGGCATCTTCTTGAGCACACCGGCCTGGATGCGGCTGAACACCAGCGGCACGCCAAAGAAGCGGGTGGGGGCCACTTCCGCCAGCTGCTCGGCCAGCTTGTCGATGTGCTCGAGGAAGTAGACCTGGGCGCCGAAGAACAGGCTGCCCAGTTCGACCGCGCCGCGTTCGAAGGCATGGGCCAGCGGAAGGTAGGAGAAAAAGCGTTCCTGGCCTTCGGCCGGCATTGCCTTGTTCATGCCTTGGGCGGCAAACAACATGTTCTCGCCGTTGATCATCACGCCCTTGGGATTGCCGGTGGTGCCCGAGGTATAGACCAGCGTGACCAATGCCGACGGGTCCGGCGGCGTGTAGCCCTGCAGCGGCTTGGCCCCGGCCAGCAGTGCATCCCATTGATGGTCGCAGTCGATGCCGAGGTCCGGATAGGGCATGGCGATCTTGACGATGCCGTCTGGCAGGCCGGGGGCGAACTCCTGTGGGTCCGGCATCGGGCCGATGAAGATCGCCTTGGCCTCACAGTGTTTGAGGATGTACGTCACCGCGCTCTCGGCCTGCTTCGGATAGAGCCCGACGCTGATGTAACCGGCCATGGCAATCGCCAGATCGGCCAGGAACCAGTGGGCGGTGTTGCGTCCGGAGATGGCAATTGCACTGCCGGGGGGGAAGCCGAGCCCCTTGAGAGCCGCCGCCATGGTACGAACCTGGGCTTCAGCCTGCGACCAGGTGATCGGCTGCCACTGTCCGTTGACGGGCTGGAACAGCCAGGGTGTGTCCGGCCGCTCCTGTGCCCAATGCAGCAGCATCTCGATCGGATTCTTCTGCGTGGTCATCGACTCAAGCTCCCCAAAGAATGGTTCCCGCGCGCGATTGGCGGAAACTGGTTTATGTTCGTAGGCTTGCAAGTGTATCCAAAGGCCCCCGCAGGTGCAGGTCGCAGGGGCGCCACACCATTCAGAGGAGCCAGATCGTGGGCAAGATCGTCACCGTTGTCATCATCCTGGGGTTGGCCTATCTGCTCTTCTGGCCGGTGCCGATCAGCCCGCAGGCCTGGACACCGCCGCCCGCGCCACCGACCGACCAGGGGCTGTTCGCCCTCAAGCAGCGATTGCAGGCTGCCGAAGTGCTGGCCGCCGGGCAGGGCAATGGACCGGAAGGCGTTGCGATCGGCCCCGATGGTGCGGTCTATGCCGGTTTTGACGACGGACGGGTCTTCCGTCTGGGCCCGGATGGCACCACCATCGACGTACTGGCCGATACCGGCGGGCGCCCCCTCGGCATGGTCATGACCGATCGTGGACTGGTCATCGCCGATGCCCTGAAGGGCTTGCTGCGGCTGGAAGCGGACGGGCGTCTGACCGTCCTGTCGACGGGCTCGGATGGGGTTCCCTTCCGCTTTGTCGATGATGTCGATGTCGGTCCGGATGGGCGCCTTTATTTTTCCGACGCCTCACACCGATTCGCGCCGGACGTCCTGATGGACGACTTCTTCGAGCATTCCGGGAACGGACGCCTGTTGCGGTACGACCCCGTCAGCGGCGAGACCGAGACCCTGCTGGACGGCTTGTACTTTGCCAACGGCATCGCCGTTGGCCCGGGGGGCGACTACGTGTTGGTGAATGAAACCGGGCGCTACCAGATCACCCGGTACTGGCTGCAGGGGCCACGTGCCGGACAGTCGGAGCTGTTTGTCGACAACCTCCCCGGGTTTCCCGACAACATCAGCTGGGACGGTGAAGGGCGGTTCTGGCTGGCGCTGTACGCCCCGCGCGACCCGATACTGGACCGTATCCTGCCGCATCCATGGGTGCGCAAGGTGCTGCGGCGGTTGCCGGAGGCCATCCATCCGGCGCCGGCCAAGCATGCCTGGCTGATGGCGCTCGATACGGATGGGCAGATCGTGCTCAGTGCCCAGGCCAAGGGCGAGGCGGTGTTCGCGCCGATCACCAGCGTCGAGCGCCGTGGCGAATGGCTGTATCTCGGCAGCCTGTCCTACCCCGGGATGGCGCGGGTCCGAATCGACGCTATTCGTTGAAGAACTGCTGCTGGAATTTCAACGGAATCGGAGCTGAGGCGCCGTCCGCAAGCACGGAGACCTCAATGGTGAGGTATTCCGCCGTCAGCGTTTCGAATCGGGCGATGACGTAGTGCACACCGCCTTCCTGCATCGGCCGCAGTGACAGGGTTTGCCGATGTCCCAGCAGGCTGGTGACCGTCCCCGTGGCGGTGGCGGGCACCGGAGATGGCAACGGCGCCCCGTCGTCACGTTGCACGTTGAGCACCAGTAGCGCCTGCTTGGCGCTGCGCCGGACGCCGAACTGGCGAGCGACGTCGGGCGTGAGGTCGGTGGTGCGGATCGCCGCGTAATGCACCGTGTAGGGGCCACTGCGAACGGCCTGCTCAGCCCCTGCCAGCTGCGACAGGGTCATCAGGAAGATCAGCAACAGGGTTCTCATGGCGTGCCGCCGGAAGCCGGCGCCTCGAGCAGGTAGAGCGCATGCTCGGCGAACAGGTTGGGCGCCATGCGGATGCGCGCGCCTTCGCGATGTGATCGGTCCAGTAGCCGGCGGGCGCGAACCTGCCAACCGCGGTCGCGACACAGGGCCTCGAAGTCCTCAACGGTGCACAGGTGGATGTTGGGCGTCGCAAACCACGGTGCCGGTAGCGACGGGGTGACCGGCATCCGGCCACCGAACAGCGAGCCGCGCACCCGCCAGTGTCCGAAATTGGGGAAGGTGATGATCGCCTGCCGGCCGACCCGCAGCATTTCGGCAATGGTCAGGTCGGGGCGGACCAGCGCCTGCAGCGCCTGCGTCATCATCACCACATCGAAGCTGTTGGTTCGGAAGTCACGCAGGCCGTCATCGATGTCGGCCTCGATGACATTGACACCGGCATTGATGCAGGCGGTGATGTTGGGCTCGTCGATATCCAGCCCGTAGCCCTGCACCTGGCGGTGTCGGGTGAGATAAGCAAGCAGTGCCCCCTCGCCGCAGCCGAGGTCGAGGACGCGGGCGCCGGGCCGGATCCAGTCGACGATCAGCGCGAGGTCCGGGCGCAGGGCAGGGTGGGTCGTGATGCTCATGCCGGCGCCTCGTCGGCGACCCGCCGCAGGTAGCCTCCCAGCACATCCTGATAGTGCTGGATCGGCATCAGAAAATCGTCATGGCCGAGTTCCGAGTCGATCAGGGTGTAGCTGACGTCCTTGCCGGCGTCCACCAGCGCGTGAACGATCTCGCGCGAACGCTCCGGGGAGAATCGCCAGTCCGAAGTGAATGCGATCACCAGGAAGCGGGCGCGGGTTTCACGGAAGGCGTTGGCGAGCTTGCCGTCATGATCGCGTGCGGGGTCGAAGTAATCGAGCGCCTTGGTCATCAGCAGATAGGTGTTGGCGTCAAATCGCTCGACGAATCGCTGACCCTGATAGCGCAGATAGCTTTCCACCTCGAATTCGACGTCGAAGTTGAAGCCCGGCCGTGGCGCCTTCAGCTCGTTACCGAACTTGGCGCGCATCGCCTCGTCCGACAGGTAGGTGATGTGCCCCAGCATGCGCGCCAGTTTCAGTCCGTTGGACGGTACCGTGTTGTGAGCATAGAAACGGCCACCGTGGAAGGCGGGATCGGTGAGGATCGCCTGCCGGGCAATTTCATTGAAGGCGATGTTCTGGGCCGACAGCCGCGGCGCGGCAGCGATCACCACCGCGTGGCGCAGACGCTCGGGGAAATCGATGGCCCATTGCATGACCTGCATGCCGCCGAGCGACCCGCCAACGACCGCGGCCCAACGAACGATCCCCAGATGGTCGGCCAGCAAGGCCTGCGACCGGACCCAGTCGCGCACCGTCAACAACGGGAAATCCGGCCCGTAGGGCTGGCCAGTGTCGGGGTTGGGTGTGCCGGGGCCGGTGGAGCCGCGACAGCCGCCGAGGTTGTTGAGGCTGACCACGAAAAAGCGATCGGTGTCGATCGGTTTGCCCGGCCCGATACAGGTATCCCACCAGCCTGGCTTGCGGTCGTCAGCACTGTGCACGCCCGCCGCGTGATGATCACCGGATAGCGCATGGCAGACCAGCAACGCGTTGCTGCGGTCGGCATTGAGGCTGCCGTAGGTCTCCACCATCAGGTCGAAGCGGGGGAGCTGGCGGCCGCACTCCAGGTTCAAGGGGTGTTCGAACGCGATCTTTTTCGGCACCACGATGCCGACGCTGTCGGAGGGCGGGGTGCCCACTAGCGGAACACCCCCGGCAGCGGCACCAGCCGGCTCAGCACCTGCAACGCGAGGATCACCACCAGCGGAGACAGATCGAGCCCCCCCATCGGCGGCAGTACGCGGCGCACCGGCCGCAACAGTGGCTCGTTCAGGCTCCACAGAATATTCGCGGCCGGGTTATGGACGCCGGGGCCGAGCCAGGACATCACCGCCTGTACGAACAGCGTGAAGGTGTACAGGCCGAGTGCCATGACCAGCAGTTTCAGCGCGCCATACCAGAGGGCCGCCAGCAGACCCACCTGGAGGCCCAGGAGTGCGGCAACGGCATAGACATAGACCATGCCCAGCAGGGCCAACGTGAGCCCCACGCCCAGATTGATGTTGCGATAGGCCGGCAGCAGCCGGCTCAGGGTATCGGTCGGAAATCGGGTGAACTGCCAGATGAATTGCGAAATCGGGTTGTAGAAATCGGCGCGCGCCGCTTGCAACAGCAGGCGCAGGGCGAAGATCCAGATCACCAGGTCAAACAGCGTGGTGACCAGAAAATACAGTGCGTTAGCTCCGTTGGCGCCCATCAGACCTTGTCCTCCAGTTGTATGCGGATGTCAGCGCCGAGTTCGGCGCCCCGGTCGCGGGCAGCGTGCATGGCCGTTCCCACCAGAGCTTCCAGCCCGCCCTGGTCAAACGCCCGCAGCGCGGCTTCGGTGGTCCCGCCCTTCGAGGTCACCTGGCTGCGCAGGGTACCGACCGACGCGTCGTTCTCGGCGACCAGCCGCGCCGCGCCGACCAGCGTCTGCCGGGCCAGGGTCGCTGCGATGTCATCCGGCAGGCCCAGGGCCACCCCGGCGGCGGTCATTGCCTCGGTGAAGCGAAAAAAGTACGCCGGCCCGGAGCCCGAAAGGGCGGTCACGGCATCAAGCTGGGCTTCGTCGTCAACCCAGACGCAGGTGCCGGCCGTCGACAGCAGCCGGTCTGCGCGCTCGCGCGCCTCGGTGCCGACCGATGCCGGTGCGTACAGGGCGCTGATGCCGGCGCCCACCAGCGCCGGCGTGTTGGGCATGCTGCGGACGATGGCGCAGCCGGGCAGGCGACGGGTCAGCGCAGCCACCGGCACGCCCGCGGCAATCGACAGCACCAACGTGCCGTCGGCCGGCTGCAGGCTTGCCAGCGCGGCCGCCATCTGCTGCGGTTTGACGGCCAGCACCAGGACATCGGCCTGGAGGCCGGCGGCATGCTCGCTGGTGCTGATGTCGTAACGCTCGCGCAGCAGGGCGCGTCGCTCGGCCACCGGCTCGACCACGGTCAGGGACTGTGGCCGATGGCCGGCGCGGACCAAACCTGCCACCAGCGCAGCCGCCATGTTGCCGCCGCCGATGAAGGCGATCGGAAGATCGGGAGACAAAGCGTTGGACACGGTGGGCAACGGGCGCGGAAAGCCGGTGGAGATCAAGCGCGTATGATAAGCGACTTCACTTTCCCCGACCCCGCTGCCTTGAGCGCAAAAGTCCCCTCACCGCGCCTGCACGCGGATGTCGAGAAGATCCTGACACGCTACCGTCAGCGGATCGAGGACGCGCGCGTCTACGACGTCGCGATCGTCAGTCCGTTGCTGGAGGCCGAGCGCCTGTCGCAGAAGCTCGGCAACCGGGTGCTGCTCAAGCGCGAGGACCTGCAGCCGGTGTTCTCGTTCAAGCTCCGGGGCGCCTACAACAAGATTGTCGGCCTCAGCGACGAGGAGCGTGCCCGCGGGGTGATCACTGCCTCTGCCGGCAACCATGCCCAGGGTGTCGCGCTGGCCGCGAAACGGCTTGGCCTGACCGCATGGATCGTGATGCCGAAGACCACCCCCGCGGTCAAGGTCGAGGCAGTGCGCCGGTTCGGGGGCAAGGCCATTCTCCACGGCGATACCTATGACGAGGCGCGCGAACATGCGTTGGCGCTGACGGCCGAGCGCGGCATGACCATGGTGCATCCCTACGACGACCCGGCGGTGATTGCCGGCCAGGGCACCGTTGGCAAGGAGATCTTCGAGCAATGCCCGGAGGCGGACGTGGTGTTTGTCTGTGTCGGCGGCGGTGGCCTGCTGGCCGGCGTCGCCGCCTATCTGAAGGCGCTCAAGCCTTCGATCAAGATCATCGCGGTGGAACCTGACGATTCCAACTGCTTTGCTGCCGCGCTGGCAGTGGGCCGACGGGTGACGCTGGCCCGCGCTGGATTGTTTGCCGATGGGGTTTCGGTGCGGCAGGTGGGTGAAGAGACCTTCCGCGTCGCGCGGCATCTTGTTGACGATACCGTGCTGGTCGATGCCGACGAGATCTGCGCTGCCATCCGTGATGTCTTCTACGACCAGCGGGCACTGCCGGAGCCTGCGGGCGCCCTCGCCGTGGCCGGGATGAAGAAGTGGGTGGCCGAACATGGCATCAACGGGCAGACCCTGGTTGCCACGGTCTCCGGCGCCAACGTCAATTTCGATCGCCTCCGCCACATCGCCGAACGAGCGGAACTCGGCGACAACGCCGAGGCGCTGCTGGCGGTCACGATTGCCGAGAAGCCCGGCAGTTTCAAACGGTTTTTGCGCGAGATCGGCCGACGTCCGATTACCGAGTTCAACTACCGCTACAGCGGTCCCTCACAGGCCCATGTGTTTGTCGGCGTCAAGCTGACCGAGGGCGACGTCGAGCGCGATGCCCTGATCGGCGCCTTGCGCGGGCATGGCTATCCGGTGGTCGACATGTCGGCCAACGAAATGGCCAAGGTGCACGTGCGGTTCATGGTCGGTGGACGGGCGCCCGACCTCAAGAACGAACGGCTATTCCGCTTCGAATTTCCGGAGCGACCCTCGGCCTGTCTCGACTTTCTCGGCGCCGTCGGCAGTCGCTGGAATATCTCGCTGTTCCACTATCGCAACCACGGCGCCGCCTATGGCCGGGTGCTGTGTGGCCTTCAGGTGCCGCGCGGAGAATGGGGCGAGTGCCGGCGCTCATTGGATGCGCTGGGCTATCGCTACTGGGAAGAAACCGCCAACCCCGCCTACGACCTGTTTCTCGGCACCTGATCGGCCACCGGCTCAGGGCTTCTCCCCGGCCAGGGCGCAGATCGCGGCCCAGTGCTCCGGGCGCACCGGCATTACCGACAGCCGATTGCCCTTGGCGATCACCTGCAGGCCGGCCAGCGCATCGGCATTGTCCTTCAGGGTGGCCAGGCTGACCGGGCGTTTCCACTTGCGGCGGTACTTGACGTCCACCAGCAGCCAGCGCGGCTGATCCGGGCGGCTCTTGGGGTCGTAGTGGTGGTGCCCCTGCTCGAATTGGGTGGGGTCGATGTAGGCCGGGCTGGCAATGGTCATCACCCCATAGATCCCCGGCACCTCGCAGTTCGAGTGATAGAAGAAGGCGGTGTCACCGACCTTCATCTGATCGCGGAACATGTTGCGCACTTGATAGTTGCGCACGCCGTCCCAGGGCTCGATACGGTTCGGGCGTGCCGCCAGGTCGTCGATCGAGAAAGTGTCGGGTTCGGATTTCATCAGCCAGTGGCCCACAGCATGCTCCGGTCGGTGGCGATACGGTCGAGGGAAACGTCCCAGGGGTCGCGCGGCAAGTGCTTCACGCCCTGTTGATGATAGGCAAAGCCGACCCTCAGGGGCCGGCGAAAGGCTCGCGCCGGCACCCGGTCGTAGTAGCCGCCACCGGCACCGAGGCGGGTGCCATGATCGTCGAAGCCCACCAGCGGCAGGACCAGCAGCTGCAACGCCCGGGACGGCACCCGCGGTAAAGCCCTGCGGGGCCGCCGGATATCGTGCGCGCCGGCCCGGCATGGCGTACGCGGATGCAGTCGGACCCAGTGCAGGCGCTTCTCCGCCCGGATCACCGGCACGTAGGTTTCGGCACCTCGGCGCCACAACACCTGTAGCAAAGGCAGGGTATCGAGCTCGCTGCCGCTGGCCAGATACAGGCCCCAGCGGCGGCAGTCGCGCGCGACCGGACATCGCAACAACTTCAGGGCTGCCCGGCGCGCAGCCAGCCGGCGTTGGCGTGGGCTCAACGCCTGTCGGGCTGCGCGCAGGGTGCGGCGCAGCGCGACTTTGGATTCAGAGGTGTCTCCCGCCGGTGCCGTCATGGGCTCTGTCACCTTGAGACGTCGTCTCAAGTGGGTGCGTCTCGACGTCTTTGGGCTTCCCGCTAGACGCTGCGGGCTTGCACGCCCGACGCAGATAGGCTCCCGGGGTTTTGCAAATAGGCTCAAGGGGTTGGGAGCCCTTGTCGAACACTGCAGGAGACACCGAGGCCAGTGTATCGCTATTCGAGCGCAAGGGTGGAGTCGATATCGAGACGCAACTGACGAACGCGCGCAATCGCCGTCTCATCGGCAGGCGCGACGCCCTCCGTGCCATGCGCCTCCAGCAGCTCCCGGGCGAGATTCAATGCCGCCATCACGGCAATTTTCTCCGACCCCAAGGCCTTGCCTCGGCGACGGATGGTGGTCATCCGCTCATTGAGATAGTCGGCGGAGCGGACCAGCGCTTCATGCTCCTCCGGCGGGCAAGCCACGGTGTACTCCTTGCCCATGATGCGGACCGTGATGCTCAAGGGATCGGACGGCTTCGGTGTCGTCATCGCAGCACATCCTCCTCGGTGGATTCAGCCTCGGCGGCCGGCGCGTCGAGCTCGCCGATCTCGGCATCAGCGGCCGCGTCCGGCACCACCTCGAGGGTTCGGACGCGCTCGACAATGGCTTCAATGCGTCGCCGCAGTTCGCCATTGAGCGCGAGCAGACGGTCGCGTTCCTGCAGCGCGCGCTTCAGCTCCAGTCGCGACTGCCGGTAGCCCGTTGTCAGGCGTTGAATCCGTTCTTCAAGCTGTTTGAGTTCGGCGTCGAGCATGGCAACACGAAAAAGGCGGCGGCCGTCAGTATACGGCCGCCGCCCGGGGCGTACAGCGTCGGCTTTACTGGATCAGCAGGAACAGCGCCCCCGGACCCCGGCGAACATGCAACAGCAGCTCGCCGTCACCGGCTTCTTTCAGGCGCGCCTGAAGGTCGGCAACGTCGGCGACGGCGCGGCGGTTGACGGCGATGATGATGTCGCCCTCGCGCAGGCCGGTACGTGCGGCCGGTGAACGCGGATCGATTGACTTGATCATCGCGCCTTTCTCGATGCCGGCCTGGCGGGCGGCATCACTCGGCGGACCGAATTCTGCGCCTTCAAGCCGCGGGCTTAGGGCCTGACCGGTGGCCACGACCTCCTCGCTGGCGCCGATCTTCACTTTCACGGTCTGCTTCTTGCCGCTGCGGATCACGGCCAGTTCCACCGTGTCGCCGACACGCAGCAGGCCGACCTGATTGCGCAGCTCGGAGAAATCGCGCACCGATTTGCCATTGATGGCGGTAATGATGTCTTCCGCCTTCAGGCCGGCCTTGTCCGCGGGCGAGTCCGGCAGCACCTGGGTGACCAGGGCGCCGCGGGTGCTCTCGAGATCAAAGGCCTTGGCCAGTTCCGGTGTGAGATTCTGGCCGGTGACGCCGATCCGACCGCGCTGAACGGAGCCGTGCTCGATCAGCTGGTTCATCACATTCTTCGCCAGATTGGTGGGGATGGCGAAGCCGATGCCGATGTTGCCACCGGAGCGCGACAGGATATTCGAGGGAATGCCGACCAGCTCGCCGCGCAGGTTGACCAGGGCGCCGCCGGAGTTGCCGGGGTTGATGGAGGCGTCGGTCTGGATGAAGTCCTCGTAGCCGCCTTCGCTAATGCCGGTCTGTCGTGACAGGCCGGAGACGATGCCGCTGGTCACCGTCTGGCGCAGGCCGAAGGGTGATCCGATAGCGACCACGAAGTCACCGACCTGCAACTGTTCGGAGTCGGCCATCGGCAGCGCCACCAGATCGTCGGCCTTGATCTTCAGCACCGCGATGTCGGTATCGGGGTCCTTGCCGATCAGCTCGGCATCGAACTCGCGGTCATCGTTGAGCCGCACCTTGATCGTGTCGGCCTTGTCGACCACATGGTTGTTGGTGATCACATAGCCGTTCGCCGCATCGACGATGACGCCCGAGCCGATGGACTGGGCTTCACGCTCTGGCTGCTGGTCGGGGATGCCAAAGAAGCGACGGAACATCGGATCGTCCATGAACGGCCCGAAGGGTGAGTTTGCCGGCCCCTGGGCCGACATCGTCACCGAGATGTTGACCACCGCCGGCATCGTCTGTTTGAGCATGGGCGCGAGTGAGGGCAGGGCGCCCTGCTGTGGCGCTACAGCCGGAAGCTGCGCCTGCGCCGGTTCGGGCGCGCTCGACATGATGCAGGCGGCGGTGACCAGCGCCGCCGAGACAGCCAGCGGGGCGAGAATCTTGGTGCTGATGGAGTGAGCCATTCTTGGGGTTCTCTTGATGGAATTGAGGATTTGGAGGCCGCAATGGGCGCTATGACCGCGGCCGTTGCCGCAAGTTCGGGCTCAATGCAGGCTCGTCGGTGGTTGCAGGACCTCGTCGGCCCCCCGGCGCAGTGACAGGCCCAGTCGTAGAAGTCCGCCGGCGAGACGGTCGGCCAATCGCTGTGGCTTGCGGAACTGCAGGTGCAGGAGATCGGCTTGCTTCACCCTGCCCAGCAACCAGTCGTCGCTGGTCATCAGGGCATCGACCAGCTTCAGGCCGAGGGCCTGTGTGCCGTACCAGTGCTCGCCGGTGGCAACCTGGTCGATGCTGAGCACCGGGCGATGTTCGGCCACGAACTGCTTGAAAAGATCATGGGTCTGTTCCAGTTCTTCGCGGAACTTGGCTCGGCCGGCTTCGGTGTTCTCGCCCAAGACCGTCAGCGTGCGTTTGTAGGCACCCGCTGTGTGCATTTCGATATCGACTTCATGTTTTTTCAACAGGCGGTGCAGGTTGGGCAGCTGTGCCACCACCCCGATCGACCCGAGGATAGCGAACGGCGCTGCAATGATTCGGTCGGCCACCGCCGCCATCATGTACCCGCCGCTGGCGGCGACCTGATCAACCGCGACAGTGAGCTTGAGCCCATGATCGCGCAGCCGCCGCAGCTGCGAAGCGGCGAGGCCGTAGGCGTGGACAAGGCCGCCGGCGCTTTCCAACCGGAGCAGTACTTCGTCGCCGTCACGTGCCACCTGCACGATGGCACTGATCTCCTCGCGGAGGGTATCGGTGCCGTCGGCACGTAGGTTGCCATCGAAATCGAGCACGAAGATTCGTGGACGAGCAGGTGGTTGCTTGGCTTTGCGTCGCTGTTTGGCCTCGGTCTTGCGCGCCTTGCGCGCCTGCTTGGCCTCGACGGGGGTTTGCAGTTCGGCCTGGAGGGCGTCCGCCAGCCGCTCGAATCGCCGATTGAGGTCGGTGATCTCCAGACGCTCCCCGGGGCCGTGCTGGCGGGCGCTGCGGATCGCCGCCACCAAGGCGCCGAGCACGATGATGACGACTACAACGATCGTCGCCGACTTGGCGACGAACAGGCCGTAGTCGGTCAGGAAACTGGTCACGTTGACTCCCTTCATGAAAATGTAGGTGATTTCAGACTGTTGCACGACCGTGGGTCGCAGAGCCCGGTCGGACCCTATAATACGGGGTGAATAACAATTGACGGTGCCAGTACGCGGCCGGGGGACAGCGAACATGAAACGATCATCCAGTGCCGCCATCGGACTTCTGCTCGCCTTGCTGGGTGCCCAGAGTCACGCCGACGAAGCGGATGGGGTCGATACGCGCCCTTATATTTCCATCGGTGGCAGCTATGTCTTCGAGGACGCCACTCGCGACAGCGAGGGGGGCGAAGGCTACTGGCTCGGTGTCGGCAAATCGTTCAACCGGTTCTGGGGCCTGGAGTTCTCCGGGTTCCGTAACGACTTTGATGCCAGTCGCGCCGGTGGGCCGGAGTGGCAGGAGCAGGGCGCCGAGGTCTCCGCCCTTTACTACTACGCACGCGGCGAATCGTTTGCCCCCTATTTCAGTCTCGGTGCCGGGTGGGTTGAGACCGAGGAGCAGACCTCGGGGGCCGATGCCAGCAGTCCGTTCGGCGCCGCCGGCCTGGGTTTCTTCAAGTCGTTCGCCCTCGGCAGCACCGATCTCGGGCTCCGCGGCGATGTGCGCTACCGCTGGCTCGATGCCGATGACATCGCCGGGGTGTCGCCGTTCGAAGAGGCGGTGGTTCGTCTGGGCCTGGTGGTGCCCTTGGGTAGTCGCACCGCGCCCACCGAGGCGCCGGTGTCCGCCCCGGCACCGGCCAAGGCATCGGATGCCGATGGCGATGGCGTGCCGGATGGCCGCGATACCTGTCCCGATACCGCCTCCGGTACGACCGTCGACGCCAACGGCTGTCCGCCGCCGCTGCCGCCCGCCACTGACTTCGAGCCGGTCAGCTTCCCGTTCGACGAATCCGGGCTGACCGATTACGCCAAAGCCATCCTCGATCGTGCCGCGGTGCGGATGCGCGAGCGCCTGGCGGCCACGCCGAACCTGCTGGTGCAGCTCAGTGGGCATACCGACTGGATCGGGACCGAGGGCTACAACCAGGCGCTGTCCGAACGTCGCGCCGCCGCCGTTCGCGACTATCTGGTCGGTAAGGGCGTCGATGGCGACCGTGTCCGCAGCTTTGCCTATGGCGAGACGCGGCCGGTTGACAGCAACGAGACGGAAGACGGGCGTGCCCGCAACCGCCGCGTTGAGCTGCAGTTGTCGGAAGGCTGAGATGTCGGCCCGGCGGTGGCGTCTTCCGACATTGCCGATGCCGTACCGGCAGCTTAGGCTCGGCACCATCACCACCTCGGGCCTGACCGGATGAAGATTCGACTGCTGCCGCTGTTGCTACTGTTACCGCCAATACTGGCGACGGCAGCGACAGCCGTTTATGTCGTCGATGGCGATGCTGACGGTGTCGCGGATACCCGCGACCGCTGCCTCTACACCCCACAGGGTGCCCGCGTCGACGCCTTCGGCTGTTCCGACGACGACGACCTTGACCAGGATCAGGTGGCCGACCTGCTCGACCGCTGCCCGAAGTCACCGATCGGCGCCCGAGTGGACCGCCATGGATGTGCCATCGACAGTGACTTCGACGGCATTGCCGACGGCCTGGATCGGTGCGAGCTGACGCCCCTCGGGGCTTGGGTCGATGCCGGCGGATGTCCGGTGTCCGCCACCGCCGTGGCCACCACGACACCGACAGACCCGATGCCTGCGGTGGCGCGTGCAAGCGTGTCGCAGGCGCGGCCCGCGCCGGCGCCCCGGGTGCTGCCAGCAGCGCCCATGGCCGAGGTCAGCGTGGCCGCCGTCCAGCAGCCGCTGCGGGTGGCGCCGCGCTCGGTGTTGGCGGCCATGCGGCCGGTTGCCGCGACGTTCCCAGCGCCGGCGTCGGAGACAGCGCCGATCCGGGTTGCCGCCAGGCCAGCGGCGCCCGCCGCCTCCCGGACCGCACTGGCAAGCGCCACAC
The DNA here is from genome assembly GCF_016918765.2 of Flagellatimonas centrodinii. GTDB lineage: Bacteria > Pseudomonadota > Gammaproteobacteria > Nevskiales > Nevskiaceae > Polycyclovorans > Polycyclovorans centrodinii. The sequence continues at coordinate 2,208,126 of NZ_CP092104.1, forward strand.
CGGCGCAGCCGATCATTGCGCCGCGCGCGACCCCGGTGCCACCGCCGCCGATCCGGGCCCGCCCGACCACGCTGAACGCTGGTAGCCGCGTTGCCGAGGTCCCGTTCGACGGGGGAGGCAGTCGGCTACAGGCGGCGGGTGACGACGTCCTGCGCGAGGCGCTCGCTGCCCTGCAGGCACGTCTTGGTGAGAGCGCCGATCATTATGTCGAGCTGGTGGGGCTGACCTCTGGCGGGCGCGGCGATTCCGGCCTCATGGCACAACGCGTCGGCCAGGTGCGGTCCTTCATCGAAGCGCAGGGCATCCCGGCAGCGCGCATCGTCTACGCACTGCGGCCGGCACGCCGCGGCGAGCAGGCCGGCCGGGTGGAATTGCACCAGCGCTGAGAGCGCTAGTGGTGGTGTTCGCAAGCGATCAGCGGGTGCGTCCCAGATTGGCGTCGGGCAAGGCCGCAAGCGCGCGCTGCGCGCGTTGGTCATGCGTTTCAGCCGTCTCCGCTGGCCGCGCCCAGCCCCCCAGGTGCCGCTGGACCAAAGCCGCCAGGGCTTCGATGTGTTCGGGTTCGGCGTTTAGCGCCGGGATGTAGCGCAGTGCCGCCCCGCCGTGTTCCTGAAACTGGGCGTTGTAGCGGATCGCCACCTCTTCCAGCGTTTCCAGACAATCGGCCGAGAACCCAGGGCAGATCACGTCCAATGTGCGGGTGCCCGCCGCTGCCAGGTCGACCAGCCGACGGTCGGTATAGGGCTGCAGCCAGGGCATGCGCCCGAGGCGACTCTGGAAGCTGAGGCTCCACCCTTCGCGCGGCAATTGCAGCGCTTCCGCCAGCAGGCGGGCCGTCTTGTGGCAGTGACAGTGATAGGGGTCGCCGAGCAACAGGTTGCGTTGCGGAATGCCATGGAAGGACATCAACAGATGGTCACCGCGTCCATGCTGCTGCCAGTGTCTGCGGACCGACGCGGCGAGCGCGGCGATGTAGCCGGGGTCATCGTGATAGTCACGGATGGTGCGCAGGGCGGGCGGGCAGCGATCGGCCATCTGCAGTCTGAACAGGCTGTCCAGCGCCGCGGCGGTGGTGGTGGCGGAGTATTGCGGGTAGAGCGGTAGCAGCAGCAGGCGATCGACGCCTGCCGCCTGCAGGCGGGCCAGGGCTTCGGCGATGCCGGGGTTGCCGTAGGTCATGGCCAGCTCCACCCGCACGTCGGCGCCGAGTCGGGCCTGCAGTGCCGACTGCTGGGCGCGGCTGACGGCAAGCAGTGGCGAGCCCTGCGGTGTCCACACGGCATGGTAGGCCTCGACCAGCTTGCGCGGTCGAAACGGCAGGATCACCAGATTCAGCAGCAGCCACCACAGCAGGCGCGGCACCTCCACCACCCGCCGGTCGGACAGGAATTGCCGCAAATAGCGGCGAATCGCGGTAGCGGTGGCGGCGTCCGGTGTGCCCAGGTTGACCAGCAGAACGCCGATGCCCCGCGTCGGCTGGCGGTGGCGCGTGGCAATGTCGTCAGCGGAGGGGGTCACGGCAGGTCCGGGCAGGCAGGGGGGCGCTCATTGTCGGTCATCTGCGGGCGCCCCCAGGCGCCTGCAGTAATCCTTGTACGCGCGCATCGCGACCGGGCCCAGCGCCACCATCATCGGCAGGTTGATGATCAGCATGAAGCCGAGCGCGATGGTGCTGAGGGTATCGAGCTCAACATCGGTGCGGATGAACCCCAGACAGGTGACCAGAATCAGCAGGCACCAGAGCATGCGGAACGGCCGCACAGCACCGGCGCCGGCAAGATAGATGACGCCCTGCTCGCTGTAGTAGCTCCAGGTGATCATCGTGGAAATGGCAAACAGCCATACCGTGATCACCACCATCCAGCGCCCGAGTCCGGGTCGGGCAGTGTCGAAGGCCCTGGCGGTGAGGGTGGCGGCAGGATAGTCGGCGAAAAGCCCTGGCTCAGCTACCTGTGGTGCCTGTGCCGCGGACATCGGGCGCCAGTCGATCGCGCCTCCGTCAGCGGACACTTGACCGAACAGCCGGGCCCGTTGGCCCTCGCCATCGGCGACCACCAGAAACACCGGGTCGCCGGCGCCGAGACGGACGGCGCCCTCCGGCAAGGATGTGCGGTCCGGTATCCACTGACCGGAGGGCGTGCTGATCAGCGTCGGCGGCGTGGCCCACTGGGCTTCCGGGCCCCGGTTCCAGACACCGCTGACCAGAATCACCAGGGCAGTCAGCGTGCACACCACCAGCGTATCGATGAACGGTTCCAGGCCGGCGACGATCCCCTCGGTCACCGGCTCCGGGGTTTTCACCGCCGCGTGGGCGATCGGCGCCGAACCGAGACCTGCCTCCGACGAGAACAATGCCCGTTTCATCCCGAAGATAAAGGCGGTGCCGGTGGCAGCGCCGAGGAAGGCGCCACCGGCCTCGGTCGGCTGGAAGGCGCTGGTGAAGATCAGGCGGAGCAGACCCGGCAACTGCTCGCGCTCGGCCACCAGGACGGCAATGGCAGCGACCAGATAGACGCCGCACATCAGCGGCACCAGGGTGCCGGTGATGCGGCCGATGCGGCGGATGCCGCCGAGAATGACCGCGCCCACCACCACCGCCATGATCACGCCGCTGACCCAGGGCGGCACCCCGAAGTAGGCCCGGGACAGTTCGGCGACGTTCCAGGCCTGGAACATGTTGCCGCCGGTGATACCGAACAGAATCAACGGCAGACAGAATGCCGCGCCGATCAACCCGCCCCAGCGTGCCATGCCGGGCAGTTTCGACAGGCCGTCGCGGGCGACCACCATCGGGCCGCCATGCGGTTGGTCAGGATTCGAGGTGTCGCGATAGAGCATCGACAGCGTGACTTCGGTGCTCTTGATGGCCATCCCGGCCAGGCCCACCATCCACATCCAGAACACCGCGCCCGGGCCGCCCAGGCTCACGGCGATGGCGACGCCACCAATGTTGCCCAGCCCGACCGTGGCCGACAATGCAGCCGACAGCGCCTGAAAATGGGACAGCACCCCGTCCCCCTCGCCGGCACGTGCGCCACGCCCGGTGACCAGCCGGATGCCGTGGGTCAGCGACCGATACTGGCAAAAGCCACTCCACAGCGTGAACAGGATGCCGACCCCGAGCAGGGTCAGCAGCACCGGTACCGACAGCACGACGGCGTTGATGGCCGACAGCAGCGAAAAGAAAGCATCCATGAGGGGGTCCGGGTTCAGGAAAGGTTGGTGACCAGAATCCAGACGATGGCGATCGGCGCCACCACCCGCAACACCCAGAGCCAGACGCCGGCCCAGGGTTGAGGCAGGTCACCGTCATTGGATAGCGCCTTCAGGGCTGGGCGCCCCCAGGCCCAGCCGACGAACAGGGCCGTCATCAGGCCGCCGACCGGCAGCATCAGATTGTTGGCGAGGAAATCCATCAGGTCGAACCAGGTCATCCCGAAGACGGTGATGTCTGACCAGGGGCCGAATGACAACGACGCCGGAACGGCCAGCAGGAAGCAGACGACGGAGGCCACGGCCACCACGCGCGCCCGCGATACCTCGTGTTCGTCGATGAAGTAGGAGACCAGGGGTTCAAGAATCGACACTGCCGAAGTCAGCGCGGCAATCGCCAGCAGCGTAAAGAACAACACGCCGAAGAGGTCGCCGCCCGGCAGTGCCGCGAACACGGCGGGGAGGGTGATGAAGGTCAGACCGGGGCCGGCACTTGGGGAAAAGCCGAAGGCGAACACGGCCGGCAACACCATCAGCCCGGACAGAAACGCAGCGAGGCAGTCCAGCACGCCCACGGTGAGGGCTGCCCGCGGCAGGTTTTCGCGGGACGACAGGTAGGAGCCGTAGGTGAGCATCGTGCCCATGCCAATAGAGAAGGAGAAGAACACTTGTGAAATCGCAGCAAAATAAGTGCCTGCGTTTACCCGCGACCAGTCGGGGGTGAGGTAGAACGCCAGGCCGGCGCCGGCGCCGGGGAGGGTCAGTGCACGCAGCACGAGTACCAGCAACAGCACGAACAGGATCGGCATCAGCCACCGGTTGGCACGTTCAATGCCGCGGCTGATCCCGCCGGTGACCACCCACGCCACAAGTGCCATGAAGACCGCGGCATAGAGCAGTGGCTGCCAGGGGTCGGCGACGAACTGTCCGAATGCTGCGCCCAGCACATCTGGGTCGCGGCTGTGCAGCAGGCCTCTCGCCATCTGACCGATATAGGCCAGAGTCCAGCCGGCGACCACGATGTAGAAGGACAGGATCACGAAGCCGGTCAGCACCCCGAGGTAGCCCACCAGTGGCCATGCCCGGCCGCCGAGTTGTCGGAACGCGCCGACCGGATTGCGCTGTGCTGTCCGGCCCAACAGCATCTCCGCCATTAGCAGTGACAGGCCGAAACCGAGCACGATGGCAAGGTAGATCACCAGGAACGCGCCACCGCCGTTATCGCCGGTGACGTAGGGGAACCGCCAGATGTTGCCCAGACCCACCGCAGAACCGGCGGCAGCCATCACGAAACCGAAACGGCTTCCCCAATGCTCGCGAACGGTCATCTGCTGTTCGTCCTCCCGGTGGTGAGCGGTCCCGTGACGCGGGTGGCGCCGCGGTGGCTCAGGCCGCTGCAGCCGTGGCGGACATCGAGGTCACCGCCGTCACCTCGCGCGCCGCTGCCAGAGCGGCGAGGCGGGCGATCACGCCATAGGCATAGAAGCGGTTGGGCTGGGCGTCCGGCGCTGCCGCAAGATCCGGGTGGCCGCAGCACTCGTCGAAGGCCAGCTGTTCGAAGCGCATGCCCGGCGCGTTGAGGTTCTCGTCATTGCCGCGCTGACTGTTGAGGCGGTAGAAACCGCCGACGACGAACTGGTCGATCATGTAGACCACCGGTTCGGCTGCGGCCTGCTCGGCGCCGACCCGCTCGAAGGTCGGAACCCCCTCCTGGATGATGGCACCGGTGACATCGCTGCCGTCCTTGGCGCTCGCCATGTGCGAGCGCGCACGGCGGTTCATCTCCCGCACATCGTCGGCCGACCGCGCGGTCATTACGCCCATGCCGTAGGTGCCGGCATCGGACTTGATGATGACGAAGGGCTCATGCGGAATCTCGTATTCACGGTACTTGGCACGGAGGTCGTTGAGCATCAGCTCGACGTTGCTGACCAGACATTCCTCGCCTTCACGTTTCATGAAGTTGATCTGCCCACAATTGCGGAACATCGGGTCGATCAACCACGGGTCGATGTCGAGCACGGCCGCCAGCTCGCGGGCGGTTTCGCGGTAGAAGCCGAAATGCTGTGACTTCTTGCGCGCATGCCAGCCGAGACCGACCGGCGGCAGGACGTCCTGCCGCAGGTTCTGCAGGATCGGCGGTACGCCCGCCGAGAGATCGTTGTTCAGCAGTACCGCGCAGGGGGTGAAGTCGCCCACCCGGACCTGGTCGCCGTCGCGCACCAGCGGTTCCAGCAGCAGCTTGCGCCCGGACAGTTCCAGCGTGATCTCGCGCGGCTCGCTGAGGTCCGGCAGCAGCGAGCCGAGATGAACCCGGTAGCCCGCCTTCTGGATCAGGCTGAACAGGGTTGCCACGTTCTCCATGTAGAACTTGTTTCGGGTGTGGTTCTCCGGCACCAGAATCAGGCCCTGGGCGCTGGGGCAAACGCGCAACAGGGCGGTCTTCAGGGCCTGCACACAGAGTGGTTCGAAGGTCGCATTGAGGTTGTTGAAGCCACCCGGAAACAGATTGGTATCCACCGGCGCCAACTTGTAGCCGGCATTGCGCAGGTCCACCGAGGAATAGAACGGCGGAGGCGTCTCCACCCATTGACGACGGAACCAGGCCTCGATGTCCGCTGTGCGCTCTAGCAGGCGGGTCTCCAGTGACAGCAGCGGTCCGGTGTGGGCAGTCGCCAGTCGGGGCACGGGGTTTTGCATGAGACGTCTCGCGGCCGGTAGGGAAAGGGTCAGGTGGCAGTGTAGCGATTCAGCCCCGCCGGGGTCCGATCGCGCGGATAGAGCGGCCGCATGGAGTGTGTTACAAAGCCGGCATCCAATAACGATGGTTTCGGGAGGTCTTCCACGTGGGAGATGCAACGCAGCCCAGGGCACGGGTGATGGTGGTTGACGACAGCCAGACCATCCGCCGCACCGCAGAGACCCTGCTCACGCGCGAAGGCTTTACGGTGGTCACCGCCCAGGATGGTTTCGAAGCCTTGGCCCGGATTGCCGATGCGCCGCCGGACCTGATCTTCATCGATATCATGATGCCGCGTCTCGACGGCTACCAGGCTTGTGCGCTGATCAAGGGCAACCCCCGCTACGCCAAGACCCCGGTGATCATGCTGTCGTCCAAGGACGGCATTTTTGATCGCGCCCGCGGCCGCATCGTCGGCTCCGACGAATACCTCACCAAGCCGTTCACGCGCGACGAGCTGATCGGCGCCGTGCGGGCCCATGTCGACGGTTGATGGCGGCAGATGACCGCTGAACTCAGAGCGTGGCGTGAGGATCCCTTCGAGCTGTTGCTGCGGCTCGACGGCCAGGTGCGCTCGGCGCGCCTTGATGTTGCCGCCGGGCAGGCTGAAGACTGGACCGGCCTCGGGTTCCGCCTCGGTAGCGACTGGTTGCTGGTGCCGCGCGACGAAGTCCGCGAAGTGGTGCCGCCACCGGCGCGTACCCGAATCCCCAATGCCCGCGCCTGGGTGCTCGGTGTCGCCAACGTCCGTGGGGGGCTGTTGACGCTGGTTGATCTGCAACAGGTACTCGGTGGCCCCCCCGCGACAGCGGGTCGTGCTCAACGTGTGCTGGTGCTGAACGCCGAGCGTTTGCCGGTGGGCTTTGTGGTGGACGAGGTAGCCGGTTATCGCCAGTTCCTGCCGCAGGATCAGGTGAGACTGTCTGCCGCCGACAACGAAGCCCTGCAGCCCCTGGAGCTCGGCGGGTTCCGCCGCGATGACCGGCTCTGGCGCGTGATCAGTCTGCACAAGTTGGTGCGGACCGACACCTTCCGTCAGGCCGGCTGGTGAGGAGGCTGACATGAGCGCCATCCCGGCTGTCGTCCCCGCGACCAGTCTGCTGCGCGCCTGCGCCGAGTTCGAGGCCGGCCTCGGGCGGGTACGCAAGGCGATCGAACAGTTCGCCGATCAGGACAAGCCGATCGAAGTCCTCGACCCGGCTGCGACCGAACTCGGCGAGCTGCGGCAGATTGCCGGTGTCTTGCAGTTCCCGGGGCTGGCGCTTGCGTTGGAGGCGATGTGCACCACGCTCGATCACCTGCGAAATGGCCGTGCGGGCGACATCGAAGCGGCCGCGTCGGCGCTACTCGGCGGTTGCGTGCAACTTGGCGACTATGTGGAGGTGGTGAGCGGCGGCCGTGATGACTGCGTGCTGGTGCTGCAGCCCCTGATCAACGAACTCCGCCTCGCGGCCGGCCAGCCGCTGGCGACCGAGTCGGTCCTGTTTGTCGCCCAGATGGCGGCGAGCGGTCTGAGCCTTCCGTTTACGCCGCCGGCGTCGACCGGCGAGTCCCTGGCGCAACTTCAGGCCCGCAAGCTGTTGCCGCTGTTCCAGGCAGCGCTGCTGGCGCACGTCAAAGGGCAGGTCGATGCTGACGTTGGCCTTGGCCGGATGGGGCGGGTGGCCGAACAGATTGCCGTGTCCACCCGCGAACCGGCGTTACATCAGTTGTGGCGGGTATTCGCAGCAGTGATCGAGGCACTGCTTGGGCAGGGTATGGATGACGCCATCGAGCTCAAACGGCTGATGGGCGCCTGTGGCCAGCAACTGAAGCTGTTGGCCGCCGCCGGCGAGTCGGCGGCGCAGGCCCAGGTCGGCAACCTGTCACTGCAATTGCTGTTCTTCATCGGTCGTTCGCGGGCACAAGGCCCTCGGGTCCAGGTGCTGCGGCGCGCGTTCCGGCTGGCGGCGTTCCTGCCGCCGGATGCGCAGCTGCAGGAACTTCGCTCGCGCTTGCACGGCCCCAATACCGCCCTGCTCAACCGTGTCGCCGAAGAACTGCACAACGATTTTCGCGATGTCGAGGATGCGGTCGACCTGATGGTGCGGACGCAGCAGTTTGGCGAGCACCCCGCGGTCGCGAAGCGCCTGCGGCGCCTGGGGTCGACCCTTTCCACGCTCGGCCTGACCACCCTGGCCCTGGCCATGAACAACCAGGCGGCTGCGCTGGAGGCGCTGCCGGAATCGCCTGAGGACGGCCCGTGGATGGAGCTGGCGACTGCCTTGCTGCGCTGCGAGCACAGCCTTGACCAAGCCCTGTTTCGGCAGCTGCACGCCAGTCATCGCCCCGGCGAGGAGGCTGCCAACGAGGAGCGGATCCCGCATGGAGAAGACCTGCGTCGCGGGCGTCGAGCGCTGCTGCGCGAATCGCTGATCGATCTGGCGCGATTCAAGAACCTGTTCGACGGGCTCATGCGAGACCCGGAGCTGTCGTCGCGCAGCGATGCTCTGCGGCTGCTGCATGAAGTGACCGCCGCGCTTGATGTGCTCGGCGCCGCGCGTGCGGTCGGGCTGATGGCCCCGCTCACCGCCATGCTCGAGCCGGATACGCTGCAGCAGTTGCAACGGCAACCGCTGCTGGTGGATCGATTTGCCGATGCTGTGACAGCCCTCGATCTTCTGCTCGAAGCCTTGCGGGATGATCTCCACGACGTCACCGCGCGGCTCGAAGACTTCAACCGGTTCGTTACCGCGCTGGCGCCGTCGGGAGCGACGGAGCCGGTCGCAGCGCCGGTGGCGACTCCGGCGCCGGTGACGCCCGCCGCACCGCTGGCCGATGCCGCCGATCCCGAGATTCGCGACATCTTCCTGGAAGAGGCCGAGGAGGTCAGCGCGACACTCGCCGCCGCCGCCGCCCGTTGGGGCAGGCAGCCGGATACCGGCGATACCCTCGTCACCATCCGGCGGGCCTTCCACACGCTCAAGGGGTCCGGCCGCATGGCCGGTGCCGCCTGGATCGGCGAATTCGGCTGGGCGGTCGAGCACTTGCTCAATCAATGTCTCGATGGCGCGCTGGAGATATCGCCCTCGATCATCGACCTTGTTGAACGCGCGCAAGTGATGTTGCCGGATCTGATCGAGCGCTTCCGCACCGATCAGCCGCCCCCGGCATTGCTGGAAGCGCTGATTGCGGACGCTCGCCACCTCGCCGATGGCAATGAGCGGCTGGAAACCGAAACCGTCACGGTGTTCCGTGACGATGCGGTCGAGAAGCTGGATGCCGTGCAGCAGTGGCTCGATGGTGCACGCTATGCCCAGGTGCCCGAAGACGTGGTGAGGGCCTTCCACACCCTGCGAGGGTCGGCGTCAGTCGCCGGGGTGCCGGCGATCGCGGAAATCAGCACGGTTGCCGAGAGCTGGCTGGGAGCGCTCAAAGGCGCCGAGCTGGTTCCTGATGACGCTTCGCATGGCCTGCTGATCGAGCTGCTGCCGGTCTTGCAGACCTGGGTCGGCGAAGCCGGGACCGCCGCTGCTGCCCAGCAGGATCCAGCTGATTGGCTCGAGCGTATGCGCGCATTGCAGGATGCCCTGCCTGCCGCGGCCACCGTCAGCGCCGCTGATCGCGAGTTGGCCGACATCTTCTCGATGGAAGCGCTCACCCTGGTCAATCGACTCGAAGAGCAGGTCGCGGCCTGGGCCCAGGCGCCGGACCGCAACGGCCCGGCCGAGACCATCGACAAGCAGCTGCACACCCTCGCCGGTGCTGCCGACATGGCCAAGGCCGCAACATTCGCCGCCCTGACGCGCGCCCTGATGGAGCGGCTGCGCCAACGGCCGGCGGCATCGCTTCCCGGTGACCGCTTTTTCGGAGATCTCAAGGGCATCGTCGAGGGCTTCTATCAGCAGCTGGATGCATTCCGCGACGGTCAGCTGACGGCCGAAGCGCCGGTATTGATGGCGCAGATTGAGAGGCTCGACGTGTTGGCTGAACGGCCGCTCGGGGAACCAGAGCCGCTGCAGCCGGCTGCCCTCAATCCCACGTCCGACACGGCAGTGGCACCGGCGCCGCCGACGTTGCCCGACATTGAGGGCGCCGAGGCGCCACCGGCCCCGGTGCCCGCCCCGCCTGAGGACTCCGTCGATGTGTCCTCCAGCTTCGATGACCTGGTGGAACCCGCCGGATTGATCGCCGCTGAGGCAGACGAGGGCGGGGGCGAGATCGTGGAGCCGGTGCGGTCGGCCGAATCCGACGCGTCGACCACCGCCAGTGACGGTGCAGACGACGTCGAGACTGCCGCCGAGGTTGACCGCGAGGCCGCCTTTGACGCCGAACTCCAGGAGATCTTCATTGGCGAGGCACGGGAGCTACTGGAAGCCCTCGACACCGTCGCCCAGCGTTGGGCACGCGAACCCTCGAGTGCCGAGAACATGGCCGAGGTCAAGCGCATCCTGCACACGCTGAAAGGCAGTGCGCGTGTCGCCGGGCTGACCGACCTCGGCGCCATCGCCCACCACCTGGAATCACAGCTCATCGAGCTTCAGGGACAGGCCGTACCTGCGTCGGTGTTTGCGCGCCTGAGCCTGGTGACGGATCAACTGCATGGCGTCCTCGATGCGCTGGCAGCCGGTGATGTGGTCGACACCGAATCGGTGATGGCGGACGCTGATCTTCTGCAGGCGCTGCCGATGGTCAAGCCGCTAACGGCGATGTCGTCACCCCCGCCATCTCCAGACCTGGCGCCAACGCCAACGCCGGCGCCTCGGGTGATGAAGGCGTCCGAGGTTGCTGATACCGAGCTGCTGGACATCTTCGCAGCGGAAGCCGCAGAGCTGATGGAAAGCATCGATGCGGCCATGGCGCGCTGGCGCCAGCAGCCCCACGAAAGTGCGCCGCGTCGCGACGTTCAACGTGCCTTGCATACGCTCAAGGGCGGTGCGCGAATGTCCGGTTGGCGAGAAATGGGGGACCTCGCGCACGGCCTCGAAACACGACTCGAAGCCCTCGATGATCTGCCGGACATGGCGGCTACCGAGACCTTGTTGCAGACGGTTTCGGGCGATGTCGAGCAGCTCCATGCCCAGCTCGACAGTCTGCGCGCGCCGGTCAGCCGGACCGCCGCTGTTGAAGCGCCGGCTCCAATCCCGACCGCGGCTCCGGAGGTCGTCGAACCAGCACCCGCGCCGGATACCATCGTCGCAAGCCCGGTGGCCAACCCCGGCACCTGGGACCCGCTGCTGTTCTGGCACCCGGAAGACGAGCAGTCCGGTCTTGCTGCCCTGCGGCGCGAAACCGCCCGTGTGCCGGTGGAACGGCTAGACGGCATGCTCAATGAGGTCGGCGAGATCTCGATCTATCGATCACGGCTGGAAGAGCAGGTTGCCGGACTCGGCATGCAGTTGTCGGAAATGGTGCAGGCGATCGGCCGCATGCGTGACCAGTTGCGTGAGCTCGGCGCCGAGACCGATGCTCAGATCAACGCCCGCGGCCTGGTCGACACGGCACCCGAGCAGGATCGCTACGCCGGCGACTTCGATCCCCTGGAGATGGACCGGTACACGCGCATGCAGGAGCTGTCGCGCGCGCTGTCGGAGTCGGTGGGTGACCTCGGCGCGTTGCACGACAGCATGGATGGACTGGTCTCCGAGAGCGAGTCACTGCTGCTGCAGCAGGGGCGCATCAGCACCGAGGTGCAGCAACACCTGATGGGGACCTTGATGGTGCCCTTCGGCCGCCAGATCACACGCCTTGAGCGGGTGGTGCGCAATGCCGCACAGGAAACCGGCAAGCAGGTCACCCTGATTGTCGAGGGGGATGAGGCGGAACTGGATCGCAACGTGCTTGAACGCATGACGGCGCCACTGGAACATCTGCTTCGCAATGCCGTGGTTCACGGAATCGAGGCGCCCGAACAACGTGAGGCCGTGGGCAAGCCGGCGCTGGGGACGGTCCGCATCCGCCTGCAGCGTGAAGGCAGTCAGCTGCTGCTCGACCTGTCCGACGACGGCCGTGGTCTTGATCATGACGCCATCCGCGAGACCGCGATTCGCCGCGGGCTGATGCATGCCGAGGCTGTGGTTACCGGCGATGATCTCACTGCGTTCATTTTTGAACCGGGCTTCTCGACCGCACGAGAGCTGACACAGGACGCCGGACGTGGGATCGGCATGGATGTGGTTGCCTCAGAGGTCAAACAGCTCGGTGGCACCTTGGCCGTGGAGGCGCGTCCGGGCGCCGGAGCCCGATTCCAGGTCCGACTGCCCCTGACCCTGGCCATTTCGCAAGCGTTGATGGTCGGGGTGAGCGGCGAGCTCTACGCGCTCCCGTTGGGCAGCATCGAAGGGATTGTCCGCATCGCCTCGGAAGCACTCGACAACCATCTGCGGGAAGGCGGCACGCCTTACCTATACGGCGGTCAGGCGTATCGCGTTCGGTATCTCGGTGACTACCTGGGTATGGCCCGGCCCAACCGGGAGGCCAGCCGGACCGTCCATGCCGTGTTGATTCGCACGCCCGAGGGGCCGGGGGCCGAGGCGCGGCACACCGCGATGGTGGTGGATCAACTGCTCGGCAACCGTGAAATCGTCTCCAAGGCTGTGGGGCCGCTGGTCAGCTCCGTCAACGGCATCAGCAGTGCGACCATCCTCGCCGATGGGCGGGTGGTGCTGATTCTCGATGCCCCGGCATTGGTGCAGGCGCGGGCGCGACGGGCTCGGGTGGCGCAAGTGTTGCAATCGCAGGATGTCGATCTGCGTCCGCTGGTGCTGGTGGTCGATGACTCCATCACCATCCGTCGTGTCACCGAACGTCTGCTCGGCCGCAATGGCTACCGGGTGGCCACCGCCAAGGATGGTCTCGATGCCATGGCCCAGCTACAGACGCTGGCACCGGTGGCGATTCTTCTCGATATCGAAATGCCACGTGCCGATGGTTTCGAGGTGGCGACATTCATCCGCAACAGCGAGCGCATTCGCAACGTGCCGATCATCATGATCACCTCCCGTTCCGGTGAAAAACACCGGGCGCGAGCGCAGGACATCGGGGTCGATCGCTATCTCATCAAGCCCTACCAGGAAGAGCAGCTGATGACTGAACTCCAGGATGTGCTCAAGGATCGCGGCGCATGAGCGACGAACAGCTCCACGCCGTGCTGATCGCGCTCGAGGGCGACACCGCCCTTCTGCCCAACAGTGCCGTGCTTGAAGTGGTGTCGCGCGAGGCGGTGGACGTCGTGCCACAGGCGCCGGACTGGTTGTTGGGTGCCCTCACCTGGCAGGGGCGATCACTGCCCGTGGTGCGGCTGGAAGGTCTCAACGGTGCGGCAGAGGGGCTCGGGTCGCGTCGCAGCCGGGTGGTGGTGGTGCAGAGCGTCGGCCGTCACTGGGCACCGGCGCGATTTGCCATCCTTGCCCAGGGATACCCGCATCTCGTCACGCTCAATCGCGCGGCCATGGCGCCCCTGTCGCTGAAGGCGGACGATCACGACGACATGCTGTTGGCTCGCGTGCGGATCGCCAGCCAGGAAGCCATGGTGCCGGACCTCGAGGCGGTCGAACGGAAGTTGGCGGCGTGGTCGCCGGAGGCCGCAGCTCAGCCGCGCGGCGAGTAGGCCCGCAGGAATACCGTCACCGCATTCTCAACCTGTGCCACCCGCTCGGCATGTTTGGGTGCGGGTCGGCATGCCATTAACACCTGCAAGTGGCAGACGCCTTTCAGCAGACAGAAGAAATGACCTGCCGCCGCTTGGCTGTCTTCGACATCGAGCTCGCCGGCGGCGACTGCGGCGTCCAGTAGTCGCGCGAACTGATCGATGGTGCGTTGCGGGCCGGCGGTAAAGAACAGTCGACCGAGCTTGTCCGAGCTGCGCGCCTGTGCGGCCATCATCCGATAGACACTGATGACCTCCGGCTCCATCACCAGATCGATGAACCCGAGGCCGATTCGACGCAGCCGTTCGCGCAGGGGCAGGGCGCTGGCGGGGTCGAAATACGCGGGCGGCGCATGTTCCTCACAGGCCTGCACCACCGCCTCGGAGAACAGCGCGTCCTTGGCGGTGAAGTGCGAGTACAGCGTCAGTTTTGAGACACCCGCTGCCTGCGCAATGGCTTCCATGCTGCTGCCTGCATAGCCGCGCGAGGCGAACAACCGAGTGGCGGCACGGAGGATCGCGGTTCGCTTCTCCGGATCCTTGGGGCGACCACGGCGTGGCTCCGCCGCCGGGTTGGCGCGCTCGGTTTGGCGTGGGCGTTTGGCAGCGGTTTTCAATGCAACCTGAATCCTTTTCTGGGCTCGGTGGAGTCTACGCTTGCGCGTGGATCGAATTTATATACTATACGGTACAGTTTATAAACAGCCGAGCGAAGGGCGGGAAGTGTATGCGTATCTGGACAGCGGTGATGGTGGTTACGCTGGCCGCCTGTGGCGAGAACTCCGGGCTCACCGTGCCGCAGCGGCCAGTGGTGGTCGAGTTTCCGCAGCCGGTTGCCGTAGCGGGGACCTCCCTGTTTCCCGGCACCGTGGTGGCGCGTGAGGAAGCCGCGCTCGGCTTCCGCATTGGCGGCAAGCTGGTATCGCGTGAGGTGGATGCCGGCGACCAGGTGAAGGCCGGTCAGTTGTTGGCCCGGATCGACCCCGAAGACACCCGACTTGCCAGCAATGCGGCACAGGCCGCGGTGACCGCCGCCGAGGCCGACCTGCGGCTCGCGGAAGCGGAGCTTGAGCGCTACCGCGGCCTGCTCGAACGCAACTTCATCAGTGCCTCGGCCTTCGAGCTACGCGAGAATACCTACAAGCTGGCGATGGCACGGTTGGACCAGGCGAAGGCCGAGCATGCCGTAAGCCGCAACCAGCGACGCTATACCGATCTCACCGCTGACCGCGATGGCCTCATCACCCGAGTGCTGGCCGAGCCGGGGCAAGTGCTCACGCTCGGGCAGCCGGTGCTGCAGTTCGTTCCGGATGAGAGCCGGGAAGTCGAGGTCCAAGTGCCCGAGGGCCGACTCGACGGTCTCCGCCAGGCGCCCGGCTTGCAGGTCCGGCTGTGGGCGCTGCCAGCGTCTCGCTACACCGCGACCGTGCGCGAAATCTCGCCGCAGGCCGATCAGCTGACCCGGACCCATCGCGTGCGCCTCGCCTTGGTGGATGCTGACGACCGCGTGCGGCTCGGCATGACCGCCTCGGCGTTCTTGCAGCTGGGGGCTGATCGTCCGCTGTTCGGTATCCCGTCTTCGGCACTGGGCGAGCTCGATGGCACACCCGTGGTGTGGCAGGTGGACGAGAACGACACGGTGCATCCGCTGTCGGTCGAAGTGGACCGCTACACCGAGCAGGGCGTGGTGGTGGCGGGTGACCTCGGCCCGGACCGCGCGCTGGTCTCGGCGGGGGTCCATCTGCTCAGTCCCGGTCAGGCGGTGACGGTGATCCAGCGCCAGCGTGCAGAGCGTTGAGTCGGACCGGCCCATGAACTTCAACCTCTCCCGCTGGGCCCTGAATCACCAGGGCATCGTGCTGTATTTCATGGTGTTGTTTGCGGTGCTCGGCACCTACAGCTATCTCACGCTGGGGCAGTCTGAAGATCCGCCGTTCACCTTTCGGGTGATGGTGATCAACACCCAGTGGCCCGGAGCCACCGCAGAGGAAGTGGAAGCCCAGGTTACCGACCGTATCGAGGAAAAGCTGCAGGAAAGCGCCTACCCCGATTTCATCCGCTCTTACTCGCGGCCGGGTGAAAGTCAGGTGTTTTTCTTTGTCCGCGACGACATCGATCCCAAGCGGATTTCCGATGCGTTCTACGAAGTGCGCAAGAAGGTCGGCGATATCCGCCACACCCTGCCGGCCGGAACCTTTGGCCCCTTCTTCAACGATGAATTCGGCGACACCTTTGGCAACATGTATGCCCTCACCGGAAAGGATTTCAGCGATGCCGAGCTGGAGGACTACGGGGATCGCATTCGTGCGCGGCTACTGCGGATCGCCGACGTTGCCAAGGTCGAATTCTTCGGGACCCAGCCGCAGACCATCGAAGTCCGGTTTGCCAACACCAAACAGGCGCGTCTAGGGGTGCCGCCCGAGGTCGTGTTCGAGGCCATCCGGGCAGCCAACGCGATCGCTCCGGCCGGATACTTCGAGCTTGGACACGATCGCATCTATGTCCGCACCAACAACCACATCAAGACGGCTGAACAGCTGGCTACGCTTGCCATCAGCTACGAAGGCCGAACCATCCGTCTCTCAGACGTTGCCGAAGTGCACCGGGGCTACGCCGATCCAGCAGCGCCGCAGGTCCGGTTTGGCGCCGAGCCAGCGCTGGCCATCGGCGTCTCGATGGTCAAAGGGGGAGACATCATCCGGCTCGGCAAGGCGCTCGACCGCGAGTTCAACCGCATTCAGGAGACCTTGCCGCTGGGTCTCACCCTCAGTCGAATCGCCGATCAGCCTCGCGCGGTGAAGCGCGGCGTCGCCGAGTTCGTCAAGGTTCTGGCCGAGGCGGTCATCATCGTGTTGCTGGTGAGCTTCTTCTCGCTCGGTCTGCGTACCGGGCTGGTGGTGGCACTGTCGATTCCGCTGGTGTTGGCGATGACCTTTCTCGCCATGAAGTACTTTGGCATTGACCTGCACAAGATCAGCCTGGGCGCCCTGGTGTTGGCGTTGGGGCTATTGGTGGACGATGCCATCATCGCGGTGGAGATGATGGCCATCAAGATGGAGCAGGGCTGGGACCGCGCCAAGGCGGCGGCCTTCATGTACACCTCCACTGCGTTTCCGATGCTGACCGGCACCCTGGTGACGGCGGCCGGATTTCTGCCCATCGGCATCGCCGAAAGTTCTACCGGTGAGTACACGCGGTCGATCTTCCAGGTGGTTGGCCTGTCGCTGCTGATTTCGTGGCTGGCGGCCGTGGTGTTCGTGCCGTATCTCGGTTACAAGCTGTTGCCGGAGCGGGCGGCAGGCGAGCATCACGATCCCTATCAGACCCGCTTCTATCAGCGATTCCGTCGACTGGTGGCTCGCTGTGTCGATCATCGCTGGATTGTTATCGCCGTCACCGTCGCCCTGTTCGTCGGCTCGGTGTCGCTGTTCCGTCTGGTGCCGCAGCAGTTCTTTCCGGCCTCGACCCGCCTGGAGCTGATGATCGATATCAAGCTGCCCGAAGGCGCGTCATTGCAGGCAACACAGGATGCCGCCCTGCGACTGGAGGCGCTGCTCAAGGGCGAACCCACCATCGCTGATGATCTCGAGAGCTTCGTTGGCTATGTCGGCAGCGGTGCGCCGCGCTTCTTTCTGCCGCTGGACCAGCAGCTGCCGACACCGAGTTTCACCCAGTACGTGGTGACCACCCGCGACCTGCAGGCACGCGAACGCGTGCGTCGCGAGCTGGTGCAGCGACTGCCGGCAGTGTTCCCGGATGCACGCTGGCGCGTGTTGCGATTGGAGAATGGCCCCCCGGTGGGGTACCCGGTGCAGTTCCGGGTATCGGGTGAAGACCCGAAGATCCTGCATCAGGTGGCCGAGCGGATCGCCGCCATCATGCGGGCCAATCCCAACGCTGCCAACACTCATCTCGACTGGGTGGAGCCATCGAAAACGGTGCGCGTGATTCTTGATCAGGATCGCGCCCAGGCCCTGGGCGTCAGCGCCGAATCGGTGGCCCAGTACCTTCAGAATTCCCTGATCGGACTGCGGGTGACCCAGCTTAGGCAGGACAACGAACTGATCGACGTCTTGTTCCGCGGGCCACCAGATGAACGCCAGCACATGAGCTTGATGGAATCGACCGCCATCCCCACCGCCACTGGCGGCAGTATTCCGCTCGATCAACTTGCCACGTTCGAATATGACCACGAGTACGGTATTACCTGGCGACGCGATCGACTGCCGACCGTGACCGTGCGCGCCGACGTCTATACCAACGTGCAGGCGCCGGTGGTCACCGCGCAGATCCAGTCACAACTGGGGCCGGTGCAGGACAGTCTGCCGCCGGGCTATCTCATCACCCAGGGCGGCACCGTTGAGGAATCGGCGAAGGGTCAGAAGTCGGTCAACAAGGGCATGCCGGTGTTCGTCATCGCCGTGCTGACCCTGCTGATCTTTCAGCTCAAACGCTTCTCGCTGGTGATGATGGTCGTGCTGACGGCGCCGTTGGGCATCATCGGCGTGGCGATCTTCATGCTGCTTCTGCAGGCGCCGTTCGGGTTTGTCGCCATGCTCGGGACCATTGCCTTGTCCGGCATGATCATGCGCAACTCGGTGATTCTGGTGGACCAGATCGAGCACGACATTGCGGCTGGCAGTCCGCGCTACGAGGCCATCATCGACGCCACAGTGAGGCGCTTCCGTCCGATTGTGCTGACCGCGCTGGCGGCGGTGCTGGCGATGATCCCGCTGTCACGCAGTGTCTTCTTCGGGCCGATGGCGGTGGCGATCATGGGCGGCCTGATCGCCGCCACCGGGCTCACGCTGTTGTTCCTGCCGGCGCTTTATGCGGCGTGGTTTCGCGTACGCCGCGACGAGGCGGCTCAAGGCGCATAGGCATAGCTGGCCTGCAACCCCAGCGGCAGGCCCATCGCCCACCAGATCATCAGCAGGATGGTCCACAGCAGCAGGAAGGCGACGGAATAGGGCAGCATCATCGCCGTCAGGGTGCCGACGCCCGTGCCCTTCACGTAGCGTTGGCAATACACCACCACCAGCGGAAAGTAGGGCATCAGCGGCGTGATGATATTGGTGCTCGAATCGCCGATTCGGTAGGCCGCCTGGGTCAGGTCCGGTGACAGCCCCAACTGCATCAGCAGCGGCACGAAGATCGGCGCCAGCAGCGCCCACTTGGCCGAGGCCGAGCCGACGAACAGGTTGATCACGCCGGTGAGCAGGATGATGCCGACGATGGTGATCGCCCCCGGCAGCGCCAGCGCTTGCAACGCCGCTGCCCCCTGCAGTGCCAGCAGTACGCCGAGGTTGGAGTGGCTGAACGCCGACACGAACTGGGCGATGCAGAACATGATCACCAGGTAATAGCCCATGGTGCTCATGGTCTTGCTCATGCCGGTGATGATGTCGCGGCTGCTGCGCACGGTGCCGGCCGCCACCCCGTAGGCGATGCCGGGCAGCAGAAACAGCAGGAAGATCAGGCCGACGATGGCCTGCATCAGCGGCGCGCCGGCCGAGGTGAGGCCGCCGTCGGCGGCGCGCCAGGCGGATTCGGCCGGCAGCATCGACAGGCCCAGCAGCACCACTGACGTCAGCATCAGGGCCAGCGCCCATCGCAGCGCACGGCGTTCAACGGCGTCGAGCGCGGTGAGGGTCGGCAGATCGCCCAGTTCGCCGTCGAGGGGCATCCGTTGCAGACGGGGTTCCACCACCCGGTCGGTCAACCACCAGCCGAGCGCGATGATCAGCACCGATGACACGCCGGTGAAGAAGTAGTTGTTGAGCGGGTTGGCCGAAAACGACGGATCGAGGATCTGCGCGCCGGCTTCGGTCAACCCGGCCAGCATCGGGTCCAGGGCCGACGGCACCACGTTGGCCGAGAATCCGCCGGAGACACCGGCAAACGCCGCCGCGATGCCCGCTAACGGATGGCGCCCGGCGGCATAGAAGATCACGCCGCCCAGGGGGATCACCAGCACGTAACCGGCATCTGCGGCGGTGTGGCTGAGAATGCCGACGGCAATCAGCATCGGTGTCAGCCAACGGCGTGCAGTTACCGCCAGCAGGCCGCGTAGTGCGGCATTGATGAAGCCGGTGTGCTCGGCCACGCCGATCCCCAGCAGGGCCACCAACACCACTCCCACCGGGTGGAAGTGACTGAAGGTGGGGACCAGCTCAGTCATGAAGCGGGTGAGCGCGGTGGCGCTCAACTGGTTGTGCACCTCCAGCGACGCACCGGTACGCGGGTCGATCACTCCAAAATCGATGCCGGACAGGGCCCACGACAACGCCCAGACGATGGCCAGCAGGCCGACGAACAGCAGTGCCGGATCGGGCAGGGCGTTGCCGGTGCGCTCGATGGCGGCGAGCGCACGGTCGAGGCGGGAGTCAGCAGGCGCGGTGTCGGTGTCGGTCACGGGCGGTCCAGTCGCGGGTCAGCCCGCAGTGTAGTGGCAGCGCGCCGTCAGCCGGTGAGGGCGGCGGCAACCGCCTGCTGCAGCGCGGGCACCACCTCGGCCTCGAACCAGGGTCGGTCGCGTAGCCAGCGGGTGTTGCGCGGGCTGGGATGCGGCAGGGGGAAGAAGCCGTGATCGAGAAAGTCCCGATACCGGCGCACGGTGGTCTCCAGCGATTCGCCGCGTGTGTCGAGGTAGTACTGCTGGCCGTGGCGACCGGGCAGCACCGTAAGGCGGATGTTCGGCATCGCCGCACGCAAAGGCGCATGCCAGCGCGGCGCGCATTCCGGCCGCGGCGGCAGATCACCGCCCTGGCCCTTGCCGGGATAACAGAAGCCCATCGGCATCAGCGCGAAGCGTTCGAGCGCATAGAAGGCGTCAGCATCGACGTCCAGCCAGCGGCGCAGGCGGTCGCCGCTGGGGTCATCCCAGGGCGTGCCACTGGCATGCACGCGGGTCCCCGGCGCCTGGCCGATGATGAGGACGCGGGCGTGGACATCCAGCCGGATCACCGGGCGCGGGCCCAGCGGCAGGTGCGCGGCACACAGCGTGCAGGCCCGGACCTCGGTCGCCAGCCGGCCCAGCGGCGAGCCGGGGTCCGCCGGGCCATTGGGGTCGGCGACGAGTTCGGCGTTCATGCCTAAACTGTGCCGCAAACCACCCGTGAGAGCGACCATGCCGCGCTGCCCCTGGGCCGACAAGGCCGACGAGGAACGCCACTACCACGACACCGAATGGGGTCGCCCCCAGCACGACGAACGCACGCTGTTCGAGTTTCTGATGCTCGAAGGGGCACAAGCCGGCTTGTCGTGGGCGACCATCCTGCGCAAGCGCGAGGGCTACCGCGCGGTGTTCGACGGCTACGACATCGAGCGCATGGCGGCCTACAGCGACGACGATCTGGCGCAGCGCCTCACCGATGCCCGCATCGTCCGCAATCGGCTGAAGGTGGCGTCGGCGCGCCGCAACGCGCGCGCGTATCTGCGGCTGCGTGACGAGGTTGGTGGGCTGGGGCCGTATCTGTGGGGGCAGGTCGATGGCCAGCCGGTGGTCAACCGCTGGACCACGCAACAGCAGGTTCCGGCCCGCACGCCGCTGTCCGATCGCATCAGCAAGGACTTGCAGAAGCGCGATTTCACCTTTGTCGGCAGCACCATCCTTTACGCCTATCTGCAGGCGGTCGGGGTGGTCAACGATCATCTGCTGAGCTGCCCGCAGCATGCCGAGTGTCAGCGCTGAGCCGTTGCCCGATTGCCCCCACCGACGCATCATCCCCCTTCTTTTGCACGAGCCCTGTCATGCGCCTGCCGCTGCTGCTTCTGGTTTCTCTGACCCTCGCCGCCTGTGACCGCGGCACCGAGCCCGTCACGCCCGCCACACCCGCCGTGTCGGCGGCGCAGCCGGCACTGGTGGTAACCGATGTCTGGGTTCGCGAACCGACGCCACCGGCACCGGTGGCCGGGGGCTACCTCACGCTGACCAACCCTGGTCCGCAGGACCGCCGGTTGCAGGCCGTCGCGACGATGGCCGCCGAACGGGTGGAGATCCACGAGATGCGGATGAATGACGGGATGATGCAGATGCGGCCGCTGACCGACGGGCTGTTGATTCCTGCCGGCGAGACCGTGACCTTGGCCCCTGGCGGCATCCACCTGATGTTGATCGCGCCTTCGCCGGGCCTGACGGCCGGCACCTCGGTGCCGCTGACCCTGCAGTTCACTGACGGCCCGGCGCAGACCGTGACGGCTGAAGTGCGGGGCTCGGCCACCCGGCCGAGCGATGACGCCGGCCATTCCCATGGCGACCATGGCGACCATGCCGATGTCGACCATGACCACGGCGGCGAGGGCGAACACACCCACTAGGGGGTGCGGTCATCGCCGGGGCAACCGTAACGGCGGTTTCGGCGTGATGATCGTTTCCGCAGCGTCCGGTCGATATCGGGCCCTGTCGATCGACGATCAGCGGGGCCACTCGCTCCGTACACCGAAGGCGCCCCAGGCATGACCGACATCATCGAGACCCAACCCGCAGTGGCCGCACTGCCGCCGCCACCGCCCAGTTCCCTGTGGCAGGGGCTGCGCGATGCCGTGCGCGGCACCGAAGCTGACTACACCGCCATCCCCCTGCGGCGCGCCATCCTGCTGTTGGGCGTCCCGATGGTGCTGGAACTGGCGATGGAGTCGCTGTTTGCGGTGGTCGACATCTTCTTCGTCGGCAAGCTCGGCGCCTCGGCGGTGGCCACCGTCGGCCTCACCGAGACCTTCCTGTTCCTGCTCTATGCGGTCGCCATGGGGCTGGGCATGGCGGTCACCGCTGCCGTGGCGCGTCGGGTTGGCGAAAAGCGGCCGGACCAGGCGGGGGTGGCGGCGGTGCAGGCGATCCTGGTCGGGCTGATGCTGTCGCTGCCCCTGGGTGTGATGGGCATCGTCTACGCCCGCGAACTGCTGGCCCTGATGGGGGCCGATGACTGGGTGCTGACCCACGGCGTGGCTTATACCCAGTGGATGCTGGGCAGCAACCTGGTGATCGTCTGGCTGTTCATCATCAACGCCATCTTCCGCGGCGCCGGCGATGCCGCCATCGCCATGCGCGTGCTGTGGGTCGCCAACGGTCTCAACATCGTGCTCGATCCGCTGCTGATCTTCGGCGGGGGCCCGGTGCCGGCGATGGGGATCGAGGGTGCCGCCATCGCCACCGTCATTGGCCGTGGGGTCGGCGTGTTGTTGGCGCTGTACTGGCTGCTGCGCGGCGGGCAGCACATCCAGGTGCGGTGGGCGCAATTGCGGCTGGACCTGTCGGTGGCGCTGTCGATCGTCCGCACCTCCCTCGGCGGGATCGGCCAGATGGTCGTCGGCATGACCTCGTGGATCTTCCTCATGCGCATCCTCGCCAGCATCAGCAGCGAGGCGGTGGCCGGCGCCACCATTACCATCCGTCTCATGATGTTTACCTTGATGCCGGCCTGGGGCATGTCCAACGCCGCCGCCACCCTCGTTGGGCAGAGCTTGGGCGCCGGTCAGCCCGACCGCGCCGAGGCTTCGGTGTGGGCAGTCGGGCGCTACAACATGGTGTTCATGGTCGGCGTGTCGCTATTGTTCTTCTGCTTCAATGAAGCGCTGATCGGCCTGTTCTCGGATGACCCTGGCGTTGTCGCGGTGGGGGCAGAGTGGCTGCGCATCCTGTCCTATTCCTACTTCGTCTACGGCTGGTGGATGGTGGCTACCCAGGCGTTCAACGGTGCCGGCGATACGGTGACGCCGACCAAGATCAACCTGGTGTTCTTCTGGCTGATCCAGATTCCCCTGTGCTATGTACTGGCCCTGCTGCTGCAGGGCGGCTCCACCGGAGTGTTCTGGGGCGTGTTCGTCTCCGAGACCGCCGTGGGGCTGTTTACCCTTTGGCTGTTCACCCGCGGATCCTGGAAGCATCGTCAGGTCTGAGGACAATATCCCGGCCATGCCGGACACCATGGAGGACCACGGACATGACCCAACACGCCTTTCGCGATGACGCCCTGGGCGACGACGATGCAGTCGGGCTGGCCGCCCGGATCGCATCCGGCGAGATTTCCGCGGCTGAAGCCTGCGAGGCGGCCATCGCGCGCGCCGAGGGTATGGCTGCGCTGAACGCCATTGCCCATCCAGATTTCGAAGGCGCCCGGCGGGTGGCGACCCGGCCGGTGCAGGGCGTCTTTGCCGGCGTGCCGACTTTCATCAAGGACAACGTGGATGTTGCTGGTTTGCCGACCGGCCATGGGTCGGCTGCAGTGACGCCGCGACCGGCCAAGGGCGATGGCCCCTACGTGCGGCAGTATCGGGCGCAGGGCTTCGTCAATCTCGGCAAGAGCCGGTTGCCGGAATTCGGCTTCAACGCCGCCACCGAGTTTGCTGACGGCACGCCGCCCACCCGCAACCCCTGGGCCCCCGACTACTCGCCGGGCGCCTCGTCCGGTGGTGCCGCGGCATTGGTGGCGTCCGGCGTGGTGCCGATCGCCCATGCCAATGACGGCGGCGGCTCCATCCGCATCCCCGCCGCCTGCTGTGGCCTGGTAGGCCTGAAGCCGACACGCGGACGCCACGTCGACGACACCGCTGCACGCGGCCTGCCCATCAACATCATCTCGGAAGGGGTGGTGACCCGCAGCGTGCGCGACACCGCCCACTTCCTCGCTGGCATGGAGCGCACCTGGCGCCACCGCAAGCTGCCGCCGGTGGGTCTGGTGGAAGGGCCGGGGCGGGCCGGCCTGCGCATCGCCATGGTGATCGACTCCATCACCGGCACTGCCACCGATGGCCCCACCCGCGCCGCGGTGGAACACTCCGCGCGCCTGCTGGCCGACCAGGGCCACCATATCGAAGCCATCGCGGCGCCGGTGCCGGACAGCTTCCCCGACGATTTCACGCTGTACTGGGGCTTTCTCGCCTTCATGCTGTCGCGCTTCGGCCGGCAGGTACTGGCTCCCGGTTTCGACGCCCGCCGTATCGACCCGCTCAGCCGCGGGCTGGCGGAACACTTCGCCCGCCACAAGTGGCGCTTCCCCGGCACCCTGCTGCGCCTGCGCAGGGCGCGCGCGCAATATGCCGAGACCTTCCGCCAGCGCCGTTTCGACGTCGTGCTCAGCCCGGTGCTGGCGCACACTCCGCCGCGCATCGGTTACCTGACGCCGGCGCAGCCCTTCGAGTCGCTCATCGAGCGCCTCCGCCGTTATGTCGCCTTCACCCCGCTCAACAACGTGGCCGGCAGCCCCGCCATCTCCTTGCCGATGGGCTGGAGTGCCGAGGGCGTGCCCATCGGCATCCAGTTGCAGGGCGCGCACGGCGCCGAGCGCACCCTGCTGGAACTCGCCTACGGCCTGGAAGCGGCGCAGCCGTTCCGGCGCATTCAAAGCACCTGAGCGCCGCGGTCAGGGTGCCTGCGGAAGCCGCTGGTCATAAGCGGCTTCCAACTGGGTGTGCAGCGGCCAGAAGCCCGGTGGCGTCTCGCCCTTGAGACGGGCGATGAGAATCTCCAGATGCGCATGCCAGCCGGCCGAAACGCTGAGCATGTTGTCGCGGTCGGGCAGCCGTGTGTGGAGCACCTCCAGCACCACCTGATCACCCTCTACCCTCAAGGTGAAGCAGACCTCCGAGGTCTTGCCCCAGCTCTGCCGCAGCAGGTGCGGCGGATCGCATTCCAGCACCTCGGCGGTCATTTCGGCCTGGCAGGCATGGGCCGCATATTTCGGCGGCGGTGTGCCGTCGTTGCCGGTGAGTTCGGAATTGTTGAAGGTGAGGGCGATGGCGCCACCCGGCCGCAGGTCCATGGGGCCGCTGGCGAGCCATTGGGCGCGCTTGTCGGATTCCGTCAGGTAGGCCCAGACCCGCTCGATG
The DNA here is from genome assembly GCF_016918765.2 of Flagellatimonas centrodinii. Lineage (GTDB taxonomy): Bacteria > Pseudomonadota > Gammaproteobacteria > Nevskiales > Nevskiaceae > Polycyclovorans > Polycyclovorans centrodinii. The sequence continues at coordinate 2,233,532 of NZ_CP092104.1, forward strand.
GGGCCGGGCAGGCGACGGGTGATGTGTACGGTGTCGGGGGCGGTGATGACGCCGAAGTCGTTCATGGAGTACTCCTTTTGGGTTTGCGAGGGGGTTTGCGGATTGATCGGCGTGGCGCTGCTGCATCGCGGTCCTCTGCCTGCAGCAGGGCTTCGAGGGTGTCGAGGCGGTCGGTCCAGAAGCGCTCGTAGTGGCGGATCCACTCCAGCCCGCCATGCAGCGGGTGGGCATCGAGGCGACAGGTATGGGTGCGGCCCTGCACCTCGCGCTGCACCAGGCCGGCGCGCTCCAGCACCTTGATGTGCTTGGAGGCGGCTGCCAGCGACATCGCGAAGGGCTCTGCCAGCGCGCTCACCGTCTGCGGTGTCTGCGCCAGGCGCTGCAGCATGTGTCGCCGCGTCGGGTCGGCCAGGGCGTGGAACAGGCAGTCGAGCTGAGGGTCTGAATGATTAACCATGTGGTTGAATATAAGCCTTGCGGCGAAATTGTCAACCGTTAGGTTTAATGATGAATCGAAGCGGAGCGCTCGGTTGCCGACGACAGGGTCTCAGTCCCGCGCCGCAGCGCGCGCCACCGCCGCCAGCCATTGCGTTCGCTTGGCCGCCGAGGCGTGACGCACCGGGCCGAAGGAGGTGATTCGCACCGGTTTGATTCCGCAGAACTCGAGAATGGTCTTTCGCATCTGGTGATGACCCGGCATCGTGTAGACCAGCCGGAAATACCACGGCGGGGTGTCCATGGTGGTGATGGCGTGGGCACTGCGGCCGCTCAGGAGCCGGTCCCACCACGACGATCCCTCGCGGTACTTGAAAGCGAAGCCGGGCAGAAACAGGCGGTCGAACATGCCCTTCAGGATCGCCGGCATCGCACCCCACCAGATCGGATAGACGAACACCAGATGCTGCGCCCAGTCGATGGCGTCGCGAACCGCCTCCAGCCCCGGTTCCAGCGTTTGCCGCTGTGTGTAGCCATGACGCAACACCGGATCGAACGCGATCTCGCCCAGCCGGAACAGCCGTACCTCATGGCCCGCCGCGCGTGCCGACGCCACATAGTGATCCGCGATGGCGCCACAGAAGCTGGTGGCATCCGGGTGGCCGAGGATGACGGTGATCTGCTTGGGCATGAGCTTCCTTGTTGGGGTGCCGCCGACGCACGTGAGGCGGAGCGGAACCGAACGGGCGGGCGGGTGCCCGTACCGCATTCTGAAGGCCGCCCAAGCGAAAGCGAAGTCTCGTGGGTTGCCCTGATGGCCGCTTGCGCGGATGCTGTCATCAGGCCCCTGGCCGCCGCCAGTTCATTTCTCCCGTACTCACTCGTCTTCTACTGGATAGCCCGCCACCCAAAGCACAGCCTGACCCACGCCCGTGAACACCCGCCGCCCCGACCCCGAGGATTCCGGCGCCGCCCCGTCCCCCGCGGAGGGGCAGGCTGAGGCCCCGGTGTGTCACAGCGAGCAGGTCGCCAACCTGGTGCGCGAGCACAATCAGTCGCTGCACGCCTTCCTGATGACCCGCGTGGGTGATCCGCACGAGGCCCGCGAAGTGGCACAGGAAGCCTACGTCCGCATGCTGCAACTCGACCGCCCCGGCGCCGTCGGCTACCTCCGCGGCTATCTGTTCAAGACCGCCGCCAACATCGCCATCGACCGTGCCCGCGAGCGCAACAACCGCGCCCGCCTGCTGCGCAATGAATGCATGGAAGACCAGCAGGACGAACTCTCACCCGATCGTTACGCACTCGGGCAGGAGGAGGTCGAGACCCTGCGCCAGGCCCTGGCCGAGCTGCCCGAGAAGCTGCGCCGCAGCTTCCTGCTGCGCCATGTCGACGGCCTCAACGCCCCCTCCATCGGTGAGCTGCTGGGGGTCAGCGCCCGCATGGTGCACGTCTATCTCACCCGCGCCGGCATGTACTGTCAGTTGCGCATCCAGGGGTATTCCCCCAAGGTTGCACGGGAGGCCATCCATGGCGTCCGCTGAGCATCTTTCCACTGAGGAACGGGCGCGCCTCACCCGCGCCTGGGATTGGGTGCTGCGCCTGCGCGGCGAAGCGCCCAGCCAGGACGAGCTCAACGACTGGCTGGTCTGGTACGAGTCCGACCCCCGCAACAAGCAGGCCTTCGATCAGGCCAGCGCCATCGCCAGCCAGGCACCCGCCGTGGCGAAGGACTTGCGCGGGGCCCTGGCACCGTCCTCCTGGCGCCAGCCTGCGGCCACCAGCGAACGACGGCGTCAGCGTCGTCGGCGCGCCTGGCTGGGGGCGGCGCTTGCTGCCGGCCTGGGGGTGGTCGCCCTGCAGTTCGGTCTGGAGCTGCAGCGGCCGATGCAAGGGCTCTGGCAGACCCTGGTGGCCTATACCCAGCCCGCCGCAACGCCGCCGATGAAGCGCACCGTGTTGCCCGACGGCTCGCAGGTGGACGTGGCCACCCAGTCCTCGGTGCAACTGCAGTACACCGACACCGCGCGCCTGCTGACCATGGCCGACGGCATTGCCTACTTCACCGTCGCACACAATAAGGACCGCCCCTTCATCGTGCGGGCCGGCAACTTCTATGTGCGTGCCGTCGGCACCGCCTTCAATGTCCGCCATGCGGGCGGCCGCATGGTGGTCACCGTCACCGAAGGCACGGTCGATGTGTATCCCGTCACGCCGCAGCGCGAACCCGCAGCGCCGCCGCCCGCGGATGCCTTGCGGGTCGAGGCGGGCAGGGAAGTGGTCTGGGCCAACCCCGACGAGACACCCGCAGTGGCCGCGGTCGATCCGTCACGCGCATTGGCCTGGCGAGAAGGCCGCCTTGAGTATCTGAACGAACCGCTGGCCTCGGCCATCGCCGATATCAACCGCTACGCCAGTCGCACCATCCTCATTCGCGATCCCGCCGTGGGCCGCCTGGTGTTCTCCGGCGCCGTGCTCACCGATTCCGCCGATGTCTGGGTGCAGTCCCTTCCGTCGCTGTTTCCGGTGGATCTATACACCGATGTCAACGGCAACATCGTGCTGGTGTCCCGCAAAAGTTCAAACGGCTGATAACCAATCCCCGCTTCCCAGTTCACAACCCTCGCGTCCAGTCGTCTTGATACCTAGAGAGGCATGAAACGCGTGCCACAACAGGGAGGAGAAACAGATGGCCAGCGAACATCGGCATTCGTTCAGAATGGGCGTGCGTCATGTTTTTGGCGTTTTACTTTTGGGACTTTCCGCCGTCGTCGGCGCGCAGAGCCCCACTGAAACACCGCAGTGGACCAGTGCAGATGCCAGTGCATCGACACTGCTACAGCAAACCTTCGAATTCGATGTGCCGGCACAAAAGGTGTCTACGGCCATCATCGATATCGCCCGCCAGGCCAACGTTCAGGCACTGATGGCCGGCAATGTACTGGATGAATACCAGGCCGATGGCCTGCAGCAGGAACTGTCCCTCGCCGATGCCCTCGATCGTGTGCTCGCGGGCACCCCCTACGCCTACCGGCAAACCGGCCGAAACGCCATTATGGTGGGCCTGCCCGAAGCCCTTGCCGCGGTCCCCGAAGACCCAAAATCCCAGGCCGTTCCGGCCGGGGGGAGCGCCGGAGCGGCCGCTGAAGCAGGGCTCGCGATTGGTTCCGTCGACCAGGCCCGCCGGGCTGGTGTCGAAGAAATTATCGTCACCGGCCAGAAAAAGGCCGAGCGGCTGCAGGATGTGCCGATCGCCATCTCGGCCTTCAGCATGGAACAGCTTGATGCTCAGAAGATCGAGGGCGGCTTCGATCTATTGAAGGCCATTCCGAACGTTACCTTCTCAAAAACAAACTTCTCCGGATACAACTTCCAGATTCGCGGTATCGGCACACAAGCCGTATCGGCGACGACGGATCCCGGCGTCGCCGTCTCGTTCAACAACACTACGCTCATCGTCAACCGTCTGTTCGAGCAAGAATACTTGGATATCGAGCGGGTGGAAGTGCTGCGCGGTCCGCAGGGAACGCTGTATGGCCGCAACGCGACCTCCGGCGTCATCAATGTTATCTCGAACAAGGCGAAGGTCAACGAGTTTGAGGCGGAGATCAAAGGCGAACTAGGCAACTACAACGCTCAACGTCTGCGTGGCCATGTCAATGTCCCCTTGGTCGACGATACGCTAGCGATGCGCGTTGCCTATGCAATGACCGATCGCGAAGGCTATGGAACCAACCTTGCCGCACTGGATCCCAATGCGAACGCCGATGTCAGTGAGGACGTCGATGGCCGTGATCTCTGGACCGGCCGTCTCTCTCTGGGCTGGGAGCCGACTGACACCCTGCGCGTGAACCTGATGTGGGAGCGCTTCGAGGAGGACGACAATCGGGTTCGTACCTCAAAACAGCTCTGTCACCGTGATGACAGCCCGACAGAAATCATGGGGGTTCCGGTCAACGCCCCCAGTGTCCAGGCGGCCACCTATTCACAGGGCTGCAAGGGTGGATCGCTCTATTCTGCTGACGCCTACGGAACTCCGAACGGTGAGTCGCTCCCCTATATTTCAGGTATTTATTGGGCACAGGCTTTGTCTGCAGTCGGTCAGTTCGTGACTGACGCACCGCGAAAGTGGTACTCGCCATTTGGGGCGGGTCCGAGTCTCTACACGGTCCCTGACGGTAACGGGCAGTACCCGATCTTCCAAAACTGGATGGGGCCCTTTGACGACCCCGACAGCGCCCCCTGCTCAGCAGTGACCGATACGTTCGGCGTCACCTATACACTGGACCTCTGTCAGCCCGATCCCTATGGAAATCAGGTCCAATCGAACGATCTCCGCAGCATCTACTCCCTGATTGAACCCGCGTACCAAGCGAACGCGGACATTTTTGATCTGTCCTTCGATTTCCAGTGGAACGACCACCTGACACTGTCCTCGCAAACGGTTTATGCCAAGGATGAGTACTGGGCGACACAGGACTACAACCGTTTCAGCACCTTCCCTATCTGGAATGGAGCTGGTGCCAGTAACGCGTGTGCCGTCAACGAACAGTCGATCTTCGGCTTCACGATCTATGGCGCGAACTGCTCAGATGATCCAGACAATGGACGTGGAACCCACCTTCCGCTGACCGATTCCGACGGAGATGGCCTGATCGATCAGGGGGTCATGTTCGGTGGCGTCGAGGATCACGGCTACACCGTGGATGACAATGGCCAGGTCCGCGACGCGGAAGGTCGGCGCGTCGGCTACTACCGTCACATGCTCAACAACGGCGGCGCGAATGTTTTCTGCGATCCGCAGTTGGGGTGCTCAGACAAGTTGATAGCGCAGGATCTCTCCCAGTCAACCAGTACGCAGTGGAATCAGGAGCTGAGGCTGATTTCCAGCTACGACGGACCCGTCAACTTCAGTCTCGGCGCCAACTACACCCGCTTTGAAACGGTCAACGATTACTTCGTCTTCAGCAATGCGTTCACCCATTTGCTGCAGCTCTGGCCATTCAACGAACCCATGAGCCCCTGTCCAGCGGGTAGTCAGGATGGCAGCTCGTGCAGATATGTCGACCCGAACCCCCTCGCCAGCATTGACGGTGAAGGACATAACTATTTCCGCAGTGCCAACCCGTACCAGCTTGATTCGGCGGCAATGTTTGGTGAGTTGTACTGGAACGTGACGGACACACTGAAGCTCACCGTGGGGGCACGGATGAATTGGGACCGTAAGGTCTTCTCACCAGTGCCGAGTCAATTGCTGCTCTCGGACTACAGACAGCTGACATTCGTCGAGGATGGCGACCCGCCACCCGTCGCGTCCGTCTGTGGAATCAATCCACCCTGGTGCTCATTCTCGGGCTCTGCAATCAATGGCCAAGGGTCCCCTGCGCTGCCCGACATCATTCAGGAATGGACTGAGCCGACAGGGCGCCTGGTCGTCGACTGGAAGCCGGACTTGGCGACGCGTCTCGGGTGGTCCTGGCTTGATGAAAGTCTCCTGTATGCCAGCGTTGCACGCGGGTACAAGGGGGGCGGAGCCAACCCGCCCACCGTTTCCCCGCCCAGCGGATTGCTGCTTCAGCAGGCTTCCGGCGCGGCGGTGCCGCCGACCTTCAAGCCTGAGTACATCAACGCCTTGGAGGTCGGCGCCAAGAACCAGTCGCTGGGCGGAGCGATGACCCTCAATGTCGGCGCCTTCTACTATGACTATCGTGACTACCAGATCAGCAAGATCGTTGACAGAACCGCCGTCAACGAGAATGTTGATGCCACGGTCTGGGGTCTTGAGCTGGAGGCGACCGTCGCCCCTACCAGCAACACCCTGTTCAACGCCAGCGTCGGCTATCTGCGCACGCGCGTCGGTGATGGCGAGCAGTCCATCGATTTGATGGACCGGGCGCAAGGGGGCGATCAGGTGTTTCGCACCTCAATCCCCAACCCGGACTACAACCCCGATCTCCAGCCCGGTGATCCGGGGTATGTGGACGGGCTGAACGGTTCAGCCGAGCAGTTCATCGCCTACGACCACTGGACTGTGGTCAAGCCATGGGTTGTGGCTGCCTCCAACTGTGTCATGCCCACCGAGCTGATTGCCGCCGATTTCGCACAGGCCAACATGTTCAACGGAGTTTCGGCCATTGGTGCCATCAACATGTGTCCAGTGGGCGGCATTCTGGGTGAGACCGATGGCTCGATGGGGCAGATCCCGTACTTCGAGGATGGCGAACTCATCTGGAACCCGTTGGCCCGCTCAGGTGGCGGAACGGGGATCCATCCCGAGCACGACGGCCGGGTGTTTCGCTGGGCGCTGGATGCGCCCAATGGAGGCGCCGGCTTCTTTGCGGATCTCAGCGGCAACGAACTACCGAATGCGCCCCGGTTCACCGTGTCGCTGGGCGCCCAGCACACGCTCTACCTGCCGGGGGGCTGGGACCTGACAGGCCGGGTCGACTGGTACTGGCAGGACGATAGCTACGCGCGGATCTACAACACGGAATATGACCAGCTCAAAGCCTGGACCAATACGAACGTCTCGTTCTGGGTGAACCAGATGGACTGGGGTCTGCGTGTGGAGGTGTATGTGAAGAACGCCTTCGACGAATCGCCGATCACCGGCACCTTCCTCAACTCGGATGACTCGGGTTTGACGACCAATGTCTTCACCCTGGACCCGCGACTCGTGGGTCTGTCCATCACCAAGCGCTTCTAAGGGAGAGATCGCCATGAACAAGCTTGAACAGCGGTCGATTGCCTTTACTGCCCTCGTCGCCATGTGGATGCTCGCAGCCCCGTTGCGCGCCCAGGTGGATCCGGACTGCACCGGCAGCAACCCTGGGACTGTCGACTGCATGGCCACTACCTATGCCGACGGCATCACGCATACCGCAAATGGCGGCGATCTGACCGTCAACAGCGCCAACGGGGTTACAAGCTACGGTACGGGCGGGTTCATCACCTCAGCCACCGGTGACAACAGGCTGACCATCACCAAAGGCACCGGAAACCTCAGCAGCAACGCGACCACCGGGACCCGTGCGCCCGTGGTCATCGGCGCCACCACAGAGAATGGGAATATCAGCGTCACGACGCAGGGTACGGTCCAGGGCGCCGCGGCCTTCGTGCAGTACGGCGTTCTCGCCGAAACACTGGGTGGCAACATCAGTCTGAACCTTGGCGGCACCGTCGCGACATCCGGAACATCCGGTGTCGGCGTTGCGGGCATTCGGGCCTTCAGTGCGGGCGGTGGAAACATCGACATCTTGGCTGCAGGCGCCAACGCCAATGCCAACGGTGGTATCGGCCTGCAGGCGATTTCAACAGGTGGGGATATCTCCGTGGTCTCGACGGGAACCATCGGAACACAGTCTTCCGCTGGGAGTAGCAATACGGGGGTCCACGCAGAGACGAGTGGAGCGGGCACCATCAACCTGGATCTGGGCGGGCAGGTACGGGGAGGTGGCTCCGGCAGTGGTGTACATGCGGTGGCCGATACCGGATCCATCACGATCAACCTGTCATCGGTTACAGCGCGCGGCGGCGCGGCGGTCACGACCCAGTCCAACGGAGTGGCCACCATCAACCTCAACTCGTCCATCTCAGTCCAGTCAATCGCGAATCCGATCTGCAGCTTCGGAGATTGTCTGCAAACCGGGGTGGACTACGCAGTGCGTAGCAGTGGGGGCGGCAGTGTCGAGGTCAACGTCATTGGTCCAGCTAACCTTGACCCGGTGCTTGGCGAGATTGATTCTCGAACGCGCGATGGTGTCAACATTCTCGCGCCCTTCGACTTCAGTGGCCTGCAAGGGGGTGCCGCCGTCAACTTCCATGCGGGATCACTCTGGCACCTGAGCGGCCGTGACAGTCCGCAGGCCACGGCACCCAGCGTGCTCTCGCCGGGAGACGACACGGTCAGCATCGCGCCGGGGGCCATGATGTTGACGTCGCCAGTCGGGCGCACGATTTCGGGCATCCCCGCCGAGAACGATCGTTTTCTGGTGGACTTTGGCGATGGGGAGGATCGCCTTGAAAATGCAGGGACCATCGTTGTGGGCAGCCGATTCAAGATCGCTGATCGCGGCGATGGCAGTACTGAGATGCGCTTCGAGAATCTCGAGCTGTTCGAGAACGCAGGGACCATGTGGATGGGCGCGGGGGTTGACACCAATACCCTAGGAAACCCGTTCCTCGCCGTGTCTCAGAACGGGCCTCAAGTGGCCGACGGCGACCGCTGGCCGGACGACATCCTTGCATTTCCGGGCGCGCGGTTCCACGGCGCCATGAATGAGGAAGGTGCGGCTATTGGCCGGATCATCGCTCACGCCGATATCGGCAAGATCGGCCAGGCAGGCTGTGGCTTCGAGTTTCGTGTAGGAAATTCCCAGGACCTTCCGGTGACGGACTGTATCGACCTGCGGGATGGCTATGCGACCGGCAGAACAAATTTTTTGATCGTGCAGCAAGTTCCAGGTGATCGGGGGGCCTTCAACCCGGAGGGTTCGGTCATCGTCGACGCAAGCGGTGCACAAGCTGAACTGAACGATCCGCAGGCGTTCGGTGTCGATCCAGACAGCGTGCAGTTCGGGACGATCAAGACGGCAGATGGTGAGCTTGGCGCAATCGATAAGGGCATTTTCTTCTACGCGATTGGATACGATGCTGAGGCCGGACAATACAAGCTGTATGGCCTGCAGGGTCAGGGTACGCAACAGTTCCCATTGTTGATGACGGCGACGAATCGGCTCTGGCAGCGCTCGGCCGGCGCCTGGTTTGATCGGCAGGTGGATCAGCGCGATCTGGCAGAAGGAGCGGACGTCGACCGCGGGCTCTGGCTCCGTGTATCCAGTGGGAGTACGGATCGGGATCTGAATACGCAGATTATGGTCGGTAGCCAAGCTGTGAGCTTTGACAACAGCTATGTACAAGACGATGTTACGACCACGTTCGGATGGGACTGGATCGGACAGTCCAACGAACTGGGATCGTTCGTCGCCGGCGGTATGCTCGGCTATGCCCGTTCCGATGTGGACTTTGACGAAAGTCCCAACCGCATGAACCTTCGCGGGATGCATCTGGGGGCATACAGCAGTCTGACGATAGGTGGTTATTACCTGGACATGGCGATCAGCCAGATGTGGGTGGATCTGGATAACGACCAACCAGCCCTGAACCTGGAGCCCGACACAGCAATCCTCAGTACACGGTCATCGTCGATTGGCGGCCGCCTGGAAACGGGCTGGCGTATTCCGCTTGGGTTCTTGCAGGTGGAACCTCTCGTGGGCCTTGCCTGGGTCAAGACAAGCATGTCTGGCATGCGTGTGCCGGCCTCAGATCCTGACCCGGACCGTATTGGGGGTAACGTCAGCTTCGAGGACCAGACGCAGAACAACGTCAGCTACGGCCTGCGCCTGAGCGTGGAGAACCTGTTCGCCAGCTTTGCGCCCACCGGCATCAGCCTGACGGCGCGCGCCATCGACGAGATCCACGGTACCAGCACGGTATCCGTTTCCAATCGTGGGCCCATCGACGCACCGGCTACGGACGCCCTCGACGGCACCTTTACCCAGATCTCCGGCAGCATCCACGTCAGCAATACCAGCCGCTCATTGGCAGGGTATGTGAATGTGGATTCGCTGGATGGCGACGACCTCTCAAGCGTCGGCATCGGTGCTGGGGTGCGGTATCAGTGGTGAACTGAACTGAGAGCCCGGCTCGTAAGAGCCGGGCCTTTACACAATCCGGATTTGTCGCGCCGTTGGCAGCGATTCCCAAGGCTGATCCGGCACTGCAGCGGCTACCGCGTGCTGTCGCCGCTGCTTCTGTATTTAGGCTTTGTGCCATAAACGGTTGCCTACGGCTCAGGCGCGCCGGAAGCTGTCGCCCCAAAGCTTGATCAGATACTTCTTTTCAGTCCGACTAAATTTTTTTGGGCCGTAAGTCGAGGCCCCTTACAGTCACAAACGCCCCATACCCCAGGTTAGCCGCCAAATCGGCGGCTTCAGCATCCAGCCGGGCTATCACCTCGTCGAACCCTATTCGGTTCCCCGTATCCGGATCCTTCCAGAATCGGTCGGTCGAGACTGAAATCAACAAGCAGCCAACACGCCGATGTTCCGGTGTCATGTACTTTCCAATCAACTGCGTACGGAGCGCGCCCTGTAGATCGGAGAAGGAGTAGCCGTTTTCGCCGACCTTGAGTTCAATCACCGCCTCAAGATGAGCTGAGGTAGAGGTCAGGCGGATATCGGACTCTTTCTCGTCCCCCGTCACGGCTTCCTGATTGACCACGTAGGCGCTCCGGGCCATCTTCTGCAGCTCTGCTGCCAGCGCACGGCGCAGTAGTCGCTCGATGCTGATCGTCGCCCAGAGCTCCCTCGGTGACGCATCCTGGAACAGAAGATCTTCGATGTCGGCAAGCCTCGTGTCGAGCAAGGCTGCCATTTCCACGCGGCTGGTTGGTGAGAAATCATGTTCCCGCTCCAGTTGCAGGACGTTGGCCTCGCTCAAGACGACGGAATCCCACTCTACCGCCAAATTCTCCAAGGCTATCGCCCGGATACGATCGCGGTGACGCGCGACCTCAGGGTCCTCGGCGAACTGCATCGTGATTTCCCATGCACCCGGTCCCTTGATGCCCAATAGCGCGCTCTCCAGCGCACTCCGGCCATGCTGCGCATGGTCCCGAGGAACGGGCGAGTAAACGCCATCATGATGCAGATCGTCCTCGAACCTGACGTGCCGGTTGGCCAGCCGGACGAGCCGCAGCAGCAGTTCAGGCTCCGCCCCGAACCTTGCCAGATCCAGATCAGATCTGTGCCCGAACAGCGACGAGAACCAGCCGACCACCTGTGATTCCGGCGCAGGTGGGATCGGCATGGCCAGCCGCTCCATTTCGACGACGCACACCGCTGGATCCAGGTGTGCGAGGATCGGAAGCCAGAACAGGATCTCTGCGGGTTCGGGTGTGCGCTGCAACCTCGATAGTCCTACTGCTCGCGAATACGCAGCGTCTTGGTCGTCTCCATGGTCGAGAAGAAGCTTCGTCGCGCATCTGACCTTGTCGGCCTCCAAGATGGAAGCATCGCCATTGGAAAGCGCATCCTTCAGCCAAGACCGGATGCGTACCAAGAACAGCGAGATGATCGCGGGGGAGGCATGGGAGACATCCCGTAGGAGCATCGAGTGCTTCGTATCTACATCCTCTAGCTCGTCCATGAGCTCGTTCCCGATCGTTGTATCCACAACAGACGGATGCGCACTAGCAACTGCTTCGAGCCAAGGTGGCAATCGATTCAGATCCAACAATGCGTAACGGCAAGCAAGGTCAGCTTCTTCTGCTGTGAGCTTGGATGCCCAGGAGGCGCCATCAGACTCCGCATAGAGGCCAGCAAGACCCATTTGCCACCGCAACAGATAGCTGTTCCGCTGATCTGGAGGCCGCTCTGACCGCAGGGTAGGTCGATCATTACGCCAGACTGCCGCGAGCGCGACTCTGAAGCGATCCGTCATGTCCTTGTCGAAGACCCGTTCGATGAACCCAGGGTTCCATCCGGAGAACGAGCGATCTTGAGCATCCTTCTCCATGGCACGCCAAAGGTCCCAACTGGTGTTTTCGATGCGGCTCTCCGAGAAGGCGGTCTCTGGATCGTTGTTTAACTCGCGCCAGAACAGCTTCCAGCTGGCAAGATTCTTGGCGTGCTTCCGTTTGGCCTTTTTCTTCCGCTTTTCCCCTTCGATCTGCCACGCGGGGGGAGGGCGCGGGTTCTCCACCGCGTTCAGATACCCTTTGGCGCGGTTCTCCAGCACTCCGCTGTCGCTGGACATCGCAACAAGTTGCTTCAGCCATGCCAGGCGACCCGGGTGGCTATGCGAGTATTGGAGGGCCGTCTCCAGGGCAAGTTCGCGATCTGGAAGCGGCCTCGAGGTGTCGGAAAGCGTGTGTAGCAGCCATTTGGCATCCTTCTTGAGTTCGATCTGGTATGCACCATACGAATGAAACAGATGGAACCTAGGGCACGGGCCGCATTCGTCCTTCGGGTAGTGCTCCCTGACCAATCGGTCGTTGGCCCAGAACACGCCCGCCCGGATCTCGCTCGGTGCGTCGGCGAGGACGGCCCTCAGGATCTTGGTGTCCTCGGCGTCATCACGATCCAGTCTCGCCAGTAATCCGGACAATGCGACGGCGTTGAAGAGGTCGGGGCAGGTGTCCCCCATCTCCAGCCGGCGGCGGCTGACGACCTGCAACGCAGGCACCAGATCCTGGCGATCGGACGTGACTCGATAGTGCTGGACATGCCAGCGGCAACTGTCTGATACCAGTGCTGCCAGTCCGTGTTGCAGCTTAGCCAAGACCATTGGATCCAATTGTGCCTTGACGATTGCCAGCGGCAACACGATGGAGATGCCCCCGATCTCACGCGATTTCGGGGATAGGCGCGCAAGCGCCTTGACGAGTTGCGGAACCGACAGGTGCTGGGGGAATAGGTGGACGATGACTGATCGTGCCAAGTCTTCATGCCAGCCGGGCGATGCGGAGGCAACCAAATCCAGCAATTTCGGTAGGCGCGAATCCTGAAGTTGCGCGAGCGCCAAAAGTCCATTCAATCGATCGCGCGCATCATTGTTTTGATCGATGGCAACGTCATAGGCGATGTCTGCGCGGCCAATCATCTGCCCAGCGCCGATCAGTTCAAGCAGCGTCTCCCGAACTTCGGGATTCTCGACGCCGCCAGCCCATAGGCGGGTGGTGACCTCTTGGAGATCGTTCGTCGCCAGTCGTTGTACCTGTAGATTCGGAATCCCTTGGCCCCGCCAGCCGCCAGCGCCGTACTTGCGAACGTATCGCTCGAGCGCCCGCGTCCGCAGCGCCAAGGTCAATGAGCCGGGATCGCCGTACCGCAGCAGAACACTCGGTTCGTGTTCGAGTAGTTCGGAGCAAACGGGCGGAATGTAGGGCGCCAACCAAGCGGCAACGGGCTGGAGCGAAGGCTTGGCGATTCGCTGGCCTTCCGGTGTCGTGGCGAACAGCAGGCGCATTAGCGCTCGGATCGGGAGCCCACGATCCACGAGCGACTTGAGTCTTTCCGCCGCCAGGAACTCAATGATGGTTCGGTTGTGGAATCGAACCCGTCCGTAGGTGGCGAAGCCGAATAGAGGGCGTTCGAGCAGTGTTTTTACTTCATCGTCTGTCCAGTCATCCAGAATCTTTGTCGGATTCAGCGGCGCATCCCCTTGGCCGCGGTCATTGTCGCTGCTGTGCCAGAGTGTCAGTTTTCGCGAGAGCAGGGCCGCTAGGGCCAATCGGGCTGCTCCTTCGCGCGCCCGTTGTGGCGGCAGCTGAGTACGTTCCTGCCGGTCGCCGCGGGGCCGCAGCTTTATCTCGAGGCTGTTATCCACTTGCTCGCGATGGGCGCGAATGCACCCATGCACCTTCCAGTCGCCGCAAAGCTCCAGAAAATCCAACGGACGTTTTGCGAAGTCGGGTTCTACCCCGTAACCACGGACGGTTTGGAAAGAGCTGAAAACTTCTGATCCTGCTTGGCGACTCTACGCCGCATTCTCGGGTTGTGGAATCGCTCGATGTAGTCGAACACATCCGCCTTGGCGACATCGAGCGTCGGATACTTCACACGGTGCGTGCGCTCCCGCTTGAGCATGCCGAAGAAGCCCTCGCAGGCAGCGTTGTCTCCGCAATGGCCAACGGCACTCATTGAGCACAGCAGCGTGTTCCTGGTCAGATAGCGTTGATAGTCACTGCTGCGGAATTGGCTGCCGCGATCCGAATGTAGGATCACTGACCATCCGCCCTGACGTTGCCAGATCGCCATTTCGACGGCCCGGATCACCATCTGACGGTCCTGCCGGTGATGCATCGACCACCCGATCACGAGCTTGCTGAACAGGTCGAGGACGACGCATAGATACAGCTTGCCCTCGTCGGTTTTGATCTCGGTGATGTCGGTCACCCACTTGGTCTCGGGCTCCAAAGCATTGAAATCCCGCTCCAGCAGATTGCGCACGCCAGGTGGCGGCAGCCCCGGCTGACCGCGCGGGCCGCGCCGTTTCCTGCGCGGCCAGCCCTGCACGCCGTGCAGCGCCATCAGGCGAGCCACGCGATTGACGCTGGCAGTCTCACCTTCTTCGGCAAGATCCTCCTGCATGCGAGGCGCACCCAGAACGCCACGGCTGTCTTCGTGAAGCTCACGGATGCGTGCAAGCAGTCGATCGTTGTCGACCTGACGTGCGCTGGGCTGGCGCGTACTCCAGCCGTAATAACCGCTCGGCGACACCCGCAGGCAGCGGCACATCAGGCGAACAGGGAAATCATCGCGGCAACGCTCGATCGCCTGATATCTCAGGACGACCCCTTGGCAAAGAACGTCGCCGCTTCGCGTAAAAAATCCCGCTCCTTCTTCACCCGGGCAAGCTCGCGTTTGAGCCGCGCCAGCTCCTCATCGCGGGCGGTGCCCGTGCCACCAAAGGCGACTTGCCCTTGGCCCTCAATCTCGCGCTTCCAGCGGGTTAGCAGGCTGTCCCGGATGCCCAACTCCCGGGCGACCTGCGCGCAACTCACACCCGGCTGGCGGCACTGCTCAACAGCCCCGCGCTTGAACTCCGGGCTGAACTTCCTTCGCTTCGACATGAACACTCCTTTTGGCCATTGTCGGCCTTCTCGAAAGTGTCCGTGCTATCGGGGTAGAACCCGTCATGGGCATGGTGGGCATTGACAGCATCGAGCAGCGCATCCGGATCATCCACGTCTTGGGCGGTTGCGAGCGCGCGCATCTGCTTTTCGTCCAGCGCCGAAAGGGCGACAAATCGCCACTCCGGCGTCGAGCGCTCGGCCGGCTTCTCTTTGTTCACGCTCATCGCTACGTTTGCGAAGTAGTCTTCCGGTACGAACACTTTTGGCGGCGGTTGGACCGGGAGCCACTTTTTAACGAGGGTCAAGTCGAACGCGGTCGGCCGCGTCGTCAGCACGATGCATGCTCGCTCAAGGTTGTCGCCCAGGGCTGCGGCGAACCGCTTGAGCGTCGTTTCAAAAGAGCGCCGGGTGAGCTTCAGCTCGTCGACTGAGTCCAGGAAGAAGAATGCACGTTCTGTCTGCGCTGCTTTCCAGTTGTCGAAGCGCTGCTTCTCCCCGACGGAAAACTGTCTTTCCAAGACGTCTGTCGCCAGCGTGGCCAGTTCCACAAAGAATGCTGATCGGCCCTCCTCCCAAAGCCTTTGCTGTTGGCGTTGACACTCATAGGTCTTGCCCATACCAGCTTCTGAGACGATCAGGACGCGCTCAGACTCCAACAGGGTAGACCAACCCGTCCTTCCTCCCACGGCGAAATCGGCCAGAAGCTCAGCGTTTTCAAGTTGGGTGCATTCATCTGTGGGAAGATCAAAAAAAGTTCGATTCAGCGCTTGTCCAGTCGTCGTCATCGGGTAAGTGTTGAGAGCGGAAGCTCCGCCGTCAAGCAAGCACTTCGGAAGTAGCACTTTTGGTAACTGCGAGCGGTAATCGGTAGGCGTGAGCTCGTCCTGCGCGGAGTTGGGGGCCGGAGTGAATATCCGCAGTGCCGAGACCGAGCTGCCCTGCGGTCATGCCCGTGGCCCTTTTTGATAGGGGCGGCGGAATCAGGGTGCATCAACCTGCAGTTTGATGCGATGAGTGTGGGTGTGAAGCTTCAGTATTGAGCGCTGGGCGGCGAGTGCTGAGGAAGTGCACCGAGTCATATCGCTCAGCTTGGCTTTGCGCGCAGATGGCGATAGGATTAAATCCTACTCGATGGAGGCTGCCATGCGATCAACCCAGCAACTCAGCATCACCCTGCCGAATGAGATGGCCGACGCCATTCGTGAAAAGGTGGCATCGGGCGAGTACGCGAGCGAAAGCGAAGTGATCCGTGACGGCTTGCGTGCGCTGTTGGCGCGGGATCGGGCCGTGGCCCTCTGGCTTCGTGAGCAGGTTGCGCCGGCATACGATGCGGTGAAGGCAACGCCATCGCGAGTGAAGACCGCATCGCAGGTGCGTGAGACGGTCGCCAAAGCCGCCCGGCGTCCCCGCGGGAAGTGATGGATCGCTACCTGGTCGTTTTTACACCGGAAGCGGAGGCACAGCTTGAGGCGCTCTACCACCACTTGGCGGTAGAAGGGTTCCCGCAGGTTGCGGCGCGATATGTGGATGCCGTGATCGATCACTGCGAGAAACTGGAGCTGTTCCCGGTGCGAGGGCTATTGCGTGACGACATCCGTCCGGGACTGAGGCTGACCAACTATCGAAAGCACACCATCATCGCGTTCACCATTGAGGCTGATCGCGTGGTGATCGTCGGCGTGTTCCACGGCGGCCAGAACTATGAGGCAGCCCTTGCGGATGAGTAGGCCCCATCGCTCATGGCAGCGCCGTTAGCCAGGCCGCCGCTCCTGTTGATGTCTGAAAGTGGCACAGGTGTGCTATGTCTGGCGCCGGCCTCTGCGCCCGGCATCTCGGATAATCCCCCCATGCCCACCCTCCTCATAGACGGCCACAACTTGCTCTATGCCACCTGGGCCTTGTTCGGGGCACATTGGGAAGATGAGCACCCGCGGCGGGCGGCGCGTGAGGCGCTGATCGCGTGGTTGCTGAGTCGTTTGGAGGGGGAGGGGCTGGACACCGCCCTGTACTTCGACGGACCTGCCGCGAGCGTGGCGGCGCGGTCACCTTCGCTGGCGGTGGTCTACTCCGGTGGCGAAGGCGCCCAGCGCGCGGACGCGGCCATCCTGCGGCATCTGGCGCGGCTGTCGGCGGATGCCCGGGCCGCTCCGGTGACCGTGGTCACCCGTGACCTCAAGCTGGCCCGCCGTGCCCGTAAGCGTGGCGCGGTGGTGGTGGACCCGGTGGCGTTCTGTACGGGGCTCGGTGGGCTGCCGCCGGACGCGGCAGCGGCAACCGGCACCAGCGTCAGCGTAACGCGATCAACACCAGTGCCACCGCCGCCGGCAGCGCCTGAATGAACAGGATCTTGCGGCTGGCGGTGGCGGCGCCGAACAGGCCGGCGGCCAGCACGCACAGCAGGAAGAACACGGTGATGTCGGTGCCGGCGCGGCCGAGGTAAAGCCCCCAGATCAACCCGGCAGCAAGAAAGCCGTTGTACAGGCCCTGGTTGGCGGCCAGCACTTTGGTGGTGGCGGCCTCTTCGGCGCTCAGTCCGAAGGCGCGGCGTCCCGCCGGTTTGTCCCACAGGAACATTTCCAGTGTCAGGAAATAGAGGTGGAGGACGGCGATCAGGCCGACGATGACAGCGATGATGAGGTCCATGGCAGCTCCTTCTGCAAGGCAATCGCCGGGCCGATCGGGCCGGGCCGCGTCAGCTTAGGCCGCAGGGACGGCGGTGTCGATGTCGCCGGGCTCAGGCCCGCCGCCAGCGCTGCCCGTCCTTGCTGTCCTCCACCAGGATGCCCTCTGCCGCCAGGGCATCGCGCAGACGATCGGAGGCAGCCCAGTCGCGGGCGGCGCGGGCGGCGACGCGTTCGGCGAGCATGGCCTCCAGCGCCGGGGACAGGCCCTCGGCAGCATCGCCGTGGGCAAACCAGTCCGCCGGGTCGCCCTGCAGCAGGCCCAGCAGTCGACCGGCGGCCAGCAGGTCGGCCTTGGCGGCGGCGCGGGCGTCCGGCGTGGTGGCCTTGTTGGCGTCACGCGATAGCTCGAACAGCACGGCCAGGGCCTGCGGGGTGTTGAGGTCGTCTTCCAGCGCGGCAACGAAGGCGGCCGGGGCGGGACGGTTGGGGGTGGCGGTGACGTCGGCGAGATCGCGCAGGGCGCCGTAGAGGCGGTCCAGTTTCTTGCTGGCCTCGGCGAGCACGTCGTCGGTCCAGTCCAGCGGCTGGCGGTAGTGGGCGGTGAGCAGCACCAGGCGGATGGCTTCGCCGGGCGCCTGTTCCAGCAGCTTGCGTACCAGCAGCACGTTGCCGATGGACTTGCTCATCTTCTCGCTGTTGACGTTGAGAAAGCCGTTGTGCACCCAGTAGCGGGCGAAGGCTTTGCCGCCGTGGGCGCAGACGCTCTGGGCGTTCTCGTTTTCGTGGTGCGGAAAGATCAGGTCATGGCCGCCGCCATGGATGTCGATGGTCTCGCCGAGCAGCGCTTCGGCCATGGCCGAGCATTCGATGTGCCAGCCCGGGCGACCGCGGCCCCAGGGCGAGTCCCAGCCGGGCTGATCCTCGCTGGAGGGTTTCCACAGCACGAAGTCGCCGGCGTGCCGCTTGTAAGGGGCCACCTCGACCCGGGCACCGGCCATCAGGCTCTGCTCGTCGCGCTTGGACAGTTGGCCGTAGTCGGCGAAGCCGCGGGTGTGGAACAGCACATGGCCCTCGGCGGCGTAGGCGTGCCCGCTGTCGACCAGACGGCCGATCATGTCGAGGATCTGCGGCAGGTGCTCGGTGACCCGTGGCTCGAAGTCCGGTCGTGCCACGCCGAGGGCGGCCAGGTCCTCGTGATAGGCCGCGGCATAGCGGTCGGTGATGACGCGGATATCCACGCCTTCCTTCACCGCGGCGGCGTTGATCTTGTCGTCGATGTCGGTGATGTTGCGCACGTAATCGACCCGCGGATAACGCGCCCGCAGCACCCGCGACAGCACGTCGAACACCACCGCCGGCCGCGCGTTACCGATATGCGCGTAGCTGTACACGGTAGGGCCGCAGACATACATCGTCACGCGATTGGGGTCGAGCGGGGTGAAGACGTCCTTGCGGCCCGTCAGGGTGTTATGAAGGTGCATGCGGCCGGGGTCCCGGAGATTTCAGCGCGCAAGGATACCGTGGTCGCCAGTTGGCGGCGGGTTCCGCCTGGCCACTGCGGCGGTCGTACAATCCGCCGTCTCCCAGTTGCTGGAATCCCGCCGTGCAAAGAACGCTGCTGATGTTGACCGCCCTGCTGCTGTCCGGCTGCGCACTGATGCAGCAGTTGGTGGAGACGCCGACACTGCGGGTCGCCAATGTCAGCATGGCCAGTGGCGGGCTGATGGAACAGGTGGTGACCTTCGAGTTTCTGGTCGACAACCCGAATCCGTTCCGGCTGCCGGTGGCAGGCATGGCGTACACGCTGGAGCTGGGCGGCGTCGAGGTCGGCCGGGGCGAGCAGTCGCAGGGCATCACCCTGCCGGCGAATGGCACGGCCCGTTGGCCGGTCACCTTCCGCATCAACGGCTTCAAGCTGGCGCAGGGGCTGCTCGAGCGGGGCAACCTGAAGGATCTCGACTACCGTCTGTTCGGCAGTTTCCGTTTCAGCGACTCAACCGGCGTGCCGGGCCTGCCGTTCGACAAGCGCGGGCTGATTGGCGGCTGACCGGGCCCGCCTGCGGTCGTGCGGCCCGCGCTATTCTTGGGCGGCGCATCCCAGCCGGACTCCCCATGTCTGCCGAGCATCACCACCGTGGCCGTTTCCGCAACCCCCATAACCGCGATCCGCACAGTGGGGCCGGTCTGCTGAAGTTTCTCGGCCAGTGGGCGCGGTCGCGGCCCAGCGGGGCGCCGCCGGTGAGCTGCCGACCGGATCTCGCGTTCCTCGCCGGCAACCGTTCGGTGCGCACCGCCACCTGGATCGGCCATGCCAGCTTTCTGATCCAGCTCGACGGGCTCAACATCCTCACCGACCCCCACCTGTCGCCGCGTGCCTCGCCGGTGCAATGGGCGGGGCCGGAGCGCCTGCTGCCACCGGCACTGACGCATGAGCAGATCCCGCCGGTGGATGTGGTGCTGATCTCGCACAACCACTACGACCATCTCGATGCCGCCACCGTGCGCTGGCTGGCGATGGCGCACAGCCCGCTGTTCATCGTGCCACTCGGCAACGCACCGCTGCTGCGCCGGCTGGGCGCGCAACGGGTGGAGGAGCTGGACTGGTGGGGGCTGCATCGGCGCGGCGGGCTGAACGTACGGTTGGTGCCAGCCCAGCATTTTTCCGGCCGCGGGGCGGGAGATCGCAATGCCACGCTGTGGGGTGGTTTCGTGTTCGAGGCGGACGGCGCCAAGGTGTATTTCGCCGGCGATACCGGCTATAGCCCCGACTTCGCCGACATCGGCCGCCGTCTGGGGCCGATCGACCTGTCGTTGATCCCGATTGGCGCCTACGACCCGCGGCAGTTCATGCGGCCCATGCACATCGATCCGGAAGAGGCCGTCCAGATTCACCTGGACGTGCGCAGCAAGCGTTCGCTGGCGATGCACTGGGGCACCTTCCGGCTGACGCTGGAACCGCTGGATGAGCCGCCGGTGCGGTTGGGTCGGGCGCGTGCAGCTGCGGGCCTGGCCGACAGCGCCTTCACGGTGCCGGTGCCCGGCGAAACGCTGACCTGGTGATGGTCGTTGCCGGGCCTCAGTCGGCGGCCAGCAGATCCTGCAGTGCCTGCTGGCGCGCCTCGGCCGGTTGTTCCGCCAGCGCCGCTACCGCCGCATGGAAACGCGGCCAGTCTTCGCCGCTGTCGCGGAACAGCGTAGCGAAGGCGCCGGTCCAGGCGTCGTAGAGGCCGAACGGCAGCAGCTTGGCATTGTTCAGCTCCCCGTCGAACCAGTGATCGTAGCCGCGCCAGCCCCCCCAGGTGGCGCGCAGTGCGTCACAACGGTTGCGGAGGTCGTTGAAGGCGGCATTGCGTGCGGCTTCCAGCCGCACCGGCTGGTCCCGATAGCGTTCGTAGTCGGCCGCCAGCCGGGCGCGGGTCTCCAGCACGGCAGACACGAAGTCATGGCGACGGCCGCGTAACAGATGCCAGTCGGGCTCGTTCAGCTGGCGCTGCGAGAGCCAGGCTGCCAGACCGGCATCTTCGACAAAGCTCGCATACGACTCGTTGAACGCGGTGTCGTCCGGCACGAACACCTGTTGATGCGCCAGTTCATGAAACACCGTGCCCACCAGCTGGGCATTGCTCCAGCCCATCATGGTGTTGAGCACCGGGTCGTCGAACCAGCCGAGGGTGGAGTAGGCCGGCACCGGGGCGACGTGGACATCCAGTCCGTCCGCCGCCAGCTTGCGGGCCTGCCGCTCGGCGCGCGACAGGTCGAAGAAGCCCTGGTAGGCCATACACCCCACCAGCGGATGACACACCTCGCGCGGCACCAGGCTATAGCGCGGGGTGGCGAACACGTTCCATACCACCGCGTCGCGGTGCAGGTCGGCGTACTGGGTGTAGCTGCCGTTATCGGGCAGGCCGAGATCGGTGACGGCGAAGCGGCGGGCGTCCAGCACCAGTCCGAGACGTGCAGCGAGTGCCGGATCGGTGTCGCGATCGGCCAGCAGGGTGCTGATCGGCACGCGCGCCTGCAGTAGTGCCCACTGGCCCTGCGCCAGGTGGCCGTAGTAGCCCATCCGCATGCAGCCGGTCAGGGCCAACAGTGGCAGTGTCGACAGAGCGAGGGTGGTGCGGCGCATCTGCAAAGTGTACGACGGCGGCGACGCAACACGATGTCGAAACCGCCTGCATCCGATCCGGCGATACCGGCGTAATCAAAGTGGCTCGCGTCGAAATTCAGATCCCTGGCTCGGCGTGGGCCTCCTGAACCACGGCACTGTCCCTGCCCGTGGCGCGATTGCGGACGGCCTCACCGCCGTCCGCTTTTTTAAGCCTGCGGCTGCAGCGGCCGGAGTTCAGGATCAACATGGATGCGCCCGCACAAGGAGAGGCTGTCGTTCCCGCATGTTGGATGCCCATTCAAAGCGCTTGCCCCGATTCGCCCTGGCACTGGCAGGACTGGTCCTGCTGATCGGTGCTGGGTCGGTGGTTGCGGTCGAGCCCAACCGGCCGAGCGACGATTCGGTGGTGCTGCTCACCGTGCCCGCCTCCGATGACCCCGACGAGGTGGCGCTGCGGCGACTCCGGGCCGCGCGTGACCGCGCGCCGGAATCGGTCGAGGCGGCTACCGCCTTCGCCCGCAAGGCCATCGAGATCGGTCGTCAGCGCGGCGAGCCCCGCTACATGGGCTATGCCGAAGCTGCGCTGGCGCCTTGGCGGGGCGACCGGGCGCCGGTCGAGGTGCAGGTCCTGCGGGCGACCCTGGCGCAGCACCGACATGCCTTTGATCAGGCTCTGGGCATCCTGGATGCGGTGCTCACGGCCGAGCCGGACCATGCCCAGGCGCGACTGACCCGGGCAGTGATACACACCGTGCAGGGGCGCCCGCAGCAGGCGCTGCGCGACTGCGCCGGCCTGCTCGGGCGGGTCAGCCCGTTGGTGCTTGCCACCTGCGTCGCCAGCGCCAGCCGTTTGCAGCCGGCATCGGCCACCGTCCGCACCCTGCTGGATCGCGAACTGTCGCGCGCCGACAACGCGCCGGCATCAGAACGGATCTGGGCGCTGACCGTGCGTGCCGAGTTGGCGGTGCAAGTGGCTGATGCGGCCGCCGATACGGCGTTTCGCATGGCCTTGGCCGAGACGCCGGCTGCGACGCCGGATCCCTATCTGCTCTATGCCTACGCCGATTTCCTGTTGGCGAACGGGCAGGTCAGGGCGGCCCACGCGCTGCTGGCGCCGCACGCCAGCCTAGACGGCGCCGAACTGCGACTGGCCATTGCCGAAGCCCGGTGGCCGCAGGCCGATGCCGATATGGCGGCTGCGTTGGCACGACGGGTGGAGCGCATCCGGTCGCGCGTCGAAGAGACGCGATTGCGCGGCGAGGCGCCGCACCTGCGGGAGCTGGCGCGGTTCCATCTGGATGTCATGGCGAATCCGGGTGCGGCTCTGGCGGTGGCGCAGGACAACTGGCAGACCCAGCGCGAGCCGGACGACGCCCTGTTGCTGTTGCGGGCGGCGGCGGCAGTCGGCGATCGCGAGGCCGCAGCTCCGGTGCGTGCCTGGATGAACGCCACCGGTATCGACGATGTGCGGCTGCAGGCGGCCGTCACCCGGCTGGAGTCCCGATGAGCCGCCGTCTGATCAGTCTGCTGGTCCTTGCCTTGCTGACTGGGCCGGTCGCGGCCCACGCCCCCAGTGACAGCTACCTGCGGTTGGCCGTGGAAGGTGCCACGGTCGAAGGCCGCTGGGACGTCGCCCTACGCGACCTCGACTACGCCCTGCGCCTGGATGCCGATGGCGATGGCGCCATCACCTGGGGCGAAGTGCGTCAGCGCGAAACCGAGATAACGGCCCTGCTGCGCAGCCGCCTGGCCGTGGAGGCCGATACGCAGCGCTGCACGCTCGACGTCGCGCCGCTGGCGGTGGTGCAGCTTAACGACGGTCCTTACCTCAGCCTGCCGTTACAGGGCCAGTGCGCGACCGTGCCGCAACGACTGACGCTGCGCTACGGCCTGTTCTTCGAGCTGGACCCCCAACATCGCGGCCTGCTGCAACTGCGCCTGGGGGATCAGACCCGCCTTGGCGTGTTCGCGCCCGACCGTCGCAGTCTCGATTTCGAGGCCGGTGTCCTGTCCCCCGGGCGCGCTTTTCGCCAGTACTTCCGCGAAGGTCTGTTTCACATCGCCATCGGTCTTGATCACCTGCTGTTTCTGGCCGGCCTGTTGTTGCCGGCCGTGGTCTGGCGTCAGGCTGGCGGCTGGGTGGCGGCGCCCCGCGCCCGGGATGCGCTGGTGGACGTGCTGCGCATCATCACCGCATTCACTGCCGCCCATGCGCTGGCACTGACACTGGCCTCGCTGGGGGTGTTGACGCTGCCCACCCGGCTGACCGAAGCGGCAGTGGCCGCCACCATCGTCTTTGCCGCGATCAACAACCTGTGGCCGATGGTGCGCCGTCGGCTGTGGGTCGTGGCCTTCGGCTTTGGCCTGATTCACGGCGCCGGCTATGCCAGCGTGCTGACCGATCTCGGGGTCTCGTCAACCACGCTGGCGCTGGCGCTGCTCGGTTTCAACCTGGGGGTCGAGGGCATGCAGGTGGCAGCCGCGGCCGTGTTCGTGCCGCTGGCATTCCTGTTGCGCCACCGGCCGTTCTACCAGTGGGGCGTGGTGGCGCTGGGGTCAGCGGTGGTGGCGGCGCTGGGCGGGGTCTGGTTCGTCGAGCGCGCCTTCAATCTGCGGTTCACGTTTTTCTAGGAGCACAACATGCGTGTGGTTTTGATCCTTCTGCTGGCAGCCGTGATCTCGGCCGCAGGTGCGCACGGCGCTGCCGGCCATCTGGAGGCTGATGCCCGGGCGGTGACCCTGCGCTTCGAGTACAGCGTTGGCGAGCCCATGGCCGACGCCGAAACGGCGGTGTACGACGCCGCCGGGGTTCTGGTACAGCGGGGACGGACCGGGCCGGCCGGCCTGTTCAGTTTTGTTCCGGTTGCGGCCGGCGAATGGCAGGTGTGGGCCGGCGACGGCCTCGGGCACGAGTTGCGCGTGCCGGTCACCGTTGATGCGCGGGGTCAGGCCGCCCTTGAGGGTGGGCCGACGGCGGTCAAGCTGCCGCCGATGCTGCTACTGGGTCTACTGCTGACCAGTGTTGCGCTCAACGGCCTGTTGCTGCTGCGGCTGCGGCGTCGCAGCCCTTCCTGAACAGCGCGGCGGGTCACGCTGCATCCATTACCGTCGCGGCTACGTAACAGCACTGATCCGCTCATGAGGAGCGGTGATCATTTACATCTGGGGATTGCACATCATGAAGAACTTGACCTTGACCCTGACGGCGCTGGCGACCGTCGTTGCCGGGGCGGCCACCTTGACCGCGCAGGCATCGAGCCACCGCGAAGCGCCGTTCATCACCACCGCACCGAAAGTCGACGGCACCGACTTCTACATGTTCCGCAGCTACGAGAGCGGGCGCGACGGCTACATCACGCTGATCGCCAACTACCTGCCGCTGCAGGACAGCTACGGCGGCCCCAACTATTTCACCCTGGACCCCTCGGCCCTGTACGAGATCCACATCGACAACAACGGCGACGCGGTGGAAGACATCACCTTCCAGTTCCGTGCCAGCACCGAGCTCAAGGGCTTCCCGCTGATGGTGGGTGCGCCGGGCGAACAGAAGTCGGTGGCGGTGCCGCTGGCCAATATCGGCGGCATCAGCGCCGGCGACCAGAGCGCCCTCAACGTGGTCGAGACCTATACCGTCAACGTGGTGCGCGGTGACCGCCGCAGCGGCACCCGCCAGGCGGTCACCATGGCCTCCGGTGGCAGCTCCACCTTCAGCAAGCCGACCGACAACATCGGCAACAAGTCGATTCTCGACTACCCGGCCCTGGCCGCGGCCAACATCCACATGGTCACCATCCCGGGCTGCGGCATGCCGGCCAAGGTGTTTGTCGGCCAGCGGCGCGAAGGCTTTGTCGTCAACCTCGGCGAGACCTTCGACCTCGTCAACATTGCGGCACCGGCAGTGGCGCTCAACCCGAACGCCCGCAGCCTCGAGCAGAACACCATCGGCGACAAGAACGTCACGTCGCTGGCGCTGGAAGTGCCGATCAGCTGCCTCACCAACGGTTCGGAGCCGGTGATCGGTGGCTGGACCACCGCCAGCCTGCGTCAGGGCCGCGTGCTCAACCCGACGCCGCAGCGTCAGGACACGCTGTCGGCTTCGCCCGACAGCAACATCGGCTCGGCGCTGCAGGGCGGTGCCTGGACCCAGGTGTCGCGTCTCGGTAGCCCGCTGGTCAACGAAGTCGTGATCGGCCTGCCGGACAAGGACCTGTTCAACGCCAGCGAGCCCAAGGATGACGCCCAGTTCGCCGACTACGTCACGCATCCGACCCTGCCGGAGCTGCTGGAAATCCTCTTCGGTGGGGCTGGCGTGACCGCGCCGGATGCCTTCCCGCGGGGCGATCTGGTGGCGGCCTTCCTCACCGGGGTCGGCAGCGTCAACCAGCCGGCCAATGTGGTCGGGGCCGAGATGCTGCGCCTGAACACCGCGCTGCCGGCGACGGCTGCCGGGGCCCAGAACGATCTTGGCGCCCTGCAGTGCTTCGTCAACGGTGAGCTGACGCTGACCAACCCCGGCTGTGACCCGGCCGGCTTCCCCAACGGTCGCCGTCCGATCGATGACGTGGTCGACATCGCGCTGCGGGCCGCCATGGGTGAGCTGTTGCCGCCGTCGGTTGACCCCCGCCCGGCGTCGCAGGCCTCACGCAACTTCGGCTACACCGATGGCGCGCTGCCCAACCCGGCGGACTACAAGACCGTCTTCCCGTATCTGGAAGATCCGATTCCGGGTTCCCCGACCGAGGCCGCTCTGGCCGCGGCCGTGAACTGAGGAGGTCTCATGAACCGACTTCTGAAGCCTTTGGCATTGCCGCTGCTGACGGTGGGTTTGCTCGCCGCCTGTGGTGACAACGACACCTCGGTGATCATCAACCCTGATCCGGACCCGAACCGGCAGAACGTCAGCATCGCCGCGTTTGCCGAGCAGCTGCGCGACAACACGCCGGATGATGCCGAACCGTTCGCCGTCGTGGACGGCGGGTTCACCTTCCTCGACGCTGGCAACAACACCGGCGATCCGGTGATGATCGTCAGCAACTGAGTCTGTGGTGTTTTTTGGCCCCCGCTTCGGCGGGGGCCTTTTTTATGGGCGCTGCGCTCGCCTTCGATCAGCGGGTCGGCGTGAACGATGCAGCCTTACGCTGTGTCGGCCGGTTGCCAATCGCCCCACAGCGCCTGCAGGGCGGCCAGCGTGGCGACGCCGGCGGTTTCGGTTCGCAGAATGCGGGGTCCCAGATGCACTGCGACGAAGCCGGCTGCCTGCGCCCGCCCTGCTTCGGCGCTGCTGAGTCCGCCCTCGGGGCCGATCAACAGGGCAATACCGGCGGTCGGTGCCGGCAGTTGCCGCAGGCTGGTGGTGGCGCCCGGCAGCAGGGTGAGTTTGAGGCGGTCGGCGGGCAGATCGGTCAGCCCCGATTCGAGGTCGGTCACCGGCAGCAGCGGCGGCAGCCGGGTGCGGCCCGACTGCTCGCAGGCGGAGACGATCACGCCCTCCCAATGAAGACGCTTCTTCTCCCAGCGCTCGGCATCCAGCTTGACCACGCTGCGTTCCGACCGCAGCGGCTGGATGCGGGTGACGCCCAGTTCCACCGCCTTCTGCAGGGTGTAGTCCATGCGGTCGCCCTTGGACACACACTGCAGCAACGTGATGTCGAGCGGGGACTCGCGATTGGGCGTGGTGACCGCGCCGAGCTGCAGGTTGCCGCTGCGCTTGCCGATGTCGGTCAGCCGGGCCGGCGCCTCGTGGCCGGCGCCGTCGAACACCGCGACGCTGTCGCCATCGCGCAGCCGCAGTACCTGGACCAGATGCCGGTGGGCCGGCTCCGGCAGCGGCAGCGTCTGGCCCTCGGCCCAGGGGCCGGGCAGGTAGACGCGGCTCATGGCGCGCAGGCCACATCCACGGCGGCGATCAGCACCTCGCACAGGCGTTCGATCTCGCGCGGGCTGATGACGAAGGGCGGCATCAGATACAACGTATTGCCCAGCGGGCGCAGCAGGACACCCTGCTCCAACGCGTACTGGTAGGCCCGCAGGCCGCGGCGTTCCTCGGCCGGGAAGGGTTCGCGCCGTGACGGCGCCTTGGCCATTTCCACGGCGAGAATCATGCCTTGCTGTCGCACTTCGGCCACGTGTGGGTGCTGCCGCAGGCGCGCGGTCTGGGTCCACATCAATTGCCCCAGGCCCCGGTTGATGCTGAGCCAGTCACAGCTCTCGAACACCGCCAGGGTCCCCAGCGCGGTGGCGCAGGCCAGCGGGTTGCCGGTGTAGGAATGCGAGTGCAGGAAGGCCTTGCCGCTGCGGTAGTCGTCGTAGAAAGCGTCGTAGACGGTCTCGGTGGTGAGGGTGACCGCCAGCGGCAGGGTGCCGCCGGTGAGGCCCTTCGACAGGCACATGAAGTCCGGTGCGATATTGGCCCACTCGCAGGCGAACATCTGTCCGGTGCGGCCGAAGCCGGTGGCGATCTCGTCGACGATCAGATGGATGTCCAGCCGGCTGCAGGCCTTGCGCAACAGCTCAAGGTAGATCGGGTGATACATGCGCATGCCGCCCGCGCACTGCACCAGCGGTTCGACGATGACCGCGCAGATTTCCGCCGCGCGTGCCTCCAGCACCGCCAGCGTGTCGCTGAAGCGGCGGCGGCTGTAGTCCTCCCAGCCCTCACCCGGCTGCCGGCCGTGGGGCTGCATCAGGCTGCAGTCCGGTGAGGGCACGGTGATCGGTGTCAGCATCAGCGGCGCATAGGTGTCGCGGTACATTCCGGTATCGCCCACCGCCAGCGCGCCCAGGGTTTCGCCGTGATAGCTGTTGCTGAGGGTGACGAAGCGCTGCTTTTCCGGCCGGCCGATGTTGCGCCAGTAGTGAAAGCTCATCTTCAGCGCCACTTCCACCGCCGCCGAGCCGTTGTCGGCATAGAAGCAGCGGCTGAGGCCCTCGGGGGTCATCGCCACCAGCTTTTCCGACAGCGACACCACCGGCTCGTGGGTGAAGCCGGCCAGCAGCACGTGGTCGAGCGTGTCGAGCTGCCGCTTGAGGTGGTCGACGATCACCGGATGCCGGTGACCGAAGATGTTGGTCCACCAGGAGCTGACGGCATCGAGAATG
Source organism: Flagellatimonas centrodinii (assembly GCF_016918765.2). Lineage (GTDB taxonomy): Bacteria > Pseudomonadota > Gammaproteobacteria > Nevskiales > Nevskiaceae > Polycyclovorans > Polycyclovorans centrodinii. Next base: position 2,262,435 of record NZ_CP092104.1, read on the forward strand.
CGCTGGCCGTCGGGGGTTTCCAACCACACCCCTTCGGCCTTGGCGACCGGCACCAGCGGCAGCCATTCGTGGTCCTGCATCTGGGTGCAGGGGTGCCAGACGACGGCCCGTGAGCGGGCAGCGAGATCCGGCAGGCTCACAGGTCCTTCACCAGCACGATGCTGTTCCGTTGATAGTTGTAGAGCTGCTTCTTGGCGACCGGCAGATCTTCCACGCTGCGTTGCACGAAGCCATGCTCGATGAACCAGTGCGGCGAATGGGTGGTGAGGCTGAACAGCTGTTTCAGCCCCAGCCGCCGGGCCTCCAGTTCCACCCGCTTCAGCAGCGCCGCGGCGCGGCCGGCGCGCCGGTAGTCGGGGTGCACCGCGACGCAGGCGAACTCGCCGATGCCGGCATCCAGTATCGGCAGCAGGGCACAGCAGGCGATGACCATGCCGTCACGGACGATGACGTTGAAGTGGCCGATCTCCAGTTCCAGTTGTTCGCGCGAGCGCGGCACCAGCACGCCACTGGCTTCCAGTGGCTGGATCAGCTGCAGCACGCCGCCAACATCCTCGATGGTCGCGTCGCGGGTAGCTTCGTAGTCGTCGTCGGCGTACAGCATCAGGCCGACACCGTCGCGGGTGTAAAGCTCCCGCAGCAGCACGCCGTCGGCGTCTTCGCCGATCAGATGGATGCGTTTCACGCCGCGCCGCCCGGAGCGGATGGCGGCATGGAGGATGCCGCGATCGTCGGGCGATACATGATCGGCATCGGCCAGCAGCGCCTCGGCTTCCGCCAGCGACAATTGGCCAACATCCCCGGCGTCTTCCGCCAGTCGCCAGCCGCGCGGGTCCGACGGCAGCACGAACACCAGTTTGTCGGCGCCCAGCGCGGTGGCGGTGGCGGTGGCCACGTCCTCGGCGCGCAGGTTGAAGATCTCGCCCGTGGGCGAATAGCCGACCGGCGACAGCAGGGCGATGCGGTCCTTGTCGAGCACGTCACGCAGCGTGTCGACATCCACCCGCCGCACTTCACCGGTGAATTGGTGGTCGATGCCGCCGCGTACGCCGACCGGCCGCGCCGTCACCCAGTTGCCGCTGCTGACCCGCAGCCGCGCCCCGCCCATCGGCGTGCTCGCCAGACCGGTCGACAGCCGCGCCTCGATCTCCATCCGCAAGCTGCCGACGGCTGCCTTCACGCATTCCAGCGCGGCGCGATCTGTCACCCGCAGATCGCCCTGGTACAGCGGTGCCAGACCCTGCGCACTCATGCGGGCGTCGATCTGCGGCCGCGCACCATGCACCAGCACCAGTTTCACGCCGAGGCTGTGCAGCAGGGCGACGTCATAGAGGAAGGCATCGAAATCCGGGCGGCAGGCCGCCTCGCCGCCAAAGGCGATGACGAAGACCTTGCCGTGGTGCGCATGTGCATACGGCGCGGCGGCCCGCAGGGCGGCAATGAAGGCGCTGTGATCCATGCCGCGCAGTATACGGCGCGCCCATGGCAGGGGCCCCGTATGGGGGGTGAGCCCCCGATCTGGGGGGCGCTGACAGTGGCGTCGGATTCCTATGGTCGGGTCGTGCTGCGGCGGGTGGTCCGCCGTGGACGACCGAGATCGACAACAAGGGAATCACCATGAAACTGAAAACCTGGATGCTGCTGCCGTTGGCCCTCACGCTGGCAGCCTGTAGCGACAATGACGACAACGGTGGTGGTGGCAGCGCCATTGCCGGCGTCGGCGGCGCGACCAACTGCACGGTGACGGTGCCGATGAGCGTGACCGGCGAACTGACGCCGATGTATAGCTGGGATGTGCCGGACAGCGATGACGGTGTGTTCAACCTGTCGGTGATCCGGGTGGAGAACATCGAGTTCCTGTCGTCGAACCCGCAGGCCTGTGTACCGTCGTCGGCGGGCGGTTCGGTCGACGAGCGTTGCGAGATTGCCTATGCCCGTAGTTCCGGGCCCGACTTGAGCAACCCCGAGGTTCCGCAGAACACCGTCACGTCGCCGGTCATGCACGGCGCCGCAGGTAGTGGCATCAGCATCATCGCGCTGACCCAGGAATCACCACTGGAAAATGGCGTCGAGTACCAGGCCTCGGTGGTCCGCGCGCTCGACAACAACTCGGCCCAGGCCTGCGGTTGCATGCGCTTTACCGCCGGCACGGCCGCGAGCAGCGATACCCTTTGCGGTAGTTGATCACACGACGGGTAACACGGGCCCGGGTGGCGGCAACGCCCCCGGGCTTTTTTTGTGGCCTCACGCCACGCCCATCAGCCATTCACTGAGATGGTGCAACGGCCCGATGCTGGCGAGCACTGCGCCCACCAGGGCGAGGGCGAACAACGCCAGGCTGCCGCCGGCATGGGCCGGTTCCGAGGGCGGCTGCAGCAGCCGACGAATGCGGTCCTGCAGATTGCCGTCGGCGAAGGCGACCTGGCCTTCAGCCGGTGCCGGTTGCAGCAGGCGCTGCACGTCGATGAGGGTTTCCGCCACCCGTCGAGGACTGCTGATGGCGACGGCCGCGAGGTCGGCATTGTGTTCGCTGGCCTGATAGAGATCGGCCAGCACCGCCCGGCTCTGCGGCCACAGCCGGGCGAGGCCGGCCAACAGATGGCGCAGGGGGTCTCGCCGCTGCTGGTGCGCGCTTTCGTGCGCCAGCACGATGGCCACCGCGTCATCCGCCAGCTGCCTGACCAGACCCTGGGTCAGCCACACCTGCGGGCGCAGCAGGCCGGTGGTAAGGGCCAGGGGCTGTGGATGGTCGATCAGGCCATGCGAAGGCGTCGTGATGTGACGGGCATGACCGCCCAGGTCTCGCAGCGCGGCACGGTTGCGCAGCACTGGCTGTAGCCGGCGGCGTACGTGCAAGACCAACAGCAGCAGGGTGAGCAGGCCCAGCCCGGCCATCGCAGGCGGGGCCAGTGCCGCGGGCGTGTGATCGCTGCAGCCGGTGCCGGCGTGGCAGTGGGCGGTGACCAGCCAGGGTTCCAGGCCCGGGGTCGCTACCAGCACCGTCAGCAGCAGGGCGAGGCCGGCCGGCAGCAGCGCCAGGGTCATCAGCACCCGCGCTGCGCGGTGGGGCGCCAGGCGCAGCACGGACGGGCGGATCAACGGGTAGAGCAGGTTCGCCAGGCCTTCCAGCAACACCCACAGCAGGCCAGCGAGCAGTAGGTTGACGGCGAGGCTGGTGGGGTCAGTCATCGCCAGGGCCCGCGCCGCGTTGGCGTTCGATCCAGGCTTCCAGCGTCTGCAGGGTGGCCTCGTCCACCGGCTGCGCGACGTCGACAAACCCGGTGGCTGCGGATGGCTGGCGCAGTGAGGCCACCAGTTCCGCCACCAGGCTGGCCGTGAGGTGATCGCGGCTGACCGCCGGGCGGTAGCGGAAGGCGCGGCCGGCCTTTTCGCGCATGAGCAACTGCTTGCGCACCAGCCGTTCCAGGGTGGACTGCACGGTACTGAGCGACAGCTCGCGCTCGGCGGCCAGCTGCTCGTGCGTGGACTGGGCGCAGGCGAGCCCGGAGGCCCACAGGTGTTCCAGCACGCGGCGCTCAAGGTCGCCGAGGGCGGGCATTCTGCGGGAGTGACCTCGAAGTGTCATGACGGGATTCTTGAGGGTGATGGACAGGCTGTCAAAAACCGATCTGTTCTCGGTGTTCGAGGTGTCGGGTACGGTGTCACGCAACAAATACGAATGCTGGGGTAGAACAGATGCGGGGAGTCTTGGGTGGCGTGTTGGCGGGCTGGGCGACGATGGCACTGGCGGGCGGGGTGCCGGCGACGCCGATGGAGACCATTACCGTTGATGGCACGCGGCAACCGGGAGCGGCGATTTCGGCGTCCGAGGGCCTGGTCACGGGCGCCCAGTTGGAGGCGCGGCCGGTGACCCGGGTGGCGGAACTGCTGGAGTTCATCCCCGGCATGATCGCCACCCAGCACAGCGGTGAGGGCAAGGCCAACCAGTACTTCCTGCGCGGCTTCAACCTCGACCATGGCACCGACTTCGCCAGTTTCGTCGACGGCATGCCGGTGAACATGCGCTCGCACGGGCATGGGCAGGGCTATTCCGACCTCAACTTCCTGATTCCCGAACTGGTGCATTCGCTGGCCTACCGCAAGGGGCCGTATTACGCCGACGTGGGCGACTTCTCCGCCGCCGGCAGTGCCGATTTCATTCTGCAGCGACAGCTGGATGCGCCAACCCTGAGCCTGACCGCCGGCGAGAACGGCTTCGTCCGCAGCCTGGCGGCCGGCAGCACCGCCGCCGCCGATGGCCATTTCACCCTCGCCGCCGATGTCACCCGCTATGACGGCCCCTGGGTGCTGGACCAGGACCTGTCGGCCTTGAAATGGCTGGGCCGCTACAGCCGCGGCAGCTTTGCCGATGGCTTCGACATCACCCTGATGGGCTACGACAGCCAGTGGGATGCCACCGACCAGATCCCCGCCCGCGCGGTGGCGGATGGCCGCATTGATCGTCTGGGCTTCATCGACCCCACCGTCGGCGGCGACAGCTCGCGCTACAGCCTGTCGTTCAACCTGCGGCGGCCGGCGGGCGAGGGGCATTGGGCACTGTCCGGCTACGCCATCGACTACGCGCTGGACCTGTTTTCCAACTTCACTTACTTCCTCGAAGACCCGGTCAACGGCGACCAGTTCGAGCAGCTGGACGAGCGCCGCATCTATGGCCTGAGTGGCCTGCGTCAATGGCCCCTGCCGGGCGCGCTGCCGGGCAGCATCGAGCTGGGCGCCGAACTGCGGCACGACGCCATCTCCGACGTCGGCCTGTTCCGTACCCAGGCGCGTCAGCGCTTGGCAACCATTCGCCGGGATCAGATCGACGAAACCAGCCTCGGTGCCTATGCCCAGGTGCGGCTGCTGCCCACCGAACGCCTGCGCGTGGTGGCCGGGCTGCGGGTGGATGGCTATCGCTTCGACGTGGACGCCGACCAGCCCGAGAACGGCGGCCGTGCCGATGACCATATCGTGTCGCCCAAGCTCAGCCTCAGCTATGACGTGGCGGCCCCGCTGACGGTGTTTCTCAACGCCGGCCGCGGCTTCCACAGCAATGATGCCCGCGGCACCACCATCACCGTCGACCCGGCGGCCCCGGTGCCGACGCCGGTCGATGCGGTTGAACCCCTGGTCGCCGCCGATGCCGTGGACCTCGGCATGGTCGCCCGCCTCAGTCCCACCGTGCAGCTCTCCGCCACCCTGTGGGGGCTGAAGCTGGACTCCGAACTGGTGTACGTCGGCGATGCCGGTGCCACCGAGGCCTCGGACGCCAGCGAGCGCTACGGCGTGGAAGTGGCAGCTTACCTCACGCCCCTGCCGTGGCTGATCCTCGATATCGACTACGCCTGGTCGCACGCCCGCTTCGACATCAGCGACCCGGCCGACCGCATCCCCGGTGCGGTGGAGCAGGTGGCCTCGGTCGGCCTCACCATGACCGATCGCGGCCGGCTGTCCGGCGGTCTGCGCGTGCGCTACCTCGGCTCGGCGCCGCTGATCGAGGACAACAGCGCCCGCTCCGAGGCCACCACCGTGGTCAACCTGCAGGCGGCCTACCAGCTCACCCCGCAGTTCTCGCTGGGCGCCGGTGTGTTCAACCTGCTCGACAGCGAGGACAACGACATCACCTATTTCTACGCCTCGCGCCTGCCCGGCGAACCGGCCAACGGCATCGAGGACGTGCATTTCCATCCGGTGGAGCCGCGCCAGTTCCGCGCCACCCTGCGCTACCGCTGGGGCGGCTAGGGCAGACCACATCCGGTTGGGTTGCGCCGGCTTGGGGGCGCTGGCATGGTTCAGGCATAGCGGTACGGGCGCGGATCGGTAGAGACCCGCACCCACCGTCGAACAGGCACAAGGAAAGCGCCGATGTCGAACCTGGATCGTGTCATCCCCCTCGGAGCGGCCCTCTGCGGCATCGCCATGGTGGTGTTGTCGGTGTGGATGCTCACACGCTATCCCGCCACCGCCGAGCTGACCGACGGCTACCGCACCCCGGTCCTCGCCTTCGAGTTCGCCCAAACGCCCGCTGACCTGGCCTTCATGACCGGCGACAGCGACAGCGCCGTCCGCCACCGCGCCGCCATGGCCGCCGGCCAACAGCTCGACACCGCCTTCCCCGTCGCCTACGCCGGCCTCATCGTCTTTCTCCTGCTGGGCCAGGCCCGCCGCGGCCGCAAACTGGCCTGGGCCGGCGCGCTCATCGGCATCCTCATCGTCCCCGCCGACTGGCACGAAAACGCCGTCATGGCCGCCGTGCTCAATGCCCTGTCTGCCGGAGATCCCGTCGAACCCCTGCTGCCCGCGCTATGGACCGCCACCTGGCTCAAGTGGGGGGCCATTGCGGTCGCCATGGCAACGCTGGGGTTGGGGGCGCTGCGTGAGCGCCAGCGCATTAGCGGCGGTTTGGCACTGCTGGCCGCGATTCTGATTGCCGCCACGGCTGCGCTGGGTGCGCCGGGATGGTTGGCGGAAGGAATGATGGTGGGTTTGTCGCTGAGTTTGTTGGGGTTGGCAGTGGGGGCGGGGCTGCAGTTGCGTGGGAAAAGACTTGATAGCGCACTGAAAGGTTGAGGAAAAAGTATGAGAACAAACTTTGGCAGAGTCCCGGAGTTATGTAGCGCGCGGCATTATTCGATAGTGATGCGCGCTATCTAATCACTGTTGGGCCTCATAGGAGATTGAAGTGCCACAACAAGGCCAAATATTTCGAGCTTTAATCGCATCACCAAGCGATTGCGCTCTAGAAAGAAAAATAATCCCCGAAGTGATTAGCGTGTGGAATGCCGTTCACTCTATTGATAGAGGCGCTATCGTTGAGCCGGTTTTGTGGGAGTCACATTCAAGGCCGGAATTTGGTGATCGGCCTCAAGCACTTATAAATCGGCAGTTGGTAGAAAACTGCGATCTGGTAATCGGAGCTTTTTGGACTAGGCTTGGCACTCCCACTGGGGAATCTGAGTCGGGGACTGCGGAAGAAATTGAGCAGTTCCGTACCAATGGGAAACCTGTTTTGCTCTATTTCTCCTCGGCGCCTGCAGTGCCCGAAAGCATAGATCCAGATCAATACAAAGCATTGGTCGAATATAGGAAGGGACTCGTCGATTCAGGTTTGTATTCAACTTATGAATCTGCCGCAGATTTTCGCGAACAATTTCAACGTCATTTTGCCGCTCATATGATCGAGTTACTGGCGAAATTTGGCGGGGGAACTCGCTCCGGGGAAATACAGGCCGAAGGTGAGGTGCCGGAGCAAGTGCAACAGTTGTCTGAATTTATCAGCCAATATGAGGCATTTCTAAGAAAGCTCGACGCTGAATGGGAGGCTGAACGCGACAGCGAGCCGCACGGAACGCACGATGGGAAATACATTTTGGATCGTGCGGCTGATGAAGTAGTTCACTTCAAGAGCATGATTACAAATGATAGTTCTGGAGTATCTGCTGAATTTGGCGATGTTCTGAAAAAATTGCGTGGACTACAGCGCCACCAAACATATATGGATGGGGGAGTTTCATTCAATGAATTTTGGAAATCGGGAGATGAAGTTATTGCGTCTCTCAAGTCGGCTGCGTCCAAACTGCACGGTTTGCTTGCTGAGGCCCAACAAATCGTTGCAGCGGACATTTGACCCGCACCCATTTTTGCTGCCGCAAAAAAGGGCGTCGCCTCAAATGCCGCTGAACTCAGGCGTTAGGCGCTATGAAGCCAGAAATTAAAGCGTGGATCGCTGCTGCCCAGAGGTTGCCCGCAAATGGCAGGGAGCAGTATCAGCTCATCAAGGTGTTTCACACCCTCCTAGCCTTTATTCATGAAATGGAGTGGACCGGGGCTTGTCACGCCACGACGGCGGTCATGACCATGCTTTTAAGAGAGCATGGTGTCTCAGCTGATCCATATCTCGGTGAATGCTCGATTGGGCCGGCAGCTTTTGATCATTCGTGGGTGGAGGTTCGTGGTCAAATTTATGATGTGGCGATATCCAACCCCTTGAAGTCCGAGTGGCGTAGTGCACCAGTTTTCGCCGGAAAATCACTCGGAAGCCAAGAGTCTTCGGAGGTCAAATACGGCGTTACGTCTGGACACGGGTTAGATCCACAAGCTCAGTTCATAAAAGACACGCCGTTTGCTCAATACATGGATGGCTTTCCCAATCATCCCCAGGGCCTGTGGGGCGTGGCCAAAGATGTCGGAAAGCGTTGCGGCATGAAGCTGAACGTTGAAAAGCTTAGAAAAAAGCATTCAGAGGTGCGTTGGCATGCGCGCGCCTAACGAATAATTGGGGTCAGACCACAATTTATTGTAATTCTCGTGATTAATTGTGGTCTGTCCCTTATTGTTATACGCAAAATGGGCGCCGCCTCAAACGTCCCTGAGCTCAAGCGTTAAACATCAAAGGGAGATATGACTATGGACGAAAATAAAGCATCAAGATTGAATAGATTATGGGCAGTATTAGTTGACTGCTTGATAATCCTCCCTCCATCAATGGTCATAGGGTGGGGCTTAGGTGTGTTTGATTATGATGACCCTTCAATGGCTCCAATTCATATTATGCTAATAACGGCGATTGCCAGTTTCTTTATATATTTCGCAATAAACTGGAATAATTTAAAGCAAGGGCAAACTTGGGGCAAGCGAGCTCTAAATATAAAAATTGTTGGGCCTGACGGTGATCCCCTTCCCATAAAAGATCTATTACTCAAGCGTTACTTATTCCAATATGGAATTGCCTATATACCAGTGATTGGTGGGTTACTATCAATGGTCGACTCGCTGTTTATTTTTGGTGGCTCTAAGCAATGCTTACATGACAAGGTTGCAAATACTAATGTGGTCAATGTTTAACAAGGCCAAGAATAATCTGGGACACGATACGATAATCGGGGACAGACCACGATTAAGTACGGCGTGACCGCCCGCACGGCCACTTGTTAAGGAGACGTCGATGGAACTGCCGCCCATTCTGATGCTGCTGGCATCGGCCATCGTCCTGTGCCTGGGCAGTGCGCACCTGCTCTACACGTTCCGGGGCGCCAAGCTGTTGCCCCGTGACCCGCAGGCGATCGACGCCATGAAGGCCTCGACCTTGGGTATCACGAAAGACACCACGGTCTGGAAGGCGTGGATCGGGTTCAATGCCAGCCACAGCATGGGGGCGATGCTGTTCGGGCTGGTCTTCGGCTATCTGGCCGTTGTGTCTCCCGCCCTCCTGTTTGGCTCGCTGTTTCTGCAGGGCATCGGGTTCGCCATGCTGCTGGGGTTTCTCGCGCTTGGGTGGCTGTACTGGTTCAGCGTTCCTTTTACCGGCATCGCCGTGGCTACGGCGTTCTACGTAGCGAGCATCGGGTGGGTGCAGCTGGCAAGTTGAGGCTCGCAGCGCATCCCGTTCAGGTTTGCGCAGGTTGATTAGGTTGTGGCGACGACCATGATCGATGTGAGCGCTCGTGGCGGCTTGTGGTCTACCCTCAACGGACAACAGGCGAAAGGCGTCAGTAGGGAGTCGAGATGACACAGTTGCAAGATGTGCGCGGCATGTTCGTGACCGTGACCGGGTCTCAAGCTCGTTGCCGGGTGGCGTGAGATGACGGACGCCATCGGCATTCGGCGGGCCGGCGCCGAGGATATCGCCGCGCTGGCGCCCCTCTTTGACGCGTACCGGGTGTTCTACGGCAAGCCCAGCGACCTCGCGGTTGCGCGAGCCTTTCTGACCGAACGACTCCAACGTGAGGAGTCGGTGATTTTTCTGGCGGAAGACGGCGAGGGAACTGCATTGGGGTTCACGCAGCTGTATCCCGGCTTCTCGTCGGTGTCGGTGGCCAGGACGTTGACGCTCAACGACCTGTTCGTTCAGCCCGCGGCGCGTCGTCGCGGGGTGGCGAAGCAGCTTCTGGCGGCCGCCGCCGCGCATGGGCGGGCGATCGGAGCGGTGCGGCTGAGCCTGTCGACGGCCATCAGCAATGCATCCGCCCAGGCCTTGTATGGGGCGGAGGGCTGGGTGCGCGATACCCAGTTCCTGACCTACAGTTTGGCGTTGGACGTCTGATCCGATGCATCCGATTCCGCTCCCGATCAAAAGCGATTAACGTGCCGGCAGCCCGTTCACCCTGAGGCCCCTGCCATGACCACGATCTGCACCTGTCCCTGCGGTTCGGAGCGCGTTGAGATCACCGGCGCGCCGGTGATGCGCTTCATCTGCCATTGCCGCATCTGCCAGCAGGTCTACGGCCAGCCGTTCGCGGACATCGTGGCGGTGCGTTCGTCGCAGGTGGTGAAGCGGCTCAGCCCGAACCTCCGCTTCGGCAAGCACCGGCCACCGCCGGCCGTGAACCGTGGCGTGTGTGCAGCCTGCAACAAGCCGGTGGTGGCGTTTCTGCCGCTGGCGCCGATGCTCGGTCTGGCTTTCGTGCCCGCGGCCAACTTCCCAGGCTCGGCAGCGCTGCCGGCGCCCGCGCTGCATTCGTTCTACGATCGCCGGGTCGGCGACGTCGACGATGCCTTGCCGAAGGTGAGCGGCTACTGGGCCAGCCAGTGGGCGGTGTCCAGCCGGTTCATGCGGTCGCTGGTTGGCCGGCGGCGCACGGCAGCGACGTGATCGCTGACTGTCTTGCCCGGCTGCCGGCCAGCGATACCTTCAGTGCGCTGGCGGCGTTCGACGAGGACGGCGCGGTTGTTGGCGGCCTGGCCGCCTATGTGCTGCCGACCGGTTCTTGACGCCCTTCAATCGCGAGCCCGTTGTGAAACAGAACGCAGAATCTCTCCAAGGCATGAAGTCGGTCAGGCCGATCCCCGTGCTGACCGCGTACACCACACCCGTTGCGCGCAGCCTCGAGAAGGCCGGCATCCCGGTGCTGCTGGTCGGGGACACGGTGGGGATGGTGGAGATGGGGTTCAGCAGTACCCGCGAGGTGACGCTCGCGCATCTCGAGTATCACGTTGGCGCGGTCAGGCGCGGCGCGCCGGACACGCACATCATCGGCGATCTCCCCTACAACACGGATACCGATCCGGCGACGGCGCTGGATAGCGCCCGGCGTCTGCTCGATGCCGGGGCCGACAGCGTCAAGCTCGAAGGACCGAAGTACGCGGTCATTCGGCACCTGGTTGCACACAACATCGCGGTCGTCGGCCACACCGGGCTGACGCCACAAACGGCGCGCAACTTCAAGCAGGTGGGGCGCGACGCAGAGGATGCTGAGCGGGTGCTCGGCGAGGCGATGGCGCTCGCGGCGGCGGGCGCCTTCATGGTCGTGCTCGAGCACATCCCCGACACCCTGGCGGCGACGATCACGCGGTCCATCCAGGTGCCGACCATCGGCATCGGAGCAGGGCCGGCATGCGATGGGCAGGTGCTGGTGATCAACGACGCCATCGGGCTGGGGGAAAGCTGGCCGCCGTTCTCGCGTCAGTACGCTTACGTTGGTGAGGCGATCACTGCGGCAGCCGCAGCCTTCGCCCACCAGGTTGAAGACCGAAGCTTCTGATCCCGCTCCGCAGTCAGGTACACCACAGCCAGAAACCATGAGCCCCGACGAACTCAAGGCCCTGTTCGACCAACAGGCTGCCCACTACGACGCCCAGTGGGCGAAGACCCAACCGATCCGAAGCTGCTTGCACCTGTTGGTGGATGCGGCCTTTGCCGAGTTGCCGGCAGACGCCCGCATTCTTTGTGTCGGTGCCGGTACCGGGGCGGAGCTGGCGCACCTGGCGCAGCGCAACCCGGGCTGGCAGTTCACCGCGGTGGAGCCCTCCGGTGCGATGTTGCAGGTGTGCCGCGAGGCAGCCAAGCGCGCGGGGTTTGCATCGCGCTGCCGGTTTCATGAGGGCTATCTCGACACGCTGCCCACCGCCGCGCCGTTTGATGCCGCCACCTGCTTTCTGGTGTCACAGTTCATCCTCGACGCGGCGGAACGGACGGCGTTCTTCCAGGGCATTGCCGACCGGCTCAAGCCGGGTGGGGTGCTGGCCAGCTCGGACCTGGCGTCGGATGTGACCTCGCCGGAATACGAGGTGCTGCTGCGGGCATGGATGAACATGATGGCGGCAGCAGACCTGTCGCCCGAGGCCGTTGACCGGATGCGCAAGGCCTACGCCCAGGATGTCGGCGTGCTACCCCCGCAGCAGGTGGCCGCCATGATCGCTGCCGGCGGTTTCGAGAAGCCGGTGCCGTTCTTCCAGGCCGGATTGATTCACGGCTGGTGGTCGACGCGCCGCTGAAGCTGACTGCCGGGTGCGGCGCGACGGCCCGGCTCACCCAAACCGCTTTCGTCGTTCGGACAATGCGGCCTGTACGCCGTCCTCCGCCACCTTGGCGAAAAAGCTGACGAAGGTTTCGCTCTGGTGGAACACGGCGTCGAGTTCCGCCGCCTGGTCCCCGGAGGCGAACAGGCCCATGTTCTCGTAGAAGCGGCCGGTGGCCTGTTTGAGAATGGCGAGGTTGTTGGCCGGGGTACGGGCGACGTCGGCGGCCAGCGCCTCCACCGTGGCGTCCAGTTGGTCCAGCGGGACCACCTGGTTGACCAGGCCCAGCCGCTCGGCCTCGGCGGCACTGAACAGGCGGCCGGTGTAGAGAAACTCGCGCGCCTTGCGCAGGCCGATCAGCAGCGGCCAGAGAAAGACCGTCGGCGGGATGCCGAGGTCGCGGCCGGCGGGGTGGCCGAACCTGGCAGTGTCGGCGGCCACCACCAGGTCGCACATGGCGATCAGCTCGCCGCCACCCGACAGGCACAGCCCCTGCACCTGTGCGATCAGGGGCTTGGGGAATTTCCACAGCGTCCACCAGTATTCCAGCAGGCCCTTGATGTCCTCGCGATCCCGATCGAGGTTGAGCTTGCCCTTCAGCGCAATCGGGTTCTGCGACAGGATCCAGTCGCTGCCGTCGAGGTCGTAACCGGTGGTGAAGGCCTTGCCGGTGGCCTTGAGCACCACCACTGAGACGCGGTCGTCGAATCGCACCGACGCCAGTGCCGCTTTCAGGTCCGCCAGAAAGCTGGCGGTCATCGCGTTCATCTTCGCTTCGCGATTGAAGGTGATGGTGAAGATGCTGTCGTGCCGCGCAGTCAGCAGGTTGGGATCGGCCATGGGCGGCGGTTCCGGTGCGGGTGGTGACGCCGACGGTAGACGCCCCCCGGCACCACGACACCCCGCGTTCAGACGATGGTGCCGCCGTCGCCGGGGTGTCGCGGGGGCGCCACGGCATCATGCTGGTGGCACAGTGTGGCCACCTCCTCGCGCAGGATCGCCGCCAGCCGCTGCGCCCCCGGGCCGGCGGCATCGCCGTAGGTGACGACGAGGTAGAGGTCGCTGTAGCGCTCGGCGCCTTCCACCAGCGGCAGTGGCACCAGGGTGCCGTGATCGAGTTCTTCGCGGATGGTGTTCTCGGCATACCAGGCGAAGCCGAGCCCCAGGGTGGCGGCGCGGATCGAGGTGGCTTTCGAGGTGACGGTCCAGCGTTGTTCGGCGCCCGGCCAGATGCCGCCGCGGGTGCGCTGGCTGCCGGAGTCGCGCACCACCAGATGCCGATGCTGACGCAGGTCGTCCGGTGTCAGCGGGCGGCCCAGGCGGTGCAGGGGATGATCGGGGGCGGCGGCGCAGACGAAGCCGACGCGCATCAGCGGGTCGAGCAGGAAGCCTGGCGGCATGCGCGAGGCGATGGCGAGATCGACGCGGCCTTCGAGCACCGCTTCGTCGGTGCCGCCCAGGACGGTTTCGTGCAGTTCGATGCGGGTGTCGGGATGCTCGCGTGCGAAGCGGTCGAGACACTGCAACAGCAACCAGGTGGGGAAGATCACCTCCACCGCCAGGCGCAGCTCCGGTTCCTGCCCCTGGGCCAGGGTGGCGGCCGCGCGTTCGACCCGCGCGGCCTCGTCCAGCAGGCTGCGGCCGCGGCGGTACAGCACCTGGCCGGCCGCCGTGAGCTGCGCCTTGCGACCCTGCAGGGTGAATACCTCGACACCCAACAGGGATTCCAGCTTCTTCACCGCATAGCTGAGGGTGGACTGGGTCTTGTTGAGGGCCTCGGCAGCCTGGGCATAGCCGCCGGCATCGACCACGGCGACGAGGGCGCGCCATTGCTCAAGGCTGATTCTGGGGGTCGACATTATCGAAATAATAGATATTTATTGCCGAAATAATCCGCTTTTATATCGATCAATGCAATTGTTTAATGGCAGCACGGTTTCACTTATCGGAGATTCGCCATGACCACCCTGCTGCAGATCACCACCAGCCTGTTTTCCGAGGAAGGCCAGTCGTCGAAGCTGGCCCAGAACTTCGTCGCCACCTGGCAGGCCCGGCATCCGGACGGCCACGTGGTGGTGCGCGACCTCGCCGCCAACCCTCTGCCGCACCTCACGGCCGAGCGCTTCCAGGCGTTTCTCGCCAAGCCGGACGACCGTAGCCCGGCGCAGCGGGCCATCGTCGCCGAAAGTGATGCGCTGATCGCCGAGCTGCGGGCGGCCGATGCGGTGGTGCTGGGACTGCCGATGTACAACTTCGGCATCCCGTCGACCCTGAAGGCCTACATTGACCATATCGCCCGTGCCGGCGTCACCTTCCGCTACACCGCCAACGGCCCCGAGGGCCTGCTGGCCGACCGCAAGCTGACGGTGCTGGCAGCCCGCGGCGGGCAGTATCTCGGCACGCCGAAGGACACCCAGAGCGGGTACGTTCGCGACTTCTTCAACTTCATCGGTATCCGCGATATTGATTTCATCTATGCCGAAGGGCTGGCAGTGGGCGAGGAGGCCCGACGCGCGGCCCTGGACGCGGCGCATCAGCGCATCGATGCGCTGGCGGCCTGACACCTTCTCTACGATTGGACCACGGGAGTTCGTCATGAATACACGTCACCTGCAGCGGGTCATCCCCGGCGTCGACACCTCCGACGGCGCTGGCGTGCGCCTGCGGCGCAGCGTCGGCGCCACGCCCGGCCTGCGGCTGGACCCCTTCCTGATGCTGGATCAGTTCGGCACCGACAATCCGGATGACTACATCGCCGGCTTTCCGCCGCATCCGCACCGGGGCTTCGAAACCGTCACCTACATGATTGACGGCCACATGCGCCACGAGGATCACCTTGGCAACATCGGGGAACTCAAGAGCGGTGGCGTGCAGTGGATGACCGCCGGGCGCGGGGTGATCCACTCGGAAATGCCGCAGCAGGCGGCGGGGCGGATGCGAGGCTTCCAGTTGTGGATCAACCTGCCGGCACGCGACAAACTGCAGCCGGCGGCGTATCGGGATATTCCCGCTGATCAGATTCCGACCGTGCCGTTGGCCGGTGACGGTTACCTCAAGGTGATTGCCGGCCAGGCGACGCACGCAGGTGAAACGCGTTCCGGGCCGGTCAACCCGACGCCGGGCGCGATGGCCACCGATCCGCTGTTCCTCGACCTGCGGCTGGCGCCCGGCACCGTGTTTCAGCATGCGGTGACGGCCGGTCACAACGCCCTGCTGTACGTTTATGAGGGCAGCCTGCTGGTGGGCCAGGGTGACGCCGTCCGCGAACTGCCGACCCATGCTGCCGGCGTGCTGTCGGACGGCGATACGGTCACCATCACCGCCGGCGCTGAGGGTGGTCGCTACATCCTCATTGCTGGCCGCCCACTGGGCGAACCGGTGGTGCAGTACGGCCCGTTCGTGATGAACACCCGCGAGGAAATCGAGCAGGCGCTGGACGACTATCGCAACGGACGGCTGGTGGCCTGACCGGCGCACGCTGCGGTGTAGCATGTGGGGCACCATCGTCCTGATGCGTGCCCCCAATGCCCGACCCCCACCAGCACTTCGAAATCGCGACCACCGTCTGCGCTTCGCCGGACCAGGTCTGGGCGTGGATCACGGACTTCCACTGCATTCGTCGCGAGATGATGCCGGTGATGCGCATGACCGTCCCGCGCGACTTTGCCGGCCTGTCGCCGGAGACGGTGGTGCCGGGACAGCGGTTGTTTCGCAGCTGGATCTTTCTCGGCGGGCTGCTGCCGTTTGACTGGTCCGACCTGACGCTGGAGACCCTCGCTCCAGGGGAGGGGTTCGTCGAGCGCTCACCCATGGCCTCGATGCGCCACTGGCAGCACCGGCGCTGGATCACGCCGGCGGGCCGGGGCTCCACCATCACGGACACCCTGACGTTCGCACCGCGATTCGCGACGCCGCTGGCGAGTGCGTTCGTCAAGGCCTTCTTTCGTCATCGCCATCGGCGCTTGCGCCGTTTTCTCGGCTCGCCCGATTCGCGGTGACGGCGTACCCCAGCTGGGGCATGACGTGAGGGGGCGCCCCCATCACACTGTCTCGTGCCAATGATCGAAGGACGGACCATGAGCGTGAGAATGTCGGCACCATACCTGTTGCTGTTCGTGATGTCCGGGATGATGCCGGCCTGGGCCGATGATGCTGCGGCCGTCGCTGCCGCCGCCGCCTGCGACCGGATGCAAGCCTGTGCGATGGAGCAGGTGCAAACCATGCCACCCGAATATCGGGCGATGATGGAAGCCAACCTCAATCATCTCTGTGACGCGCTGCCCTGGGCGCAGTATCAGACGGCGACCGGGGTCAGCGGCACGCTGCGCAAACCCTTCATTGCCTGCATGGACAGCATCGCCAATGCCAGCTGTGCCGACCTGGACGCCGACGAGAGCTCGCCGGCCTGTCAGGACCTGCAGCAGCGGGCGGATGCCTATCACGGAACCGTCGACGAATAAGGCGGCCAGGCTGCCGGCGGCGGGGGGCGCGCATATACTGCGCGCATGACCACGATCCTTGACCACGCTGCCTGCCAGGCCGCACTTGCCGCCCTTGGGCGGGGCGGCGACGCGGCAGAATTCCATGGCTGCCTGAGCGGCGCGCTGTGCGTACTGCCGCCCGACCAGATTGACCTGATGCGCCTGCTGGATGCCGGGGTGCCAGCCGGGTCGCGGGCGCCCGACCTGCTGAAGCAGTTGCGCGATGCTGCGCTGGCCGCGTTGCAGGACGACGACCTCGGGTTCGCGCCGCTGTTGCCGGAAGACGAGCTGCCGCTGGCGCAGCGGGTCGAAGCCTTGGCCGCCTGGTGTGCGGGGTTCCTGTTCGGGCTGTCGAGCCGCGCCGGCTTTCAGGTCGAGCAGCTGTCCGAAGATGCCCGCGAAGTGGTGGACGATTTCGCCGAGTTCACCCGCGCCGGGCACGAAGACGAAGCCGATGGTGAGTTGGAGGAAACCGCCTACGCCGAGCTGGTGGAGTACGTGCGCGTCGGCACCCAGCTGGTGTTCATGGAGCTGCGGCCGCAACCGATCCCCGATCCCAGCGAATCACAGCGGGTGCACTGATGGCGCTGGGCGAACGCGACAGGCGTGAACACGCGGCCCGCCGTGCCGCGCTGCTGAAACGTATCGGCAGTCATGACGTGGCCATCGTGCCCGCCGCCAGCGAGGTGACCCGCTCGCGCGATACCCACTTCCCGTTCCGCCAGGACAGCGACTTCGCCTATCTCACCGGGTTCCCGGAACCGGAGGCCATCGCCGTGCTGGTGCCCGGACGCAAGGCCGGGGCCTTCGTGCTGTTCGTCCGCTCGCGCAATGCCGAACGGGAAATATGGGATGGCCGCCGTGCCGGGCCCGAGGGCGCAGTGCGGGATTACGGTGCCGACGAGGCGTTTCCGATCGAGGAATTCGACATACGCCTGCCCGAATTGCTGGCCGGGCGCGACGCCGTGCACTACACCCTGGGTGAGCACTCCGAACTGGACCCGAAGCTCACCGCAGCGCTGCGGCATATTCGCGAGGTCTCCCGCCGCGGCGGCTCGGCGCCGACCGCGGTGGTGGCGCTGGAACCGTCGCTGCACGAGCTGCGCCTGCACAAGCGCCCGGCGGAAGTGCGAACCCTGCAGGCAGCCTGCCGCATTACCGCCGAGGCCCATGTGCTGGCGATGCAGGCAACCCGGCCGGGCTGCAATGAGTGGGAGATCGCCGCCGTCATCCACAACCACCTGTCGAGTCATCGCATGGTGCCGGGATACGGCAGCATCGTCGGCGGTGGCGACAACGCCTGCATCCTCCACTACACCGAAAACAACACGCCGCTGCAGGACGGAGATCTGCTGCTGATCGACGCCGGCGGAGAGCTCGATGGCTATACCGCCGACATCACCCGCACCTTCCCGGTCAACGGGCGGTTCAGTACGGCGCAGCGGGCGCTCTACGACGTGGTGCTGGCGGCCAATCTGGCGGCAATCAAGACGCTCAAGCCGGGGGTGTCGGTGGGCCGTCCCCATGCCGTGGCCACCCGTATTCTTACTGCCGGACTGGTGCGGTTGGGGCTGCTGGAGGGCGATGTCGACACGCTCATCCGCGACGGCAAGCACCGCCGCTTCTATATGCACGGCACCGGCCACTGGCTGGGCATGGACGTTCATGATGTCGGCCGCTACAAGGTCGACGGCCGCGACCGCAAGTTTGCGCCGGGCATGGTCATGACGGTAGAGCCGGGCCTGTACATCGCACCCGATGCCACCGATGTCGATCCGGCGTATCGCGGCATCGGCATCCGCATCGAGGATGATGTGCTGGTGACCGCCGAGGGCCCGCAGGTGCTGACCGATGGCGTACCGAAGACGGTGGCGGCCATCGAAGCCCTGATGGCCAGCGCGGCATGACCACCGCTGCTGCCGATGAAATCGTGATTGTCGGCGGCGGGCTGGTCGGGGCCAGCCTGGCGCTCGCGCTGTCGGGCGGGCATCGCCGCGTAACCCTTTTGGAAGCGGCCGCTCCATCCCCGTCAGCGCCGCGCTGGGATGAGCGCTGCATCGCCCTCAATGCTGCCAGTCAGCAGGTGTTCGCGCAGCTGGGGGTGTGGCCGGCAATCGCCGAGGCGGCGACGCCGATCGTCGCCACCCACATCTCCGAGCGCGGCCGTTTCGGCATGGCCCGGTTCACCGCCGACGAGGCCGGGTTGCCGGCACTGGGCTACAACGTACCGGTGCGCCACCTGATGCAGGTCCTGTGGCAGGCGCTGACGCAGACCGCGGTGGTGCTGCGGGCGCCCGCCGAGGTGGTGGCGCACACCGTCGAGGCCGATCGTGTCGTGGTGCAGCTGGCTGACGACCCGGCGCCGCTGAACGCCGCCCTGATGATCGCCGCCGACGGCGCACAGTCGCCGCTGCGTGCGGCGCAGGGCGTTGCCGCGCAGACCGACGATTATGGGCAGACGGCGATGGTCACGGCCGTCCGGGTGCAACGGCCGCACCGTGGCTGGGCCTACGAGCGGTTCACGCCGGACGGCCCCATCGCCCTGCTGCCCAAGCCCGACGATGCCTGCTCGCTGGTGTGGACCCTGCCCACCGCGCAGGCCGCGACCTTGATGGCTGCGGACGACGCGACCCTGCTGGCCGCTGCGCAGCAGTGCTTCGGTGAACGTCTCGGGCGCTTCCAGGTCCTCGGCGCGCGCGCTGCCTGGCCGCTAGCACGCACACTGAGTGCGGCGCTGACCGGGCCGCGGACCGTCTTCCTTGGCAATGCGGCGCAATCGCTGCACCCGGTGGCGGCCCAGGGCTTCAACCTCGGCTTGCGCGATGTCGCCGCGCTGGCGGCGGCGCTGCGGGCCCATGACGGTGATGCCGGCGATGCGGCGCTGCTGACCGCGTATGCGCGCGACCGTCAGCCGGATCGGGACCGCACCGCCGGGTTCACCGATCGGCTGGTCCGGCTGTTCTCCAACCGCCTGCCCGGGCTGGCCGCGACCCGTCATTGGGGCTTGCTGGCGCTGGACCTGCTGCCACCACTGAAGCAGCCGGTGATGTGGCAGAACCTCGGCTTCGGGGGCAGCCGATGAGCCTGCGGCGTTGGGATATCGCGGTGGTCGGGGGGGGTGTTGTCGGTCTGGCAGCGGTACGCGCTTTGCGCGCAGCCGGCTTCGATGCCGGGGTGCTGGAGCAGGGCGAAGCACCGGTCGTGTTGGCCCGTGACCCGCGGCTGTACGCTATCGCGCCGGCCTCGGTCGAAGCGCTTGCCGGACCCCTCGATGCCGTTGCGGAGGCACAGCCCTATCGCCACATGCAGGTGTGGCATCAGCAGCCATCGCAGGCGCTGCGGTTCGATGCCGCGGTGTTGCGGGCGTCGGCGCTCGGCTGGATCGTGCCCGAATCGCGGCTGCGGGCCGATCTGTGGCAGGCCCTGCCGCAGGACCGGCGGCTGGCCGGCGCCCAGCTGCGGGCGCGTACGGATCATGATGACGGCGTCAGTCTGCTGTTGAGCGACGACAGTGTGGTGCGCTGTGCCCTGGTGGTGGCCTGTGACGGCGCCACCTCGCCGCTGCGAGAGGCGGCAAAAATTCCGCTGCACCGCTGGCGCTATGTGCAAGGTGGATTGGTGGCGCCGTTGGACTGCGCGCAACCGCACCAGGACACTGCTTGGCAACGATTCTGCCCGGACGGCAGTGTGGTGGCGCTGCTGCCGCTGGCCAATGGCGGATGCTCGCTGGTGTGGTCGAGCCCGGACGCCACGGCCTTGCGCGCCCTCCAGCCGGCGGATTTCGAGGCGCGGCTGACCGACGCCACACAGGGCGTGCTGGGGCATCTCACCCTGGCCGGCGAGCGGCAGGTGTTTCCGCTGGCGGCCCAGCACGCCGAGCGCTATGTCGACCACCGTTTGGTGCTGGCCGGCGATGCGGCGCACACGGTGCATCCGCTGGCCGGGCAGGGGGTCAACCTCGGCCTGGCCGACGTGCAACAGCTGACGGCTGTGCTGGCTGCTGCGCGCGATGCCGGGCGCGACTGGTCGGCGCCACGCGTGCTGGCGCGCTACCAACGGGCGCGGCGTGCCGCCAACAGTGAAATGATTGCGCTCACGGACCTGTTGTCGCGTGCCTTCGGTCCGGCCACCCCCGGACTGTCGGGGCTGCTGGGAACCGGCATGGGCTGGCTGGACCGCAGCCCCAGCCTCAAGGCCCTGCTGATGCGCCGCGCGATGAACTGATTCGCGCTAGTTGCATTCCTGGCTGGTCGGGTCCGGCGTCTGCACGGCGAATCCAGGCGGGTTGATCGGCGTGATGCCGCCCTGTTCGTCGACCCAGACAAATTCGTTGGGCCCCAACAGCGTACCGCCGGCGTCGCCCGAGCCGTTACCGCCGCCGGCATCGTCCTGCGGGCCCTCGGCCCAGCGGGCGACGGACCAGCGCTCGCCGGTGAAGGTGGGAATGGTGCTGAAGGCGGTGCGGGCAAAGGTGCGCAGCCGCACTTCACCACTGAAGGTGCCGATGACCGCGCCCGCGGTGCCCTGCAGGCCGGCCGGCAGATCGAGCTGGTCGATCAGCGGGCTGTGGCGTTCCACCAGTTGCACGAACGGTTCGGTGCCGCGGATGCCGATGGTCGCCACCGGCGTGGTAATGCGGTAGTCCTCTTCCTTCAGCTTGCCGATGGCGCCGGTCACCGCCCGGAAGCCGCCCTTGAGCAGTCGGAAGAAGGCCCGCTGCGGTGTGCGTTCGGCCGCCACCGGCGTTGGCGGTGGCGCCCGTACCACGGGGGCCACCGAGGGTCGCGGTGTGGCGCTGGGTTGCACGCGGGGGCGCGGGGTCGCTGTCGGTGTCGGCGTGGGAGGCGGGGGTGTTGTCGCCGCTGCCACCGGGGTGAAGTCGAACGATTCGACCTGGAACCGACTGCCCGGACGCACCAGCACATAGCCACCATCGCTGAAACGGACGTTGACGTAACTACCGGCAGCGGTGCTGATGGTATCGCCGGGAAAAATCGGGCCACCCCGCTCCAGTTTTCGGATGACGCCGGCGTCCGAGCTGGCAGTGCCGAAGCCGGTCACCATCTTCACTTCGCCGGCCGGTGTCACCGCCTGGGCCAGCCCTGCGAACAGGCTGGCCATCAGGCCCAGCAGCACACGGCCGTGGCGGATCGAGTGGGCGGCGTTCATTCGCAGACTCCTTCTTCCAGCACGGTACTGTCATCGATTGCAATCAGCGCGTTGCCGTCCGGACCGCCTTCCTCATCGTCGGGAATGCCGTTGTTGTCGGCGTCATCGTCATCGCCGCCGATTCCATCATCGCGGCCATCGGCGATCAGGTCAGCCGTGGTCTGGACCGCCGCCGCGTTCTCCTCTTCCGGGCTTTCCGCGGGCGTCGGTTCGGGCGACGGGGTCACGGTTGGTTCCGGCGTGGGTGACGGCGTCGGCGATGGTGTCGGACTCGGCGTTGGAGATGGCGTCGGCGTCGGCGTTGGGCTTGGCGTTGGCGTCGGAGTGGGCGTCGGAGTCGGACTCGGCGTCGGCGTCGGCGTCGGCGTCGGAGTGGGCGTTGGCGTTGGCGTCGGAGTGGGCGTCGGAGTGGGCGTCGGTGTGGGGGTTGGTGACGGCGTCGGCGTTGGCGTCGGTGTCGGGCTGGGCGTGGGCGTCGGCGTTGGCGTCGGCGCGTTGAGGTCGGTGGTGGTCACGCCCTGATTCTGCAGTGCCGCCAGGTTGACGACCTCGCCATCCGTGAGGAAGAACGCTTGCGTGGTTCCGCCAGTGCTGGTCGGCGCCTCGGGGCCGGGGTCGGCGTCGATCAGGCCGCTGTAGTCAGCTCCGCCGAACGCCAGCAACAGGTCATCCGGACGTGCTGCCTTGGGTTCAATCAGCGAGCCCTGTGCCTGAGGGGCGATGGGGGCGCCGATCAGGTCGATCAGGCCGAGATTGGCCAGGCTGAGCGCGCCGGCATCGTCCACAGGGCGGTACATCAACAGGATGGAATTCTGTGCGAACAGGTCTTCGATCCGGGCATCACCGGCACGGAAGAACAGGTATTCGAGTTCACTGCTGGTGACGTCCACCGTGCCCAGCTGCACCTCGCCGTTGACCGTGGTGGTCACGAAGCGGCCCGTGGGGTTCGCCGGCAGAGCACGACCCGTCTCGCTGTTGATGCGGTTGATGAAAGTGGCATCGCCACCGTCGATAACATCCTCGCCGGTGAGCTGGATCAGGCTGTTGGCCAGCAGAATGTCGCGGCCTTCGATGTCGAGGCTGCCCGTGCGCAATTGCAGCGGGGTCAGGGGCAGTGATTCGACATCAGGGACCACAAAGTCGGTCTCGGACGGCCCGCCATCAAACAGGTCGGGAAGGTCGCCGAACACCACATCGATCGGCACCGAGCTGCTGACGCCGCCTCCCGCGACGACGCTGACGCCACCGTTGGCCTGCCAGTTGCCGCCCAGTTGTACGTCGCCGCCCGAGCTGATCAGAACATCGCCGCCGATGTCGGCCGGACGGTCGAGGCTGGCCACACCGTCATCCAGCACTTCATTGAAAAACACGGCATTGGATACCGGCCCGGTCGGCAGCTGGCCGCCAGGGCTGGCGACAAGCGAGACATCGCCAAAGGTGGTGAAGCCCTGGCTGCGGGTGACGATGCCGGCGAGCGGCGTGCCGCTGACCTCGAGCTGATCAAGGGTGACCGTACCGAAGAAGCCGTTGCCACCGGTGAACAGCTCGCTCGGCTCGGCCAGGCCTACCGAGAACAGGCTGCGTCCGCCGCTGTAGTTGTTGGGGAAGCCATCGCTACTCTCGCGATAGTCGAGCTGTGGAATGTCGTCGGGGCGGCCGACGAAGACGTCGTCCATCAGCAGCGAGCCGCCGCCAAGCACGATCATTTCGGCCCCCGGTCCGGCTACCGAGACGTTATCGAGGACGAAGCTGCCCCCGCCGATGATCAGCCCCAGCTGCGCAAGGCCATTGGTTGATGGGTTGCCGTCGTTGCCGACCGTGATGCCGTCGCCGTAGCTGCCGTCGATTTCACCGAGGGTGGTGCGGACGCTGACATCCAGCGGCTCGCCATTGGCGGCGGCGGCCGAATCGCCGTTCAGTTCCAGCGCGGCGTATCCGATGCCCTCGACCTGCACGGACGGGATCTCGACATTGCCGCCAAGCAGCAGCGTCTGTCCCGACAGTCCAAGATCGGCCGTCCCCCAGTACAGGCGGCCGGTGTCCAGACCGTCGTCGTGGACGCTGCCTTCGGTGTCGATGCCGGCGGTGCTCAGCAGCAGGCCGGCGTCGCCGGTTGCCAGTGCGCGCTCGCCCTCGATGACATAGCCGGTGCCGAACACCTGCGCCGGGCCGTTGAGGGTCAGGCTGCCATCGGCCACCACAAACGCTTCGGCATCGGGGCCCTCAACCCGCAGACTGCCGAGGGTGACAGCACCGCCCTGCTCATCCTCGGGCGTTCCGATGAAGAGGCGGGCGCTGCCCCCCTCCGAGCGCAGCACGTCGTCGTTGCTATCGAGCGTCCAGGTGTTGCCCATTTCGCTTTCGAGGCTGTAGGCGAGCAGGTCGACCCGACCGTCCACGCTGACATCGGCGCCGTACAGGTCCGCGAGCACGTTGCCGCCTTCGAGCCGCACGTCGCCGCCAATCGACACCGGGCCCTGATCGAGCGTCGTGCCCTGGCTGCTGACGAACAGGCGGACGTCACTGCGGCGCCCGCTGATGGTCGCGCTCTCATCGTTGAGCGAGTTGAAGAAGCTGCCGCCGGTCCCCTGCAGGTCGACATTGCCATCAATCGACACCATGCCGTGGCTGGCGCTGAACTGACCGAAGGTGTCGTCGACACCGGTGATCTGCACGGCATTGCCGCTGCCGACCGGTACCGGGTCACCCTCGAGGTCCGGGTTGAGCCCGCCGATCAGCAGATCGCCGTCGTTGGCGAATACGGTCGCCGACGCGCGCCCACCGACGCCGCTTTTGAACACGCCGTCGTTGCTGGTGCTGTACGACTGCGCCAGACGTTCCACCAGGAGGCCACCCTGAATCGAGACGCTCCCGTCGGATTCGATGTAGATCTGCGCTGTCGCCGGAAAGAAGTCGCCGGACATCTCGACCCCGGGGCCACTGACCGCTTCGGCACGACCGCCAATCACGACATCGCCATTCATTGCGCGAACGTACAGTCCGGCGCCAAAGCCCCAGTCGTCAAAGGCATACAAGCTGCCAGTCTGGATGTTGCCGTTGCTGGCGTACAGATCGATGTACCGGGCCTGCAGACTGCCGGTACCGGTGATCGACCGGGCGGACAACATCAGGTTCTGGTAGGCGGGGGCATTGACGCGGAAGCCGCCCAGCAAGGATTCGCTGTCCTCAAGCGTGATCAGCAGGCCGTCATTCTGGTCGTAGCGCAGCGACTGCTGGCCTGCCGTCACCGACAACCAGCTGTGGTCGTCGGTGAGCGAGACGGTATGGGTGCCGGCGAAGGAAAATGTTGACGCCGACAACGACAGCGTGCGCAGGGTCCAGTTGTCGGTGCTGTCGACGAACAGGGTGCCGGCCGCGGTCATGTGGAGGTCGGTACCGGGCAGGTCAAGTCCGCCTTCGAGCACCCGAAGGTTGCTGCCGGTGAGCCCGATGGCGCCGAAGGTCTCGGTGCTGCTGGGCTGGCCCGGCAGGGTGAAGGTGTTGATCAGGGTGCCACCTTCATAGATCTCGATGAAGGCAGGTCCGCCCTCGGCACCTTGACCGAGGTGCATGTTATTGCCGGCAAAGTCGAAGTAGATGAAGGGCGCGTTGAGCTCCACCTGGGTGCTGGCGCTGCTGGTGATGCGGTTGCCGAACAGGTCGATCTCGTCGGCCGAGACCGATGACGTGTTCAGCGCGATGTCGCCACCGCTCCAGAGGCGCAAGCGGCTGAAATCGAACATCTCCCCCGCCGGTGCGAGGGTCAGCGGACCGAACAGGTCGATGCCGATATCACCGATATCGGTGGACACCAGCAGGCTGCGTGCGATGCGGCTGGGCGGGGTCATGAAGCCACCGCCGAGAAATACCCCGGGGGCAAATTCGCTGCCACCGCTGATGCCGCCCTGAACCCGCGCGCCGATCACATCGAAGCCGCTACCACCGAAATCGTTGATCTGGATGCGGCCGGTGCCGGGGCCGTCAGCCGTGACGGCGAACAGGGCGTCGGCATCGCCGCTGCCGAAGTTGCTCAACTCCGACAGATAGATCTCGCCGGTGCGGGCGCCGGGGTCCAGTCGCGCCTGCAGGAAGCTGCGATCCGCCTCGGAGAGTTCGCCGAACAGCAACAGGTCGTCGATCTCCAGCAGGCTGGCGTCGCCGACGAATACCTGGCTGTCGTGGCCACGAATACCGCCCACTTCGATGTCGCCGCTGCGGGCGCTCAGCAGGGTGCGGCCGATGCCGTCGTCGGGGCCGCGCGTGCTGGTGCCGTTCTCGATGAACAGCGGCGCGAGCGCGAGTGATGCGCCCTGGATGTCGATGATGCCGCCGGGACCATTGTGGGTGATGAAGGCGCTGCCGGAGCCGGTCTCGGTGACCAACGAGTTCTGGGGGACTGGGGTGTCGGTATCGAATGAGATCGAGCCGCCGAATTCGGAACGCACCGCACCTTCGGCATCGACCCGGAACTCGATGTCGCGGCCATAGGTCTGGACGTTGCCCTGCAGCTGCACATCGCCGGTAGCATCGATGAAAATGCCGCCACCGCTGCGGCTGCCGAGCTCGCCGGCGCTGTCACCCACCGTCATCGTGGCCCAGGCGCCAAAGGGATTGCCGACCTGGACGTCGCCGCCATCGGCCACCAGATGAATCTCGCCGTTGTTGCCGTCAACCAGACCGACTGCCTCGACCACGCCGCTCTGATTGACCGCATAGCCGCCCAGCGTGCCTTCACGACGTGCCGCCAGCACGGCCTGGCCACCGGCGCTGATGACGCCGACGTTGTCGATGGCGGCAGCGGTATCGGTGCTGCCGAGCTCGAGTTCGTAGCCGATCAGGCCGCCGCCGCTGCCGGGGATCAATCGAACCTGATCGCCCGACAGCAGCAGGATGTCACCATCAAGCGCCGTCAGGCTGCCGCTGTTGCTGATCGTCGGGCTGATCAGAATGATGTCGGTGGCACTGGAAATGGCAGAACTTTCGGTGCTGATGCTGCCGCCGATGATCGGCGAGCTGCCATCCAGGAACGGGCTGAACCGCAGGCTGCCGTCGTTATCGAGAAAGTCGCTGTCGCTGACATCAAGGGTGGACAGCGTCAGACCGCCGACATCCAGCGTCGCGCCACTACCGATCATGATGCCGCGGGGATTCAGGAAGACGACATTGCCGCCCGCGGTGATGGTGCCGTCGATTTGCGATGCGCCACCAAAACCACCGGCATTGATGCGGTTCAGCAGCCATTGGCTGGGGTTCTGGATGAAATCGACTGTCTCACTGGCGCCGACATCGAAGCTGGACCAGTTGACGATGGCGGTTGGGCCGCTCCCTTGGGTGACCGTGGTGGTGTTGCCGCTCTGGTTGACCTCGGCATTGGTCATCGGCGCGCCGGTGGGCAGCACCGGACCCGCCAATGCCATCGCCGGCACCGCACCGAGCAGGGAGGCGCAGGCCCATTGCCGGGCGGCGGCGCTCAAGGGGGAGAGTTTGAAGCTGCGCATGGCCATGCCCTCAGAAGTGAACCGACAGCGTGCCGTAGACACGGCTGACGTTTTCGCCGTCACTGACGACGCGATCCTGCAACGGGAAGGCCCAGTCCAGGCTCAGGCTGGCGGGGCTGAGATGCAGGTCCACGCCGATCCCGACGCTGGAGATGCTGTCGCGATCGTCGGCACCCGTCGGCAAGTCGAGCCGGCGTACGGTGCCGCCATCGACGAACACGCGGGGAATGAAGGCGCCGCCCGGCATCGTGAAGCGCCGGGCGACATCAATGCCGGCCACAATGCCCTGGTCGCCGCGAAACTCGCTGGCGGGGTAGCCGCGGACGGTCCCCGGGCCGCCCAGCCCGAAGGCCTGGGTGTCGACCAGCGGATCGGGTGAATAGGTGGCATCGGCGCGCAGCAGCAGTGCCCAGTTCGGCGCCAGTGGTTGGTCACGATGCGCGCTCAGTTGCAGTCGCAGCCGCTGGTGGCCGTCCACGACGCCGTTGCCGCCGGGGTTGAGCCCGGCGCGGGTCTGTTCGTCGAAATCGGTGCTGGCGACGACGGCAATGCGGGAGTTGGCGCCGCCCGCGCCGCGGTGGTTGGCCTGCAGCCCAATATCGAACAATTGGATTTCGGTCCCGGAAAAGGTCGTGCCGAGCAGGTCAGTGTCCGATTCCAGGTCGGTGTAGCCGCCGGTCAGGTCGAGGCTCCAGCGGTGACTGCGCGACACGGGATGGCGGAACCCGATCCTTGCCTCGCGGCTGGTGCCGTCAATGGGCGCCAGGACATCGGTCTCGAATGCAGCCTGGCCAAAGTAGGCTTCCAGCCTGGTGCCGACGCGATTGATCGGCACCGAGTAGCCGACGGCGCCGTAGGTGAGCAGGGCGTCCTCACTGGCCAGCACGGTGAGCGTGAGGGCATCCCCGAGGCGCAGTGGGTTGTTCAGTTGCATACGACCGGTCAGTCGGAACTCGCCGATTGCGTCACGTCCATGCTGGTCGAGTGTGAGGCTGCCGGTCATGGGGGTCTCGCGGGCGCGCACCACGATGTCGCTGGTGCCGAAGGTGGCGCCGGGGCGGATCACCGCCCGCGCCTGCAAGCCGGGCAGGTCGTTGAGTTGGAACAGGCCCTGCTCCAGTGGCGCCTGGGTGTAGGCCTCGCCCTCGGTTACGGGCAGCATCGCGCGTAGCCGCGAGGCACGATACCGCTGCAGGCCCTCGAAGCGGATCTCGCCGACCGTGGCTTCGATGACCTGCATCGTGACCCGGCCGACGGTGATCTTCTGCGGCGGCACCACCACCGACACCAAGGGGTAGCCGCGCTCGGCATGGAAGCGTTCGACCGCATCGGCGGCGGCATAGATGTCCGCCAGGGACAGTGGACGGTTGAGATAGGGCTGCACCAGCGGTTCGAGCACCGCATCCGGGAAGGTGGTGTTGCCCTCGAAGCTGATGGCCTGCAACGACACCGTCAGCGGCGCCAGCGATGGCGATGACGGGGTGGGCGCCGGGCTTGGCGTGCTGACCCGTGGCGCGGCAGCAGCCGGACGCGGCGCCGGGGTGGGCAGCGTGTCCCGGACTTGACCCGGGCTGACCTGTGCCAGCGCCGGTGTGACCGCAGTCAGCATCAATGCGGCGGCAACAGTGCTGCGCAGTTGTCCCTTGATCATCCCCATCCCCATGGTGCTGCTCTCCCCTGACCCAACGCCGCCATAGCCGACTATAGCGAACCGAACTTGCCCCCACAGCACGTCGATGGGGGGTTCCGTGCGCTGCCGCACACTCGCTTCTCTGCGTAGACTCTCAGCCCTTCGCGGACAACTGATGACCATGACCGAGATTCTGGTGCTGTATTACTCCCGCCACGGGGCCACTGCAAGCATGGCGCGTGCCATTGCCCGGGGCGTCGCGGCTGCCGGGGCGGATGCCCGGCTGCGCACGGTGCCCGCGGTCAGCGCCGTCGTGGAGACGGCCGCGCCGGCGGTGCCGGAGGAGGGGCCGCCCTATGTCAGCCTTGATGATCTGCGCGCGTGTGATGGCCTGATCATCGGCAGCCCCACGCGCTTCGGCAACATGGCGGCACCCCTCAAGCATTTCATCGACGGCACCAGTGCGCTGTGGCTGGACGGCGCGTTGGCGGGCAAGCCCGCTGCCGCCTTCACCAGCACCGGCTCGCTGCATGGTGGTCAGGAGACCACGCTGCTGACCATGCTGTTACCGCTGATGCACCACGGCATGGTGTTGGTCGGCCTGCCGTACACCGAGCCAGCGTTGGGGCGCACCGACGCCGGTGGGACCCCGTACGGGGCATCGCACTGGGCGGGCAGCGGGATGCAGGCCAAGCCGTTGCAGGCCGATGAGCGGCTGCTCTGCGAGGCCCTGGGGAAGCGCGTTGCAGCCCTGGCGGAGAAACTTCGATGACACTCTGGTCTCCGCGTTTCCGTTGGGCGACGGTGTTGTTGCACCTGACGCTGATCGGGATGATGGCGGTTACCGCTGACAGCGCGCTCGGTTGGTGTGCCACCGGTCTGCTGGCGCTGGCGGTGCCGGGGCTGGTCCGCGGCCGGCTGCGCACCTATGGCTGGGCATCGATGTTGGTCGCCTTCTACAGCGCGCTGTGGCTGGCCAATGGCTATGCCGCCGGCCCTGAGCGTGCGCTGTCGTTGTGGGTGGCGACCGTCGCAGCGCTGGATTTCAGCGCGATTGTCCTGTTTGCCCGCTTTCGGCGGCGGGAGCCGCCAGCACCGACTGAACGAACGGCAGCGTGAGCCTGCGCTGCTCGCGCAGTGCGGCCTGGTCGAGGTGATCGAGGGTTTTCAGTACCCGGGCGGGGTTACGTGGCAAGTGTCGGAGCCACCACCGGACGACGTCCTCCGGCAACTTCAGCCCGCGCCGCCGGGCACCGTCGAGCAACAGGGTTCGCTGCCCTTCCTCGTCCAGCGTCTGCAGGCCATAGCGCGGAAACTGCGCCAAGCGGGTCCGCAGATCGGCGGCAATGTCCGGGAGTGCGTCCGGTGGTCTGAGCGCTGCACACCAGGTGATCTGCCGGTGCTGATGGCGCTGGTCAAGCAACCGCAGCAGCGCTTGCCAGCCGTCGCCCGGGGTTGTCGCGAGGTCGAGCTCGTCAATCGCGAGGTAGCGTGGGTGGCCATAGCCATCGAGTACCGCAAGACCGGCAGTGGCCACTGCCGACCAGGGCAGATAGGCGCCATTGTGGGCGCGCGCCGCTGCCATCAGCAGATGTGTTTTGCCGGTGCCGCCGGCGCCAAACAGGTAGGCCGACTGGCCGTTTTTCAGGGCGCCAATGGCCTCGGCGTTGGCGCCGGCGACGAAGCTGTCGAAGGCCGCGGTCTGCGGAAGCTGAACCGCCAGCGGCAATTGCATGCCATTCATGCGGGCGTTCAGCCCTGATAGACGCGACTGGCCAGCCAGCGCCGTTTGGCGTGGCGGAACAACACCGCCAGCACGGCTGCCACCGGCAGCGCGACCAGGATGCCAATGAAGCCAAACAATTGACCGCCCGCCATCAGCGCAAAAATCACGGACACCGGATGCAGGCCGATCTTGTCGCCCACCAGGATGGGCGTCAGAACGCCCCCTTCGAGCATCTGGCCAATCCCGAACACCATCGCCACCCAAACCAGCGGCAGCCATTCGCCGGTCTGCAGGAACATGGCCATCAGGGCGGCGGCGATCCCGAGGATGGTGCCGAGATAGGGGACGAAGCTGACCAGCCCAGCGCCGACGCCGATGACCAGCGCCAGGTCGAGGCCCACCAGCATCAGACCGATGCTGTAGAAGGTGCCGAGTGCGACCATCACCGACAGCTGGCCGCGGATGAACGATCCCAGCACGTCGTCGGTTTCCCGCGCCAGCGCGGTTACCCCAGGCACCATGCGGGGGGGAATCATGTCGCGTATCCAGGCCACTAGGTCGTCCCAGTCGCGCAGCAGGTAGAAGCTGACGATCGGGACCATCACCAGGTTGGCGATGGTGGTCAGCAGGGCGGTGCCGTTGCTCGATACCTGCTCCCACAGGGTGGCGGCGACATCGCCGGCCTGGGCCCAATGCTTGCCGACAATGGTCTTGAGCCCCTCGGCATCGAGCGCCACGCCGTCCGGTAGGGTCAGGCCCAGCGATGGCAGAGCGCTGTCCTGCAGCCACAACAGGGCGTCGGGAATGCGCTTGAGCAGCATCGCCAACTGGGTGTAGAGCACCGGCAGGACCAGCAGCAGAATCAGCAGACCTGCCAGGGTCAGGAGGATAAAAACCAGACAGACCGAAGCGGTGCGGCTGAGACGGAGCCGCTGGAGCCGGTCGACCACCGGATCGCCGAGATAGGCGAGCCCGGCGCCGATGACGAAGGGCGTCAGGATCGGGGCCAGCAGCCACAACATGACCAGCAGCGCCAGCCCGGCCGCGGCCCATGGCCAGGCTTCACGCAGTCGCAGTGGCGAATCGGGGCCCGTGGTCATGTCAGCGGATCCGGTACCGGAGAATGCCGCCCTGGCTGTCGAAACGCCGAGTCGCTCCGGCAGCCGCCAGGGTCTGATCGAGCATGATCATGCCGCTGGCGGTGGTGACGCGCAGCAGCAACTCGCCGCCTTCAATACCATCCACCTGAAGACCGTCATGCCCCGGCTGTTGCAGTGCCTGCAGGAGCTCAGCCAGCTGCTGCGGACGCGTCAGCCCATCTACCGCCAGTCGCCATTGCTGGCGGTCACCGGCGAAGGCACCCCATACCGGATAGCCTCGGCTGCGAAGCGCAGTGTCAATCGATCCGGGGTCGAACGCCGCGCGCAGCAGCAGCTCGTCGGTTTCGCCGCGCGCCACGCCGAAATGCTGCACCCAGCGACGGGCCTCCTCCAGCGGCGCGTCGGGCACGGGCTGGCCCGCCACCCGGGCCATCACCTGCGCCAGCGCGTCCTGCAGTGCGGTGTCGCGTGCGGCGGCGGTGTCTTCCATCAGGGGGACGTCGGCGCTGTAGTCGCGGGCCGGTGGTTGGGCCGCTGCGGGCAGCCCGAGGCCGAGCAACAGGACCAGCGACAGCAATTTGCGCGTCTTCATGGGCGAATTATCCCGTGGCACTCGTTAAAATGACAGTTCACCACAGAGCAGACCCCAGCCTTATGACGAAGTCTTCCGGCCTGACCTACCGCGACGCCGGCGTGGATATCGAGGCGGGCGATGCCCTGGTCGACGACATTGCCCGCATCGTCCGCAGCACCCGGCGACCGGAAGTGCTGGCGGGCGTCGGCGGATTCGGGGCGCTGGTGGGCCTGCCCACGAAGTACAAGCAGCCGGTATTGGTGAGCGGTACCGATGGTGTCGGCACCAAATTGCGACTCGGCATCGACAGCGGTCGTGTCGAGGGCCTGGGTCAGGACCTGGTCGGCATGTGCGTCAACGACGTGCTGGTATCGGGCGCCGAGCCCTTGTTCTTTCTCGATTACTACGCCACCGGCAAGCTCGACAAACATGTGGCGGCCCAGGTCATCAAGGGTATCGCCCGCGGCTGCCGGCTCGCCGGGTGTGCGCTGGTGGGCGGTGAAACCGCCGAAATGCCGGGCATGTATGCCAACGGCGATTTTGACCTGGCCGGTTTCTGTGTGGCCGTGGCGGAGAAGCGCAAGATCATCGACGGGCGTCGCATCCGCAAAGGTGACGTCATCATCGCCTTGCCGTCATCGGGCCCGCATGCCAATGGATATTCACTGGTTCGGTCGATCCTCAAACGCAAGCGCGCCAAGCTGGATCTGCCGCTGGGCCGCGGCACGCTCGGCGATGCGCTGCTGGCGCCCACCGCCATCTACGTGAAGCCGGTACTGGCATTGTTGGCTGCCGGTCTGCCCGTGCGCGGGATGGCCCATATCACCGGCGGTGGCATTGTCGGCAATCTGCCGCGCTGCTTCCCCCCCGGTGTGGGCGCGGTGATCGACACCCAGAGCTGGAAGCGTCCCGCCGTCTTCGACTGGTTGCAGCAGGCCGGCGGGGTCGACCAGGCCGAGATGTGGCGCGTGTTCAACTGCGGGGTCGGGTTCATGATGGTGGTGCCGCGCACCCGCGCCGACGAAGCCCTGGCAGTGCTCAAGCAGCAGCGCGCCAAGGGTTGGATCATCGGCGAGATTGTCGAGGGCGCGGCGGACGTCCGCTTCGCGTGAAGCGGGTTGCGGTTCTGATCTCGGGCGAGGGCCGCAACCTGCAGGCCCTGCTTGATGCCCATGACCGCGGTCTGCTACCGGCGACCTTTGTCGGTGTCGTCTCCAACCGTGACGGCGCCCCCGGCCTACGACGCGCCGCCGCCGCCGGGGTGCCGGTGGCGGTCGTCCGCCATGGTGACTTTCCCGACCGCGAAGCCTTTGATGCCGCGCTGACCCTCCAGCTCGAGGCCTGGCGTGCCGACTGGGTGGTCTTGGCGGGGTTCATGCGGGTGTTGACGCCGGCATTCACCACGCATTGGCAGGGCCGCCTGCTCAACATTCACCCCTCTCTATTGCCGCGACATCGCGGCCTGCAGACGCATCAACGGGTGCTGCAGGCGGGCGACCGCGAGCACGGCGCGACGGTGCATTTCGTCAGCGCCGATCTGGACGGCGGGCCCGCCATCATTCAGGGCCGATTCACCGTGTCGGCGGAGGATGACGCACAACAGCTGGCGCAGCGTGTGATGAAGGACGTGGAGGTCCACATCTACCCGCAGGCGGTGGCCTGGTGCGTCAGCGGCGACCTGCAGCTGATGCCGGAGGGCACGGTGATGTTCCGGGGTGCGCCGTTGTCGGCGCCTTTGACACTCGCCGACCTCGAACCCGGATTTTGAAGGAGCACGGCGAATGAAACGGATCATTGCAGCACTGGCGATGGTGCTCGCAGGCACGGCCTTGCAGGCGCAGCCCATGCCAGAGGTGAACGCCGAATACACCTTGCACAAGGGGTTTCTGACACTCGGAACCGCCCGTTTTTCGTTGGAACCGATGCCCGATTCCGGCGACAGCTGCTACCGCTATGCCTATGTGGCACGACCCACCGGGATGGCCAAGCTGTTCATTGGCCGGATCGAGGAAACCAGCGAGTTCTGTTACGTCGATGGGTTGCTGCGGCCGAGCGTGTACCGGTTCGCACGCGAGGACCGTCCGGAGGGCGACTACACCCTGCGGTTTGACTTCGCCGAGCAGCAGGCGCGTACCGACAAAGGCCAGGTGCAGACGTTCGAGGGCCCGGCCACCGACCGTCTGTCGCTGCAGCTGGTGGTGCAACGCTGGGTGATCACCCGCAACGGCGTGCCCGGGCCGCAGGAACTGCCGGTGCAGCAGGTCGAGGATGACCGGGTCAAAACCTATCGTTTTCGCATCACCGGTCGTGAAACGGTGAAGGTGGACGGCCGCAAGATCGAGACCGTCCGGGTCGAGCGGGTGGATGACCCCGACAAGTCGGTGCGCTTCTGGATGGACCCGCTGGATGGCTGGCGGGTGGTACAGGTGGAGCACATCGAGGACGGCAGCACCCAGTTCACCATGGAGTTGAAGCGCGGCTGAAGGGCGCATGCCCATTCCGCGACAGCACGCGGGCAGGGCTTGGGCTCTGATTCAGACTCAGACTCAGACTCAGACAGTCTCCCCGAACAGCTCGCGACCGATCAGCATGCGGCGAATCTCCGAGGTGCCGGCGCCGATTTCGTAGAGTTTGGCGTCGCGCCACAGGCGGCCGGTGCTGTAGTCGTTGATATAGCCATTGCCGCCGAGAATCTGGATGGCCTGACCGGCCATCCAGGTGGCTTTTTCTGCGGAATAGAGGATGGCGCCGGCGGCGTCCTTGCGGGTGGTCTCGCCGCGGTCACAGGCGCGTGCCACAGCATAGACATAGGCGCGGCAGACACTGAGGCCGACATACATGTCGGCCAGCTTGCCCTGCATCAGCTGGAATTCTCCGATCGCCTGGCCGAACTGCTTGCGCTCGTGCGAGTAGGGCACGGCGACGTCGAGGCAGGCCTGCATGATCCCTAACGGCCCGCCTGACAGCACGACCCGTTCAAAGTCGAGGCCGGACATCAGCACGTTGACGCCGCGGCCGACGGCGCCCAGCACGTTCTCCTCGGGGACTTCGCAATTGTCGAAGACCAGTTCGCAGGTGTTGGAGCCGCGCATGCCGAGCTTGTCGAGCTTCTGGGCGGTGGAGAAACCCTTGAATCCCTTCTCGATGAGGAAGGCGGTGATGCCGCGGGGCCCGGCTGTCGGGTCCGTCTTGGCATAGACGATCAGCACGTCGGCATCGGGGCCGTTGGTGATCCACATCTTGCTGCCGTTGAGCACGTAGCGGTCACCGCGGTGCTCGGCCCGCAGCTTCATGCTGACGACGTCGGAGCCGGCGCCGGGCTCCGACATGGCGAGTGCGCCAATGAACTCGCCGCTCACCAGCTTCGGCAGATAGCGCTGCTTCTGCGCTTCATTGCCGTTCTTCGCCAGCTGGTTGACGCAGAGGTTCGAGTGGGCGCCATAGGACAGCCCGATGGACGCCGAGGCCCGGGAAATTTCCTCCATCGCCACCACGTGCGCCAGATAGCCCATCGGTGTTCCGCCGTAGGTTTCATCGACGGTCAGGCCCAGCACGCCCAATTCACCCAGCTTGGGCCACAGCGCCAGCGGAAACTGGTTGTCGCGATCGGTGGCCTCGGCCAGCGGCGCAATCTCGCGCGCGGCAAAATCCGCAACGGCATCCCGCAGTGCGTCGATGTCCGGGCCCAGATCGAAGTTCAGCAGTTTCATCACCACTCCTTGCAAACGAATATCGGGGTCGGCGCCTTGGCGCCGGGTCTTTGTCAGGGCGCCGGCCAGCGCTGGTCAATCCAGCCACACAGGGCGCGCAGTGCTTCGGCACGCAGGGCCGGCGCTTCGTTGAACAGCTCGTGACGGCCGCCGGGAATCTGCATCAGGGTCTTGTCGGTGCTGCCAGCACAGCGCAAGGCCAGCGGTCCTGCGGCCACCGGCACCAGCCGGTCGGCATCGCCCTGGAGAATGAGCAGCGGCAGCCGCAATTTCTCCATCTGCCCCGGCAGGGTGCGTGCGGCAAAGTCGATCATCGCCACGGTGCCGGCCGGCAAGGGTCTGCCCAGCATCTGGGGATCGTCGCGATAGGCCTGGACCTCCGCCGGGTCGCTGCTGATGGTATCGGCGTCGATGGCGAACACCGGCAAACGCGGCGCCACGGCGGCCACGGCGCGAGCGAGCCAGCGCAGCACCGTGGGCGTTCCGTCCAGTGACAGCGCCGGTGCCGACAGGATCAACCCGTCCAGCATTTCGTGCGAGATGGCATAGCCTGTGGCGATGGCGCCGCCCATGCTATGGCCGAGCATCAGCAGCGGCACCTGTGGCCACCGTCTGCGGGCATGTTCGATCAGCGGTTTCAGATTGGCGGCGGCCGCGTGCAGGTCCGGCACCAGACCGCGCGGGCCGCCGGACCGTCCGTGTCCCGGGTGATCGAGCGCGACGACCGCATGGCCGGCGGCCAGTAGATGGGCGATCAGGTAGCCATAGCGACCGACATGTTCCCCCGCGCCATGGACGAGAACGATGACGGTGCGGGGTGTTGCCACCGGTGCCCAACCCTGCCAGACGATGCGGCTGCCGCCGACGCCCTCGAAGTGCCCATCAATGGTGGTGGTTGGCGGCGTCATGCGGCAACGCGGCCGTCTTCGGTCAGTTTGCGCAGGTGCATGCGGATATTCATCCGCGCCAGCGGCCACAATGCTGGATCGACCCCCTGGTAGACCTCGGGCAGCATGGCGTCGACATCCAGACCGCGGTCATGCAGGGCGAGAATCTGGGCTTCGCGCATACGGCGGTGGTTGAGGGTCTCCTGCAAGCGATAGGTGCCTCCAAGCGCATTGCCATGGGAGGGCAGAAGGGTGCCCGGATCGAGCGCGATGATGCGTTCCAGCGACGCGAAGTAAGCGGCCATGTCGCCTTCCTCTTCGGGGATCACCACGGTGCCGATGCCCTGGATCAGGTCGCCGACCAGACACCAGGCGCGGCCTTCCGGCATCAGCGCCAGTTGTCCGGCATCGTGCCCGGGCACCTCGAGGACCCGCACCGGCTGCCCGCGCCAGCGACAGACCACGTCGCCTTCGCGGTAGAGATGAATCTCGGTATCGCCGAAGAACGACGGTTTCTTTTGCAACAAGCGCTGACGGGTGTCGGGGCTCATGCCGATGGTGAGGTTCAGTCGCGCGGCGATGCGTTCTGCCCGCTCGGAGTGGTCCGGATGATGGTGGGTGATGAAGACTTCGTGTACGCCGATCGGCTCCACGGCGGCGATCAGGCGTTCCATCTCTTCATCGGAGGACGGCGAAGGGTCGACCAGGATGCGGTGTGATGCCATGTCCCCCAACAGAAAGCAGTTGGTGTGTGCGGCGGGTGGCAGCGTATGGGAGCGAACCACGAATTGACGGATGCCGGTCATCGGCTCCAGCAGCGGGATGCCGGTGCCGACGCGGTTGGCGGCATCAAGGTCGGGGATGTGGGTAGCAGCGGCATTGTCCGCGAGCACGCGGATAGTGATGAGGGTGGGGGGCGCCATCAACAGCTCCCCATCACGGTAGCGTTGCCACAGCACGGCCGGTGTCTGCCAGAAAGCCTCCGCAGTCTCGCGCGCGTCGATGTTCATGTCCGGTCGTGACCGAAGGTCGACCCGCAGGAAATGGGTATTGAAGCGGCGCGGCTGGTGGGCCGGCGTGACGGCGGTGCCGATGTGGGTGACCGCGGTCACCTGGCCAGCGGCGGCGAGGGCATCGAGGTCGATGCCCAGCTCCTCGTTGAGCTCACGCGACAGCGCGCGCAACATGGCGGGCTCGACGTCGGGCGTCGCCAGAGCCATCAGCGACGGCGAGGCCGGCGTGTTGCGGTCAGCGGGATCGACCTTGCCGCCCGGGAATGCATGAAAGCCTCCGAATGCCGGCAGCGCCGGCTGACGCCGCGTGAGCAGCAGTGCGCCTTCATGCAGGAGGGTGGCGGTGACGGCATCAACGATTTTCATGGGCGCGACAATACCAGCGACGGCGCCCCCGGGCACGGGTGGGATTGGTTACCATCGCCGCCCGTTTGAAACGCCGTCGACTGCCCATGTGGTTCAAGAATCTCTGCGTTTTCCAGTTGGAACAGCCCTGGACCCTGCCGCCCGGCGCACTGGAAACCCTGTTGGCCCAACGGCCGTTGGTGCCGTGTCCGGCGATGAGCCCTGAAAGCACGGGTTGGGTGGCGCCCGGACCGGATGGCGCGCTGGTGGCCTCGGTTGAAAAGCATTTGCTGGTGGCACTGGGCTGGGAAACGCGTCTGCTGCCCGGTGCGGTGATCAACGATGCTGCGGCTGAACGCGCCGAGGCCTTTGAACAGCAGCGTGGCTTCAAGCCGGGCCGCAAGCTGATGCGTGACATCAAGGATGCGGTGGCCGCCGAGCTGTTGCCCAAGGCCTTCACCCGTCGCAGCCAGTTGCTGGCGTGGATCGACCCGGAGGGCGGCCGTATCGTGGTCGATACCGGGACGGTGGCCAAGGCGGAAACGCTGATTCAACATTTGCGGGATGCCCTCGGGTCCCTGGCGGTGGTGCCCTGGACCACCGAGGTGTCGCCGGCATCGACGATGACGCAGTGGTTGCTGAGCGGAGACGCGCCGTCGCCCTTCGACCTCGGGGATGCCTGTGAACTGTCGGGCTCGGATGACACCAAGTCCGTGATCCGCTACGTCCGCCATCCGCTGGAAGCCGCCACGCTGAAGCGCCACCTCGACGATGGCATGCGGGCGACACAGGTGGCGCTGCACTGGAGCGGTCAGCTCACGCTCACGCTGACCGAGCCGCTGGTGGTGCGCAAGGTGAAGTTCCTGGAGGCCGAGAGCGAGGATACCGATCGGATCGAGGACCCCGATCTCGCCTTCGAGGCAGATTTCACCCTGATGGTCGGCGCCTTCAGCAAGCTGTTGGCGGACCTCGAACGGGTGCTGGCGCCGGCGGGCTAAGGCTCAGGTCCCCGCCATCAAGACGTAGACGATGCCAGTGATCACCGTCAGAACGGCGCCGATCCCGACGAAGTCGCTGAACCGGTACCCACCGGGCGCGAGCACCATCAGGTTGGTCTGATAACCGATCGGCGTCATGTAGCAGGCGGACGCCCCGAAGATCACGCCGAGCGCGACGGTCGCCGGGGCAATGCCGGTTTCCGCGCCCAGCTGCAGGGCAATCGGGAACATCAGGGCGGCCGCCGCGTTGTTGGTCATGAACGCTGACAACAGCGCGGTGGCGACGAAGATGGCGGCCAGCACCCCAAGCGGGCTGGCGCCGGCGACCTGCGCGATCTGGTGCGCCAGCAGGGTTGCCAGGCCGGTCTTGTCCAGCGCCGCACTGAGGCCGAAGGCAGCGGCGATGACGATGATCACCGACCAGTCGATGCTGGATCGCGCGGCATGGGTGCTGATGCAGCCGGTGAGCACCAGCGCGCCGGCCGCCAGCAGGGCGGCCTCCAGCATCGGCAACAGGCCGGTGCCGGCCGCCAGCACCATGCCGGCCATGATGCCCAGTGCCAGCCGCGCCTTTTCATGGCGGGGCACCGAGGATCCCTCGATATGGCGGGTCAGGAAGAAGTCACGGGAATGACGTTGGGCCTTGATGAAGCTCTCGCCGGCTTCGATCAGCAGGGTATCGCCCGCCTGCAGGCGGATGGCGCCGAGCTTGCCTTCCATCCGCTCCCCCCGGCGTGCCACGGCCAGCACCACCGCGTCATAGCGGGTGCGGAACTCGCCCTCCTTGATGGTTTTGCCGTTCATCGGCGAGGTGTCCGAGACCACGGCTTCAATCAATTCGCGTTGCGACCGTTGCCCTGACAGCTTGAACACTTGATCGGTGGCGGGGCTGAGGCCGCGGATCTTCTGCAGGTCGACCACCGAGTCGACACGGCCGATGAAGATCAGCCGATCCGCCGCTTCCAGACGCTGTTGCGGGGAGACGCCGGTGAGCAGCTCGCCATCACGCTCGATCTCCACCAGGTAGCAGCCGGGCAGGTGGCGCAGACCAGCCTGCTCGATGCTGCGGCCGGGCAGCGGGCCGCTGCCGTCGACCAGCATCTCGATGGTGTACTCGCGGACATTCTCCAGCTGTGTGGTGAGCGCTTCGCGGTCGGGCAGCATGAACCGGGACACCACCAGGATGGCGATCAGACCGAGCACCGCGATCGGCAGCCCAATGGGGGCGAGGTCGAACAACGAAAAGCCGCTGCCGGTCGCCTCGATCAGCATGCCGTTGACCACCAGGTTGGTGCTGGTGCCGATCAAGGTGCAGGTGCCGCCGAGAATGGCGGCGTAGCTGAGCGGAATGAACAATTGCGACACCGGCAGCTTGAACCGGTTGGCCCACTCCGACACGGCCGGGATCAGCATCGCCACCACCGGCGTATTGTTGAGGAACGCGCTGAAGGCGGTCACCGGCAGCATCAGACGAATCTGGGCGTGCAGGACCGAGCGGGGCTTCCCGAGTACGGTCTGCACGATCCACTGCACGCCGCCGGTTTCCTTGATGGCAGCGGCGACGACGTAGAGCACCGCGACCGTCAGCACCCCCTGGTTCGACAGACCACTGAAAGCTTCGGAGGCTGTCAGCACGCCCGTGCTCAGCAGTGCGGTCACGGCAGCGATGAACAGCACGTCCGGCGCCAGCCGGGTGCGAAACAGGCCCACGAACAGCAGCACCAGGACGCTTGCCGTCAGCAGCAGGGAGGTGTCGGGGAGGGTCATCATTATTTTGCGGTACGCGACAGCTGCGCACATTAGCGCAGACTGGCAGCCCCGGGACGCGCACGGTACGCTCGCGCCCCTTGATTTCTATGCTTAGGTGAACCGGTTATGAACTCTGGCGAAGGCGCCACCAATGTGGTTTGGCATGCGCATCAGGTTGCACGTGATGAACGTGCCGAGCAGAAAGGGCAGAAGCCTTGCGTGATCTGGCTGACCGGGCTGTCGGGCTCCGGCAAGTCGACGGTGGCCAATGCGCTTGAGGGTGAGCTGTTCCGCGCCGGCTACCACAGCTACCTGCTGGACGGCGACAACGTGCGTTTCGGGCTCAACAAGGACCTCGGATTTTCCGATGCTGACCGGGTTGAAAACATCCGCCGCATTGGCGAGGTTGCCAAGCTGTTTGCCGACGCCGGCCTGATCGTGATCACGGCCTTCATCTCGCCGTTCCGCGCTGACCGCAACATGGTGCGACACCTGCTGCCGGCGGGCGAGTTCTTCGAGGTGCATGTGCATGCGCCGCTGGATGTCTGCGAAGGGCGCGACCCCAAGGGGTTGTACAAGAAGGCGCGTGCTGGCGAGATCAAGCATTTCACCGGCATCGATTCACCCTATGAGGCCCCGGATTCCGCCGACCTGACGCTGAACACCGGCGAGCTGTCGGTGCAGGACGCGGTCAATCAGCTGCTGGCCTTCCTCAAGGCGCGCGAGCGCCTGGCCTGATGCCTCCCGCGGGGGCGCTGGCATGCCAGCGCCCCCAGAGGGGTCAGCCGAGCAATTTTTCGATGTCCGCGGCGATGCTTTCCGGCTTGTCCACCGAGCCGTAGCGTTTCACCACCTTGCCGTCACGGTCGATCAGGAACTTGGTGAAGTTCCATTTGATGCCCTCCGAGCCCAGCACGCCGGGGGCATCCGATTTCAGCTTGCGATAGAGCGGATGCGCGCCA
Organism: Flagellatimonas centrodinii; assembly: GCF_016918765.2. Taxonomy (GTDB): domain Bacteria; phylum Pseudomonadota; class Gammaproteobacteria; order Nevskiales; family Nevskiaceae; genus Polycyclovorans; species Polycyclovorans centrodinii. The sequence continues at coordinate 2,304,514 of NZ_CP092104.1, forward strand.
TCCCCGTTCACCTCGATCTTGGCGAACATCGGGAAGCTCACCTCGTAGTTCATCGAGCAGAAGCTGGCGATCTCCTCTTCGCTCCCCGGTTCCTGATGCCCGAACTGGTCGCAGGGAAAGCCGAGAATCTCGAGGCCGCGATCCTTGTACTGACGGTACAGTGCCTCCAGCCCCTTGTACTGCGGCGTGAAGCCGCACTTGCTGGCGACGTTGACGACCAGCAGGACCTTGCCCTTGTAATCGGCCATCGACTGCGGCTGGCGCTGAATGGTGTTCACTTCGATGTCGTACAGCGAGGTCATGGTGATTCTCCTGTCGGGATGCGATGCAAGGCCCGGCCTCAGAAATGGCGGGCGTCGAGTGCCATCAGATTCTGCGCCGGCTGGCGGACATTGGCGAGCAGCACCGGCACCTGGCTGAGCATGCGTGACGCAAAGAACTCGGCGGTGGCCAGTTTGCCGGCGCGGAACACCTCGTCCGACTGGGTGTGCGCCGCCTTGGCCATGCGCAGCCAGTTGTAGCCGAGATAGGTCAGGGCGAAGGCGCGCTGGTAGTCGACACAGCCGAAGGCGCCGTCGTCGGGGGTCTCCTTGAACGACTGCTGCAGCCACTGCGTGGTGCTTTCCAGTTCGTCGATCGCTTTCGACAGCGGGCGCACGATGAAGCCCAGCGGTGCCTCGCCATTGAGGTCGCCGCGTACCCGGGCGAAGAATCGCTGCGGCAGGCGCCCGCCATGCAGCATCAGCTTGCGCCGCACCAGGTCCATCGCCTGGATGCCATTGGTGCCCTCGTAGAGACAGAGGATCTTGGAATCACGGGCGATCTGCTCGATGCCGTGTTCGCGGATGAAGCCATGACCGCCATAGACCTGAATGGCCTCAGAGCCGAGTTCGAACGCACTGTCGGTGCAGTAGGCCTTGACCAGCGGCGTGTTGAGGTCAACCCAGTCCTGCGCTTCTTCGCGCACCGCGGTGTCCGGGTGGTGATGGGCGATGTCGACATACATCGCGGTTTCGTAGGCCAGTACACGGGCGCCCTCGGTGGTCGCCTTCATCCGCATCAGCATGCGGCGGACATCGGGATGGTTGAGGATTTCCGGCTGCCCGTTGAACGCCTTGCCCTGGGTGCGATCCTTGGCGTACGCGACGGCGTTCTGGGTGGCCAGTTCACATTGGCCCAATCCCTGGAAGCCGACCATGATGCGCGCCAGGTTCATCATCACGAACATGTTCTGGATGCCGGTATTCGGCGCGCCCACCATCCAGCCGCGGGCGCCTTCGAACTGCATCGAGCAGGTGCAGGAGGCGTTGATGCCCATCTTGTGCTCGATCGAGGCGCAGTAGAGCTTGTTGCGCTCGCCGAGGCTGCCGTCGGCATTGACCAGGAACTTGGGCACGACGAAGGTCGACAGACCCTTCACGCCTGGCGGCGAATCCGGCAGCCGTGCCAGCACGAAGTGGACGATGTTGTCGGCCATGGTGTGCTCGCCGGAGGTGATGAAGATCTTGCCCCCTTCGATCAGGTAGCTGCCATCGTCCTGTGGCAGGGCGCGGGTCTTCACCGCGGCCAGATCAGACCCGGCCTGCGGTTCGGTAATGCACATGGTGCCGGTCCACTCGCCGGTGGCGAGCTTGGGCAGGTAGGTCTGTTTCTGGGCATCATCGCCGCTGGCCAAAATGGCCTCGAAGCACCCGGTGGTCAGGCCGGGATACAGCGCAAAGGCGACGTTGGCCGAGCACAGCATTTCCTCGACCACCTTCGACAGGGTGTAGGGCAGGCCCTGCCCACCGAATTCGGTGGGGTTGGACAGCCCGACCCAGCCGGACTCCCAATACAGCTTGTAGGCTTCTGCCATGCCCTTGGGCACCGTCACGTCGTGGCCATCAAGGCGGCAGCCTTCGGCATCGGCGGCGTGATTGATGGCGGCGATCTGGTCTTCGATGAGCTTGGAGGCTTCATCCGCCAAGTCGATCATCATGTCATCGCTCACCTCACTGTAGGCGGGGAGCTGTGACAGCTGTCCGACGTTCAGAACGTCCTTGAGGACGAAGCCGATTTCACGAAGGGGGGCCTTGTAAGTTGCCATGCGATGCCTCTGCGCTGAATGAAGTCAATTTTGGGGTCGGAAGGCTATCACGGCCGGGCCTGAGCGCCGCCGCGTCCGGCTCAGGGGCGAACACGGGCGTGTCCCCAATATTGGTGACAAAGTCATCAAGAACAATATCTTACGATGCATTTGCGCACTTGACAGTGCCGCTGGGCTTGGCACTATCGGGCGGCGGCCAACGGGGCCGTGACGCTGAACCCAAGGAGGGATCGATGAAACTGATTCGGGTATTTGCGGCCGTTGCCGGCCTGCTGCTGTCAGCGATTGCGGCGGCAGCCGTCAACGTCAACACGGCATCGGCCGAGGAAATGGCAGCAGCGCTCAACGGGGTCGGTGAGGCGATTGCCAATCGCATCGTCGAGGAACGTGACGCCAACGGAGCGTATGCCGATGCCGCGGAGCTGCAGGAGCGCGTCAAGGGCATCGGCCCCGCGCTGGTGGAGAAGAATGCCGGCGAACTGGCATTCTGAAGGCGCTTTGAAACGGCATCAGAGCCCGGCTTCGGCCGGGCTCTTTGTTTGCAACCGCGGTTATTGTGGCGGGGTGGCCGGGCCCGACAGCAGGCGCTGCGCCAGCGGCTCGATGAGGCGGTTGTTGGCCGCGAGGATATGACCATCGACCAGTACCTCCGAGTCCGGCCGCAGTGAGCGCACCACACCGGTGGCCTCCTGCACCAGCACGATGCCGGCCGCGATGTCCCAGGGCTTGAGATTGAATTCGAAGAAGCCGTCGAGCCGCCCTGCGGCGACATAGGCCAAATCCAGCGCGGCGGATCCGGCGCGGCGAATCCCGGCGGTGCTGGTGGCGACGTTGCCGAGCATCGGCAGGTAGTCCGGCATAAACCGGTCATCCAGCGGCACACCGGTCCCGATCAGGGCGTCGTCGAGTTCACGGGTGTTGCTGCAGCGCAGCCGCCGGTTGTTGAGCATGGCACCGGAGCCGCGCGTGGCGACATACAGGTCGTTGGTGCTGGGCGCATAGATCACCCCGTGTTCCAGGCGACCCCGAACCTCGATGCCGATGGACACGGCGTAGTGGGGGATGCGGTGCAGGAAGTTGGTGGTGCCGTCCAGCGGATCAATGATCCAGCGCACCTCCGACCCCGCCTGCTCGCCCGACTCCTCGGCGAGGATGGCGTGATCCGGATAGGCCTTGTGGATCAGCCGCACGATCTCCATCTCGGCGCCGCGGTCGACCTGACTGACGAAGTCATTGTGGGTCTTGCGTTCGATCTGCAGTGACTCCACACGCTCGGCGTGCCGGAGGATGTGGTTGCCGGCGGCGCGAGCGGCGGACACGGCGATGTTGACCAGCGGATGCATGGGACAGGAAGGCCTTGGAAAGGAGCGCGCGGAACCCGCAGCGGAGGCCCGTAGAATATCACGCATGACACAGCCCTCAGACGTTGCCGCCGGTGGAATCCGTATCGTTCTGGTACAGACCCAGCATCCCGGAAATATCGGTGCCACGGCCCGCGCCATGCTCACCATGGGCTATTCCGAGCTGGTGTTGGTGGCGCCAGAGCGGTTCCCGCATCCACAGGCCCGGGCGATGGCATCCAACGCCCTGTCGGTGGTCGAGGGCGCCCGCGTGGTGGCGACGCTGGAAGAGGCCGTGGCGGACTGCGCCTGGGTGGTCGCCACCTCGGCGCGCCCGCGGCATCTGGGCGACGAGCCGCTGACGCCGTGGGCTTTCGCCGGGCAGGCAATCGATCGCGCGCGCGAGGCGCCGGTGGCGGTGGTGTTCGGGCCCGAACGAACCGGATTGTCGAATGCCGATCTCGACCGCTGTCAGTCGATCATCATGGTGCCCACCAACCCGGAGTATCCGTCGCTCAATCTCGGGCAGGCCGTCCAGCTGCTGACCTGGGAGTTGCGCAAGGCGGGACTGACCGAGGTGCCCAAGGTCGCCGCCAAGAAAGACATTCCGATCTATGCGGCGCCGTCGGCCGAAGAGATGGAGCACTACTTTGCCCACCTCGAACGTGTGCTGCTGAAGACCGGCTTTCTCGACCCCGAGAACCCGCGGTTGTTGATGCGCCGGCTTCGCAATTTCTATCACCGCGCCCAGCCGGACCGGAACGAACTCAACATCCTCAGGGGCATCCTCACCACCACCGAAACCCCCAAGCGGCGGAGCCGTCGCCCGCGCCCCTGAAGGGTGGCCAGAATCCGGCCAGGCCCTGTGCAGCGAATCAGCAGCTTTGGCGCTGCGGCGACTTCGAACCACCGTCACGAGATGGCAACAATTCATGTTCCGGCAAGCACTTAGCCTCGCGCCAGCAAGCCGTAGTTGACGGCCCTCCGAAAGCCAGTAAGATTCGCCGCCCTTGCAGTGACTTACGCGGATTTCCGGGAACGGAGAAGGTGTAAGGCGCTGTAGCTCTTTAACAGAACAGACAAGTGATTTGTGTGGGTGCTCCTGTGCGCAGCTGCGGAAGCAGTAGTACACATGAGTATCAACGTGAGCCTATGGGCCATTTTGACGACTCTTAGGGTGTGATTGGATTTTGGTCTGATTGCATCCGGTTCCAGTTAGATTTAATTGGAGAGTTTGATCCTGGCTCAGATTGAACGCTGGCGGCATGCCTAACACATGCAAGTCGAACGAGGTGTACTTGTACATCTAGTGGCGGACGGGTGAGTAATACGTAGGAATCTACCTTGAAGTGGGGGATAACCCGGGGAAACCCGGACTAATACCGCATGATCTCTTCGGAGCAAAGCAGGGGATCGTAAGACCTTGCGCTTTTAGAGGAGCCTACGTCTGATTAGCTAGTTGGTAGGGTAATGGCCTACCAAGGCGACGATCAGTAACTGGTCTGAGAGGACGACCAGTCACACCGGAACTGAGACACGGTCCGGACTCCTACGGGAGGCAGCAGTGGGGAATATTGGACAATGGGCGAAAGCCTGATCCAGCAATGCCGCGTGTGTGAAGAAGGCCTTCGGGTTGTAAAGCACTTTAGGCTGGAAAGAAAAAACTCGAATTAATACTTCGAGTCTTGACGGTACCAGCAGAATAAGCACCGGCTAACTCTGTGCCAGCAGCCGCGGTAATACAGAGGGTGCGAGCGTTAATCGGATTTACTGGGCGTAAAGCGTGTGTAGGTGGTTCATTGCGTCGGTTGTGAAATCCCCGGGCTTAACCTGGGAACTGCTTCCGATACGGGTGGACTAGAGTACGGTAGAGGGTGGTGGAATTTCCGGTGTAGCGGTGAAATGCGTAGATATCGGAAGGAACATCAATGGCGAAGGCAGCCACCTGGGCCTGTACTGACACTGAGACACGAAAGCGTGGGGATCAAACAGGATTAGATACCCTGGTAGTCCACGCCGTAAACGATGAGAACTTGACGTCGGCTTGCTTAGCGAGTCGGTGTCGTAGCTAACGCGATAAGTTCTCCGCCTGGGGAGTACGGCCGCAAGGTTGAAACTCAAAGGAATTGACGGGGGCCCGCACAAGCGGTGGAGTATGTGGTTTAATTCGATGCAACGCGAAGAACCTTACCTGGTCTTGACATGTCTGGAATCCTGCAGAGATGCGGGAGTGCCTTCGGGAATCAGAACACAGGTGCTGCATGGCTGTCGTCAGCTCGTGTCGTGAGATGTTGGGTTAAGTCCCGCAACGAGCGCAACCCTTGCCCTTAGTTGCCATCATTCAGTTGGGCACTCTAAGGGGACCGCCGGTGACAAACCGGAGGAAGGTGGGGATGACGTCAAGTCATCATGGCCCTTATGACCAGGGCTACACACGTACTACAATGGTGCATACAGAGGGTCGCCAAGCCGCGAGGTGGAGCTAATCCCAGAAAGTGCATCGTAGTCCGGATCGGAGTCTGCAACTCGACTCCGTGAAGTCGGAATCGCTAGTAATCGCCGATCAGCATTTGCGGCGGTGAATACGTTCCCGGGCCTTGTACACACCGCCCGTCACACCATGGGAGTTGGCTGCACCAGAAGCCGGTAGTCTAACCGCAAGGGGGACGCCGTCCACGGTGTGGTCAATGACTGGGGTGAAGTCGTAACAAGGTAGCCGTAGGGGAACCTGCGGCTGGATCACCTCCTTTCAAGCGTATCCAAAGCGGTATGGGAGCGCCCACACAAGTCACTTGTCACAAGTAAGAAGGCCGAAGCGGTTGATCGGTCTGTAACCCGATGGGTCTGTAGCTCAGCTGGTTAGAGCACACGCTTGATAAGCGTGGGGTCGATGGTTCAAATCCGTCCAGACCCACCATCTACCTGGTTGAGTGACTGGACGCATAGGCACCGCACATGGGGCCATAGCTCAGCTGGGAGAGCACCTGCTTTGCAAGCAGGGGGTCGTCGGTTCGATCCCGACTGGCTCCACCATCTGACGGCTGAGACAAGTGTTTCACGAAGAACACTTGTCTGAGCCTGGACGCGCAAGCGTGATCGGGACTTGTTCTTTAACAATAAGGTTTGTTGTCGAACACTGTAAGCAACAGTGATCTTCAATGAGAAGAAGGCGCTTCACGGCAACGTGGGGTGTTTATTTTTGTTGTGGATTCACATGATTCAATGCCGAAGGTGCTTGACGGCGAAAAATGTCGTTGTAGTAGTAATGATTGTTGTTATGTAACCGCAACGTTCCGCCAGAAAGCGGGATGTTCAGCAGCCGTAGCGAGCGAAGGCGTGTTGGGCACGCACGGAGCGCAGGAACCGGAGTGTATCGAGATATACATGAGGATTCCGAGCACCGTACGGGCACAAGACGTCGAGCGTAGTAGGCTGATGGACATACCGGGGAATGTTTGAGGTTATATGGTCAAGCGATCAAGCGCATCTGGTGGATGCCTTGGCGGCAACAGGCGATGAAGGACGTTGTAGCCTGCGAAAAGCTACGGGGAGCTGGCAAACAAGCTTTGATCCGTAGATGTCCGAATGGGGAAACCCCTCCGCAAGGAGATCGTACGCTGAATACATAGGCGTGCGAGGCGAACCCGGGGAACTGAAACATCTAAGTACCCGGAGGAAAAGAAATCAACCGAGATTCCGCAAGTAGTGGCGAGCGAACGCGGATCAGCCCAAAAGTGTATTGAAACCTAGCAGAACAGTCTGGAAAGGCTGGCCATAGTGGGTGATAGCCCCGTATGCGAAAGGTGATATGCATGAAATTGAGTAGGGCGGGGCACGTAAAACCCTGTCTGAACATGGGGGGACCATCCTCCAAGGCTAAATACTCGTTGCCGACCGATAGTGAACCAGTACCGTGAGGGAAAGGCGAAAAGAACCCCGGCGAGGGGAGTGAAATAGAACCTGAAACCGGATGCGTACAAGCAGTCAGAGCCCGCAAGGGTGATGGCGTACCTTTTGTATAATGGGTCAGCGACTTACTTGTCTGTAGCAAGGCTAACCGTTTAGGGGAGCCGCAGGGAAACCGAGTCTTAATAGGGCGCTTAGTTGCAGGCAGTAGACCCGAAACCCGTCGATCTATCCATGGCCAGGGTGAAGTTGTGGTAACACACAATGGAGGCCCGAACTCACGCCTGTTGAAAAAGTCGGAGATGAGCTGTGGATAGGAGTGAAAGGCTAATCAAGGCGGGTGATAGCTGGTTCTCCTCGAAAGCTATTTAGGTAGCGCCTCGTGTATGACTCCGGGGGGTAGAGCACTGTTACGGTTTGGGGGGAGCACAAGTTCCTACCCAGCTGTTGCAAACTCCGAATACCCGGAAGTATGAGCACGGGAGACACACGGTGGGAGCTAAATTCCATCGTGAAAAGGGAAACAGCCCTGACCGCCAGCTAAGGTCCCCAAATCTCAGCTAAGTGGGAAACGATGTGGGAAGTCATAGACAGCCAGGATGTTGGCTTAGAAGCAGCCATCATTTAAAGAAAGCGTAATAGCTCACTGGTCGAGTCGGCCCGCGCGGAAGATGTAACGGGGCTCAAGCTGAGTACCGAAGCTGCGGATGCACACTTAGGTGTGCGTGGTAGAGGAGCGTTCTGTAAGCCTGTGAAGGTGACTCGTAAGGGTTGCTGGAGGTATCAGAAGTGCGAATGCTGACATGAGTAACGACAAGAACGGTGAAAAACCGTTCCGCCGTAAGCCCAAGGGTTCCAGCGCAACGATATTCGGCGCTGGGTGAGTCGGATCCTAAGGCGAGGCCGAGAGGCGTAGTCGATGGAAAACAGGTTAATATTCCTGTACTTGTGGTGACTGCGATGGGGTGACGGAGAAAGTTATGGTGGCTTCCTGTTGGATGGAAGTTCAAGCGTTTAGGCAGGTCTCTTAGGCAAATCCGGGAGATCAATGCTGAGGCGTGATGTCGAGGCTCAATTGAGCCGAAGTACCAGATACTCTGCTTCCAAGAAAAACCTCTAAGCTTCAGGTCATCGCGATCCGTACCCCAAACCGACACAGGTGGGCGAGGAGAGTATCCTAAGGCGTTTGAGACAACTCGGATGAAGGAACTCGGCAAATTGGTGCCGTAACTTCGGGAGAAGGCACGCCCTCATTAGGTGTAACAGCCGAAGAGGGTCGCAGTGAAGAGGGGGTTGCGACTGTTTATCAAAAACACAGGACTCTGCAAACACGAAAGTGGACGTATAGGGTCTGACGCCTGCCCGGTGCTGGAAGGTTAATTGATGGGGTCAGCCGTAAGGCGAAGCTCTTGATCGAAGCCCCAGTAAACGGCGGCCGTAACTATAACGGTCCTAAGGTAGCGAAATTCCTTGTCGGGTAAGTTCCGACCTGCACGAATGGCGTAACGATAGCCCCACTGTCTCCATCCGAGGCTCAGTGAAATTGAAATCGCTGTGACGATGCAGTGTTCCCGCGGCAAGACGGAAAGACCCCGTGAACCTTTACTACAACTTTGCACTGGATTTTGAGTTTGTTTGTGTAGGATAGGTGGGAGCCTTTGAAACCTGGGCGCTAGCTCAGGTGGAGGCAACCTTGAAATACCACCCTGATAAACTTGAAGTTCTAACCTAGGCCCGTTATCCGGGTCAGGGACATTGCATGGCGGGTAGTTTGACTGGGGCGGTCTCCTCCCAAAGAGTAACGGAGGAGTGCGAAGGTAACCTCAGCGCGGTCGGAAATCGCGCTTTTGAGTGCATAGGCATAAGGTTGCTTGACTGCGAGACAGACACGTCGAGCAGGTACGAAAGTAGGTCTAAGTGATCCGGTGGTTCTGTATGGAAGGGCCATCGCTCAACGGATAAAAGGTACTCCGGGGATAACAGGCTGATACTGCCCAAGAGTCCATATCGACGGCAGTGTTTGGCACCTCGATGTCGGCTCATCTCATCCTGGGGCTGTAGCAGGTCCCAAGGGTCCGGCTGTTCGCCGGTTAAAGAGGTACGCGAGCTGGGTTCAGAACGTCGTGAGACAGTTCGGTCCCTATCTGCCGTGGGCGTTCGAGATTTGAGAGGCGTTGACCTTAGTACGAGAGGACCGGGTTGAACACACCTCTGGTGTTCCAGTTGTCACGCCAGTGGCATCGCTGGGTAGCTATGTGTGGACGGGATAACCGCTGAAAGCATCTAAGCGGGAAGCCCACCTCAAGATGAGATCTCGCGGGTCTTTAAGACCCCTGAAGAGCCCTTGTAGACGACGAGGTTGATAGGCACGGTGTGGAAGTGCAGTAATGCATGGAGCTAACGTGTACTAATTGCTCGTGAGGCTTGGCCATATAACGCTCAAGCATTCCGGTGATGGATAACTCCATCCCGCTACAACGACTTCGACGTCAATGCACATCAGCATTGAATCAGCAGTGTTCGAACAACAAACCAAATTCGGTGATCTGCCCCAAAGGCAGACCACCAAACGATTTGCCTGGCGGCCTTAGCGAGTTGGAACCACCTGTTCCCATCCCGAACACAGAAGTGAAACGACTTAGCGCCGATGGTAGTGTGGCTTGCCCATGTGAGAGTAGGACACTGCCAGGCTTTATACCCAACCCCCGATCAGAAATGATCGGGGGTTTTTTGTTGGGGCGCCGTGCCCACATCTCTCGACCCATCGGCTACAGTACGGGGACAACGACGCCGGTCGCACCGGCACCGAAACAGGGAGACCCAGAACGATGAAATTTGATGACAAGCACAGCTTCCGCCAGCCGGTCGAGGCCCTGACCAAGATGTACTTCAGCCGTGCCTATCACGAGCGCAAGTACGACATGATGAAGGCGCGGAATGTTGAAGTGCTGGAGTTGGTCGATGAGCCGGATCGCTTCCATATCGTGGTGCGCTTCAGCACCGACGCCGATGCGCCGCTGCCCGACTTTGCCAAGCGCGTGATCGGCGATTCGCTGGCGATCACCCAGACCGACAGCTGGGATCGCAAGGCGTTGAAAGGCACGATCAACGTTGAAATCAAGGGTGCGCCAGTGAAGGTGTCGGCGGACATGGTGATCCGCAGCGAGCCCAGCGGCGGAGCGTCCAACAACTTTGTCTGGAATGTGCAGTGCGGTATCCCGTTGATCGGCGGCAAGATCGAAAAGATCATTGCGGGCGATATCCAGTCGAAGGCCGGTGCCGATGCTGCGCGGTCGCAAAAGATTCTGGATGAGCAATCCTGATCAGCCACCGCCGTCGCTCTGGGCAACCATCCAGAGCGTACTGGCGGCGTTCTTCGGGGTTCAGAGTCGTGCCAATCGCGAGCGGGACTTTCGTCATGGGCGCGCCTGGCAGTTCATTCTCGTGGGTCTCCTGATGACCGTCACACTGATCGCCACGTTGATCGTGGTGGTCCGCGTGGTCATGCACAACGTCGGCGGATAGCGGGGTCCACCCCCGTCTGGGGGGTGGGCGTCAGCCGCTCTGGGACTGAGAATCCAAGCGTCCGCCGGAGGCTCCGGCACTACCGCTCCCAGGGAGTTCGCATGTCCAAGACCATCCTCCGTCGTCACCTGTATGTGGCGGCCCTGTCGTCATTGATGCTGGCCGCCTGTGCTGGCGCGCCCAAGGCTCCGCCGAAGTACGACAGTGCGTCGACGCCGGAAGCGCAGGCGGCGACCTTCATTGGCACCAACAAGGACGTGAAACGGATGCCGTCCGTCAGCAAGGTGGCGGTGCTCTCCTGCAACGTGATGTTTGCGCACGCGGCCTCCGCCCACGCCGGTACCGGCAGCGGCATTCTCGGCGATGTCGGCAACTCCACGCGTGTCGAGGCCAAGGTGTCGGTGTTCTACACGCTGGTCGGACTGACCGATGCCGACTATCAGCGCATGACCGACCAGATTTGTGCCAATGCCGAGCAGCGTCTCGCCGGCAGCGGCTTCGACCTGGTTCCGCGGGCGACCTTGATGGCGAACGAGAAGTATCAGGCGCTGCAGGCCGCGGGTCGCGAGACGCCGTTTGAGTACAAGGCGCCGGGCGCCGGCAAGAGCAGCCGTTACATGGTCTACACGGTCACTGGTGGGTCACTCTACGATCCGCGGTACATCGGTTCGATGTCGGGCATTGGCCAGGCGTTCAAGGCGGCGAAGGGTACCTCGGCCGATCAGATTGCCACCGCACTCATGGACCAACTCGGCGCCACCGGCGTCAACATCAATTTGCTGGTCGACTTCGCTGAGTTGCAGTCCAGTGGTCACGGCCGCGGCATTCAGCTGGCCGATACCAACAAGGCCGAGGTTGGTGGTGAAGTCGGTCTCAGCGTCAGCGGTGATATCGCCTTCCGGGTCAACGAAGGACTCAAGTGCTGGGACCGATTCGGCAATCGCGAGTGCATGGTGGAGAACGGGTACACCCCGACGCTCGCCAGCACCAACCCGGTGTTGATGAACGAGCAGTTCTACCGCCAGGTGTCTGACACCACCACGACCGGGGACAAGGCGGTGGCGGTGCTGACCAAGGGGCTCGCGGTGCTGTCGGCCATGGGCGGCGTCAAGGGCAGCAGCCAGAGCACCACCCGCTACGAAGTCGAAGTGGAGCCCGCCCAGTTTGGCGATGTCGCCAGCCGTGGTGCCCAGAGCTTCATCGACATGGCCCTGATTACCGCCAAGAGTCACCGCTGATCCCGTTTCCCTGAGCCGGTGGCCGCAGGGATGCGGCCGCCGGTTTTTTATGGGGCCTCCACCGCCGACGGTTCAACCCGAACGGTGCGAGGCCTTCAGTTCATAGAGCGCGGTCAGCGCTTCACGCGGTGTCATGCTGTCCGGGTCCAGGCGGTCCAGCAGCGCAAGTGCCGCTGATGGCGGCGGGGCGAACAAGGGCAGTTGTGGCGCCTCTTCTGCGGGGCCGCCGTCCGCCATCCGCGGCGGGCTGGCCTCCAGGGCGGTCAGCAACGCTCTTGCGCGGTTGATCACCGCTGCCGGAACCCCGGCAAGGCTGGCCACCTGCAGGCCGTAGCTGCGGTTCGCCGGGCCTTCCTTTACCGCATGCAGAAACACCAGCCGGTCGCCGTACTCGGCCGCGTCCAGGTGAACGTTGACTACACCGTCGAGCAGCTGTGCGAGTTCGGTGAGTTCGAAGTAGTGGGTGGCAAACAGTGTCAGCGCCCGCGGACCTTCGGCCAAATACTCCGCAGATGCCCGCGCCAGCGACAGTCCGTCGTAGGTGGAGGTGCCACGGCCGATCTCGTCCATCAGCACCAGCGACCGTTCGGTGGCGTGATGCAGAATGTGGGCGGTTTCACTCATCTCGACCATGAAGGTCGACTGCCCGGCCGCCAGGTCATCGCCGGCACCGATGCGGGTGAAGATACGGTCGACCAGGCCGATGTCGGCCGCGGTTGCCGGCACATAGAAGCCGACATGCGCCAGCAGGGTGATCAGTGCGGTCTGCCGCATGTAGGTCGATTTGCCGCCCATGTTGGGGCCGGTTACCACCAACAGGTGACGATCGGGACGCAGGTCGAGATCGTTGGCGATGAACGGGCCGTCGAGCACCTGTTCCACCACCGGATGGCGGCCGCCCTCGATGCGGATGCCGATCCGCTCACTCAACGTCGGGCGGCTCCACTGCAGGGTCTGGGCACGCTCGGCCGCGCAGGCGAGGCCATCCAGTTCTGCCAGGGCGCGGGCCGCCGCCTGCAGGGGCGCGAGATGCGCCCCCAGGTGGTCGAGCAGATCTTCGTAGAGCGCTTTCTCCCGCGCCAGGGCGCGATCACGTGCAGACAGCACCTGGTCCTCGAACTGCTTGAGCTCATCGGTGATGTAGCGTTCGTAGTGGGTCAGGGTCTGGCGACGGCTGTAGTGCGTTGGGACTCGCGCGCTGTGGGTTTTGCCGATTTCAATGTAGTAGCCGTGTACCCGGTTGTAGCCCACCTTGAGGCTGTCGATGCCACTGGTGGCACGCTCACGTGCTTCAAGGTCCACCAGGAAGCCGTCCGCGTTCTCCGACAGGGCGCGTAGTTGGTCCAGGGTGGGATCAAAGCCGTGCCGGAAGACACCACCGTCGCGCGCCAGCAGCGGGGGTGCGTCGGCCAACGCGGCGGTCAGGTGCTCGCCGAGCGCGGCATGGTTGCCGAGGGCTTCGCGCAGCTGTGCCAACCGGGGGGGTAGTGCGCCCTCCAGGGCGGACGCGAGCTGGGGCAGCGCCTGCAGGCTGTCCGACAAGCCGGTGAGATCGCGCGGGCGCGCACTGCGCAGCGCAATGCGCGCGAGAATCCGTTCGATATCGTTGATCGGCTTCAACCGCTGCCGCAGGGTCTCGAACCGGCTGTCGGCCAGCAGGGTCTCGATCGCATCCAGTCGCTGGTTGAGGGTGTCGAGGTCCCGCAGGGGCCGCAGCACCGTGGCGTGCAGCCAGCGGGCCCCCATCGGGGTTACGCAACGATCCAGCAGCCATAGCAGGGTGCGGTCATGTTCCCCTGACAGCGTGCGATCGAGTTCCAGATTGCGGCGGGTGGCGCCGTCGAGCAACAGCGCTTCGTCCAGGCGTTCGGTGCGTAGGCCATTGAGGTGGGGCAGTGCGATCTTCTGAGTCTCCTGCACGTATTGCAGCAGCGCGCCGGCCGCCCCCAGGCCGGCGGTGAAGGTGTCACAGCCGAACGCGCGCAGATCCCGCGTGCCGAACTGCTCGCAGAGCAGGCGCCGCCCCGCAGTGGCATCGAAATGCCACTCCGCCCGGCGTCGTGCTGCGGAATCTGCCGCCCATGACAGTGTCTGGGGCAGCAGCAGCTCGCGGGGTCGCAGGCGGGTCAGCTCGGCCGTCAGTTGGCCGAGATTGTGGCACTCCAGCACACTGAAACGACCGGTCGACACTTCAAGCCAGGCCAGGCCCCAGTGCTCTCCTTGCTGACAGACCGCGGCCAACCAGTTGGCAGACCGCTCTTCGAGCAGGGCGTCGTCGGTTGCGGTTCCGGGCGTGACCACCCGGACCACCTCGCGGCGCACCGGACCTTTTTCGGCGCCGACTTCACCCACCTGCTCGGCGATCACCGCCGATTCGCCGAGGCGAATCAGCTTCGCCAGATAGTTCTCGAGTTGATGATGTGGCACTCCGGCCATGATTACCGGCTGGCCTGCCGATTCCCCGCGCTGGGTCAGCGTGATGTTGAGCAGCTTCGAGGCCTTGCGGGCATCGTCGTAAAACAGCTCGTAGAAGTCGCCCATGCGGAACAGCACCAGCGTGTCCGGATGCTCGGCCTTGATGCCGAGAAACTGCTGCATCAGCGGGGTGTGGGCGCTGGTCGCGGGGGACGTCATGAGGGTGGGGCACTCCGGGCCTATACTCGGCCGACTATTATCACCAACACGGTGGATGCCCGTGACCGATCCCCGACGCTGGACCCCCGACAGCTGGCAGATGCGCCCTGCCACCCAGCAGCCGCAATACCCCGACGACAGCGCACTGCAGACCGCGCTGGCGGATCTCGCGCGGTTGCCGCCGCTGGTGACATCGTGGGAAGTGAATCAGCTCAAGGCACAGCTCGCCCGCGCCCAGGCCGGCGAGTTCTTCGTGCTGCAGGGGGGTGATTGCGCAGAGAGCTTCGCGGATTGCCAGGCGCCGATCATCGCCAACCGCCTCAAGGTGCTGCTGCAGATGTCGCTGGTGCTGGTGCATGGTCTGCGGACCCGTGTGTTGCGCATCGGCCGCTTCGCCGGGCAGTACGCCAAGCCGCGTTCCGCCGATCTGGAAACGCGCGACGGCGTCACCCTGCCGAGCTATCGCGGGGATCTGGTCAATGCGCCGGCCTTCACGCCGGAAGCACGCGCCCCCGATCCACGGCGATTGCTGGAAGGCCATGCCCGTTCGGCGATGACCCTCAACTTCGTTCGCGGCTTGATCGATGGCGGCTTCGCTGACTTGCATCATCCCGAATACTGGGACCTCGACTGGGTCCGTCACTCGCCGTTGGCGGCTGACTATCAGCGGCGGGTGGACAACCTCGGGGACTCGGTGCGGTTCATGGAGACCCTGGCCGGCCGACCGGTAGGGGACTTTTCCCGTGTCGAGTTCTTCACCAGTCACGAGGCACTCCTGCTCTGGGCGGAACAAGCTCAGACCCGGACCGTGCCGCGGGCCGAGGGCTGGTTCAACCTGTCGACCCATTTCCCGTGGATCGGGATGCGAACGGCCGACCTCGCTGGCGCCCATGTCGAATACTGCCGGGGCATCGAGAATCCGCTGGGCGTCAAGGTCGGCGCGGCGATGGACAACGATTGGTTGCTGGGTCTGTGCGAGACGCTCAACCCGCGACGGATCCCGGGTCGTTTGACGCTCATCCACCGTTTGGGCGCGGCGCAGATCGGCGACCATCTACCGCGGATGATCGAGACAGTACGGGAGGCCGGGCATCCGGTGCTATGGCTGTGCGACCCCATGCACGGCAACACCCGCAGTACCGGCAATGGCTACAAGACACGGCCGTTCGACGCGATTCTTGATGAACTGACACAGGCCTTCGACCTGCATCGGGGCTGTGGGTCGCGCCTGGGCGGGGTTCACCTGGAGCTGACCGGAGAGGACGTCACCGAATGTACCGGGGGCGCCCGCAACCTGACCGAAACCGACTTGTCGCGGGCGTATACCTCCACCGTCGACCCCCGGCTGAACTACGAACAGGCGCTGGAACTGGCGCTGAAGATCGTCGAGATGGGCTGACGGCCGGTCGGCGGCCGTCAGCCTGACTCGGGGCTAGGCCGCGCGGCGCTGCGGCTGATCTTCTGTCGCGCTGTTCGGCGGGGCGCCGAAGTAAATGCCATCGGTGCCCTTGTCTTCATCGAAGTACTGCGCTGGCGTGAAAACGTCGACTTCGATCGCGTTCAAGCGCGCCGCATGGGCAGCCGTGACACGGTCGGCCTCTTCGCGGCTGATGAGGTTGAGTTTCACGGCCTCGTCAACCACGGTTTCGGCGCTACCGCGGGGCAGTTTGCGCTGCCGCTGGGCGACGGCCAGCTTGTTGAGCACCGGCTGGACCTCCCCGAGCAACCGGAAGGTCTGCAGCAGGCGACCGGCGCCGGGTTGCGCTGCATCCGGCATGAACACGCCGGCATGCAGGCGCCGGTACTGTTCGCCATCGGCTTGAATGGTCAGTGCGGCCTTGTGCGCCATGGTGTCGTTGGGCAAGCGACCGACCGGGTTGATGCGAACCCACCATGCCGCCAGTCCGCGCATCAGGCTGCCCAGCACGCCGTCGAAGTTGGCAATGATGCCCTCGAAGGCCTGCTGTACCTGGGCCAGCGCGAAGTTCACGCTGTAGTGCACCAACGGCAGATCTTCGCGGCGTGCACCCTCGGCCTCGAAGCGCCGCAGCGCGCCGGTGGCCAGCACCATCCACGCCAGCGCATCGGCATAGCGGCCGGTCAAGGCTCCGCGGGCTTTCAACTTGCCACCAATGGCAAACATGGCGAGGTCGGTGAGCAGCGCGAAGCGGCTCGCGGACCAGCCGAGTCGCCGGTAATAGCGGCGCGTTTCCGGATGGGCGTCCGGTACCGACACGGTCCAGCCGCGGGTGACGCTGCGGGTGAGCGCGCGGCCGATCCCCAGCACGAAATGCTTGATCCAGCCCACCAGGTTGTCGCGGAAGGCGCCAGCATCGTCCTGCTCGACAGCGTTCACCACCTTCAGTGCATAGGGGTGGCAGCGGGTAGCGCCCTGGCCGAAGATGATCAGGGTGCGGGTCATGATGTTGGCGCCCTCCACCGTGACCCCGACCGGGGCGCTGGTGTAGCCACCGCCGACGATGTTGTTCGGGCCCTGCATCACACCAGCACCGGCAAACACATCCATGCCGTCGATGCTGAGCTGGCGGGTCAGCTCGGTGGTGTAGGCCTTCAGCACCGCCGAGACCACCGGCGGCTGTTCGCCGGCATCGATGGCGGAGCAGGCATGCACGCGAGCGCCTTCCATCATGTAGGTGAGGGCGGCGATCTTGCCGACCTTGTCCTCGATACCTTCCATCCGGCCGATGGGGATGCCGAACTGTTGCCGCACCATCGAATAGGGGCCGGTGACGGCCGACAGCATGCGGGCACCGCCGACAGCACCGGCAGGAAGCGATACCGCACGTCCACCGGCCAGCTGTTCCATCAGCATGCGCCAGCCCTGGCCGGCCTTTTCCGGACCGCCGATGATGTTGTCGGCAGGGACCACCACGTCCTTGCCGATCAGCGGGCCGTTGTAGAAGGGATCGCCGATCGGCAGGTGATGATCGCCGCTCTCGAAGCCGGGCGTGCCGCGCTCGACCAGCACGCAGGTGATACCGATGTCCTCGCCCTTGCCGAGCAGGTTGTCGGGGTCATGCAGCGCGCAGGCAATGGTGGCGAGGTTGGCGATGGGCGCCAGGGTGATGTAGCGCTTGCGGAAGTTGAGGCGGATCTTGATCGTGTCGCCGTCCTTGAACACCTCACCTTCGGCCTTGATGCTGGCCGCATCGGAACCCGCCGTCGGCTCGGTCAGACCGAAACAGGGCACGTACTCACCGCTCGCCAGCTTCGGCAGATAGCCGTCTTTCTGTGTCTGGGTGCCATAGTGCTTGATCAGCTCGGCCGCACCCAGCGAGTTGGGAATCACCACCAGGGTGCCGACGGTGGCGTTGACGGCGCCGATCTTGGCGAGAATGGTGCTGATCGCCAGCGTCGAGAAGGCCTTGCCGCCGTATTCGCGAGGGATCAGGAAGCTCATGAAGCCTTCACGCTTGATGAAGTCGACGACCTCGTCCGGGACACGGCGGGTCCGGCTGATGGTGTAGGGGTCGATCATCTTCAGCAGAGTCTCGACCGGGCCGTCGAGAAACGCCTGTTCCTCTTCCGACAGCGCGCTGTAGGGATCCTGCAGCATCTTGTTGAAGTCCGGATTGCCGCGGAAGAATTCGCCGTCGATCCACACCGTGCCGGCTTCCAGCGCCTGGCGCTCGGTATCGGAGATCCGCGGCAGGATCTGATTGGCTTTCATCCAGTTCATCAGGGTGGCAAACATGGGGCAGGGCCCTCCAGAAAATGAATTTGACTGCGGTCAGTCTTACCGCAGTGCAGCACGCGATGCAAAGGCCATAGTGTCAGCTCCGACAACCGGGGGTGTCGCATGTTCGGAGATAAGCTGCAGCTTGTTGAAAAGCCGGAAAAAACGACAACGCCCGCAGCAGCGGGCGTTGTCGTTTGCCACCGGCTGGCCTACTCGAACCGACGGCCTTCCTTGGCCATCTTGACGAGAATCGGCGCCGGTTTGAACCGATCACCGTACTTCCGTGCCAGTTCGCGAGAGCGCTTGACGAAGTTCTCAACCCCATAGGCATTGATGAACTGCAGCGCGCCGCCCTGGAAGGGCGCAAAGCCCCAGCCGAAGATGGAGCCGATGTTGGTATCGGCAACGGTCTCGACCACGCCCTCGGCATGACACTTGGCGGCTTCGTTGGCCTGCGCAAACATCATGCGATCGATCAGTTCCTGCTGGGGCAGTTGCGTGTCGGCCAGCGGGAAGTGCTCGGCCAGCCCTGCCCACAGGTGCTTCTGGCCGCCGGCGGGATAGTCGTAGAGCCCCTTGCCCGCCTTCTTGCCCGGGCGGTCGAGCTGTTTCACCATCTTTTCAATGACCGCCACACCGGGATGTTCGACCACCGGCTTGCCGGCGGCGGCGAGGTCCTTGCGGGTCTGTTCGAGGATGTGCATCGACAGCGACATCGACACCTCGTCCTGCACCGCCAGCGGCCCCACCGGCATACCTGCCTGCAGGCCCGCCACTTCAATCGACCGCGGGTGTTGTCCCTCAGCCAGCAGGGTCAGGCCTTCCATCGGGTAGGTGGCGAAGCAGCGGCTGGTGTAGAAGCCGCGGGAATCGTTGACCACGATCGGTGTCTTCTTGATCTGCTGGACGTAGTCGAAGCCGCGCGCCAGGGTTTCCTTGCTGGTCTTCTTGCCCTTGATGATTTCCACCAGCGGCATCTTGTCCACCGGCGAGAAGAAGTGCAGGCCGATGAAGTTCTTCGGCCGTTCGCTGGCTTCGGCGAGGCCGGTGATCGGCAGGGTCGAGGTGTTGGAAGCGAATACCGCATCCTTGCCGAGCATGGCTTCTGCCTTGCGGGTGACGTCGGCCTTGATGCCGCGGTCCTCAAATACCGCCTCGATGATGAGGTCACAGCCCTTGAGCAGCTCGTAGGCAGTGGTCGGCGTGATCCGTGCCAGCAGGGCAGCCTTGCCCTCGGCGCTCTCGCGGCCCTTCTTCATGGCCTTGTCGAGCAGGTTTTCGGAATAGGCCTTGCCCTTGTCGGCCGCCTCTTGGGTGGTATCCAGCAGGACCACTTCGATCCCGACCTTGGCCGAGACGTAGGCGATGCCCGCGCCCATCATGCCGGCACCGAGGATGCCGAGCTTCTTCACCGTCGAGCGTTCGATGCCCTCGGGACGTGAACTGCCCTTGTTGATGCCGTTGAGCTGGAACCACAGGGTGCCGATCATGTTCTTGCTGACCTGGCCCACCACCAGCTCGGCGAAGTAGCGGCTCTCGACCCGACAGCCGGTATCGAAGTCGGTGATGCCGCCCTCGAACACGCAGCTCATGATGTTGGTCACGGCGGGATAGTTGCCGTAGCTCTTGGCGCTGGCCATGGAGGGCGCAATCGCCCACACCTGAGCGTTGGCAGGGGACTTGGAGTCGCCGCCCGGCCAGCGGAATTTCTTGTCATCCCAGGGCTGCACGGCCTTCGGGTTAGCGGCAATCCAGGCCTTGGCCTTGGTGATCATCTCTTCCGGCGTCTCTGCCAGCTCATGGATGATGCCCTGTTTCACGGCCGCCTCGGCGCGCAGTTCCTTGCCTTCGAGCATCAGCGGCAGGGCCGGCTGAATGCCGATCAACCGGGGCAACCGCTGTGTGCCGCCGCCACCCGGAAGCACGCCCAGCTTCACCTCCGGCAGGCCGAACTTGGCTTTGGGGTTGTTCAGTGCAATGCGGTAGTGGCAGGCCAGGGCCAGCTCGAGGCCGCCACCCAAGGCGGTGCCGTTCAGTGCCGCGACCACCGGTCGGCCGCATTTTTCGAGCCGACGCAGCAAGGCCTTGAACTGTTCTGCAAGTTCAAACGCATCCTGTGGATCGGTGATCTTGAACAGGCCCTCGATGTCGGCGCCGGCGAGAAATTCCTTCTTGCCGGAGGTGAGGATCACGCCGGTGATCGAGGGGTCACGCTCGATCTGGCCGATGGCGTCGAGAAATGGTCCGGTAAGGGCCTCGTTGAGCACGTTCATGGAACGGCCCGGCATGTCCAGCGTAAGGGTGACGACGCCTTGGGCGTCCTTTTCAAATTTGACTGCGGTCATTTTCGGTTCCGGAAATCGAGAATCGGGAATGGAGAATCGGAATGGCGGCGTGAGATCGGGCAGGGCGGGTTCGCGGCTAGCGATGTCCCGTTCCCGATGCTCCGCAACTCATACGCGCTCGATGATGGTGGCGATGCCCATGCCCGCACCCACGCACAGCGAGGCCAGGCCGGTTTGCTTGTCCTGACGCTCCAGCTCGTCGAGCAGGGTGCCGAGGATGATGCAACC
Organism: Flagellatimonas centrodinii; assembly: GCF_016918765.2. Lineage (GTDB taxonomy): Bacteria > Pseudomonadota > Gammaproteobacteria > Nevskiales > Nevskiaceae > Polycyclovorans > Polycyclovorans centrodinii. Next base: position 2,325,516 of record NZ_CP092104.1, read on the forward strand.
GGTGGCGCCCAGCGGATGGCCCATGGCGATAGACCCGCCGTTGACATTGACTTTGGACTCGTCGATCTCAAGGTCGCGCATGGCGCGCAGCACCACTGCAGCGAAAGCTTCGTTGATCTCGAAAAGATCGATGTCCTTGGCTGACATCTTGGCGCGCGCCAGGGCCTTCTTCGACGCCGGGCCGATACCGGTCAGCATGATGGTGGGCTCGGAGCCGATCACTGCGGTCTGCACAATGCGCGCGCGCGGCTTGAGTCCCAGTTTGCGCCCCATTTTCTTGCTGCCGATGAGCATCAGTCCGGCGCCATCGACGATGCCTGAACTGTTGCCGGCGTGGTGGACGTGGTTGATCTTTTCGAGGGTGGTGTACTTGCGCATCGCGGTGGCGTCGAAGCCCATCAGGCCCATCTGCTCGAACGACGGTTTGAGCTGGCCCAGGCCCTCCTGCGTGGCGTCGGCGCGAATGAACTCGTCATGGTCGAGCACGGTGAGGCCGTTGACGTCCTTCACCGGCACCAGCGACTTGCTGAAGTAACCCTGCTCGCGGGCGTGGGCAGCCTTCTTCTGCGACCGCAGTGCAAACGCGTCGACTTCCGAGCGCGAAAAGCCCTCCAGGGTGGCGATGGTGTCGGCGCCGATGCCCTGCGGCGCGAAACCGGTGAGCTGGTTGATCCGCGGATCCATCGCCCAGGCGCCGCCGTCCGAACCCATGGCCCAGCGCGACATGCTCTCGACACCACCAGCCACCACCAGGTCTTCCATTCCGGACATGACTTTCTGTGCCGCGAGGTTCACCGACTCCAGGCCGGATGCGCAGAACCGCGACTGGGTGACGCCGGCAACCGATTCGGCCCACTTGGCATAGAGGACGGCGGTACGGGCGATATCGGCGCCCTGTTCGCCAACCGGCGTCACGCAACCGAGCACCAAGTCGTCGACCAGGGCGGTGTCGAGTTGATTGCGCCCCTGAAGGGCCCACAGCAGGTTGGCCACCAGGTGAACCGGGGTGACCTGATGCAGGCTGCCATCCTTCTTGCCCTTGCCGCGCGGCGTCCGCACGGCGTCGTAGATATACGCTTCGCTCATGTAAGTTCTCAGTCGGTTGCAATGGTAAGGTAATTAACCTTACGCTCAGATTGTGCGGAAGTGCTCAGCGCGATCCTTGTCGCGGAGCGTCGGACAGTATGAAGCTTTTCGAGGATATTATCGGTCAGTTCCAGGGTCAAACCGGGAGCCCGTGATCGAGCCCTGTTGTAGTAACAAGAGTTTCCATAGATGACCAAACGTGGATTGAAGGACGCAACGGAAGCACCCCAACCCGAAGTCGACCGACGCCGGCTCGACCCCCAGACCCGCATCCGGATCGAGCAGGCCGTGCTCGATATCTTTGCCGAACGGGAATTCCACCGGGTCGGGCTGATCGAGATCGCCCGCGCTGCCAATGTCTCGCTGCAGACCATTTACAAGTATTACGGCAGCAAAGAGGCCCTCCTTTTTTCCAGTCTTGATGCCTGGTTGGGGAAGCTGGCCTCACGGATGATCGACCATCTGCAGGGGATCGAGGACTTCAAGGAGCGCCTTCGCAAGGTCTTCTGGGTGACCCTGGACTTCTTCGACAAGAACCCCAAGGTGGCGCAGATCATCATGTCCAGCGTCTACGTCAACACCTGGCGCAAGCAGCAGAATTACCAGAACCCGGTGCTGTTCGGAACCTTTCTCAAGGTGCTGGGCGAGGGGCGCTCACGCGGCGTGCTGAACGATGAAGTCGAAGAGAAATACCTGCTCGACATCATCATGGGGGTCATGGGGCGGCTGGTGCAGATGCACGTCCATCGGGGTCAACGGGAGCCGCTGACCGCCCAGGCCAACCCGCTGTTCGAGATGTTGTGGCGGGCGATCGCGAAGCCGGCGTGAACCTCGCCCGCGAGCCGCGCCCGCTAACGGGCGGCGCTCGGTTCGCGGCGAATGCTGCCGAACGACAACTCGCCGACCTGCGCGGTCGGGGTGGTGCGCGGAAACAACCAATAACCGGCAGATTCTGACGACGGCACCACGTTGGGGAAGCGCTCGTCGCGCGGGCTGGGGCCGGCCATCGCCTTTTCCTGAATCATCGACAGGTATTGGTCGACGCCGTATTCAAGCGTGTTGCCATTGAGGACTACTTCAGAGCCGGTGGCGCGGGCGTAGGCCGCCACCCCGGGGATTTTCGAGTGTTCCGGCGCATAGGCATCGAGACTGACACCGTTTTCACTGGTGACCAGCACGCCATCGTCGGTATGGGCGACGATGGAATGGTTGCCGAGCGTGTGCCCACGGGTGCGGATCAGGGCGACCCCTGTACCCAGCTGGACGTCGTCGTCGAGCAGGATCACCTTGTCGGCCGGCACCCCGTCGATGCCCCCGGGGCAATACCACTGCGCCTGCCAGGGCACCAGCGCCTGCGCCGATTCCCATTCCTCGCGCATGACCAACAGCTTGGCGTTGGGGAACAGGGCGGGCTGCCCGTGGGCACCGAGCCAGCGGGTCACGTTCTGGGTGTGCAGGTGGTCGTAGGTGATGTAGTCGATGTCTTCGGGTCTCAGGCCGACCTCGTCCAGGGCCGACAGCACCGTGCGGGTCATGCGGAAGACCAGCTTCTCGCCCAGTGCAGCGAACGGTCCCATCGACCGGTCGAGCCGCTGGAAGAAGGGTGTGGCCCGTTGGTGCTCCCAGTCGGAAGGGCTCGCCAGGAGGGTTTTCATGCCCTCGGCGGTGTCGAACTGGATCACGAACAATCGATTGCACAGGTGGATGAACGGCGGCAGCGTGCCGAAGCCGTTGAGATAGCCGTAGCGCGAAGGGTAGGGCACGCGCACCAGCTCCAGCGTGCGGTAGGCGCTGACCGTCCCGCCCGCGGTGAAGTCGCGCCGGAAGTCCTTGGCGGCTTCGCGCAGATTGTCGATGGCGACCTGGGGACGTGCGGTATCGCGTGCGCCGTCAAAGTGTCGGAGGGTATGAAAGCCCGGCATCATCGGTTTCACATGTAAGCGGGAGTTGATGATATCGCAGCCCCGAGGCGGCCCAGCCTCAGCGCCGTGCGACCAAGTCGAAGCGGATCGCCACACCATCCTGGACCGCCAACAGCCCACCGAAAATGGCGAAGGGGGTGATGCCGAAGTCGCGTTGATGGATGACCAGTTGGCCCTGTGCGCGGATCTCGGTGTCACTTCGGAGTACCGTCATCATGACCGGCTGAACGCGGGTGACGCCGTGCAGTTGGATGGCCACATCGGCGATCAGCACTGGCCAGTCGCCGCGGACCTGCCGCGACTGTAGCGTCAACACGGGCCACGTGTCGGTGTCCAGGCTCTTGCGCAGATTGCGTAGCGTCCCCGCCCGGTCGGTTTCGCTGCGGGGTCGGTCGATGAAGCTGCCGCCGGTGTCCGCCAGCAGCGACGGCACGTCGACCACCAGGCTGTCGAGCCGCAGCCCGACCGCGAAGGCCGCGTCGGCCACCTTGTCCGACGGCATCTCGACATGGCCGCTCAGTGTCGGCGCCGTGAATACGTGGTTGTGGCCGGCGCGAGCGGCGGGCCCATCGCGAAAAACGTAGATGCGCAGGTCCGAGGCACTTGGGTCGAGGATGTAGACGTGGTTGCCCGGTGGCGCCACCGGCAGGGTCGCCGGGCCGGCAGGTGTCTGCGGCTGTGGCGCCGGTGCCTGGCAGGCACCCAGCAGGACCAGGGCCAGCAGCCCACTCAGCAGTCGATACATGGGGCCACCTCGATGCAGGAATGGGCCCGCGATTGTGTCCGACTTTCCCGTTTCCTGCCCGGCGGTAGTCCGACCCCGATGAGCGGTGTCCCCAGGGGCACAAGAAGCGGCCACCGCAGCCGAAACAGGGTCTGACCGCAATCGAACCCGAGCGCGGCGGACATTCACCCCGGTCGAGCCGGGGGCAACCCGGAGATGGACCATGCAAGTCATCAACACCAACGTCATGTCCCTGAACTCGCAGCGCAACCTGTCGAAGTCCAGCGAGACCCTTTCCACTTCACTGCAGCGCCTGTCCTCGGGCCTGCGCATCAACAGCGCCAAGGACGATGCCGCCGGCCTCGCCATTTCGCAGCGCTTCACCACCCAGATTCGCGGGATGGATCAGGCCTCGCGGAATGCCAACGACGCCATCAGCCTCACGCAGACGGCCGAAGGGGCCTTGGTGGAAGTCTCCAACAACCTTCAGCGCATCCGCGAGCTGGCGGTGCAGTCGCGCAACGCCACCAACAGCGCCACTGACCGCGCCGCCCTCAATGCGGAAGCCCAGCAGCTGCTGTCGGAAGTGAACCGTGTCGCCGAACAGACCAGCTTCAACGGTGTGAAGCTGCTGGATGGCAGCTTCTCCAACCAGAGCTTCCAGATCGGCGCAGATGTCGGCCAGACCATCGATGTGTCGAACATCGTCGATGCGACGACCGCCAACCTCGGCACCTACGGTCGGGCCTCGGTCACCTCGGCGGCTTCGACTGGTTTTGCCAATGCGATCGCCGCCGGCGGTGTCACCATCAACGGCGTCGACATTGGCGCCATCGGTGCAGCCGCATCGGCCACCGATCGCGCTGAGCAGCTGATGACGGCGATCAACGAGACCTCGGGCCAGTCCGGTGTCTATGCGATCAAGGACACCGCCAGCACCATCACCCTGGTCTCCGCGACTGACGATATCGCCATCGCCGGAGCGCATGTGGCCTTCACCGCCGACACCGGCCTGACTGCTGCGACCACCAACCGCGTCACCACCACCGGCATCTCCACCGTCGATATCTCGTCGGTGGGTGGCGCCGACACGGCGATGCAGGCCATGGATGCGGCACTGGCGCAGGTGAACTCGGCCCGTGCCGACCTCGGCGCGCTGCAGAACCGCTTCGGTTCGGTGGTCAGCAACCTGCAGACCACCAGTGAGAACCTGTCGGCCTCACGCAGCCGCATCATGGACACCGACTTCGCCAAGGAAACCGCCAACCTGACCCGCGCGCAGATTCTGCAGCAGGCCGGCACGGCGATGCTGGCTCAGGCGAACTCGGCGCCGCAGGCCGTGCTGTCCCTGCTCCGCTAACGGCGCAGGGGTTCTGGGGGCGGCGGTGAATACCGCCGCCCCTCTGCCCCGGGAGGTGTCACATGGACCCCATCCCTGATCTGACGGTTTGGTTGAATCACGTCTTCCCGCCGCCCGAGGCCACGCGCCCGCGGGCGGTATCGGCGTTGTCGGGTGACGCGTCGGGGATGGTGCCCCACCGGACCGCAGCACAGACCGAAGCCGACAACCGGTCGGCAGCGACAGAGGCCCGCTGGGTGGTCGAGGCGGCCAACACGAGCCTGGCCGAGCGCAACATTGGTCTCAGGTTCGTACAAGACGAGGCGATTGGTCATCACGTCATGCAACTCATTGACGAGGCCACTGGCGATGTGCTCCGGCAGATTCCCAGTGAGGAGGCAGTGCGCCTTGCTCGTGCGTTGACCGGTCTGCTGGTCAACGGCAATGCCTAGGGTCGGATAACAGGCTTTTGACAGGAGATTTCCATGCCCGGCTTTACCATTAGCGGCATCGGCAGCGGGCTCGATATCAACAGTATCGTCAGCCAACTCGTGGCTGCCGACCGGGCCGGTGCCGACGGCCGCATCAGCCGCACCGTCAACACCGCCAATGCGCAGTTGTCGGCGCTCGGCACGTTCCGCGCTGCCTCCGATGCGCTGCGCAAGCAGGTGACCTCGTTGCAGAGCAGCTCGCTGACGGCCTGGAAGGCCAGTGTGCCTGAGGGGGCCAGTTTCTCCGCCACCGCTGCCAGCGGTGCGCAATCGGGGACTTATTCGATAACCGTGGAACAGCAGGCGCGTGCGCACGTCCTGCGTAGCGATCCGTACGCCAGCGTCAATACCGAAGTGGGTGAGGGTAGTCTGCAGATCTTTGTCGGCGACGCGTCCTTTTCGGTCGACATCGGTAGCGATCAGCGCGGCCTGTCCGATATCGCCGCCGCCATCAATTCTGCCAGCGAAAACCCTGGCGTAAATGCGCGGGTGGTCATGGCTGATGATGGTGCCCATCTGATTCTCAGCAGTCGCAGTGCCGGCAGCGACAATGCCCTGCGGGTGCTCAGCAGTGGCGGCGATGGTGGCCTGGCCGCCCTCGACTATGACCCCGGCAACAGCGTTGCACTGACCGAAACCCAGCAAGCGCTGGACGCACGTTTGCTGGTCGACGGGCTGCAGGTGACACGCGGCAGCAACACCATTTCGGATGTCATTCCCGGCGTTACGCTCAACATCAGCGGGCAGGAGCCGGGCGTCTCACGACAGCTCACCGTCGCGGCGGATCTCGATGCCACCGTCGCGCGCATCAACAGCATGGTGAGCAGTTACAACGCCACCATCGCTACGGCCCGACAGGCCACCCGCTATGACGCTGCCACCAAGACAGCCGGGGTGCTGCAGGGCGATGCCACGCTGCGTGGCGCTGCTTCGTCATTGCGGGGCGCGGTCAACAGCTCGATGAGCGGCGGGGCCTATGCGGTGATGACCGATATCGGCATCAAGACTGCGACCGACGGTACGCTCAGTATCGATACCGCCACCCTGCGCAGCGCCCTCGAGAGCAGCCCGGAGGGTGTGGCACGACTGTTGACCGGCTCCGGCGGGCTGACTGAACGCATCGATGGCGTGCTCGATGAGTATCTCGGCAGCGACGGCCGCATTACCAGCAAAACCGATGGTCTCAACGCCCGCCTGAAATTCGCCGCACAACAGCAGCAGCAACTCGACCGCCGCATGGAGATGGTTCAGGCCCGCTACCAGGCCCAGTTCAGCGCGCTGGATACGCTGGTCGGCCAGATGAGCTCGACCAGCGACTACCTGGCGGCCCAGCTGTCACGTCTGGGTTAAGTTTGAATGACCATGGCCGATACGCCGTCAACGACACAAGGAGAACACCGCATGTACGCCTCCGCCCCGTTGGCTGCTTTTCAGGGAGCCGGACCGCTGGCCGGAATCGACCAGGCTTCACCACATCAGCAGATCGAACTGCTGCTGGGCGGGCTGCTGACCCGCCTCGCCCGGATGCGGGGGGCCATACGGAGCCGACATCGCCCGGCGCGCACTGACGCGGCCAACGCGGCGCTGGGTATCCTGGCCTATCTGCGGACCATCCTTGATCCGGCCGCCGACCCCCGCTTCGTCGGTTCGCTACGTGACCTTTACCGGTACTGTGAGGCACGGCTTCTGGAGGCCAGCCAGGCCGACGATGAGTCCGCGGTGGAAGAGGTGATTCTGCTCATCACCGAGATCAAATCGGCCTGGGACGCCATCGCCCCGCACCGTGCTGCGGTGGCCTGAGATGGATGCGCCCTCCGCGCTGGTGAGTCTGCAGGCCGCTGTCGCCGCGCTGGAAGCCGCCGCCACCAACGAAGACTGGGCGGCAGTCGGGGAGCAGTTGGCTCGCCAGCGACGCTTTCTCGAGCGTTGGCTGCCGAGCTGTCAACAGCTGACGGCGGTCGAGCGGGCCGGACTCAATGACATCCTTGATCGTTATCTGCGGCTGACCGGTGAGCTCGATGTGGCGCGTGAACGTGCACGTATCGCGATGCAGTCGCCGCCCCCGATACCGCCGATGACGCGTGCCGCACGCGCCTACCTGGAAGCTTAGAGGCCATGCTGATGGATGGAATCCATTGCCAGTTTATCGCGCCAGCGCTGTGGGAACCGGGGCCGGGCCCGGTGGATCGACCCCAGCTTGCCCTGAGTCGACTGATCGGTCTGGAGGCGCTGCAGGCTGAACGCCCCTCGCTGGCGGAGGGCCACGAAAGTACCCCGGAGTCACGAATGCAGGCACAGCTCGACCTGGTGCTTGATGCCCTGCGCGACCTGCAGGTGCAGCTGCGGCCGCTGCCGCCAGCCCGAACCGTGGCGCTGACCCCGGAATCGGTGTCGGTGGACGGTCTCGAGATGCCTTCGGGGCCGGGTTGGTTGGCATTGTGGCTGGACAGCCGGATGCCGCAGCCGGTCTGGTTGCCGGTGACTGCGCGGGGTGACGGGCCGGCAATGCTCAACGTGGCGGACGGGCCGCTGTCGGCGGCAGTTGACCATCTGGTGTTTCGACTGCATCGTCGGGCGGTGGCGCGCAGTCGCCGCGAGCAGGGCAGCGATTCGCTGCCGACCGAGAACGAACGAGGAGATGCGGCCTGATGCCCGACAACCAGCGGCCGGTCAGAACCCTGCTGGCGGACGACCACGCCATGGTCCGTGCCGGTCTGCGACAACTTCTGGAACAGACAGGGCTGGTGAAAATCGTGGCCGAAGCCGACGACGGTACGCCAGTGCCGGATCTGATCGCTTCGGAGAACGTCGGTCTGGCCATTCTTGATATCTCCATGCCCCGTCTCGGTGGGCTCGATCTGCTGCCGATCCTGCGCAACCGGTTCCCGCTGTTGAGGACCATGGTGTTGAGCATGCACGCCAACGTCGAGTATGTACGGGAGGCGCTGCAGCGCGGCGCCAATGGATTTCTGCCGAAAGATGCGCCGCCCGAGGAATTGCGTACCGCACTGCGGCAGGTGACGCGAGGGGAATGCTACGTCGCCCCCTCGTTGGTTCCGGCACTGGCGGGGCTTCGTAGTCCCGCGCGCGATCCCGAGCAGCAGCGTCTGGAGACACTGCCACCGCGGCAGCGCCAGTTGCTGGGGTTGGTGGGGCAGGGACATTCGACCCGCGAGATCGCCGTCTTGCTGGGGATCAGCGTCAAGACCGTTGAGACTCATCGGGCGCGGCTGATGCGCTCGCTGAGCCTGCGGCACAACAACGATCTGATTCGCTACGCCGCGCAGCAACGCAGCCTGCTGTGAAAGGGCGGTAGCGGCTGGCGATTCAGGACATCCGCCGGCACCGCCATGGCGGGCATGCTGGGCGCAAAAAAAAGCCCACCCGGTTGCAGCCGGGCGGGCTTGGTTCAGATGTCGAACCGGTTACATCTCGGCCGGGCGCAGCTCTACCCGGCGGTTTTCTTCGCGACCTTCTTCGGTGGTGTTGTCCATGATCGGGCGCGCTTTGCCATAGCCGACCGGAATCATCCGTTCCGGGGCGACACCACGGCCGGCGAGATACTCCTTCACCGCGATGGCACGACGTTCGGACAGCCCCAGGTTGTAGGCGTCGGTGCCGAGATAGTCGGTGTGCCCTTCGACCTCGACATCAATCTCCGGATAGGCGATCAGGGTTTCGGCCACCTTGTTGAGGATCTCCTTGGCGTCAGCGGTCAGGCGGTCTGAGTCGAACTCGAACTTCACGCCCTTGAGGATGAACGAGTAGTTGGCGGCGCAGCCATTGGCATCAACCTCTTCGCCCGGACGCGGACGGCGACAGTCTCCGGCCAGCGCACAGCCGTTTTCCAGCACCTTGGCGCCCGCTGGGCTGTTCGGACATTCGTCGATGTCGTCCGGCAGGCCATCGCCGTCTGAATCGATGGGGCAACCACTGCTGTTGACCTGGGCGCCCGCCGGTGTGTCGGGACACTGGTCCTGACCGTCCGGCACGCCGTCGCCGTCGGTATCGAGCTCGCAGCCGGTCTCGTTGACCTGGCTCCCGGGCGCGGAATCCGGGCACTGATCGCGGTAGTCGGGCACGCCGTCGCCGTCGGTGTCGATGGTCTCGGGGTCGGGCGGCGGCGTGTGGCCAAGCGGAATCACCAGGCCGAGGTTGTAGACGCCGTCATAAAAGTCGCTGTTGTCCTTCGGCTGAATGCCGGCCAGTGCCCGGTTGTGCGGGTCCTGACGGTACAGCGCCTCGGCACGGATGATGATCTTCGGGGTAATCTCGAACAGATAGCCGAGGCCGACATCGAGCAGGGTCGTGTCGTAGTTGGCGATCAGGCCCGGGTGGTCTTCACCCTGACCGTGCATCACGTTGGCGCGGCCATAGAGGTTGGGGATGCTGCGCGACGGGAACAGCATCAAGCCGACGCCAACACCCGACAGGGTAAATGTCCCGTTGTCGAGCAGTCCGGCAGCCGGATCCGGGTCCATCTGGCTGTAGCTCGCCATCAGTTCCAACGTCAGCGAGCGGGTGACCTTCTTGCCGATCGCCAGCGTTCCGCCGTAGCCGTCATCGGTGCCACGATCTTCATCAGCAAGAATGTAGCTGGCCGTCGGCGAGACGTACCAGGTGCGGCCTTTCAGCGCGCGGGTGTCGGCATCTTCTTCCTGCTGCGCGAAAGTGGGCAGTGCAAAGACGGCGCCCAACAGTGCGGCCATCAGTTTTGTTCGCAATAACATGGTGCTCCCCTAGTCAGTTCCCGTATCGGTTATGGCCCGATCGGATGATGATAGCAGCGTGGCGGCGGCGTGACCGGGCGGGGCTGCACTGGCATACTGCGCGCCCTTCGACACACCCCCCATTCCCCCGGCTCTCCATGGAACCGAATCAGATTAAAGGCAGGATCACGGCTCTGCAGACGCGTTTCGACGCGCTGCGGAGCTATCTTTGACTACGATGTCAAGCAGGACCGCCTCGTCGAGGTGAATGCCGAGCTGGAGGATCCGTCGGTCTGGAATGACGCCAAACGGGCGCAGGACCTGGGTCGCGAGCGGGCTCGCCTGGAGGCGGTGATCCACCCCATCACCGAGGCGCTGAGAGGGCTCGCCGATGCCGACGAGCTGATGGCGCTCGCTGAAGCGGAAGGTGACGCCGGGGCGATCCGCGAGATCGCTGCCGATGTCGAGCGCTTTGAATCGTTTGCCGAGGACCTCGAGTTCAAGCGGATGTTCAGCGGCGAGTTGGACGCCGCCAATGCCTACCTCGATGTCCAGGCCGGCTCCGGCGGCACCGAAGCGCAGGACTGGGCCGAAATGCTGCTGCGCATGTACAGCAAATGGGCGGACGGCAAGGGCTTTACCGTCGAACTGATGGAGCGTTCGGATGGTGAGGTGGCCGGCATCAAGTCCGCCACCATCTTCGTCCAGGGCGACTACGCCTTCGGCTGGTTGCGGTCCGAGACCGGTGTTCACCGGCTGGTGCGCAAGAGCCCATTCGACTCCGGCAACCGGCGGCACACCAGTTTTTCCGGTGTGTTCGTCAGCCCCGAAGTTGACGACAACGTCGAGATTGAAATCAATCCCGCTGATCTTGATGTCGGCACCTTCCGGTCCTCCGGCGCCGGTGGGCAGCACGTCAACAAGACTGAATCGGCGATCCGGATCAAGCATGTGCCGTCCGGCATCGTGGTGGCCTGCCAGACCGAACGTAGCCAGCACGCCAACCGTGACCGCGCCATGAAGATGCTCAAGGCCAAGCTCTACGAAATGGAAATGCAGAAGCGCAATGCGCAGAAGCAGGCGGTGGAAGACGCCAAGGACGACATTGGCTGGGGCAGTCAGATCCGCTCGTATGTGCTGGACCAGTCGCGGATCAAGGATCTGCGTACCGGGGTAGAGATCGCAGACACCGTGAAAGTGCTGGATGGCCATCTCGATCCCTTCATTGAAGCGAGTCTCAAGCAGGGCCTATAGCCACATGACCGATACCCCGACGCCGCCGCAGGACGAGAATCACCTCATCGCCACCCGCCGCGAGAAGCTGGCGGCACAGCGTGCAGCCGGCCAGGCCTTCCCCAACACCTTCCGCCGCGACACCCTCAGCGACCATCTGCACGGCGCCTATGGCGAGCAGTCGGCCGAGCAGCTGGAGCAGGTGGAAGCGCGTTTCCGGCTGGCCGGGCGGTTGATGGCCAAGCGGGTGATGGGCAAGGCCAGCTTTGGTCAGTTGCAGGACAGCGCCGGCCGTATTCAGATCTTCTGTCAGCGGGACACGCTTGGCGAAGAGACGTACCGGATGTTCAAGACGGCGGACGTCGGCGACATTCTCGGCGTGTCCGGCCGCGTCTTCAAAACCAAGACCGGCGAGCTGTCGCTGTGGGTGGAGACCCTGCAGCCCCTGGTCAAGAACCTGCGGCCGTTGCCGGAGAAGTGGGCCGGGCTGACCGATACCGAAGTCCGCTACCGCCAACGCTATGTTGACCTCATCGTCAATCCGGAAGTGCGAGCGGTGTTCGAGAAGCGCGGGCAGACGGTGCGCTTCATCCGCAACTTTCTGGATGCCATCGGCTTTGTCGAGGTGGAAACGCCGATGCTGCAGCCGATCGCTGGTGGTGCCACGGCGCGGCCCTTTGTCTCGCGCCATAACGCGCTGGACCGGGATGTCTACCTGCGCATTGCGCCGGAGTTGTATCTCAAGCGACTGGTGGTGGGAGGGTTCGAAAAGGTCTACGAGATCAACCGCAACTTCCGCAACGAGGGGCTGTCGACCCGGCACAATCCCGAGTTCACCATGCTCGAGTTCTACCAGGCCTACGCCGACTACCGCGACGCCATGGATCTGGTCGAAACCCTGGTGCGCGATTGCGCCGTCACCGTCAATGGCAGTGCCCAACTGCGCTACGACGGACGCGACTACGATCTTGATCAGCCCTTCCGCCGCTGGTCGATGCGCGATGCGGTGGCCCACTTCAATCCGGGCTTCAGCGGCTTTGACGATCGTGCGGCATTGGCCGCACAGGTCCGTGCCGTCGGAGGCGACGTCAAGGAGGGATACGGTGCCGGCAAGTTGCTGACCGAGCTCTTCGAGAAGACGGTGGAAGCGAAGCTGATGGACCCCACGTTCATCACCGAATATCCCACCGAGGTCTCACCGCTGGCGCGTCGCAATGACGATAACCCCGAGGTCACCGACCGATTCGAGTTCTTCCTCGGCGGCCGCGAGGTGGCCAACGGCTTCTCCGAGCTCAATGATCCCGATGACCAGGCTGCCCGGTTCAAGGCCCAGGTCGCCGCCAAGGATGCCGGCGATGACGAAGCCATGGTCTATGACGCCGACTACATCCGGGCCCTGGAATACGGATTGCCACCGACGGCCGGCGTGGGGATCGGGATTGACCGCCTGGTGATGTTCCTCACCGACGCCCCCTCGATCCGGGATGTGTTGCTCTTTCCGGCCATGCGGCCGGAAAGTTAGACCGGTGCACCCGGCCATGCGGCCGGAAAGTTAGACCAACGCTCGGTGCTCCCGCGGCCACGCGGTACGGCGCGGTCAGCACTCAGCTCGCCGCCACCAATAAGGCGTCGATCTCCGCCAGGTCGTCGCGGCCCAGGCGACCGGCAACGGCCTTCAATGTCAGCACCGCCAGCAGGTAGTCGTAGCGGGCCTGCAGATAGTTGCGTTCGGCCAGGTACAGCTGCTGCTGGGCGTTGAGCACGTCGATGGCGGTGCGGGTGCCGACCTCAAGGCCGGTTTCGCTGGCCTCCAGCGCCGTGCGGCTGGAGACCACGGCCTGTTTCAGGGCCTTGGTACGGGCGGCGCCGGCAACCACGGCCTGATAGGCGTCACGGGTCTGACGCTCGACATTGCGGACGGTGCCGTCGAGTTCACTACGGCGCTGCTCCAGCGTGCTCCTCGCCTGGTGCACCCGCGACTGCACCGCCAGGCCGCTGAACAGCGGCAGGGTGACCTGCACGCCATAACTTTCCTGGGTGGTGTCAGCGGGGAACACCCCGGTTTCCGAGGTACTGTCGGAATAACTGGCGCGTGCGCCGACGGTGGGCAGATGCGCGCCACGGGCAACCTTCACCCCGGCTTCGGCGGCCGCCACGATATAGCGCGACCCCAGCAGCGCAAGATTGCCTTCGCGCGCGGCGTCGACCCAGGCCGCGCTGTCGGCCGGCGCCGGCGCCGGCAGCGGGATCTCGTCCTGCAGCTGACTGACGCCAGCCGCGCGCGCGCCGGTTATCTCGACCAGCGCCTCGTTGGCCGCCTGAACGGCGCGTTCGGCGTCGATCAGCTGGGCCACCGTGAGGTCGAAGCGTGCCTGTGCCTCCTGGACATCGGTGATCGCGGACAAGCCAACCTCGAACCGCTCTTTTGCCTGCTCGAGCTGGCGCCCCACCGCTTCGTTTTCGGCTGTCGCCGAACGCAGGGTGTCATTGGCGGACAGCACGCCGAAGTACGCCTGAGCGACACGCAGGGCGAGATCCTGACGGGCTGCCAGGTACTGGCTGTCGGCCAGCGCGACCTGCTGGCTGGCCTGGTCAAGTTGCTGAAAGGCACTCCAGTCAAACAAGGCCTGGTTGAGGGTGACGTCGAGACTGCGGTTGGTGCCGTCGCGCGTCTGCGGGGGCTGGCCCTGCAACTCGGTTTCGGAATCGGTATAGGCGTAGCCATAGCCCGCCGAAAGTTGCGGCAGCAGGGCGGCACGTGCCTGCGGATAAGCCTGGGCAGCCGCGTCGCGTGCGTGCCCGGCAGCCTGCAGGGTGGCATCCTGGGTCAGCGCCCGGTCATACACCGTGAGCAGTTCATTGGCGCCGGCGACGGCCGGCAGGTAGCAGAGCGCAATCAGGAAACGGGAGGCAGCGTGCATAAGCCCTCTCGGCGTGAAATGGGGTCAGTAACGCGGGATCGACGGGTCCACCTCGATGGACCAGCGGTCGATGCCGCCCGGGATATTGAAGACCGTCGGAAAGCCGGCACGTTCCAGAAATGCCGCAACCTGCGCACTGCGCATGCCGTGATGGCAGAGCACGGCGATCGGCAGGTCGCGGGGGAGTTCGTTGGTCCGCGCCGGTATCTCCCCCATCGGGATGCACAGCGTCCCCTGAATGGTCGCAACTGCGCACTCATCCGGCTCACGGACATCAAGCACGACAAGGGTGGCGGCGTTGAGGCCGCGGGCGGCATCGGCAGGGCTGCAATCAGGCATCGACAAGGTGCCGGGGGAGGTCCGGCCGGCAGTCTAGCACCGCCCGGTCCAAATACTGAACCGGGCAGTTCAGAATACCCGGGGGCCGATGGCCTATTGCGTCGGTTCCTTGGCCCAGTCTTCCAGCATGGTCTCAAGGTAGTGGATGTTGTGGCTGCCCTCGCAGAACACCTTGTCCCGCATGATGCGCTGCTGCAACGGGATATTGGTGTTGATGCCTTCCAGCACCATCTCCGACAGCGCCTGACGCATGCGTGCCGTCGCGCTCTTGCGATCCGATCCCCAGGCAATCAGTTTGCCGACCATGGAGTCGTAGTTCGGCGGTACCCGATAACCCTGGTAGACATGCGAGTCGATGCGGATGCCCGGGCCACCCGCAGCGTGGTACTTCTTTACCTCGCCCGGCGACGGAATGAACTTGCGCGGGTCTTCGGCATTGATGCGGCACTCGATGGCATGACCACGCATGCGCACGTTTTTCTGCTGCTTCTTCAGGCCGAGGCCGGCGGCGATGCGGATCTGTGCCTTGATCAGGTCGATGCCGGTCACCATTTCCGTGACCGGATGTTCGACCTGGATGCGGGTGTTCATCTCGATGAAGTAGAAGCCACCGTTCTCGTAGAGAAACTCGAAGGTGCCGGCGCCGCGATAGCCGATGCGCTTGCAGGCTTCCACGCAGAGACTGCCGATGGTGTCACGCTGCTCGTCGGTGATGCCGGGGGCCGGGCATTCCTCTACCACCTTCTGGTTGCGCCGCTGCATCGAGCAGTCACGTTCGCCGAGGTGAATGGCATGTCCCTCGCCGTCGGACAGCACCTGGAACTCGATGTGCCGCGGCGTCTCCAGATATTTCTCCATGAACACCGAGGCGTCGTTGAAGGCGTTCTGCGCCTCGGTGCGCGCCAGCTGGATCTTCTGCAGCAGGTCTTCGGGCGAGCGCACCACATGCATGCCGCGTCCGCCACCGCCCGACGCTGCCTTGATCAGCACCGGATAGCCGACTTTCTCGGCGGTTTCCAGACAGACCTCCTCGTCGTCCGGCAACACACCCTCCGAGCCGGGCACGCAGGGCACGCCGGCCGCGATCATTTCGGCCTTGGCATTGGTCTTCGAACCCATCAGGCGGATGGTTTCCGGGCGTGGACCGATGAAGATGAATCCGGAACGCTCGACGCTTTCGGCAAAGTCGGCGTTCTCGGACAGAAAGCCATAGCCGGGGTGGATGGCATCGGCCTGGGTGACCTCGGCAGCGGAAATCAGCGCCGCCATGTTGAGGTAGCTCTTCGGCGCCGGTGCCGGGCCGATGCAGACCGCCTCGTCGGCCAACAAGACGTGTTTGAGGTCGCGGTCGGCGGTGGAATGCACGGCAACGGTCTTGATGCCGAGCTCCCGACAGCATCGCAGGATGCGCAGGGCGATTTCGCCACGGTTGGCGATCAGGATCTTCTTGATGTCCTTCATCGAACGCTACTCGATGATGAACAGTGGCTGGTCGAATTCCACCGGTTTTTCGTTTTCGGCCAGTACCTCGACCACCACCCCGGCCTTGTCGGCCTCTATCTGGTTGAGCATCTTCATCGCTTCAAGGATGCACAGGGTCTGGCCGACCTTCACGGTCTGACCGACTTCGACGAACGGCTTGGCACCGGGAGAGGGTGAGCGGTAGAACGTGCCGACCATCGGCGCGCGCAACACGTGACGGTTGTCGACGGCCGGCGCTGCCGGTGGTGGCGGTGCGGCTGCCGGCGCGGGTGCAGCCACTGGTGCTGCTGCGACCGGAGCGGGCGGAGCCATCGTCACCACCTGCGGCGCGGCGCGGCTGATGCGGACGGCGGCTTCGCCCTCGCGGACCTCCAGTTCGGAGATGCCGGAGTTTTCGACCAGCTCGATCAGGGTTTTGATCTTGCGCAGATCCATCGTGAAGGAATCCTGTTGTTGGGGGGAGACGCGATTGGGTTTACCGCAACGATGCCAGGTGCGAGTGTGCGGCCGTCAGCGCCAGGGCATAGCCCTGCGCGCCGAGACCGACGATCTGGCCGACGGCGATATCGGAAAAATACGAATGCTGGCGGAATGGCTCGCGCGCATGCACGTTGGAAAGATGAATCTCGATGAACGGGATCGCGACGCCCAGCAGGGCATCGCGCAGGGCGACGCTGGTATGGGTAAAGGCGCCCGGATTCAGCAGGATGAAATCGACCTCCTCACGGGCGGCCTGCACGCGATCGACCAGAGCGCCTTCGTGATTGCTCTGGAAGCAGCTCAGTTTCAATCCAAGATCCTGCGCCTGTTGTCCCAGCTCGGCTTCGATCTGGGGCAGGGTGCGCGTGCCGTAGCGATCCGGCTCGCGGGTGCCCAGCAGGTTGAGGTTGGGGCCGTTGATCAGCAGCAGATGAGACAAGGCAGCGTCCGGCGGCGAAGGAGTCCCGATTCTGCCCGAGTGGACCCTTTCATGACAACTTCGCCGCGAGATCGGGCCAGATGCCGACAGATCGGGTCAGAAATCGGCCTTGACATGCTCTTTTAGCAATTTTTCCAATTTCACCGCATCAAACTCGCCATGCTGATGGTGGACCACCTTGCCGTCGGGGGCGATCAGCACCGAATACGGCAGAGCGCCAAGGGTGTCGCCGAGTGCCGTCATGGCGGCAGACACATCGACGTCGCCCGCCATGACTGGATAGTTGATGCCCAGGCGTTCCGCCATCGTGCGGACCGGGGCAGCCTCGTCCATGGCCGGGCCGATGACTTGCAGACCGCGTGCGCCCCAGCGCTTCTGGGCATCGACCAGCACCGGAATCTCCTTGACGCAAGGCGGACACCAGGTGGCCCAGAAGTTCACCAACAGCCAGCGTCCCCGCCATTCCGCCAGCGACCGCGTAGTGCCGGACAGGTCGGTCAACGTGATCGAGGCCGGGGCCACCGCCGGAACGCTTGCCGAAGACTTGTGCCCCTGAAAAAGATGAAAAGCGGCATAGCCACCGAGCCCCGACAGTAGCGCCAGCGCGAGCAGCCCCAGTGTGCTGCGCAGCTTCATGGCAGCACCTCCACCGGTACCGTTCGGATCTGCGGCGGATAGCAGATCCCGGCGTCGGCACAGCCTTGCCAACGGACCGTCACGGTGTGCGGTGGCGTTGCCATGGGGGCCTCGGCCGCGATGTCATGTCGGTAGATCACGACGTCACCGAAATGCTCGTCGTGATACGCCTCGCCCGCCGGCAGCGACAGTTCTGCATCAGCCAGTGGGGCGACCGACAGCTTGTCGCGATAGAGGTAGTGGCCGGGCGCAACCCGCAGCGGGACGCGTAAGGTCCCGGCCTGCCAGGTGACCGGTTCCAACTGAAACGCCGCCTCGACCGGAAGCAGTTCCGGCTGAGCAGACGGCCACAGGCCAGCGAGCGCGACCGTCGGTGCGGCCAGCAGGAGTGCGAGGGCTCTCATCGGGTTTCGGATACGATCCAGTCAAGAAACGGCAGATGCGCCGCGGTCACTGGGACTGCGACGATCTCCGGAAGTTCGTAGGGGTGGGCGGCCAGCAGGGCCTCGCGCAGCGGCTCGAACCGATCGGCAGCGGTCTTGATCAACAGCAGCGACTCCGCTGACCGGGTCAGCGCCCCTTGCCAGCGATAGACCGAGACGACGTCCGGCTGGATCGTGACGCAGGCCGCCAGTCGTTGCGTGACGCAGAGCGTCGCCAGGCGCTCGGCGTCTTCGGGTGGGCAAGCGACGGTGACCAGTAGGCATTCGGGCATGGGCGATACGGTAAACAATTCCAGGCGCGATGTGCGGCAGGCGAAAAGCAGTTGCGGTGCCGGGGCGCGCAGGCTACGATGCGCGCCCTTCAAATGATTGAAGGCGCGTAGCTCAGCTGGTTAGAGCACCACCTTGACATGGTGGGGGTCGTTGGTTCGAGTCCAATCGCGCCTACCAATACAAATAGCCTCCGGTTTTGCCGGGGGCTTTTTTGTGTCCAAGGCATGGACTCGAACCAACGGCTTTGTTGACCGCGCCCGCCGAGGCGGGCTTGAGGGTGGTCTGCCCTGCGGGCAGACGCCCCGCTGGAGCGGGGTCGAGTCCAATCGCGCCTACCAATACAAATAGCCTCCGGTTTTGCCGGGGGCTTTTTTGTGTCCAAGGCATGGACTCGAACCAACCGCTTTGTTGACCGCGCCCGCCGAGGCGGGCTTGAGGGTGGTCTGCCCTGCGGGCAGACGCCCCGCTGGAGCGGGGTCGAGTCCAATCGCGCCTCCCCATACAGGACCGCCTCCGGATCGCTCCGGGGGCTTTTTTGTGGGTGCGGTGTGGGCGCGCGAACCCACGGCCTGTTTGAACGCGCCCGCCGAGGCGGGCTTGACCGGCAGGCGACCGTCTGTCCCGGGCCGCGGGCCCTCCGTCTGTACAGCGTCCTGGGACATCACCTGCTACCGCACATTTGCTGCACTGCGATGGTCAGGTTTGGCCTGACATGCGTCAGGGCCGTCCTACATTGGCGTGCTCCACGTTCTGAGCGATCTTGACCGCCATGACGGAAAGCCAACACCCCCTCGGTGTCGGGTCCCCAACGTGCGAGGAGAACCACGATGAAGGCAGCCTTTCAAATCGGCCAGCAGCAGAAAGCGCACCCCGGGCGCATCCAGCAGAGCAGCCTGCTGCAGCTCAATGCCCAGGGACTGCAAGCCGAGGTCCAGCAGTGGCTCGCCCACAACGTGATGCTGGACGCCGAGCCTGAACTTGTCGAGGACGATGACATCACGCTCGATATGGATGCGGTGTGGAGCCCGGCCGATGCTGCGGCGGAGCTGCCCTGGGACGCCACGGTGGCGACCCTGGCGCGGGGTGGCAGTTTCGACGGCGATGGTCCGGAGTATCAGGTGCCGGCGCCGGAGGCCACCAATCCCCTGTCGCAAGTACTGGCGGCGCTGACATTGGAACCGATACCGGATGCGTTGCAGGCTGCAGTGCTGATCGTGCTCGATGCCATTGATGAACTCGGTTTTCTGGAGACGCCGCTGGCGCAACTTGCCACCACCCATCATGTGGCCGAATCCCTGCTTGGACAGGCGTTGGCACTGATCCAGCGGATCGGGCCGGATGGCTACGGGGCGCGTCACCTCGACGAGGCCCTGGAATTGCAGCTGCGCGGCTTGCAGCGGTCGTCAGCGCGTGACCTTGCCTTGCGCATTGTCAGCCGCGGCATCACTCGTTTGGGGCGCCGAGAGCTCGACCTGCTGCGCCGCAGCCTGCACGCCAGCCCGGCGGCTTTCGCCGCAGCCCTGCGGTTGCTGCGTGGGCTGGCGACCCGCCCGGGTGTGACGCCACAGGAAGCGACCCCCGTGGTCCCTGACGTCTGTGTGGTCCGCCGCGACGGCCGCTGGCATGTCGAACTCAACAGCGCCGGGCAACCCGCATTGCGGATCAACCGGGCAACCGCAGCGTTGTTGACAGGGCTCGGGCGGGATGCCGATCCCTTGCGTCACCAGCTCACCGAAGCGCGATGGCTGATCAAGAGTCTGCAGCAGCGCGGTCAAACCGTGCTGCGCGTCTCGCAAGCGGTGCTGGCGCGCCAGTTCCCGGTGCTGCAGCACGGGATGGAGGCGCTCAAGCCGTTGTCCCTGAAAGAGATCGCCGATGTCGTCGGGGTCCATGAATCGACGGTGTGCCGGGCGGTCAACGGCAAGTACGTATCGTTACCGCAGGGCGTGGTGGAGCTCCGCCGTTTCTTCAGCCAGGCCGCCGGAGAAGACAGCGTTGCCGCTGCCGCCGCTCGCGCCATGGTGAAGCGATTGATCGAAACCGAGGACACCCCACTGGATGACGGCGCTCTGGTCGAGCACCTCAATCGGCGTGGCGTGCGTCTCGCCAGACGGACGGTCGCCAAATATCGCGAGGCGCTGGGGTATCCCTCGGCCCGCTTGCGTGCCGCGCCGCTTGCCGTCGCCTTGTCCGCCTGAATTGACGTCCTACGGGAGTCCCGCAATGCTCAACCTCGATTCGCTGCCGTTGGAACCCGATTCGGCCGACATCGCGCCGTCCTCCTCGCATGCCGTCACGCCGCGCCGGGCGCCGGCGCTGGCCGGTGATGCACCCTCAATGCAACGGATCCGGCGACTGATCGACCAGGTCGCCATGCATGACACCACCGTGTTGATCACCGGCGAATCCGGGACCGGCAAAGAGGTGATCGCGCAGCAGATTCACGCGTGCAGCGCGCGTGCCGACAAACCCTTCGTCGCCATCAACTGCGGCGCGATTCCGGGGGAGCTGCTGGAGAGTGAACTGTTCGGGCACGAGAAGGGTGCCTTTACCGGCGCCATCACCACCCGCAAGGGGCGCTTCGAGCTGGCCGAGGGTGGCACCCTGTTTCTCGACGAGATCGGCGACATGCCGCTGCCGATGCAGGTGAAGTTGCTGCGGGTGCTGCAGGAGCGCAGCTTCGAGCGGGTGGGCGGCAGCCGCACGATCACCTGTAACGTCCGGGTCGTGGCGGCGACCCATCGCGATCTGGAAGCAGCAGTCAATGACGGTCTGTTCCGAGAAGATCTGTTCTATCGCATTAATGTGTTTCCGATCGAAACGCCGGCACTGCGCGATCGACTGGAAGATCTTCCGCTGCTGGTCACGACCCTCTGCCGGCGCTTGGCCGATCAGGGTCGTCCGGCCGTCAGCCTCGATGCGGAAGCACTGGCCGCACTCGCACTGCAGCGCTGGCCGGGCAATGTTCGTGAGCTCGCCAACGTGCTGGAGCGGGTTGCGGTCACGGTGCTGGGCGAGGTTGCCGGTGTCGACGACTTGCCGGGTCGCTATCGTCCCCCGGGATTGCCGGCGGCGGCACCGTCGCGACCAACTGGACCGCGCACCGAAGCAGATCCGCTGCCCGCCGAAGGCATCGACCTGCGCGAGCACCTGTCGAGAATCGAATGCGGGCTGATTCGAGAGGCGCTGGGTCGGGCCAATGGCGTTGTCGCGCATGCGGCACAACTGCTGCGCATGTCGCGCACCACGCTGATTGAGCGACTGCGCAAGTACAACCTTTCATCGGCTGATTTCAGCCAGTCCTGATCGGACTCCCCCCGCTTGCAGCCTGTCGACCGACAGGCGTTTCAGGAGCCCTCGCGTGAATCCCATCGGCACCGACAACATCCAGCAACTGCTCAGCGAGATGCGCGCCCTGCGTAGCCGCAGCAGCCTGCCGGCTGCGCCGATACCTGGCGTCGCGGATGCCACGACGGCGAAAGGACCGAGCTTTGCTGAGCGCATGGGCGAAGCCCTCGGCGCGGTCAGCGCGACCCAGATGAATGCACAGCAGATGGCGCGCGAATTCGAACTGGGGCGGGGCGATCTCGCCAGCACGATGGTCGCCATGCAGAAATCACAGGTGGCGTTCCGCGCCACCGTGGAGGTCCGGAACCGGGTGGTTCAGGCCTACCAGGACATCATGAACATGCCGCTCTAGGACCCTGATCCATGGCCGATACCCCACTTCCGCAAGGCTGGACCCGAACCCTTCTGGTGCTGCGTCCTGCCCTGCTGCTGGTCGGTGTCGCAATTGCCGTTGCTGCGGGCGTTACCGCGGTGTTGTGGAGCCGCGGCGCAACCCAGGCGGTGCTCTATACCGGGCTCGGTGATCGCGAGGCTTCTGCTGTGGCGGAGTCACTTCGCGGCGCTGGCTTCGACGTCCAGATGGGGCCGGGGGCGGGGGTCATCCAGGTGCCGGAATCCAGGCTGATGGATGCCCGCATGCATCTTGCCGGCGCCGGGGTATCGGTCGGACAGGGTGGCATGGACGTGCTCGATGCCGCCCCGGGGTTCGGGGTCAGCAGCTTCCTCGAGGGTGCACGCTACCAGCACGCCCTCGAGCAGGAACTGGCGCGCACGATCGGCGGGCTTCGTGGCATCGCCTCGGCACGCGTCCACCTGGCGATGTCGAAGCCCAGTGCCTTCATTCGCGATCGCGTCAGCACCACTGCCTCGGTCGTGCTTGAACTGATGCCCGGCGCACAATTGGCGGCCGGGCAAGCCGATGCCATCGCGCGACTGGTGGCCTCCAGCATTCCCGAACTCAAACCGGAAAGCGTCACCGTTGTCGATGCCCGCGGCGGACTGTTGTCGCAGAGCGACCCGGCGACGCTGGCAGCACAGAAGCATTTTGACCTGGCACGCCGCACCGAGGAGATCCTGGTCAATCGGGTGCAGACCCTGTTGCTGCCGTTGGTGGGTCGGGCCGAGGTACAGGTGATGGTGGAGCTCGACCGCACCGAGAACGAGCAGGCGCGTGAAACCGTCGACCCGAATGCGGTGATGACCCAGGAGCAGGTCAGTCGTGAATCCCGTGGCATGGCGACCGCCAACTCGGGGCCTGGCGGCATCCCCGGCGGCGTCCCCGGCGCGGCCAGCAACCTGCCAGGCGAAGCGGCACCGGTCACCACCGCCGGCGGGTCGTCCGGCAACGCCGCTGAAACCAGCAGCCAGGAGCGGCGCCAGTACGAAGTCAGCCGGGAAATGGCCTACAGCCGCACCGCCAGTGGCCGCATCCAGCGGCTGACCGTGGCGGTCCTGCTCGATCATCCGCCCATCGCTGCGGGGGGCGCCGCTGGCGCGCCGCCCGCCGCTGACGGTGCAGTTGACCCGGCGGCTCTGACGCCGCCGGTGGGCGAGGCCGCGCCCGCCACCGAATGGAGTGCCGCCACCCTCGCTGATGTCGAGGCCCTGGTCATGAACGCGGTCGGCTACTCGGAAGCGCGTGGTGACAGTCTGACCGTACGGCAGGCGGCGTTCCGCCCAATGGAGGTGCCGGAGATTGCGCCGATGCTCTGGTGGCAGCAGGCCTGGGTGCTCAATAGTGCCCGCGAAGCTGGCGGCCTGTTGCTGTTGGCCCTCATCGTGTTTCTGGCGCTGCGGCCGTTACTGAAGAACCTCACGGATCCAGCACCGCTGCGACGATTGTTGGCGCCGGCGGTGCCGCAGGCGCTGCCCTCGGGTGCCAGCGATATTCCCCGTGCGCCGGTCACCCTCGAGGGGCCGGCAGCACTGACGTTCGATGACAAGATGGCACTGGCCCGACAGGCCGTAGCCCAGGACCCGAAACGGGTGGCGCAGGTCGTAAAAACATGGGTGGGCAATGATGGCTGACGGCAATCAACCACCGAAGGGTGCGGCCGTGCGGCCTGCCGACGACATCAACGGTCTGCAACGTGCGGCGGTCTTCCTTATGTCGCTGGGCGAGAAGGAAGCGGCCGAGGTGCTCAAGCACATCGGCGCCAAGGAAGTGCAGAAGCTGGGGCAGGCGATGGCCAGCCTCGGCAGCGTTTCCAGTGATCAGGCCAATCGGGTGATCGACTCGTTCGTCGGGGAGCTGGGGCGTCAGACGTCGCTGGGGGTTGGCGCCGAGGACTATGTGCGCAATGTGCTGGTCAGTGCGCTGGGCGAAGACAAGGCCAGTGGCCTGATCGATCGTATCCTGCTGGGCCGCAACACCAAGGGTCTCGAGGCGCTCAAGTGGATGGAGCCACGCTCCGTCGCGGATCTGGTTCGCAATGAGCATCCGCAGATTATCGCCATCGTGCTCAGCCATCTCGATGCCGATCAGGCGGCCGCGGTCCTGTTGGCACTGCCGGAGCGCGCGCGTGCCGACGTGGTGATGCGGATCGCGACGCTTGAGGGGATTCCGCCACATGCCCTGCACGAACTCGATGACATCCTCGAACGACAGTTCGCCGGCAACCAGAACCTGAAGTCCTCCAATGTCGGCGGCGTCAAGGTGGCTGCCAATATCCTCAACCTGATGGATTCGGCCGACGAGGCGACCCTGATGGAGCGGATCCGCGCGGTCGATGACAACCTCGGCACCCGTATCCAGGACCTGATGTTCGTTTTCGACAACCTCGGGGATCTCGACGATCGCAGTATCCAGACGTTGTTGCGCGACGTGCCCAGCGACAAACTGGCGCTTGCACTGAAAGGGGCCGAACCGCGGGTTCGCGAGAAGATGTTCGCCAACCTGTCGAAACGCGCCGCCGAAATGATGCGCGAGGACATGGATGCCCGCGGTCCGGTTCGGGTGGCGGACGTGGAGATCGCCCAGAAGGAGATTCTGGCCATGGCCCGCAAGCTCGCCGAGGACGGCAGTATCCAGCTCGGCTCCTCGCGTGAGGCCTTCCTGTGAACGGCTTCGGCGAGATCGGCAGCGGCTACTTCGATGCCGCCGAGGCATCCGATGCCCGACATTGGGAGCCGCCGCAACTCGACGCCAGCCGGCCGCCCACTGCGGCCAAACTGGAGTCGCTCGAACAGGCCGCCTGGGATGAAGGCTACAAACGGGGCCGTGAGGAAGGCCGTGCCGGCGCCCGTGAGGCCGCCCGTCCACAAGTGCAGGCGCTGCAGGCGGTGATCGATTCGTTCGATCACCCGCTGGCCTGCGATACGGACGCGGTGGCGGAGGCGCTGTCGGAGCTGGCACTGCAGATTGCCAGCCGTCTGGCTGCGACGCATTTGACCGCACACCCCGAAACTCTGCGTACCATCGCCGAGCAGGCGCTGGCGCTGCTCGGCGAGCAGCGGGCACCGGTTCGGATTCGCGTAGCACCGAGCGATCTCGAGGCGATCCGCGCGTTGGCGGAGGACACCGCGGTCCCGACGCGGCTGGTCGCCGACAACAACCTGAGTCCCGGCGACATCATGGTCGACAGCAACCCGCTGAGTGTCGATGCCCGGCTGGCGACTCGGGTTCAGCAACTGGCCGCCGAATGGCGGCCGCAACCGCAATGACCCTCGTCGACCGTCTGCGGCATCGCGGTGCACAGCTGCCGACAGCGGCAGTGCCGTTGGCGACCGGCCGTCTTGATCGGGTCGTCGGGTTGGCGCTGCAGGCCCGTGGACTCAGCCTGCCGCTGGAGGCCACCTGCGCCGTTGAAACCACCCACGACACCTGGGTTGAAGCCGAGGTGGTGGGGTTCTCCGACGACAAGACATTTTTGATGCCGACCGGCCCCTTGTCCGGTCTCCAGCCCGCTGCCCGTGTTGCCGGCCGGCGGCTCGGGGCGGCACCACGGATCGGGGCGGACTGGCTGGGTCGAGTGATGGCCGCGGATGCGACGCCGTTGGATGGTCGTCCACCACCCCGCGGCGAAGCCCCCCTGATCCTGTCGCCACCGCCCCTGAACCCGCTCCTGCGCGAGCGGATCGGCGCACCGCTTGATGTCGGCGTGCGTGCCATCAACGCGCTGCTGACGCTGGGGCGGGGTCAGCGTGTCGGCCTGTTCGCCGGTAGCGGTGTCGGCAAGTCGACTTTGCTGGGAATGATGACGCGGCACACCACCGCCGACGTGACGGTCGTGGGCCTGATTGGCGAGCGTGGGCGCGAAGTACGCGACTTCGTTCACGACACCCTGGGGCCGGAGGGGCTGGCGCGTGCCTGCGTCATTGCGGCGCCGGCCGATGCCAGCCCACTGGCACGCCTCAATGGCGCCCGGTTGGCGACCAGCGTGGCGGAATACTTTCGCGACCAGGGCTGTGACGTGCTCCTGCTGATGGACTCCTTGACCCGCTATGCACAGGCCGCGCGGGAAATCGGCCTCGCAGTGGGGGAGCCACCGGCCACGCGCGGGTATCCGCCATCGGTGTTCGCACGACTGCCACAACTGGTGGAACGTGCGGGAACTGTCAGCGGTCGCGGCAGCATCACCGGTCTGTATACCGTGCTGACCGAAGGTGACGACCTGCAGGACCCGGTGGCTGATGCCGCCCGCGCCATTCTCGATGGTCATATCGTCTTGTCGCGACGAATCGCCGAGCAGGGACGATTTCCAGCCATTGACGTCGAGGCCAGCGTGTCACGACTGTTTTCCACCTTGTCGGACGCGCCCCAGCGGGACGCGGCACGTCGGCTGCGCCGCTGGCTGGCGGCCTGGCAACGCAACCGGGACCTGATCGCGGTTGGCGCGTATCAGAGTGGTGCCGACGCCGATACAGATGAGGCGATTGCCCGTCAGGACGCCATCGAGCGCTTTCTCACGCAGGGTGTCGACGAGGCTGCGCCATTGGCGGCCGCCCACGCTGCACTCATCACTGTCACCGGAGACGTCGCATGACCCCCCCAGGACTTTCGCGGCTCGCCGAAATCACGCGTCGTCATGCCGATCAGGCGGCCCAGCGGTTGGCCGAGGCGCAGCGGCTGGCCGCCGAAGCCGAGGCCCAGTTGCGCCAGCTCGAACGATTCGCTGGCGACTATGCTGTCTCTCCGGGTGGCATCGCGCCCTGGCAACTCAGCAACCGTCAGGCCTTTCGCGACAGGCTCGACGATGTCCTGAAGCAGCAGCAGCAACGGATCGAGCACGCGCACGCCGCTTGCGCCGCGGCGCGCGCATCCTGGATGACCGCATGGCAGGCCTCGCAGTCGCTCGGCAACGCCGCTGCCTTGCAGATGGATGCGTTGCAGCAACAACGGCTGAAACGTTTGCAGCGACAGGAGGATGACCTGGTCAACAGCCGCTCATGGCAGCCGGCATGGACCTGATCGCCGCCGCCCCGACCGGCGCACCGGGGGCGCCAACCGCGACACCGGCTGCTGGCGCCTTCGGCAGCTTCCTGTCCTACTGGGCAGCCGGGCTGGCGGCGGGTGATCCGCTGGCGCTGTCATCCGGACTGCCCGGGGTGGAGGTGTCGACCCGGGCGACATCGATCACGTCAACGCGCACGACCGATCCTCGTGATATCGCGGTCGATGATGCCGGCGATCTGCTGGCCGCCTTGCGTATTGGCCAGGACCTGTTGCCTGCGGTGGCGGATGAGCCGTCATCGGCACACGCCGAAGCCCCGGTTGCGGGTGGCACGGATGTCAGCCCTCCGCCACCCGGGTTGACCGCCTTCGCGCCTGCGGTGCCAGCCGCTGCGAAGTCGCCGGCCGCGGCCCTGCCGTGGTCATCGGCCATGGAATCGGCATCGGTCTCCGCATCGGAGGCGGCCTCTGTACCCGCACACCCCTCCGTATCCACATCGATATCGGGGGCAGCAGCGTTGCCCGTGACCTCGAATGCCCCGGCGCCCGGTCTGGTCGCCTCAGCCGAGACGTCGCCGCCGGCCGCTGGCGGCGCTGCGCCGGCGCTCGATCCCGTGTCGCGACCATTGCTTCCCCGATCGGAGCGTTCTGGCCCGGCTGCGCCAATCACATCCGCTACTGTCGCCGCATCAACGGCACCGGCTGCACCCGCTGCTGCTGCCGCCAGCGGCGTGCGTCTTGTGGGGCTGGTCAGCGGTCCCAATCGCGCGGTGACGGTATCGCCGATGTCGAGTGGGGACACTACAGCGCCCGCGGCGACCGCCGCAGGGCATGCGAGTGAGTCGCGGGCACCGACACCGTCCCTGGCGCTGACGGTGGAGGCACAACGGTCGACGCTGTCGACCGATGATCGTGGTGTGCCGCAGCCGGCGGCTGCAGATGCGGTCTCGACCCTGACGGCCACGACGTCGCCGGTTGGCGGCCTGCCGGCACAGTCCGCCGCAACGGCCGTCAGTCTGGCATTGCCCCCCGCGGCTGCGTTGACCGATCGACCGTCGCTGCCAATGGAGGCTCCGGCGTCGGTGTTGGCCGAGCAGGTCGTGGAGATGATCGAGCAGGACACCTGGTCCGCACGTTTGCGGCTGGACCCTCCCGCCCTCGGCGAAGTCGAGATCAAGCTGGCGGTACGCGAAGGTCAGGTCTCGATGAGCCTTTCGAGCAGCGATGCCCAGGCCCGTTTGCTGCTGGCGCAATCGTTGCCTGAGCTGTCACAGCAACTGGCGTCCCGCGGCCTGCAACTGATGGGTGCAGATGTCGGTGATCCGTCATCGGGCCGTGATCGGGCCCCGGAGAAGCGACTGTCGCGTCGGGCTTCTGACGATCCGTCGGTGGAAGCGATGACCGACGGCGACAAGCGGCGGCGTACGACCGGTCTAATGGACGGGTTTGCCTGAGGCCGCAGCACGGCAATTGCAGCGTGTCGGGAAAGCGCGAATCGCGCCTGACCATCGGAAGCCGACATGCCGCTCGAAGACGAAGACGAGACCCCGGACACCCCGCCAGCACCACCGCCGAAGCGGCGGCTTCGAACGCTGATCGTGGTCACGCTGGTGGCGGCCGCCGTCGGTGCCGGCGGCTGGTATCTCGGCCACGGCGGCCTGTCGTCGGGCGACAAGGCTGAGGAGATCAAGCCGCCGGCGTACCACAGGCTTGAGCCCGCGTTCGTCGTCAACGTGACTGACAACGGCACCCTGCGCTACCTGCAGGTCGAGGTGCAGGTCATGTCTCGCGAGCCGGAGGTCTTCGCGGCGATCGATGCGCAGGGCCCCGCCATTCGCGATGCACTGCTGACCCTGTTCGCCGGCTATCCGTATGCCCAGCTCATCACGGTCGACGGGCGCGAGCAGCTGCGAAACGACAGTCTGGCCACGCTGCGCAAAGCCCTTGCAGACGAGGACCGGGCGGCGGCTGTCGAAGCCATCTACTTCACCAGCTTCGTCATGCAATGAGCGAGCGCGGACAGGACCTGCTGAGTCAGGACGAGATCGATGCCCTGTTGCACGGTGTCGACCATGGCGCTGTCGACACCGATGCGCCGCCGCTGCCGGGTGAAGTGCGCCCGATCGATCTGGCCGGGCATGACCGGATTGTCCGCGGTCGGCTGCCGACGCTGGAGATGATCAACGAGCGTTTTGCGAGGCACTACCGCATCTCGCTGTTCAACCTGTTGCGGCGAAGCCCGGAGCTATCGATCAAGGGCGTGGAGATGCTCAAGTTCTCGGACTACGTGCATTCGCTCTATGTCCCCACTAATCTCAACCTGATCCGCATCAAGCCGCTGCGCGGCACCGCCTTGGTGGTGTTCGAGCCGAAGCTGGTGTTCGCCTGTGTCGACACCTTCTTCGGTGGCGATGGCCGCTTCCCGGTGAAGATCGAAGGGCGCGAGTTCACGCCTACCGAGATGCGGGTTATCCAGCTGCTGCTGAAAAACGTGTTCACCGATCTCGCCGAGGCCTGGCAACCGGTGATGGCGCTGGACTTCGAGTACCTCAACTCCGAGGTCAACCCGCACTTCGCCAATATCGTTGCCCCCAGCGAGATTCTGGTGGTGTCGAAGTTTCACGTCGATCTCGATGGCGCCGAAGGCGATCTCCATATCGTCATGCCCTACGCCATGATCGAGCCGATCCGCGAGCAACTCGATGCCGGGCTGCAGTCCGACCGCGGTGAACGCGATGACCGCTGGACCACCAACCTGCGGCAGCAGATCCAGAACGCGATGGTCGAGCTGTCGGCCCAACTGGCGGCCCCGCGACTTTCGCTACGCCAGCTGGTGGCGCTGAAGCCCGGCGACGTGATCCCCATCGAGATGCCGGAGCAGCTCGAGATTTGTGTCGACGACCTGCCAATGCTGTCGGGGACGCTGGGCGTCTCCCACGGCAAGCATGCCCTGAAGATCAACCATGTCCTGCGGCGCGAGCCGTCGGCCAAAGCCGCCTGAGGTGACCCGATGACCGTCTCCATTCAACCCGCTGCCGATGCAAAGCGTGCCGACCTTCCGACGCTGGAGGAATCGGCCAATGGCGCCGCCAGCGACGTCAACCTCGATGTGATTCTCGATGTCACCGTGACCCTCGCGATCGAGGTTGGCCGAACCCGAATCCCCATCCGCAACCTGTTGCAGCTGTCACAGGGCTCGGTGGTGGAGCTTGAGCGCGCCGCCGGCGAGCCGCTCGATGTCTACGTCAACGGCACCCTGATCGCCCATGGCGAGGTGGTGATGGTCAATGAAAAGTTCGGCGTCCGCCTGACCGATGTGGTCAGCCCTGCCGAACGTATCCGCAAGTTGCGCTGAGTGATGGAAACGGTCCCCGCCGGTCCGGGTCTTGGTGCTGCCGTGCAGATGTTGGTGATGCTGGCATTGGTGGTGGGTGTCATTCTCGTAGCGGGCCGCGCCGTGCGTCGATTCCGCTTGCTACCGCAGGCGGACGGACGGGTGAAGGTGTGCGCCGTCCAGCACCTCGGGCCGCGTCAGCAGTTGGTGCTGGTCGAGGTCGAAGGCGACAAGGTACTGGTAGGCGTCAGCCCCGCCGGGATCACCCGCCTGTGGTCCCGACCCAGCTTTGCAGCTGCGATGGACGAGGTGCCGTCATGAGATTGCGTCCGCTCGTGCTTGTGCTACCCCTCCTTCTGTTGGCAGGTGCTGACGCCGCAGTCGCGGCGGAGGCCGAAGTTGCGCTCGCGGGCGCCGCCCTGCCACAGATCCCGGCCCTGACCATGACGCCCACCGCAGACGGGGGGGCGCAGTGGAGCCTGAGCCTGCAGGTGCTGGGGGCGATGACCTTGCTCAGCGTGCTGCCGGCATTGCTGATGTGCACCACCGGCTTTGCCCGCATCCTGATCGTCCTGGCCTTGCTGCGGCAGGCATTGGGTACCGCCGGAACGCCCTCCAACCCCATTCTCATCGGCTTGGCGCTCTTGCTCACAGGCTTTGTGATGCAACCCACCTTCGAGCGAGCCTGGGTCGAAGGCGTGCAGCCCTACCTCGATGCCGAGATGGCGTTTGCCGATGCCGCGCCGAAGGCCGCCGATCCGTTGCGTCAGTTCATGCTGCAGCAGACCCGCGAGCAGGACCTGTTGCTGTTTGCCGAGCTGTCCGGGCATCCCGACGGGTTCAGCCGACCCGAGGATGTCCCGCTGACCGTGCTGGCGGCCGCTTTTCTCACCAGTGAGTTGAAGACCGCCTTTCAGATCGGATTTCTGCTGTTCGTGCCGTTCGTGGTGATCGATCTGGTGGTTGCCAGCGTGCTGATGAGCCTCGGCATGATGATGCTGTCGCCGATGATGATCTCGCTGCCGTTCAAATTGATGTTGTTCGTGCTGGTGGACGGGTGGACATTGGTCGCCGGCTCCTTGGTCCGGAGCTTCGGATGACGCCGGAAGATGTGCTCACCCAGGGCCGAGCCGCCATCGAGGTAGCGGTGCTGCTGGCGGCGCCGCTGCTGTTGGCGGCGCTGTTGTCAGGCCTGCTGATCGGCCTGTTCCAGGCGGCAACGCAGATCAACGAAATGACGTTGTCATTCATCCCCAAGGTGCTTGCGGTGGCGGCCGCCCTGACCCTGACCGGGCCGTGGATGCTGCGTGTGATCGTCGATTACACACGCGCCCTGATCCTCTCGATCCCACAATGGGTGGGGTGAGCCCCACCGCTTTTGCGAGCACTGCTCGCAGGTGGGGCGAACGCCCCGGCATGGATGCCGGGGCCGGAGTGGATTCGCGAGGTGAGGGCCCGCCAGGATGGCCTGCGCCGAGGTGTATTCGCGGCACAACAACCGCTTTTGCGAGCACTGCTCGCAGGTGGGGCGAACGCCCCGGCATGGATGCCGGGGGCTCGCACTGACCCATGATCCCCGGTGACATCACCATCGCACTCTGGGGCGGCCTGCTACAGACCACCTGGACCGGCCTGCGGGTCAGTGCCTTCGTCGCGACTGCGCCGGTCCTCGGCGGGCGAACCGTCCCCGGCCGGGTACGCCTGTTGCTGGCGGTGGTGCTGACCCCGATTCTGGCCGCGGTACTGCCGCCGGTGGCCACCCCTGAAATGTTCAGCAGCGACTGGTGGTTGGCGGTGGTGTTCAACGTCGGTGTCGGCTTGCTGCTGGGCACCTTGCTGCAATTGTTGTTCGAATCGCTGATGTTGGCATCCGAACTGATCAGCGCCACCGCCGGCCTGTCGTTTGCGCAGGTCAATGATCCGCTGCGGGGCACTGCCTCGCCGGTGCTGGGCAGCTTGTTGATGGCCTTCGCCAGTCTGTTGTTCCTTGCACTGGACGGTCATCACGCGCTGATTCGGGTGTTGGCCTACAGCTACGCCGTGGTGCCGGTCAGCGGGCCCTACCAGGCGCCGCCGTGGATGGCGCTGCTGGGATTGATGGTGCCGATGCTCGAGGCCGGCCTCAGTCTGGCGCTGCCGGTTCTCGCCAGCCTGCTGGTGGTTCAGCTCGGCTTCGGGCTGGTCAGCCGTGCCGCGCCGGCCCTCAACCTGTTCGCGATTGGTCTGCCGGCCGCCTTACTGGCATTGCTGGGCCTGCTGTGGTTGTGGATGCCGCATGTGGGCACGCCGCTATCGATCTATTGGGATCAGTTTTTCGGCGCCATTCACCAGGCCTTGGCGGCCGGTGCGGCGCCATGAGTGAAACCGACAGCGGCGAGCGCACCGAACAACCTACCCAGCGCCGTATCGAGAAAGCCCGTGACGAGGGGCAGATTGCGCGGTCGCGTGAGCTGTCGTCGGCGCTGGTGACCACCGCCGGCGCGTTGGCCCTGCTGGTCGCTGGGGGCGAAGCACTGGCGCAGTTGGCCGCATTGCTGCAGACCGCTCTGGCGGTGGCGGGTATGGCGGACGCCGACCCGGCGCGTCAGCTCGGGCAGGCCCTGTTGGGCGGTGCCCTTGCAATCACCGTGCTGGTGGCGGTGCCGTGGATCATCTCATTGCTGGCCCCCGCCCTGATCGGCGGCCTTCACCTGTCCGCCAAGGGCGTCATTCCGGACCTCAAACGGCTGGACCCGATCAAGGGCCTCGGTCGTCTGTTGTCGGCGCAGGCCGGAGCGGAACTGGGCAAGGCGCTGGGCAAGATGCTGCTGATCGGTGGATTGGTGGTGATCTGGATCAGCGCACAGTCCGACCGGTTGCTGGCGCTGTCTTCCCTGCCATTGCCGACGGCGCTGGCCAGTACCGGGGAAATGCTGCTGCAGGTGATGTTCATCGGCCTGATCGGGCTCGGTTTGGTAGCGGCGATGGATGTGCCGTTCCAGTTGTGGAACCACACCCGGCAGCTACGGATG
The DNA here is from genome assembly GCF_016918765.2 of Flagellatimonas centrodinii. GTDB lineage: Bacteria > Pseudomonadota > Gammaproteobacteria > Nevskiales > Nevskiaceae > Polycyclovorans > Polycyclovorans centrodinii. The sequence continues at coordinate 2,359,118 of NZ_CP092104.1, forward strand.
AGCCGCGATGAGATCAAGCGGGAGATGTTCGAGTCCGAGGGGCGACCGGAGGTCAAGGCCAAGCGGCGCGAACGGGCGATGCAGCTGTCGCGTGGTCGGATGATGGAAGCCGTCGCAACCGCCGATGTGGTGGTGACCAACCCGACGCATTTTGCGGTGGCCTTGCGCTATGCCGCCGGCGAGATGCGGGCGCCAACGGTGGTTGCCAAAGGTGCCGACGAGGTGGCTACCGCCATCCGCGAGCGCGCCGCCGAGGCGCGGGTCCTGTTGCTGGAAGCGCCGCCATTGGCGCGGGCGCTGTTCCGCAGCGGCACCGTTGGTCAGGAGATTCCCGCCGTCCTCTATGTGGCGGTCGCGCAGGTGCTGACCTGGGCCTATCGCATCCGCGGTGGCGAGCAGCTCGCCGCTCCGGCACCGGAGGTCCCCGACGACCTGGGGCGGCCGTTCGAGGAGGGATAGGTGATGAACCCTGAGACAGGACTGACAACGTGCCGCGGATTCGCGGGCCGGGTGCGGATGACCGCATGAATCCGATGTCTGCGCTCTCGATGGTCAAATCCGGTGGTCTCAGCGCCATCGGGGCACCGTTCATCGTCTTCCTGTTGCTGGCAATGGTGGTGGTGCCGCTGCCGCCGCTGGCACTGGATTTCTTCTTCACCCTGAACATTGCGTTGTCACTGGTGGTGATGCTGGCGGTGGTCTACGTCCTGCGGCCGCTGGACTTCAGTGTGTTTCCGACCGTGTTGCTGCTGGCCACGCTGTTTCGTCTGGCGCTCAATGTTGCATCGACGCGGGTGGTTCTGCTCAACGGTCACGAGGGCCCTGGGGCCGCTGGACGGGTGATCGAGGCCTTCGGCAATTTCGTCATTGGCGGCAACTACGCGGTGGGTCTGGTGGTGTTCGCCATTCTCACCATCATCAACTTCGCGGTAATCACGAAGGGGGCCGGACGGGTTTCCGAGGTGTCGGCACGCTTCACCCTCGACGCCATGCCGGGACGGCAAATGGCGATTGATGCCGACCTCAATGCCGGTCTGTTGACGCGCGATGAGGCCAAGCTGCGTCGCGAGGAAGTCCGCGAGGAGGCTGACTTCTATGGCGCCATGGACGGCGCCAGCAAGTTCGTGAAGGGCGACGCGGTGGCGGGGCTGTTGATCCTCATCGTCAACGTGGTTGGTGGCGTCGCGATCGGTGCACTGGCGCACGACCTGTCGTTCGGCGAGGCCTTCAAGGTGTACGCACTGCTGACCATCGGCGACGGCCTGGTGGCACAGATTCCCGCCCTGTTGCTGTCGACGGCGGTGGCCATCCTGGTGACGCGCATGTCGCGCTCGCAGGCCATCAGCAGTCAGATGAACACACAGTTGGTGGGCGATGGTCGCGCGGTGGCGATGGCCGCCGGACTGATGGCGCTGATTGGTCTGGTTCCCGGCATGCCCAACCTGGCCTTTCTGGCCCTGGCGGCCCTGCTCGCTGGTGCGGCGGTGTGGCTGCATCGGAGAGCGCGCGCCGCACGGACCGAGGTGACCACCACGCCGGAGACTGCCGAGACGCCCGCGGAGCTGGGGTGGCAGGACCTGCCGCCAGTCGATCCCGTTGGTCTGGAGCTGGGGTATCGCCTGATCCCGCTCGCCGACACCCGCCAGGGGGGCGAGCTGATGGCCCGGATCCGCGGGGTGCGGCGCAAATTGTCGGAAGAGCTGGGCTTCCTGTTCCCCCCGGTACATGTGCGCGACAACCTGCAGCAGGCGCCGAACCGCTATCGGGTGCTACTCCACGGTGTCGAGCTGGCGGCTGGTGAATGCCATCCTGATCGCGATCTGGCACTCGATGCCGGGCAGGTACTCGGGCCGGTGGAGGGCATCGCCACGCACGACCCGGCCTTCGGGCTGCCGGCCCTGTGGATCGAACCGGGTCAGCGCGCCTATGCGCAGGCGCAGGGCTATACGGTCGTCGATGCGGCGACCGTGATCGCCACTCATCTGTCGCAGTTGCTGCGCGTCCACGCGCCGGAATTGCTGGGTATCGAGGAGGCGCAGGCCATGCTCACGGCCACCGCTCAGCATGCGCCGAAGCTGGTCGAGGACCTGGTGCCCAAGGTGTTGCCGCTGGCGGCGTTCACGCGGGTGTTGCAAGGGCTGCTGGCGGAGCGGGTTCCGGTCCGCAATCTGCGTGGGGTACTGGAAGCCCTGGCGGAGCACGCCCCACGAACCCAGGACCCGCAGGCACTGCTGATCGCCGTGCGCCAGGCGCTGTCCCGCCAGATCGTCGCCAGCATCGGCACCAGCGGCGCCGCTGATCTGCCCGTTTTCACCCTTTCATCCGCGCTGGAGCGTCTGTTGCAGGAGGGCTTGCAACAACCACAGAACGCACTGGAGCCCGGCCTTGCGGAACGACTGCAAACCTCACTGGAAACCCAGGCCCGACAGCAGGACGCCGTTGGCGAGCCGACGGTCCTGCTGGTCCCCGGCACCTTGCGGCACTCGCTCGCCCGGTTTCTGCGGGCGGCGGTTCCCCAGGCGCACGTACTGGCGTTTCACGAGCTTCCGGACACCACCCGCATCCGTCATGTCGGGCAGCTGGGCTAAAGGATTTTTCACATGAAGATCAAACGATTTCTGGCCAGTTCAATGCGCGAGGCGATGCGCCGTGTGCGTGAGGAGCAGGGGCCGGATGCGGTGATCCTCGCCAGTCACACACGCGAAGACGGAATCGAGGTCGTGGCCGCAGTGGACTACGACGAGGCCCTCATGCGGCAGGCCCTCAGCCGCACCGACGACGATGCCGCTGTGAATCCGCGTCGCCCGCGTCGGCAACCCATCGCTGCCGCCAATGGCGCCGTCGAATGGGCGGTCGATCCCCAGATACGGCGACTCGAAACCGAGCTGGGGCAACTGCGCAGTTTGTTGGAAGCAACGCTGGAGGCCAACGAGACGCAATTGGCGAAAGCCCATCCCAACCGTGCACGGGTATTTCGGTTGATGGAAACCCTGGGGTTCTCGACGCGGGTCGCACGGCGCACCGCCGCCAGCCTGCCCCTGGATGCCGATGCCGAACGTACACGCTGTTTGCCGGTTGGCTGGCTTGCCCGGCATCTCCCGGTGCAGGCACCCGAGGCGCTGCAACTCGGCGGGCGGGTCGCCCTGGTCGGGCCCACAGGTGTCGGCAAGACCACCACCCTGGCCAAATTGACCGAGCGCGCGGTCCGGACCTTCGGCAGCCGCCAGGTCGCCATCGTCTCACTCGACACCTATCGCATCGGGGCCGAAGAGCAGCTGTCGACCTATGCGCGGCTTTTGGGGGTCCCGCTGTTCATCGTGCCGACCCCCGACCAGCTCACCGCACGTCTCGCCGAGCTGGCCGATTGCCGCTGCGTATTCATCGATACGCCGGGGATGAGCCCGGCCGATACCCGGCTCGCCGAGGCGCTGGAGGTGCTCGGCGCTCACGAGCAGCAGATCACCACCTGGCTGGTGCTGTCGGCCGGCCAGCAGCGGGAGGACCTGGAAGCCGCGGTCAACCGCTTTTCACGCGTCAAACCGAAGGCCCTGGTGCTGACCAAGGTCGACGAGTGCACCCGTCTCGGTGGCGCCCTGTCGGTCGCGCTGGAGCGCCAGTTGCCGGTCACGGTGATCTGCGATGGTCAGCGGGTGCCGGAAGACCTCCATATCGCGCGGGCCTCGGATCTGGTGCTGCGCGCGATGCAGAACGCCCGTCAACTCTCGGATGAGGCGGCTGCGGCCGCTGCCGCCAGCGCTGACGTCGAACCCTCTCCGATGGAGCACAGCGCTCATGCTTGAACGACTGAAGGATCGCCTGCATCAGGCCGTGGGTCTGGTCGGACCGGAGCCGTCGCGACCCGCGCGCGTGATTGCCGTCGCCAGCGGCAAGGGCGGGGTGGGCAAGACCAATGTGTCGGCAAACCTGGCCCTGGCACTGCAGATGAGTGGAGAGCAGGTGTTGCTCATGGATGCCGACCTCGGGCTGGCCAATGTCGACGTCCTGTTCGGGCTGCAGCCGACCTTTCACCTCTCGCACGTCCTCGAAGGCCGCTGCACGCTGCAGGAAGCATTGATCGAGGGTCCTCACGGGCTGACCATCGTCCCGGCCGCGAGCGGACTGGGGCAGATGGCCGGGCTTTCACATGCCGAGCATGTCGGGTTGATCCGCGCCTTCTCCGAGCTGTCAACGCCGGTGGACACCCTGGTGGTCGACACTGCTGCCGGCATCGCCGATGGGGTACTGACCTTCTGCCGCGCCGCGCAGGAAGTGCTGGTGGTAGCCAACAACGAGCCCGCATCGCTGACCGATGCCTATGCCTTGATCAAGGTGCTGTCCCGTGATCATGGGGTCAAGCGAATGCAGATCGTCGCCAACATGGTGCGCTCGCCGGCGGAGGGGTACGAACTGTTCGAGCATCTGCGTCGGGTGTCCGACCGGTTCCTCGATGTTCATCTGAATTTTCTCGGGGTGGTACCGCACGACGAATACCTGCAGCGCGCGGTACGGCGCCAACGAGCGGTACTGGAGGCCTATCCGTCTGCACCGTCGTCGGTGGCCTTTCGCACCATTGCCCAGGCGATCCAGAAATGGCCACCGCCGCAGGGGGCACGCGGTCATGTCGAATTCTTCGTCGAGCGACTGGTGGGCGCGCCGATGGCGGGAGCGGTGGCATGAGCACCGTCGCGGCGTATGAGGCGGTTCAGGCACCGGACTTCAACGCGCTGATCCGGGACCACCAGGATCTGGTGCGTCGCATTGCCTACCATCTGCTGGCACGGCTGCCGGCCTCGGTCGAGGTCGATGATCTGTTGCAGGCCGGACAACTCGGCCTGATCGAGGCGGCACGACATTTCCGCACCGATGGTGGTGCCAGCTTTGCCACCTTCGCCGGTATCCGTATCCGCGGCGCCATGCTGGATGAACTTCGCAAGGGTGACTGGGTGCCGCGCTCGGTACACCGTCGGGCCCGCGAGATTGCCGAGGCAATTCGTGGCATCGAGGCGCGCACCGGGCATGAGGCCAGCGATGCCGATGTGGCCACGGAGTTGGGCCTGTCGCTGGAGGACTATCACCGCCACGCGGAAGATGCGGCCCGCGCACCCTTGCTGTCTCTGGATGACCCTGGCGACGGCGAGCGCGGCCTTGCCGACACCCTGGAAGACCCTGAAACCCCGGAGCGCGCCACCTTCCGTGATGCCTTCCGGCAGGCCCTGATTGCAGGTATCCGACAGTTGCCCGAGCGCGAGCAACGGGTCATGGGTCTGTATTACCAGGACGAGCTCAACCTCAAGGAGATCGGCAAGGTGCTCGGCGTCAGTGAGAGCCGGGTCTGCCAGCTCCACAGCCAGGCGCTGCTGCGCCTTCGCGCACGCCTGAGCGAATGGGATGCCATCGCCGAGGCCGCTTGAATCATCGACGACCCTGAAAGAGAACCCGCATGAATCCGAACATGAAAATCCTCATCGTCGACGACTTCTCGACGATGCGCCGTATCGTCAAGAACCTGCTGGCCGATCTCGGCTTCAACAACACGGCCGAGGCGGATGATGGCGCCACCGCCATCCCGTTGCTGAAACAGGGCGGCTTCGAGCTGGTGATCACCGACTGGAACATGCCCGGTGTCACCGGTATCGAGCTGCTGAAGGCGATTCGCAGCGACGCTGCCACCGCCAAGTTGCCGGTGCTGATGGTGACCGCCGAGGCCAAGCGCGAGCAGATCATCGAAGCGGCCCAGGCGGGCGTCAACGGCTACGTCATCAAGCCATTCACCGCCCAGACCCTGAAGGAAAAGCTCGACAAGGTGTTCGAGCGTCTGGCCCAGGCGGCATGACCATGACCGCGCCCGAGACGGCGAACCTGCAAGCGGATCTACGGCAGGTCACCCGACAGTTTCAAAGTGCGCTGCACAATTTGCCGCTCGACAATCGATTGGTGGACGTCGCGCGGCTTGCCTTGCCCGATGCCTGCGCACGTCTGGACCACGTCGTCACCCTGACCGAGCAGGCGGCCCACACCACGCTAGACGAGGTGGATGGTCTGCGGGCAAGCCTCGACCGCACCTTGCGGCTTGCCGAGGGCCTGGCCCCGCATTCGCGGGAGCGCCTGCAGGCGCTGGTGGCGGAACAACGCCAGCGCTGCGCTGCCCTCGATGCGGCGCAGGCGTATCAAGATCTCACTGGGCAGATCATCCGTAGGGTCACCCAGCTGATCCGCGACCTCGAGCAGGATCTGTTGGCGATTGCCGATGGGCAGTCGCCCGTGCATCGGCCAGTCGACGACAACGCACGCGGCAACGGCCCGGCGGTGGCTGGAATCGATGCCCCCGCGGCGTCCCAGGGTGATGCCGACGACCTGCTGTCGGCACTCGGACTCTGACCATGGGCACGGCCGATCCCAGCTTGCTGCCGGACTTCCTCACCGAGGCGGGCGAACTGCTCGAACGCCTCGGTGATGATGTCTTCGCGTTGGCGGAAGACCCGGGCGGCGACCGACTCAATGCGGTTTTTCGCGGCTTTCACACCATCAAGGGCGGCGCCAGCTTTCTCGGCCTGGACCCAGTGGTCAGCCTCTGCCATCGCGCCGAGGATGCCTTCGGCCGGGTCCGTGACGGCCAGCTGCAGATCAGCCCCGAGCTGGTCGATGCCGCGCTCGATGCGGTGAAAGTGCTGGATCAGCAGATCGCCTTGCTGCACGACGGCGCGCCGCTGTCGCCGGCACCGGCGACGGTGCTGGCAGCACTGGATGCCCTGCTGGGTACCACAACGGTCGATACCATCAATGAGGACGAGTTTGAGGCGCTGCTGGACCAGCTGCATGGCAGCGGCGCCGCACCCGAAGGACCGCCCGCGGTGGCGGCGCCTGCCGCGCCTGCTGCGGTACCCGCGCCCGCCGCCGGCGCCGCTGCGACATCGACCCGGGCACCCGAGGCCACGGTGCGGGTCGACAGCGAGCGGATCGACCATCTGATGACCTTGGTTGGGGAGCTGGTGATCGTCCGCAATCGTCTCAAGGCCCATGCCGAGCCGACCCCCGGCGCGGCGGGTCTTATGGGAGAGCTCGATCGCGTCACGATGCGCCTGCAGAACGCGGTCATGCGGGTCCGGATGCAGCCCGTCGGCCGCCTGTTCTCGCGGTTCCCCCGCATGGTGCGAGATCTCGCCAGGGAGCTGGGCAAGCAGGTCAACGTCGAACTGGTCGGCGAGGACACCGACCTCGACAAACACCTGGTCGACGCGCTGGCCGACCCGATGATCCATCTGGTCCGCAATGCACTGGACCACGGAATTGAAGCTCCCGAACAGCGCAATTCGGCGGGCAAGAATCCCGTCGGTCGCCTGTTGCTCAGCGCCAGCCAGCGCGGCGACAGCGTGATTCTTCGGGTTGAGGATGACGGCCGCGGGCTTGACCCTGATGCCATCCGCGCCTCTGCGGTACGCAAGGGGCTGCTCGACGAACGGGCGGCGGCTGCGCTGACACCGGCGCAAGCCTGTGAGCTGATCCTCCGTCCCGGCTTCTCCACCCGCGACGCGGTGTCCTCGGTGTCCGGTCGTGGCGTCGGCATGGACGTGGTCGCCAGTACGGTGCGCGCGCTTGGCGGACGGTTGGTCCTGTCGGGGACGCCGGGGCAGGGCGCTGCGGTGGAGCTGGTGTTGCCGCTGACACTGGCGATTCTGCCGACCCTGCGCACCCGCTGCGGCAGCCGCAGCCTCGGCTTGCCCCTCCGGCAGGTGATCGACCTTCAGCCGTTCGACTCGGCACAGGTACAGCTGCGCGCCGGTCGGCCGATGCTGAGCTCGCCCCGCTGCAGTCTGCCGGTGCTGTTTCTCGATACCTGGCTGGGGTTGCCGCAGGGGGCACGTCGGCTGCTGGTCCGGGTGAGTACCCATCATGGTGATCGGGCGCTGGTGGTCGACAGTGTCGAAGGCCGCGAGGACGTCGTGCTGAAGCCGCCCGGCCGCCTGCTGCGTGGCGTCCCAGGCTACGGTGGCGCCGCCGTGACCGGCGATGGCCGCATTGCATTGATCCTCGACCCGGATGGGCTTGCCGCCCTCCACCCGGAGCTCTGAGACATGGATATCGTCAGTTTCGTCGCCATCGTTCTCGCCTTCATCTCGGTGATCGGTGGCAGCATTCTCAAGGGCAGCGGCATTGGCGCGCTGCTCTCCGGCGCCGCCTTCATGATCGTCGTGATCGGGACGATCTCGGCCATCTGCCTGCATACCCCGGGCAGCACCCTGAAGCGGGCGATGGCCATCGTCAAATGGGTATTCATGCCGCCCGGCAGTGATCCCCACAAATTGATCGAACGGGTCGTCGAATGGAGTCAGACCGCCCGCAAGCAGGGGTTGCTGGCCCTGGAGGGCATGGTCGACAACGAGACGGATCCGTTCATCCGCAAGGGCCTGCAGCTGTTGGTCGACGGCACCGAGCCGGAAACCCTGCGTGGCGTGCTGGAAGTGGAAATCGAAGCGCGCGAGCACCATGACCTCGCCGCCGCCAAGGTGTTCGAGGGCGCCGGCATCTACGCGCCCACGCTCGGCATCATCGGCGCGGTGATGGGGCTGATGGCGGTGATGAAGAATCTCGCCGACCCGTCGAAGCTCGGTCATGGGATCGCTGCAGCATTCGTCGCCACGATCTATGGCATCGGCTTCGCCAACCTGTTCTTGTTGCCGATGGCAGCAAAACTCAAGGCGATCGTCCAGGGGCGTGCCCGCGAGCAGCAAATGCTGGTGGAAGGCCTGGTGGCCATCGCCAATGGCGAGAACCCCCGCAATATCGAAGCCCGGCTGTCGGGCTACCTGCACTGACCGGAGCTGCCGATGGCACGCAAGGTACCGCACGAGGACCACGTCAATCACGAGGCCTGGGCCATTCCCTATGGTGACCTCATCACCTTGTTGCTGGCGTTTTTTGTGGTGATGTACGCCGTCTCATCGGTCAATGAGGGCAAGTACCGCGTCGCGGCGGCGTCCATGTCGGCGGCTTTCGGCGGAACACCGAAGTCGCCGCAGCCGATCCAGATCGGCGACAACCTGGCCAAGGGACAGAAAGGGGAGCGGCCGGCGCCGCCATCGGCGGCTCCGCAGTTTCAGAGTGAGGCGACCGAGTTTCTCTCCAGCGCACCGCTGGCCGCCGTGCTGCGCGAGGCACGACCCGTGTCGGCGCAGTTGAAGGCCGACGGGGATGCGGCACTGGCACGGATCAATGACGTGCTCACGGCAGCCCTGGCGCCATTGATCGAGCAGAACTGGGTACGGGTCACCCGCAAGACCTGGTGGCTGGAAGTGGAGATCAACTCCGACCTTCTGTTCGCCAGTGGCGCTTCGGGCCTGCAGCCCGAGGTCCTGCCGGTGATCGACGAGCTCGGTGAGATTCTGTCCGGCTTCGACAATCGCCTACGCATCGAGGGACATACCGATGACCGTCCCATCCATACCTCGCTGTTCCCGTCGAACTGGGAGCTGTCGGCCGCACGCGCCGGCACCGTGGTGCGGCGTCTGCGGGATCGTGGCGTCGCCGCCGAGCGGCTGTCGGTGGTCGGCTATGGCGAGTTTCGGCCGGTCGATGACAACGCCAGCGAGGCCGGCCGTCGTGCCAATCGACGGGTCACCATCGTTATTCTCGCGGCCGAGGCCGAACAGCTGCCCCTGAACTCCGCGGGAGTGTCTGCCCATGCATCCTGAATCGACCGACCTGCCCCCCGGCCCCTGGCTATTGGTGACCCTGGGGGAACAACGGTACGGCTTGCCGGTGCCCTGGCTGCGCGAGGCGCTGCCCGGCCAGCCGGCAGACCCGGTGCCCGGGGCGCCGCCCGCGGTGCTCGGCATCATTCACGTGCGCGGCGAAGTCATGCCGGTGGTGGACCTGCGGGTGCCGCTGGCGATGGCGGCCGACGCCGCGGCGGGGCCCGGCAAGCTGGTGATCGTGGAGGTCGACCAGGAACGCTTCGCCCTGCAGGTCGACGCCGTCGCCGACGTCGTCAAGGTGAATGCCGAGGCTGTGGAGCCCCGGGCGATCGGGCCACATCCCGAGGCGCTATGCGGGTTCGCCCGCCTGCCGCAGGGGCTGGTGCAGCTGGTCGACCCGCGGGCATTGATCCCGCAGGTCGCACCGGCAATGGCTGAACACTGAAGGCGAGCTAGAGCTCGACGATCGGTTTGAAGCCGCCCCAGAACATCCGCTTGCCGTCGAAGGGCATGTTCTTCATGTCCATCTGCATGCGGGGATCGTTCATCACCTTGGCCATGATGCGGTCACGGTCCTTGCGCGAACGGTAGGTGGCCCAGGCGAACACCACCACCTCGCCGGGCTTGAGCTTGACGCTCTGCGGGAACGAGGTGGATTTTCCGGGCTGGACGTCATCCTCGACGCATTCGACATAGCTCAAAGCGCCATGCTCAAGCCAGATCTTGCCGGCCTTGCGGGCCATGCGACGGTAGGCGGCGAGGTTGTCCTTCGGCACCGGTAACACGAAACCATCGACGTACATGAGGTGCTCCTGCTGTTGGTAAAAGACGTGAAAGTGCGAACTTCACCCTCTCGTCGATCAACACGCCGGCATATCGACACCCTTCGCCAAAATTTTCAAGCGGCGAGGCATACAGACCCCACGGCGGCCGTCGCCAGGCACGACCCTTCGCGCAACGCCCAACGGTCGTGCTGGCGGCCACGCGGCACGACGCTTCAGGACCTGCTCAAGTCCGTCCTGGATCGCTCGACGCTGGACGTCGTGTCCAGCGACGGTCCCGAAGCGCCGCACCCCGCGGCCGTCTGAAGATCTCGCCAGTTGGCAGTGACGCGTGCCTCACGCCTCACAGGTCTCACCGCCCAACCAGCGACCGCGCGATCACCTCTTTCATGATTTCCGAGGTGCCACCGTAGATGCGCTGGATCCGCGCGTCCTGCCAGTAGCGGCTGATGGGGTACTCGGTCATGTAGCCGTAGCCACCGAACAACTGCAGGCAGGCATCGGTGACCCGACCTTCCATTTCGGTGGTGGACAGCTTGATCATGGCGGCATGCGGGACATCGAGCTTGCCTTCAGCGTAGAGGGCGTTGCACTTCTCGACGAAGGCCCGGTGCACCTCGATATCGGTCTTGCACTTGGCAAGCTCGAAACGGGTGTTCTGGAAGCTGGCAATGGCCTGGCCGAATGCCTTGCGGGTGGTGACGTAGTCGATGGTCTTTTCCAGCGCACCCTGTGCATGGCCCACGGCGGTCACCGCCAGGGCCAGACGCTCGCGTGGCAGTTCGTCAATGAGGTGACCGAAGCCGCCGCCGACCTTGCCCAGCACTTCGTCCGCACTCACCTTGACGTTGTCGAAGAACATCTCGGAGGTGTCGGCCGAGTGCAGGCCCACCTTTTCGAGATTGCGGCCGCGCTTGAAGCCGTCCAGCGAGGTATCGAAGGTGAACAGGGTGGTGCCCTTGGCACCGGCCTTGGGGTCGGTCTTGGTCGCCAGCACCACGACGCCGGCATGCTGGCCATTGGTGATGAAGGTCTTCGAGCCGTTGATGACATAGCCATCCCCGTCCGGTAGCGCACTGGTCTTGATGCCCTGAAGATCGGAGCCGGCGCCGGGCTCGCTCATGCCGATGGCGCCGATGCACTCACCCGCCGCCATCCGCGGCAGATACTTCTGCTTCTGCGCTTCGGTGCCGAGGTGCAGGATGTAGGGCGCGGCGATGTCCGAGTGCACCGACAGGTTGGAGGCCAGCGCCAGGTAACCCATGCGGGCGACCTCTTCCAGCACCACCATGCTGAACTCGAAGGGGGCACCCATGCCGCCATATTCCTCCGGCACATCGACGCAGAGCAGGCCGTTTTCGCCCATCTTCAGGTACAGCTCTTTGGGGAAGATGCCGTCCTTCTCCCACTGCTCGTAGTGAGGTTCGACCTCGTCGGAGAGAAAGCGCACCACGGTGTCGCGGAACAGCTGTAGTTCGGAAGCCATCGACATGACTAACAGTCCTTTCGTGTGAGTAGGAAAACGAGGGGGGAACGGCCGGCGCCATCGGGGGCGTCGAGCTGGGTCTGCAATTGGTCCGGACCAAGCCGGCGGTAGGTGATGCGCTGGGGGTCGCCGGACTCACGGCGGACGAAGATGGCGCGCTCGTCGGTGATGCCGACGCCGCGGAAGGCCACCGCGGCCCCGCCTTGCGGCTGGGCGAAATAGGTCAGCGTGCCACCATCATCTGCCACCCTCACGTACTCGAAGGCCTCGGTGGCGCCGGCGCGAACCCGCTGGCTGACGCCCAGTAGCAGATTGTCGGAGGGGGGCAGCCAGATTTCCTGGTAGTGCTGGTCGTCGGCGCTGTACTGCCAGCAGCCTTCCAGCCAGCCCAGGGTCTGAACGGTGGCGGGCGGTTGCGCGAACGCAACCGCAGGCAGCAACAGTATCCACAGCAGGCGGTGCATGTGTTGATCCGGTGATTGATAGACGAATGCTATCAAGAGCTAAAAAACAATTGCCTTTAATCAGTGTTGCGAATCATTATCATTTGCGACTGTTCCCTGCTGGAGAGTGCGCCATGACCAAGACGCTGAGCTTTGCGGCCATCCATTTTACGGTGGCCTTCACGATTGCCTACTTGATCACCGGCAGCTGGGTCGCCGGCAGCCTGACCGCGTTGATTGAACCCTGCGTCAACACCGTCGCCTATCACCTGCACGAGCGCGCCTGGGCGCGCCGCCAGGGTGCAATGGCGGTGGTCACCACGCCGTTGATGGGACACGCACACGGTTGACCGGCGGCGTCAGGAAAACGTCTGCCAGCGATGGAGCTGGATGATAGAGTCTTCGGATAACAAGGAGACCCTGATGGCCGAAGCATCCGAACCCGCCCCCCCGACCGTCGCACGCCCCCGGACGCCTGTGCTGCTGGTGCACGGCATGTGGTGCACCGGCGATGACTGGCAGCGCGTTCGCCAGCTGCTCAACGCGCGCGGGTTCGACTGTCATGCGCCGACCCTGCCGGCACATCAGCCGACGCCGGATCAGCCGTTGCAGGTGGGTGCGCTCGGACTGCAGGATTACCTGCGCTTTCTCAAGGCGGAGATCGCGGCGCGGGACTGGTCGGTGCCCCCGGTGATCATCGGCCACTCCATGGGCGGCGTTCTGGCGCAGCAACTCGCCGCCAGCGTGCCGTGCCGGGCGATGGTGCTGCTGACGCCGGCGCTGCCCTGGGGCATGAACATTCTGGCGTGGTCGAATTTCAAGGCCTTTTTCAGGGCGTTTGCCCGCTGGGGCTTCTGGCGCAAGCCACACAAGCCGTCGCGCGCCATGGCCGGCTGGTGCGCGTTCAATGGCGTGCCCGAGGCGCGCCATGACCGCATGTACGAACGCATGGTTCACGAGTCGGGTCGCGCCGCCTTCGAACTGGCCTTCTGGTGGGCCGACCTGTCGCGCGGCGCCCGCGCCGACGCCCGGGCGATTCAATGTCCGACCTACATCGTCAGCGCCGGTCAGGACCGTCTCACCCCTTCGCGGCATGTCCGCAAGCTGGCAAGGCGGTATCCATGGGCCCAACTTCGGCACTACCCCGACCGCGGACACTGGGTCATTGATGATGAACAGACGGACGAGATGATGAACGGAATCTGCAGCTGGCTTCGACCGATCGAGGTGCGCACGGCACCGCCAACTGACGCGCCGCAGGAGCGTCGGGCATGACCCGCTGGTCGGTGGCCGCGGCGCTGGCCGCGGCGGTGGGCGTTGCCGGTGCGCAGGGTGATCCGGTGGGGCAGGCGCTGAACACGGCCGAGCAGGCGCAACGCGCGGCCGCCGCCTCACAGACCCGGGTCGATCAGCTCGACGACCAGACCCGCGCCCTGCTGGAACGCTTCCGCGCGGCCAGCTGGCAGGCGCAGCAGCTCACGGTCTATGCCGACCAGCTTGAGGAGATTGCGACTCGGCAGGCCGACGAGAAGCAGTCGCTGCAGCGCCAGATCGAGGCCATGCAGCGGACCGAAGCCGAGCTGCTGCCGTTGATGCTGCGCATGCTGGACACCCTGGCCCGGTTTGTCGAAATGGATCTACCGTTTCTTGCCACCGAGCGGCGCGAGCGGCTCGACAACCTCGAACGCCTGATGAGCGATCCCGAAGCGACGCTGGCGGAGAAATACCGGCGGCTGCTGGAGGCCTATCAGATCGAAGTCGACTACGGCCGGGGGCTTGGCGCCGAGCGTGCCGAGGTCGACGGGCGCGTGGTTGATCAGCTGCGCGTCGGGCGGCTCGCGCTGTTCGCGCTGACCCTGGAGGCCGACCGCGCCTGGCGCTGGGACGCCGAATCCGGTCAGTGGGTCGACGCCGACAGCGGGCTGGCCCGCAGTATCCGGCAGGGCCTGCGAATGGCCCGCGACACGGCCCCGGCAGGGTTGCTGGTGTTGCCGGTCGCAGCGGCCGAGGCGGTGCAGCCATGAACGGCCGGATCGGAATCGGGATGATGGTCGTGGCGCTGCTGGCCACGCCAGCACAGGCACAGACGGCCAGCGTCGAAGGGCTCGACGCACTGTTGCGCGAGGTGCAGTCGGCGGCTGCGGAAGGCCGCACTCTGAATCGTGAGCGCGAGGCACGGTTCCTGCGCGACAAGAACGAACAGGCCGCCATGCTGCGGGAGGCCGAGGCCGACAAGCGCAAGGCCGACGCCCGCATTGCCACCGTGCGCCAGCGCTTCGAAGCCCAGCAGCGCGAGGTCCAGGCGCTGAAGACGCAGTTGCGTGACAACGTCGGTGAACTCGACCAGATGTATGCCGGTATCCGCCAGGCCGCCGGCGACCTGCGGGCCCTGGCCGCCGACTCACTGATCACCGCACAGAACCCGACGCGACTCGAACTGCTCGATCAGTTGGCCAGCGGGCGGGAGCTGCCGGGGATCCCCGAGCTTGAACAGCTCTGGGTGACGCTGCTTGAACAGATGACCGAGTCCGGGCGCAGCGTCCGTTTCGAGGCGCCCATCGTCAATGCCGAGGGGCTGTCGCGGACCGCCGAAGTGGTGCGGGTCGGCACCTTCACCGCCTTCGCCGATGGCGAGTACCTGGTCCTCGACGAGCAGGCGCGGCTGGTGGCGTTGCCGCGCCAACCCTCACGTTCGCTGCGCGGCCTGGCCGCGGACTTCAGCGAGACGCAGCAGGGCGCGGCACCGGTGTTGATCGACCCCTCGCGGGGTGCGCTGCTGAGTGTCGAGGCCGACAAGCCGGACCTGCTCGAACGGGTTCAGCAGGGCGGGGCGGTCGGCTACGTCATCCTGGTGCTGGGGTTGATCGGGGTCCTGATCGCCGTCGGTCAGCTGCTGTACCTGATCCGCACCGGCAGCCGTATGCGTCGGCAGGCCGGTCAACTTGACCAGCCGCGGCAGGACAATCCGCTGGGCCGGGTGTTGGCGACCTTCCGCGATGACGCCGGCGGCGATGACGACCCGGAACTGCTGGAGCTGCGTCTGTCCGAGGCGGTGCTGCGGGAGACGCCGAGCATCGAGCGGGCGCAGTCGATCCTCAAGCTGTTTGCGGCGGTGGCGCCGCTGCTGGGTCTGCTGGGAACGGTCACCGGGATGATCGCCACCTTCCAGGCCATCACCGTCTTTGGCACCGGCGATCCCAAACTGATGGCCGGCGGCATTTCGCAGGCGCTGGTCACCACCGTGTTGGGCCTGGTGGTGGCGATTCCGCTGCTGTTCGTCAACTCGCTGCTCAACGGTCGCTCGCGCGTGCTGATCCAGGTCCTCGACGAGCAGTCGGCGGTATTACTGGCGCAGCGGCTGGAGGGGCGTCGTGACTGAATGGTGGCTCGAGCCCTATCGATCGCTGACCAGTTTCCTCGATACCGGGGGCTGGGTGCTCAACTGGATCTTTGCCGCCGCCGTGGTGCTGTGGATGCTGATCCTCGAACGGCTGTGGTTTTTCTGGCGGGTGTTACCGCGGGTCGAAGGCCGGGTTCGCAGCCATTGGTTCCAGCGCCCCGAGCGCCGCTCCTTTGGTGCCCGCCGGGTACGCGGGGCACTGCTGGGCCGGGTCAACCTGTTGATGAACCAGACGCTTCCGACCATTCAGGTGCTGATCGCGATCTGTCCCCTGCTGGGTCTGCTCGGCACGGTGACCGGCATGATCGAAGTGTTTGACGTGATGGCGGTGAAGGGCACGGCGGATGCGCGCGCCATGGCCGCCGGGGTATCCCGCGCCACAGTGCCGACCATGGCCGGCATGGTGGTGGGGCTGTCCGGCCTGTTCTTCATCAACCGGTTCCAGTCGCGGGTGCGGGTGGAAGCCGAGCGGTTCGGTGACACCCTCAGCGTGTCGGAGCAGCCCGCATGAAGATCAAGCGCCACAGTCCGCCGGGTGATGACACCGGCATCGACCTGACTCCGATGCTGGATGTCATCTTCATCATGCTCATCTTCTTCATCGTCACCACCTCCTTCATCCGCGAGGCCGGCATCGAGGTCAACCGCCCCAGCGCGGAGACGGCCCAGCGCGAGGAGCAGACCAACATCCTGGTCGCCATTTCGCCCGAAGGGGAGGTGTGGATCGACCGCCAACGGGTCGATATCCGCGGTCTGCGGGCGGTGATCCAGAAGCTCCGCGCAGAAAATCCCGAGGCGTCGGTGGTGATCCAGGCTGATACCGATGCCCGCGCAGGCCTGATGGTCGAGGCCATGGATCAGGCGCGGTTGGCGGGCGTCAAGGACGTTTCCATTGCAGCCCTTCCCCGCTGATCCCGCGCTGGAAGGCGCGCCCTGGCCGCGACTCGCACTCACCGTGGTGTTCGCGGTGGCGGTAGCGGTGCTGCTGTTTCTGTGGATGCACTGGATGACGCGGGCGCCGGAAGCGCCGCCGGATGCCGGCCGTCGGTTGCAAGGGGTGGAACTGGTCAAGGTGAAGGAAGAGCCCGACCCGCCGCCGGAAGCGCTGTTCAGCCCGGAGGCCGAGCCGCCGCCGCCGCCGGCGGCGCCGCCGGCGCTGTCGGCACCCCAGCGTCCCTCGGTCAATGTGCCGACGCTGGCGATCAACGCCGCCGAGGTGGGCAATATTGCGGTGCCCCTGAACAGCGGGACCGCTACCGGCGTCGGGCTGGCGAGCTCGGGTGCCTTCGCCGGATTCGCCGGCCAGGGCAGCGGCGCCGGCGGCGGTGGTGACGGCAGCGGACGGGGCTTTACCGGAAAGCCCCTGGTGCCCCTGTCGACGGCGCGCCCGCAGATGCCCAAGTGGGCCTGCGACAAGGGCATCCGCGGCTGGGTCGAGGTGGTGTTTACCGTGATGCCCAACGGCCGCGTGCAGAACGTCAAGTTGATCAATGCCGATCCGCGCGGCGTGTTCGAGGCCGCTGCGATTGAAAGCATCTCCAACTGGATCTACGAGCAGACCGATCGCGCCCGCGAGGTGAAGCAGCGGGTGCCGATGAACCCCGAAGACTGCGCGTACAACTGGCAATGAAGCGCCTTCTGCCATGGATCGTCGGGAGCCTGCTCCCGATCGCCGTTCAGGCGCAGCAATACCGTAGCGAGGTGCGGGAGCTGCCAACCCCCCCGGCAGCACAGACCCAGACCCCGGAAGCCCTGCTGAAGACCACGACTGACCCGTATCAGCGTGCATTGCTGTTACGGGACCTGGCGGCCAAGGCGGCGCGTGAGGGCAACAGCGCCCAGGCACTCGAATATCTGGACCAGGCGATGGCCACCAAGGCCCTGTCCGGCATTGCCATGGAGCAGATGCAGGAGCTGCAGGGGCAGCTGCTGCTGGGCACCGGCGCTTACAAGAAAATGCAACCGCAGCTCGAAGCCCAGGTCCGCAAGGGCAACGCCAGCCCCGAAATCAAGGTGGCGCTGGCAGCGGCGTACCTCGAAGACAAGCGCTACCGCGATGCGCTGCCCCTGCTGCGCGACGCGGTGAAGGCGGTGCCCGATGCCGATATTTCCTGGCGTCGGGCGCTGATGGCCTCGCTGATCGGCACTGGCAAGCATCGTGAGGCGCTGCCGCTGCTGGAGGCGCTGGTACGGGAAGATCCGCGGCAGGCGGATGACTGGCTGCGACTCGCTGCGCTGCACCTCAAGGTGGGGAACAAGTCCCGCGCCGCGGCGGTGATGGAGCTGGCCCAGCGGTTGGGATACCTGCAGTCGGCGGACGATCGGCTGCGGTTGGTGGGGCTGACGGCAGATTTGGGTGCGCCGTTTGAATCCGGGTCGCTGCTCACGGCCTGGATGGACAGTGGGCAGCTGCCCGACAACGCCGCCAACCGGCGGCTGCTGGCGCAACTGTGGCTGGCCGCACGCGAGGCACGACTGGCGATTCCGGCGCTGGAGGCGGCGATTGCGCGGAACGCCGACCCGGTGCTGATGCGTCAGCTCGCCCAGCAGTACATGGATCGCGAGGATTACGGCCAGGCCGCCGCGGTGCTCGACAGCTTGGTCGAGCGCGAAGGTGCCCGCGGCGACACCCTGATGCAGTTGGCCACCGCCCGCTATCAGCAGGCCGATATCGACGGTGCGCTGTCGGCGTTTCGTCAGGCTGCCGTGCTGCGCGACAAGACAGCCCCACTGGCGCAGGAATGGGTCAAGTATCTGGAAACCGGGCGTGCGCGGGAACAAGCGCTGGCGGCGGCGGCCGAGCGGGCGCTCCGCGACGATGACACCCTGCAGTTGTCGGGGCGTCTGGCGGGCGGTGGCACGGTGGCGCTGGGCGATGCACCGGCGTCGGCTGGCGACGGGGGTGCCGCGATGGCGCCGGGAGCTCGTGGCGGCCTCACCCCGGTCGGGGCCGAACAATCCGCCAACGCCAGCGGCGAGATCCCGGCCTGGACCGGCGGCATCACCCCCGGCAGCCGTCCGGCGGGCTTCGTCAGCGGTCAGGCCCTGCCTGATCCCTATGCCGGCGAGCAACCGCGGTTCACCATCACCGCCGACAACCTGCGCAAGCATGAGGACCGACTGACCTCGGCGCATCGCCAACTGTTGCGGACGCAGCCCGGCTACCGCATGCCGGTGTACCCGAGCCATCGCAGCGTGTCGTACCCCACCGAAATCTACGAAGCCACCGCCGCCAACCGCGGGCGCGCACGACTGGAAAGCCCCGATGCCCTCAGCGGTGCCAGGCTGGGGTTCCCGTTCCCGGACCCCCGCACCGGCGTCGAGATCATGTGGAACCACCGGGCCCGGTATCGCGGCGATTCGTTCGATTCGCGCTATGGCCAGGCGGTGGTACAGCCCAGTGGCGCCATCACCGCACGCAACGACCAGCGCTTCCGGGTGCGGTTCCGCTACGCCAATATCGCCGAACCGGCCGATCTCGCCGAGGAGAACTATCTGGCGCTGGGAATCACCGCACTCTACGAGGGAGGGCGTTCGCCCGATATCGTGGCGCTGTTCCACGAGACCGCCAACTCGCAGAAGCAGCCGCGCAACGTGTGGGTGTTGCTGGCGAAGCTGGGACGCATGCTGCGGATTCCGCCGGTGGGATACGACCAGCCGTTCCCGGGTTCCGAGGGGGTCGAGTTCATCGATATGGTGGACATGTACAACGGCGCTTTCGACCGCTACGTGTGGAAGCTGGTCGGCAAGCGGGAAATGTACATTCCGTACAACGCCTACCGACTCAATCTGCCGGCGCGCGACGAGGACAGCCTGTTGACCCCGCGCTATCCCGACCCCAGCCACAGTCGCTACGAGTTGCATCGGGTGTGGGTGATCGAAGCCACGGAACGGGGCGGCAAGCGGCACGCCTTCGGCAAACGGGTGTTCTACGTCGACGAGGATTCCTGGACCGTGGTGATGGTGGAAAACCACGATCACGATGGCAATCTCTGGCGGTTCCAGGAAGGCCATCTGGTCGCCGAGTACGATATCCAGGCGGCCTGGAGCCGCCCGGTGGTCACCTATGACTTCAAGGATGGCCGCTACTTCATCAACCGGGTCTTCGCCGACCATGACCACCTGCAGTACAACCTGCCGATGACCAACAGCGAATATCTACCCGCAGTGGTCAAGCGCAACTTTTCTCGGTAGGGGACGGGACCGCCTCAACTTGCCCGTAGCCGCCGACCGATCAGCTCCGCGAACATCGGCAACAGCCGGGTGACTTCGTCCTCGGCGCCGTTGCGGAATTTCTCGTAGGTGCGGCGGGTGCTGTCGGCGGCAGTGGCGGCGCGGGCATCCGCCACGCCGAGCAGGCTGCGCACGGCGCGTCCGGAATGTTGCCGCAGAAATGTCGCGAACTCATCGCCGGAACCTGCCTGGAACTCGCGGTACAGGGGCTCCAGAGCGGCGAGAAACTCCGGCAGCATCTTGTGGGCGGCCCGCTCGACGATCCCGGGCCGAGCCTTTTTCAGCATGGCGAAGCCGGTTTTGTAGGCCATCCCCTTGAGCCCGCCGCGGCTGGCGATGAACTGCTCGACCATGGTCACCGCTTCGGTGGTCATGCCGTCACGGTGCGCAGGACTCAGTAGACTCTCTGTCAGGGAATTCATAGCGTATGGGGAAGGGAATGACCGACAAGCCGGAGGGCCCGAAATCTAGCATGACCCGTCTCAAGACCCAGCCATTCGAGCGCAACGTGGCGCTGACGCGGCTGGGCCTGGGGACCGGTGGTCGCTTCGTCGCGCACTCACTGGCCAACGTATTCCGCAACGAGGCTGATCGCGAGACCGCCGACCGTGATTTTTATCGCGCCCGCGCACAAGCGCTGGCGGACTCGCTCGGGCAGCTCAAGGGCAGTGTCATGAAGGCCGGGCAGATGCTTTCGCTCTATGGCCAGTACTTCCTGCCGCCCGAGGCGGTGGAAATTCTCGCCGGCCTGCAGGACGACACGCCGCCGGTGGCCTGGACGGTGGTGCAGCCGGTGCTGGAGCGTGCACTGGGGCGCAAGCGCCTGGCGGAGCTGGAGGTCGACGAGCGCCCGCTGGCGGCGGCTTCTCTCGGTCAGGCCCACCGGGCGCGGCGCAAGCGCGATGGCCTGGAGCTGGTGGTGAAGATCCAGTACCCGGGTGTCGCCGATGCCATCGAGAGCGACATCCGCAGTCTGTCGCGCCTGGTGGGTCTGTCACGCCTGGCCCCCAAGGGGCTGGATCTCGACCCGATCTTCATGGAAGTGCGGGAGATGTTGCACCGCGAGGTCGACTACGAGGCGGAGGCGCACTTCACCCGGACCTTCGGCGAGCGCCTGGCCGACCGGCCGCAGTTCGTGGTGCCGCAGGTGATCGACGCCTACAGCACCGACCGGGTGCTCACCACTACTTTCGAGTCCGGTGTGTCGGTTCGCCACGCCGACGTGCAGGGGCTGCCGCAGGCACGCCGGAATGCGCTCGGTTCATGGTTTCTCGAACTGTTCCTGGAGGAATTTCTCGACTGGGGCATGGTGCAGACCGATCCGCACTTCGGCAACTACCGCATTCGCCCGTCGCCGGACGGCGATCGCATCGTGTTGCTGGACTTTGGTGCGACCCGGGTCTTCGGGCGCGGCTTCATCGATGCCTACAGTGACATCATGCGCGGCGCGCTGGCACGCGACCGGGCGCGCATCCACGAGGGGTCTCGCGCCATCGGCCTGATGTCCGAGCATTTCCCGACACCGGTGATGGACGCCTTCGCCCGGCTCTGCGAGCAGATCGTCGAACCGTTCGATGACCCCGACGCCGGTACGGTGCCGCCCGAACTGCTGACCGCCGATGGTGCCTATCGCTGGGGACAGTCGGACCTGTTGATGCGGGTCGGGCGGATCGCGTCCCGCAATGCCCTGTCGATGTACTTCCGGGTGCCACCGAGGGAGATCGTGTTCCTGCACCGGCGCCTGGCCGGGGTGTTCATCATGCTGTCGACCCTGGGCTGCGAGCTGCGCTCGCGGGAAACCGTGTTGAAGGCGGTGGGCTGAGCCCTGCCGCTGGCTGCAAGGCCGGGCTTTCCGGTAGGATGCCTGACAGTATCCCGACACGGCGCCATGTCGAGCGCTGCACCCCGATCATCGTTCCCGAGAGGAGGAAGCCCCTCATGTTCAAGCATCTGCTGGTTTCGGCCGGCGTTCTGTCTCTTGCGTTCGCCAGCGCCACCGCTGCTGCCAAGGCAAGCCCCGATGAAGC
This sequence comes from Flagellatimonas centrodinii, assembly GCF_016918765.2. GTDB lineage: Bacteria > Pseudomonadota > Gammaproteobacteria > Nevskiales > Nevskiaceae > Polycyclovorans > Polycyclovorans centrodinii. Next base: position 2,381,181 of record NZ_CP092104.1, read on the forward strand.
CGCCAAACTGGGAACGACCCTGACCCCGGTCGGCGCCGAGAAAGCCGGCAATGCCGATGGCACGATCCCGGAATGGACCCCGGGCGCCCGACGTGGTGCGCTCAAGGGTGAATTCCCCAACGATCCCAAGATCGACCCCGAGAAGCCGCTGTTCGCCATCACCAAGGCCAACATGGCGCAGTACGCCGACAAGCTGTCGGAAGGGCACAAGTACCTGCTCAATACCTACGACAGCTACAAGATGAACGTCTACCCCTCGCACCGGGTGGTCGGCTGGCCGCAAGAGATCTACGACGCCACCAAGAAGAACGCCACCAGCTGCGAAATGATCGGCACCGACAACCCCAGCAACTGCAACCTGGGCTTCCCGTTCCCGATCCCGAAGACCGGCGCCGAGCCAATCTGGAACCACAAGCTCAAGTTCCGCGGCGAATCGGTGACCCGCTACAACAACCAGCTCATCGTGCAGCCGGGTGGCGATTTCCAGGCGACCAAGATCGTCGAGGACGTCAAGTTCTACTACGGCTCCATCGAGAACCCGGTGCCGCTGACCAAGACCTCGGGCGAGTTCCTGCGTTATCTGTCGAAGACGGTGGCGCCGCCGCGGCTCGCCGGCACCTTCATTCTGGTCCACGAAAAGGCCGGTACCGGCGCCGAGGGGCGCAACGCCTGGTTGTATTCGCCCGGCCTGAAGCGCATTCGCCGTGCCCCCACGGTGTGCTGCGACAACCCCTATGAAGGTACCGATGGTCACCAGTTCTATGACCAGGTGGACATGTTCAACGGGGTGCTCGAGCGCTACACCTGGAAGATCGTCGGCAAGAAGGAGATGTACATCCCCTACAACTCCAATCGCATTGCCGGCAACGAAGTCAGCTATGACGACATCGCCGCGCCGCGCCACCTCAACCAGGATCTGCCGCGTTACGAGTTGCATCGCGTCTGGGTGGTGGAGGCCGATATTCGCGCCGGTACCAGCCATACCTTCAAGAAGCGTCGTTTCTATGTCGACGAAGATGCATGGACGATTGCCATGATCGATGCCTACGACAACCGCGACGAGCTTTACCAGTTCCAGGAAGGGCACATCATCTTCGGCTACAACATCCTGTCGGCAACGACGGTTCCGGAAGTGATTTACCACTTCAACTCGGGACGTTACTTTGTCACTGCCGCCTTCAATGAAGACCAGCCGATCGATGCCACCGCGCGTTTCGACGACAACTACTTCAACGCCAATTCGGTCCAGCGGATGACCACCAAGTAAGTGCGGGTTTGCCGCAGATGAAGGCCGGGCATTGCCCGGCCTTTTTTGTGGCAGATCGGGGTTTCTGCCGTACCCTGAAACTCCTTATGTGCAGGATCCTCGCATGCCCGTCCGCAACGCCCCCTCGACGATTCCCACCACCCTCCGACTGATCGGCCACCGGCTGCTGCAGCGTTGGCGCCATCGAGGCCAGGGCGACGGTGTCGCAGACCTGTCACCAGCGCGTCTGGCACCGGTGCTGGCGGCGTTGGGGCCGGGGGCGGTGGAGGTTCATCGGCTCTCGGTCCCGGCCGGCGGCGCCTGGATCGACAGCGGGATTGACCTCGCCCCCGGCGACACGGTCACGCTGCACGCCCACGGCCGGGTCTGGCTGGCACGGGCGCTGGATGTCGGTTTCAGTGCCACCGTCGGGCTCTGGTATCGCGTCGGTGACCAGCCATTGCGCAAGGTGACTGCCGCTGCGGCACCACTGGACGTCGGCGATGGCGGGCGGCTGTGGTGGGTGGCCAAGCCCCCCGGCGAATTTGCCAACCGGGCTGGCGATTTCGAGGCGGTGCCGGAGCGCGCACCGCTCAAGGGTGGGTTCGAGGTCGTGCTGTTGCAGTGGCGAGGCGACGGCCCCGCGCGGCTGGCGGACGCGGCCCGCCTGGACGCCGCGGCCTTTCTGCCCGTGCTGGAACGGCTGCGTGCGCCGCTGCGGCCGCCCGTCGGCTGGCACTATCTGTGGCGACTGGGTGACGGCGAGCTGTACCGCGCCGACCCCGAGCAGGCGAACGGTCTGTGCTGCCATACCCATGCCGACGTTGGCATCCTGCAGTACCCGGTGGACCTGCCGCTGACCGATGACACCCGTCTGGACTGGTCGTGGTGTGTCGAGCAATTGCCCTCGGCCTTGCCCGAGCACACTCCGCCCACCCATGACTACCTGTCGATTGCCGTCGAGTTCGACAACGGCCTCGACCTCACCTACATGTGGAGCGTGTCGCTGCCGGTTGATACGGTCTTCCAATGCCCTCTGCCGTGGTGGGATCAACGGGAGACTCACTGGGTCGTTCGCAGTGGCACCTCGGCATTGGGCCAATGGTTGCCGGAAAGCAGATCGCTGCTGGCGGATTACCGGCACGCCATCGGCGGCCCGCTGCCGGCGCGGGTGGTGGCGGTCTGGCTGATCGCCAATAGCGCCTTTCAGCGGGGGCAGGGGCGCTGTCGATATCGCGGAATCGCCCTGCACGGCGCGATGGGTCCGGTGCGGATCGGGGCCGACCAGCGCTGACCGTTGTTGTCCGTCATTGCCGATGACGGACAAACGCCTTCACGAGGCAGACAAGCGGTCTCAACCTCGCGGCCGCCACGGCCGATACGCCTTACAGGACCAACTGGGCGTGCGACCGTGCAAATTGAGCTTCCCCCGCGATGCACCCTGGCCGAGGCCGATGCCCTCAAGGCACGCCTGAGCGAGGCGCTTGACCATCACGACACCGATGTCGAGCTGCGTGGCGCGGCCGTGGTCCAGGCCGGGACCGCCGCACTGCAGCTGCTGCTTGCGCTCAAGGCCGACCTGGCACAACAGGGCCGCAGCCTGCGCTGGACCGACCCTTCCGACGCCCTCACCACCACCGCCCGCCAGCTGTGGCTGACGGATGCCCTCGGCCTTCCGACCGCCCAGCCCTGACGCGGAGTTTTCCATGCCCCATATCCTTGCCGTTGACGATTCTCCCTCCATGCGCCAGATGGTCAGTTTCACGCTGTCCAGTGCCGGCTATGAGGTGACCGAAGCCGAGGACGGCGCGGTGGCGCTCGACAAGGCCCGCGGCGGCCGGTTTGACCTGGTCCTGGCGGATGTCAACATGCCGAATCTCGACGGCATCAGCCTGATCAAGGCGCTGCGTGACCTGCCGGACTACCGCTACACGCCAATGCTCATGCTCACCACCGAAGCGGGTGATGGCAAGAAGCAGGAAGGCCGCGCTGCCGGTGCCACCGGGTGGATCGTCAAGCCGTTCAACCCCGAGCAGCTGCTGGCGACCCTCAAGCGTGTGCTCCCCGCATGAGTATCGACCTGTCCCGATTTCACGCCGGGTTCTTCGAGGAAAGTCTCGAAGGTCTGGCGGTGATGGAAACGGGCCTGTTGGCACTGGAGAACGGTAGTGCTGACGAGGAAACGCTGCATGCCATCTTTCGTGCTGCGCATTCCATCAAGGGCGGCGCCGGCAGTTTCGGTTTCGCCCGCATCAGCCAGGCCACCCATCACCTCGAAACGCTGTTGGACGAGCTTCGCAGCGGTCACCGTCGCGCCGATGCCGAGGTGCTGAAGGTGCTGTACCTGGCACTGGACGGGGTGCGCGCGATGATCACGGCCGCCCAGGCCGGCGGCGCGCTCCCCGAGACCCGGGTGCAGGCTTTTGAAGCCGCCTTGAAGGCGGTGCTCGACCAGGGCGCGAGCGGTCCCGTTGCGTCGACGCCAGCGCCGCTTGCGAGCGCATCTCCATCGCGTCTCTGGCACCTGCAGTTCGCACCGTCGCCGGCACTGCTGTCGACTGGCAACGAGCCGCTGTTGTTGATGCAGGCGCTGGCCGAACTCGGCACGCTGGAGGGTGAGGTTCAGGTGCCTGCCGACCTGCATCTGGCCGAACTGTCACCGGATGACTGTCGCCTGTCTTGGCAGCTACGACTCACCACGGCTGCAACCGAAGCCGACATTCGTGAGATCTTCGCCTGGGTCGAAGACTGCTGCCTGCTGACCCTGACGCCGATGCCGGCGTCGACGCCACTGACGGTCTCCACCGCCATGGGCGAGCCCGAGGCGGTCGCCGTGACCGCTGCGGTGGCCGTGACCGGCCCCGCCCCGGTGCCGGAGGCCGCGGTGCCGCCGGCGCTGCCGACCGCGTCCATCCGTGTCGGTGTCGACAAGGTCGACGCGCTGATCAATCTGGTGGGTGAGTTGGTGATTACCCAGGCAATGCTGCAACAGGCCAGCAGCGTGCTCGACCCGGCCACATTCGAGCGGCTGCACGCGGGGCTGGCCCAGCTCGAGCGCAATACCCGCTCCCTGCAGGCCTCGGTGCTGGCGGTACGCATGCTTCCCGTCGGCACGGTGTTCTCGCGGTTTCCGCGACTGGTGCGCGACCTGGCTGACAAGTTGGGCAAGAAGGTTCGACTGGTGCTCGATGGCGAGAGCACGGAACTCGACAAGGGCATGATCGAACGCATCACCGATCCGCTGACCCACTTGCTTCGCAATGCCCTGGATCACGGTCTGGAAACGCCCGCCGAGCGCCGTGCGGCCGGCAAGAACGAAGAGGGTCGCCTGCGCTTGTCCGCCCGGCATGCCTCGGGGGCCATCGTGCTCGAAATCGAAGATGACGGCCGCGGCCTCAACCGCGAGCGCATCGTCGCTCGGGCACTGGAGCGTGGCGTGATCAGTCAGCTTCCCGCCACCGACAACGAAATCGACCAGCTGATCTTCGAGCCCGGCTTTTCCACAGCCGAGGCGGTCACCGACGTTTCCGGTCGCGGTGTCGGTATGGATGTGGTGCGCAAGAACGTCTTGGCGCTCGGCGGTCGTATCGACCTCGGGACGACACCGGGGCAGGGCACCCGAATCACGGTTCGACTGCCGCTCACCCTCGCCATTCTCGACGGCATGAGCATCGCGGTCGGCGACGAGGTGTTCATCGTGCCCATCTCCAGTGTGCTCGAAAGCCTACAGCCGACGCCGGAGCAACTGCCGCCGCTGTCCGGCGCCCAGCGCCTGGTCAAGGTTCGGGAACGTTACCTGCCGCTCATGCGCCTGTCCGAGCGCTTCGGTCTGCCCGGTGGCAGTGATGGCCCCGGCATTGCGGTGGTGGTGGAAGCCGACGGTCGCCGTTTGGCGCTGATGGTGGATGCACTGGTGGGACAGCAGCAGGTGGTCATCAAGAGCCTGGAGCAGAACTATCAGACGGTCCCGGGTATTGCCGGGGCAACGATTCTCGGGGACGGGCGCGTGGCGCTGATCCTCGATGTGGCGCAGCTGGCCAGCGAATCCGCACTTGCGGTCGCGGCCTGAACAACCGGAGATGACGATGGATGGCAGTTCCGCACCGCTCGACAACAACGAGGCCAACGCCATCGGCGCCGAGTACCTAACGTTTTGCCTGGGCGCTGAAAACTACGGTGTCGACATCCTGAGGGTGCAGGAAATCCGTGGCTATGATTCGGTCACCCGTCTCCCGGCAGCGCCCGCCTTCATCAAGGGCGTGATCAATCTGCGCGGCACCATCGTCCCGGTGGTCGACATGCGGATCAAGTTCGGACTCGGTGAGCCGGTCTATGACAGCTTCACCGTGATGGTGATTCTCAACGTCGCCAACCGCGTCATCGGCATGGTGGTCGACCGGGTCTCCGACGTGGTCCGCCTGCGCCCCGAAGATATCAAGGATACGCCCGAGTTCGGCAGCGGTCTGGATGTCCGCTATGTCGCCGGTCTTGCCGAACGCGACGGTCAGATGCTGATCGTCGTAGACATCGAAAAACTGTTCAAAAGTCAGGAGATGGCGCTGTTCGACAGCGCTGTCGCTGGTTGATCCCGTACGTCCCTTGCCGGAGCCGCTCATGTCGAACCCTACTTCCCCTCTCGCCGCGCCCGCCGCGCCGCTGGCCGGTCTTGCGGCCGCCGCAGTGGTGCTGCCCGCGCTCTGTCTCGCGCACATGAATGGCGCCCTGTCGATGGCCGGATGGGTCGGCGCCTCGTTGTTGGTGGTGGCGGCGGCCCTGGCCGCCGCAGTCGCGGGCTACCGCCGGCTGCATGCACTGACGGAAGGACGCGCGGCAAGCCTGGTCGACGCTACTGCCCGGCAGCAGCAACTTCAGGCGCTGCAGAGCGAGCGGGACGACTTGGCGGGCCAGCTCGCGGCACTGGGACGTTCCCAAGCCGTGATCTCGTTCAGCCCCAGCGGTCAGATCCTGGATGCCAACAACAATTTTCTCGATACCTTGGGCTATTCGCTGGCCGAAGTGAAAGGTCAGCACCACTCGATGTTCGTCGATCCGGACTACCGCAGCACGGCCGAGTATCGGCAGTTCTGGGAGCAACTCGGACGCGGTGAATTCGATGCGGCGCAGTACCTCCGTTTTGGCAAGGGCGGGCGTGAGGTCTGGATCCAGGCTACCTACAACCCGGTTCTGGACGAACAGGGCAAGGTGATCAAGGTCATCAAGTACGCCACGGATATCACCGAGCAGAAGCAGGCCGAGATTGCGGCTGCCAAGGCGGATGCCGAGCGTGCGGCAAAGGAAAAGCAGATCGCTGAAGAGAACCTCCGGATTCGCCAGGCGCTCGACAACGTCAGCACCAACGTCATGATTGCCGACAATGATCGCCGGGTGACCTACACCAACCGTGCGGTGCTGGAGATGCTGCAGCATGCCGAGGCCGACATCCGTAAGGATCTGCCGCAGTTCGATGCTCGCAAGGTGCTGGGCGGCAGTATCGACGTGTTTCACAAGAATCCGGCCCACCAGACGCGCATGCTGGCTGACCTCAAGGGCATTCACCGTGCCCAGATCGTCGTTGGTGGGCGTACCTTCACGCTGATCGTGAATCCCATCTTCAATCCGCAAGGCGAGCGTCAGGGCACTGTCGTCGAGTGGGGTGACCGCACGGCTGAAGTCGCGGTCGAGGCTGAGGTCGGTCATATCGTTGCCGCTGCCAACAGCGGGGACTTCTCGGAGCGGATTGCGGTTTCCGGAAAGCAGGGTTTCTTCCATACCCTGGCGACCGGGATCAACTCGCTGCTCGATACCAACGAGAAGGCCTTCAACGAGGTGCTGCGTATTCTCGGCGCGATGTCTGCCGGCGATCTGACACAGCGGATTACCGACGACTACAGCGGGACCTTCGCCCGCCTCAAGGAAGACGCCAACGGCACCGTCGACAAGCTCACCGGGATGATCAACCAGATCAAGCAGGCGACCGACTCCATCAATACCGCATCGAAGGAGATTGCAGCCGGCAACCTTGACCTGTCTCGCCGCACCGAACAGCAGGCCGCAAGCCTGGAGGAAACCGCCAGTTCGATGGAGGAGCTGACCAGCACCGTCAAGCAGAACGCCGAGAACGCCAAGCAGGCCAATCAGCTGGCGATCGGCGCTGCCGATGTTGCTGGCAAGGGCGGCAAAGTGGTCTCCGACGTGGTGGTGACGATGAGCTCGATCACCGATTCGTCGAAGAAGATTGCCGACATCATCGGCGTCATCGACGGCATTGCCTTCCAGACCAATATCCTGGCGCTGAATGCTGCCGTCGAAGCGGCGCGTGCCGGTGAGCAGGGGCGGGGCTTCGCGGTGGTGGCGTCCGAAGTCCGGTCGCTGGCGCAGCGCTCCGCCGCCGCGGCAAAGGAGATCAAGACCCTGATCTCCGATTCCGTCGACAAGATTCAGGGCGGTTCCGAGCTGGTGGAAACCGCAGGGCGCACCATGGATGAAATCGTCAACTCGGTAAAGCGGGTGACCGACATCATGGGCGAGATCTCCGCCGCCAGCCTGGAGCAGAGTCAGGGCATCGAGCAGGTCAACCAGACCATCACGTCGATGGACGAGGTGACCCAGCAGAACGCCGCCCTGGTCGAGCAGGCCTCCGCCGCCGCACGATCACTGGAAGAGCAGGCCGGTGGTTTGTCCGAATCGGTCGGCAGCTTCCGCCTCGCTGTCGGCGGGCCGTCGGCACCGCCGCCGTCGTCATCGAAGGTGACGGCCTTGCCGACGCCGTCGCGGACCGCCTCGCCCGCCCAGCGCAAGCCGTCGGCGCCAGCGCCGCGTGCCGCACGCCCGGCGGCGGCCGCGGCAGGCGGTCAGGCGGCGAGTGCGTCGGACGAGGACTGGACCGAGTTCTGAGGCCCGAGCAATGACCACCGGTGCCCTGCGTCATGGCCGCTACTGTCCCGCCCGTTGGGTGGTGTGGCTGGCCAACTACGGGCTCTGCCTCGCCGGCGTGCCGGTGGCATTCGAACCCCGCGGCCGACTCATCGGCTGTCCCCTGATGCGGCGCGGGCCGATACCCGACGACCGCCCCCAAGGCGCATGAACCATGGCTCCCAATGCTGCTGCGCCGGACCTCGATGCCCCGGTGACCGGGGTGACCCGCGAGGTCATCTTTACCGCTCGCCATTTCGAACGGGTGCGTCGGCTGATTCACCAGCACGCCGGCATTTCGCTGGCTGATAGCAAACAGGACATGGTGTACAGCCGGTTGATCCGGCGTCTCCGCGCCTGTGAACTCGACAGCTTTGATCGCTACCTGGAAGGCTTGGAGGATCCGGCACATCCCGAGCATGGCCCCTTTGTCAACGCGCTGACCACCAACCTCACGGCGTTCTTCCGCGAGGCGCATCATTTTCAGCGGCTGCGTCAACACCTGCTTCGGCCCGGGGCCCCAGCACGCCAGCTGATCTGGTGTGCGGCTGCCAGTACGGGTGAGGAGCCCTACTCGCTGGCGATCACCGCCTGCGAGGCGTTCAACAGTCTCAATCCTCCCGTACGTATCATCGCCACGGATATCGATACCGATGCCCTGTCCACCGCGTCGGCCGGTCGCTATCCGCTATCGCGACTGGCGCCTCTGAGCGTGGAGCAACGGCAGCGTTTCGCCCTGAAGGGTCGGGGGCGTCATGAAGGCATGGCGCAGATCCGACCGGAACTGCAACGGCTGATCCGCTTCGAGCAGTGGAACCTGCTGCGGCCGCAGCCGCCTCCATTCCGTGGCGCAGACGCGGTGTTCTGTCGCAACGTCATGATCTACTTCGACAAGCCGACGCAGTTGCAGGTGTTGGAAACCCTGCACGCGGTCATGCGGCCTGATGGCTTGATGTTTGCCGGGCATTCGGAAAGCTTTTTCCATGCCCAGCATCTGTTCCGAAATCTCGGACAGACCGTATATGCCCCCGTCACCGGGAGTGGCCGATGAACGCCCGTCCCGATCAGGCCCTGGCGGGTCAGCCCACCATCAAGGTGCTGCCGGGCGGGTATCACGCCGATCATCGTGATGTGGTGTTGGTCACCACGCTCGGTTCCTGCGTATCCGCCTGTCTGCACGACGCGGGGACCGGCATCGGCGGCATGAACCATTTCATGCTGCCGGATGGCGCCACCGACGGTTCGGGGTCGGCGCGCTACGGTATTCATGCCATGGAGCTGCTGATCAACGCCATGCTGCAGATGGGTGCAAGACGGGCCAAGATCGTGGCCAAGGTCTTTGGTGGTGGCGCGGTTCTGCGGCAGATGACGACACTCGATGTCGGCCAGCGCAACATCCGGTTCGTCGAGGCCTTTCTGCAGACCGAACGCATTCCCGTGACAGCGCGGGACCTGGGTGGCACCCACCCGCGCAAGGTCGCGTTTCATACCCAATCGGGACGGGCGTTCATCAAGGCGCTGCCGATTCAGGCTGCCGATCCGATGTTGGCCGAGGAGGTGCGCTATCGCACCCAACTGGTCCGAGCCCCCATTTCCAGCGGTACGGTGGAGCTGTTCTGATGGCCGTGAAAGTGCTGGTGGTGGACGACTCGGCGATGATCCGGCAACTGCTGTCCGAATTGCTCGGTGGCGACCCCCGGATCGTCGTGGTGGGCGCTGCCCACGACCCATATCACGCGCGAGAGATGATCAAGTCGCTGAAGCCGGACGTGATCACGCTCGATGTCGAAATGCCGCGCATGGACGGGCTGACCTTTCTCGATCATCTGATGCGACTGCATCCGATGCCGGTGGTGATGGTGTCGTCGCTGACCCAAGCCGGCGCCGATGCCGCGCTGCGGGCCCTGGAGTTGGGTGCAGTCGACATCGTCGCCAAGCCGCAGGTGGGCATCGTACAGGGATTGCGCGAGGCGACGGAACGCTTGCGTGAGGCGGTCATTACCGCGGCGGGCGCGCGGCTGCCAAGCCGGGTGAAGGCGCCGGTTCGCCGACCCCAGCCGCTGAGCCTGTCGACTGACTTCTTTTTCGTGCTGGGGGCTTCTACCGGCGGTACCGAAGCGTTACACGACGTGATCGCCGCCTTGCCACCGGACGCGCCAGGTGCAGTGATCGTTCAGCACATTCCCCCCATGTTCTCGCGAACGTTCGCCGAGCGCCTCGATCGGTGCTGCGCCGTGCGGGTTGGCGAGGCATTTGACGGCGCGCGGATCGCCACCGGCCAGGTCTGGGTCGCGCCGGGCGGTGTGCAGTTGCGGATCCGCCGGGATGGCGCGCGTTATGTGTGTCGCCTCGGCGAGGACACACGGGTCAACGGCTTTGCCCCGTCCGTCGATGTGATGTTCGACAGCGCAGCCGAAGCGGCCGGCGGCAACCTCGCCGCCGCCCTGCTGACCGGCATGGGCGATGACGGCGCCCGTGGCCTGACACGGTTGCGGCAGGCCGGCGCATTTACCTGCGTTCAGGATGAAGCCAGCAGCGTGGTATGGGGCATGCCGGGGGCAGCGGTTCGTCTCGGTGGGGCTGAAGCGGTATTGCCTCTCACCGATGTGGCAGACCGTCTGATGGACGCTGCGCGTCGACATGTCGGTCGACTCAACGCCTCAAGTCGCGCGGCCGCTGGCCGATAAACTCACTGACACCCTCGGAGGCCGGGATGAAACTCAAGTCAAACCATCTGGACCTGTTACTGCTGGCAGCACCGATCACGGTGTCGGCCGTACATCTATACCTGCTGTTTGCCACCCATGAGCCCGGATGGATCTATCTCAGTGGTGCGGCCCTGGTGGTGAGCTGGGCGATGGCCTATCTGTTCCGATTCCAGATGACGCAGCCGACCGCCGCGCAGACCGCTGCGCTGGACGCGAGCACTGCGCTGGTCGACGAGATGCGCGAGTTTGTGACCGATGAGATCGGGGGCACACGCAAGGAAATCGAACGCGCGAGGGGGCTGGTCAGCGATGCGGTGCGGCGTCTGGCACAGAGCTTCGAGCGGATGAACGGCGAGTCACGGAGTCAGGCCGAGTTGATGGGTCGGGTGTTGGAGCGCCGCGATGGCGAGCCGGGCCAGGGCGGCGTACGCCAGTTTGCCGACGATGCCCGTAGCCTGATGGAGCGCATGTCCACCGCGCTGTCCCAGGTCAGCAGTCAGTCCGGTGCCACGGTCAGCCAGATCGATGGCATGGCGCAGAAGCTCGACGGCATGTTCGTGTTGCTGGAAGACGTCAAGACCATTGCCGACCAGACCAACCTATTGGCACTCAATGCCGCCATCGAGGCCGCTCGGGCGGGCGAGGCGGGACGCGGATTTGCCGTGGTCGCCGACGAGGTGCGTTCGCTGTCGCAGCGGTCAAACACCTTCAATGAGCAGATCCGCCGGCTGGCGGTGGATGCCAAGGAAGCGGTGTCGTCGGTGCGGGTTGCGGTCGCCGCCATGAGTCAGCGCGACGGTAGCCTCAGCGAAGAGGCCCAGAGCGGCACCACCCGCCTGATCGGCCATGTACAAGCGATTCACAACACCCTCAGTGAGACGCTCAACGAGGCCCAGTCGTCGACAAAGCGGATCGGTCAATCGGTCGCTGAAGCGGTGCGTTCGCTGCAGTTCGAAGATATCTCGACCCAGGCGCTGGGCGCCGCCGAAGTACATCTCAAACGTCTTGAGGACATCGAGCATGAAACCCGTGCTCTCGATGCGCTTCGACTCAAGGGGGGCAAGGACTGCGTGCCCGAGCTGGAGCGCTTGACCCAGCGCGTGCGCGAAGTACGCGGGCGGGTCGCGGTGCCCCCCCACAAGCCGGTGTCCCAGGTCGCAATGCAGGTGGGCGAGGTCGAGTTGTTCTGAGCCCCGGTGGCGCGAGCGGTCGGCCACCGCGCTCCGCCTGTCGCTCGGCCGATTGACTTCTGGCGGCGGGACGTCAGGCTGGGTCGGACTACCGGAGTTCACCATGCCCCCAGCCGAAAGCTCGCTTGAATCGCCCGCGTTGTTCGCGGGCGTTGCCCTGCAGGCCGTGGCCGAGAGGGCCGGCTTTGGGGTCTGGGGCCTGGATAGCGACGGTCAGGTGGTCTACCGCAATGCGGTGGCGGCGCGATTGATCGGCGCCGGTCGCCACATCCACCCGGACGACCGCGCCAGCGTCGATGCGGCCCGCCATGGTTTGCAGGCGCCTGGTGATCACTACCACCTCATCTACCGCATGCGGGACGCCCAGGGTCAGGTGTTCTGGCTGGAGGAGACGGCAGTGGAAACGCAGCCCTCGGCCGACGGCCTGGTGGTGGTCGGATCGGTGGTGGATATCACGGCACAGCTGACCACCGAGCAACGGCTGTCGGATGCGCTGCAACGTACCGAAGGCATCCTGCGGACCGCAACAGATGCGATCGTGACCGTCGACGAACGGCGGCATCTGGTGTCGTTCAACCATGCCGCCGAGCGGCTGTTCGGCATCGCTGCTGCCGAGGTCCTTGGGCGACCGCTGGCGTGCTGGCTGCGGCCTCCAGCCGGCGCCGAGCCGGCACCCGACCTGTGGTCGCCGCAGACCGGAACGACCGAGATGCGGGTAGCGCATCAAGGCGGCAGCATGATTCCGGTGGCGGTATCGGTGTCCTCGTTGACGCTGCGCGGCGGTGTGCTGCACACCCTGATCCTGCGTGATATCCGTGACAGCCTGCGCGCACAACAGCGGCTTGAGGCCGCCGAGGCGCGGCAGCGGCTTGCGCTGCAAGCAGCGGGCATGGGCGTCTGGCAGCTCGACCCCGATAGCGGTCGGTTACGTGTGAGTGACGAAGCCTGCGCGGTCTTCGGCGACCCGGCTCCGCAGACGCTGGAGACGGTCGATCAGCTGTTGCGTGTGGTCCACCCTGCTGACCGCGAGGCCGTGAAGGCTGTCTGGCATGCCGCCGTCGAGGTCGGACTACCGTTCGAGCATGCCTATCGCATTGTCGATGCCGGCGGCGGTACCCGTTGGATCGGCGAGCGCGGTCGCCGGGTTGATGCACCACACCAGCCGCGAGTGCTCGCTGTGGTGATGGACATCACCCAGCGCAAGCGATTCGAGACCGATGCCCAGCGATACGCCCAGATTCTGGAAGAGTCTCGCAACGAGATCTACCTGTTTGCCCCTGATACCTTGCAGTTCGTCATGGTCAACAAGCCGGCCCGCAGCAACCTCGGATACGGGATCGAAGAGTTGCGTACGCTGACCCCGCTGACACTGAAGCCCGAGTACACCGAAGCGGTCTTTCGCCAGATGATCGCACCGCTTCAGCAGGGACGGGTGTCCGAGCTGCGCTTCGAGACGGTGCATCGCCGCAAGGATGGCAGTCACTATCCGGTGGAGGTGGTGCTGCGCTATTCCGCCTACGATCTCTCGTCGGTGTTCGTGGCCACCATTCTGGATACCAGTGAGCGGCGCGACCGTGAACATCGATTGGAGACGCTCGCCGAGCGGTTGCGGGTATTGTCTGAGCAGTTGGTGCAGGTGCAGGAGCATGAGCGGCGGCACCTGGCGCGTGAGCTGCATGACGAGATCGGGCAGCAGCTGACGGCTGGGCTGATGCGGGTGCGCGATCCGACGGTCCGCCTGTCGGCAGCGCTACGGCGTGATCTCGGCGAGCGCTTCAATGCGCTGATCGAACAGGTGCGCAACCTGTCGCTGGATCTGCGGCCGGCGGTGCTTGACGACCTGGGTCTGGCGCCGGCACTGCGCTGGTACGCCGAGCGCCAGGCGGCACTCGGACGCCTGCAGCTCGAAATGCAGTTGTCGCCGCCGGCGGACCGACCCTCGCCGGAAGTGGAGACGGCCCTGTTTCGTATTGCCCAGGAGGCGATGACCAACGTCCTTCGGCACGCCGGCGCTGAACGCCTGCGGTTGTCGCTGACGCTGGAGGGCCAGCGCCTGCAGCTGGTGATCGAGGATGACGGTCGTGGCTTTGATCCGGCCAAATTGCCGCCGGTGACCGAACGCCATTTCGGACTGCTTGGCATGCATGAGCGGGCCCGGCTGCTGGGCGGCGACGTGCAGGTGACCAGCCTCGCCGGCGAGGGCACTCGGGTCGCGGCCTGGGTGCCGTTGAACCCCTAGCGTCGGCCCTCGCCGTCAGCCGCGGCGGGAGTACACCAGGGTATTCGAGACCGGTTCCAGTGCGCGCTGTAGCCGAGCGGTCGACTGCAGTCGCAGGCGGGCCATCTCGGCCAGTTGGCGCCCGCGTTGGCGCAGACGTTCCAGGGTGTCGGCGGCGGGCATGGGCCGTGCCTGTGCCAAGGCTGCCAACGCGCGCCGTAGTGCCCCAATGGCTGCTTCGATAGCCGCCGGATCGCGTAGCAGTGCGCGTTCCAGGGCATCAAGTGCCGCTACCACGGCGGGCGGTGTCGCTAGAGTGTCCACTGCAGCAACCGGTCGGCAATTTGCTCGGCGTTGACCGCGTAACGTCCTTCCTGCACGGCCAGACGCAGACTGGCGACGCGCGGCTCGTCTGTGGGGACCTGACGGTCGGTCGGTGACTGCGGGGCGCGTGCGGCATCCGACAGCGACAGTGCGCTGCTGGCGGTCACCGGCACCGGCGGCTCTCCGCCTGCAGGCGTACGGGCCGGCACCACGGATCGGACAGCGGACAGGGGCGGTGGGGTGGTGACTTTCATGGCGGATATCCGGTTCAGTTGCCGCCCTATCGGCGGCCGCCGGAAAAACTTTAGCGTTGGCGTCGGGAAGTCGTCGTTTGCGACCCTTGGTCGATCCGGTGCATCGTGAACAAGACCACCCCTGAAGGAGCTTTCCATGAATCGAACCCTTTCCGCGCTAGCCGCAGGCCTGATACTGAGCCTGTCCGCCGGGGCTGCGTTGGCGCAGGGCGGTGCGCTCAGCGCCGAACAGCGCGCCCAGATCGAGGCCCGGTGTGCTGAAAACCCCGAACGCTGCGAGAAGATGAAGGCGCGATTGGATGCGGCCCGCGAGCGCTGTGCGGCTGATCCGGCGCGCTGTGAAGAGGTAAAGGCCGAACGGCGCGAGAAGTGGGCAGACCGCAAGGCCGCCTGCGAGGCCGACCCGGCGGCTTGCGAGGCGCGCAAGGCCGAGCTTCGGCAGAAGCGCGACAAAATGAAGGCGGCCTGTGATGCCGATCCTGCGGCCTGTGAAGCGCGCAAGGCCGAACTGCGTGAGAAGTGGGAGGCCCGCCAGGCACAGCAGCCGTAAAGTCCCCCGGGGTGTTCGGTGGCGGCAGTCCCGCGACCGTTCACCCCGGAATCTCCACCCGGCCAGCATCGCGGACGATTCCCTCCACGCGGTGACCGGAGCGGCTGTTGCGGACTCCGATCCGGGCGCCTTCGGCGCCGTCACTCAAGGCGGTACCCGGCATGCGGATCTGGACCGGGCCGCGATCCACCACCAGGGTCACCGTGTCGCCGCGGCGGATCATCGGCGGGGTGAGCACGTCGCCGGGCGTCAAGACTCGGCCGGCCGGCAGGGCACGCCGCGTTTGCCGACCCACCACCATGGCCTGATCCGTCAGGGCGCCGTAGCCAAGGCTGGCGCGGGCGCGCGGTTCGGCACGGATATCCTCGGCACCGACCCGCTCCCCGGCCGCTAATGGGCGGGCCAGCACCAGCACCTGTGCACTGCCTTGGGCCCGTACCGGCACGTATAGCTGCCAGGCCGGCTGGGTGCATCCAACCTGAACCGTTGCCTGCTCGGCCGTCGCCGTGGTCACCTGTGCCTGCAGTGGCACCGTGCAGGGGGCTACCCGGACACGTGGGTCGAGGCGCGCCTCGCCTTCGGTGAACGGGCTGGCACCGACGGCGGCAGCGCGGATCAATGACAGCGTGTCGGCCGCCTGCAGCGACGTGCTCGACAACAGCAGCAAGGCAATGACGGAAAGTGAACGCATGCGTCATGACCTGCATCTGCGGGGCACCGGCGTCCGAGCGGTTGCGTTCGGAGGATGGGCGGTTTCCGACGAAGTCGCTCAAGAATTCGCGCATGCCGCCGATACGCCCTCCATGAGCACCCTCCTGGATCGTATCGACGAGCAGACCCGCCTGGCCGGCCACAATCGACTGGCCTTGCTCACGTTTTCACTCGGCGACGCGCAGCACTATGCGGTGAACGTCTTCAAGGTGTTGGAGGTGACCACCGCGGTGCCGATGACGCCGGTGTCCGGCCTGCATCCGCAGGTGCAGGGGCTGGCCGAACTGCGCGGCCAGCTGATGCCGGTGATTGCGCTGCCAACTGCGTTCGGGCTGGCCCTGCCGGCGCAGCCCTTATGGGTGGTCACCGAATTCAATCGACGCCAGCAGGCCTTCGTGGTCAGCGGAGTCGAGCGCATCGTGCATGTTGACGTTGCGCATCTGCAGCCGCCCGATGCGACCGAGCGAGCGCGGATCACCGCCCTGGTGGAAACGCCACGGGGCTGGTTGCACATCCTCGACTTCGAACAGGTGCTCGCGGACATCGTCGGCGAGGCCCATGAGTTGCCCAGTCAATGGCACGGCAAACTCTCTGGCGAGCGGCCGGAGGTGCTGGTGGTGGATGATTCGGCGGTGGCCCGCGCCCAGCTGCAGCGCACCCTGACTGCGCTGGGTGCAGAACCGATCCTGCTCAGCGACGGCGCCCAAGCGCTGGCCTGGTTGCAGCAGGCGGCGGACAGTGGCCGCCTGGCCAGGCTGCGGCTGGTGATCTCCGACCTGGAGATGCCGCAGCTCGACGGCTATGCGTTGACGGCAAGGATCAAGGAAGACCCGCGACTGAAGCATCTGCGGGTGCTGCTGCACAGCTCGCTGTCGGGTCGTTTCAACGCCCAGCTGGTGGCCCGGGTCGGAGCCGACCGCTTCGTGCCCAAGTTCTCGGCAGAAGAATTGGCGGCCGCGGTCCTCGAGGATCTGGCGCTGCCTGCTGCCGCTTAGCGGCCGCAACGGACCGCTCGCGACCGGGGACACCGGCGATTGCAGGGCAGAGCTCAACCACCGGCACAGGAGCCGAGGATGAGCCAACCTCTCAACATGCAGCGTGTTTTCGGTGTTCACGAGCCGGCCCTGGCCTTGCACGCCCGCCGACTGGAGCTGATCACCGGCAACCTTGCCAATGCCGACACCCCGGGCTACGTGCCGCGGGACCTCGATTTCGCCAAGGCCCTCACGGCCGCGGGCGATACCCCGCTCGACTTCGAGGCCGCGCAATTTGAACGTTACGCGAGCCAGCCGTCAGTGGATGGCAACCGGGTCGACCTGCCACGCGAACAGGCAGCGTTTGCCGACGCTGCCCTGCACTACCAGGCCAGTCTCAACTTCCTTGAATCCCGGGTGCGCGGTCTGCTGACCGCCATCACAGGGCAATAGGGCGCGATGCCATGAGCAGCTTCCGCCTCTTCGATATCGCCGGTAGCGCCATGGCGGCGCAGTCGGTCCGGCTCAACACGGTGGCCTCCAACCTGGCCAATGCCGATTCCGTCGCCAGCAGTCCGGAAGCCGCGTACCGGGCGCGCATGCCGGAGTTCCGCACGGTGATGGACGCGCAGGGGATGGCCGGTGTCGAGGTCACCCGGATCGCCGAGTCAACCCGGCCCGCCGAGGCCCGCTATCAGCCCGGGCACCCGATGGCAGATGCCGATGGCTATGTCTACGCCCCGGCGATCAACCCGGTGGAGGAGATGGTCAACCTGATGTCTTCCAGCCGCAGCTACCAATCCAGTGTCGAGGCGATGAACACCGCCAAGGAGTTGATGATGCGAACCCTCAACATGGGGCGTAACTGATGGACGCCGTCAGCGCGCTCCGCGGCGCCACCCAAAGCGCGGGCACCCAGCAGCAGTCGCTGGGGCAGGGCGAGTTCATGCAGCTGATGCTGGCACAGTTCAATGCCCAGAACCCGCTGGAGCCGATGGCCAACACCGAATTTCTCGGCCAGCTGGCGCAGTTCTCGGTGGTCGCCGGGGTCCAGCAACTGGACGACAGCTTTCAGGCGCTGGCAGGCCGCATGAATGCCGATCAGGTGCTGCAGGGGGCCGCCCTGCTTGGCAAGCCGGTACAGCGCATCGCCGACATCCTGAAGTGGGACGGCGGCGCGCCCGATGCGTTCTCGCTGGTCATCGAACCGGGCACCACCCGGGTCGAAGTGGACGTGCTCGACGCCAACGGCGTGCGGGTGGCACAGCTGCGCCAGGACACACCCGAGAGCGGCACCCTGCGGTTGGCCTGGGACGGCACCCGCAGCAATGGCGAGGCTGCCCCCCATGGCACCTATTTCCTCCAGGCCCGTGCCGTGAGTGGCGATACCACCACCGCATTGGCACCCCGCAGTGAAGCGACGGTGAGTGCCGTCATCCCCAGTGCCAGCGGTCTGCTGCTGGAACTGGATGACGGCAGCACGGTTGGCCTCACCGACATTCTTCAGATCCGCGCCTGAACGCGCACCGTTTGACCAGGAGACTTCCATGAGCTTTCAAACCGCCCTCTCCGGCCTGACCGCCGCCAGCCGCGACCTGACCGTCACCGGCCACAATATTGCCAACGCCAACACCGCCGGTTTCAAGGGCGGACGTACCCAGTTCGCCGAGGTCTACGCGGCCTCCAGTCTCGGCCTTGCCGCCACCCAGACCGGCAGTGGTGTGCGGGTCTCC